>CAVYOD010000014.1:0-277221 GCA_963770045.1 Candidatus Aminicenantota bacterium | reverse complement strand
AGACCGCCCGGTTGCGCTACCCCAGCCGGTCCGGCCAGGAATACGTCTTAAACCTCATCGATACCCCAGGCCACGTTGATTTTTCGTACGAAGTTTCTCGAAGCCTGAGTGCCTGCGAGGGCGCCGTCCTGGTGATCGACGCCTCCCAGGGTGTCGAGGCCCAAACGCTGGCCAACACCTACCTCGCCCTCCAAAACGACCTCATCCTGATCCCGGTCATCAACAAGATCGACCTCCCCCAGGCAAGTCCCGGCCAGACCTTGGAGCAGATGGAGAATATCATCGGTCTAGACCCCGAAGAAGCCCTGCTCGTCAGCGCCAAAAAAGGAACCGGCATCGAGGAGGTCCTGGAAGCGATTATCGAGCGCATCCCGCCTCCCCGGGGAGACGTCAACGCGCCGCTCAAGGCGCTGCTCTTCGATTCCTGGTTTGATTCCTACCGGGGAGTCGTAGTTCTGGTGCGGGTCTTTGATGGTGTGTTGCGCACCGGCGACTTGGTTAAGCTCATGGCGGCAGGAGCAGACTACGAGGTTGAAGAGGTCGGGTACTTGACTCCCAAGCCGGTTAAGGCCGATGCCCTGTCGGCCGGTGACGTCGGCTACTTGATGGCCGGGATCAAAAACCTGAGCCACGCCCGGATCGGCGAGACCATCACCCACAAGAAGCGGCCCGCGGCGCAAGCGTTCCCCGGGTTTAGGGAATCCAAGCCGATGGTTTTTTGCGGGATGTTCCCGGCCGGCGAGAGCAGTGTCGAGGACCTGAGAGAGGCCCTGGAAAAATTGAAGCTCAACGATGCTTCCTTCCATTTTGAGCCCGAGAATTCACCCGCCCTGGGCCTTGGCTTCCGCTGCGGCTTTCTGGGTCTGCTCCATCGTGAGATCATCCAGGAGAGGCTGGAACGGGAATTCAACCTGAGTCTGATCACGACGGCCCCCAATGTTTCCTACCGGGTTGAGACAGTGGAGGGAGAAGTAAGGGAGGTCCATAATCCCTCCCAGCTTCCCGAACCCCACCAAATCAAAAAGATCGAGGAACCGGTCATCGAGGCCCTGATCCTCACCCCTGACCAATACCTGGGCGCGATCCTGAAGCTCTTGGAGGGCCGGCGTGGAGAACAAAAAAAGCTGGAGTACATCAGCTCCCAGCGGGTCGTTCTGAGCTACCTCCTGCCTCTCAATGAACTCGTTTTTGACTTCTACAACCAGTTGAAATCGGTCTCCCAAGGCTATGCTTCGATGGACTATGAAATCGTAGGATACAGAGAATCCGACCTTGTGAAATTGGATATTCTGATCAACCGGGAGCAGGTCGATGCCCTTTCCCTGATCGTTCACAAAGACAAGGCCTACCCGGTGGGCAGGGCCCTGGTGGAGCGGATGAGGAAGGCCATCCCCAGGCAGCAATTTGAGGTTTCGCTCCAGGCTGCGGTCGGAAAAAGGGTCATCGCCCGGGAAACGGTCAAGCCCTTTCGCAAGGATGTGCTGGCCAAGCTCTACGGCGGAGACTACACCCGCAAAATGAAGGTCCTGGAAAAACAGAGGGCGGGGAAAAAGAGGATGAAGCGGATCGGCCGGGTGGATATCCCTCAGGAGGCGTTTCTGGCCGTTCTTAAAATAAAGTAAGGAGTGAACGGTAAGCGGTAAGGGGTATTTAAGCATTAGAATTTCTGTTCGAATCAGTTGAATAGAAGGGTAAAGTTATCATGAGCACGACAAAGGTTGAAAAGATCATAGCCAAGGGAATCGATCTCTTGGGTCAACTCCTGCCCCTCAAGACCTATCTCTATTTTCCGCTTCTTTCTTCGGCCCTCATCTGGGCTATCCGCCGCACAGAAGAGTGGAAAGACCGGATTCTCTCTTTCCAGGTCTGGCTCGACCCCGCGGCCCTCGGGACGAAGCCTGATGCCTTTGTCCTGGATTTCTTCAACGGTTCGGCCGAGCTTCGACACGCTTATGATCGGGAAATCCGGGACAGAGATATCGGAGTTCTCAGATCCGCTTTCGAGAAGCTCTATCCGGTCCTCGGGCTGGAAGACCCTTTTCTTCAGGCTATCTTCAGGCCCGAGCTGGCTAGCAGGGACTTCCGGTCCCTCGTCCGCGAATTCGAGCCAAGGCTCGAGAAGGCAAAGGCGGAGATCGATGCCGCGCCGGAGAAATCGCGGCTGCTGGAGGGGCTCAAAACTCTGGCCGGGGAAATCTTGTCTCTGGACCTCCACCTTCTCTCAGAACCTGAGATCCAGAAGATGATCCTCCGCGAATTGCGGAAGAGGACGGAGAAGGCCCATGGTTAGAGCTCTCCGCGGCCGACTGAGGGTACAGGTCTGGATCGCTGCGATCCTGACCTGCTTTTCTTCGAGCGCCTGCGTTTCCCATCTCGAACAAGCCAAGCTGGACTATGCCCGGGGCCAGACGTTGTCCCGGCTTTACCAGACGGCCGACGCCCTGGCATTTTATAAGAGGTCTCTGCTCGAAGCCTCCGAAGAAACCAAGAACCGTCCCTCGGCTCAGGCTTTTATGGTCAAGGGAATGGCCGAGTTCAAACTCTCCATGTGGAAGGAGGCCGAAACAAGCTTCCTTGAAGCATTTTCCTACGGTTTCGCCGAGGGTGAAGAATGGGCGGCTGAGGTTTCCCTTCTCGGGTTGGCTGCGACTTTTAAGGAGATGGGGCTCAGTGATCAGGCGGCCCGGAGCTATCAATCCCTCCTTGCGAAATCCAAATTCCGTCCGGTCCTCCTGGTCGCCGCACAGCGGCACTCCGAACTGAGGCTCTCCCAAGCGCTCGGGGCGGGAGAAAAGGAAAAGGCCAAGATCCTGGCCGAGTCTCTTAAGTTGATCGAAAAACTCAGTGAGTCGGATTGGAGTTGCGGGTATTACCACTATCTTCAATCGCAGTTCAGGAGCCACCTCGGCGACTGCGGGCGGAGTTTTGAGGAGGCGGTCATGGCCAAGGAGCTCGGGTTGCCCTCGGAGGAGATTCTCCGGGATAACGACCTTCAGATCATCTACTGCTACCGGGAGCTTCGGAAGGTCATGGGACCCGAGGCCTGGAAGGAATTCGAAAGCCGATATCAGAGGTGGATCAAGAGGTGGGGCTGGAAAGACGCGGAAACCCCTGCCTGGAAGAAGGGGACGTAAGATGCTTCCGACGATTAAATGGAGTAATGGCAAAGTCATCATGATCGACCAGCGTAAGCTTCCCTGGGAGGAGGTCTACCGCACCTACGGGGATTATAGAGGGGTTGCGGAAGCGATTGAGAAGATGGTCATCCGGGGAGCGCCGGCCATCGGTATCGCCGCCGCCTTTGGAGTCGCCTTGGGCGTTTCAAAGTTCAGACATCCGGGAAATCTGGAGAAGTCTTTCGAGATGGTCTGCCATCGCCTTGAGATGACCAGGCCGACGGCCCGAAACCTGTTCTGGGCCCTGGAGAGGATGAGAGCAACGTTCGAAGGCGCTAAGAAAAAAGGCCTTGCGGAACTTCAGAAGCGCCTTGTCGAAGAAGCCCTGTCCATAGAGAGAGAAGACCTCGAAACCAACCTAAAGATCGGGAGGTGGGGAAGCAGGTTCATCAAAAATGGCGACAGGGTGCTGACCCACTGCAACGCCGGTGAACTGGCGACGGCCGGCTATGGCACGGCCCTGGGCGTCGTGCGGGCGGCCGCCGCTCAGGGAAAGAAGCTTGTCGTCTATGCCGACGAGACACGGCCGTTCCTCCAGGGCGCGAGGCTGACCTGTTGGGAGCTGGCCAAAGACAAGATACCGGTCGTCCTCATCACCGACAACATGGCCGGCTGGCTGATGGCCCAAGGCGAGATCTCGCTCGTCATCACCGGCGCCGACCGGATCGCCCGGAACGGCGATACGGCCAACAAGATCGGGACTTATTCGGTCGCGGTCCTGGCCCGGGAGCACAGAATCCCATTCTATGTGGCCGCGCCGCTCAACACGGTCGACTTCGGGATCAAGGACGGCCGCCAAATCCCGATCGAGGAAAGGGACGCCGACGAGGTGAGAAATATACGAGGCCGTTGTGTGACGGTTCCAGGAGTCAAAGTCCGCAATCCGGCCTTTGACGTCACCCCGGCCAGACTTGTTACGGGCATCATCACCGAAAAGGGGATTGCCCGGTCTCCATACCTGAGGAGCCTCAAGGAACTGGCCAACAGGCATTTGTACCGACTGACCATGTCAAGTTGCTTATCACGTTTGCATTAGTGACCAGTTGCCAGTTACGAGTGACCAGTGACTAATGACATGCTTATTTTAGCAATAGAAACGTCTTGCGATGAGACGTCGGCGGCCGTCATGGAAGGCGTCCAGTCCCCCCTGAGCAACATCGTCCTTTCCCAGGACGAGATCCATGCGCCCTACGGGGGCGTCGTGCCGGAGCTGGCCTCGCGCCAGCATCTCAAGTCGATCGGCTATGTCGTCGAGGAGAGCCTCGGCCGAGCCCGAGTCAAGCTCCGGGACATCGACGCTTTCGCCGCCACTCAGGGACCGGGTCTCATCGGCTCTCTCCTCGTCGGCCTGTCCTTTGCTAAAGGTTTGGCTTACTATTTTCAAAAGCCGCTCTTCGGAATAGACCATGTCGAGGCCCACATCGAGGCGGCCTTTATGGAGCACAAAGATATTCCGTTCCCGGCGCTGGCCCTGCTTGTTTCGGGGGGGCACACCTCACTCTTTTCTCTTGCCAAGAAGCTCAGCCTCTCTCTGATCGGCAAGACGAGGGATGACGCAGCCGGTGAAGCCCTCGACAAGATCGCCAAATTCCTGAACCTCGGCTATCCGGGCGGGCCGGTCATTGAAAAGCTGGCTGAAGAGGGCGACCCGAAGAGGTTCCCTTTTGCTCTGCCGAGAATGACCGACCGGAGCCTCGACTTCAGCTTCAGCGGTCTCAAGACGGCGGCCTTGAAGCAGATCAAAGAGCACAGGATTTCCGCCTCTCATCCGGCGCTGGCCGATTTTCTTGCCAGTTTTGAGGAGGCCGTGGCCAGATATCTGCTGGATAACCTGGCCAGGGCCCTCCAGGTGCACAGGGCCGAGTCGCTCATCCTCTGCGGCGGGGTGGCCAGAAATAAAAGGCTGAGGCTCAGCTTTGAGGATTTCGCGCGCGCCCAGGCTTTGAAATCCTTCATTCCGTCGGCCAGGCTTTGCTCCGATAACGCGGCCATGGTCGGCGCGCTGGCCTTTGAAAAACTCGGCGAGTCCGGCGAAGACCGCAACCCCCGCAAAGTCAGCGAGCTTGTCCTCTCGGGCCTCGACCTCGATGCCTATCCCAGAAAATAAGTGAGCCGTGAGCCGTGAGCAGCTGATGACCCCACTCTGTTGTCCGGAGGCCGTCGGGCGGGAACTTTTCGAGAGTCCAACCGTATCCTAAGAAGGAGTCTATTTTTTTCTTCGGAAGTCCACCTGCAGGATAATCTTCGAAGAAAGGAGAAAGAATGAAAAGGTCTCTCTCTTGTCTTATCGCGATTCTCGCGGCAGTCTGGATTTTCACAGATGTTCTTAATTCTCAAGAAAAGGATTCTCGGGCCGTCATCGGGCCAGCCCCTGCAGTTGTTTCTGCGCTCCGCGGGTTCCCCGAGTATGTCAACGCCCGACTGAAAGAGTGGATCGTGCCCGGCGCCGCCATCGCCATCGTCAAGGGGGGCCGGGTCATCTTCGCCGAGGGTTTTGGCCTCAGGGACATCGCCCGCAAGCTGCCGGTCACACCCCATACGATCATGCCCATTGGCTCATCGACGAAGGCCTTTACGACGCTGGCCATCGGAACTCTGGTCGACGAGGGAAAGCTCGATTGGGATACTCCGATTCGCAACTATGTCCCGACTTTCAAGATGTACGACTCGTTTGCCACCGAACGTATGACTCTGCGGGACATGGCCTGCCACCGCTCCGGGCTTCCCCGCCATGAGCTGATGTGGTTGGGCAGCCCATTCAACCGCGAGCAGCTCTTCGATCGGCTGCAGTACCTCGAGCCCAACAAAGATTTTCGCTCCTGCTATCAGTACCAAAACCTCGTCTATATGGCTGCGGGGTACATCGCGGGCAAAATCGCCGGGACGAACTGGGAGCAACTCGTGAAAGAACGTATCTTCCAGCCCCTGGGAATGACGAGCGCGAATTTCTCCGCCTCTCGAGAGCCAGAAAACCGGTGACGCGGCCAAGCCTTATCTTGAGAAAGATGGGGTCCTCGAGGAACAACCGCTGGCCGATGAAGATGCGATCGGTCCGGCAGGGTCTATCTGCGCCCATGTCCTCGACATGGCCAAGTGGGTCGAACTCCACCTAGGCAACGGCGAGTTTGAAGGAAAGCGAATCGTCTCGGAGTCGACGCTCAAACTGCTTCACACCGCCCAGATGCCGATCGAGGAGGACGATCCGATCTCTGACGAGATGCGACAATACCGCGAGCTGGGAGATAAGTGTTACGCTTTTGGCTGGACGACGGGGACTTATCGCGGCCATCGTCTGGTCGAACACGGGGGCAACGCAGTCGGCTTTACAGCCTCGGTCCAGATGTTGCCCGACGACGGCATAGGGGTTGTCGTCCTCACCAATGCGGATCATACCGATCTTAGTGATGTGATCTGCTACCAAGTCTTTGACCGGCTGCTTGGCTTGGACCGGATCGATTGGAGTAGTCGGATGCGCAAACTGTGGCAAAAAATGCTGGACATGATTTCCCAAGCTAAGCAGCAAGCCACGGCCGAACGCAAAGCCGGCACCACGCCGTCGCACCCACTGGCGGATTATGCGGGCGAATATGAACATCCCGGGTACGGGACTTTTATCGTCAAGCTGGAAGCGGACAAGCTCAAAGGTTTCTACAACGGACACGATTGGCCTATCAAACACCACCACTATGATATCTTCTCGTTCGAGTTTTGGATCTATGGCTTCTCATTCCTTGGCACGTTTCATACCGACACCAAGGGCAACATCGACAGCCTCTCCCTCCCGCTTGAGAACACGGTGAAGGAGATCGTTTTCAAACGCAAGGGCGAAAAGCAGAGAGACTAGTCCGCCCGCGCCCGCCAAATTCGATCGCCCGACCGGGCAGATAAGGAAGAGGGGCTCGAAACTTCTCAGATGCCGAAGACTCTCTTCAGCAGCGGCACAAACTGCGGGCCAAACGCCACAACGATGACGACAAAATAAGCGAGGGCGGCGAGGCCGCCGGCGAGGAATCTGACAATTTGGAGCGGTCCTTTGGACCAAACCCGGACAAAGCCCACCAGGCAGGCTACGATCAAAACAAAGTGCGCTGTGGCCGCAATAACCGCGATAAACAGGTCGGGCCTGGCGATGTGACCGGTCTTGAGCAGGTTCGATAGCTGGTCCAGCCCGGCTCGAATGAACGTCGTATGGACGAGGTTTACCCAGTTCCAGAATGCGGCCGTGATGCAGCCCGCCCCGTAGCCGTAAGCACTTTTTCTCCGGGCCAGGATCATAACCGCAACATAAATGAGAGCCTGAAATCCGTGCAGAATTCTGATGGATGGATCGTAGATCGCCGAGAGCAGGAGCACGAGAATGAACAACCCGGAGGACGCATAGATCAGTCCCTCGACCCACGATGTCCCCTTTTCACTCTGACTCATACTTGCACTCCTTGCAGGGAAAGATATACACAAGCGGGCAAGTTCGTCAATGCTTATATCTCACTCTGATTTGCCGATTGGCGCTGAGCCATCCGGCCTCGCACCAAGGGGGGCGAACGGTCGGGTTCAAGCCACCGGTTTATTTTACGGGAACGATCGATAATAGGTACGGGTCGACGAGCATCGACTCGGAAGAGCGCTTTCCCAGGGTCAAATCAAGCTCGTAAAGAAAGAGGTTCTTAAAGCTGTAATAGGCCCGCGGGGAAAGCCTCAGTTCCTTTTTTTCAAAGCTCGTCCGTCCTTCAAAAAGCGGGAGGTCGAAAAAGCGAAGACGGGCTTCGTACTCTCCTTTCTCCGAGCCGAAAACGATCGTCACTTGCTCGAGCCTCCTCCGGGCGCTGAAAAACACCTTGTAGGACTTTTCCTGGTGAAGGTAAAGCTCGCCCGTCTTCTTGGCCACAACTCCAGAACCCATCGGGAAGAGATAGAAGCCCAGACTCTTCTGGGGCGAATAGGCCACTGTGCGATTCTCGTAGAGCACGCTCCGCGGGTAGAGTATCCAGAGCAGGAAGGCGCAGCAGAGAGCGACCAGGGCAAAAGCGTGGTGGAAAACGGGCCTGAGGTGGGTTTGGCCTCCGCGTTTGACGAAAATATAGAGCAAGACCATGACCACTGTCGCGGCGATCCAAAAGTAATTTGGCCAGTAGCCAACATTGTTCACTTTGATGAAGGAGGGGAGGTAGGGCGGCAAGAAGAAGTGGAGATTGCTGAGGTAGACGAAAAGGGCTCCCGGCCGGGAGGTGAACTCGTGCGTCGTCGGCTGATAAAGAAAAGAAGGGTTGAAGAGAAGCAGGCCGGCCAGGACGAAACTTCCCAGGCTTAGAAACTTGAAGAAGAAGGAAAAGATCCGGCTCCTTTTTTCGACCAGAAAATAGCCGATGGCGATGGCCCCGATCCAGGAGATGGGCGCCAAAACCCTTCCCTGGGGACAATATCCCTGCCGGTGAGTGAAGAACGCATAATTCAGCAGAAAAGGCAGGGCAAGAAGGAGCAGGAAAAGAAAATCCCGCCTGGAGCGGCGGTAAATCTCGACGAACCCGAAGAAGACAAAAAAATAAAGCGGCGAATAGAGAAGCAGCCCGTCCCGCTGGTCGAGAAAATAGCCGAAAAAGGAATCGATCCGCTGCAGGAAAGGCAGACTGAGGACGGCCTGCTTAAACGCCTGCAGGCGCTCCGGGGTCATGACCCCCTCGTAGATTGAGAATGGGGAGAAGGTGCCGTAGAGGCTGTAGGTAAAATAGTAGAACAAAATCAACGAAAGAACGGGAAAAACCAGGAAGCCCGCGATTCGCCAGCGGGCCCGGTGCTGCTTGTAGAGATAATAGACCGTGATCAGGAGGAGCGGCCAGAAAAGGAAATTGTATTTAACTCCGAACCACGAGAACAGGGCCAGAAGGAAACCGCAAAAGAAACATTCAAGCAGGGACATCCGTTTGGGTGAAGTGACTCTCCGGTAAACATAGATGGAAAAGAGAGCGATCGGAATTTCCGGATAAAGGTGAGTCGCATAGAAGAGGATTGGCGCGGTAAAAGAATATAGAAACCACAGACTGAGGGAGACGCGCTCTTTTTTCCAGAGCTGGCCGGCCAGTAGATAAAGCTGCAGCCCAAGAAGGACCGCCCATAGGGTGAGACTCTCCTTGAGGATGAAGGTCAGCGTCTTTCCATCGAAGTGTTGGCTCAGCCAATACCAAGGGAGCATCAGCGCGGAGAGTCCCGGCAGGTTGATCGGGAAAATGTAATCATGCCCTTTCCGCCCGTAGCGGCCGTAAATTCCCAGCTTGAGCAGGGGGTTGTCTTTCCTGGAATAGAAGTGAAAGTAGTCCTCGTGGGCGTAGTTATTGGCCAGGTTGATGTCACGATCATAGAGGAGGCTGTCGGAAGTCAAAAGATAGTTAGGCTCGTCTCCCGAAAAAGTGGTTCCCTCGGAAACGAGAAGGAAGGCGCAAAGATTATAGATGAAAAAGGCGATGAGAAAGAGGACGAGGAGCTTCTTCTTGCCGGAGAAACCGATCCAGCGCTTCTCGATTTTCTGGACCAGCGAGGGAGTCCTTTGGAGAAAACGACCGAGGTCCGCGAATTTGAGATAGACGACAGCGACGGCCACGAAAATCGCCAACAGCCTGAGCCGAACGGCCAGATCTTCATGGGTCAAATAAAAGCTGAGAAGAAGCGGCGTGAGCAAGAAAAAAAGCAGGGGCCAGAAGATTGTGGCACCGGAGCGAAGCCTGGAATCGAGCGGCTGCTGACAAACTTTCGTTTCGGCCCTTCCGAAAGAGATCCAGATCACGACAAGGAACAGAAAGCAGCCTATGAGGGCGAGTAAAAAAGGGGCCAGCGCGAATCGAAAGCCATGGCTCAAGATTGAAAAAGAGCCCACCTGAGAAGAGAGGTTGAGGAACAAGGCCAAGCCCGCAGCCAACGGAAGAAAAAAGACGAGCGAGGGAAGGACCTCCTTCTGTTTCATCGCCTTGAGTATTAAAAAACTCAGAGGACAATGTCAAGACAAAAGACGTCTCTCTCGTCTTTTTCGTCATCTCGTCCTTCTTGTCAAGAAGACCAGTAAGGGGTGAGGGGTGAGGAGTAAGGAGCAAAAGAACCAGCAAAGAGAATATTTGTTGATGGCTTGACTCGGAAACAGGCCTGAATTTCCGCAGGGTTGACATCGATCATCCTCGGAAGATATAGTCAGTCGTGATGCACAGGGAAGAGGCCTTGATTCGCTTGAGAGAGTGCATCGGATGCCGAGGGGAGCAATGGAAAAAGTCAATTTGAAAAAGAAGTTTGGGCTGATCCACGAATACTGGAAGCCTTACATTGTCGCCGAGCTCAACGGGCAGCAGGTGAAGCTCGACAAACTGAAGGGCGAGTTCGTCTGGCATCAGCACGCCGGAGAGGATGAACTTTTCCTGGTTGTCAAGGGGCGGTTCCGCATGGAGCTCAGGGACGGGAATGTCTGGCTTGAGGAAGGAGAGCTCATCGTCATCCCGCGGGGCGTCGAGCACCGTCCGGTGGCCGAGGAGGAGGCTTGGGTCATGCTCTTCGAGCCTGCCGCCACTCTGAATACCGGGAACATTGAGAACGAGCGCACGGTGAGGTCGCTGGAACGGATCTGAACTAAGATTCTTCGGATACGCGGGCCTGACCGAACTAGATTGCGGGGAGATTTATGCGCAGGGTGGGGCTTCCATCCCGAGCCGGGCGAAGGCAAGCTAGATCTTGATTTCCACCTCATACACAAGAAGCGTGTTTGGAGATATGACGAATCGTTTCTCGTTCGGTCTCTGGCGGGCATAAAACCCGCTCGTTTTGTAACCCATTAAAGCTGGAATGATGACCAGCCGTTTCTCTCCGGGTTTCATCCGTGAGATCGTCGCCTCCAAACCGGGATTGATCTTTGTTTTCCCGATCTCAAATTCGAAGGGCTCGGGCGTCTCGCCCCAGTAAGGCTTGCCGTTTTCAGCCGTGCTGACGAACGTCTTTCCGTTCAAGAGGCACCGTCCCGAATAGGCGACCCTGATCCTTTGGCCTTCCGCCGGCGGCTTGCCCTTCCCTTCACGCAAAATGACATACTTGAGCCCGAGTTCGTCCTCGATCGCGTTTGGCCAATTCTTTTGAACGAGGTCGTCCTCTTCGGCTTTCTTCTCGGGCATCGGCTTTCTTAACGCGCTCCCTGGCCTGTTCCACCATCTTCCGGAACGATTCGGTCGTCGGCCTAAAATTCCTGGCCATCTTTCCGATTCGAATGATCTTGACGGTTCTGACCTCGTCGCCCGGGACGATCGATTTCACGACATCCATGCCCTGGGCGACTTCGCCGAACACGGTGTAATCCCCGTCGAGGTAGGACCTGTCGCCCAGCGTGATGCACCATTGGCTGCCGTTCGTGTGCGGGCCGCTGTTCGCCATGTTGACCATCCCCGCCCGGCCGTGGTTGAGATCGGGAAGGACAATCTCGTTGGGAAACTGGTATCCGGGGTCCTTAGCCTTTTGGCTCTTGGGGATGCCGCATTGGATGACGTGGCCCGGAACGACGCGATGCCAGGCCGTGCCGTCGAAATAGGGCGCGCCGGGCGGGAAGGCCGCATTTTCGATCGTCCCCTCGGCCAGCCCGACGAAATTGGCCGCGGTCATGGGCGTTTTTTCGAACTCGAGGCGAAGGACGATCAGGCCTCTGTTTGTCTCAACCTCGGCGTAAAGGCCGTCGGGGTATTTCATCGGCGCGCAGCTGACGGGAAAGACGGCACACCAAACTATAATGCCGAGCACGAGCCATTGCGTCCTCATGAAAGACTCCTGGCGGAACCTTTTTTTCTTTTCATCGCCTCGAGTATGAAAAACGCTGGGGCCAATGTCAAGATAAAAAGATGGTAATTAGGGGACGTTCCCCAGGGGGACACCCTTTATTCTCAAACCAAGAGTATGCAGCATGGCTGTCGTTGATTTGTAACTTTGGGATCTAAAGAGTGTCCCCTTGGGGAACGTCCCCCAGTTTCGGATTCGGGGACGTGGGACGAAGTGGACCGAGTAAATTGAATATGGATATAAGATGGAAGCCGCGGAAACTAAGAGATGATTCAGAGAACAAAGAAAGTCATCGTGGTCATGCCCGCCTACAAGGCCGAGAAGACCCTGGAGAAAACCCTCAAAGATATCCCCAAGGAATGGGTGGACGAGATCCTGCTCGTCGACGACCACAGCAGCGACGGAACCGTGGAACTGGCCCGGCGGCTTGGACTTCGGGTTTTTGTCCACGATAAAAACAAAGGATACGGTGCCAACCAGAAGACTTGCTATGCCGAGGCCCTGAAGCTCGGGGGAGAGATTATGGTCATGGTCCACCCCGATCATCAGTATGACCCGACCGTCGTCCCTCAATTGATCCTTCCTCTCGAAAGAGGGGAATGTGACGCCGTCTTCGGCTCCCGGATGCTCGGCGGAAAACCACTCGAGGGCGGGATGCCGAAGTGGAAATACCTGGCGAACATCTTTTTGACGGCCCTCGAAAACGCCACTTTCTACATGTACCTCACCGAATATCACTCCGGGCTGAGGGCCTATTCCCGCAAATACCTGGAGACGGTGAATTTCAGGGAGAATTCCGATGATTTCGTCTTTGATTCCGAGATCATCGCCCAGGGTGTCACCCACAACTTCCGGATTCGCGAGATCCCGATCGAGACGCGCTACTTCACGGAGGCATCGCAGATCGGCTTCGGGCGGAGCGTTGTCTACGGGCTCTCCATCCTCAAAACACTCCTGAAATTCAAGCTTCACAAAAAGAGGATCGTGAAATTCAGGATGTTCAGTTGACCGGCCGAAGGGAGAAGAGGAAAGGGTGGGCCGACACTGAGCCAACGGAAGCCCGGCGGAGCCAGAGCCTGATCAAATATAAACTCTGGTTTTTCATCTGGTAAGAGGGAGGATCGTTAAGGATGATCTTTTTCACCTCCTTCTCTGTCTTCCCCTTGACGAAACTCTGGTCGAAGAGGGCGAGGTCGAACGAATAATCGCCTTCGTCCGAACCCGTCTCGAACTCGATGGACCTGAACTTCGTTCGCGAGACAAACGTGAAAAGATAAGCCCGGTTATCTTCAGGCAACAGGAACTTTCCCGGCTGGACCATCCTGGCCACCCGAGACGGCTGGTAGAAGATGATTCTTTCGCCGCCCTGAAATGCGGCCGGGACAGAGTTGATGAGGATGAGCCGGGGATAGAGGACAAACCAGACGAAGAAAATCAGCAACCCCGCCAAGGCAAAAAGAGGCGCCAAGGAAAATTTGAATTTCCAGCGGGGGTCTTTGAGAACGAGATAAAGGAGGATGAAGATGGCGACTAGCCCCAGCCAGATGCCGTTGGGAGGCCACCGGCCGTCTTCCAGCTTAAGAAACGAGGGAAGATAGCGGGGAAGCTGGAAATTCAGGTTGCTCAAGAGGTAAAAGAGACCCCCGCCCCTCTCGGTCGCGCCCTGGGTTGTTTCCTGGTAGAGATTCAGCGGGTTTTGAAGCAGCAGCCAGACAAAGAGGAGGCTCACAAAGACGGCTCCGGAAAAAAGGCGCGAGAATATTCTCTTGCGGTTATTGACAAGATAATAGCCGAGGAAAATCACAGCCGCCCAGATGACCGAGACAATCGGCCGCGCCTGGGGTGAATATCCCGCCCGTTGCGTTAGAAAAGCCGAAACAAGGACGTACGGCGCGGTGATAAAAATGAGGAGAAAAAGGTCCCGCCGCCTTCTCTTCAGCATTTCGACGATTCCCAAGAGTGAAAAGAAATAAATCGGAGCGTAAAGGAGGAGGCCGTCTTTCTGGTCCAGAAAATAGCCGGCCAGGCTCTCCCAGCGATACCGAAAGGGAATGCCTGTCACCAGCCATTTCAGGTAGGAAATCGATTCCTTGGCCCCCAGGCGGCCGCGCCAGGAAATCGAGGAAAGCGAGTAGGAGCCGTAAAGCGACTTCTGGAAGAAAAAGTAAAGGCCCGTGAAGACAACCGGGAAAAGAAAAAAGGAGGCATAATCCCTCAACGGCCGGCGGCTTTTCGCCAGGACCCAAAGGCAATAGAGGAAGAGGGGGGCCAGGAGGAAGATATACTTCAGGGCATGGAACCAGATAAATAGCGAGAGCAGAAGTCCGGCCCAAAGCAGCTTCTTGGCGGTGAGCAATTGGGGAAATCTGAAGAAGCGGAAGACCGTGAAGGCGAAAAGGGCAATCACGAGCTCGGGGTAGACATGCACGGAATAAAAATAAACCGGCGTCGTGAAGCTCGTGAGCGTCCAGAGAATGAAGGCCAACCGCTCGTTCTTCCACTCCTCGCGAGCGAACAGGAAGACCTGAAGCCCGAGCGCGGCTCCGAAAAGGCTCATCCCGAAACGGAGGAAAAAGACGAGGAGACTTTTTCCGAACAGGGAACCAAAGGCATAGAAAGGCAGGAGCAAAAATGATGTGCCGGGAGAATGGAAGGAATATTGGCCGCCCGGCTTTGCCCCCGGCACAACGTGGGGCTGGATGGTCGCTCCCGGCGGCATGTAGGTCGAATAATCCCGGTGTTGGTAGTTATTGGCCAGGTCAAAATCACCATCATGGAGAAGGCTGTGATCGATCAGGAGATAATGGGGCTCATCCCCGGAAAAGCTGATCCCCTTGTGGATCAAAATGAGAGAGCCGCCGTTGAAAACCAGGAGGGAGGCGATGAAAAGGGAGGCCAGTTTTTTCCGGAGCGGGAGGGCCTCGAATTTTGTCGGCCAGGCCGCCCAAGGAGCGCGGCCCCGTTTTCCGAAGCCCGCCGCCTGAACGATTTTCAAATAGATGATGCAAAAAACGAGGCCGTAACTGAGAAGTTTCAATCGGGAGAGAAGGTCCTCAGCGGTCAAGTAACGGGTCAGGGTGAGTGCCGCGAGCGGCAAAAGCAAAATCGGAAAAAAAGCTGTAAAATCAGTCGCCAGGACGTCCTCAAAAGGGACTCCAAAAACGGCTGCGGCAAGCCTGGAATAGAAGACCCAAAGCCCGACCAGGAGACCGAAGAAAAATAGGGCCGCGATGAAAACGAACAGCAGCCGCGGCTGGAAAGAATGGGCGAGGACAGTGTAGCCTGGCGCTTCGATAACTAGGATTAAGAATAAGCTCAAAAGAAATGAAAAGATAGCTAGGAGCAGGAGGTGGGCGCCGTATTTTTTCATCTGGATGACTCATAGTCAATTTGCCTAGGCTTGTCAAGATCAAGACAGTGAGCCGTTTATCTTGTCCATCTGCGTCAGCCCATCTATGCTCTAGTCAATAGCGCTGATCATCCGCAGTCACTCTGATCAGTCTTATTTCTCCTCATTTTTGGCCGGAGAATCTAGACGGAGAACGGAGACGGGGCACGTGGTACGGCATGAGACGGGCTAGACGTCATTAAACTCTGTGCCCTTGAAATTCGTATATAGGGATGGTTTTGTTTAAACTCGCTTTATTTGCTAGACTGAATGAGAAAATCTGTGGACAATGGTGGATTTGTCCGGGAGGAATTCTATGAGAATAAAAGCGGCGCTTGTCTTTCTTCTCTTGAGTGTATTTCTGTTGGGCCCGGTCTTTGGCCAACAGAAGGAGGAGCTATCTCTCACGCTTGAGGATGCAATCCTCAAAGCGCTGAAAAATAACCTCGATCTGGCCGTCTCCGTTTACAGTCCCGAAATCGCAGGCGCCAGTCTGTCCCAGGCCAAGGAGTATTTTATGCCCAGCCTGCAGTTGAGCTACGGAAACCAGAAGAACGAGAGTCCGCCCTATTGGTTCATCCAGGGAGCGTCCACGATCGTCGATAGATACCGGGATTACAGCGCTTCCGTCGTTCAACAGATCCCGACCGGAGGGAATGTCTCGGTGTCCCTGGACAGCTATCGCTCCGACACAAACCAGGCCTTCCAGCTCATCAACCCACGCTTCGGAAGCACGCTGCGTTTTGATTTCAACCAGCCTCTGCTCAGGAACTTCGGATCCAAAGTCAGCCGGCAGCAGATCCTCATCGCCCAGAATAACCTGGACATTTCCGAGAGCCAGCTCACATCCGCCCTTCTCAACACCATCTACCTCGTCGAGGAGGCTTATTGGAATTACGTTTATGCCATTGAGAGTTATAAAGTGGCTCAGCAGTCCCTCAAACTTGGCCAGGACCTGCTCAGAAAGAACCAGAAAGAGGTCGAGGTCGGCCAGCTTGCCCAGATCGAGGTCCTCAACGCCCAGGCGACGGTCGCGGCCAGAGAGGCAGACCTGATCCAGGCGGAGGGCGTGATGAGGAGGAGTGAGGAAGTCTTGAAGAGCATTATCAACCTGGCGGCTGAAACCGATGCTCAGAACAAGAGGCTCATCCCGGTCGACAAGCCCGAATTCAAGGCCGTGACGATCTCGCGCGAAGAATCTCTGAAGGAAGCTCTGGCCAAGCGGCCGGATCTTCAGATCACGGAGAAAGGGATCGAAACCAACCAAATCAACATGTCGGTGGCCAAGAACCAGACATTGCCGGGGTTGGATCTGAAATTTTCCTACTGGAGCCCGGGGATCTCGGGGGATAGGCTCTTGTATTTAAATAACGACCCCTTCCTCGGAATCATCATCGGCAAGGAGCCGGGGGCCGCCTCAAAATCCATCCGGGACGCCTTTCGGTTCCTTTATCAGAACTGGACGGTCGGGTTGACTCTCACCCTCCCTCTGAGCAACTTCGTGAGCCGGGCCCATTATGCCCTGGCCAAGCTCCAGGTGCAGCAGAGTCTGGCCCAGTTGAAAACCCAGGAGCAGCAGGCGGCCCTTGAAGTGAGCGACGCCATCACCACGATTGAAACCAATGCCAAACGTGTTTCCGCCACCAGGATCGCCCGCGAGCTGGCCGAAAAAAGACTGGAGGCCGAGGAAAAGAAATTGCAGGTCGGGCTGACGACGAACTATTTTGTCCTCCAGTACCAGGACGAGCTGGCCACCGCCCGCTCCCAGGAGATCAAATCGGTCATCGATTACAACCTGGCCTTGGCCCGGCTGGAGAAAGCGACCGGGACGGCCCTCGACAACAGGAATATCAAGCTGTCGCAATTCACAGCAAAATAAGAACCGTCGTCTCGTCTATCTGGTCTCTCTCGTCAAAAAAAAGAGGAAGAAAACGAAAGGATTCTTTTTTTTTCTCATTGGCAAGATTTACGGATCACCAGACAGGCCAGATGGACGAATTTGTTTTATGCTGCTCACGGCTCACTGTCTTTGCGAGATAGACAAGACAGACCAGATAGACGAGATAGACGGGGCTGGCGCTTGTTTTATTTTTTTGGCTTGTGTTAACATGGAGCGGTGAACATCTCCGGCGTCATCATCACTTATAACGAGGAAAAGAATATCGAGGCCGCGCTCAAGAGCCTCGCCGCGATCGCCTCGGAGACGATCGTCGTCGACAGTTTCAGCTCCGATGACACGGTCAAGATCGCCAGGAGATACACGCCCCACGTTTTCGAGCGGAAATGGACGAATTTCGCCGACCAGAAGAACTTTGGCAATAGCCAGGCCGCCGGCCCCTGGATCTTTTCTCTCGACGCCGACGAAAGGGTGTCGCCTGAGCTCAGCGAAGAGATTCTGGAAATGAGGAACCTGGACCCGCCCAACGCCGGATTCTTGATCCCCCGGAGAGTTTTCTACCTCGGCCGCTGGATCAAACACTCGGGCTGGTTTCCCGACCGGAAGATCCGGCTCTTCCGAAAAACCGCGGCTCGTTGGGAAGGCGATTTTGTCCATGAAAAGCTGGTCATAGAAGGGCGCCTCAAGAAGCTCCAGGGAGTGATCTACCATTTTACCTATCAGAATATCGGCGACCATCTGGATCGGATCAACCGCTTCTCCGACCTCGGCGCCCAGAAGCTCTATGCGGGCGGGAAAAAATGCCGCTGGTATCATCTCGGGGTTCTGCCCTTTTCCAGGTTCTTGAAATCCTATCTCTGGAAGCTCGGTTTCCTGGACGGATTTCCGGGCGTGGTCATCTCGGTGCTCAACGGCTATTCGATTTTCGTTCGCTACGCCAAGCTGAGAGAGATTTGGAAGCGAGGAGAGAGGATTGAGCCTTTTCCAGGTTGATGCCGGGAAAGAATGGCGCGGCGGGCCAGCGCCAGTCGCTCCTCCTCGTCCAGGAGCTCAAGCGCAAGGGCTATCCCTGCCTATTTGTCGTCCAGCCGGAAAGCCCCCTCTTCCAGAAAGCCACCGAGGCCAAGCTTACCGGTCTTTCCCTTGCGCATGCGCAGCGAGCTCGACCTGAAGGCGATCATCCGGCTGGCCCGCTTGATGAGCCGCCGCAACTGTGTGCTGGCCCATTTCCACGACGCCCATGCCGTCTCCATCGGCTCTTCGGCGGCGCGACTCGCCAAAGTTCCTCTCCGGATCATTTCTCGCCGGGTGGATTTCCCCCTGAAATCGCCGCGCAAATACAAAAACCACATCGATTCAATTATCGCCATCTCGGAAGGTGTGAAGAAAGTCCTGATGAAGAGCGGAATCCCCGAGCGGCTCATCGAAGTCATCCCTTCCGGGATCGATTTCTCTCCCTACGCCGAGGCCCGGCACTCCGATTATCTCCGCCGCGAGTTTCACTTTGCACCGGACGATTATCTGGTGGGCATCGTCGCCCAGCTCGAGGATCACAAAGGCCACACTTACCTCATCCAGGCCTCGAAGATCCTGAAGCAGCACGCGCCCAAGATCAGGGTCATCGTCGTCGGCTCCGGCTCCCTGCAGATGGAGCTCGACAAACAGGCCCATAACCTGGCGGTGGATGATATTGTCTATTTCCTCGGCTTTCGGAAGGACGTCCCTCAGATCATGTCCTCTCTGGACCTGTTCGTTCTCTCCTCTCACCTGGAAGGCCTGGGAAGTTCGCTCCTCGACGCCATGGCCTGCCGGTTGCCCGTCGTCGCGACGATGGTCGGAGGCATCCCCGAGGTTGTCATC
This sequence comes from Candidatus Aminicenantota bacterium, assembly GCA_963770045.1. GTDB lineage: Bacteria > Acidobacteriota > Aminicenantia > Aminicenantales > CAVYOD01 > CAVYOD01. Next base: position 258,110 of record CAVYOD010000014.1, on the reverse strand, counting down.
CATCGGGAGACAGGACTGCTCGTCCCCCCTCGCGACCCGGACGCCCTCGCCGAAGCCATCCTGAAGCTCTATCTGGATCGGACCTTCGCCTCGCGCCTGGGAGAAAGAGGCTACGAGGTCGTCCACGAGAAGTTTTCGGCGCGAGGCCATGGCCGGAGGGATCATCGCCCTGTATGAAAAGCTTGCCGGAGAGAAAAAAATCCAGCTCCTGGGCAAGGCTTAGAGGCCGATCTCTTCTTTTTGTTTTCGACGAGAAAGGCGGATTTAAGGCCGTATGGGAAAATTGAAGGTTGGGGAGCAGGCGTGGGGGCCCCCCACCCGCAGCGCAAAATTCTCTGAATTTTGCCGAGGAGGGGAGCGCCGTCGCGGGGCCCTAACCTTCAATTTTCTGGAGCGGCGCTTCAGAGCGTCGCGATCGCCGGAGGAAGGTCTTTCATCAGCTTGAGACCGGGCACTGATTCCACGGCACGGGGGATGATATTGATGGTCACGGCAACCGTGCCCGTGTCCCCGTGGACTCCGCCGACGATGATTTCGTGAATGTCGGGCTTGCCTTTGATGATGATCTCGTCATACTGCTTCTTCACGGCCGCATTGGCGCAGAAATAGAGATCGATAACTTTCTGGCCGTCTTTTTTCGCATAAGCCTTGCTGATCAGCCCGATCACGTTGCCCGGGGGGACTGTCCCCAGAACTGTCTTGATCTTCTTCGTGGCGATGACCGGCTTGGGAGGAATCTCCACCGCTTCATCCAGAGTCCAGCCGAGCCCCTCGGCGATCATGTTGATGGATTCGAGGAGGCCGACATGGCCGGTGATGATCTTGTTGTCGATCTTATCACGAAATTGTTTTTTGGTCAGGGCTGTTCCCACTTTGGCCTGGAACGGGATCCGGCGCTTGGAAGAATCCATCATCCGGGTGACCTTGATAGAGGTGACCTTGAGACAGGGGGCGGTCAGAACCAGGGGCAGCGTGTCCATCAAATAGCCCGGGTTGATTCCTGTTCCCACAACGGTGACACCGTGTTCTTTGGCCAGGGCATCGATGTCCCTGGCGAGTTCGGGGTGGCGCTTCCAGGGGTAAGAAAGCTCTTCACAGGTGGAGATAACATTCAGGCCGGCCTTGACGCACTGGGCGATCTGGGGGAAAACGCTCTTCAGATGGGATGTTGTCGTCAGCACGACCGCCTGGGCTTTAACCTTCGAAAAAAGCGCCTCGGCATCCTTCTCGATTTTCACGCCGAGCTTTTTTTGCGGGTCAAGGATTTCCCCTAAGTCTTTTCCCACCAGGGCGGGGTCGATATCGACAGCCCCGACAATCTCGAAGCTCTTCTTGTCCAGGAGGGCCTCGACCGTCTTGCGGCCCATAACGCCGCAGCCATAAATAATGAGTTTGATTTTTTCCATAAGTCCTCCATAATCGAGTTAAAAAATGAATGAGGTAGTATAACAATCTCTAAGAAAAATTCAAGACCCAAAATCAGAGTTGGCCTGCCTCGTCCCCCTTTATTTTTGCTGATGCAAACGCGATAAGTCATTTGACATGGTTAAGGTTGCCCTGGAGGCCACCCTCTGGCCCCCGGACCCCGCGGAACCAGTCCCGTCGGTTCCCCCGTCGACAAGCCGACGGGCCCCCCCTCCGCTACGGGGTCCCAAGGGTGGCCTCCCGCGCAACCTTGAACGGAGATGTCGCAGTAGTTATTGCGTTTGTGCTAGTTTTTGGAAGCCCTGTATTTTTTCCACTTTTTGGCGATTCTTTCGGCCGCATCGAGGGAGGCGTCGATCTCCTTTTCGGTGTGAGCCGCGGAGATGGCCCCGTAACCGTGGAAAATGTTGAAACCTTCCTGGATCATGGCCAGCTTGAATACATTCTCCCTGAGCTCAACATCATTCACCGCCGGATTCCAGACCTGCTCCGGCTTGTCGATCCGTTCGATGTCTTCGTGAAGAAAATGGGCTCCGACGAGAGAGCTGGAGATGCCCAGGGTGTCGCCGTAACCGGTGCATTTCAGGTTGAAGCCGTGGGCCGCGAAGATCTCCTCAAGACCTTTCCGCACCTTCGCTCCCAGTCGGCCGATTTTCGGGTAGATCTTCGAAGCGTTCTGGATGAGATCCTTGAGGAAAGTGATCCCCGCCAGCATCGTCGCCGGATGGGAGCAGAAAGTTCCACCCTCGAACTTGACCTTCTCCTCGGGCTTCGCTTCGGGCCCGCAGAGCGCCATAACGTCCGCCCGGCCGGCGACGGCCGCGGTGGGCATCCCTCCGCCGATCGCTTTCCCCAGGACGGTCAGGTCGGGCACAATCCCATAGAGAGTCTGAAGTCCCCCCGGATGAAATCGGAATCCGGAGACGACCTCATCGAAGATCAGGAGGGAGCCGTGATTCCGAGTCAGCTCCCTGGCCCTGCGGAGGTATTCTTTGTGGCCGAAGATGAAACCGCCGGCTCCGATAAAAGGCTCGACGATAAAGCAGGAGATTTGCTCGCCACACTTTCTGAATATTTCCCCAAGGTCCTCTGTGTCGTTGAATTTTGTCACGAGGATCATGGAGTCGGCTCCCTCCGGGAGCCCGGCGGATTCGATCGAATCCAAGCCCTCGCGATAGGTGCTGACACCTTTCAAGAGATAAGGTTGAGCGCCGTGCCAGCCGCCGCCCGCCTTCAAGACCAGGCCTCTTTTCGTAAACGACCTGGACAGCATGACCGCATACATGCTCGCCAGGGTCCCACTCGTCGTGAAGCGGATTTTGTCGGCCCCGAGCTGCTTGAGGATCAACTGGGCCAGCTCTTCCTCGAACCGTCCGGGGAATCCGGTCGTCAGCCCCTGCCCCTTCCGGTAATAGGTTCAAAAGCGCATCGAGGATGATCTTCGGGTTATGGCCGAGGATGTTGGCAAAGTGCCCCTGCCAGAAATCGACGTAGGTGTGGCCGTCGACGTCGGTCACCCGGGAGCCCTTGGCGCTCACGTCGTAGAAAGGGAAGGGATCGAAGAGACGAAGGTTGTGGCTTCCTCCCCGCACCTCAAACTGGGAGGCTTTCATGAAGAAGGATTCCGATTTTTTGTGGGTTGCTTTGTAGGCTTTGATCAGGTCGTTATAAAGTCGTTGTTTGTCCATTCTCTCCTCTAATAAAAAAATTTCAAACGAGCAAAAGATCACTCATAAAATATCCGAATATATACTACAAAATCGGCCTCAGGTCCACTCATCCGGCACAAGAATTCCGCGGCTGCCGGCCCGAATTTCTGCTTCAATTGGGCTAGATTTCTACCAGGTGTGTAGACCTTGCCCCCTCTGTTGGTATATAAATAGGGCCAGGATGAAAATCGAGCGTATCGAACTGGTTCTTCTCAAACTTCCCTATGTCCATTTTTTTGAGACGAGCTTCAGCCGTGAATACGAACGGACGTTCATCATCACCAAGGTTTGGGGCGACGGCCTCTGCGGCTATGGCGAGGTCGTAGCCTCGCGGGCGCCGTTCTACAGCTCGGAGACGACCGGCACGGCCTGGCACGTCCTCAAGGATTTTTTGATTCCCCTCGTCTTCCAAGAATCCTTGTCTGGGCCCGAAGGGTTCTACCGGGCTGTTCAAAGATTCCGCGGCAACGCGATGGCGAAGTCGGGACTGGAGCTGGCTCTCTGGGATCTCACGGCCAAGAAAGAAGGCCTGCCGCTCTGGAAAATCTATGGCGGCGTGAAGCAAGAGATCCCAACGGGGGTCAGCTGCGGCATCGAAGACTCGATTCCCGACCTCCTGGACCGCGTCCAATCTTACCTCGAGGAAGGCTACCAGCGGATCAAGATCAAGATCAAGCCGGGCTGGGACCTGGACGTTTGCGCGGCTGTTCGGGAGAAATTCCCGGAGATCCTTCTCCAGGTCGACGCCAACGGCGCTTACGGCCCCGCCGACACCGAGCATCTGAAAAAACTGGACGCCTTCGGCCTGCTGATGATCGAGCAGCCCTTTGCTCCGCACGACCTCTGGGACCACGCCCGCCTCCAGAAACTGATGAAGACGCCTCTTTGCCTCGACGAGAGTATCCTCACGGAGGATTCGGCCCGCCAGGCCTACGAGATGGGAAGCTGCCGGATCGTCAACATCAAGGTCGGCCGGGTCGGCGGCATCGTCGAGGCGCGCAAGATCCATGATTTCTGCCAGGCGCACGGGATTCCGGTCTGGTGCGGAGGAATGCTCGAGTCGGGGATCGGACGGGCCCATAACCTTCATCTGGCCTCGCTGCCCAACTTCCTCTTTCCCAACGACCTCTCGGCCAGCAACCGGTATTACAGCCGGGATCTCATCGAGCCGCAGATCGAACTCAGCCCGGGCAGCGTCATCGGAGTGCCGCAGGGGCCAGGGATCGGCGTCTCCCCGGTGGAAGAGCGGATCCGCGAGGCTACCCTTCAGTCGGAAGTCTTCAAGCCCGCTCTAGACGGCCCTTATTGCTCATATTCCTATAAATTATATAGATTAAGTAGATATGGTATACTAACTTACGGCGTTTGGAATAAAATAGAAAGTGGCGTCTGGCTTAGGCATCTGATATCTGGGCCCGAAAGCCCCTTTTTCCGGGGAGGTGAAGGTCCCATCTCGGATTGAAGCCCAAAGAACATATAAGATGCATAAAGCCGATCCTCTTATTGTGGGAGGGCAAGAATGAGCCGCCTGAGAAAAAAAGACAAAAAATGGCTGGAAGATAAGTTCGGCACCCGGGCGAATTTCAGCCCCACCGAACGACTTCTCTACAGCCACGACATCGCCGCTATGCCCGGTTTATTTAAACCCCTTGTCGGCAAAACGACTCCCGACGCGGTTGTCCAGCCTGAAAATGAGGCTGAGCTGGCCGATCTGGTCCGTTGGGCCGCCGAAGAGAAGATTCCCCTGGTCCCTCGGGGAAAAGGTTCCTCCGGCTATGGGGGCATTATCCCCACCAGGAAAGGAATCGTGATCGATTTCTACAGGATGAGGAAAGTCCTCTCAGTCGATGCCGGGAATGAAATTGTCACCGTAGAGCCCGGAATCACTTGGGAACAGCTGGACAAAAAAATCGGCCCCCAGGGACTGGCCGTCCGGCTCTACCCTACGAGTTACCCGTCTTCCTCCGTGGGCGGCTGGCTGGCCCAGGGCGGCGCCGGCATCGGCTCCTACCAATACGGCTGGTTCGTGGACAACGTCATCAGCGCGCGCGTCGTTTTGCCCTCGGGCGAGGTCAGAGAGTTCTCAGGCCGGGACCTCGAGCTCATCTCGGATGCTGAAGGCATCACCGGCATCATCAGCCGGGTGACCCTCCGAGTCAAAAAGCTCGAGGATCTGGGTGTTGTGGCCATCGCCTGTCCCGATGCCCATAAACTCACCAATGTCTTTGCGGAGTTGATCGCCCGGGACTTTCCCGTCTGGTCGGTTGTCTTCATCAACCCCCGGATGGCCGAGCTCAAGAACCGGGCGCCCGTCCGCATGCACCACGACCATCCCGCCGAGCACAAGGTCATCCTCCCCGCGGCTTATATTGCCACCCTGACTTTTAAAGAGGCCGACCGTTCGAAAATCGTGCCGCATCTTCCTGAGATCCTGAAAAATTGCCAGGGCGAAGTCCTGAGCCAGGATATCGCGGAGCACGAGTGGGAAAACAGGTCCAAGCTCATGATCGTGAAGCGCCTGGGCCCGTCGCTCGTCCCCGCTGAGATCGTCGTCCCGCTCGAGAAGCTGGGCGATGTGATGGAAGAGATCGAACACAAAGTCAACCAGCCTGTCGTCAAGGAAGGCGTCATCATCAAAAAAGGCCGGGACGGAAAGCCGGAGGCCGTCATCCTCGGGTTCATTCCCAGTGACCAGCGAAAATTCTCCTACAATTTCGTCTTTGGGCTCGTCTTGACCATCATGAAGATCGCTCAAAAATACGGCGGCCGGCCCTATTCGACCGGATTGTATTTCCCGAGCCGGATAAAAAAGATCATCGGGCGGGAACGCACGGAGCGTCTCCGGTCTTTCAAAAAGCAGGTCGATCCCAGGGGAATTTTGAACCCGGACAAGGTCATCGGCAAGATGCTCATCAGCCGGATCCTGGGCGTTGCTAATGTATTCGAGCCGCTGGTGAGACCTTTTGGCAACAATGTTGTGACCCAGGTCGGAGAGCGTCCCCAAAAACCGGTCCGGGATATTCCGGGCGACGTGGCCTGGTATGCCTATGCCTGCTCCCAGTGCGGCTATTGTGTCGACGAATGCGACCAATTTTACGGCCGCGGTTGGGAAAGCCAGTCCCCCCGGGGCAAGTGGTACTGGCTCCGCAATTATATGGAAGGCAAGGTGAAATGGGACCAATCCATGGTCGATACGATCCTCGTCTGCACCACCTGCGAGCTCTGCAACCTGCGCTGCTCGGCCTCGCTCCCGATCGAACCGTCCTGGATGAAGCTGCGCGGGAAATTGGTGCAAGAGGACAAGTGGATGACCTTTCCGCCCTTCGAGATGATGGGGGAAGCGACGCGCGGTCAAGGGAACATCTGGGCCGGCTACCGCAAAAACCGGACGGATTGGTTCCCCAAAGATCTCTGGGCGAAGCACGGGCCAGGCGTCAAGAGCAAGAATATCTATTTCGCCGGTTGCACGGCCTCTTATGTCGAAAATGACATCGGCGCGGCCTCGGTCACTCTCCTCGATGCCGCCGGGGTGGATTTTACCTATCTTGGAAATGTTGAGAACTGCTGCGGGATTCCCATGCTCGTCGCCGGCAAATGGGATATCTTTGAAGAGACGATCAAAAAGAACATTTCCGCTGTCAAGGCTTCCGGGGCGGATACGGTCATCGCCTCCTGCCCGGCCTGCCACATGATGTGGCGCCATACTTACCCGGAATTTGCTCAAAAGCTGGGAATTGAATTCGGGATCAAGACCAAGCACTACAGTGAAGTCGTGGCCGAAAAGATCCGGAGCGGTGAATTCAAATTCCCCCTGACGATTGACGAGAAAGTGACCTGGCATGACTCCTGCCATATCGGCCGCGTCTCGGGCGTATATGAAGAGCCCCGCGAGGTCATCAAAGCCGTCCCCGGCGTTAAATTCGAAGAGATGCCTTATCACCACGACGAGGCCCATTGTTGCGGCAGCGTTCTGACTCTCATCAAGGAACCTCCTGTGGCCGCGGACATCGGGAAGACCCGTCTTGACGAGGCGGGGGAGGTCAAGGCCCAGAAAGTCCTGGCTCTCTGTCCGTGCTGTGAATTCCAGCTGCGCGTGACCAGAGATAAAAAGAAGATTCCGATCGAGATTCAAGACCTGGCGACTTTTGCCTGCAAGGCGCTGGGGAAGGATTTTAAGGATCCCACCGATGAGGCTTTGAGGCAGTGGGCTGTCTTCGAGGGAATGATCAAGCTCATGACGCCGCAGGGTTTTGCCGACCTGATGGACACGATGTGGCCGGAAATGCTGGGGGCCATGCCGCTCGGGATGGGCGGGATGATGAAGTTCATCGGGAAACTGGGGTTTGTCGGGGGCGCGATGTTCGCCTTGATGAAACCGATGTTTCCGATCCTGTTTCCCAGGCTTCTTCCCGGAATGATGCCTAAGGTCATGCCGGCGATGCTTGAGCGAGTCGGCAAGCTTATTCCCATGCCCGATTACATGGCCGAGCAAATGCCCGAGATCATGCCCAAGGTCATGGACAGCCTGATGCCACATATGCTTCCGGATGTCGTGCCTCTTGTCGTCCCCAAGATGATCGCCCACCTCCGCGCAAGAAAATAGCTGAAACTGGGGGACGTTCCCCAAGGGGACACCCTTCATAATTGCCCCCCGTTGCTCGTTCCCCGTGCTCCGCCTTGGCCTCGTTTAGCCTTTAAATATTTTCATAATTTGCCGGGGATATTCTCAAATCACATTGTTCGGGAAGAAAAGAAAATTCCGTTGACTGATATAGTCATTTAGACTATATTATCAAAAGGACAGACATGAACGAAATCATTACGATCACGAAAGCCAAGGCGAGATTATCAGAGCTTATCAGTCGTCTTATTTATCAAAAGCACAAAATCGTGATTACCAAGAAAGGGAAGAGAGTCGCCGTCCTGATGCCTTATGAAGCCTACCAGAATCTAGAGCAAAGGCAGAGCGAAGGGCTGATACTCGCGCAAGGAGTTTTGGCTGATTTTGATAAGGAAATCGATGAGATGTGCGCTGCGATTTATCAGGCCAGAGAGAAAGAAAAAAGCCGGGAGGTCCCGCTTTAATGTACCTCTTCGATACCGACATATTAAGCAACATTGTTAAAAAGAGCCCTTCGGCCCGTCTTGTGAAGAGATTGGAAAGAACCCCTCGGGAGATGCAATATAGCTCGGCCATTAATGTGGGGGAGATTTATTATGGGGCGATGAGGTCGGCCCATAGCGAGAAAATTATTCGCGCCTTTGAAGAGAGGGTGCTTCCCAATCTCACCATTTTGCCTTTTGACGAAGGGACCGCGAAGATTTACGGCAAGCTAAAGGCAAGGCTTGAAAAAAAGGGAATGGTTAAGAGCGAGCCGGATTTGCGAATCGCATCGGTCGCAATCCAGCACAAGCTGATCCTGGTCACGGGGAACACTCAACACTTTGATGATATTCCTGGGCTTGAGGTTGAGAATTGGATTGTTGGCTGATGAGGAGAGGTTGATGAGTCGACCACAACCTGCCTTTGAAAGGCCCCTGGTTTTGGGCGGGCTGCTCATCGTGGGGATCTTAATCGCCTTATGGCCGTGGAATCAGATGAGGAAGGAGAGCGCCCAGCTTTGGGCCTCGGGGAGCAAGTACAGCATCGTCAGCTTCGAATTGGCTTTCACCAAGGCCAAGGCCTTGGAAATCATGAGTTCTTGGGGTGATGCTCAAAAGCTCGCAGCCCGCAAGAGCATCCTTTTTGATTTCATCTTTATCGTCGGATATGTGCTTATCTTTTTCTCGGTCACTTCTCTTCTGAGCGCTTGGAACAAGGGGAAGTTGAGGAAATCTGGCCAGAGGGCCGCGATTCTTCCTTTCATTGCCGGGGCCTTAGATGTGACCGAGAACATGTTTCTCCTCTTGATCCTCGCGGCAGCGGACTTTATGCCGGAGGTATTTCCAGTTATTGCCGGTATCTGCGCGTCGCTCAAGTTTGCCTTGCTTGCGTTGACGGTCTTATTCTGGATCTTTCTTGTCGGCGCCAAAATGACAACCTACTTCATGCCCTCCGGTCACCGTCCTGACCCGGCCTGAAGAAGCGAACGACCGTCCCCTTTTCATTTCTTGCTGATGGTCATCTTGAACCTGGCGTCTTTCTCGATCAAGTTTCTGCTCACGTAGTCGTTGTGGTATTGGCCGGCGCCGTAGAGCTTCGTCTGGTCACAGTAGAACTTGCTCGCCGGGATTCCGGATTCTCCCGTCGGAATAACGGTCTTTGAATCATCCCAATTGGCCAGAGAAAAGACATGGCGCTCCGAGGGCCCGAACCGGGACTTAAAGCCCAGACCGAAATCATAACCGAGGGCGCAAACAGTATGGAAACTCCCTCGGACCGGGACGGGTTTCGGGTTCAGATTGAAAAGCGCGCTCAAGATCTTCACCTGGCTCAGGGGATGTTCCAGGGAGAGGACGTGCAGTTTCCCCCATTCCCACCGGTCCGGATTGCTCCCCAACTCTTCCCGGAGCGACGCGACCGTCTCTTGAAAACTCCTCCTCACGATATCGCCGAAACCTTCCTTGACTCCCGGAGTTCTGAGATCGTCGCACCAACCGGAGTTCTTGTTTCGGAGGATGTTCTCCATGAAGTTTACGGCCAGGATTGAGTTGCCCTCGTATTTCTTGGTCAGCTCTTCGCCCATCTCATCTTGGATCAGGTTGGTCAAAAAGAGATTATAGAATTCTTCAAAGATTGACGTCGCGGCGCTCTCTTTGGTCAACGTCCCGTCCCATGTTTCCAGGAGCTGAAGCGATGTCTTCTCCAGGGGCGTAGGATCTTCCAGTTTCCGAAGCTCCGCCAAAATATCGCCCTTCATCTTTTCGACGAGCTTGGATTTGACATCCAGCTGCATCCTCATGAAGTCTTCGGTCGAGAGCTTCTCCTTCTCTTCGAGCATCTCCCTGATCCGGTCGATCCGGTAGGGAAGATCGAACCAATATCCGATCGGGTAGGGAAAATGATCATCGACCGTTTTGTTATTGGCCGAAGAGACATAACCAGAGGGAGGATTATAGGAATACGGGAGCTTCTCAAACGGCACGAACCCTTTCCAGTCGTATTCATCGGTTTCGCCGGGGACAACACCCAGCCCCTCTCCCTTGCGAATCGGCACGCCGGCACAGCAATGGAGTCCGATATTCCCATCGATGTCGGCATAGACGACGTTCTGGCTCAGGGCCTGGAATGTTTTGGCCGCGTCCTTAAAGTCTTCCCAATTCTTGGCCCGGTCGAGGAGATAGACGCTCCGGATTTCGTTGCTTTCTTCATTGCCCACCCAGCGCATGGAGATAGCCTGGTCTCTCACATTCTGCAGGGCAGAGACAACGGGCCCGCGATGAGTGAATTTCAACTCTTTTTCGATGACTCGACCGCCCTTGACCTTGATCTCCTCTTTGCGCACCTTCAGAGGCCGCCAGCTCCCGTTGAACTCATATTCGTTGGCGTTCGCGGGGTTGAGCTTTTCCAGGTAGAAATCCATATCGTCGACCATGACATTGGTCATTCCCCAGGCGATTCGGTCGTTGTGGCCGGCGACGATGAATGGCTGGCCAGGGACGGCGACGCCCGTGACGTTGAGCGATCCCTCGATGACTTCGTGAATCTGATACCAAATCCCGGGCGCGAAAAGCGAGAGGTGCATATCATTGGCCAGGAGAGGCTTGCCGGTGACGCTCTTCGCTCCTGAAACAGCCCAGTTGTTGCTCCCGGTGAAAATGACCAGACCAAGCTCTTCGAGTTTTCTTGCTCCGCGAAGGAGGCTCGAGTCCAGACCGGCGCCAACGGCCGCAAGCTTGAAGTCGGGATAGACGACAGTTTTTTGCTGGGACAGGTCGGGCACAAGCTCGTGGAATTTTTCTGATTCCGCCCCCAGTTTCTGAGCCAATTGATAGAGCAGGACGTCGGAACTCCAGGCGAGAGCGAGAGGCCAGGCCATATATCCGATCAAGTTGGCGGCATGTTCCGGCTCCCATTTCTCCGGGACGTATCTCAAGATTGAAAACTCCGGGGGCAATTTATTCTTGTGGCTTTCGATGTACTGATTGACTCCATCGGAAAAAGCCTCGATCATTTTCACGACTTTCGCATCCGCCTGGCTCAAAACCAGCCGGGATTTTTCCGGGATCCGCAGGGCGCGCATCAGAAGGTCCGTCTCCACCAGGGCTTCGCCGAAGATCTCGGCCAGCCGGCCCTGGGTGGCCCGGCGCACCAGGTCCATCTGCCAGAGCCTGTCCTGGGCCATGACATAGCCCACCGCGCGGTAGAGGTCGTCCTCGTTTTTGGCAAAGATGTGGGGGACGGCGTAAGAATCGCGATAGACTGTGACTTGGTCGGTCATGCCCGTGAGTTGGATGCTTTCGTTGTAGTCGGGAAGGCCTCTTTTGGCGATATGATTGATAAAGATAAAGGCGCCGATGAGCACTATGATGAGGAGCAGGACAATCCCGAGAAGTATTCTCCTGGCAGTTTTCATCCGAGACCTCCCAATCCTGGTTTGACGACAATTCTAGATTTTAGGAGGACTTTAGTCAACAAACTGGGGGACGTTCCCCAAGGGGACACCCTTCGTCATTCGTGAAACGAATACAAAAGTATTCCGTCCCTCTTTTTCAGGAGGGCGAGAGATCGGGCGGCTGCGATTTTTTCGGCCCACAACCCGCGGCTCACGGCCGCGGCGCCGGGTGAGGTCAAAATTGGTGGATTTTTCCCCCAACGATGACCAGATCGGGCTTGCCAAGGGCATCAAATGACTTGAGAGGGTCTCCTTTGATGACCTGGATATCGGCCAGCTTCCCCGCCTCGATCGTCCCCAGCTCATCGGCTTTTCCCAGGATGAGGGCCCCGTTCTTTGTGGCCGCAACAATCGTCTCCATCGGGCTAACGCCCAGCTCCACGAAATATTTCAGCTCCGTGAAATAGAGCCCGGGGTAGAGCTTCATGAAGCCTCCGACACCGTCCGTGCCGACTCCCATGGTGATTTTCCGTTGCCGGGCCTTTTTGAACAGTGTTTCGTGCATGGATTGGGTCCAGTGTCGTTTTTCTACGAGGACCGCGGGGGTCGCGTTGGCCTTGTAAAGTTCTCGATAGATGGCCATCGTCGGCACATTATAAACCCCTTTCTGGGCCATGAGGTCGAGGACATCGTCTTCCATCTCGTTGAGGTGCTCGATGCACTGGACTCCGGCCTGGACGGCGATTCGGGTCATGGTCGTCGGAGTCGTGTCCGACAGTCCGCCGCCGTGAGCCGTTATCCTGCAGCCGAGCGTCTTGGCTTCGTCCACGGCCGCCTGAGCCTCCTCAAGGGTGAAGGTGGGCGAGATCTTGATGTGGCCGAATCCGTCCTTGAACATCTCCCGGACGGCCTTTCGCCATTCCCAAGGCCCGTTGACGGCCAGGGCGCCATGAAGCCCGTCACCATGGCCTCCGGTGACCGTGATCAGATCGCCGCAGGCGAAGAGTCTCGCCGAATCAATGTAGCCGAGCGCCTCTCCGGCTGTGATGGCCTGCATCGGCTGGACCGGCGAGCCGACATCCCGAACCGATGTGACCCCGCTTTTGAGATACATGTCCAGGGTGTGGAAAGCCCTGAGGGTGGCCACACTGTCGGTGTCGGTGAAGTACTGGATGTCATCGTAGGGGTAGGTGGTATGAATATGGCAATCGATGAAGCCTGGAAGAATAAATTTCCCCGAGACATCGATTTTCTGCGCCTTCTCAGGGATTTTAACTTTGGCCGCGGGCCCGACTTCGGCGATCTTCTGTCCGCGGATGAGGACGGTTGCGTTGGGAATCGGAGTGCCGCCATTGCCGTCGATGAGGGTCCCGCCGACGAGGGCGACGACCGGCTCTTCTTTTTTCTCCTGCTTCTCTTGGGCCAAGGACAATGATGCGCCCAGAAAAACAAGCGATAGAGAAAATCAGGGATGCACGCGCAGATCTTCATTTCTTTCTCCTTTTTTTTTTATTTTTAATTTGCATACTGCTCACCGCTCACTGCTCAGTGCTCACTTTTAAAATCGCTCACTATTTATATTGATGAACTTTTCCGTCAAGGACAACGATTTCCGGCTTGCCCAGGACATCCAAGGACTTGAGCGGATCGCCGCCGACGATCTGGAGGTCGGCCAGCTTTCCGGCTTCGACCGTCCCGAGCTCTTCGGCCCGGCCGAGGATGACCGCTCCGTTCTTGGTCGCGGCCACAATGGACTCCATCGGGCTGGCCCCGAGTTCGACAAAATACTTCATCTCATCGAAATAGATTTTTGGATAGAGCTTCCGCTCCTCGCCGCCGGCATCGGTTCCGATACCCATCAAGATCTTCCGCTCTCTCGCCTTTTTGAACAGCGTTTCGTGCAGGGATTGGGACCAGTGCCTTTTTTCAACGAGGGCCGGGGGGATCGTGTTGGTCCTGTAAAGTTCTCGATAGATGGCCATCGTCGGCACACTATAAACCCCCTTTCTGGGCCATGAGGTCGAGGACATCGTCTTCCATCTCGTTGAGGTGCTCGATGCACTGGACTCCGGCCTGGACGGCAATTCGGGTCATGGTCGTCGGAGCCGTGTCCGACAGTCCGCCGCCGTGAGCGGTCGTCCGCATTCCCAGCGTCTTGGCCTCATCCACTGCGGCTTTGGCTTCCTCCATTGTGAACGTGGGCGAGATCTTGATGTAATTGAACCCGGCTTTGAACATTTCGCGGACGGCTTTGCGGAAAGCCCAAGGCCCATCGGCCGCCAGCGCTCCGTGCATCCCGTCGCCGTGGCCTCCGGTCACCGTGATCAGATTTCCGCAGCCGACGAGCCGGATCGTCTCGATATAGCCGAGCTCAGAGCCCCTCAGGATCGCCTGCAGGCACTCGACCGGAGAACCGACGTCTCGGATCGCCGTGACGCCGCTCTTAAGATACTGGTCCATGAGCTGATAGGCACGCAATGTGCCCAGGCTGTTGGTGTCGACATAGTATTCTAATGAATTGCTCTCAGTCGAAATGTGGGTATGGCAATCGATAAAGCCCGGCAGGACGAATTTACCGGTAACGTCAAGCTTCCTGGCTTCCTTTGGGATATTAACTTTTGCCGCCGGCCCGACTTCCTTTATCTTCCGTCCCTGAATCAGGACGACCGCGTTTGGAAGCGGTGCGCCTCCCGTTCCGTCGATCAATGTCCCGCCGACGACGGCCAGGGCCGGCTCTTCTTTTTTCTCCTGTCTCTTCTTTCCTGGGCAAAGAATAATGATGCCTCCAGGAAGACCAATGATAGCAAAGGAAAATCAATCGCCAATACCGCCCAGTAGCTTCATTTCTTTTTCTCGCTTCCTTTGGTTGTATCGGCCGTGGCATACTGTCTCCCTGGTCAAGCTCAAGTGCTGCAAATTGTTCAATACGATCCGTATTTTTCCGCGGCCTCGACGATGGCCCTGACATTCTCCCTTTTCGAATCCCAGGGAGTCTCGCACTCTGTGCTGAGGATAAAACCTCCGCCCTCCGCGCAGTCCTCGATGAGCTTCCGGCAGTTTTTTTCGACGTCTTGAGGGGTTCCGTAGACAAGCAGAGCCGAGGGAACATTGCCCAGGATGCAGACGCGATCGCCCAGGACTTCCTTGGCTTTTTTCAGGTCGGTTTTCTCGAGGTCCAGGAGGATTTTGCCCTTGGGCAGCCCGTCCGTGATGTGCTTCATCGTCTGCAGGTGCGGCGTGAGGTCGTTGTCCCAGTGGCATCTGACGCGGAAGCCGCGTTCGACGAAGTTGTCGATCGCTTTTTTGGCATACGGCCAGAAGAACTCGTCAAAAATCCTGGGTGACATTCCCGGCGGTCCGCCGTTCACGAAGAAGATGATCTCAGCCCCCGGAACTTCGCCTGCGCCCATGATCATCGCCTGCTTCATGGCCCGGACCGACTCGTATTCGATGAGCTGTTCGCTGATCGCATGGACTTTCTCCGGCCGCTCAAAGATATCCTCGGTGAGCTGGTTGATACCGCGGTAGTACTGGAGGAGGTCCAGAGGATGACAGGCCCGGCCTCCCATGAGCAAGGGAACTTCATATTCTTCGACGAACTTCCGCCAGACAGCCGAGTAGATTTTCGGATACTCAAATTCATAATAGAGGAAATCGCTCAGGCTCCGCCGAAAGACATCTTTGAAGATTTTTCGGTTGAACAGGATCGTCGAGAAGCCCCGGTTCATGACGTCATCGTAATCCTCGAGGATCGTCTTCTCATAGAAGCTGGGGATATTTCCCTTGGGAGGGAAGTCATCCCAGATCCTCCAGTCCAGAGTGGCTTGGTCCCAGCCGGATTTTCCAAGAAGGGAGAGGTGATCGAGGGTGGTGATATTGGGATCGACCTCGTCTCCGCAGATGTCCAGGCAGTTGGCCGTGGCCCGGGCCAGCTTTTCGGGCTCCAGGAACATCTCCCGGATCGAAAGGCCCTCCAGATAGGGAATGATGTAGCAGTTGATCGGCGCCACCGGGACCCGGTCGGCCTCCCGGAGTTCCCAAGCGGCCAGGAGTCGCTCGTATCTTGTCATCGTTTCACTCATCAGTCTTTCCTTCTAGTCCTTCTTCGCGATCCATCTTTCGATGACCCGGATTCCCTCGTTGGCGTTTGAGGTCGTAAAATCGGCCTTGATCTTGGAGGCATCCACCTCCCCGACGACACCCCCGCCGGCTATGACTTTGACTTTCTCTCTGAGCCCCGCCTCTTCAATCGCCTGCACGGTCTTTCCCATGACCGGGATCGAGGTCGTGAGGAGCCCGGACATCCCGACGACCTGAGGCTCGTGCTTTCGGATCTTCTCCACAAAGACTTTTTCCGAAACATCAACGCCGAGGTCGATGACCTCGTACCCTCCGCATTCCAGCAGGGTCGCAACGATCCCCTTGCCCAGGTCATGAACGTCGCCGGAGACCGTTCCGAGAAGGACCATGCCCTTGGCCGGTGTTGCCTGACACTTTTCTTTGATCTTCGGGGCGATCAACGCCGCCGCCCCTTTGAAGATCTGGGCGGAGCGCATCAATTCCATGAGAAAAAGATTCCCCTTTTCGAATTCGTCTCCCACCTTCTGCAATCCCTCCCGGGCCTCTTCGATCAGATCGAGGGGGTTCCGTCCGGCCTCCAGGTCTTGCTTGACAACCTGAAGGACCAGCTCTTTATCCAAGGCGAATATGGCCTCGCTCAGCTTTCCCAAGGTTCCTCTCCTTTCTTCCAGAGGAGTTTGACCAGGACAAAACTCCACGGCGCGTAGGCCAGCATTTTCTCGGCGTTCTTTCCGAACAGCCACTTGGCCTCAGCCTTCCGGATTTCATCTTCCGTCGGCGGCTTCAGTCCTTTCTTGGTTTCATCCAGGATGCGCTTGACTCCGGCTCTCATTGTCCTTGACCTCCTTTCAAACTTGTTTAGTAGCGGCCGTATTTTATCGCCGTATCGATGATGGCTCTGACATTTTCCGGCTTGGCATCCCAGGGGGTTTCACACTCCGTCGCCAGGATAAAGCCTCCCCCCTCGGCGCAGTCCCTGATCAGACCCCGACAGTATTTCTCGACGTCTGCGGGCGTTCCGTAAACGAGCAGGGAAGCGGGAACATTGCCGAAGAGGCAAACCCGGTCGCCCAGGATCTCCTTCGCTTTTTTCATGTTTGTCTTCTCGAAATCCAGCAGGACCTTCCCCTTGGGCAATCCGTCCGTGATGTGCTTGAGAAGAGGGAGCACTGAGGTCAGGTCTCCGTCCGTATGGACATGGGCCTTGAACCCTCTCTTTACGATCATGTCGACGCCTTTCTTTAGCGTTGGCCAGACGAACTCCTCAAAGACCCTGGGCGAAACATACGGAGGCCCCACGATTCCGGCTTGGAAAAAAATAACCTCGGCGCCCGGAACCTCACCTGCCCCCATGATCATGGCCTGGTTCATCGCCCTGAGGATCTCGCGTTCGAGCACCAGCTCGCACATCTTCTTGACTTTTTCCGGCCGTTCGAAGATGTCCTCCGCATACTGAGAAAAACCGCGGTAATAGAGAACGAACTCGAAAGGGATGGTCGCTCTTCCCCCCATGAGGAGGGGAACCTCGTAGTCCTCGACGAATCGGCGCCAGGCCTGAGCGTAAACCCGGGGATAATCAAATTCATAATAGAGAAATTCGTCGAGGCTTCGCTTGAACAGGTCTTTATGGATCTTCTTGTTAAAGAGGAGTGTTGAGAATCCTCTCTCCATGACATCGTCATAGTCTTCGATCATGACCTTCTCGAAAAAACTGGGGATGTTTCCCTCCGGAGGGAAGCGCTCCCAGATTCTCCAGTCCAGGGTGGCCTGGTCCCAGCCCGACTTTCCCAGGAAGGAGAGATGATCCAGGGTCGTGATGTTGGGGTCGATATTATCGCCGATGATATCCAGGCATTTGATCGAAGCCTGGATGAGTTTCTCGGGTTCGAAGAACATCTCTTTGATCGTGATTCCGCCGCGATAGGGGATGATGTAGCAGTTCAGCGGCGCCGCGGGAACCCTGTCCCCCTCTTTGAGGTTCCAGGCCGCCTCGAGCCTCTCATACCTTGTCATCTTTTCTGACATGAAGTCTCCCTTAGATATGATCCGAGGAGCTTGCCGATTTTTCTTGCTTTGCGTTCATAAACTGGGCTGCCCTGAAGGCGCTCCGGTGAATTATAGGACTCCTCAACGCCGGAAGCAAGGACCAGCAAATGAGGGCCTGCCGGTTCCGCAGCCGCCGCGAAGAGGGCCGACGAAGGCTTGACATTGCCGGCCTGTTTGGGTATTCCTAGTCAGAATTCAAAAGAGAACAAAATGGCCGTCGAATCTGCAAGCAGCGAACAGCCGTCAAATTCCGGGTTGATCAAGGGACTGAGCCTGTTTGACGCCATCCTTTTGGGGATCGGCACGATCGTCGGTTCGGCCATTTTTTTGACGTCGGGCGACATGGTCCAGACCATTCCCTCCGGATTCTGGCTGATAGCGGTTTGGGTCGGAGCGGGATTGGTCGCGCTGGCCGGAGCTTTGACCTACGGGGAAATGGGCTGCCTCTTCCCCAGAGCGGGCGGACAGTACGTCTATTTGAAAGAAGCCTACGGCTCGCTGGCCGGGTTTCTTTACGGCTGGACATTTTTCCTGATCATCTGGAACGGTTCCAACGCCGCCGTCGCCACCGGTTTCACGGAATACCTGAGCTATTTTATCCCTTCCCTCTCTTTCAAGCATTCTCTCTTTAGCATCTCCCTTCTGGGTTTTCCCCTGTCCGTAAGCTATGGGCAGATGACTGCTGCGCTGGCCGTCTCGGGTTTTACTTTTGTCAATTATTTCGGCCTGAAATACGGGAAACCCGTCCAGAATTTTCTCACCAGCCTCAAGATCATTCTGTTCGCCTTCTTTATCATTCTTGGTTTTTCCATTGGCCGCGGAGGTCACCTGAGCGCTCAAGTTCTGTTCTCCAAAGAAGCTCTCCATCTGAGCGGAATCGGAGCCTTCGGTGTCGCCCTGATCGCCGCGGTTTGGGCCTATGATGGATGGTACAGCGCGGCCTCCATGGCCAGCGAGCTGAAGAATGCCAAAAAGAACCTCGCCACGAGCATGATTCTGGCCATATCCGCGGTGATCGTTATCTACGTTATGGTCAATTTCGTTTTTTTATACGCTCTGCCTCTCAACAAAATCGCAGGCGTCACTCGCATCGGAGAGGTCGCCTCCGGCTCTTTGTTCGGCCCTCTGGGCGCGCCTCTTCTTTCCGCCGTGATCGTGCTCTCCGCTTTCGGCTGCCTGAACTCATGTATCATTTCCGGACCGCGGGTGTATTATGCCATGGCCAAAGACGGACTCTTTTTCAAGGGATTGGCAAAGGTCCATCCGAAATACCATTCGCCGGGCCAGGCCATTATTGCCCAGGGCATCTGGTCGAGTCTTCTCTGTCTGACCGGAAAATATCGTGACCTTTATGAGTTTGTCGTCTTTGGCATTCTGCTCTTCGCCTGTCTCACCGGAGCGGCGATTTTTGTCCTGCGCAAAAAATATCCCGACCAGGAACGAGCGTATCGGACGATTGGCTATCCCGTGACTCCCTTGATCTTCATCGGTGTCAATGCCTGGATATTTATCAACATGTTTCTCCAAAAGCCCCGGGCCGCCGGAATCGGAGCGCTGATCATTCTCGCCGGCCTCCCCGCCTACTTTTTCTGGAAGAGCAAGAAAAAATAGGGCGTCTCCGGACACATCCATTTTGCTTCCTTGACAATATCAAGCTTAGACGAGAAAATAAAAAAACAATTCAGGTTATTTTATTATTTATTGTCTCCGAAATAACCAGGAGGCGTGATGATTTCCGCGTTGAGGAGGGAGAAGAGCGCATGAAGAAATGTCGGGTGGGCCTAGTTGGCTTGGGACATGTGGCCCAGGTCTGCCATCTTCCGGGATACCAAAAATACTGAAAATATCGAGGTCGTGGCCGGTGCCGAAATCCAGGAAGGTCTTCTCAAAAGGGTCAGCGCCGAGTTCGGGTTCAAGGGCTACACAGATTATGTGGAGATGTTCAAGAGAGAAAAACTCGATATTGTTTGCGTTCTGGCAGGGCCAAGGCTTTCCCGTGGTATCACCGAAAAAGCGGCCGAATTTGGGGTCAATGTCCTCGTTGAAAAACCGATGGCCTTGACTCTCGAGGATGCCGGGGCCATGATCGAAGCTTGCCAAAAGGCGGACGTGAAGCTCTTCTATGGAGAGACGTACAGGTTTATGCCCACGATCCGAAAAGCCAAGGAAATGATTGAGGCCGGGCTTCTCGGAGAGGTCACGCTTCTCCTGGAAACAGGCGCCGGAGGCCAGGGGGCCGACAAATTTCAGCTCTACCAAATTTATCCCCCCGGCGCGCCGGGAGCGGGGGGAAGCGGTCTCACGGACCACGGCATCCATTCGGTGGACGCTTTCGCCTGGCTCACGGGAAGCGAGGTTGAGTGGGTGTTCGGACGGGGCAACCGGGCCGGGCAGCCTCCGGCGACGGAATTCTTAACCATGGAGCTCAATAACGGGGCCATCGGACAACTCGTCTATAACGAAGCGACTTATCCTTCCGACATGCCGTCCGAAGGTATCTTCAGCTGGGGAGGCTATACATCCAAGGGCATTTCGATTTGGGATGCGAGCCCGGTGAACTATCGGATCCACGGCACCAAAGGCGCTCTCCGGCTCTTCCTGTACCCGAACAAGCTGTTCTATTTTTCTGAGGATCGAAAAGAAGAGATACGGGTCATCGACAAGCCCCATCCACTGCACTTCGGCCTGCAGATAGAATCCTTCGCGAACAGCGTCCTGAACGATACCGAGCCCGAGATAACGGGTGCGGTCGGACTCAAGGCCCTCCGGATCATCCTGGCCGCTTATGAGAGCTACGAGACGCGAAAGATTGTCTCCATAGAACCACGAGGGAGCAGAAAATGAAACGAAGAACTTTTTTAAAGCAGGGCGCATGGATGGCCTCGGGTATCATGGCCGTTCCTTATGGGATCGGCCTCTCCGGGCGCAGCTTCGCTTCCAGAAATCGCGGTGATATTTCTCGCTTAGAAAAGAGAAGCCTCGAAGTCCTGATCCTGGAAGGTCCGCCTAAAAAGAGGGGGCAGATCCATGGAGAAGGCTTGCGGGCCAAGATCCAGAAAAACATTAGCCTCTGGAAGGAGTCCGTCCAAAAATCGACCGGGATGAAGCCCGATGCCTATATTGCACAATTCATGAAAGAGACCGATTTTTTGCCGGCCATCAAAAAATGGACTCCAGACCTGCTGGAAGAGGTGGAAGGCCTCGCAGAGGGCGCGGGGATCGATTTTGACACGATGTATACGTACCAACTGGGAGATGAACACTACTGGTACATCAGGAACAAAAGGCTTGGCGTGCCCATCTCTCCGGCGGCCGGTTGCAGCGCGCTTGGAGTTTCAAAGGAGGGCGATCGGTTCCCGCTGCTGGCCCAGAACATGGATATCGAAAGCTATAATGATGGAACCCAGACTCTCCTCCACATCAAATATCCCGGGTCCTCTCTTGAATCCCTGGTCTTTACAACCGCGGGGTATCTGGCCTTAACGGGTTTGAATAACCGGCCCCTGGGGATTTGCTGCAATACCCTGCTTCAATTGAACTACTCCCCCGACGGACTTCCAGTCGCTTATATCGTCAGGGCTGTCCTGGAAAAATCGAACCTGAAAGAAGCCGGAGAGTTTCTGCGTGGAATCAAGCACGCCTCCGGCCAGAACTATACGATCGGGGATGCGCAGGGCGTCGCCGCGTTTGAAGGTTCGGCGAACAAGGTGAGCCAGTTCATTCCTCTCCAGGGATCAACCAGGGTCTATCACACCAACCATCCTCTGGCGAATGATGACCAGAGCGTTTATCAGGAAATCATGAAAAAGTCTCCGCCGCAAAAAAAGGACCCTGGGCCGTCAAACTCCGAGGTCCGGTTCGATTTCCTGGCCAAAAAGCTCGCTGACCCTTCGAGAACCGTCACCGTCGAAATGATCAAATCCATTCTTGGCTCCGATGAAGTGCCGATCTGTTTCCGGAATAAACCCGGCGACGACGGCATGACCTTCGGCTGCCTGATTATGGAATTATCGCCCCATCCGGTCCTGCACCTTTCTCCCGGCCCGCCATGCGATACAGAGTTTCAAACATTCAGGTTCTAGTCTGGCCGAGTCCCGGACCGAAGCCTGCTTGTTCGGGGGAGAAAAACAGATAGAGGATTTTCAGTAGCGAGAAAGAGTCCAATGAAGACGACCACGATGATGACGGAAGACAAAGTTAAAGATCTCCTTAAGCAATACGGCATTGCCACGCCGAAATATCGTCTCATAGATACATCCGAAGAGGTCCCGTCCTTGGATCTTAAGTTTCCCGTCGCACTCAAGGTTTGTTCGTCCCGCATCCTCCACAAGACAGAGGTCGGCGGCGTCGTGCTCGGGATTCGAAACAAAAAGAGCCTGGCTGAAGAACTCGGCAAGATGAAAGAGAAATTCCCGGAGGAGAAGTTTCTTGTCGAAGAGATGGAGGAAAAGGGCCTCGAGGTTATTGTCGGGGTCCTCAACGATAGCACTTTTGGCCTCTGCCTCATGTTGGGCCTCGGAGGAGTCTTCACCGAGATCCTGGAGGACGTCTCCTTCAGGGCCATCCCTATCAGTCGCTCAGATGCCGAGGCGATGCTCAAGGAGCTGAAGTCCCACCGCATCTTTGAAGGTTTCAGGAGCCTGAAGATCGACCGGGACGCGATCGTGGATCTGCTCCTGAAGGTGTCTCAATTGGCAACCGATTATCGCGGTCGAATCGACCAACTCGACCTGAATCCGGTGATCGTCAAGGACGACGGCCTCTCGGTCGTCGACGCCAAATTGCTGCTCAGGAAACCCGAGGCCGATTTTGGTCAGAGGGGTGCCAAAGCGAGGCCTGACCTTCTGAGGTCTTTTTTCTATCCGGAGAGCGTCGCGGTCATCGGGGCCTCGGCCGACCCCGAGAAAGACGGTTATCGTCTTTTAAAAAACATCCTTGACGGCGGATTTAAGGGGGCCGTTTATCCCATCAACCCGAATGCTCCGGAAATTCTCGGCCTTCCGGCAAAAAAAAGCGTTCTCGATGTTGAGGGGAAAATAGACTTGGCGGTCGTGGTCATTGCCGCCAGATCGATCCCCCAGGCCGTTGAAGAATTCGGGAAAAAAGGCATCAAGAACGTCCTCATCATCTCCTCGGGTTTTCAAGAAATCGGCTCCGAAGGGATTCGGATTGCAGAGGAAGTCAAAGAACTTCTTGATAAATACGAGATGAGAGCCATCGGGCCGAATTGTCAGGGGCTGGTGAACACCCACAACCATCTCTACGCCGCCCTTGGCATAGAGAGCCTATTCCCTCGCCGCGAAAAAAGGGGGCATTGGAATCATCAGCCAGAGCGGTTCCGTGGGAATAGACCTTGTCCAAAGGACGCTCGATGAAAAATTGGGGTTTTCATTCTGGGTCAATCTAGGGAACAAACTCGACGTCCATGAAGCGGATATCATTCGCTATATGGATAACGACCCAAACGTATCCGTCATCGCCGGCTACCTCGAGGACATAAAGGCGGGTGCCCGGTTTCTTGAGACTATCCAGAGTCTAAAAAAACCGCTGGTCATTCTGAAATCAGGAAGAACAAAGGCGGGACAGAGAGCGGCCCGTTCCCACACGGCGGCTCTCGCCGGAAATGATAGGATTGTGGACGGCATATTCAGGCAATTCCACGTCTACCGGGCCGAAACCACTGACGATCTTTTCGACCTGGCCAAAGCGTTCAGCCTTCTCAGGCCTCCCCTGGGAAGACGATTGATGATTGTCGAATCCTCGGGCGGGATCGGCACCTTGGCTTCAGACATCGCCGAGAGGGCCGGCCTCGAACTGCCGGATTTGGACGAAGAAAGCAAAGACAAAATGAGGCGAATTCTTCCCCCCTTCCTGAAACCTCAAAATCCGGTCGATCTGGGAACACAGTTCGGGAGCCAATTCAGCAAAGTCGCCGAAGCACAGAATCCTCGATCATTATGACGCGCTCTTGATCCTCTTCGCGGATCCGATTCTCGATGCCGCAGCGGCCGTCCGGGCGTTTCAAAGAAATTCCGACAAGCCGATCGTGATCGCCTTTTCAGGAGGTGGGAAGATCCAAAAAAAAGAGACCGGGAAGATCCGCAGGCTCCGTGTTCCAATCTATCCGAACGTTGAAAGGGCCCTGAAGTTTTTTGCGCTGGGCGGGCGCGGGCTTAAGCGGGCATGATTTTAGAAAGAAACTGTGATGAACAAAGACACGAACCGGCGCTGCGGTCAATGATACTAGGGAAAATGAATAGATATTTTTTCATAGGAACAGATATAATAATTTTTTGAAAGGAGCAACAGATGACCAAAGAATTTGACTATCTCTGGGACTATGCGAACGCCTACGCTTTCATGGAGAAGGTGCGGCAGGGGATGCCTCCCGTGATCATCGTGGTCGCCTGCAACGGGGGAATTCAGGGCAAAGAGTACAACGAAAACATACCCGAGACGGCGGAGGAAATCGCCGCTTCCGTCTTTGAAGCCTACAAAGCCGGCGCCTCGATGGTCCACATTCATGCCCGGGATCCGAAAAAGATCTACGAAGGCGCCCGGACCAAGGAAGACTGGCTCGAGGTCAACAAGAAAGTCCGGGAACGCTGTCCCGATATCATCATCAACTGCACGACGGGCGGGAGCCTGGACATGAAGGACGAAGAACGGGTGGCCTGTTTAGATGCCATGCCGGATGTAGCATCCCTGAACTTGACGCCCGATATGAGCAAGTTCAAGATGAAGGCGCGGCCCGCCCCTCTCATGCATCCGCATTCGGGATACGATTATGATGCCTGTTGGCCGATCTCTTTTAAGCAGGTGACCTGGTTCGCCACGGAAATGAAAAAGCGCGGGATCAAGGCGGAACTTGAGACCTACCATCCCGGAGGAGCGCACGTCATCCAGTACCTGATCGAGCAGAAGCTGATCGAAAAGCCCTATTGGATCCAGACGGTGATGGGCTACCAGACGGCGAGCTTTCCGACCGTTGACCACGTCATCCATTTGTTGCGCGATTTCCCCGAGGGAACCCTGTGGCTCTGCTCCGGAATCGGGCCCTATCAGCTTCCCATGACTGCGCTGGCCACACTGCTCGGCGGGCATGTGCGTGTCGGACTCGAGGACAACATTTATTACAAGCGCGGCGAGAAAATAAAGAGCAATCGCCAGGTCGTCGAAAGGGCGGTCCGGATCGCCCACGAGCTGAATAGAGAAGTGGCCACCCCCCAGCAGGCCCGCAAGATGCTCGGCATCTCTGAGACGCCACGGAAATATTAAGATAAGCCCAAGTCAGTACGCCCTGGCCGTAATATCGTGTCTCTTGCGAATCCGGTGGGCAATTTGAAACGGGTAGGCTGGCACTGGAGGCCACCCTTGGGACCCCGTAGCGGAGGGGGACCCGTCGGCTTGTTCCACGGGGGAACCGACGGGACTGGTTCCTCCGGGTCCGGGGGCCAGAGGGTGGCCTCCAGTGCCAGCTTGAATGTCGATAACGCGCCAATCTTTGCCTTTGTTAGAGCGGCAATTGGTTTTTGGAGAAATCAATGAACATCCTGCAACAAGGTCAATCTCCTCTCTTCATGGATCCCGATCCGGACAAAGCGCGAGAGTTCTTCCGGGCGAAAAATCACGCCCTGGTTGATAAGCGGATGACGGTCAAAGAGGCCGTCGCGAAATTCGTTCCCGACGGATGCTACCTCGCCAGCGGCGGGTTCGGCGCCAATAGAATCGCGACCGCTCTTCTTCACGAGATCGTCCGGCAGGGACGAAAAAACTTGGGATTTTCGGGACACACGGCCACCCACGACTGCCAGATTCTGGCGGCGGGAGAATGCTTCGACCGGTGTGATGTGGCCTATGTCATCGGCCTTGAAGCCAGGGGACTGAGCCCCAACGCCCGGAAGTTCTTTGAAAGCGGAAAAGTCAAAACGTGCGAATGGAGCAACGCGGGTCTTTATTGGCGGTACTTGGCCGCCTCCCTTAACGCTCCTTTTATCGTGGCCCGCACAATGCTCGGCTCTGATACCCTCAAATATTCCGCGGCTAAGGTCGTTGAAGATCCCTATACGGGAAAACCTGTTGCCCTTTTCCCGGCGCTCTACCCCGATGTCGCCCTGATCCACGTCCACGAGGCGGATATCTATGGGAATGCCCGAATCAGGGGTATCGACATTGCCGACCACGTCCTCGCCCGGGCCTCAAAAAGGGTGCTCCTCACGACCGAGCGTATCATTCATAACGACGAAATCCGGATGGCGCCCAGCTCACACCCAAATCCCCTATTATCTGGTTGACGCGGTCATGGAAGTTCCCGTATGGAAGTTACCCGGGAAACATGCCCTATGAATATTTCTCCGATGAAGACCATCTTCGGGATTGGCTCCAGGCCGAGAAGGACGCCGAGACGCTCAGGAAATTCCTGGAGAAGCATATCTTCGGGACCAGGGACTTTTTTGAATATTTGGAATTGTGCGGCGCGCTCAGGAAGATGCAGAAATTGCGCTGGGCAGAGCTCAATATTCCCGACCAGATAACTTCCGCGGATAAAGGAAGCCAGGAGGGAGGGCGCCGTGAGTGAATACAACAAGATGGAGCTCATGATCTGCGTCGCCTCCAGGTTTCTTGAAAACGGGAAGCTCGTGGCCGTGGGAACAGGGGCTCCCTGCGCCGCGGCCATGGTCGCCCAGGAGCTTCACGCCCCCCAGCTCATGCTCTTCTTCGAGGCGGGCGGTTTCGCTCCGCTTCTCCCGACCATGCCGATCTCGGTGGGTGATTCGCGGACGTTCTATAAGGGGCTGATGGCCGCCAACATGATGGAGGTCATGGCTTCGGGGGCGCGGGGATTCATTGACTATTGTTTTCTGGGCGGGGCTCAGATCGACATGTTCGGCAACCTGAATTCGACCGTCATCGGCGATGATTACAATCATCCGAAAATTCGGCTTCCCGGTTCGGGAGGAGCCAATGATTTCGCCTCCTACGCCTGGCGGACCCTGGTCATTACCCCACAAGACAAAAGGCGGTTTGTCAAAAAGGTCGATTTTCTGACGACGCCCGGGTATCTGACCGGAAAAGGCGCCCGAGAGAGGGCCGGTCTCCCGGCTCATTGCGGTCCCTACAAGATCATCACCGACTTGGCCGTTCTCGGCTTCGACGAGGAGACCTGCAGGATGAGGTTGGAATCCATCCATCCGGGGGTCTCGATCGAAGAGGTCAGAGAGAAGACCGGCTTTGAGCTTTTGGAAATGTTCGCGATCTCGGAAACTCCGTCCCCGACCGAAAAGGAGCTCCGCATCCTTAGAGAGAAAGTCGACCCGCACAGATATCTCATCGGACGAGACTGACGCGAAGGCGATAAGCATCGGGTGGAGGGTGGCCTCCGGCGCACCCTGCACGGGGATACAGCACGAATTATAGCGGCTTTTTTTGGTCGACTTCGTCTCTTCGAGAGCCCATCCATCGATCGGGGCTAAAGGCCTCCCCAACAGTGAACCTCCGGGCTAGAATTTGTACACTCTAAATTCTGACGAACAGGGCGGCCCTGGAGCGAGGCTCAGTTGAGGTGAAGCGGAGAGCTCCATAATGATGCAGCCGAAGGTGCAAGCCTCCCCCGCCGTCCGCAGGCTTTTCCCGGCAAACGGGGTTTTGCGGGTCGTCACGCGAGCCGAGGATCGATTTGATCGTCTCCACGGTGATCCTTTGGGAGGGATCCTTGAGGCGCTTCTCCAGCGAGGCAAAGCGGATCTCCGAATTTCCGGGCGATTTCGGTCTATCCTTTGCGGGAACCTCTTTCAATATTTCTTGGTAAATGCCTTGGTCATCGTTCACGAGCGGATGGTTGGTATGATAAACCCGGGTCGCCCCTTCATAGGGGATGAACCGGCTGACCTTGTTGGCCGAGCATTCGAAGACGGCGATCTGCTCCGGCCCCCCGATCGTATAATTCTGGCCGGAGGCGTGTTTGATCTCATGGACAAATTTCGTGGCCTCGTCAAATTGGCTCTGTTCGAGAACTCCCCTGACGATGAAGGCGACCGGAAGCCCGTCGGGTCTCTGATTCAACTGAAGCAGAGTATTGCAGCAGATGCCGACGGACTTGTTGTTCATTCCACAGGCGGCAATGAATCCCGAGGTCGTTAAGATGTAGGATTCGAGAGAGGAATTCTCGTGTTTGATGTGCAGAAGCGTCTGGAACCCGTCAAAGTAGGAAGGGAGGTCCAGGTTCTGAGCGAGCAAGGGAGGGAGATCCGTCTGATTATAAACGCCGAGGGCGCTGCAGTTTTTAGACGCGCCTATGGAAATTCCGAAGTTTTCTGTTGCGGCCATACCACCATTCTTCATCCGGCAACTGGAAGGCAAAAACGGTTCGGAAATCGATTCCTGACCCTTGAGAAATGCCTCGGACTTCCTCCATCAGTTGGGGAGTCCATTTTTTTATGGCCTCTGTGAAGCGGGTCTTTTCAACAAATTCTTCAATGTATTTGTCCGGGTCCAGGTTGTAAGCCTTGTGCAGCTCGTTTTTCCAGATTTTGATGATTTCGGTTATCTTCGGCTTGAGAGTTTCCCCGTGGATCCGTCCCCGCTCCAGGGGGGAGCCCGTCAGGGTAACGACTTCGAGCTTTCCTTCCTGAGGCGACGGTGGACTCGTTCTTGCCCGGGACTCGCCGTGACTTCCGGCCAGCGACCATGGACTGATGGCTAATCCGGATGTCACCAGCGCGCTGTCCCTCAAAAAAGTCCTTCTTTTCATCGCAATCCTCCTCTTTTCGGGTTTTCCCCTTCTGTCCTTGGGTTGATTCTCATTCCCTGTTTAAAGCAGCTATATATTAATGCAATTTCCGAAAAATACAAGATCCCAAGAATCTAGAACTGCCCAAATGGGAAAGAATTTTGTATAATTCGGAGTTCGAAACCGTGCCCACTGAGGACGGAGCGAATTCTGTTCAGGATATAAAAAAGAGAGGAGGCTGATACATGAAGAATATTCAGAAGGTTGGCATCATAGGGGCAGGTACCATGGGCCGGCGAATTGCTTACGGGTGCATCATTCGGGGCAAGGAAACGCGGCTTTACGATGTTCTTCCCGAGGCTTTGAAAAAAGCTGAAAAAGCCATTCGGAAATTGATTGAAGAGCGGATCTCCGCGGGCAAGCTCCCTCGCCGGACCCTGGAAAACCGCCGTGCCTCTGCTCTCCATCAGTTCCACCCTCAAGGAGTGCGTCACGGGAGTTGACCTGGCCATTGAGACAGTGACGGAAAATGTCGAGATCAAACGGCAGGTGTTCGCGGAGATCGACAAATATGCCGCGCCCGACGCCTTGATCGGCTCCAATACCTCCTCAATTCCCAGCTCCATGATGGCTGATGCCACAAAGAGACCGGAAAAGGTCTTCGATTTCAACTGGAGCAAGCCCGATGACCTGAAGGTCGAGGTCATGGGAAATCCTCAGACGTCATCCCGGACGATTGAATCTGTCCTGAAATTTGTCAGAGACCTCGGGTTAATCCCCATCCTGGTCAAAAAAGAGATCCTGGGTTATGCCACGAATCGGGTCTGGAGAGCCGTCAAAAAGGAAGTGCTTTCTCTCCTCGATAAGGGCCATATCACGCCGGAAGACATGGACCGTGCCTGGATGCTTGACTGGGGAACAGACATCGGTGAACTTCCCCCCATTCTTTGGACAGTAAAGAGGGGCAAGGAAGGTGTACTTTGGCCGGTCCCTTCCGGGACCTCATTAAGCGCGAAACGCCCGGAATGAGCGGATTTTCCGCGCCATCCGAAAAAACATCGCTCCAGGATGCCCTAGGAACGACGTTCTCCATGCGTTTCATGTCATCTCTCAGCCCCGGCGAGGTCATCGCCGATCCGGTGAAATAAACCTCCCGGGGTGTTCGATAGCCGAGCGATGAATGTAGCCGCTCCGCGTTGTAGAAGACGAAGTAGCTCGCCAGGCGCCGGCGCGCTTCCTCCACCGTTTCGTAGGCGTGAAGATAAACTTCCTCGTACTTCACCGTCCGCCATAGACGTTCGATGAAAATGTTGTCGAACACCCGGCCGCGCCCGTCCATCGAAACCCGGATGCCCTTCGCCTCGAGCCGGCCCGTAAAATCCGGACTCGTGAACTGCCCGCCTTGGTCGCTGTTGAATATCTCCGGCCGCGAGATGCCCAGCGCTCGATCAAGGGCCGTCAGACAAAACTCTTTATCCAAGAGAATCGAGAGTTCCCAGGCCAGGACATAGCGGCTGAACCAGTCCATGACCGCGGTTAGAAATACGAAACCATGTGCCAGGCGAATGTAGGTGATGTCGGAAGCCCAGACCTGATCCGGACGGCCAATCTCAAGATGATCAAGAAGATAGGGGTAGATCCGATTCAACGGCTGCGATTGGCTCGTGTGCCGCTTGGGATAAACCGCCTCGATCCCCATGACACGCATCAGGCGTTCGATCCTTTTATGATTGACCTGATGTCCTTTCTTTCTCAAAACCTCCGTCATCCGTGGCGATCCGTAAAACGGCGTCTTCAGGTACTGCTCGTCGATCAGCTTCATCAGGTCCAGGTTCAAATCGGATTCGCCGGCGTTTTCGTAGTAATAGGACGATCTGGCCACATCCAACAGCCCGCATTGACGCGCCACCGATATCTCATCCTTGGGTTCGATCAAGACACGCCTCGTCCCTAACGGAGCTGCTGAGATTTTTTTTTGAGCCAGTCGTTCTCAACCTTGAGACGGCCGATCTGCCGATAAAGTTCTTCCTCAAGCTCCGTCTGTTCCTTCTCGCTTTTTGCCGCGCCCTTGGAAAAAACTCCGGGCAGAGCGGCCAGGGCTCGATCTCGCCACAACCGGATCTGGTTCGGATGAATGCCGTACTCCCCGGCGATCTGGGCGACCGTCTTTTCCCCTTTGATCGCTTCCAACGCTACCTTGGCCTTGATGGCCGCGTCATGCTGACGTCTCATGCCGTGCATTGTACCATACCTCCTCTCGAAAAAAGGTTGGCCTTAATGCACCTTCGCCCCCTGTCCAGTTTTTGGGGGGAAGCTCACGGTCCCTGCGGGCTGATGGATATCGTGGGCCTCGATGTCATCCGAGACATAGAAATGATCTATTACGGAGCGAGCGGCGACCCCACGGACCATCCGCCGAAGCTCCTTCTCGACATGATCGCCCAAGGAAAACTGGGAGTGAAATCCGGGGAGGGCTTTTACAAATATCCCGACCCCGCCTATAAGCGACCCGGCTGGCTCAAAGGTGAGGAATAACTTCAGATCCAAGAAGCGCCGTTATTTTTTGTGCTGATCGAACCAGCCGAGGATGTGCCTGACCTTGGACAGGTGGTGACTGGGGCGGACCCGAATGCCGTGCGGTTCGTCGGGGATCCTCACCAAGACCGCTTCAACGCCCAGGAGCTTGAGTGCCGCATAATACTGCTCCGACTCGGAAATCGGACATCTGTAATCCTGTTCGCCGCAGAGGACCATGGTCGGCGTCGTCACATTCTTGACGACCGATAGAAGCGAGCGCTTCTCGTAATGGTCCGCGTTGTCCCACGGAAAGCCCGGGAACCAGTATTTGACTCCCTCGGCGGACATGTCTGTCGTCAGAACCCAACTGGTCCAGTTGATGACCGGATAAACAGTCACCGCGGCCCGAAACCTCTTTGTTCTTCCGATCATCCAGCAGGTCAGGACTCCGCCCCCGCTTCCGCCGGTCACGAACAGGTTGTCCGGATCGATGTACCCTTTCTGGAGAACGGCATCCACGCCGGAATTCAGATCGTAGAAATCGTCTCCGGGATAACGATGATGGATCAGGTTGCCGAACTCCTCGCCGTAGCTTGTGCTTCCCCTCGGGTTCGATGTAGAGGACAACATATCCGCTCGAGGCCAGCAGCTGTTTTTCGATATCGAAACGATCGCCGTAGTTGGCGAACGGGCCTCCGTGGATCTCCAGGATCAGAGGATACTTTTTCGAGGGGTCAAAGTCGGGCGGCTTGATCGATCCATCCCTGGATTTTTCGTCCATCCAGAGAGGAAGGGAACCAGATCTCCTCCGCCGTTGCCAGTTTTTTATCGACCAGGAAGTCATCATTGACGCCGGTAATCAGTCTGAGCTTTGGGTTGACGGCCGTTCCCACGGCCACGTCGCTGGGATGGTCGGTCCGGGTGTAAGTGAGAGCGAAATTTCCGCTTGGGGCGATGGAGTAAGTCCCGCCCTCATAGGCCGTCTTTCCGTTGCCAAGGTCAGCGGCGAGCTCTTTGATCCGGCCATCCAGCGAAGTATAAGCGAGTTTGGTTTTTCCTTTGTCGTCATAAAGAAAGAAAAGCCCCTTATTATCGGATGCCCATTGGATCTGGGAGGGGCTGCGGTCAAAATTCTTGGTGAGATCCTGCGCCTTGCTCCCGTCCCTATTCATCAGGTAGAGCTGGGTTTCCTGGTGCCCCTGGTATCGGTCATCGAATCCGAGATAAGCAACCAGCCTCCCGTCGGGCGAAATGGCGGGAGAGGCATCCGGCCCTTTCCTGTTCGTCAGGGGCTTCAGAGCGCCGTCGACGAGAGAGACCTCGTAGATTTCCGTATCCAGGGGGTCGAGCTCGGCGTTTTCTTTTCGATTGGCAGAAACAAGGAGGCTCCTCCCATCGGGAGACCAGGCGATTTCCCCGCCGTTCATATCGGGATAATCAAAGTCGCCGCTGGTCAGTTGTCGGGGAGTGCCCCCTTCAGCGGACATGAGAAAGATGTGCGCATAACCCTGGGAGTAGCCGCTCCCATCCGAGCGATAGTGAAGTCTGTCGATCACCTTTGCCGGTGGAGCCCACTGGGCGCCCGGTGGGGGAGTGGGCAAAACGGCGATGCTCTTGGGCGTCGACGGGACAACAGAACTGAAGGCGATCGTCTTCCCGTCCGGCGACCAGGAGATTTCCCCGGGCGAGGACGGCAGGTTCGTGAGGACGACGGCCTGTCCCGTGTCCATCCAATGTTTATAAATCTGGGGTTTTCCATTCTTATCAGAGATATAGATCAGCCGGCTTCCGTCTGGAGACCAGCGGGGAGAATGATCGCTCGAAAGGCCGCTCGTCAGGGGGCGATGGCCGGTCCCATCAAAATGGACGATCCAGAGATTCGAATACCACTTGTCAGTCATGATGTCCGCGAAATTCCGGACATAGACGACGGTCTTCCCGTCGGGCGAGATTTGAGGATCGGAGACGTATTCATAATTGAACAGATCACTGGCGGTGAAGGGCTTGACCAGATTCTGACCCGAGGTAGGATGAGCGGCAAAGCTATGGACGATTAATAAAAATGCCAGGATCAAGACGAGACGTTTGGGCATGAGATACCTCCTTTGGGGCCATTCGGCCTAGTGCTTTGATTTCCCCTCTTTTAGCTTTCTCAAAGCGCCTTGTCAAGGAGCTTCGGTGAGGCTGGGGCAATTTTTTCTTGACAAAACGGAATGGCCCGGATATTGAATACAAACAGTGCAATTCCAAAGAGTTGGTCCCGCGACCGCCGGCCTGGAGTTTTAGAGGAGGAGAGATGGATCCTGAGAGTCATTGGAGAAGATTTTGTTTTTTTGGGCTGTGTCTCTGTCTCCTGAGCAATGGACTCTGGTCGGCTCCCGAGCGCTACGATGTGCTTATCAAGAACACTAAGATTGTTGATGGCACGGGGAAAGCGGCTTTCAGGGGCGACATCGCCATCAAGGGAGAGAAGATCGTCGCCGTGGGCAGAATCAAGGGCGAGGCGGCGACGGTCATAGACGGTTCAGGGCTCGTGACCTGTCCCGGATTCATTGACCCCCACTCCCATGCCGATTATACCATCATGCAATACCCCCTCGCCGAGAACCTCATCATGCAGGGGATTACGACTTTCGTGGGAGGCAACTGCGGCATGTCGCAAGCCCCGCACAAAGACCTCACTTTCGGCGGATGGCTCTCGAAGGTGGAAACGGCGGGAATATCTGTCAATATGGTTCCCCTTGTCGGCCACAGCACGATTCGAAGCCTGGTCATGGGAGTGGACTTCAAGAGGGAGGCAACCCCGGGTGAGCTTGGCGCGATGAAAGCACATCTGGAGGAGGCCATGAAGAGCGGCGCTTTCGGAATCTCTGCCGGCGAAGATCCCCCCTGGGAAGGCTATTTTGCTTCCATGGAGGAGAAAGTCGAGCTGGCAAAAGTTGTCAACAAGTATGGAGGATTCTACTCTCCTCACACCAGGCACGAGCGAAACCACTGGCCCACAGACGACTTGGAGAAATTCTCCTATGTGCTGTACTATGGACCGCCGGAAGATACGTGGGTCGGCAGATACCGAGGTTTGCTCGAAGCCATTGAGGTCGCGCGAAAGAGCAAGATTCGGCTTCATATCGCCCACATTCCTCAGGCTTATTTATTGCCCCTCCCGCATCCGGATTATCTAGAAGAGGCGGCCGCGAGAGCGACACTCGAAATCGTGGATAAAGCCAGGCAGGAGGGCCTCCAAGTGACCTGCGACGTCATCCTCCCCCCGCGCGGGCAAACCGTTAAGTTTATGATCGATGAATTCTTGGACCCTCAGTATGATTATCCGGACTGGCTGACAAAGCTAAAAAAAGAAGACCTCGCCGAGAAGCTCAAGGCGGGAGAATTCAGGTCGCGCATCAGGAAAATCTATGATGCGGGCCGGCTCAAATTCTGCATGGTCCATACAAAAGTCGATCCGTATTGGATGGATTGCTTCAAGATCTTGAAGTGCAAGAATAGTCTTTACGAGGGGAAGACCGTCGCCGAAGTCGCTCATCTTAGGAACACTGATCCGCTGGAGGCGGTTTTTGATATCCTGGTTGAGGACCCGGATGCGATCTGGATGGCCTATTTGGACAGGAGATACAACCAGGCGGCTGTCTCCGTGCTTTTGAAATATCCTCTCTGCGAACCGTGCACGGATGACTTTGCGGCTCCGGCCCAAATGCCGGCGGATTCCAGAATGATCCTGTCGCCGACGACATGGGGATGTTATCCATATTATATAAGCACCTATGTGAAGGAAAAGCGCCTCCTCAGCTTGGAGGAGGCGGTCAAGAAAGCAACCTCCATGCCCGCTTATAGGATCGGCTTGAAGGATAGGGGCACTCTGAATCCCGGCGCTTGGGCGGATGTTCTGGTCTTCAACTTCGAAACGATAAAAATGACGGGCGACTTCTTGAAGCCTGATCAACGGCCGGACGGGATAGAGTATGTGCTTGTCAACGGCAAAATTGTTTACCAGAAAAAAGCCCATACCGGCCTCAGACCCGGAAAAGTCCTGAGGCATGAAACCGCAGGGTTGTGATCAGAGGGGTTGATGGAGAAGAGCTCTGCTCCCAAAGCAATGATCGTGCCCGACATCTCCGTCTTTCACGGTTGCTTCCGGGGCCAGGCCCTCTGGCCCCCGGACGCCCGAGGAGATGGGTCCCGTGACGGCCTCCCCCATCCTCGGCAAAATCCAGACGCGTGCCCGACCCTCCGCTACGGCTAGTTCCCAGAATTTTGCCTCCGGCGGGCCAACCCTGCACCCCATCTCAAATTACTTGATTAAACGCGGTGGCACTAGGACGTCGGGCGACTATTCGGGCTGGGCTCCGCCTCATGGTCGCTGCAGCCCTTCCCAAAGCCCCCTCCACGATCACATGATTGGAAATCGTTTACGTTGCTTAAAAAAGCGCTTGACTTATAAATTATAGATTATATATCATTGACCGAAGGACGGAGAATTGGGGTGGTGAGGCCAAGGAAAGATTATCCGAGAACATTATCAGAGATCATCTACAACTATCTCAAAGAGGCCATCACCAGCGCCAGCCTAAAATCAAACCAGAAGATCCAAGAAAAGGAAATCGCCTCCTATTTCAACGTGAGCACGACGCCGGTGAGAGAGGCCATCAAGCGACTGGCCGGCGAAGGCCTGATCAAAACGAGCAGCCATAAAGAAGCCTTCGTTGCCGAGTTATCCTACAAGGAATTGATGGACATCTACGAGGCTATTGTCTGCATTGACGGCATGTCGGCCAGATTGGCGTTTTCTCGGAATTTGGATCTTGTCACCACGGGAGTGGGGGAATATCTTATTAAGCTCAGAAAACTCGCCCGCGGCGATACCGTGGAAGATTGGCTCGACGACAATGAAAAATTGTACTTGAGAATTTGCGAGCTGAGCGGCAACCAGTTCTTGTATCAGATCCGTCAAATGATCAACGCCCAACTCGGCAGGTATAAACCGCTCCGTTTTTTCCTTTTCCGCACATCCAACCTGATAGATTTCACGATGGAAAAATTCGAGCTCCTCCTGGAGGCTCTCAAGACCAAGAACCTGAAAAAGATCCAGGACGTCGATCTGGGCGCCTGGCTTCGATTGGTTCCTCCGGAGGACAACTGGATTGAATATCAAAGGCAAAAAGATATGAAATGAAAGATTTGGAAGTTGAGTCACATAGATGAAGAACTCAAATTCAAGAAGGGAGGTGAAACTGAGGGAAAAGAAAATCCAACTCAGGAGTGAGCTCATATCATCGCTTTATGATTTCGAGGGATCTTATCAAGGATAAGAAGGAGGAAAACGAATGGCTAAGCAAATCAGGATGATTCTTGTGTTCTCGGTCCTGCTTCTTCTCACCGGAACGCTCCTGGCCCAGGAAACGGGCGAAATCATGGGCAAGGTGACCGATGACGAAGGAGTGGGGCTTCCCGGAGTCTCCATTACGGCGACAAGTCCGAAGTCTCCAGGGGAAAAGGGCCGTGCTCAGCGATCATAATGGGGCGTTCAGGTTTTCCTTGCTGCCCATGGGCATCTACAAGCTCACCTTTGAACTCAAAGGTTTTGCAGCTGTCAACCAAGAAAATGTACACATTAAACTAGGCCTGGTCACAAGCGTTCAAGTCTCGATGAAGGTTGCTGCCCTTGAGGAGCAACTCACAGTGGTCGCCGAAACGCCCTTGATTGACAAAACGAATGCAGACACGAGCTTTAATATGAGCTCAAGAGAGTTGGCCAAGGTGCCCATTCAAGGCCGGACGATCAATGAGATCATGAATTATACTCCCGGCGTGACAGGGGTGAGACACAACACAAACTGGGGAACCGGCGGCGGGGGAACGGACTACGGCAGCGGCAGTTTTAGAGGGGAAGGAGCCTCGGGAAACAATTTTCTCGTCGACGGGTTGTCCAAGAGAGGGTCTGACGATAACAGCTCCGGCGTAAAGGTCAACTATGATGCCTGGGATGAGGTCCAGATCATCTCCGATGGATTTTCACCAGAACTGGGCAGCACCTACGGCGGGATCATCAATATTGTGACCAAATCCGGAAGCAACAATTTTCATGGGGAGCTGGGCAGTCTGATCTGGGATCATAACCTCAGGGCTTCGAGGCAGTCACAGCTGGCCGTCGCCGTTGAACCGGTCAAGTCCCAATACGATTTTTTCGGCAACGTCGGAGGTCCGATCCTCAAGGATAAGCTGTGGTTTTTTGTTTCGGATAATCTCTGGCGCACCGCAGATGACATGGAGGCCAGCTCGATCGGTTGGCTTCAAATCCCCCCGGGCACGAGAAGGGTCAATACCAATAACATCTTTGGAAAATTGACCTATTCTCTCTTCCAGAACCACACCATTTCCTTCAGCGGAACCTATGACTCGTTTCTGACCCAGTCCGGAGGCTTCGGCCTTCCCGAATTGTACACCAAAGAAAACTACAAGGATTATGCTTATCGGTTCAACTACAAAGGGATCTTCGGCGCCAACACCCTTTTGGAAGCGGCGATCGGAAGATCGAGCCGGGACACCAGCACCGAGCCCCTGAGCGGCGATTATAGTACGCCCCAGTTTTCCTATACCGATATCAGCCAGGCGACGAACAACACGTGGGGGAGTAGCGCAACCCTTGACCAGAGGACGGATTTCACCTCCAGGTTCACCCAATATTTGAATACAGAGAAATTTGGCAATCACGAAATCGGGGCCGGATTCCAATACTATTATATCTACCGACAGAGTACCACGAAATTTACCGGAAGTGCCTGGCTTTTTCCGGATGCTTACTTTAACGGAGGAATGTCGATCACTTTCCTTGAGCCGGGCGTTCCGTTGCTCTGGGATCAATCCAGAAATCAGAAATACTTCAACTCGGGCCGCGGAGTCGGGATCTACCTCAAAGACAAGATCTCCTTCGGCCGTTTCACCTTCATGCTCGGATTGCGATCGGAAACGCAGAGGCTGTATGACGACCAGGATCAGGTTATTTTCAATTGGGGGCTGAAAGACTTTATCTCCCCGCGGGTCTCTTTGGCCTGGGATGCCACCGGGGATGGCGTGAATGTTTTCAAGTTCGGGCTGGGCCGTTTCACGGACACGATGCTCTTTGACCTCCTGGGCTTCTTCACCAAGGGCGGAGGATCCAAATTCATCGTCTATGATTGGGTTGGCCCGATTCCCACCTATCCCACAGACGAGGCGGCGCTGAGAAATCCAAACAATTGGGCGTACAGCTGGCAGCAGGGCAGTCCTGAAGACGCGGTTACGTATCCGCCAGTCAGAGCAGGAACGAGACCCGACCGAATGACCAAGGCTATTGCCGAATACGACCGCAAGATTGGACCCAATTGGGCCGTCAAATTCCGTGGCGTTTTTTCCCGGCGAGCCGATATGATTGAAGATTTGGGCTTTTTTGACGCCACCAACGCCTGGTATGAAACCATGAACTGGGATTTGAAAAGACGGAATTATTGGGGTTTCGAACTCGAAGTCAACGGACGGCTGGGAGACAAATTCTTCCTCAACGGGTCATATGTCCGCTCCGCGTCGAAGGGATCAACGGCCGGCGACTACGAAACCTACGGGAACTACGCCGGCACCGTTTACAATACGGTCGGCTGTTTCGGTGACCATTTTTCCGGCCCGGCGGACTCGCCCTTCGCCGACTGGGGCCGCCCTGACGGCCGGCATGGGTGGCTGGGATTACGGAGAAGAAGGCTGGTACGGATACCTCCCCTACAGTTGCGACAACGTGGTCAAGGTCCTTGGGAACGTATCTCGCTCCCTATGGATTCATGATCAGCGCGAATTTTGAGCTCTACGCGGGCTATCACTGGTCGATTTGGGGTTTCCAGCCCGGATACGGGGTGTATCTGACATTTCCGCATGGCCGCGGAACGGAAATTGTTCCCACTCACACCTATGTTGATCTCTCGGTCGAAAAAGATTTTAAGCTTGTTGCGGGAACGACTTTCGGCCTCAGGCTGAATATCACGAACCTCTTCAATTCTCAGAGGCCGATCTCTTACGGGAGTGGCGAAGGCAGTACTTTGTTCCGCCAGGTTTGGGGCCGGCAGTATCCGCGCTGGGTTCAGTTACAGGCGTCTTTTAGATTTTAAAGTCCCTCAGCTTATTGAAAGAAGGGCTCCTTCCCAAACGGAAGGAGCCCTTCTTTTTCCTTTTTGTTTTTGCGAATCACCGCGGACTCTGAGCTCCTGGGCTACTTTATGACCGGCAAAACAATGTGTGAGGGATATTTGGCGCTGTGGAAAATCCTGTTTTTGGCCAGCTCCCACCGAGTCTCGTCATAATTGTTTCCCCCGGTGTTCAAGTTCCGTTCGAACCGCGGAAAATTGCTGCTTGAGACCTCGATCCTGATCCTGTGCCCGGGACGAAAACAATTGCTTGTCGCCTGAAGGTCTATTTTCAACGGGTAAACCTCTCCCTCTTTCATCCAGACCTTTCTATCGAAGCCATTTCGATATCTGGCCCGCAGGATGCCTTCCTGGATATTATAAGCCGTCCCGTCGGGATAGACATCCACCAGCTTGGCCGTGAAGTCCGTGTCTCTCGCTGACGAGGACACGTACAAGACGACCTCGAGAGGCCCCGTGACCTCCAGGTCTTCCTTGAGCACAGGCGAGGAATAGACAAGCACGTCCTGGCGCATCTCAACTTCGGATTGGTCAAAGGAGCCTTCGGGCGCATCCGGCGTCCCGGTGCAGCAGACGGGACCTCCGCGTGAGGGGACCGGGTTTTTGGGATCATAGGAATAGGCGTCGGGGGGTTCGGTTCCCGGCTTCTCGGGGCCCAGAGTCCCCGAGCCGAAGCGGCTGTTCGCTCGGCCGTCGCTGTGGAAATAGTAGTTCTGGAACTGGGTTCGGGCGAGAGGCCATTCCTTCTCCCCGCGCCAGATATTTCTTCCTAAAACATAGATCTGAACCTTCGGCATTTCTGTGACGCCGTTGTCGATTCCCTTCAGCCAGTGCTCGAACCAGCGCAGATAGAGGCTGGCATAGTCGAACCGCGCGTCCCCCGCGTCCCGCTCCCCAACGATCGTTTTCTCCGTCGCCAGCTCCGAAAGGCAATGGGCCGTGGGCGAGATCACGGCGAATTGGTTGTTCCGAGCCAGGTCGCTCTCGGCGTTTCGTTGGAAAAGATTAAAAGTGTAAAGAGTGTCGGCGACGCCGAAATCATACCAGGAATTGACATGAAGCGC
Organism: Candidatus Aminicenantota bacterium; assembly: GCA_963770045.1. Classification (GTDB taxonomy): domain Bacteria; phylum Acidobacteriota; class Aminicenantia; order Aminicenantales; family CAVYOD01; genus CAVYOD01. The sequence goes on along the minus strand of CAVYOD010000014.1, from coordinate 217,862 downwards.
GGGGACATCGAACCGGTCGGAATCTTTGATATAGCCGAACTGCTCCCACCAGGAATCGGCCGGATCATGGGACAGAAAATCCTCATAATCCGACGGAGGGCCTCCCGCCTTTTTGACCATGTCAATCGCCGGCAGGGTCTTCCAAATGGCCTGGAAATTGATGGCCGGGATCTTTGGAGCGGGGTCGAATAATCTCGCCGATTGCAAGAAGTCGGCCCGGGTGATTCCCGAGGGAGGGCGATAAAAGATCTTGCTTCCATACTGAAAAAACCAGCCGAAGTTGGCCACAAGCTCGATGACACCTCCCTTGAAGGCCCCGAAATAGCTGTAGTGGTTGCCGGCGGCGCCGACCGCCCCTCCCGCGGCCTGAGGGATCATGGCTTTGAGGTGGGGATTCCTCAGCTTAGCCGATTCGACCTGGTTTTCTCCCAGGTAGGAGCAGCCAAACGTTCCGACGTTGCCGTTTGACCAGGACTGGGTGGCCGCCCAGGAGACGGCATCGTATCCGTCCTCCGTATCGGCCCTGGAGACGACGTATTCTCCTTCCGATTCAAACCTGCCGCGGCAATCCTGGACCGCTACGACAAAGCCCTGTCCGGCGAAAAAATAGGTCGAGGATTCATTCGGATCGGATCTTTTTTCGCGATAGTAGTTTTTGTTGTAAGGCGTCCTCATAAGAATGACGGGGAGTTTCTCGCCGGCGCCCTCCGGGAAGTAGAGATCCGTCGAGAGCTTCACTCCGTCGCGCATCGGGACCATGACGCTCCTCTCGAGATGGACTCCGTATTTCGGCGCGGGAACCTGGCCTTTGATCTCCGTTCCCGCGGCGACGAAATTCGTCAACGGCCCCAGGAGGACAAAACCCAAAATTGCTTTTTTGAGGATGATCTTATTCACGACACCTCCAGAATTCTGAACCGGCCCTTTTCCGGTCAACCGGACATCTCAGGTTCGCGGCCGCACCTCGAGAACCTCGACCGTCCCATCTTCGTCAATTTCAATCTCCTGCCCATCCCGGACCGAGGCAAGAAATTCTCGCCCCAGTTGGTCAACGGCGACGATCGGGCGGCCGATCCACAAAGCGGCTAAGATGATGCCTCCGGCGGCGAGAGAATCAATCTGCTCCGAGAACAAGAGCGCCTTCGGGGCGATTTTTCTCTCCGCGACGGCTTCCCAAGTCGCCCCGGCCGAGGTGGAACCGATGGATCTCGGAAGACAGATGATCTTGTTCGTCAAATTCTTCTTGTAGAGATCAGGATTGTCTTGATCCGAACAGACGGCCCGCTTGCTTTTTTTCACGAGGCTCTCATAAAAAGAGGCCAGGGTATTGAATCCTTGATGTGTGACCAAGGCCTTGCCTTTCGTTTTCAGGGCGAAAACGACTCTTCCCTTGAAAATCCTGCTCATCCGATCCCCCCTTCCGTCAATTCGCCGCCGGCCATGACATCCAGTATTTCTTGATCCAGGAGGAACCTGGCCGTCGTGTAAGCCCTGAGCTTGTTCGAGTTCGTTATCACCGGCTCTCTGGCTACCAACGGATTTTTCATGAAAGTTTCGATGCAAATGGCGCTGAGCTTGACCCCGCTCGCTCCGGCCAGGTCAGAGGCCTGTTTGTCTTTCTTAAACTTTTCGAGGACATCGGGCGCGGCGAATAACACAACTTCGATGTCCGCTTTTCTCTTGGCGTAGGCGCTCCGGGCCTCGTGGATTTTCGTGACCCACCAATACAACTGGCCGAGGCTCAGATGGGGACAGCCGATCAGGCATCTCTTCGGTTTGGCACCCTTATCTCTCCACAGCACCGGATAAGAGGTCCTTGTTTCTTTGAGCTCATGATCATCGATGACATAGGTCCTGTAGTCTTCAATCAACAGATTGCGTTTATGATCCAACGCCTCGGGCGTTATGTTCTCGGCGTGGTATAGGCCGCAGGCTCCGAGGGCCGCGCAGGCGGCGCCCATGTCCTTCAAGAAATCCTCCGTCTTCTCGCTCAGCCCCGGACCCAGAAACCTATCGAGGCCGATGATGTACGGAACCCCCTCCTGCACTTTTTTCCCGATCGCGCCTCCCAACAACTGTGGATCCGGCAGACGGGAAGTGGCGATCTCGAGGCGCCATCCGGCGCGACGTCCTTCGTCGGTCAGGAGGCCGAACATGGGGGCTCTCCCGGCAAGATTGCAGAGCAGGTCCAGAATGGCCCCGTTCCTGTTGGTTCTCGCCCCCAGGACGGAATTAGCGAATACGACAGCGGATGATTCGGACCAAGCTAAGATGGCTCCCTTGTGCGGTCTGTTCCCAACTTCCGGCAGATAGCAGGTGCAGGTAAAAGCGTTATCATCCCGAAGTCCCAGTTTCTTGAGCTGCCGCTCATAGCGGGCCTGGTTTTTTCCCCATTCTCTGAAGACACTCTCTTGCCGGGGACTGCACCTCAAATTGTCCAAATCGACGGCCCTCGGATCAACCGTAAAAGGATCTCTCGTTTTGAGTCCGGCCCCGACGAGTTCATCAACCATCTCCAATCTGGGTCCGAGACCGGTGAAGGCCATGGAGATGACGAAGTGGGCGGGTCCTTCGATGGGAACCAGTTTTTTCGCGCCACAGGCCTGGCCGTAAAGGACGACGGTCCGCATGACCTTTTGAAGGACCCGACCGCGTTTTCCCCGGAGTATGTCCTCCTCTTCTTTGGCCAGATCAAGCTTAACCCAGGACAAATCTTCCATTTTCATCACCCGTCTCGGTCTCTTCCGCAACTTCCTTTTGTCAGTTCCTTCGCGTTTCGCGACGTCGGCGTTTCTTGTTTTTTCAAGAATAGATGATTTTTTCCACGGCTTTTGGAGCCCTGCTTGCGCTCCAGATATGGGGCAAAACGAGCCTGTTCATGGTGTGGAAACCGGGCGGAGCGCTCATAAGCCTGGGAATGCAATTGACGGCTACGCCTGCGGTTCCCAGCCCTCCTCTTTGGGAGATCTCCTCTTTGATAACGATGTCCAGGCTTGGGGTTCCGTTGATCCGGGCATAATCTCCCATCTCCACGCCGTCCTCTTCCCGGTCCGGGGAGACGATTCCCACCAACTGGAAGTCCAGTGCTCTTGCCCCGCTCGAATATCCGGCGACATTCTGTCTGAAGCCGCAGACTCTCCCCGGGGCAATTTCAATGAAATGGCTCCGTCTCCCCTTTTGGGTCACAATCGGCTCTTTGGTTTGCCTGAGTTCGTCGATCTCGAATCCGAGACAGTGGCCGACCATGGCCGCGGTTTCCAGGAGGCCGATATGCCCGATCGTTCCCTGCTTCACTCCTTCATAAAACTCCCGGGTGCTGAGATTGGCGCCGATGTGCCTCATCTCATCGGGTCCGTAGGGAGCGAAATCCACCACCCGGCGGACAAAAACGTTCTCGATTTTCCAGCAGGGCGTTGAGCAGAGAATGGGGACGATATCCATGATGAACCCCGGGTTGATTCCCACCGCCGTCACCCGCACTCCCATTTCCCGGGCTTTCCCATCTATCTCCTTGGCTCGGGGAATATTATTCGGCAAGGGGAAAAACAGTTCCTGGCAGATGGTCACGACGTTTATTCTCTGCTCCAGGGCTTTCATGATCTGTTCATAGGCCTCGTCCAGGAAGGCGGTTGTCGCCTGAAGAACAAGATCGGCTTTGACTTTTCCCAATACCCTTTCCGGAGGGTATGAAACCCTCACCCCAAGTTCTTTACCCAGCCCGGTCAGTTCTCCAAGGTCACGACCAATTTTCTTCTCGTCCCAGTCGATCGCTCCCACGACGCGAACGTCGGGCTTGGTCTGGAGAAGCCTGACCATGTTGCTTCCCATGGCGCCGACTCCGTAGACAACGACTTTTATTTCTTCCAATTTGAACTCCCCCCTCCCGGGTCCAGGCTACTTTTTGAGCTTTTCCAGGCGAATCGTGGCCGCATAGCGATGGGCGTCCATCTTCTCGTAAGTCGCCTGAGTCTCGGCGTATTTGGCCAACTTCAGCGATGCCCGAAGGTCTGTTTTCATGTGCGTCGTGACCTTCAAGAACATCCCGACCCAGAGTCCGCCCGTGTATCTGGCCGTCCTCCCCGTGGGCAAGATGTGGTTGGGGCCCGCGACCTTGTCCGCATAGACCTCGGCCGTATTCTCTCCCAGGAACAGGGACCCGTAATTTTTGAGGAGCTTCAAGACTTGCCCCGGGTTCTTGGTGTGAACCTCGAGATGCTCCGGCGCGTATTCATTTGCGTACCGGGCCGCATCCTCAAGGTCCTTGACCACGACGACCGATCCTTTGTTCACCCAGGAGGGCCGGGCCACTTCCTCCGTCGTGCGCTCTTTGAGTTGACGTTCAACCTCCTCGATCGTTTTCCTGGCCAGAGTTTCGGAAGTTGTCACCAGCGCCCCCCGGGCATTGGGGTCGTGTTCACACTGGGCGAGCAGGTCGGCCGCGATGAAGTCGGCCCGGGCCGTCTCGTCGGCGATCACCAGGCATTCACTCGGCCCGGCCAAAAAGTCGATTCCGACTGTCCCGAAAACCTGCCGCTTGGCCTCCATCACGTACTGATTTCCGGGGCCGACGACCAGGTCGACGGGCCGGATCGTCTCGGTTCCATAGGCGAGGGCGGCTATCGCCTGAGCCCCGCCCAGGCAGTAAATCTCGTCGACCTCCATCTTGGACATGGTATAGAGAATGCCGGGGCTGATCCCCTTGTCTCGACCAGGCGGACAACAGGCGACGATGCGCTTAACTCCCGCGACCTTGGCCGGCATAACGGACATCACGGCGGAGGTCAGACACGGGTAACGTCCCGCCGGCACGTAGCATCCGCAGGAATCAACGGGGATAATCCTCTGCCCGAGTCTGATCCCCCGCCCGATCTCCTTTTCAAATTCGGCCATGCTCTCCTTTTGGGCCCGGGCAAAAGCGCCCACTTGTTCTATGGCAAAATCGAGCTCCTCGACAACTTCGGCCGGAAGTTTGGCCTTTGCCTTGGCGGCCTCCGCAGCGGTGACGAGGAAAGAAGCGGGTTCGAAGTTGTCAAACGTTTTCTCATAATCGCGCAGGGCCGCGTTGCCCTCCCGCTTCACTCTTTCCAGGATTGCCCTGACCGTCTCTCGGAGCTCGCGGACATCCTTTTCGGGCACAGGAATTTCTTTTTTGAGTTCCTTATAATTCATCTCTCTTTTTCCTCCTCCTTTATTTAATGTTGGCCAGGAGCGCCTTGGCCGTCTTGGCGTTTTCTCCTTCCGGTTCCAGGGAAAGGTATTTTTCTAATTCTTTTTTGGCCCCCTCCAGATTGTTCAGGCGAAAATAGCACAGCCCCAATTGATAATGAGCCAGCCCGAAATCGGGCTTGGCCAGGACGGCCTTTTCAAAATACTTGGTTGCCTCGCCGTCTTTTCCCTTATTGGCCTCCACGACTCCCAGGTTGTAGAGCTCCTCGGCGGAAAACTCGGTATCCGGAAAGTCTTTGAGTTTTTCCTGATATTCTTGGGCCTTGTTTTCGTTTCCGAGTTTCGAGTGGGACACAGAAATCAACTTGATCATCTGGGCCGATTTTGGCTCAATCTCCAAAGCCTTTTGAGCCGCCCCGATCGCTTTCTCATACTGCCCGGCGCGAAAATACGAGGAGGCTAAGTTCTGAGAGGCCTCCAGAAAATCAGGTTTGACCTCCACCGACTTCTCAAACTGGGCGATGGCTTCCGGGAACTTCCCCGCGTTGAAGAGTTCGATCCCCTGCTCAAAAAAACCGAGCGCCTTTTGATCGACATCCTGCTTGTGAAGCCGCTGGGTGGGCGTCAGTTCATTGGCCTGATAGAGGACAAAGGAGATTTGATAAGACATCTCCTCCTGGGATTTCCTGGCCTTCGAGAGCTCGATGGATTCCTGATGTCTCTGATAGCCTTCTTTCTCGAGGATAAAATCAGCCACCTTGATTTCCATGGGCAGAAGAAAGGCGGCCTGACCTTTCTTGTTGGTGAGGTATTCTTTCTTGAGGTCGCTTCTCTCCGCGCTGGAGATAGTGATCTTGACTTTTTCGATCGGCTTTTGGGATGCGTCTCGGACTTCAACCAGGACCCGCCGGGCCGAGGTCTGGGAAAAGGAGAAAGAATATCCCAAGAAAAGCAGGACAAGGGCGAGCCGGCCCGTTCTCTCGATCATGTTCGAACCTCCATCTGAGACACGTTCGTCCGGACTATTTTTTTTTCGAGCGCCTCCAGTTTCTTTTTGATCTGTTCCTGCCGAGGCTCGATTTCCAAAGATTTTTTCCAGGCGGCCCTGGCCTCTTCGAGCTCTCCGGTTTCGTAAAAACTCTCCGCTAACAGGTTGAGGATTTCCAGGTTGGTTCCGAAATGGGAAATATATTTCTTGAAATAATAGATCGCCTGGCCATAGTTCTTCAGCGAAAAAGAGCACCTGCCCAAGAGATCGTAGATCTGGGACTGCTGATTGGCCTTCTCCAAAAACCGGGTCAAGAGGGTCTGGACTTTTTGACAATCCCCGGACCGGACAAGAGCCTGGCCCAGTCCCAAGGCGAATTCGAGCGAAACGGGCCTCTTCTGATAGGCCTCCTCCAGAAGAGCTCGGGCCTCCTCGGTCTTTCCGCAGTTCAAAAGCTCCATCCCCAACACATAGGAATAATAAGGATCATCCAGCGGCGGGATAATCTCCGAAAGGCTCCACACGGCCGGAACCGAGCCTTGGGTGCTGATGCTGAAATCTTCTTTTGAAGAGCTGATTTCCTTCTTGTCCTGATCCAGGAGTGAAACCACCAGCCGGTACATTCCAGGATCAAGATCAGTCAAAGCAATTTCTTCAAAACAGTATTCCGCGGAACCCAGATCCTTGAGGGCCTTGTTCTGGGTATGGACCTTTTTGTCCTCCCTGAACAGAGAGAACTCCAGACTTCCCGTTTCTTTCAAGCCTTGAGGCAGTCCTTCGATTCCAAGGGCGATGTGCAGCCGGTCGCTCCTGGCGAACGTCCTGGTAGCGATGGGATAGGTTTGGACATCCCCCAATTTGAATGGTCGAAAGTCCGCGCGCGGGGAAGGCTCCCGATTGAACCGGGAAGATAACAGGAGCGGACCCAATCCGGGCCGGGAAACAGCCTCCGGAATGACAATCTCGCTTTCGAAAGAGGTAAATTCTTTGGAGACGGGGTTTTTGATGAGCAGGTCAAATTTGAATTTTCCCTCGATGAGCGGGAAAGCGTCTTGAAAGGACAATCTTTTGGCTTTCATCTCCCCAACTTGGTCCGGGCTGAAATTCAGGGAGGCTTTTTTTTCAAATTGGAAAACGGTCCTGTTCTGGGCATCGGAGATTTTCCCGAAGATCTCGAGGTGAACGAAGTAATTTCTCCCCCGAGGAGCCGATCGAGAGCCTATTGGGCTCAACCGCGTAATGGACAAAATAGCGGCCGTTTCTTTCTTGAATCACCTTGAGGAGAGCCTCGTTGCTGACATAGTTGACCGAACTGTCGACTTCAACAAAGGACTTGTATTTCAGAAGCTTATCCGCGTAAAGGTCGTTGACTTTCTTCTGGGGGAGGACCTCGATCTTGTTCAGCATCATCTCGGAATTCAGAGCCGGCTTGGTGTCATAGATGGACGTCTGTCCGGGGATAAGGGAACGGGCCACTCCGGCGAGCTCCCGGTCGATCCGCAACAACACATTGACCGCCTGATTGGGGTCTCCGTCATACGATTCGAGCAGCTTCTTGGGCCCGTGCCTGAGAGGGCTGTAAAGGATATAGTCTCCGATCCCTTCCTCCTGAAAAAAAACCAAATAAAAGGCCGAAGGAAGCCCGCCGCCAAAATCCCCCTGATAAAACCAGACCTCTATCGGAACCAGGTTCGAGCTCTCCGCCCCGTAGGAGGTGACATCTCTCGGTTTGCCCAAGATGATGAACATTCTTCCCCGGTCTGTTTTCCAGCCCGGCTTTGAACTCCCCTTTCCATAAGTCTCATTGGCGTAGCGGATCCGCCGATAATGTTCTTCCTTGAACTCGTTCTCCGGAGTCTCGGGAACAGGATCTCTTTGCCTCCAGAAAGCTTCGATAAAGAGGTCTCTCTCGCGGTCTGATTCCAGTTGGAGGAATGCGCTTTTCTCTTTTTGGGTGATGATATAGACAACTTCTTCGGAAAGCCAATTCTTGTATTTCGGCGGCAGATCCTGGGTTTTCGAAACGGCCGTGGCTCTGGAGAAACCGGCCAAACCGGCCAAGACGACGCAGGTCAAAAGGAAAGATTTTGTTCTAATTTTGTACTCGTTGCTCAGGTTATCACAATCATGTCTTCAAAAGATATTAGACGAACGCCGTGAGAGGACACGTCCGTGGCCTTTTGGACGGCTCCGGCTCATAAAATCTATAATGAACGGGCCGCTCTCGTCAAGGGACAAGAGCGGTCGGAGCCAAAGCCCGGTTCGATACAACAGGCCAGAAGAACCCGAACTCGGGTAAAGCTACAATGAACGTTAAGGTTGTCCGATAAAAAAAGGGGCGGCGTCAGAGCCGCCCCTTTTTTGTTTGCTCTTCGGGTTATTTCTTCTTCCGGATGTAGATGTCGCCGTTGAAGGTGTTGAACTTGAACTCCGGTCCGCCGCCGTTGATCGTTCCGAAGATTGATTTCTCGAAATTGACTCGGAATTTTCCGCCCTCTTTCTTGCCCTCTTCGACCTTCGGGAGACCCGGCTTCAGGACGATGTCAAAATCGCTGTAGACGTCACCCCGTTCTGATTTCATTTTGACGTTGGCTTTGAAGTCGGCCGGGAAAGTCACGTCGATGTCACCGTTCATGGTGCTGAAGGACATCGGTTTGTCGGGCGTGACCTTGGTCAACACGACGTTCACTTCTCCGTTCAGGGTGTCGGCGATGACCGTGCCTGAGACATTCTTGAGGTGGTTGGAGCCGTTGAGGTTATTGACCTCGATCTCTCCGCTCACGTTCTCGACGGTGATATCACCCTCGTTGTTTGAGCCGAGCTTGAGGTCGGCTGAATAGGGCACTTGGATTGTCAGATCGACGGCGTTCTTCCAGGCTCCAGTCTGGATGCTGACGACATTATCTTCCTCTTCGACCTCCAATCCCGTGGTCGCGGCCCCCGAAATACGCTTCATCCCCGCTGCCTTCTCGGCGCTCTTTTTCTGCACGGCCTTTCCCGCGATCACAGCTTCTTTCTCCTCAGATTCCTCTTCCGCTTCCTCGGCTTCTTGTTGGGCCGATTTTCCGGACAGGGACTTTTCCCTGACCTTCGCTTCGACGATGACATCCTTGCCTTCATACCCTTTGACCGTGATGCTTCCTCGCATGAGTTCGGCCTCTATCCGCGCCGGTTTGGCGGGGTTGCTCAAGGGCACAACGACTCTGTCGGTGCGCTGTTCCTGGGCAAACGCCAGGATGGCCACGAAACCCAGGACCATCAATCCCAAGAGTCTGATTTGTTTGGCTTTCATTATTTCCTCCATGATTTAAGCTGTTCTTTTTCTGATATAGATATCGCCGTTCAAGGTATCCAACTTGATCTCCGGCCCGCCCTTTCCGGTGCGGACGCCGAAGAACCGGTCACTCTTGTAGACAAACTTGCCTTTCTCCTGTTCCTTCTTCGCCGGCGCAGCGGGAAGATAGGTGACGGGAAAGTCGGAGTAGATCTCGCCGTTAAAAGTCTTCATCCGGAAATCGGCCGAGAGATCTCCGGGGAAGCTGAGGTCCAGCTCGCCGTTGACTGTCTTGAACTCGCAGTTTCCCCCGGGCGAGCGCGTGAAGATGACCTGGACCGCCCCGTTGACCGTCTGAGCCTCTCCCGAACCGGCGACATCGCTCATCTGGATCTTCCCGTTGACATTGCTGACTTCGAATTCTCCCTCGACTCTGCCGACCTCGATATCGCCCCCGTTAACGGTCGAGATGTCCAGGTTGGTTTTGAAAGGGACCCTGAGCTCGAAATCGTACTGGACCTCGTAACCAGGATCCTTCCATTCCGAATGGCCCCGGCGGTCATGACACCGGAACGGCCCGTCGACGAAGACATCCACGGTGTTCCCTTTCTCGGTCAGATCGAGCTTCACCTCTTCGAGGGCCTTCTGGAGCTTGTCCTGATTCCTGGCCTTGATCGTCTTGTGGGCCACAAGGAGGACTTCGTTCCCGTTGTAACCCTGGACTCTGATCGAGCCAAAGATATTATCGACCAGGACTTCTTTGGCCTTGGCCGGGTCGGCGAATTTCAGCGTCTTCTGGATCTCTTCTTTTTTCTCGACCGGATATTCGTGGGCCAAGAGAATGAACCCCAAGAAGACCAACGCCGTCACGAGCAAAATGATTTTTTTCATCTTTTCCCCTCCCTTCAGATGAGCTGTTTCAGGCCCAGCTCGGCGTGCTCCTTGACTGCGGGATTGAGTTTTTTATTCTGGATCAGGAGCCGCAGGGCGTCGGCGGCGCGGCGCTCTCGAATCTCGACCAACAGGTCGATCAAAGCGACCTGGACGAGGGGAGAGGTCTGGCTGGACAGAGACCGGATCAGATTGTCTTTCACCTGGGGCCGCGCCCGGAAAAGATACAGGGCGTCCACGGCGGCGAGGCGGACGTTGGTGTTGGGGTCGGAGTTCAAGGTCTCGAACAGGGCCTGAAGGGTTTTCTGATCAGGGTTCTGGACCTGGGAGCTCCAGCTCACGCCTTCGAGCCTGGCGGTCGTCGAGGGCTGGCTGAGCAGCGAGACCGCGACCATCTGGCGCATATCCTGAACCTCCTGGTTGAGCCGGGAGATCTGCTCTCCGTTTTGCCGGCCCGAAGTGAGGTAATGCCCGGCGGCAAGACCCAGGACGAGAAGGAGGAGCGAAAAGCCGAAGGAGAACGCCGGCCTTCTGAGGCCGAATCGCAACGCCCACCGGGAACCGGCTTTGGATTCCCGGGTCCGAACGCTGTCCCTCTCGAGGTCCTGCTTGTATTCTTGGAGCATCGTGTAAAACCGCCCCCGCAGCTCTGGGCTGGGCTGTTCCTGGGGCAGGACTCCGAGTTTGGCCCAGACAGCGCTCAGGCTCTCCAGCTCTTCCCGGCAGCCCGGGCAGTCCGCAATGTGCGACTGGATTTCTTTCTGGGTGGCTTCGTCGATGTCCCCCGTCAAATAATCGGCAATTCTTTCTTTTATGATTGTGCAGTTCATGAGGTTTTTCCCCCCGAAAGTTCGAAATAGATTTTGCCCAGATCCTTGAGTGCCCGGTGCATCTGGGCTTTGACCGTTCCCACCTGGCAGCCCAGGAGTTCGGCAATCTCCCGGAGTTTGAGGTTCTGGAACCGGCTCAGCATCAGGATCTCCCGTTTGTTGGCCGGGAGTCTTCCCAACGCTCGGCGCATCAAGGCGGCCTCCTGATTGATCTCCAGCTGTTTCTCCGGCGCCGGCTCGAGGCTGGGGGCCTCTGCCCATTGTCCGTCCAGGGAGATTTCGCCTTTTTGCTTGCGCAGGTGGTCGATATGGGCGTTCCGGGCGATCTGGTACATCCAGACGGCGAATTTGCTCTGGCTCTGATAACCATGCCTGTATTTGAGAATACGGATGAAGACGTCCTGGACCAGGTCTTCGCTGGCGCTCCGGTTCCCGGTCAAACGGACGAAGAAGTTGAAGAGGGTGACCTGGTGCCGCTCGAAGAGGATGGCCAGCCTTTCGACTTTGCCGTCCCTGACTTCCTCCATCAGTTGATTATCGCCGGGAGCCATAAAAGTTCTCTTTTTCGCCTCAAATATAAGACTTGCTCTTCAAGAAAAGGTTACATGAAACATCACAATTTTTAAAGCCGCCAAGGCATTAAAATTAAAGGGGACGTTCCCCAAGGGGACACCCTTTAATTACTGCTAATATACTTTAGCTACTATTAATAAATAACTGCTGTTTTCTTGAGCCTATTTCTTCCTCCTCCGTAATTTTGATGCCAACCTCAGAATTATAAAGGGTGTCCCCTTGGGGAACGTCCCCCAGTTTGACTTGCTCAGTGAGCGATGGTATTTTGTTAGATCCCAAGATAAAAAACGAGGAGACGACCATGGCCTCACTGACCTATGAAAAAGCGGGTGTGGACATCGATGAGGCGGATCTTTTTATCAGAAAGATCAAACCCCTGGTCAAGACGACAGAGCGTCCCGAAGTTTTGGGCGGAATCGGCGGCTTCAGCGGGCTGTTCGCCCCCAAGCTCAAGGATCTGAAGGACCCGGTATTGGTCTCCTCGACCGACGGCGTCGGAACAAAACTCCTCATCGCCGACCTTCAAAAAAAATACGATACCGTCGGGATCGACCTGGTGGCCATGTCGGTCGACGATGTCGTTGTGACCGGCGCCGAACCCCTGTTTTTCCTTGATTACATCGCCTGCGGCCGCTTGGACACAGCCCAGCTGGTCGATGTCATGAGAGGAATCGTCAGAGGCTGCCGCGAGGCCGGATGCGCTCTCGTGGGCGGAGAGACGGCCGAACTCCCGGGGATGTACGCCAAAGGCAAGTGGGACCTGGCCGGTTTTTGCGTCGGGCTCGTCAGCCGCGAAAAAATTATCGACGGCCGATACTGCCGTCCCGGCGACACGGTCATCGGGCTTGCCTCAAGCGGTCTGCACAGCAACGGCTTCTCCCTGGTCCGCAGGGTTTTTAGCGAAAAAGAACTCAAGGGAAAGTTGGGCCGTGAGGCCCTCAAGCCGACCAGGATCTACACCCGGACCCTTCTCGCCGTGCTCAAGAAATTCAGGCTCAAGGCCATCGCCCACATCACCGGCGGCGGCTTTTATGACAACATCCCCCGCGTCATCCCCGATGGCCTGGGCGTCAGGATACGCCGAGGCTCCTGGCCCGTGCCGTCCATCTTCCGCCGAATCCAGGAACGAGGCCGGGTCGAGGAGCGAGAGATGTTCAGGACCTTCAACATGGGCGTCGGGATGGTCGTCGTTGTCGGACCGCTGGACGCGGCGCGAGCCGTCAAAGCGTTCGAGGGACTGGGACAGAGAGCCTGGGTGATCGGAGAGATTGTCCGCGGTCCAAAGGAGACGATCCTAACCTAGGGCCCGGCGCAACGGACTTCTCGAGCCTTCAATCAGCAGCCCCTCGCTCCTGGTTAGTGTCCCAAAAGAAGAGACCCCGCCACCGTCGTTTTTCCTCGGATCCAACGGCATTCCGGACCTCGATACATTTTCACAAAAAGAAAGACGGGGTAAAATGTGGTTGCCAACCCGATTGGGGTTTGGCTCGTCTAAAGTATCTAAAACTGGAGTTGACGGGTGAGCGATGAAAAAGAGCTTGTCGACCGGCTATCCCGAGGCGACCTCGGAGCGTTCCAGGAGTTGGTCGAGCAGCACAAACAGAAAGTCTACTACATCGCTTTGGACATCGCCGGAAATCATGCCGACGCCGAGGACATCTCCCAGGAGGTATTCTTGAAAGTGTTTCGTTCCTTTAAAACCTTCAGGCGGGGTGCCAGGATCAGCTCGTGGCTTTACCGGGTCGCTGTCAACGCCTCGATCGACCACCTGCGCCGGAAATCGGCCATGCCGGATACGGACCGGAGGGACTTCCTCCGCGGGGATGTCGCTGAGCTCGCGCCACCGAGCCATGACCCCGAGTCCGACCCGGCCCGAAGAGCGGAGGGGCAGATGATGCAGAGCCCAGATTGACAAGGCCCTCCGGAAGATCTCCGACCAGGAACGCTCGGTTTTCGTATTGCGCCACTACCACGACCTCTCTCTAAAAGAAATAGCCGCGGTCATGAAGATCTCTCTCGGGTCGGTCAAAAGCTACCTCTTCCGGGGCCTGAAAAAGCTCCAGGTGGAACTGGCCGCGGCCGAAACCGGGCCGGGCCTGGAGGTGAGACATGAATAGCTGCCGGAAATGCCGAAGATTTTTCCCGGAAGCACTTTACGAAGAATTGGCGGAAGACGAGCGGCGTCGCTTTGAGGAGCACCTCAAGGATTGTCCCTCATGCGCCGCCGAATTCGAGAAAATGAAATCCACCCTGAGGATTATGGACCAGAGAGTGCGCCGCGAGCCGGGTCAACAATTCTGGGACGGCTACTGGACCAAGCTCGCCTCCAGACTCCAAGAAGAGGAGCAGAGGAAGCGCCGGACGAGTCCCCTGGTCCTCCTCCCGAAATGGGCCTATCAGGCGGCAGCCGCGGTCGTCCTGATCGTCCTGGGGATCTTCCTGGGAAGAGTGTTTTTCACCTCGCCGGGCCCGAGGATCCAACAGGTTGCCGGAAAAGAGGCGGAGAATATCCTCCGGGCCCAGAACTATTTTGAGCGGTCCAAGGTCGTGCTTCTGGCCCTGGTCAATTTCGACCCCAAGGCGAAAGACCCTTACGGACTCGATTTTCCCGAGCAGAAGAGAGTCTCCCGGGAGCTCGTGCGGGAAGCCGGCTACCTTAAAACTCAATTTTCGGACCCGTCCCAAAAACGGTTGCGGGAGCTCGTCACCGACCTGGAGGTGATTCTTCTCCAGATCGCCAACCTCGAACAGCAACAGGGCCTGGCCGCTGTGGAGCTGGTTAAGCAGGGAGTCGACGAACGCGGCGTCCTGTTCAAGATCAACCTGAGCGAAATCTGGCGGGACGCCCAGAAGAACAAAGAGGCCAAGGGCACACCCAAGGCCAGAGATAAATTTCAAAAATCAAAAATTTAAAAGGAGTCTACCATGAATCAGAAGTTAGTGCGTTTGACGATGATCATCGGAATTCTGCTAATCCTATTGCCGCTCTCGGGCGCGCTGCTGGCGGCCGTCGAGCCACAGGAGGAAGATGCCAAGGCCTATCAGCAGGCTTACGGCCTGGTCCTGGGTGAGAAATGGGAAAGCGCCAAGAAGGCCCTCGAAGAGTTTGCTCTCAAGTTCCCGAAGAGCGCCTGGATTGATGATGCTCGCTATTGGCAGTGTTATACCAAAGAAAAGCTCCGAGAGGCGATGGAGGATGTCTTCCGCTGCTACCAGGACTTCATCAAGGTCTACCCTCAGAGCGAATGGCTAAACGACGCCAAGGGCAACCTGATCAGGATCGGCCATCAACTGGCCAAAGCCGGCAAGCCCGAATACGAAACGATCATCAAATCGATGGAGGGGTCGGGGGATGAAGAAGTCAAACTGGCGGCGCTCTATGCCCTGCAAAATATGGGCGAGGAGAAGGGACTCCAGACGATCATCGACCTTTATGATCGGACCCAGAGCCCCAAACTCCGCAGCCGGATCGTGTATGTCCTCCAAGACTTCGAATCTCCCGCGGCTTTCAACAAACTCAAAGAGATTGCACTCAAAGACCCTAACCCCGAGGTCCAGCAGAATGCCCTGACGGCCATCGGAGACAAAGGCGGCGCGGAAGCGGCCGCAGTGCTCAAGGAGGTCATCAAGTCAAAGGTCGACGAAAAGATCCGCGTCTCGGCCCTCTATGCGCTTGGAAATATCGAAGAACCAGAAGAGGCCGCCTTCCTCACTGATATCGCCCTTACAGAGACCAACTCCACCGTTGCCAAAACGGCGGTCTATGCCCTGCAGGAGTCGGACCGGAAGGGAGTGACGGAGGCTCTCGTCAAGATTCTCAAAGGCGCCAAGGACGCCGAGGTGCGCAAGGCCGCCCTTTATATGATCGGCGATAAAGGTGAAGCCGCATCGCTACCCGTCTTGCGGGAGGTCATCTCAGCGGATGTGGACCGCGAGCTGGCCCGGGCGGCGCTCTATGTCCTGGCCGATATCAAGGAGAAAGGAGCTCTCGACGCCCTGAAGGAAGTCATCACTACGAGCAAAGAGCCCGAGCTCCAGAAGGCCGCCCTCTTTGCCGTCGCCGATCGCGGCGGAGATGAGGCGAAGGCCATTCTCCTGGACGTGGCCGTGAACGGCCAGGATGAAAAGCTGGCTGAACAAGCCGTCTACGCTCTCCAAGACGTCTTCAAGGACAAAGGAAAAGAGCCGCTGCTCGACCTGATGCGGAAGTCAAAATTTACCTCCGTCAAGAAGGCCGTGCTGACGACTCTCACGGACGAAGAAGGCCCGGCGAGTGTCGGCCTTCTCGCCCAGGTTTTGAAGGATGAAAAGGACCCGGAGCTCCGCAAGACGGCGATCTGGGGACTGGGTCAAACAAAAAGCGATGAAGCCGTCCCGATCCTCCTCGCTATCGCGAAGAATGAAAAGGACAGCAAGATGGCCACGGCCGCGGTCATGGCCCTGGGCGAGATCGGAACGCCGAAGGCCAAGGCGGCCTTGATGGAGATCCTGGAAAAGAAGGACATCAATGAAAATGAAGAGAAATAGGCTCCTGCTTGTCTTGGGCCCGCTCCTCTTGGCGGGGGCGCTGGCCGGAGGACGGCCGCCCCGCGAGGTCATCCTTTGCCCTGACCTCGCCGGGCCCCTGAGCCAAAGGCTGGGCTGGGCGCTGGGTGAGGCCGGAAAGAGGGGCCTTAAAGAAAGTTGCTGGATCGGCTACTCCATCAGGCGGCTGATGGGGGAACGGTCGTTCATCGGTTCTTTCTCCTGCCCGAAACCGGTCTCAGAAATGACTCTTGAGGAGATTATCTCCGGGAAGAAATCGGCCTTTCCGCAGCTTTCGGGCCGTGAACAGGTCAGACAGGCCGCACGGGCCGCCCTCGACGACCTGGAGAAACCGGCTGAGTCTTCGAAACAGGAAAAGCAGGTCTGGAAAGAGGTGGCCATACTTTTTAAATACGGCCCTGGCCAGGCTGGAGGTCTTCAAAGAGTCGGGATGAGCAATCTCAGCCTCGCCTTTGACCTGGAAGGCCTTTCCTTTTTCTGGCTGGGAGAAGCGACGGATGAGCAGAGCCTGGCCGCGCTTCGTGGGCTCTATGGAAAAGAGAAATTGCAGAAGGCCAGAGAGGATCTGATAGCCGCGGCCGGGATCCATGGCTCTCCGACTGCTCGTCATTCCTTTCCTTGAAACAATCTTAAAGAGTGACGAACCCGTCCACCTGAGGAAGAACGCGGTCTTCTGGTTGAGTCAGCAGAAGGATGAAGCGGCTCTTCGGCTCCTGCTCGCGGCGGCGCGGACGGACCGTGAGCAGGAGGTGCGCAAGGAAGCCGTCTTCGGCATCAGTCAGCTCGAGCTCGCTTCAGCGATTGACGCCCTGATCGAGCTGGCCCGGAATTCCGGCGAGGCGAAGATCCGTCGCGAAGCGATCTTCTGGCTGGGTGAGCAGGCTTCAAAGAAAGCCGAGGCCGCCCTTCGCGACTTTGCCTACAAAGATAGCAGCCCCGAGATTCAGGAACAGGCCGTCTTTGCGCTTTCTCAGCTTCCCGAAGAGGAGGGAGTCACCGAGCTGATCAAGATCGCCAAGACCCATCCCGATCCTCGCATCCGAAAGAAGGCCATCTTCTGGCTCGGAGAGAGCCATGACCCCCGCGCCCTGGAGACGCTCGTCGAAATTGTCAAGGAAAAGTAGAGCCCGGAAGACGGCCTTCTTCACCACCCACCCTTCGCCCTCTCTCATAGTGCTCTCCATTTCTTATGGAATCACTGCTCACTACTAATAGCTCAGTGCTCACTCTATCTTGAATTTTGACAGCTTGCGTCCCCTGTGTTAGTGTTCTTAATGGACTTCAGAGTCGTTACAAGGGGAGGGAGAGACGGTGAAAAAACCTTACCTTAAGAAATATGGCATGGTCGCCGGTTTCACGGTCTGGATCGTCGATGGCTGCTACATCAGGGAGCATATCGACGAGGAATTCACAAATTTCGGCCAGCACTTCAGGTTCCGATTCATACCCAAAAACGAATTCTGGATCGACCATGAATGCCGCCGTGGAGAAGAGGACTTCTTCGTCGACCACCTCCTGGTCGAGTATCGGCGCATGGCTTCTGGGATGAGCTATGATAAAGCCCTGGATAAAGCCGACCGGAAAGAGCAGAAAGAGCGCAAGAGGTCGGCCTACTTTCGTCGAGTTCGCAGACACAAGGATAGGGCTCTCCACGAGAGGCTTCTCAAGTCCTACAGCGGCAAGGTCCAGGTCTGGATTATCAATGGTGAGATGGTCAGGGACATCTATTTCATTGATTTTACCGAAGGCGGGCATCACGAGGTCTATCCCTGGATCCCGAAACAGGAGGTCTGGCTCGACGACGACCTGAGTCCCGGGGAGCGGAAATTTGTCCTCCTCCACGAGCTTCATGAGCGCTATCTCATGACCCAAGGCTGGCTCTATCACAAGGCCCACCGGGGCGCGAGCGAGATCGAGCATCATTGCCGAACGCACCCCCGGGATCTCGATGCCAAGCTGAGAATTGAGATTGCCAGGAACGAGTGAGGTGAGACCGTCGCGGCCTCAACGGCGCGATCGGATTTTCCAGGGGTTGGCGAGAGCGGGGGTGGTCGTCCAGCCCCGGCCGTCCCAGTAAAGCAGGTCGCGCCCCAGCCTCTTGAAGTAGGCGTCGTCCAGGACGGATCTTATTTTCCCTTCTTCAGAAACCTTACGATGGAGCGCTTCGAACTCATGGCTGCTCCGACCTCCTGAAGGTTGAGGCCGTAGTCAAAGTTGAAGAGCAGCCTGGAGATGTGGGCCCGGACCATGATTCGGTTATCCCTGAGTATTTCGATCGCTTCCATGGCCTCATTGAGGGCAGCCTGAAGATCCGCATCGGTCCGCGGAAAGAGGATGTATTCTTTCTCGGTTCCGGGCGCGAGCTCCGGGCAGACGTACTTTTCGACTTTTTGGGGTGACCCTCCGCCGACCTCGGTCGGGTCGAAGGCGAGGAAGCAGCCTTTGTCGTGTTCATTATTTTGGCCCACGGCCAGGATTTCTTTCTCCCCGTCGCCGTTGATGTCGGCGCAGGCGATGTCTGAAATGTGCCCGGCATTCCAGTATTCTCCTCGCAGATGGCCGTTGGCTTCGAGGACGGCCAGTTGGCAAGGAAAGAAATGCCTCTGCGTAGAAAAGATGACGATTTCTGTCCGACCGTCACTGTCCAGATCAGAGACATCGAAACCCATAATCCTATAGTCAGATGTATAAACCTCAGGGCCGTATTTCATGACCTTCCCGGCGGTGAACGTCCATAGAGTCTTGCCGTTGTCGCTGAAACAGAAAAGGGATCCCTCATTGAACTCGTCCTGGGTCTGGGTGCTGAAGAGGACCTCTTTCTTCCCGTCTCGGTTGATGTCTTTGATCAACAGATAGGGATGGAGTGTGACATCACCGGCGCCCTTCCTTTTCATCTGGAAATGCTGGCGATAGCTGTTTTCTTCGAGAAGGTTTTCTAGACCTGTGTTGAAACGCCAGAGCTCTGTTCCCTGATCGTTCAGGATGATGAGTGCCGAGCCAGCGATCCTGAAATCCAGAGGCTCCCGGCTTCTGGTGGGCCTCAGCTCGAGATAAAATATGACGACGATGACGACAATCGCCGCGGCCAGATAATAGCTTTTCTGCAGCCCCGGGCGGGGCGGGGATCCCGGTTGAAGCCTGGTTCTGTCCCCGGGCCGCTCTTCCCGCCAACGATCGAGCTCGTCCTTATAGGCAAAAACTCTTGACCTTTGGGTCCCTTCGATCCGGTGGACGGGCAATCCCAGTTTCTGTTCCCATCGA
Source organism: Candidatus Aminicenantota bacterium (assembly GCA_963770045.1). Classification (GTDB taxonomy): domain Bacteria; phylum Acidobacteriota; class Aminicenantia; order Aminicenantales; family CAVYOD01; genus CAVYOD01. Next base: position 198,334 of record CAVYOD010000014.1, on the reverse strand, counting down.
TAGCAGGTGCGTTTATCGACCCCGAGGTAGGAGGCGATCTCTTTCCAGGAGCCAAGAAGACCGTCTTTTTCTCGATCCTCGACCATGGAAGTAGGTTATTTGATTAAAGTAGATGTACCTCATTTTAGATAATTTCAAATATTCAAGTCAATAGCGGGGCCGTTTTCGGAACAATTTCACCCGACAATAAGTGACAAAAAGTGACATCATGTGACATTCGCTCCAAACCCCTTGACAACGGAACATATTTGGATATTTTCAGAGATTGCCACGGGGAGCCTGAAAGGTGCGGCCCGGTCTCGGGAACCAAAAAAGGTGGTGTTTTAAGCCAGCATAAGGGGGGAAAGTCAAGGTGTCATGAGCCCAGGAGCTATCTAAGCGCGGATGAGTTGTGCGCTCCTGGCCGGAGTGGATATTCCTTCGTAAATCTTGTTCCCGTCCGAGAGATTCGCGGCGAGGATGATATCGCCGGAGGGTCCGCCGCGGGACTCGATCAGGTAGAAATCGTCATCCAGGAGACCATAGACTCTCGCTTCGCCTCCCCGCAGGCTTATGGCCGCGGCGAGCAACTCTTTTTCCTTCCGGCCGACCAACTCCAGATCATCGCTGTCGATGAGCATATTATCTAGGGCGCCTGCGGCCAGGGCGTAAAGCCTTCTCTCTTCCTCCGTCAGCTCAACCTCTTTAGGCCGGAGCAGCAAACAGTCAGGGTCGTTGAGCCACAGTCTCTTGTGCATGAACTGGCGCATGAGCGCGTTCTTCAGGGCAAAATAAGCATTCGGGCCCTGGAACGGCGAGGGCCTTGTCTTCCAGTAAGGCGCGGTATCTTCCCCGACCCTCATCCCATCCACCAACCCCGCCGAGGGCAGCAAGGGTGCCCCGCAACCCAAAACAAAGCTGTCTCCCACCGCTTTCCGGATGATGGCCAAGTCCTTCGCGGTAGGCCTGTATCGGAGAGATGCGCTTTGCTCTCGTCCCCGGCATCGCCGCCGCGAACAAGAAATCGATTTTGAAATATTCAAACCCGGCTTTTTTGAGTCTCCGGAAGGTCTCGAAGAGCCAGCTCTTTGCCTCAGGATTCGAAGTGTCCAATGCGTAGATCTGTTTTCCCCATCCTTTATAACAGACTTTGGGGACGCCCCCTTCGCTGACCAACCAGCCGGGGTGGTCATGATAAAATTGCGAAGTCTCGGCGACACTGAAAGGCGCTGTCCATATCCCGGCCTTGAAGCCCCTCTTCTTGATGGCTCCGGCCAGCTCCCCGAGCGGAGGATAGCCAGGCTTGGCGGTCAGCCAGTCTCCGATGTCCGACTCGTAACCATCATCGACCTGAAAGACCTCGAACGGGAGTCCTACATCCTTCTCGGCGATCTCCAGGTTCTTGGCGACGTCGCCCCATTCGAGCTTTCCGAAATAGTGATACCAGCTGCACCAGCCGATGGGATTCCAGGGATTGATCTTGATCCGGTGAGCGGCGTTGATGAGCAAGGCATACCTTTCCAACAGGTCTTCGGCCAGCTCTCCGCCGAGGACGACGAGCGGCTCCATCCTGACGGGATCGTCAAAAACTGAATCAAAAAAATCGATGGAGCCGACGAGCTCATTCCCTTCGACCACAAAAAAAGGATGACCGATTCTCGACGAGAGAAAGCCCAGAAGCTTTTTTTCCCAGGCGACAAAATAATCGCTCACCAGGCTCCGGCGCGAGATCTCCGGCATGGGTGTGAACACGAAGGCCCTCTTGTCCAGGAAGATCTCCTCCAGCTCGGGAAACCTCGACTGTGCGGCGACCTTCTGCATCGGACCCCAGGATTGCCAATTGTTCATCAGGAAGCTGGGAGGAGCGTCGGTCCGCAAGACTTCGACTTTTCCCGGTCGCCCCTGGATCGTCCCGGTCATCCTGTAGCCCGACCTGAATCGTTCGATGGAATATTTCACTGCCGCTCGACCCAGGTCGAGGCTGCCTTTTCTTGGCGCCGGTTCCTTTCCGAAGATCTTCATATTTCCTATTTAACAGCTTGCTGCCCAAAGGTCAAATCGCATCAAGAAGTGAGAAGTGAGCAGTGAGCGGTGAGCAGAAAAACGGCTTCATAAGATTTGCGCGAGATTAGCATTTGTAACCCTCCTTCGCTCCTTGACATGTTCTTGGGGAACGTCCACCGTTATGTTATAATCAAAAACAATCCTTTTCATTCCGGGGAGGTCCACATGATCGAGACCATCTCATTTAAGCTCAACGGCAAACCCGTCAGTCTCAGCGTCGATGCGGAACGCATGTTGCTCTGGGTTCTCCGCACGGACCTGGGGCTGACCGGGACGAAGTTCGGTTGCGGAGAAGGATTCTGCGGCGCGTGCACTGTGCTTGTCAACGATGCGGCCGTCCGGTCCTGCCAGCTTCCGATCAAGAATATCAAGGGCAAGAACGTCCTCACGATCGAAGGCTTGGCCGGCAAGGACAGGCTTCATCCGCTTCAAGAAGCCTTCGCCCGGAGCGATGCGTTTCAGTGCGGCTACTGCACCTCGGGGATGATCCTGACGGCATACAGTATCCTTCACAAAAAGGCTCATCCCACTCGCGATGAGATCATCCAGGGGTTGGATAGTAACCTCTGCCGCTGCGGCGCTCACCAGCGGATCGTTCAGGCTGTTGTGGAAGTCGTTTACGGGCTGAGAGGGGGAGTGAGATGAGCAAACAGGGGTTCCAGATGGACAGGCGGGAATTCATCAAGCTCATGGGCGGCTTGGGCGGCGGGGTCTTTGTCTTCTTTAATTTCGGAGACCTTGAGGCTCTTCAGGAAGAGGCGCGGCGCCGGGGAACGGGGCAGGGACTCCCGACCGATTTCAACGCCTTTCTCAGGGTGGGCGAGGATGGACGGGTCACGCTCTTCACCGGGAAGATCGAGATGGGACAGGGGCCGATCACATCGCTGGGCATGGAGCTCGCAGACGAGCTGGATGTTGCCTTGAATTCGGTGGACATGGTCATGGGCGACACCGCGCTCTGCCCCTGGGACATGGGGACTTTTGGGTCTCAGACGACCAGGAATTTCGGCCAGGCGCTGCGGGCGGCGGCCGCCGAAGCCAGGGCCGTTCTCCTCCAGCTCGCATCCGAAAAGCTCTCCTTGCCCCTCGACCGGCTGGAGGTCAAAGACGGGATCGTCTCGGATCGTTCGAACTCCAACGTCAAAGTGGCCTACTCGGAGCTCACCCAGGGAAAAAGAATCGAGCGGCACCTCGAGGGCAAACCGGTGCTCAAAGCGCCATCCCAGTTCAAGGTCATGGGAAAGCCCGTTTTGAGGCGAGACGCCACCGATAAAATTACCGGCAAGGCAAAATATGCCGGAGATATGAGGCTTCCCGAGATGCTCTACGCGAAAATCCTCAGGCCGCCGGCCCACGGCGCCAAGCTGAAATCTGTCGACACTTCTGCCGCCGAGAGTCACCCCGGGGCCAAAGTCGTCCGGGACGGGGACTTGATCGCCGCTCTCCACGCGCTTCCTGACGAGGCCCAGAAAGCTCTCGGCAAGCTGAAGGCTGAATGGGAAATGCCGGGTCCCGGTCCGGACGATAAAACGATCTTTGACCATCTGCTTGCCGTAGCGCCCGAGGCGCAACCGACTGCCCAGGCCGGGAACCTTGAGGAAGGAAAATCATCGGCGGCGAAGACCTTTGACCAGACCTATTACAACAGCTATGTCGCCCACGCGGCCATGGAAACTCACACCGCCCTCGTCTCAGTCGAAGGAAACAAGGTCACCGTCTGGCCCTCGAGCCAGGCGCCGTTCATGGCCCGAGACGAGATCGCCCAGACCCTGGGGCTTCCCCCCGAGAATGTCCACGTCATCGCGCCTTTTGTCGGAGGAGGATTCGGCGGGAAGACCCGAAACAAACAGGCCGTTGAAGCAGCCCGCCTTTCCAAGCTTGTGGGGAAACCGGTCAACGTCACCTGGAGCCGGGCCGACGAATTCTTTGAGGATACCTTCCGGCCGGCGGCGGTGGTGAAGATCCAGTCGGGAATCAAAGATACGGGCGAAATAGTGTTCTGGGACTACACCGTCTTCTACGCCGGCGAGCGTGGCGCGCAGCAGTTCTATTCCATCCCCAATCACCGGACAACTGTCCGCGGTGAGTGGATGCGCGGCGCGTCGAGCGCCCATCCTTTCGGTGTTGGGGCCTGGCGCGCTCCGGCCGTCAACACCAACACTTTCGCCAGGGAATCCCAGATCGATATCATGGCTTCTAAGGCGGGGATGGATCCTCTTGAGTTCCGGCTCAAGAATCTGAGCAATGACCGGATGAAAGCGGTGATCAACGCTGCCGCCAACACGTTCGGCTGGAGGGCGTCTAAAGCGCCCAGCGGCCTCGGCCAGGGATTGGCCTGCGCTGATTATATGGGGACGTATGTGGCCACGATGGCCCAGGTGCAGGTGGATACGGTCACGGGCCATGTTCAGGTCTTGCGCGTTGTGACAGCCCAGGACATGGGTCTGGTGGTGAATCCCGAGGGGGCAAAAATCCAGATCGAAGGCTGCGCCATGATGGGCCTGGGATATGCCCTGAGCGAGGAGATCCATTTCAAAGATGGCCGGATCACCGATCTCAATTTCGATACCTATGAGCTCCCCCGATTCTCCTGGCTTCCCAGGATCGATGCCGTGCTGGTAAAAACCGGAGACCTGCCGCCCACGGGCGGAGGCGAACCGCCGATCGTCTGTATGGGAGGAGTTCTGGCCAATGCGATCTTTGATGCCACAGGGGCGCGGCTCTTCCAGCTCCCGATGACTCCAGCCAGGGTCAAAGAAGCGCTCCCGAAAGCTTAGCAGGGCGGGATCGGTCCTCCTCCTCCCGGATTGACATCCACGAGCCTCTGTGCTAATTTCTTTTCCAGCAGGGAGCGGAAATTGAAACTTTTCAACAAAATCAAACTGTTGCCGACCAAATTGATGAGAGAAGCTATGAAAGACGAAGACCTAGCGCCATACTTGACCGGCGAGATGACAAAAATGAAAGAAAGAAGAAAAGACGCTCGAAAGGGCAAAGAGACCAAGATCATCTTGAAGTACGTCCCCCCCGAATCCGGCCCCGAATGCACTAAAGTCCTGCCCGGGATCGCGAAAAATACTTCACCCGGAGGGATGAAGATCGTGATCGGGGAAGCGATTCCACCGGAAGCCGTTGTCAACGTCGAGTTTTCCCTGCCGGAGAAGGATAAACCCCTGGATTTGCGGGGCAGGGTGAAGTGGATTTGGAACCTCGAGGAGGGAAAGTCGTTTGAGGTGGGGTTGGAATTCATCGACCCTTCTTCGGAGAGCCTGCTGGACCTCCTGGAATTTACCTATAAAAAATAACCCTTTTTCTCCAAACCAGGACGGCGGAACAAGGTGAAACAAAAGGACCCAAAATTTCCTAAAGATAGGAGAAGGGAAGTCCGGGTTTCGGCAGAGAATAAGGTTATACTCGAGCCCCTTGGCGAATCCGCCGGCCAGGCAGAAAGCCAACCTTACTGCGTGCTGACCGAAGACATTTCGCCCGGGGGATGCAGGATCTTGTCCAGCCGCTCATTTCCAGCCGCGACGCTCCTGAGCGTCGAGCTGCCTCTGTCAAAGGTCAAAAAAATGATCAAGACAAAGGGAGAGGTGCGGTGGGTAAGGAGCGTCGAGGACGGAGAGCTCTTCGAGATGGGGATCGAGTTCATCGATCTTCCCCCGGAAAGCCTGATTGCCCTTCTTGAATATAGCTACAAAAAAACCCACCCAAAGAAAGTTCGCGCCTGATCTGTCGCATCCCCCAAGAGGGCGGTCCCTTTTTTAGATTAAATAAAAAAAGACTTTACAATTATACTATACGCAGTATACTATGTGTAAAATGGTATTAATTACACAGTATGAAAGATGAATACAGAACTTTTTGAAAACCTCCGCCTCGAATTGCGGCGCGGCTGCTTGGTGCTGGCTGTGCTGGCCGAGCTCCGGACAGAGCAATATGGCTATACCCTGCGCAAGTCCATGGCTGACCACGGCCTGGCCATCGAAGAAGGCACCCTTTATCCGCTTCTCCGCCGCCTGGAAAGCCAGGGCTTATTGATCAGCGAATGGCGCGAGGAAAACAAGCGCAACAAGCGTTTCTACCGGCTCTCCACCGATGGCGGCGCGATCCTCGAACAGCTTCTCGCCGAGTGGCGGAGTATCAATGCCTCTCTGGGTGGGATTCTTTAAGGAGCAACTTCATGGAACTACTCGACCGTTACTTGCAGGCTGTTAAGTTCTGGCTGCCCAAGGCCCAAAAACAGGACATCACCGCGGAACTGGCGGAGGACATCCGCTCACACATCGACGAGAAAGAAGCCGAACTCGGCCGCGCTCTGGACGACGCTGAACTCGCGGCCGTCCTCAAGCGCTACGGGCCGCCGGTTTTCGTGGCCGAACGATATCTTCCTCAGCGTCATTTGATCGGCCCGGTCTTGTTTCCTATTTACCGGTTCGTGTTGAAGCTCGTTCTTTTCGTCTACCTGGTGCCGTGGCTCGTCGTCTGGATCTCTCTTGTCGCTTTCGTCCCCTCCTATCGTGCCGCGCATCCCGGCCCCGAACTGATCAAAACGCTCTCGACATGGTGGAATTTAGCCTTTTATTTGTTCGGGATGATTACAGTTGGCTTTGCCGTCGCCGACCGGATACAGGCGAAATCCAAGTTCCTGGAAAGATGGGATCCGCGCAAACTGCCGGCTGTCCGCGACCGGTCCCGCATCTCCCGTGCTACCTCCATCTCGGAGCTGGTCACGGACGCACTTTTCGCCCTGTGGTGGGTTGGCGTGCTGAGATTCCCGGCTGTATATATCAATGAGGGTGCCCGCGTCTTGTGGACTCCGGGGCCCGTTTGGCAGACCTTCCACCAGGGCTTCTACGTTCCGATCCTGCTGCTGCTTCTGGCCGGAATGGCGATGGCCTGTTTTAATCTCGTCCGGCCGCGCTGGACACGGCTGCGCCTTGGAATTCGAGCAGCGATAAACGGCATCGCGGCAGTCCTGCTGGGTTTGGTGCTCAACGCGCACTGGGCGGAAGTTTATGTGCAGTGGAGGGCAGTGACTTCCAGGGCCGCGGCCGTGCCTAAAACCGAGCTGTTGGCCGATTGGACGAACATAGGCATTTTCATCACGCTCCTCATCGCCGCGGTCATCTGTTTTTCGTCATGCCTCTACCACGTCTTCCGGATCACCCGATGGAATGAGGGGCCCCAGGTGACCCACAAGCCGTAATGAATTTCGGGGTCGGACCGAACTATCTAGTTCATTTCATTGGAAATGCGAATCAATTTCTTTCCGAATTTGCCCTTAAATCATCCTTTTTGCCGGCAAAAATGCTATTTTAAGATAACCCGCAAATATCTTAGCGCGAAAATTCCATACCCTCAAATGGCTTTTAAGGCCATAAGCTTTCCCAGTCCCAAGGTCTAGTCAGTTTGATCACTTATCACATCATGCACCAGCAGGACCAGACCATCAAAATAGGAAGGTTCGCTCAAAACAAGAAAGAGAATAAGGCGCTGAAGAAAACGAGGTATCTCTGGCTGAGGAATCCCCGGAAGCCTGACTCGTGAGCAGGAGGAACAGCTGGAGGAGTTGAAACGTTTGGATCTGAAGACAGCCCGGGCGTATCACATCAAGCTGGCTTTGGCAGGTTTTGGGAGTTGAAGGAGCCGGCCCACGCGGCCTGTTATCTTGAAGCGCTGGTATTTTTGGGCGACCCATAGCCGCCTGAAGCCGATTGTCGAGGTGGCCAAGGCGATAAAGCGCTATCTGGAACGGAGTCGTCAGTTATACGACCTGTCGGATAACGAACGGCGTAGTGGAACGGGCTGAACTCGACGATTAAGACGGCGATGAAAAGAGCTTACGGCTTCAAGCATGTCGCTTATCTTCGCTCCATCGTGTTTCTCGTAGCTGGAAAGCTATGCTTCGATTAGCCCACATCAAGATGGAAGAGAACCATTTAAGATAACCGGCAAAGATCTTAGCGCGAAAATTCCATACCCCGCAAATTGACTTTAAGGCCATGATTTGCCGCCCAAGATCTAGTTAGTTAATGAATTATCAATCAGTTAGCAGGCCCGACCCCAAAATACACAGTGAAATAAGCACTAATTTATACGCTTTGTTGGGCTCAGTTTTGTTTTTATTAATTTCATTGTAAAATCCATCACCGTATCCACTCCCTTTTTTGTATCTTCCTCCGACTGAACCACTTCATAGTCAGGAATTATCCCTCTCGCTGTGCTTGGGTCACCATTCGGCCGTATGCACAAAGTTGTGGACCCCCCGGCCAAGACATTAATGTGTGGGAGAAAAAACCAGCATTGCTGACCATCATTTGACATGCTTTGTCCTGTTTCTGTCCCTATTATTTTCCCAATTCGATAGTCTTTTATCAGCCCGACAAAACAGTTTCCAGCTGAATAAACTTTATAGTTTGATAGAACATATACATTTCCCTTAAATCTTATCGGGTCGGGTTTAGGATCATGTGCTTTATTTTCACATTCATAATATGTTCCATAATCATGTTCTTCCTGACAATCCCCCATACAATTCGCTGCCTTCCTCATTTTGGGATTGTTTCTAGCCTCGGGATAAAGAAACATGTAAGAGAACTCTTCCAGAATCTTGCTTTTTTTATAGTAAAACTTTGAATAAGCCTTGAAAGGCAGATGGTACAAGTATTTTATTATTTCGATGCCATAATCATCCCCGCCGCCGGGATTATCTCTTACGTCAATGATCAAGTTTTTTATGGATTTATTTCTTAATTGGAGGAAAACCGATTCAAGAAAAGCGTAATATTTTGCCTCATCTTTTATTGCGAAGTCCCTGAAATTCAATAAACTCGTCGTTGGATCAATTTGATTATATTCATATTGTTGCTTTTTCTTTTTCGCTTCTTGATTCTGACTCTTCGATTTCAGGGTCTTTAACTCAATTGAAGTTAACCCATTGAGGGTGTATACGGAATCTCTCGTTTTAATTTTAAAAGGTCCTTTGAAATCATAAATCCACCATAGTTGAATCGGGAAACTATCTTGAATATCCATCAGTTTTGAATATTTTGTTGCACCTTCCGCATATCTGTACAAATTATCAATAATGGCTTTCGATTTTACGTCATTAACGGCAATTATCTCTTCCCCAACTGGAATTCTCGTTTGCGAGTAGTTATCAGCAATCCAGAGTCGGTTATCTTCAATCTTGACATTAAGAGGAAGATATTTCCCCTTGTTCTTGTCATACAGTGCTTTTTCCTCAAAAATTTTCCAAGGGATAAAAACGAGTGTGTGGCTAAGTCGCAAATCGTTGATTACGGGCACAAATCGCAACATAACCTCGCGTCTGGTCAAAGAGCGATCAATTCCGTCTTTTAATGTTTTGATCTCTTTATAAAATGCGTCCTTTGATAGATTGATATATGGGTCTACTCCAATTTCTTCAATTGTTCTAACTAACAAATCTATGTCCGCGCGGATTACTTCTGCGGGAATTTTCAAATCGACCTTGTTTTCGTCGTACTGTTGATATATTTCTAAAAGGACATCATCATAATTTCTAAACCGAACGTCCTGTGCTCCCGCTATCTGAACGCAAAACATCAAGATCATGAACAGATTGATTTTTCGTTTCATACGGTAACCCCTTTCTCATTGGAGATCTCAAGCTCGTATCTCTACTCTTACTACGATCAAATCAATAGAAGGGTTTATTTCTCAGTCGAAATGGACCGGGCAGACCGGTTTTGCCCGATTCTCTCCAGGCATGGCGAACGAAAGTCGGGCCAAAACGCCTCCTGTAAAAATAGGACCGCCATCCAAATCATAAAACGGTTGTCTGGTGACACGCCCCCCTTAAATCGGTCTAGGACATGTTCGGGGTACATGTTCGGGTGGACCGAACTATCTAGTTCATTTCATTGGAAATGGGAATCAATTTCTTTCCGAAATCGCCCTTAAATCATCCTTTTTGGCGGCAAAAATGCTATTTTAAGATAACCCGCAAATATCTTAGCGCGAAAATTCCATACCCCAGAATGGACTTTAAGGCCATTTTTTGCCGCCCTAAAATCAAATCAATTTATGAACTATCAATTAGTTAGGCAGGCCCGACCCCAATTTTAGACTCCCCGTAGATCCAAAATTAGAAAGGCTTGGTTGTTTGTAGAAAAAAATCTGCTAAAATGGTATTTTCTAAGGCAGTGTGGGCGGTTAGCTCAGCTGGGAGAGCGCGGCGTTCGCAACGCCGAGGTCGGGGGTTCGAATCCCCTACCGTCCACCATGTTTGAGCCGGAGGCGACGTGGAAGGAACTCTGACTTCGAGGAAAAGATGAATAGCTCGATTCTTATATTGGCCGCGACGGCCGCCTCCATCGGCTTCATCCATACGGTGATCGGTCCGGACCACTATCTGCCGTTTATCGTCATGAGCCGCGCCAGGCGTTGGCCCCTTTCCAAGACCCTGTTCATTTCCCTTCTCTGCGGGCTCGGCCATGTCCTGAGCTCGGTCCTGCTCGGTTTCCTCGGCATCGCCCTGGGAATCGCCGTCACGAAGCTCAAAGGCGTGGAGACGTTCCGCGGTAGCCTCGCCGCCTGGCTCCTCATCGGATTCGGGTTGGCCTATTTTCTCTGGGGTTTGCGTCGGGCCTGGAGAAACAAGCCCCACTGCCATCCTCACCAGCACACAACCGAGGAAGAGCACGACCATCCCCATGTCCATGAACATGAACATTTCCATATTCATCAGCGAAAAGAAGAGAAGGCCAACATCACTCCCTGGATCCTATTTACCATTTTCGTCTTCGGCCCCTGCGAGCCGCTGATCCCACTGGTCATGTATCCGGCAGCCCAGCACAACCTGGGAGGCGTGGCCGTCGTCACCGCGGCCTTTGGCCTTGCGACCATTCTCACTATGCTGACCATCATCGCCGTCTCGTCCTGGGGGATAAGCTTCATCCGCCTCGGCCGGCTGGAGAGATATTCCCACGCCCTGGCCGGGGCCATGATCTTTGTTTCGGGCGTCAGCATTCAATTCTTGGGACTTTAAGAGGCGAGAAGCGCCCGAAGCGCATGAAATTCATCGTCGACTGCATGCTCGGGAAGCTGGCCAGATGGCTCAAAGTGCTGGGTTTTGATGTTCTTTTTTTTCGCCGGATTGAGGACCACGAGCTTTTGGCCATCGCTCAGAAAGAGGACCGCACCCTCCTCACCCGCGACACTGCCCTGATCCAGAAAGCGAAGGGCGTAAAGAACCTTTTCGTGTCCAGCGAGAAGTGGAAAGTGCAAGTCCGCGAGGTCCTGGACAAGTTTGACCTCTGGGGCCAAGTCTCGGCCTACACTCGCTGTCTCGAATGCAACGTCCCTCTCCGTGTGATCTCCCGAGAAGCTGCCAGGAATCTTGTCCCCCCTTTCGTCTGTGAACACGCAACCCGCTTTTCGCTTTGTCCCCGCTGCGGCAGGGTTTATTGGCAGGGCACCCACTACAAAGACATGAAGGATAAAATCGAAGAAATCCTGGAAAGCCAAAACAAGCTCATGGCTCATAGCTCATAAAAAACTCCTCACCCCTGACTCTTGACCCCTCACATATTGATGTATGTTGACTTTTCTTTTTCATTCCTATAGAAATTTTCGGTATGATCTTGTTCGCGAGGGGAGGGAAAGATATGGCCAAAAAAAATCTCAATTCGTTCGCCCCGATTGTGATTTAACCTCTCTTTTATTGATTGATTTTCCTGGTGCCTGGGGTGGCCTGGGCCGGCGCCGACAGGCAAAAGACGGCCAAACGGGTTTTCTCCAGCGAAGATCTTTTCCGGTTGGGCGAGCAAAAGGTTTTCGAAGGAGCGGCGCTGCGCGAGATCGCATTTCCTCTGGGCGGGATCGGGACCGGGACCATTTCCCTCGGGGGCAGGGGAAACCTACGCGATTGGGAGATCTTCAACCGCCCCGGAAAGGGCATCAACCTTCCCTTCACCTTTTTCTCTTTGTATTTTGAGCAAAAAGGCAGTCGGCCCGTTGTCCGTGTTTTGGAGGGGCCGCTGAGTCCTCCCTTCACCACGGGCTTCGGGTTCCGGCGCGAAGAAGTCCCCGGCCTCCCCCGCATGGAAAAAGCCAGATTCACGGGAAAATATCCTTTTGCCGAGATTGAGCTCAGCGATAGCCAGATCCCGGTCCAGATAACACTCGAAGCCTTTAATCCCTTCATCCCGCTCAAGCCTGAAGAATCGGGCATCCCCGCGGTCATCCTCCGTTTCCGCCTCAAGAACCTGAGCCCGATTCCGGCGAAAGTCACGGTTGCGGGGTCGATCCTGAACCCGGTCGGTTTCGACGGCCAGGGCGAGCTCAATTCGATCGAGAATGAGAAATTCGGCCAGAACGTCAACGAAATCAAAAAAGAGGTTAACCTCTCCGGGCTTTTCATGGCTTCGAAAAAAGTTACGCCCGATTCTCCTGCCTTTGGAACCGTAGCCCTGGCGACACCGTGGAAGGAGATCACCTACCTCTCCCATTGGACCCGCGGCGAATGGTGGGACGATCTCCAGGTTTTCTGGGATGATTTCGGGGACGATGGAATGCTCAAGAACCTAGATGAGGCCAGCCCTTCTCCAGATAAACGAACGGACATCGGGACATTGGGTCTTGTCGCCACCCTGTCTCCTTACGGCGAAGTCACACTCCCCTTCGTCCTGTCCTGGAATTTCCCGAACTTCCTGGACTATTTTGACGTCGTCGACTCCCAGCGCGGCAAGATCTACAAGAACCATTACGCCACGAAATTCAGCGACGCCTGGACATCCGCCGCATACCTGGTTCAAAACTTGCCTCAGCTTGAAAAGGAGAGCCGGCTGTTTGTGGATAACTTCTTTTCTTCCACTCTTCCCGCGTATGTTCTGGATGCTGTTTCCAGCCAGGCTGCGATCATCCGGACCACGACCTGCTTCTGGCTGGAAGAGGGCAAGTTCTTCGGGTTTGAAGGATGCTCGGACAAAGGGGGCTGCTGTCCGCTCAACTGCGCCCACGTCTGGAACTATGAGCAGAGCCTGGCCTTTCTTTTCCCGAGCCTGGAGAGGTCGATCAGGGAGACCGATTTCCTGAACAACGTCAAACCCACAGGGGAAATGGTCTTCCGGACCTCGCTCCCGCTCCGGAGCGGCGTCTTTTGGAACTTCCGTCCGGCGGCCGACGGCCAGATGGGCCGGATCATCAACCTCTACCGGGACTGGCAGGTATCCGGGGACGATGAATTCTTAAAGAAAGTCTGGCCCCAGGCCAAGAAGGCGCTGGATTATGCCTGGACGGTTTGGGACACGAATCGAGATGGCCTTATGGAAGGCGAGCAGCATAACACATATGATATCGAATTCATCGGCCCCAACAGCATGATGGGCGCTTTTTACCTCGGAGCTCTCCTGGCCGGTTCGAAGATGGCCGAATACGTCGGCGACACTGAATCGGCTAGGACGTACCTCGAAATCCTTGAAAAGGGAAAAAAGAACTACAACGACTTGCTCTGGAACGGGGAGTTTTACGTCCAAAAATATAATCAAGTGATGGAGAAAAAATACCAGTACGGGGACGGTTGCCTCTCCGATCAGCTTCTCGGACAATGGCTGGCCATGGTCGCCGGGCTGGGCCGGTTTCTCCCGCCGGAGAAGCTCCAGTCCACTCTTCGCTCCATCTATGATCACAATTTCCTGACCGATTTCCGCGATTTCTCCAACTGCCAGAGAACCTACGCGCTGGGCGACGAAAAAGGACTCCTCCTCTGCACCTGGCCGAAGGGCGGGCGTCCGCCGCTTCCCTTTCCCTATTCGGACGAGGTCTGGACCGGCATCGAATACCAGGTCGCCTCCCATCTCATCTATGAAGGATTGCTTGAGGAAGGACTGTCTCTGGTCAAGGCCGCTCGTGATCGCTACGACGGTTTGAAGCGAAATCCCTGGGATGAGGTGGAGTGCGGACATCATTACGCCAGGGCAATGTCCTCCTGGGGCCTCTTGCTTGCCCTCTCAGGATTTTATTATTCTGCGCCGGCCCTGAAGATGGGATTTGCGCCGGAGATCTATCCCCAGGATTTCCGGACCTTCTGGAGCACGGGTTCGGGCTGGGGGACCTATGCCCAGAGATTTGAAGCAGACGGGACGGCGCGAATCGCCCTTCATGTTTCTTCTGGGGATCTGAAGCTCAAAGAGTTTTTGTTCCACCCTCCGGCCGGTTCTCCGGCCATGAGTGCAAGAACTATAAACGTAAGCGTGGGAGGCCGCAGCCTCAAGCCTACACTCGCCAAAGAGGACGGCGGGCTCTCCCTTAAGTGGGATAAGCCCGTGGCCGTGAAAAGTGGAGAAGATCTTGTCCTCGAGATCTCTCCCGGGAGGAGGAAAGAATGAAAAAGCCTTGGGCGTCGGCAATCTTTATCGCCACTGCGATGGGAGCGTTCATGTCTCTCCACGCAGGTCAGAAGGAAAACCTGAAATCTGCCATTGATGCACTCAGAGTTCAGAAGATCGAATATTTCCTTTTCCACAACAGCCAGGACAATCAATTCCTGGTCGTCCCGAGGTTCGGTGGGAGGATCATGGCCGTTTCCGTCGGCGGGGAGAACCTCTTCTGGGTTCATCCCGAGGTGCTCAAAGGCCTGGGGGGCCAGCGCTCCTGGGTTTCTCCGGAGGGCGGAGCCAAGGGGTTCATTTTCCGGCCCGACTGGAAAGGAAATCGGGATTTTTCGATGCTCGACCCGGGAAGCTATAAAGTCGTCTCGTTCAAGGATAACGAAGAGCTGGTCCTGGCCAACACTTTTAGGACGGCCTCGAACGACGGCAAGGAGAACTATGACCTGACCTTGACACGGGAGATGAGGCTGGAGGATGACCCCCTCAAAGAAGACCCGAATTTCAAGGAAACCAACTACCAATTCCTGGGGATTGATTTCATTCACAAGCTCAAGAACAACTCCCGGGCCGGGCTCGACAAGATCCTGGCCCTCTGGTCCCTGATCCAGGTTCCGCCCAGGGGGACAATGGTCGTCCCGGTGAGTGAGGTCAAAAAAGACGCCTGGCGCGCGACCTACTTTGAGATGATCCCGCAGGACTATGTCAAGGCTAACCCGGCTTCTTACTCTTTCTTTATCGACGGCAGCCGGCGCTACAAAGTCGGCATCCGGCCCGAAAGTGCCCAAGGGGCGATTGCCTATCTGGGCAAAATAAGGGAAGACGACTATTCGCTCGTGGTCATGACTTTTCCCGTCAAACCCCAGGCCCGGTACACCGACAGGCCCAAGGGAGAGCAGGAAACCAACGGGGATGCCATTCAGCTTTACAGCCATCTCGAGCCGGGCGCACTCGCCTTCGGCGAGCTGGAGTGCCAGTCCTGGGCCCTCGATCTGCCGGCCGGAGGTGAAGCTGCTTTCCCGATCAAGGTCTATCTCTACCGCGGGTCGCTCGCCCTGCTGAGAAAGATCGGCGGGAATCTTGTCTGTAACGACTTTGACCGAGCGTACTTTTTCTGGAATGAAGGCTGAGCACATGAAAACCGAAACATGGGGCTCGGGGACGTGCCCCAAAGGACATCCTTCGTTTGCTCCTCATCAGCCCTGACTCCTGCCAGTGCACGGGTATGGGACAGATGACACGGAGTACGTCAACAAGTCAATGCCTTTATACTGCCCACGGCTCACTGCTCAGGGCTCACTTTTTTTGGCGGGGTACGATGTTCGGTGGACTGGCGCGGATCGAAGTATTATAATCTGTGGCTCATTATGGAGCAGGGAAGCATGAGCGGCAAGAAAAACAAAAAAATGCTTGTCCTCCTATCAGTCCTTTCTTTGGCTCTCTCCTTGGGTGCCGCGCCGGCCGTCAAGGGTTATCTGTTCATCATCGGCGGCGGGCACCGTCCGGAGAGCATGATGAAGCGCTTCATCGAGCTAACCAAAAAATTCGGGAGCGGGAAGATCGTCATCTTTCCGATGGCCAGCTCGGTGCCCGACGAGGTCGGGCCGGAAGAAGCCGCCGAATTCAAGAAACTGGGCGCAACGGATGTCGAGGTCCGGAAACTGACCCGGGAGGAAGCCCTCAAAGAAGACAGCGCCCAGGTCCTGGACAAGGTCGGCGGGGTCTTCTTTTCAGGCGGAGTTCAGCAGCGCCTGATGGACGTCCTGTTGGACACCCCGATCCATAGAAGGCTCATCCAGTTGTATAACCAGGGGTGTGTCATCGGCGGGACGAGCGCGGGCGCGGCCGTGATGAGCGAAGTCATGATCACCGGCGATGAAACGCGCAAGGTCGAAGAAGGACATGAATTCGAAACCCTCCAGGCCAAGAATGTCGTCACCACCCGGGGATTCGGGCTGGTCAAAGTCGCCGTCATCGATCAGCATTTTGCGACGCGCAAGAGGCACAACCGGCTGGTCAGTGTCCTGGCCGAGAAGCCCGCCCTCCTCGGCGTGGGCATCGACGAGGCCACGGCGATCCTGGTCAGGCCCGACCAGACTTTTGAGGTGATCGGTGAGAAGGACGTGATTATTTACGATCTCGCGCGGGCGAAGATCAAGATCTTAGCCAACCAGTCCATCGGCCTGGAAGGAATCCTCATGCATGTCCTCCTGCCCGGCCAGAGATTCAACCTCCTGACACGAAAGGTTGTCCATCCATGAACCTCAAAAAAGTCAAGCTGCCCCACACGCTGATCCTCATCTACATCATGGTCGTCCTGACGGTCATCGCCACCTGGGTCGTGCCCGGCGGCGAATATCAGAAGGTGGAGAAAGACGGCCGGCTCGTTCCGGTGCCCAATTCCTTCCATCTGACCGAGCGTCATCCGCAGGGGATCGGCGCCCTGTTCATTTCGCCCTTGAGGGGTTTTGTTGACGCCTCATTGATCATCGTCTTTTGTTTTATCTCCGGCGGCGTTTTCGGGATCATCCAGAAAACCGGGGCGGTTTCGGCCTTCATCCATAATCTCTCGCTGAAATTCGGGCGGAGCAAATCGCTCCAGGTCCTCCTCATCCCGGTGGTGATGATTCTCTTTTCGCTGGGAGGGGCCATCTGGGGGATGTGTGAGGAGACGATGCCCTTTATCCTTGTCTTTGTCCCGCTCTCGCTCTCCCTCGGCTATGACACGATTGTCGGCGTGGCCATGCCTTTTCTCGGCGCCGCGTCCGGTTTTGCCGGAGCCTTTTTCAACCCTTTCACCGTCGGGATCGCCCAGGGAATCGCCGGGCTCCCGCTCTATTCAGGGCTGGGATACCGGATGATCGTCTGGGTCGTGGGGACGGCGATCGCCATTTTCTTCGTCACCCGGTATGCCTCTAAGGTCAAAAAAAACCCGAGGTTGAGTTCGACCTTCGAGGAGGACGAGGAACGGCGAAAGACGCTGGCCATCGATTTCAACAGCCACGAAAAGATCGAGGTTACGAAATATCATAAGCGCGTGCTTTACGTCTTCCTCATCACCATGTTCCTCCTGGTCTTCGGCATCCTGAAATATAAGTGGTATATGTACGAGATCGCCGGACTTTTCCTGGCGCTGGGAATTTTTTCCGGGATCGCCGGCCGCCTGGGCTCGGAGGAGATGGGCCGGTCTTTTGTCGAAGGGGCCAAGGACATGATGAACGCAGCCCTGATCATCGGCTGTGCCCGGGGGATGCTGGTCGTGGCGACCGACGGCCGGATCCTGGATACGACACTCTTCTACATGGCCAAGATGATCTCCCGCTTCCATCCGGTCATTTCCTCGGAGCTGATGTTCGCTTCCCAGTGTGTTATCAACTTTTTTGTCCACTCGGGCACGGGACAGGCGGCGCTGACCATGCCGATCATGGCTCCGCTGGGTGATCTGGTCGGGATTACGCGCCAGACTTCGGTCCTGGCTTACCAATTGTGCGAGTACATCAATCCGGTGCTTCCCACCTCAGGGGTGACGATGGGAGTGATGGGTCTGGCCCGGTTGCGCTGGGAGAAGTGGGCCAAGTGGCTCATCCCGCTCCTCATCGCCTGGGTAGCACTGAGCGTCCTCGCGCTCATTCCCGCCGTCCTCTCCCACTTCGGGCCAAGATAAAAATAGAAGTAAGGGGTAAGCGGTCAGGGGTAAAGGGACATTAAATTAGGATCTAATTAGGATCTAAGAGGATGGCCCCTTACTCCTGACTCCTTGCCCCTCACTTTATTCTAGGTATTTCCTGAACCTGAGCGAGTTCGCCGTGAGATCAGAGGAACTCTTTGGCCGTCGGCTCGTATACGCATGTAAGAACGCTTGTTTAGGAGGTTCGAATGAAAACGGCACGCATCCTCTTCTTATTCATCTTCCTCTTTGGCGGCTTCGCCCTGGCTTCGGTCATCGACGCGGGCGGAGTGGACGGCGCGTGGAGGGGGAATATCGAGATCATGGGCCAGAAGCTCGAGATCGTCGTTCATTTCAAGACCGAAAAAGGGGTCCTTCAGGCCACCATGGACGTTCCTCTTCAAAGCGCAACCGGACTGCCCCTCAAAGACATCCTTCTCGACGGCCCGAAGATCTCGTTCAAGCTGGAATCGCCGCAAGGAGTCGCCGATTTCAAAGGCGTCATCGAGGGAGATAAAATCACGGGGCAATTCCAGCAAGCGGGGATGGCGGGGACTTTCGCCTTGACCCGTTCGGAGGAGAAAACGAAGGAGGAGCCGGCGAAACCCCACGAGCCCCTCCCCTATAACGAAGAAGAGGTCGTTTTTCATAACGGCGACATCAAGTTCACTGGCACCCTGACGCTCCCCAAGAAACCGGGAAGGCACCCCGCCGTCATCATGATCACCGGAAGCGGTCCGCAGAATCGCTACGAGGAGCTCTTCGGCTGGAAGATCTTCCAGGGCATTGCCGACCACTTTACAAGAAAGGGCATCGCCGTGCTTCTTTACGACGACCGCGGGGTGGGAGGCTCGGGGGGCAACGTCTTCGACGTGACCTCGGAAGACTTCGCCATGGACGCTCTGGCTGCCCTGAATTATCTCCAATCCCGGAGCGACATCAACCCCGGTCAAATCGGCCTCTGCGGCCACAGCGAGGGAGGAATCGTCGCCCCGCTGGCCGCTGCGAAATCAGAAGCTCCGGCCTTCATTATTTGCCTCTCCGGGCCTGGCCACCCGGGAAAGGATGTGATACTCAGACAGGTGGAGTTGATCGCCCGGGCCAACGGCGCCGCGCCGGAGAAAGTCCAGAAGGACGTGGACGCCATGAAGACGATCATTTCCATGAACGAGGAAGGACGGAGCGAAGAAGAGCTCAAAGAGAAGATCCGGGAGCTAGCCGAGACTCAAATCTCGGGCATGCCGGAGGAACAAAAAAAGAGCATCAAGGACTTGGCCGCCTTCACGAGGGACATGGTGGATAACATGTATAAGCAGTTGGCCGGCCCATGGTTCCAGTACTTTCTGAAGCACGACCCCGCTCCCGTCCTCGAAAGAGTGAAATGCCCGGTTCTCCTCGTTTTCGGCGAGCTCGACCTCCAGGTGCCGGCGGAATGGAGCCGCGATGCCATGGTCAAGGCTCTCGAAAGGGGAGGCAATAAAGATGTCAAAGCGAAAATCTTCCCCAAAGCCAATCATCTCTATCAAGAGGCGAAAACCGGAAGCCCGAGCGAATACGCAGCTCTCCCCAAGCAGTTCGTGCCCGGCTTCCTGGACTTCATCTCCGGCTGGATTCTCGAGCGCGTCGATATAAGATAAGATAATTACCCCTTACCCCTGGCCCCTTACTCCTCACCAGGTCTTTATTCCAAGTATTTCCTGAACCTCAGCGAGCTGATGGTCATGGCGATGAGGCCCATGCCGAAGAGGGCCAGGACTTCAGGCCAGAGGACGGATATCCCATTCCCCTTGAGCAGGATCGCTCTCACCGCTTTGCTGAAATAGCGAAGAGGGTTGAGGTAGGTGATGTACTGGATCGGCTTGGGCATCGATTCGATCGAGGTGAAAATGCCCGAGAGAAGCATGGCCGGCATCATGAAAAAGAAGGCTGTCATCATCGCCTGCTGCTGAGTCCGGGAGATTGTCGAGATGAGAAGCCCGAGGTTGAGCGTTGTGAGAACAAAGAGGAAGCAGACCCCGAAAAGAAATGGGAGGCTGCCGAGGATGGGCACGCTGAAGATCAACTTCCCGGCGGTCAGGACCAGGATGACATCGAAGAATCCGATGATGACAAAGGGGATCGTTTTTCCGAGGACAAGCTCCAGGACCCTGATCGGAGAGACAATGAGCTGTTCCAGGGTGCCCATTTCCCGCTCCCGGGTGATGGCCATCGAGGTCAAGGTGAGCGTCGTGAGCATGAGGATGAGGCAGATGATGCCCGGCACAAAGTAGACCGAGCTCCTGAGTTCAGGATTGAACCAGATCCTCGGCTCGGGGATGACAAGGCCTTCGGGTTTCCGGCCCAGGACTTCGGTCAGGATCCCGGCGGAATAGTTGGCGGCGATCAGCGAGACGTAGTTCTGGATGATCGTGGCCGAGTTGGCGTCGGTGCCGTCGATGATGACTTGGACCGCGGTTTCCTTTCTGTCTTTAAGGTCCCTTCCAAAATGCTCGGGGATGACGAGAGCGGCCTGGATTTTTCTGGCCTCGAGGAGGCGATCGATCTCCCTGGAACTCGAGAGCTCTCCCTTGAGCCTAAAGTATTCGGTCGGAATGAAGGCCGCGATCAGGCTCCGGCTCTCCTGAGTGTGGTCGTAGTCGAGGACGGCCAGGGGAATATGGTTGATGTCCATATTCACTCCGTAGCCGAAGAGGATCAATTGAATGACCGGAGCGACAAAGATGGGCATCAACATTCGCCTGTCGCGGAAGGTCTGGATGAACTCTTTGCGGAGGAGGTGGAGGATCGTCCGTATCATGGTTATTCCAGGCTCAATCGCAGCCTTCTGGCGCAGACCAACAGGATCGCGACCGCAAAAAAGATCAAAGTTAAAAATTGCGGCCAGAGGATGTTCAGGCCAACCCCTTTGAGGAAGATCCCCCGGATGACGATCAGGAAATAACGGGCCGGTATGAGATAGGTCGCGTACTGGATGATTTGGGGCATGCTGGAGATCGGGAATATGAAGCCGGACAGGATGTAGGAAGGCAGCAGTGTCAACAGCAGACTGAGCTGAAACGCCAGTTGCTGGGATTTTGTAATGGTCGAGATAAAAAGCCCCATCCCCAGGCCGTTCAGAAGGAAGACCGAAGAGACGATAAACAAAAAGAGGATGCTGCCCTTGAGGGGGACGCCGAAGACAAAGATTCCGATGAGCACGACCAGGGTGATCTGGACGATCCCGAGCAGAAAATAGGGGACGAGCTTTCCGATGATGATCTCGAGCGGGCGGGCCGGGGTGCTGATGAGCTGTTCCATCGTTCCCGTTTCCCATTCCCGGGCGACGGTGAGCGAGGTCAGCATCGCGGTCACGATCATCATCACGACCGCGATCAGCCCGGGGACGATGTAGTTCGTGCTGCGGAGTTCCGGGTTGTACCAGATTCGAAACTCGGGGTTGACCGAGGGAATGCCGGAGGCCAACGCGACGCCTCCCCGGGAATTGGCCATCTCGAGGAGGATGTCGGTCGAGAACTTCTGGATGAGCCGGCTCATGTAGCCGAGGGCGATGAGGGCGGTGTTGTTGTTGCTCCCGTCGACGAGGAGCTGGAGCCCGGCGTTTTGACCCTGGCCGAGGTCCCTGGCGAAATGGGTGGGGATGACGACGACAATCTTGACCTTTCCCTCGTTCAAGAGCCGTTCCGCGCCCTCATAGCTGGGGAGAAGGTAGTGAAAATCAAAGTATTCCGTTGCCTGCATCCGTGAACGCAGATCCCGGCTGAGCGAGGTGTTGTCCTGGTCAACGATGCCCAGGGAGACGTGGCTGATGTCGATCTTGACGGCGAAGCCGAAAAGAAGGAGGAGAACGATCGGCATCCCCAAGGCTAAAAACAGGCTCCGCGGGTCTCTCCGGAGATGGATGATCTCCTTTCTCATAATGGGGGCGATCCTGGTGCTCATGGTTGAGCCGCCCTGGCAATGGCCGAAAGAAATACATCTTCGAGGGAGGAGTCCTCGCGCTCGGTGAAGGTCCGCTTCAGCTCCTTGGGCGAGCCGAGGCCGATGATCTTTCCGGAATAGATAATCGCGATCCGCTGGCAGCGCTCGACCTCGTCCATGTAGTGGGAGGTGACCAGGACCGTCGTCCCCCGGCCGGCCAGCTCATAGATGAGATCCCAGAAATCGCGCCTGGAGATTGGATCGACGCTCGCCGTCGGTTCGTCCAAGAAAAGGATGTCCGGCTCGTGAAGAATCGCGCAGCCGAGCGAGAGGCGCTGCCTCCAGCCTCCCGAGAGCTCCCTGGTCAGAGAATTCTCCCGGCCCTCCAGGCCGGCCATCTTGAGCACCCAGGCCTTCCTCTCCGTCTCGCGCTCCGGGGCGAGATGATGGATCCCGGCGAAAAAGTCCAAATTCTCTCTGACGGTGAGATCGCCGTAGAGTGTAAACCGCTGCGACATGTAGCCGATGATTTTTTTTATTTCTTCGGGCTGGGAGGAGATATCGAACCCTCCGACGCGTCCCCGGCCCGAGGTGGGGCGGATGATGCCGCATAACATCCGGATGGTTGTCGACTTTCCCGCGCCGTTAGGGCCAAGAAACCCGAAGATCTCTCCTTTGTTAACGCCGAACGAGATGTGATCCACGGCGGTGAAAGAGCCGAATTTTTTGGTCAGGTCACTGACTTCGATGCTAAGCATAGTTCTCTTTTGGGGTTCGCCTTTTTTCCTGGACAAGGGTCAGGAAGACGTCCTCGATCGATGGTGAGATCCGCCTGAGCGATCTCAAGGCGACTCCATGCTCTTGAAGGGATCGGGTGATGTCTTCAGTCCTTAGACGTCCGGCTTCAAAGACCAGATGGAGCGCGTCCCCGAATGGATTAACGCTCTTGAGCCCGGGGAGACTCCGCAGGGCCGCCCGGGCCTGCTCGCGGTCGGCGAGAAGCTCAAAGATCTCGTCCTTCATCTCTTGGATTAAGGCTTGAGGCGGCTCGTACGTTAAGAGCGTACCCTCATAGAGGAGCGCGACGCGGTGGCACTTTGAAGCCTCATCCATATAGGGCGTTGTCAAGATGAGAGTGACGCCCTGGGCGTTGAGTTCGAAGAGGAGCTGCCAGAGCTCGCGCCGGGAAACAGGGTCGACGCCTGTCGTGGGTTCGTCGAGAAAGAGAATGTCCGGGGTGTGGAAGAGGTTGCAGGCCAGGGCCAGTTTTTTCTGCATTCCACCGGAGAGGTTTCTCGCCAAGCGATCCTGGAAAGAACCGAGGCCGGAGAAGCGCAGCAGTTCTTGCCTGCGGGTCTCGAACCTTTCGGAGGTGACGCCGTAGAGGTCGGAAAAGAATTTGAGGTTTTCAGCCACCGTGAGATCCCCGTACAGGCTGAAGTGCTGGGGCATGTAGCCGATATGGTCTTTGATCTTCTGGACGTTGGTGACGAGATCGAGACCCCCGATCCGGATCAATCCTGAAGTCGGTTTGTAGAGCCCGGTGAGGAGGCGAAGGAGGGTCGTCTTTCCCGCCCCGTCCGGGCCGATCATGCCGATGATCTGGCCCTTTTCGATTTCCAGGCTCAGAGAATCGATGGCCGTCATTTCGTGGAACCGCTTGGTTAAATTCTCGACCTCTATAGCAATCATGTTAATCAGTAAGGAGTAAACAGTAAGTAGTAATTAGCATATGGAAAGTCGTCTTCAGCAAGTCGTATGGATTGAACAAAATCTCATACGTCGTAGCAATCAAGAAAGCCAGCTCGCTATTTCTTTTTTCTAACTTCTAATTCTCCACTTACCATTTACTATTTACTACTTACTATTTTGACATCGACCGGCATTCCGGGTTTGAGCTCGCCTGAGGAGTTATCGAGGTAGGACTTGACCATATAGACCAGCTTCAGACGCTCCTCTTTGGTTTGGACGTTCTTCGGAGCGAACTCGGCTTCCTGGGAAATATAATCGACCTTGCCCGGATATGTCTTTTGAGCGTAGGCATCTGTCCTGACTTCAACCCGATCGCCGATCTTGATCCGGCCTACGTCCTCCTCCGGGACGTAGGCTTTGACATAGGTCTGGCTGAAATCGATGATGCTAAAGAGGATCGTGCCCGGAGAGGCGAGTTCGCCGACCTCGACATGCTTCACCTCGAGAAACCCGTCCACCGGGGAAACGACATGGGCATCCTGAATCGACCTCTGCAAGAGCTGTCGCTGGGATTCGAAGTTATTGAGTTGGGCTTCGGCCATTTCGATTTCTTCTTTCTCTTTTCCGCGGAGGGCCATCCGGTAATTTTCATCCGCGCTCTTGTAACTCTCTTTGGCCGCCGTGGACCTCAGGTCGGCCTTCTCTTTTTGCGACTGCGATACCGCCCCTTCGCTCAAGAGCCTGGTCATTCTCTCCTGGTCCAATTGAGCCTGATCCAGCTCTTTGGCGGCGATATCGAGCTGGTTCTTGGCGATCTTGATGAGCTCCTGTTTTGTCCCCTTCTTGGCGAGACGGACGGCGGCTCTGGCTCCCTCGATGGCTGCCTGGACCTGTTTGAGCTGGAGGGTGAGTTTCTCATCGTCCAGGCGACAGAGAGGGTCTCCCTTTCTGACCTGCTGCCCCTCCCGGACAAAGACTTCCTTCACTTCGCCCTGGGTCTGAGCCTTGATATCCGTTTTAATGGCCTCGATCAAGCCGGAAACTTCGATGACGCCTGCAGCGCCCGATTTAGACTGACAGGAGACGATGACCAAAGAGAGGAAGACGTGTCCGAGGATTAACAGGACTTGCTCGGGCTTTTTCATGTTCGCTCCTTTGGCGCCTTGCGACCCAATCTCGTGCCGATCATCTACTATGACGATATTTTTTTTCTTTTTGTTTCAATTGTCACAGGCATAAACACCGACAATTAGCCTGACCCCGTGAACTGAAAATACTGCCAGGAGTTGGACTGACCCGAAAAAGTATTTTGGCCCGATTGGCAACAAAATTCATGTTCAGCCCGTATAATGTACCTCAGGCTTTGGCTTGGAAAAAGGAGTCTATGAAGATCCAGAGTATCTTGTTCCCGGCGGCACTCGCCGCGGTTGTGCTTATCTCTATGCCGGGCGTGGGGGCGTATTGCTCGGTCCGAGGAAATGCCCAAGCCTCTTGTCGCGGCTTCATACAAGATCAGTCCTGCCGCTTCAAAAATAAAAGTCGACGGCATCCTGGACGAAGAGGCCTGGTCCAAGGCCACAGTCATGAAGCTCCCCTATGAATGGATGCCGGGGGATAACGCCGCTCCGCCGGTCGATACCGACTGTCTGGTCACCTACGATCATGATAAATTTTATATCGCTTTTCGCTGCTATGATCCTGATCCCGGGCAGATTCGCGCCCACCTCATGGACAGGGATGCGAGCGACACGTTTATCCAAGACGACCACATCAATGTCCTCATCGACGCTTTCAACGACGAACGGCGCGGGTTCGAATTCCGGGTCAACCCGCTCGGGGTCCAGGCTGACGCCAACTTCAGCCAGCAGGAAGGCTACGAAGATTTTTCCTGGGATGCGATCTGGGACTCGGCAGGAAAAATTACCGACTGGGGATATACGATCGAGATGGCCATCCCGTTCAACCAGCTCCGCTTCCCGAGGACCCACGCGGAACAGACTTGGGGTTTCAGCGCCGAGCGCTCCTGGCCTCGAAACGTCAGGCACAGAATGGAAACCCATCCCAGGGACAGGAATGTCCTCTGTCTGCTTTGCCAGGTTAATAAGATTTCGGGAATTCGCGGCATCAGTCCCGGCTCGAACATCGAAATTGATCCAACTGTGACTTCCAAGCGCACCGACTTGCGCCAGGATTTCCCGGCCGGGCCGATCAAAGCTGGGAAGATCGATGCGGAACCCGGCATCACGGCCCGCTGGGGTATCACGCCGAATCTGATTTTCAATGCCACGGCCAACCCTGATTTTTCCCAGGTTGAGGCCGATGTGGCCCAGTTGGCCGTAAACACCCGATTCGCCCTTTTTTATCCCGAGAAGAGGCCCTTCTTTCTTGAAGGCGCCGATTTTTTCCTGACCCCTCTCCAGGCCGTTTTTACCCGCACGGTGGCCGATCCGGCCGGCGGGATCAAGCTGACAGGAAAAGTGGGGGAAAACGCGATCGGCTTCTTCGGCGCCTACGACCGGATCAACAACCTGATTTTCCCCTCCAACCAGGGGTCGACCTCCACGTCCCTTGAGGAAGGGGTTACGAGCGGCGTTTTTCGTTACAGGCGAGATCTGGGCCGGGCTTCGACGATTGGCGTTCTCTATGCCGGTCGCGTCGGGACGAATTACTACAACCATGTCCTTGGGTTTGATAGTTTCCTCTGGCTCTCCAGGACCAAATCACTCCGTTTCCAGTACCTCCATTCGGAATCCGAGTATCCGCAGGGGATCGCCGTTCAATTCCGCCAGCCATCGAGGCCATTCGGGGGTGACGGGCTCATAGCCAGTTTTCAGCACGTGGGCCGCGAGTGGATTTATTGGGCCAACGGGGGCGCCCTGACCTCGAACTTCCGGGCCGACTCCGGCTTCATCCCTCAGGTTGATTATCGCCGCCTGGACAGCGGGCTGACGCGGCAGGTTTGGGGGACGCCAGGAGGCTGGTTTACCCAGCTCCAGTTCGGGGTGGAGGGATCAAGGGGAGAGACTATCCATGGCCGGCTGACCGACCAGGCGATTTCCGTTTATGGGGGGTATATGGGCCCGCTGCAGTCAAGAATCAGGGTGACGCTCAGCCGGCTGAAAGAATTCTACAATTCTGCCATTTATGACCGCAATCAGTTCTCGCTCGGCGGCGAGCTCAAGCCGGCTTCCGGCGTCTGGGTTCAGTTCTATGGGAAGGTCGGAGACAGCGTCGACTACAGCAATTCACGTTTGGCCTCGGTCGTAAGTTTGATGCCGGGCCTGGAATACAATGTCGGCCGGCACATCAACCTTAACTTCAGCCATGTCTATGAGCGGCTCAACCTGAAGGGAAACGAGATCTACACGGCCAATTTGAGCCAGGCCCGCCTGGTCTATAATTTCAATGTCCGGACATTCGTCAGGGCGATTCTTCAGTATCAAGACGTGAGTCGCAATCCCGACCTCTATTCCTTCCCCGTGACCGCCAAGACCAAAACATTCTTCAGCCAATTCTTGTTCTCCTACAAGCTCAACCCCCAGACCGTGCTTTTCCTCGGGTATTCCGATAACTATCTCGGGATGCCGGGCCTGGATCTGACCCAAACCGACCGGACCTTCTTCGTGAAGATCGGCTACGCCTGGCTGCGCTAGCGTAAAGCGCCAGCGCCGTCTATCTCGTCCATCTAGTCTTTTTCGTCTTCTCATCAAGAAAATGCGCTATAACACTCTGGTTTTTTACTTTCTTTAGAGGGTGACCTGAGGGCCAAAGACCTCATTTAAAGATATCTGACGAGATGACGAGATAAACGAGACGACAAGATAGACGTCTTTAGCAACCTTTTGCCCTTCTTTTTCATCTTTATCGGTTGAGGAATCACCAAGATGGATACCTCGGCCGCGACGCTGGTGCTTGAAGGGCAAATGAGCGATAATACAGCCCAGGTTTACGCCAAAACCCGGGACCTGGCTGGCCTGGCGATGAAGAACAACATGGATCGCGCTGATTCTCAGGAAGCCCTCGTTCGGCGCGCCGCTGCAGGGGACGTGGCGGCCATGGAAACTATTTACCAGCAGTTCAAACAGCCCGTTTTCAACCTGGCCTACCGTTACAGCTCTGACCGGGCGACAGCCGAAGACCTGTTGCAGGATATTTTCATCAAGATCTTCACCCACCTGGGGGACGTGAAGGACTCGGGAACTTTTTCAGCCTGGATTTACCGGATTGCCCTCAACGAGTGTTATAGCTTCCTCCGGGAGAAGAAGAGCCGATCTCAGAAAACGATCCCCATGGCCGAAATCGAAGGCAAGCTCGAGGAAGCCTCTTATGACGGTCACGAACGGAACATACGGAAGCCTCTCGAGGAAGCGATCCAGGCCCTGCCCGCCAAGTTGAGAAGCGTTTTTGTGCTTCATGATGTCCAGGGTTTCAAACACAGGGAGATCGCCCGGACGCTGGGCTGCTCTGTAGGAACATCCAAGTCGCAGCTGTTCAAAGCCCGGCTCAAGGTGAGGCAATACCTCAAAAAGAAAGGCATTTTCTTAGGAGACAGATCATGAGATGCTCGAAAGCCAGGAGGTTGATCAGTGAATATCTGGACGGAGAGCTTGATTCTCGCCGGGAACGATCGCTCCGGGCGCACTGTGCGGCCTGCGCGGACTGCCGGGAGCTCCTGGCGGATTTTTCGGCTGTGGTCAAGGAAGCCGGGCACCTCTCGGCGCCTGCTCCCTCGGATGCCGTCTGGTCGAAGATCAGGGCGAGACTGGAAGCAGAGAGAAGGGACGTCCGCCAGGCATCTGCGTCTCAGAAGCCGGGGCGAGGATTTTTTGGCTTCCAGCCCGCGGTTCGCTATGCCTTGACCGTGGCCGCCGTGCTGGCCGTTGTCGCCGGCGGGATTTTTCTGGGCACGCGGCATTGGGGGAGAAGCGATCCCCTGGCCAAGCTGAAGGAGGCCGAGCACCATTACCAGTTGGCGATCAAGGCGCTCGATGAGGCCCTGGCCTCTCAAAAGAACGGCGTCGATCCGAGCTCTGGCTCAGCGTCCTCAGCCGGAATCTCCAGGTGATCAATGCGACGATTGCGGCCTGTGAGCAGGCGGTCCGTCAGGACCCCAACGACCTGGGAGCGAGGACTTATCTCCTGGCCGCCTACGGCGAGAAGGTCAATTTCTTGAACGACCTTATGGAAATGAGGAAGAAGCCGTCTCTGAGCAAAGAATCAAAGACGAGCTTATAAATCTCGAACACGAAGCAAAGGAGGAAACTCATGCCGACAAACCAAATAAGAAAAGCGGCGGTCTTGCTGATCAGTTTGTTTTTGGTAGGAGCCTATCTGCCGCTCCGTTGCCTGGCCGGAGAAAAGGAAGAGTTCAAGGAGAAGTTTGAGAGAACAGAGGCTCTGGCCAAAGACGGAAAAGTCTACCTGAGCAACGTCTCGGGGGATATCGATGTCAAGACCTGGCCTCAGGAACAGGTCAAGATCGACGCCACCAAGGTGACTGAGGCCTCCAGCGCCGAGAAGGCGAAAGAGGATGCGGCCCAAGTCACGATCGAGGTGAACAAAGTCGGGAATGTGCTCCGCATAGAAACGAAATACCCGGAACGCCTGGGGGGTTTGTTCCATAAGTCGCTCAGAGTCTCTGTCAACTATGTCCTCTGGATTCCGGATAAGGCTTCGGCGGAAATCAAGGATGTGAGCGGCGACATCATCGTCGAAGGCGTCGGCGGAGCGTTGATCGCCAAATCCGTGAGCGGGGATGTGGACGTCCGGAAAGCGGCGATGGGTGCCGATTGCGATGCCGTCAGCGGAGAGCTGAAGCTGGCCGATATCGTGGGCGACGTGAACTTGAAGACGGTTTCGGGCACGATCGCGGCGACGAGGATCAAGGGGTCGATCGAAGCGGAGACGGTGAGCGGGGATATCGACCTGAGCGAGGTCTCGGATGCGATGGTGGTCAAAGCTAAGGTTCTGAGCGGGAACCTGACCTTCCAAGGCAGGATCAATCCTCAGGGCCGGTACAGCCTCAATTCCCACAGCGGCGACGTGGTCATGACCATTCCGGCCGACTCGGCTTTTGAATTCGAAGCCTCGAGCTTCAGCGGAAATATCCAAAGCGATTTTCCGATCGAAGTCTCGGGCAAGTTGAGCCGCAAAGAGATCCACGGCGTCGTCAACAAGGGAGGGGCTTCGATCAAGCTCACCACTTTCAGCGGTGACGTCGAACTGAAAAAGCGCTGATAGCGCGATCACGGACTTCTAGGGAACGGGTCCCTTCTCGTCATGGGAAGGGGCCCGTTTTTATATCGGCTTCAGCCCACACTTGACTAAAACAAACGCAATAACTAATGCGAAACCTCCGTTCAAGGTGGCGCCGGAGCCCACCCTCTGGCCCCCGGACCCCGAGGAACCAGTCCCGTCGGTTCCCCCGTCGGACAAGCCGACGGGCCCCCCTCCGCTACGGGGTCCCAAGGGTGGCCTCCGGCGCCACCTTGACCATGTCAAGTTACTTATCGCGTTTGCATTAGTTTTTAAAAAAAGCTTGACAAATCCGCAAACTGTATTATATTAATAGTACAGTGATACGGAGGCGATGAAAGTGATCAAAGTCGATCCAACAAGCTTCATCCCGATCTATGAGCAGATCAAAAAAGAAATAAAGGGCCAGATCACCCAGGGAAAGCTCAAAGCTTTGGAACCGCTCCCCTCCATACGAGACCTGGCCACAGACCTTATCATCAACCCGAACACAGTCGCCCGCGCCTACCGGGAGCTGGAAATGGAAGGTTTCATTTACAGCCGAAAAGGCAAAGGGTGCTATGTGACCGATAACTCAAGCTCCCTGATCGAGAAAGAGCGCCGGACTTTCCTGATCGGGATCTTTGATCAGGCGATCGAGGAGGCCAAGAGGTATAACCTGAGCGGCCAGGAAATCATCGCCTTGTTTGAGGAGAGGCTCCGAAGGACTGCCGGGGCCAGGACAAGCGGGGGCACCAATGAATGAAATCCTAAGGATTCATAACCTTTCCAAGGCCTTCGGCCGGAAGGGCGTGCTTCAAAATTTCAACCTGACCTTGGAAAAAGGCAAGGTCTACGGATTGTTGGGAAAGAACGGAGAAGGCAAGACCACACTCATCCGCATCATCATGGGCATCATTCCTTCCGACTCGGGAGAAATGTTCTACAAGGGACAGAAAATCAAATTCAATGACTCGAGTTACAAAAAAGAGATCGGATACATCCCGGAAGAAGCATTCTTCTTCAGGTGGATGAGGATCAGCGAACTCCTCGCTTTCAATTCCGCTTTTTATCCGGCCTGGAACGCGAAGAAGGCGGAGGATTATCTGGAGAGGTTCTCGCTTCCCGGGGCGGCAAAAATCGGCCAACTCTCTCGCGGCATGAAACTCAAGCTGGGGCTGGCCGTGGCTCTGGCGGCCAAACCCGAGCTTCTCATCCTGGATGACCCGACCTCCGGCATCGATGTCCCCACCCGGCAGGATTTTTTGAAAGACATCATCGCCGAACTCTCAGATGCAGGGACAACCATCCTCTTCTCCAGCCATCTTGTTCACGAGTTGGAAAGAATCGTAGAGCGGCTCGGAATCCTCGAGGGCGGGAATCTCATCCTCGACGAAGATTATCAAACGGTGAAGAGCCTGACCCAAAGAATCCGGCTGACTTTCGAGGGCCCTGTGCCGGAGAAATGGGGCTTCGATGGAATTTTACAGGAGAAACTGGGTCCCAATCGATGCGAGCTGACCGTGTATCCCTGGGATGAAGACAAAGAGAAACGATTGAGAGCGCTCGGTCCAAGCAGTTTAGAAAAAGAGTCCCTGGCGCTCGAGGAGATTTTTGTAAGCTTTATTTCTGCGGGCGGGCCCAATGAAAAAAGAAATCGAGGGAGGAGCTGATGTACGGGAGAACTATTCCTCAAAGAAATCAGGGAAAAGCTGAATCTCCTCATTTTTGCCGTGGTCCTCCTTCTCGTCTTTGCCGTCTTTTATTTGAAGTACTCCGGAGAGAAGGAATTCACTCTCGTCCTTTCGGAAGGCGTCATCCTGGTTTTTCTCCCGATCTTTGGTTTGCTGCTCGGATCCAGCGGGTTTTATACCGAGTTCAGAGATGACGCCTGGGCTTATCTTCTTTCGAGGCCGATTAAAAAATGGGCCATTTGGCTCACCAAATATGCCGCTCTCCTTTTCCTCTTGTTTCTGATCGTTGCCTTCTTTCTGCTGCTTTTTAATGTCCTCCCAGGTCTCAAAGGAACACTTCAAAGCTATTCGCTGTGGGCCTACCCGGGGAGTTATTCTCTCTTCTTTTTCATCCTCCTCTTTTCAGTTTCGGCCTACACCGTGGCCTTTTCCATCTCTTTTCTCTCGGAAAGACAATTCACGATTTTTCTCGTCGCCATTCTGATTGGGGTCGCTGAGCTTTTCTTATTTGCCAGGTACCAGATCTTTCTCGAGGCGACGAATCCCTATCTGAGCAGACCGCTGGGCCTTCTGGTCTTATGGCCATTGAGTTTTATCGCGGCCTCCATCCTGACTTTCCTTAAAACTGATTTTTCCCAGGCCCGGAAGAAAGTCATGACCTTCTTAAAGTTCTGTTTGCTCTTCGTGGTCCTTTCTTTTGTTATCACCTCCGCCTGGATTTTCGGGGGCCGGTATCTGGGCGTAAAGAATAGGGAATATGTGTCCGATGTCCAGACTTATACGGGATCGGCCTATTTTGCGACGGAGAGTTCGATCTTTAGGTTCGATTTGAAACAAGCCAGGCTCCAGAGAATTGGGCGGAAATCTGTGTACCCGGATTTCAACTTGGGCGGCGGAAAGATCGCCTATTTCAGGGAGGTTTATGGGGAATTAGGAAAAGGAAAAGAACGCACATTCGGCCAGGAACTGTGGATCATGGACAGGGACGGCTCGAACCAGAGATGTCTCCTTGATGCCGACAAAAAAAATACCGTTTTCAAAGACCAGTCTCTCTGGGGCTGTCATCTCTCTTCAGACGGAAGGAGAGTTGCTTTTGCGGCAGTTCCCTGGGGCGAAGGGGCGAAATTTCTTGGCATTATCAATACGGACGGAACCGGGCTGAGAAGCTTTCCGCTCAGTCTCCCTAAGGTCGAATATTTCATCGCTGGCTGGACGGACTCCGACCGGTCACTGATCTTTGTTTCCATTCCCAAGAGAAGAGGACCCGAATCCGAGAGAAAAATTCTGAAATTCTCCGTTGAGGACGGCAGGTGGACAACGATGGCCGAGGGGAGGTTAAGAAGCATCTATGCCGGCCGGATACTCTCTCCAAAAGGAAACGCCCTGGCTTTTACCCGGTCTGACGATAAAGATTCGAAGGAGATTTTGACCCTCTGCGACCCGGCGACGTTGGACAAAAAAGAAATCTTTAGTGCCCGCTCCATAGATGCTTTCCAGTGGAGTTCGAGCGGAGAGCAGATTGTCTTTGTCGCTGATAAAAACAAGCTGGGCGTCTATTCTCTGCCCGAGGACAGGGTTATCAAGGTTAAAGCTGTGATTCTGGAGTCTTCCCATCCATCATTTGATTGGATTGAAAATGAAACGAAAGTCGTTCTCACCGATTCAGAGCCAGGCGGATCTTACCTGAAAATTCTGGGCCAGAATCTTGAAGAGGAAAAATCGGTCAGGATCCCGAACTCCCGGGGATTCAATGAAGCCTTTCCGGTCCAATCCGTGGGACGAGATATTATGGTCACGGACTTCAAGAGAGGCAGGGTCTGGGTTTTCAATTTAGACACGGCTAAATGGCGCAAAATCTATTAAATAAGAGGTCAGACAGCCGGTTCAGGTATACACCTTTGTCAGCATTTTCTCGTTTCTCCCTTTTTTTGAAGTGCCCAGCGGCCCCAAAATCCTAAAGACGTTGAGATGGGAGAGATTGCCAGATGTGCAGACCTGACCTCGTTTTACCGTCATTCATGAGTGGACGTGTCTGAGCTGTCTTCTAAAGATCTTGTATCTTTCGCTCATCCCTTCTCTTTTTGACCAACGTTCAATCTCGCCAGGGTCTACGGGATTATATTTTGCGACAAGAATGGCTTGGTCGAGGGCCTGCCTGTCGTTCCAATGGTAAAAAGACGCCAGGCGGTCTTTAACACAATCCGTTGGAGACAGAAGTTTCAGGGTCATTTCCCCTTTCTTCATTTCTGCCACTTCTTTTATGGGTTCGTCTCCGACTGAAGCGGGCGGGGGGAGAAACTCAACAAAGAATTCCGTTTCTCTATGCTTGAAATGTCCATCTTCAAAATAAAAGTCGATTTTTCCTAAAACTTGCCTGAGCCTCTTTTGATCTTCATAAGACTGCAAGACGAAATCCAGGTCTGAGGAAACATACTTGTTTTCAGTATAGATAGACACGCAGGCGCCTCCGGAGAGGACCGTGTCGATTCCGTTTTTGGTCAAGTGGCTGGAGACGTAAAGGGCCAATTCTCTAATCCCGAGCTTCGAGATCCTCATCATTGATTATAACGGTTTCCGGGTACGCCGTGGTCTCAGTCTCTTCAGATAATACCTCTGTTTCTCTGCTTCGGGGATAAATTCGAGTGCTTTATTCAAGAGCGCCTCAAGCTCTTTTTTAAACGGATATCTGGGACTCGTCCCAAATAACCTGACTCTTCCTTTGAGCTTGCTGTAAAGAACTCCCCCGGCCTCCAAGTTCAACAGATGTTTTTGAACGGCGCTCAGATTGAAACCGAATGTTCTGGCTATTTCGCTCGGATAGGATTCCCCGTTTCTGAAGAGATAAAGAAGAATCTTTTCTTTGATGGCGGATGCAAGCAGCGCTTCCAGCATTTTTCGGCTCCTGTTGTCTGGCCTGGCAAATAACCACCATAAGTGGTTATATAACCACCTCTGGTGGTTATTACGGTAACACGAGAAGAGGACTCTGTCAACGCCCCATCAGGTCTAGGAACCCAATCTGGAAATATGTATAATTCGCAGGATGAGCGCGGTGACAAGAATCCATGTCATCAACTTCTGGCGGAAGTTCGCCGTGAACTCCGTCTTTTTCCTCACGCCCCTCTATTTTCTGAAGATCGGGTTGGCCGGCTGGCAGATCGGGGTGATCATATCCCTCTACGCCTTTGCTCCCCTGCTCTCTTCCTTTCCCGCCGGCTGGATCAACGACCGCTTATCGATTAAAAAGGTCATCCAGGCGGCCCTCGTCCTGCTCAGCCTGCTTCTTGTGGCCGCCGGCCGCAGCCACAATTTTGTGGTCATGGCCCTCCTGTTTCTTTTCATCGGGGTCGCCAACAACGCTCTGGATGTGTCGACCAACAGCCTTTACTACAAGGACGAAACGGCGCTCAACCAGAACAAAAAGTACAGCCGGCTGGCCTTCTGGCTGGCTCTCGGAACCGCCTGCGGGACTTTGGTCGGCGGACTCCTGATTTACCTGGCCAATTTTCAAGTGCTTTTTTACGCCTACGCCGCTATCCTGCTGGCCGTTCTGTCAATGACCGGGCGACTCGGCGACGAGAGGTTTGAGCTCGTGACTCTCAAGGAGTACAGATCGAATCTCCTCCGCAGGAAGACTATGCTCTTTTCTTTTTTGATCTTCATCCTGGCTCTTCACTGGGGAGTCGAAGGGACGGTCTACAGTCCCTTCTTGAGAGAGAATTTCGGGTTGAATAACCTGCAGCTAGCTCTCTTTATGTCGCTGGCTCTCTTGGCCATGGCCTGCTCCGCCTTCTTCGTGGGGCTCTTGAAAACTCATCCTGCGGTCAACAAACGCGTTTTTATTATTTCGATGCTCCTTTCGGGACTCGGCCTCGCCCTCATGGCGACCGGAAACGTCTATCTCTCCTTCTGTTTCCGGGTGGTCCATGAGGTCGGCGACGGGATGCTGAGCGCGCTGGTCGTCCTATTCATCTCCAGGCTTTTCGCCCAGAGAACGATCGGCGGAAGCTCCGGCCTGCTCCTGGCCATCCAGACGCTCGGCAACATGGTCGGGAGCCTGGTTTTCTCGCCGCTGGGGTATAATATCGGCTTGAAATACCCTTTTCTCATCGCCGGCGGTTTGCTCGTCATGAATTCAGGGTTTGCGTATTTCGTCTTCAAACGGGAAAAGTATTAAGATGATTTCGACCAAGGGCTCCGGATTTGACGTCATCCTCATCAGCGGGGAGCCCTATGCCGACCATCCTCTCTCCGGCGTCGGCGTCATCGCCCGGGTCCTGGACGCTAAAGGCTACAAGGTCGGAGTCGTCAGCCAGCCCGATTGGGCCAAAGACCGTGACTTCACGAAGCTCGGCCGGCCGCGCCTTTTTTTTGGCCTGACCTCGGGCTCGATCGACAGTCTTTTGGTCAATTACACACCCCTGAAGCGGCCGCGGAGCCGCGATCCTCACGCTCCCCATAAATCTCAAATTCCCGACCGGGCCGTCCTTGTCTATTGCAACAAGCTCAAGCAGCTTTATCCCGGCGTTCCGATTGTCATCGGCGGGATCGAGGCCTCCCTCCGCCGTTTTGCTCACTATGATTATTGGGAGAACCGGGTCCGCCGGAGTATCCTGCTCGACTCCCGGGCGGATATCTTAGTTTATGGTCCGGGCGAGCTCCAGGTGATCGAGATCGCCGGGCGACTCGCGGCCGGAGAAAGCCTGGACGGCGTCCTCGGAACGTGCATCGTCCGATCGAGCCTCCCCCCGGAATTCACCCTCCTGCCCTCCTTTGAGGAAGTGAGCGCCGATGCCGATCAGTTTTGTCGGGCCCAAAATCTTTTTTCTAACCGCCGCTGTCTCGCTCAAGCCTCCGCCGGGCGCTTCGTCCTTCAATATCCCATGCCCGAATATACGACCCGGGACCTCGATTGGATCTACGGGCTTCCCTATAGGCGCGAGATCCCCAAGGATTTCCCAGAGTTCGGCATGGCCCGCTTTTCCGTCGTCACCCACAGGGGATGCGTCGGCCGCTGCTCGTTCTGCTCCCTTTCCCTCCATCAGGGAGACAGGATCGTTTCGAGAAGCGAGGCCTCGATTCTGGCCGAGATCGGACGCCTGACACACCACCCGGATTTCAAGGGGTATGTCGATGACCTGGGAGGGCCGACGGCCAACATGTACGGCATGGATTGCCGCCGGGCGTGCGAAGCCGATTGTCTTGAATGTCCCAAGCTCGACCGCAGCCATCAACGGCTCATCCGGCTGATGAGGCAGGCCCGCGCGATTCCCGGCGTGAAGAAGGTTTTTGTCCGGAGCGGGATTCGCCATGACCTGGCCTTGGCCAGCCCGGAGTACATCAAGGAATTGTCGGACCATCATATTTCGGGTCTTCTCAAAATCGCCCCCGAGCACGTCTCTCCCCGCGTGCTGCGGCTGATGAACAAAGGCATCCCGCGGCTCGAGGAATTCCGGCGGCTTTTCTCTAAACTGAACAGAGACCGCAAACAACATCTCAAATACTACTTCCTGGTCGCCCATCCGGGAACGACCGAAAAGGAATCGCAGAGACCTGGCCCGGACCATCCGGAAGCTCGAGGCGGAAGGGGAGAAGCCCATCGAAGGAGTCCAGATCTTTACACCGACGCCCATGACCCGCTCCACCTGCATGTATTATACGGGCAAAGATCCTTCGACGGGGGAGCCGATCCCGGTCCCGCGCACGTTCGAAGAAAAGAAAAAGCAAAAAAACATGCTTTCCGAGAGATCGCTCCTTCAAGCCGATAAATCCCGTGGATGAAAATATGGCTTTTTTCTGCTACAATTAAACCATGCCAAAGACGAAAGTCCTTTTTATCTGCACTCACAATTCCGCCCGGTCCCAGATGGCTGAGGGATTCCTCACGGCCTGCCAGGGAAGCGAGGAAGAAATTCTAGCCTGCTTCAGGCACAGCCGGGACGAAATAAAAAGCTGGATTGAAAAAACGTTCGGAGAGAAAGTCTCAACACTCTGAGTTTTCCTGTCCGCTTGACAATCATACCTGTTTGATATATGAATAGATGTTCATATATGAATAAATCAAGCGATCCGAAAAGCGATCAAAAAAGTCCGGGACTTTTGAGCTAGCATGGGGAGGCAGACATGGCTGAATATCTAGAAGCGACATTTGACAAGTTTATTTTCCGCGTCAAGGACGGCTA
Organism: Candidatus Aminicenantota bacterium; assembly: GCA_963770045.1. Classification (GTDB taxonomy): domain Bacteria; phylum Acidobacteriota; class Aminicenantia; order Aminicenantales; family CAVYOD01; genus CAVYOD01. Next base: position 160,530 of record CAVYOD010000014.1, on the reverse strand, counting down.
TCTTTACAATCGCGAGGGGTTCTGGGCTTCATTTCAAGGTTCTTGGGCGACTGTGGGGGTCACTGATTTTCTGCAGAAGTCCAGCGGCGACATCACTTTTTTGAAGACGGTGGAGCCGGGAAACACCGTGAAACAGGGAGGGGAGATCGGCACGATTGAGACGATCAAGGCTGCCTTCGGCATCATTTCTCCGGTCAGTGGCAGGGTGGCAGAGGTCAATCTCCAATTAGAGGACCAACCCCACCTTATCAATCAGGATCCTTACAACGCCGGTTGGATCTGCCGGATCGAACTTTCCGACCCGGAAGGCGATAAAAAGCTGCTCCTGCCGGCTGCCCAATATTTTGAACTGATGAAGCAGATGATCGCCCAGGAGGCGAAGAAATTAAATGAGTAGGAAACGGAAACAAGTTGTGATCCTGGCTTGCAGCGGCATCGGCAAAACCTATGGAGCTCTGGCCAGGGAAACGGCCTATGAACTAGTGGAGCGGGTGCGGCCTGGATTGGCCTCGTTGACCTGCCTGCCTCTGTTGGTCATCAACGACCCAGAGGCCAGGCGCCTGGTTACCGAAAATCCGGTGATGACGATCGACGGATGTCCCCGCGACTGCGCCAAGAAGAGCGTAGAGGCCTTGGGGAAAGAGGTTGACAGGCCGATTCAGGTTATCAGTTTTTACACGGCTCATAAGGATCTCAAACCCGAGGGCATCGCCAAACTGAATGACGCCGGCCGAAAGCTGGCCAGGGTCGCCGCCGATGAGTTGGCCGCGACGGTGGATGAGCTGGCTCAGGAGGAGAAGTGATGGAGACCCCCAATAAAAAAGTGGGACTGATTTCCTGCAGCGGAGAAGAAATACCCGGGGGCACCGTGTGCCGTCTTGCCTGCCGGAGAGTGCTTGATGAACTCAAACCTCATAAGACCGTGACGATCTGCCTTCCGCTCTTTATCGCCGGAGGCGAGGAAGAACGGGCATTTGCGGCCAACCACCCGACAATCACGGTGGATGGCTGCGAAAAACTCTGCGCCGCCAAGGGCACGGAGATGCTCTCCGGGAAACCCAGCAGATCGTTGCTCATTCCCGAAATTCTCAAGAAGAGTGGCCTAGCAACTCCGACCAAACGACATGACTTCGGGCCCGAAGAGGACGCCGTCGTTCAGGCGGTGGCTAAGGAAATTGCCGATGCCGTCGACGAGATTCTGGAAGAGGAATAGGCTGAGGAGAAAGCATGCCCATCTATAAGAACAAAGTGGAATGGCGCGGCGGACACCTGGGTCATACCTGGTGTCAAAATGGCGCGGACATGGATTTTTCCGCGCCGCCGGATCTTCATGGAATGCCGGATGTGCTAACGCCTGAAGACGCCTTTGTTGCCGCGGCCAACACCTGCTATTTCCTGATGGTCATCTGGGCCGCAAAACGGTTCCAAGCGGAGCTCGTTTCCTTCGAGTGCGAAGCTGAAGGCGAAGTCGAGAGCTTCCTTGATCGAACCTCTTGGTTCAAAACCGTGATCCTGCGCCCCAAGATAGTGGTGAAGAATAAACCGCAAGAGATGATCCAGCGCGCCCTCGACATGGCGCTCAAATATTCAACGATCTGCCAGTCCCTTAAGTCTGAAATCAGGGTTTATCCCACGATCGCAATTCAACAAGACAGATCGTAGCATGAGGATCTGAAAATGAAAGAGGCAATTAAAATATTCAAAGCGCTTTCCGACCCCACCCGGCTGCGGATCCTCCTCCTTCTCTTGAAGAGAAACCTCTGCGTCTGCGAACTGATGTTCATCTTGAAGATGGAGCAGTCGCGGCTCTCCCACCAATTGAAGATCTTGAAGGATGCGGACCTGGTGGAAGACTGAGGAGAAAGCAGGTGGATCATTTACAGGATTCCAGAGTCGGCTCGCAAGAGTCTCGTCGGCTGTGTTTGGAGAATTCTTGAATGCAAGATTAAAAGATATCAAAGAGGTCCACCAGGATGTTGAAAAATTGAGAGCTTGCCTAAAAGAAGAAATTAGGAAAAAGCATTGAATGCCTCGTGCTGTTTAATTTTATCGTAATGAGAAAAATCCTATGGCTTAGAACGGGAGCATTGAAGAACAGGGACGCAGGATTTTAAAAGAAATGTTTGTAAATAAAATCGAGATCGTCGAGACCATGCCATGCCTGGCCGACCCGGACAAGATCCGGTTCATCGCCCGGATCGAAAAAGATGTCTCTGAAGTTTTCCCCTATTTTAATACTATCTTAAAGGGAGCCATTTATAATCACAATGCCAGGACCTTAACTTTGAAGAAAGAAGGTCGGCTTATCACCCTGCATCCTGATCGGATAGCCGCGGGGAAAGTCATCGATGAGAAAGATGCCTGGCAAATCATCGAGTGGCTCAAGGAATGCATGAATGATTGTTACGATAAGAGAGACTCTTTGGCCCCGAGCTTACGAAAGACGTGAAAAGCTCACGGCACTGGATATTTTTAAACTTCTCCCCGGAACAAACTGCAGAAGATGCGGCGAATTGACGTGCCTGGCTTTTGCTGTGCATCTCTCCGGAGAGGAAGTGAGTATCATGAAGTGCGCAGAATTGTTTTTGGCAGAGTACTCTGAAAAACGAAATGAGCTTTTGCACGTGTTAAAAGCCTCGGGCTATGATGTCCCGAGCGTGTTTGTTTCGAAGTAATTAGAGAAGGAGGTGACATATGGAGATCAGGATTTTAGGGCCGGGCTGCCCGCGGTGCCATGAGGTCGAAAAACGGACGATAAACGTGTTGGCCGAGCTGAATGTTGGCGCTGATGTCCAAAAAATAACCGATTTTAAACAAATTGCCGCGTTCGGAGTATTTGCTACTCCCGCCCTGGTGATCGACGGCAAAGTCAAATGCGTCGGCCGAATCCCTTCCCAAGATGAAATTAAGCGCTGGATTCGAGAGGAAATGCAAACTCACAGATGGCTGAACTATTCAAAATAACGGAAATGAACAACCGAACAAGCCATAGAGAAAATAAGAAAAAGCTATCTCAATAGATTATTTGACTGAAAAGGAGGATCTTATGGCCTCAAAGCAAGTTCCTCGAGAAAAAATTCCCTGGTATCCAACCGTTGATACTGAAAAGTGTGACGGGTGCAGAGAGTGTCTCAGCTTTTGTCCGAACAGCGTATATGAATGGGACGAAGAAAATCAAACGGTGAAAGTTACTAATCCATATGGTTGTGTCGTGGGCTGCAACGCATGTGAAAAATTATGCAAGCCAGGCGCCATCTCGTTTCCAGAGATCGAAGAAATTCAAAAAATAATCCAAACATTGCGTGAAGGATAAGGAAGCCGGAGTAACCAAGTAAATCAGCTTTTGATGAGAACATGAGAAGTGTCCCCGAAACATAATGAGCGTGACAAAGGAGGCATATTAATGGCTTGGTTAACAGGATATCCAAGAGAAAAAATTTGTTGGTTCCCGACTATCGATCCACACAAATGCACTAAATGTGGAATGTGCATGAATTGTGGCCGAAACGTGTATGCCTGGACAAAAGATGGCGCAAGAGTTATTAGGCCCAATAATTGCATTGTCGGATGTTCAACCTGTGCGAATCTCTGTTTGGGGAATGCCATTAGCTTCCCTGATTTGCAGGAAGTTCGGCAGATCTACAGGAAACATGGGGTATGGTCCAAAGTTAAAAGGCAATTAAAAGAGGAAGGGAAATTGAAAATATCAGGGGAGGAGGCTGAAAAAGAATAAGACCAATGACAAATGCCCTGAAAACACTAGGGAAATTTGGCTTAAAAAATAAGCAAGATGTGAATATCTATCCTTTAGAGAAAATTGTGAAATTTTCTCCTAAAACCTACACAAAAAAAGTGTTTTTCGAGACAGAGAAAATAAAAGCCCAAGTGATCGGCTTGGAGGCAGGGCAGCAGATTCCTCCCTGCGGGATGGACTTTGATGTCATCTTTTTTGTTATGGAAGGAGAGGGGAAAATTATCCTGGATGGGCAACCAGAGGTGTTAAAAAAGTCCGCTTGGGTCTTCGTCCCAAAGGAGATAGAAACGCGTTCGATTAAAGCGGTAACCCGGATGAAAGTCCTCGCAATCCAGGTTAGGTGTTAAGTTGACGTTTGTCCTGATTATCTGGATAACGGCTGCCCTGGGCCTTTTCCTTTCCTGGGCTAAGGATAAACAGAAGACTCTGGCTTCCCTCAAATTCGCCTGGAAATCTTTTCGCTCCATGGCGCTCCTCGTTGTGATGACTATCTGGGTTATCGGCTTCCTCCTGGCCTTTCTTCCCCCGCGAATAATCTCGAAAAGCATTGGCCCGGAAGCAGGCTTTCAAGGCGTCATTCTGGCCGCTTTATTCGGGTCGATTGTCCTGATTCAGGCCTTCATCGCTTTCCCCCTTGCCGGGTCGTTTCTTCGCCAAGGAGCAAATGTCAGCGCGATCGCCGCTTTTGTCACGACACTTGTCATGGTCGGCATTGTAACGGCGCCACTGGAGGCCAAATTTTTCGGGAAGAAGTTCACTCTCTGGCGGAACTCAATCAGCTTTGTTTTTGCGTTGATTATTGCTTATGTCATGGGTATCGTGCTCAGATGAAAAAGAAGTTTTTCAGCCCTGCTTTTCTTCTCGCGCTCCTGCTGGGAAACATTATCGTCTATTTTTTCAACCCAGCCAAAGCACTAGCCGTTATTTCGACCTCAAAAAATTATTTGGTGGAGATGCTTTCTATTCTCCCGCCTCTCCTCATCCTGATCGGCCTGTTTGAAGCCTGGGTGCCGAAGAGGACCATTGAGAAGGCGATGGGAGAATCATCCGGCTTGAAGGGAATTCTCGTTTCCCTGCTTGTCGGGACAGCCGGAATGGGGCCTTTGTATGCGGGCTTTCCAATCGGGGTGTCTCTCTGGAGAAAAGGAGCTAGCCTGTTCAATGTCTCTATCTTCCTCTGTTCCTGGGCGGCCATTAAAGTTCCAATGATTCTCTTCGAAATAAAGTTCCTGGGAATCGATTTTGCGGGGCTGCGTTTGGCTCTGACAATTCCAAGCATCCTCGCGATCAGCTGGATTCTCTTTATGATTTTAGGAAGGAGTTATCAAATTGAGAAGGTGTAATCTTATCGTCGTAATCTTAGTTTTCTTGTTTTTCGGCGCGTGTCAGGATGGAACAGGAAAGAGCAGAGGTGCTCAGCATTCGGGTCAGCAGACGGCGCCGAAAGGGGTCGTCATTACGGATAACCGGGAATTGGATTTTTCCAAATTCAAAGTGACTCTTCTTGAGATCGGCGCTAACGCCTGCATTCCCTGCCGGAAGATGCAGCCGATCATCAAGGAAATTGCCGAACAGTTTCCCAATAACGTCCAAGTGGTTTTTTATGACGTTTGGAAAGATCCCTCCCCGGCCCGAAAATACGGCGTTCGACTCATCCCGACTCAGGTCTTCCTTGACAAAGATGGCCAGGAATTCTCCAGACATGTCGGCTTTTTCCCCAAAGAAGAAATCCTGAAAGTGTTGGAGAAAAAAGGCGTGAAATAAAACCAGAGTGCTGAAATGAACCAACTCTTCGGAGATATTTCCCAAATCCTCCAGACACAGCCCCTGGCTGGCGCCCGTAGCCGTTTTTGTTGGCGGGCTCTTGACGGCTTCCAATCCCTGCGTTTTGGCCATGATCCCTCTCATGATGAGCATGGTGGCTGGTTTCAAGGAGTCCCCGAGCCTAAAACGAACTTTTATCTTTGCGCTTTTTTTTGTCTTAGGATTATCCATTACCTTTACCGCCTTGGGTCTTATTTCAGGTTTGATGGGCAGGCTGTTTGGCGATGTCGGGAGTTATCTGGAAATATCTCGTGGTCGTTGTCTGCTTATTCATGGGGATTCATCTCTTAGGGCTGTTTAAATTGAATTTTCGCGTCCCATCCTATTTCAATATCATGAAGAAAGGCAACCTCGGCGCCTTTCTTCTGGGATTGCTGTTTGGAGTCGTTTCGACACCCTGTGCCGTTCCCATCCTGGCTGTTCTTCTGGCCTTTGTGGCGAACAAAGGCAATGCTCTTTATGGGGGATTCTTGCTCTTCATTTATGCGCTGGGGCACTCTTTCCTTGTTTTGGTCGCGGGCACTTCCATGGGCGCGGCAAAAAAGCTCCTTGAATCGAAAGGATTGAAGAGGGCCAACCAAATCCTCCAAAAAATTGCCGGCATTCTCATCATCCTTATCGGCATTTATTTTTTGTTTTGGAGATAAAAGATAGGAGAGGAGAAGTGAATAATGGTTGAAAAAACTGTTCCAAGGCTTTCTTTCCTCGACAGATTTCTGACTCTGTGGATATTTTTGGCGATGGCTGTCGGGGTAGGCCTGGGATACCTGGTTCCCAGTATTGTCACATTCATTAATAAATTTCAGGTCGGGACGACCTCGATTCCGATCGCCATCGGACTTATTTTAATGATGTATCCGCCGCTGGCCAAAGTGAAATATGAGGAGCTGGGCGATGTCTTCCGCAACGTTAAGGTGCTGTCGCTCTCTCTCATCCAGAACTGGGTCATCGGTCCCATCCTGATGTTTGCCCTGGCCGTGATCTTCCTTCGCGGCTATCCCCATTACATGTATGGCGTGATCATGATCGGGCTTGCCCGCTGCATCGCCATGGTCATCGTCTGGAACGAGCTGGCCAAGGGCGATACGGAATATGCCGCCGGCCTGGTCGCTTTCAACTCCATCTTCCAGGTCTTGTTCTTTTCGGTTTACGCCTATATTTTTATCACGGTTTTCCCCACCTGGCTGGGCCTCAAAGGCACGACTGTAAGCGTGACCATCGGTCAGATCGCGAAAAGCGTCTTCATCTATCTGGGTATTCCCTTCATCGCCGGTGTCGCCACCCGTTTTACCATGCTCAAACTTAAGGGAAAAGCCTGGTATGAACAAAAGTTTATCCCCCGCATCAGCCCGATCACACTCATCGCCCTGCTCTTCACCATCATCGTCATGTTCTCTCTCAAGGGCGAGTTCATCGTCAAGATCCCGCTTGACGTCCTGCGCATCGCCGTTCCCCTGGTCATTTATTTTATCGTGATGTTTCTCGTATCTTTCTATATGGGCAGGAAGGTGGGAGCCGACTATTCAAAGACTGCAACTCTTGCTTTCACCGCTGCCAGCAACAATTTCGAGCTCGCGATCGCCGTGGCCGTGGCCGTGTTCGGCATCAACTCCGGCGAGGCCTTTGCCGCGGTCATCGGGCCGCTCATCGAGGTGCCGGTCATGATCGGGCTGGTCAACGTGGCGCTTTATTTCCAAAGGAAATATTTTCTATCCTGCCGTTAAGTCCTGACCGATTTCAGTGGGGTGAACCAGTTTACCTCGGTTGCCATATTAACTTTTGGCATCCCGCAAAGCATCGGCAAATTCATGAGGCAAGTCAGTCGCTTCAATAGCTCTCGGCCATTGCTTCAATGTCATAGGAAACCCGTATCATCTCAGGCTCCACCGTGTTTTCCGTTAGCGTTACAATCATATAACCTGCTCGTGGATCACCATCTTTCGGTTTACCCGCACTTCCGGCGTTAATCAGGAATTTTCTATCTAATTTCTTCGCATAGGGGAGATGCGTATGACCACAGATTAGGATATCGACCTGCTCGCCATTGATCATCCGTAAAATGGATTCATCAGGCCGGTTCTCAAATAGGTATTCATTAATTTTGCGCGGACTACCGTGCACCAGCAAGACTCTTTTGTCATATATATTAAACTCCAATCGATGAAGTAAGCCCCGCAAATAGGCTTTGTTTTCCGGACTGACATGCTCTTTCATCCAGATCAAAGATCGGTTGCCTAATTCTATTTCTTTCTCGTCCTTATAGGCACAACCACACTCACTGCGGTCATAGCCGACTCCCTCATCGTAATTGCCCATGATTGTGGGGATGTGATTGGTGCGGATCAACCTGATGACTTCATTGGGATAAGGGCCGTAACCGACCAAGTCGCCCAAGCAAAATGCCATATCAATATCACGGGCGCTCATATCTTTTAAAACGGCTTCCAAAGCACCTGAATTTCCATGAACATCCGAGAATACGGCGATCTTCATGTTTAATCCCCCCTGTTAGTTTTCTTTTTCCCAACCTTCTCTTTTCATTCCGGCAGATTCATTTGAATGTATTCCAGGTTGTGGATTCCTGTCAATAACTTCAAAGAGTCAGAAGGTTGAAGAATTTCGCGGAGCTGCGCTCGCTTGATTGTCGCGGAACAAGGACAGAGGGAGAGGTGCCGGGCTTGAAAGGAGGTTCGTTCTGCGCTATATTCTCCGAAACCCGAGAGATCCATGATGACTGACGAAAAAAACCAACGCCCCATCGCCCTCGTGGTGACGACCCTCGGTTCCTTTCTGACGCCGTTCATGAGCTCGGCGATCAACATCGCCCTGCCGTCGATCGGACGCGAGTTTTCCATGTCGGCCGTCGGCGTGGGCTGGGTGGCGACTTCTTTTCTCCTCGCGGCGGCCATCTTTCTGATCCCTTTCGGCCGTCTGGCTGATCTCCACGGTCAGAAAAAGTTCTTCACCTACGGAATCGCTATTTACACCTTGGCGTCGTTCCTGGCCGCTCTCTCCCCCTCTCCTCTCATTCTCATCGCCACGCGCGTTCTTCAGGGATGCGGCGGGTCCATGACGTTCAGCACCGGTGTCGCCATCCTGACTTCCATCTATCCCGCCAGAGAGAGAGGCAAGGCCATCGGGATCAACATAGCCGCGGTCTATATCGGGCTCTCCATCGGTCCGTTCCTGGGCGGTCTGTTGACCCAGCACTTGGGCTGGCGGAGCATTTTTTTGGCCAACGTCCCTCTCGGCCTCTTGATCCTGGCCCTCACCCTCTGGAAATTCAAAGGCGAATGGGCGGAAGCGAGGGGCGAAAAGTTCGACGGAGCCGGGGCCCTGATTTTCAGTCTGAGCCTGATCGCCCTGATGTACGGCTTCTCCCTTCTCCCCAGGCCGGCCGGCGCCTGGCTCATCCTGGGCAGCTTCCTGGGCCTGGCGTCATTCGCTTATCGGGAAAGGCGGACCGAGCATCCCGTCCTCGAGATTCGTCTCTTTCAGCGCAACCGGGTTTTTGCCTTCTCTAACCTTGCCGCCCTGATCAATTACAGCGCCACAGCCGGGACGGGCTTTCTTTTGAGCCTTTACCTGCAGTACATCAAGGGCCTCAACCCTCAGAGCGCCGGGCTGGTCTTGGTCGCGCAGCCCATCATGATGGCTATATTTTCTCCGCTGGCCGGCCGGGTTTCCGATCGCCGGGAACCACAAGTTGTCGCCTCGACCGGAATGGCCCTGACTGCGGCAGCGCTTTTTCTTCTCATTTTTTTGAGCTCTACCTCGAGTCTGATCTTTATTGTCGGCTGCCTCGTTTTGCTCGGTTTTGGATTCGCGCTTTTTTCTTCGCCAAACACCAATGCGGTCATGGGCTCTGTGGAGAGGAAATATTATGGCGTCGCCTCGGCGACTCTATCGACCATGCGCCTCACGGGCCAGATGCTGAGCATCGGCCTGGCCATGATGATCTTCGGCCTTCACATCGGCCGCGTCCAGATCAGCCCCCAAAACTATCCGCTCTTCTTAAAGAGTGTCAAATCGGCCTTCATTATTTTCGCCGGTCTCTGTTTCGCCGGCGTCTTCGCTTCCCTGGCGAGAGGGAAGAACAGGGCTCATCTCCAGGCCTAATATTAGAATTGACAGACGGGGGCTCTTGTGTTAAAAGTTCCAGAGATCGGGGCGAGAGCCCGGATTTCCCTTTCAAGAAGCGAAGAAAAAAGGAGGTCAAGTGAAAAAAGCAATCTGGATTTGGGCCTTGGTTCTTCTCTTTGTCATGTCCGGTTGGACGTCCGAAAAGACCGTCGTCCTCAAGGTCAAAGTGCAGTTGGCCAATGTCCGGTCCGAGCCTGACCCCTCGGCCAGCGTGATCACGCAGGTCAAGCTGGGCGCGCTTTTGGAGTCCATGGGCAAGGTCGATTCGTTCTACGAGATCACGGTTACGGACAATGACGGGAAGAGCGTTTCCGGATACATCCATGCCAGCGTCGTCGATGTCATCGGCGGGGCTGAAGAAAAGAAGGAAGAACCGGCGAGACCCGTGCAGCGCACGGAACCGGTCATCGAGAGGGAACCGGCCCGGCAGCCCACCTATGCCCCGCGGTCGGGAGGCAGGTTCATCCTGTTGGGCAACCTGGCTTTGAGCAACCTCTCTTTATCGGAGGCTATTCCTTCGGGAATCATCGAAGAGTTCGAGGATGGGCTTCGGCGGCGCCATCGGATACGAATTTGGCTCGTCGATGTTGCGCATTGAACTGGATGCCATGATCCTCCCCGGAGGCGCCGTCTTCGAGGGAACATCGGGGGAAGACAAAGTCAAATTGACGATGTCCGGCTATGGACTCGGAGTCGGCATTCTGGCGAAGATCCGCTTTATGCCCGGTTCCTCGCCTTTTGTTCTGGGGGGAGCCGACGTCGGATATATTCTTTCCCAGAAAGCGATTGCTGACGTGAATGGAACGAGCACCGAAGTGGATATCTCCAAGGATATCAACCGCACCTACTATGGCCTCGAATTCGGCGGCGGCTACGAGTTGGAAATGTCCGGTCTGGCCCTCATCTTTGAAGCCAGATACTTGCTGGGTTTGGCCAACCAGATCAAGAATCCCACGGGTAACGAATACTATCAAGGCCAACGCGATTGTCTTTTTGGTTGGAGTGAAACTCTAGTCTGAGATTCCCCTTCGCCGCTACCGGCTGACGATCGGAGCCGAGACGTTCAGAGATTCCTGCTCAAAACTCTCCGGATCTGTCGGTCAACCCAACGGGCGGGCAGGAAATTGGGGATGTTCGCCTTGCGAATATGAGCCCCGGCTTGATAGCGGAATTTGGGCCGTTTCGCCTGAAAAGCCCTGAAGATCATCTCGGCCGCTTTATCAGCTGGCGTAGCACCCTCGAATGCCTTGATCATGACCTTAATCCCGGCAGAGAAGGGCCGAGAATAGAGATCTATCGCCTCCGGAGGGAGATCTTCCAAGCTTTTTTTGGCTTCGGAGATGCTTCTCTCTCCCATGGGTGTGCTTGTGAAGCCTAGTTCGATGAGTATCACGTGGACACCAAAGGGCCGGAGCTCCCTGCGAAGACTGTCGTTTAAGGCCCTCAAGGCAAATTTTGAAGCCGCGTAGCCTCCCATAAAGGGCAGCGCCAATCTGCCTGAGCCTGATCCGATATTGACGATCCGGCCTTGACATTTGCGGAGGAGGGGAAGAAACGCCTGGATAACTGAAACCTGTCCGATGACGTTGACTTCGAAAATGTGCCGGAGGGACTCCAGGCCGAGAAACTCGAGCGGGCCTGACAGAGCGATGCCCGCGTTGTTGATCAAACCGACGAGTCCGGCTTCCTGTCCGAGAGAGTCTTTGACGAGTCCGGCCGCCGCCTTCACTTGTTCCGCAACCGTGATATCCAGCAAGATCGTCGTCAGGCCGGGGCCGGCCTCTCTTCTCAGTTCTTCGGCTTTTTCGGAGATCTCGCACTCCGGCAAAGACCTGTATCCCTCGCGCACAAAGCGCAGGGCGCAGGCTTTACCCAGGCCTCCTGCTCCGCCGGTTACCAAGACCGCACCTTTTCCCCGCATCCTCATTGTTCGCCCTCTGAAAATTGGCCTATTCGACCCGCCATTTTTTCAGCGCCGCAAAAGAAGCGAGAGGCCTGACTCCTCAATGAGCTCTAAGCAAATAATGGAGTGTCCGCCAGACTTCTTTCTTAAGCGGTGAGTCACCTGTTCACCTTTTTCTCGAGGAGGTGATCAAGACTCTTTTCCCCCCGGCCGCCCAAGGCTTGGCGGCTCGTGGTCCTCCAGAAAAAAATATGTCGCCTCGAGAGGAGATCCTCGAGGCAAGATGATCCGGCAGATTTTGTCCGCTTTTTCCGACAAACGAAACTCGACAATCCAGTTTTCAATCCCACTCCCGAAACCTTGGAAGCGGCCTCCTTCAACGCCCAGAGTGCTCAGAAGAAGCCTCCTCTGCTGCGGGGACCAGCAGGCAATCTCCTTTATTGATAAACCGAATCGAAGGCGCACCAATCTGGGAGAAGTCTTCTCGAGATCAACACCCAACCTGATCCCAGCCGATGCGGTGAAAGCCGCCAGGGCGTACTCGTCCTTATGGGAGAGGGAGCAGTCGACAGACTCTCCCGGGTTCAAGGCCCAAGAAAAAATGAAGATACGGTCGGCCATGATCATCTTCCTGACCTCGCATCCGCGAGGCTGGGGGATGAGTCCTTCTCGGAGGAGGAGGATTTTGAGGGCCACTCTTGCGCCCAGCCATTCCCGCCTTCTCTTGGAGTTTCGAAGGGCCCGGCCGAGTATGAGCTCATGGGGCGTCAGGAACGTTTGCTCAAGTCCGGAAACTCCCAATTCCGGCCCATAGATATTCCGGCGACCGATTGGTGGTCAGCCGGATGGTTGTCATGAACTCAGGCATGATCCCTTTCTCCGACCGCGGCTTGTTTTTCCACGAGGCCGGACACGCTGAATCCAAAAGTTTTTTGAGATTTCCTCATTCGCTCTCGCTCTTCCTCCGGTTGGTTTCTCCTCAAAAAAAGTTTTTCCATTATATCATCTCAAAAAATTGGGGGCACAGACCTGCGGTTCTCTTTCGGATATTGTGCCGTGAGCTTTCTGACAGACTCCGCAGAGTCCTATTTTTTGAAAACCTCGGATTTGACCCGGTGCCTTCCAGCGCAAACCTGGAGCTTGGCCCGCTACTTCTAAGACCTCTGAACCCAGGGCATCGCTTGACCGGAGCTGGCTGGTTATCTCAGGCCAGGGCTTGGATTTCGACTGCATGACGGCCCATATCTCTCACGGGCCAGTAAGACAAGTTAATTACTCGAATCGTCGTTCATGGCGAGAGAAAGGGGCGGCCGTCTCTCTATTCTATTTTTTTACGAATTCGATCCCGCCGGCGCGGCCGACGCTCAACCTGAAGCCGGTGATCTTCTTTCCGCCGGACCGGAGGAACTCCAGGCTCTGCCGCCCGAGCACGAATTTATCCGGAGCCATCGCCTTCAACGGATCTTTTGGAGCAGTCCTGAACTTCACAACGAGATTGTCCTTCTCTAAAACGATGCGGTATTTGGCGTTGAGCAACTCTTCGCTCACATAGTCTCCGGCATACTCCTGGAGCTTGGCTGGGGAGAGAGGGCCGAGGGGTGCGGCCTTGACCGCGTTGTAGAGATCTTCCTTTCCGTCTTTATTACGGCCCTGTGTCAATTTCCCTTTGCATCGGCCACAAATTCCACAGCTGATCACTCCGCGGAGCGTCGATCGTCACGAAGGTCGTCTTGCTCACCGGCTCGAGGACCGATTCCCTCCCGAGTCTCATCTGGAGCTTGTCGTCCTTCACGGAGAAAGTGATCCACGCCCCGAACTTGTCATCCTGGTAATTGCCGGCTTTCTCTTCGAGTTCCTGCTTGGAGAGGGTGATCGTCTCGACTTTCTTTTTTTCCTCTTTGGGCTTTTCCTTGAGCAGGTCGGCCAGGTAGATATCGGCGACTTTGTAGCAGAGGGCCGAAGGATTCTGGGTCGCCAGGTTGGTCAGGCAGATGACGGAGAATTTCTGCTCGGGGAAGCGGACGATCCCGGCCCTGAAACCGGCCCAGGCGCCGCCATGGCTTACGGTCTTCAATCCTTTGTATTCTCCGATCACGAGGCCGAAGGCATAGTCGATTTTCTTGCCGTTGTTGAGCACGCCGACCGTGTGGAGCATGTCCATGAGGTCCTTCCCCAGCTTGAAATTGTAGAAGGCCTGGTCCCAGAGGTAAAGATCCTCGACCGACGTATAAATATTTCCGTCCCCGGTTTCGTCCCAGTTCGACATGTCGAGCGTGTAGCCGCCCTTTTCATCGGGATCATAGCCCGTGGCGCGGTTCTTGATGATCTGGAGGTGATCGTCCTGAAAAATCGTGTGCTTCATGCCCAAGGGCCTGAAGATGTGCTCCTGGGCGAATTCATTCAGCGATTTCCCGCTCACCCGCTCGACGATCTGGCCCATCAAAAAATATCCCGAATTGGTGTAAGAATATTCTTCACCGGGGGGATAATTCAGCCTTTTTTGCCTGAAGATGACCTCCAGGGCCTCATCGATGTTGGGGCAATCCGAATCCGGCCTGAAGCCGGCCAGCGAGAGGAGCCCGTTGTAGTCGCGAATCCCGCTTGTATGGTGGATGAGATGGTCGACCGTGATGGGCTTCTCGTATTTGGGCATTTCCGGGAAAAACTTGCGGATATCGTCGGAGAGCGAAACCTTTCCGTCCTTGATGAGGAAGGCCAGGCAGGCGGCCGTAAACTGCTTGGAGCAGGAGCCGATGTCGAAGATCTTGGAGGGGGTCATGACGATGCCGTCTTCGAGCTTGGCCATCCCGTAGCCGCGCTTGTAGATGATCTGGCCGTCCCGGATAATAGCCAGAGTGGCGCCGGGTGTCGTGGTCGTATCCCACTCGGCGAAGATCTTGTCTACTTTATCGGTCTTTTCGTCGGCGGCCAGAAACTGGCCCAGAAAAACAAGGGAGAAGAAAATCAAAAGCCATATGGATTTTGAAGAAAATCTAGGCATAGTGCCTCCTGGTGGGGATGAATGTGATTAGAACAGGTTATTTTGGACAAAAGAAAGAAAAAGGGGGAGGCCGAAGCCTCCCCCGAACTGCATCCGCGATTAGAAGTAGACCCTGAGGCCGACTCGGAAATACCTCGGGTCGGTGACATAAACGGCTTTTCCGAAGCTGGCGAAGCGTGACTCTGGCCTGGACCGCATGTCGCGACGCCCTGGTTAAAAATATTAAAAGCGTCCAGGATGAGTCCGACTTTGTACCTCTGGGTGAACGTGAACAGCTTCTCCAACCTCAGGTCGAGGTTGACCATGGTGGGGAGTCTCTGCGATCCTCTTGTTTCGATGAAGTGGTCGCGGACCCGAAGCTGCTGCTCAATTTGACATTCTCGTCCAGTTATAGCCGCTCTGAACCGCAAACCTCGGAGTTAGGATAAAGCCAAGAGGCAACGAAGCCGTCCCATAGACAACGAGAGCATGCGGCGCGTCATAAGGCATAAAGCCTGCGGTGTTGACCTGGTTGTTGGGATTCTCGAAGTAGCTCCCGCCCCACGATGCGGTCGTGGTGTTGGTAAAGTTCCCTTTGGTCCGGCTGTAGGTATAGTCGATGTGGAACATCCAGCCGTCGGAGTACCTCTTGTTGAACGAGAATGTGATCCCGGTGTATCTATTCTTCGGAGTGAGGATAACCGAAGACGCCATCCCGGCTTGAGGGTTGGTGATCAGGTAACTGTCCTGCTGAACTCGGTGTCGTCTTTTTGAACACATCGATCGTCTGCGACTGGCCGTTTTCATCCCTAAATGTGTAAGTTGCGGGCGCCCACTGCGCGCCGACATTGACCCGGGCGATAAAATCCTTGTATTCGCGGTAGGTGAGGGTGACGCCAAAAGATGCATCTTTCATCAACGTCCGCTCGAACCCGACGGTGAACTGGTCTGAATAGGGAATTCGGATATTGGGATCGATCGGTATACGGCTGTAGAGTAACTGATCCTGATAAACTTCGACCTTCTGGCCATTCGGCAGCACATCGTACTGCACCCAATCATTTGTCCTGTCGGCGCTGTCAAAGTAATAGGTCTTGAACGATTCATGGAATCTTCCGTAGTGGGCTTTGATGGCGGTTGTGTGGTCGCCGAAGACATCGAAGGTCAAGCCGAGCCTGAACTCCAAAGGACTCTTGGGCTTGAAGATGGCGCCGCTTTGGATGTTCGGGAGATAGCCCCTCTGCATCTGCCAGCGGACGCCGGGGTTGATGGTCAGGCGGTCGCCAATCTTCCAGGAATCCTGGGCGAAACCGGAAAGTCTCCAGCCGTTGGACTTGTGATTATAGGAGTAAGAGTAGGCATAGTTGTGATAGTATAACTGTAATCGTATAACTATAGGCTGTAGACATTGTCTGAATAATTGAATCCGCCCGTATAATTGATACGCTGCGTTGTTAAAGCCCCGGAGGTATTCTACGCCAACTTTGAAGTCGTGTGAGCCCTTGATGAAATTCTCGGCGTGGTGAGAAAGTGTGGCATTCCCTGTGAAATGGCTCGGATTGTGACTCCCCGTGGTAATAGCATAATTCCCGGTGTACATACCGGTTATAGCATCGTAATGCTGAGGGACATTGTTTCCCTGTTTCGGCCGCTGGTCGTACGTGCTGTAGTAGTAGCCAACCTTTAATTCAGCAAAGGTGTTCTCCGTGAAAGTATGGAGCCAGTTGAGGGCCGCCGGAAGTCCCGGTCCGACATCGTAGTAAGTGGCAGTCGACGGGCCTGTAGACGGAAAAGCCCCGATTGAAGACCTGGAAAAACTCATATTCTGCGAAGGCAGACAACCTGTCGTTCTTTCCGGCCTGGAAAGTCAGTTTGCCGAAGCCCTTGGGAATCTGTTCCGATTCCCTCGGTCCCTTAAAGAGATATTCCGTATCGCCCTGGATAAACCCGCCGGAGACATAGAACCAGAGCTTGTCCCTGACGATGGGGCCTCCGATGCCGAGATGGGCGTCAAAATAGAGGACTCGGGGAGGAGTCTGGAACAGCGAAAATATCGGCTTGGTTAGTGTCAACATTTTTCTGGTTCCAGTTCAGCGGAGAATACTCGCGTCGAGATCAAGCCTTCGAAGCTGTTCCCGCCGCTCTTGGTGACCAGGTTCAAAACCGCCCCGGTAAAATTCCCGTATTCGGCGTTGGTGCCCGATCCCGAAACCTGGGCCTCTTCGATGATATCGATATCCGGGTACTGCCAGTCCGCTCCGGATCC
This sequence comes from Candidatus Aminicenantota bacterium, assembly GCA_963770045.1. GTDB lineage: Bacteria > Acidobacteriota > Aminicenantia > Aminicenantales > CAVYOD01 > CAVYOD01. Next base: position 143,660 of record CAVYOD010000014.1, on the reverse strand, counting down.
GACATAGGTCAAGAGGCTCTGGCCGTCGAGCTGCCACTGGTTGCTCACCCTGGACGCGGCGCCCATGGCGCTGTCATCTTTGATTCCCGGAGCCAAATTGATCAGCGAGGTTGAATTCTTCCAGCGCTGCTCGGAGCCGACGGTCTGGAGCATCTGCTTGTCCAGGTTCGTGGCATTGACTTGAGAGTCCTTAACATCCACGACCGGAGACACCGCCTTTACGACGACCTCTTCTTCGAGCTTTCCGATCTTGAGGCCAGAGGTCGATCGTAATCGTCTGCCCGACGAAGACCCTGACATCGTCTTTTTTCGCGGTCGTGAAGCCGGTCAGGGAGGCTTCAACGGTATATGTTCCGCGAGGAAGCGCGACGAACCTGAATTTCCCTTCTGGATTCGTGATTTTGGTCTGGGCGCCTCCGATGAGGTCGGGCGATGTGAGCTTTTACCGTCGCTCCGGGCAGGGCGTTGCCCTCTTCGTCTGTGATTTTGCCTTCGATTGCACCGGTTGTTCCGCTCTGGGAATAAGCCAGCCCGGCCAGAAAAACAAGCGCAAAGAGGAAGGCCGCATAACGTTTAAATATTGTTTTCACCAATTACCTCCTTAGTTCCTGGGCAAGACCTGTTTTTGTCTTGCCTAAAATTCCCTTAACCTGTGTTTTGTTGTTTAAGAACTTATCTCTATGTCTCACCTCCTTTATGTGGAAAGCATAAATAGACCTCTAAACATCCTATAAAAAATATGCAATTTCCATGCCATCCTTTATATATCATTAACTATCTATATATCAGGGGCTTACAAGATTCAAGCAAAATATTGAATCTGCTTTATTCCACATATTTGAATTATTATCCAAATAATTGGATTTCTTATCCGGCCTCCATCGGGCCTAAAAACACTATTCCCATTGGTTGCCTTCTATGCTAAACTGGCTCCTCATTTTATTCCGATTGGAGAGAAGAAGATGAAAAATCATCGCGCAGCAAACCTCCTACCGGCCATTTTAACACTTCTCGTTTTCATAGCGCCGTGCGTCCTCAGGGCGCAGCAGGAGGAACAAGAAACCGCCCGGCTCGAGGGCAAGGTCCTGGATGTCGACAAGAAGCCCATCGAAAACGCCGAGGTCCTGATCAAGAACTTGGCTATGGGAGGAACGACCTCCATCAAAACGAGCAAAAAGGGCGAATTCATTTTCCGGCGCCTCTTCCCAGGGAAATACGAAGTGACGATTCAAAAAGAGGGCTTCGTACCCTACACGGGTCAGGTGGACCTCAAAGAGTCATCGGGTCAGAGGCTCGAAGTGACCCTGGCCAAAGCGATGAGCGAGGAACAAAAGAAGTCGAATGAGGCGATCGCGGCTTTTAAGAAGGCCGGGGAGCTGTTCAAAGAAAACAAGGTCGACGAGGCTATTCTGGAATACCAGAAGGCGATCGAGTTGAAGCCGGATTTTGTCGAAGCCTATATGAACGACGGGATTCTCCTCTTCCAGAAGATGCGGGACGAGGAAGCGGAGAAAGCGATCCTGAAGGCGCTGGAATTAAAGCCGGACGATCCCAAAGCCAAAGAGATCCTGGGCAACATCTATTTCGAGCAGTCCAAGAGCCTTCTTCAGAACGACAAGGTCGACGAGGCTCTGGAAAAACTGAAGATGTCCCAGAACTACCGGCCGGACTACTCTTACACGAACTATCTGCTCGGCTATGCCTACAACAAAAAGGGCCTGAAGGAAGACGCGATCAAGCATTTCGAGCTCTTTCTGCAGCAGGAACCGAACGCGCCCCAGGCCGCCCAGGTGAAGACCATCCTGGAACAGCTCAAGAAAAAGTAGGCGATTATCCCGCGGCGACCAAATAGAATTTCAAGACTTCCATAAAATCGTTGCTGGTAAAAGCGACCGACCGGTCGCCCGTCCTTTTCGCCCCCGGATACAAAGCCGGTTTGACCACGAGGTCTTCCCGGGTGAAGGTAATCTCCATCGTGACGGGGGAAGTGAGCTTATAGGGTTTGTACCGTCCCAGGTTCTTGAGCGCTTCGATGGTCGCGGCCTTGATGAGCGCGTGAGACTTGGTCGGATGGAGCATCTTTCCCGCCTTGCCGATCCCTTCCTTGACAGCCACGGTTGAGATCTCGGGCATGAGCTCCTTGGCCTGCTGGGTCGCGGCCAGATCTCCGGCGAGCAGGACAACAGGCACACCAAAATAGGCGGCGATCGCGGCATTGAGCCCGGCTTCCGGAACGGCCTTGCCGTTGAGCTTCAAATCAAAAATCGTTCCGCTGATCGTGTGCTTCAAGATGGCGTCGGGCGTCCCGGCCCGGGCATGATAGCCGATCATGATGGCGGCGTCGAAAGTCTTGTCGATCCCCTCCATCATATCCAGCGGCCCTCCGGACCATTCCCGGATGAGTTTGGCCTCAGGGTTGAGAAGGTCGGGCAGGATGTTGCGGGCGCTGCCGTGGGCGTCGCGGACGACGATCTCCGCCGCTCCGGCCTCGAGAGCCCCTTCAATAGCGGCATTGGTTTCCTCGGTCATCAAGCGGCGGAAAAGCCCATAGTCCGTGCCTTTCTCTCCCGTATCCTCCCAGGCCACGACTCCGCTGATCCCTTCCATGTCCACGGAGATAAAGACTTTCAATTTCTTGGCCGTTTGCGGGGCCTGAGTCTGGGAAAAACTCAAAAATGAGAAGGCAAACAGAAGAATCGGAATGAAGCAAAAGACCATCCTTTTTCTCATCATGACATCTCCTACTTCCTGGCTGCGACCGATTTTAATCGAATTCCGATGCAATATCAATAAATCCGAAGCCTTCTCGGACCGTTCTGGGTTCACTAATACTAACTCAATATCAAATGCGACATCCCCGTTCAAGGTGCGCCGGAGGCCACCCTTGCCCCCGGACCCCGAGGAACCAGTCCCGTCGGTTCCCCCGTCGGACAAGCCGACGGGTCCCCCTCCGCTACGGGGTCCCAAGGGTGGCCTCCGGCGCAACCTTGACCATGTCAAGTTGCTTATCGCGTTTGCATTAGATTGAGGAGTCAGACGCGACTTCCCCTCTTTCCTGCCATGTTCCGGGTGGGGAAGGCTGGATATCTAAGAAGGCCGCAGGACTTTCTAAAAGAATGGCGAGGAGTAAAGGGTCTTTGCTGCTCAGTGCTCACTGCTTACAGTTCACTTTTCTTTGACGAGAGGACGGGTTTGGTTGACAGGTGTTTCTCCATCCCTTAGAATAAAACGTCGCTACGAAAGAATTTTGAAAGGCCATGCCTGCTAAAAAGCCAAATAAGAATGAGAAACCGCCCCGGAAGTCTGAGGCCGGCCGGAAAAGGCCGGTTCTGCCCTTCATCCTAACTGCGGTCGCAGTAATCGCGCTGATCCTCTATTTCGTTCTTTCGGGCGGGTTTCCTTTGAAGGGTCGGCGTTCGACGGCCCAGCTCAAGAACTTGCTCGGACCCCTGGATGCGCGGGACATGAACATCCTCCTCTTTACGCTCGACACGACCCGGGCCGACCACATCGGCTGCTACGGTTACCCGCGGGTCGAAACGCCCAACATTGACCATCTGGCCGCCGAAGGTTTTCTTTTCAAGAACGCCACATCCCAGGCTCCCCTGACCTTGCCGTCGCATTCTTCAATATTTACGGGCACGTATCCTCTTTATCACAGCGTCAGGGATAACGGCGGCTTTTATCTCGAGCCCGATAAGATCACTCTGGCCACGGTCCTCAAGCAAGCCGGCTGGGCGACGAGCGCCTTTATCGGGGCCTTTGTGCTGGATTCCCGCTGGGGCCTCAACCAGGGCTTTGATTATTACTACGACAATTTTGATTTCGCGAAATATAAGACTATCTCCCTCGATTCCGTCCAGCGCGAGGGCGGCGAAGTGGTCAAGGCCTTTTTTGACTGGTTCGAGACCAACAGCCAGAAAAAGTTTTTCAGCTGGCTGCACTTCTACGATCCCCATTCGCCCTACGAACCTCCCGAACCCTATAAGACCAAGTACGGAAACCGGCCCTGGGGACTCTATGACGGCGAAATCGCCTATGTCGATACTCTCGTCGGCCGGGTCGAGGAGGAATTGAAGAAAAAGGGTGTCCTGGATAAAACCCTCATCGTCATCGTCGGAGACCACGGCGAGAGCCTGGGCGAGCACCACGAAAGCAATCACGGGTTTTTTATCTACGACGCGACCACCGTCGGTCCCGCTCATCGTCCGGATCCCGTCATCCAGGATCCAGGGCAAGACGATCGAGGAACAGGTCGAGAACGTGGACATCATGCCCAGCCTGCTAGAGCTCCTCAGGATTCCGGCTCCGAAGCAGGTCCAGGGACACAGTTTCATCCCTCTGATCGCGGGCGGAAGCTCGGCCGCTGAGCGCCTTGCCTACAGCGAAACTTATTATCCCCGCTATCACTACGGCTGGAGCGAGCTCAAGAGCCTGCGCAGCACCAAGTACAAATATATCCAGGCTCCCCGGCCCGAGCTCTATGACCTGGCCCAAGATCCCAGCGAACAGACCAATATCTTCACTCCGAGCTCAAGCGTCGCCAAGCGATCTCGAGCGAGAGCTCAAGTCACTTCAGGAAAAAATGTCGGCCAAGGGCATCGACCAGAAGGGACCACAAAAACTGGACAACGACGCCCGGGAAAAGCTGATGGCCCTGGGATACATCGGAGGTTTCACCTCGAGCCTCAAAGCTGGCCAAGTCCGGCACTCTCGGCGACCCCAAAGACAAGATCATGCTCTACAATAAAATCAAACAGGCCGAAGGCGCCTCGGCGAACAAAGAATATGATGATGCCCTGAAGCTCCTGGGCGAGGTGATCGCCGACGACCCGGGGATCATGGAGGCCCGCCAGGTCCGGGCGAACATCTATCTCGAGCTCGACCATCCGGACGATGCCGTCGCCGAATGCAAGGAAGCGCTCAAGGTCGATGAGGAATACGAGGCGGCGATCTTCACCATGGCCCAGGCTTACAAAAGGCTCAAAAAATATGATGAGGCCATCGCCGGATATATGCGCATCATGCAGCTCGACCCTCGGGATCCCAAATCATTCGCCAACCTCGGCGAGATCTACTGCGACACCAAAGAATTCGATAAGGCCATTGCCAACCTGGAGAAGGCGATCTCGATCGACCCGGAGCACAGCGCGATGTCTCACAATCTCCTGGGATCAGCCTACCTGGAGAAGAAAATGCTGGACCCGGCCGAGAAAGAGATCTCGCTCTCCCTGAAGATGCGCGCCCGCATACCTGATGCTCACTACAATCTCGGACTGCTCTATGAGGAGAAAGGGGATTTCCAGAAGGCGATCGAAGAATATAAAAAAGAGATCGAGATCCATCCCGCCGCCTACCCGGCCCACTTCAACCTGGCTCTCGTCTATACCAAGCTGGGCCGGCAGCAGGAGGCGGTCGCGGAGCTCAAGGAAACGATCAACTCCAACAAGAAATTCGCCCGGGGATATCTCTTCCTGGCAAAAGCTTATCTGGACCAGAATGAGAACTACGACGAGGCGATCAAGCTGGCCCGACAAGGGTTGGACCTTGAACCGGAAGCGGAATCCGCTCCCCTGGGTCACTATGTCCTGGCGGACATCTATAATCGCCTCGGCCGCATGGCCGAATACTCCGCCGAGGTTGAGAAGGGCAAGGCGCTCGAAGCGAAGCTCAAAAAAACAAAAACCTAATCGTCTTTCTCGTCCGTCTCGTCATCTCGTCTCTCTCGTCAAGAATATAAAAAGATAAAAGAAATTAAACGATTGCTTTGTTATTGACGAGATAACCGAGCGACGAGATAGACAAGATAGGGAACGGGTTCTAGTTCAAACTTTTTAAGATTTCTTTGGCCAGGGCAACGTTTTTGTTTTCCGGATCCAGGGCGATGAATTTCTCGAGATACTCCTTGGCCTTGGCGCTGTCGCCGGCACCGACGGAGATGATGCCCAGCTGGTAGTAGGCGTCGGAATAGTTGGGATCCAGGGTCAGGACTTTTTCAAAGACGGCCTTGGCCTCCTCGCTCTTGCCCACATTGACCAGACAGACGCCGTAGTTGTAGTGAGTGGAGGGGTCGTTGTCGCCGAGCTCGACCGCCTTCTTATAAAAGCCGATCGCTTTTTCGAACTCTCCCTTCTTGGCCAGGATGATGCCGGAGCGGGCATAGCAGAGAGCAAAGTCCGGCTTCAGCTCGATGGCTTTTCCGTAATCTTCGAGAGCCTTGTCGTTGTTGCCTATTTTCTCATACGCGGCGGCCCGGTAGAAATAGGCCACCGGATTCGTGGGCGCCAGGCCGATCACCTCGCTGAATTTGGCGATCGCCTCTTCGTATTTGCCCGCGGACAGGAGGTCGCTGCCCGCGCGTGAGACTCTTGACTGTAGCGGGAACCATCGGCGCCGCGCCCTGGGCCGGGCTCAGCGGGACATTGAGCTGGGCCGTCTGGTCAATGTTGACCCGGATCGTGCCCTCCTGGGGAAGGTATCCTTCCTTTTCCATGGTGACTTTGTAGGGTCCGGTGACGAGCCCTCCTCTATAGAAGTGTCCTTTCTTGTCCGTGAAAGCCTCGTAGCGCATGCTTTCGGTCTTGGTCGAGACGATCGTGACTTTGACTCCCTCGAGGACCTGGCCCGTTGTCGCATCCTTAACGACCCCTTCGACGGCGCCGGTGATCGCCGCCCGGAGGGGAGGCTGGACAGAAATCAGAGTTGCCAGGCATGCCAAGACAAAAAGTTTAATAGCGTTTTTCATCAGATGACTCCTTTATGATGGCGGGTTTTTTTTCAACCGGCTTTTTCTCCAGAGTGCTCGCCCTCTCCCAGTAGGTCTGGGCCTTGTCGCGTTCTCCGAGCGAGTAGTAGATGGCGCCGAGGGTGCGGTTGTTCGCGGCCGTGTCGCCGTACTTACGGACCCCTTCGAAGTATTCCGCGGCCTTGCGCAGGGCCTTGGTCTCGAGACAGGAATTGCCCAGCATCAGGAGGACGGTGTAAGTTTTGACCACAGAGTCCTTCTCCAGGAGTTCGATCGTCTTGGCATAGTCCTTTTTCAGATAGTAGGCCCGGGCGATCGTCGGGAGGGTCGTCGCATTCCAGAACTGCGGCGGAAGCTTCTGGAAATTCTCCAGGGCCTTATCAATATCCCCCTGGTTGAGGTACTCCTGGGCGATGATGTAGTCGTAGTTGACCGAGGATGCGGCCGGTTCGGACCGCTCAAAGTCAAGCGGCTTTTCGACCTTGAAAGAAAGGACGGTGACAACCTGGCTCGAGACCTCCCGGCCTTCGATTCGGACCCGGAGGTCGTAGTTCCCCGGCCGGACATCACCGAGCGGCCGGCGGAAGATGAAGCCATTCTCTATTTTTTCTATTGAATCAATCGAAATCATATACTTTGGATCGTCCCGGGAGACGAGAGAAATGTCCGGCCGCGTCGGGCTCGCGACGACGCCTTCGATCGAATCCTCGGGGGTGAAGAGCGAACGGGGATCAAGGGAGACTTTGAAGGCCCCGTTTCGGAAGGGAAGGAAATGGTCCGAGCCGGCCTCCTTGACCTTGTAGCCCGCCATGACCGGCACAGTTCCGGGCGGGATCGACAACCTCGTTTTTTGGACGAAAAATTCGTCTGTTGTCTTATTGATGAAGGTCAGGTTGACGTTAAAATCTCCCTCGATGATGGGAGCGAAGTCCCTGAAGACGAGCTTCTTCTCTTCGAGCATCACCTTCTTCTGCTTCTCATCAAATTTGAGGTCGAGCGGCCGCTCCTGCTGGTGGATAGTGTTGCCCTTAAGGTCTTCTATCCTCAAATTGAGGCTGATCTGGGCCCGCTCCGGATTGGGGCCGGATTTGACGGTGTGGATGACGTCGGGAAATACGGCGTAATTCAGAAACAGGAATCCCCGGTCGCTGCTCAGGGCCAGCGCCGACTTGCCCGCGATCTCCTTGGTCGAGACGGCGACTTCGACCACCCCTTCGGCGGAACTGAACTTCTTGAGATAATTTCTGTCCACCTGCCGTTCGGGAAGAGTGAAAATCTGGGAGATGGTCGTCCCCGACCCGAGCGAGGGCATGCCCGGAGTCGCTTCGTCCGGGATGATCGAAAGCGTCGCCCGGCCCAGCTCCGGGAAACTCTGGCTGATGATCTTCTGGGCTTGAGCCTTGGAGACACTGCGGGGCATATAGCTCGAAGAAAGGATTTCCAGAGGTGAATTCATCCCCGGATAATAGAGCTTGAGGTCCCCGACGTTACCGCGTCGGAAAAAGATGAAATCCATCATCGGCGGTAGCCCGGGCAGGCCGGTGGTCTGATAAACCCACAGTTCACATTCGACGACGACTTCCGAGCCTGAAAAATCGTACTTTTCGAAGGGCTTTCCGAGCAGGATATAGAGCCGGCCGCGATCCGAGTTCACGCCCTCGAGACTTTTCTCCGCGTACTGGCGCCGCTTATAGTATTCCACCTGGAATTCATTGGCCGGGGTCGTCGGATCCGGATCACGGGCCCGCCAAAAGAGCTTCTGAAAATTCAGCCGGTCCTCTTCGGTCTGGAGGCTCTTGGAGACGGACAACTCGGCCTTGGTCATGATCGGCCGACCTCTTCGAGCCAGGCCTTCCAGGGATCGGCTTTCGCCTTGTCGGCGCCCCCAGAGCTCAAGGACAGAAAAAGGAGGAAGAGAATGCTCCCAGCCTTGATGATGCAGTGTCTAATCATCGCCGCTATTTTAACACAAAAGCAGTGAGCTGTGAGCCGTCAAGGAAACTGAGGGACGTTCCCCAAGGGGACACCCTTTAGTTATCAAAATGTGCCATGACTCCTCAAACTCACCGCGTACTCTCCTGCAGCTTAAAGGGTGTCCCCTTGGGGAACGTCCCTGTCCAGCACGGCGACGGGGTACGGGCAATTGGCCCTCGCCGACTTGATAAAGGGCACTCTCTTAGCTAAGATGATGACACCGCCTCTTTCAAATAGTTAAGCGACGAAGGAGGGCCTTTTGAAAAAAATCAGACGAAGAGAATTCCTGAAGATGATTCCTCTGGCTGCGGCCGGAGCAGTGGGTTTTCCGGCCATCGTTCCCGCCTCCGCCCTGGGGAAATCAGGCCGCCCGGCGCCCTCTGACCGGATTGTCATGGCCGGGATCGGGTTCGGGATGATGGGCGTTCCCAACATGCAGAGTTTTCTGGGCAAAGAGGAGGTCCAGTGGGTCGCGGTCTGTGATCTCGACAAGGCGCCCCTGCTCGAGGCTCGGGACACGGTCAACAAGTGGTACGGCACCAAGGACTGCGCCACCTACCATGATTTCCGGGAGCTCTGCCAGCGCCGTGATCTCGACGCGGTGTCGATCGCCGTCCCCGACCACTGGCACGCCGTTGTCTCGATAGCCTGCGCCCGGGCCGGGTTTGATATCTACGGCGAGAAGCCTCTCACCCACAGCTTGCGCGAAGGACGGGCCCTGTGCGAGGCGATGAAGCGCTACGGCCGCGTCTGGCAGACCGGCTCCTGGCAGCGCTCGGTCGACAACTTCCACCGTGCCTGCGAACTCGTTCGCAACGGCCGCATCGGGAAAATCCTCAAGGTCGAGGTCGGACTTCCTTCCGGTCACTATGACTTTGCCGGCACTTTCGGCCAGGAGGCTCTCGTTTCCCCGCCTCCGAATCTCGATTATGAATTCTGGGTCGGGCCTTCCCCCTGGTGGCCGTATTGCAAGGCGAGAGTCCACATGAATTGGCGGTGGAACACCGATTTCGGAGGCGGCCAGCTCATGGACTGGGTCGGCCACCACGTGGACATCGCCCATTGGGGGCTTGGGTTTGACTATTCGGGGCCGGTCGAGATCGAGGGCCGCGGCGAGTTCCCGAGGACAGGGATTTATAACAGTCCAACCCGCTACTATCTTACGGCCAAATATGCCGATGGCACGCCCATGGACATCGCCGGCGGATACGAGGAGATCTGGAGCGGCACAAAGTGGATCGGCGAACACGGTTGGATCTGGGTCGACCGCGGCGAATTCGAAACGGAACCGGCCCGCCTCAAAGATGAAACGATCGGGCCGAACGAGGTCCGGCTTTATAAGAGCCGGGACCACTATCAGAATTTCCTGGACTGCGTCAAGAGTCGCGCCCTGACGATCGCACCCTGCGAAGTCGCTCACCGCTCCGCCAGCGTCGGGCACCTCGGCGTCATCGCCATGGAAGTCGGGCGAAAGATCCGCTGGGACCCGTCCACCGAAACGATCGACAATGACCCTGAAGCCGAACGCCTGCTCAGCCGCGCCTACCGGAAACCTTGGCAGCTTCCAGCCTAGGACACAAGGAGACCCAGATGATGTGCAAAGCAGTGAAAGGGGTTGAAAGAAAAACAGAGGGATCCTTCATCGTCGTGGCTTTCCTGACGGTATTCCTGGCGGGTCTCGCTTCGGCCCCGGCTTTTTCTCAGAACGCAGATCAAACCCGGACCTCGGCGGCTTCGCTCGAAGATATCCTCAAGCGCTTGGCCTTGTATGATTACGGACAAAGCGAATCCGTGCTCGCCGATCTCAGGGATTACGTCCTTACCCACAAGGATTCGGCCTCCTCGAGAGAGGAATGCGAAGTTCAATTTCAGGCTTTCTTGGAAGGAAAGGCGACCGTCGCCGGAAAGCTCGCCGTCTGTCGCTGGTTGCGCCGGATTGGAACTGAAAAGTCGGTTCCCGTTTTGGGAAAGATGCTTCTCGAAGCCGAGACCTCGGACATAGCCCGATATGCCCTGGAAAAAATCCCGGGCGACGCTGCCGCCAAGGCTTTGGCGGACGCGCTGGAGAAAGCGAGTGGGCCTCTGAAAATAGGCCTGATCTCTTCCCTGGGGGAAAGGCGGGCCGGAGAGGCAACGCCTCTTCTCGGCCGCTTGCTCCGAGGACGGGATGAGAGCGAAGCCGCGGCCGCCGCGACCGCTCTTGGCAAGATCGGCGGGTCCGAAGCCTCGGCACTTTTATCGGCTTCTTTGGACAGAACACGGGGGGAATTGAAAAGCCGGGTGACTTCGGCCCTGCTTCTTAGCGCCGAGAACTTTGTCTCAGAAAAAGAATATCCACAGGCAACCGCCATCTATGAAAAAGTCTTAACCTCTCACCCGTCTCTCGTTGCCAAGCAAGCGGCTCTGAAAGGGAAAATCGGGGCGGCGGGAACGAGCGGAGCTCGAATCATCCTGAGTGCCCTCGAGGGACGCGATTCTGAAACGCATGCTCCCGCCATCGCCATGATCAAGTCGGTGTTCGACGCGGATTCAATCGGGCCGGTCTTGAAGCTTCTGCCCAAGCTCCCGGAACAGAGCCAGGTTCAGCTCCTGAATGTCCTGGCGGACTATCCAAAAGAGACCGTGCTCGGTACTATTCTTAAAACCGCCGAGAGCCAACGCCCGGAGGTCAGGATCGCCTCGCTCAGGGCGCTCGGAAAAATCGGCGATATCTCTGTCGTCTCATTCCTGGCGGGACGCGCCGCCCAGTCCGTCGGGAAGGAACAAATCGCCGCCCGGGAATCCCTTTGGAATCTCAAGGGAGCTGAGGTCGACCGGGCCGTTCTCCAAGGTCTCGAAGGAAGCCAGGATGAAGGAATCAGGAACGAGCTTGTTCTGGCCGTCAAGGAACGCGGGATTCACGAAGGCAAGGATCTCTTGATAAAGCTTCTGGAGTCACCTTCCGCCTCAACGAGAATCCAAGCCGCCAAAGCTCTCAAGGAGATCGCTACGCTTGCGGATTTGCGTTTATTGATCACTGTCATGCTCAAAATGGAAGACGAATCTGAGATATCGGAGATGGAAAGCACGGTGGCCGCCCTTGCCTTGAAAATCGTCCGGCCCTATGCCCGGGCCGATGCCGTCGAGGCCGTGCTGGCTTCTGAAGCGGAACCGAAAAAGCGGGGAGCGCTCATCGGCGTCCTGGGAAAAATCGGCGACGACAGCTCCCTTCCGGCCGTCCGCAAGGCTTTGGAGGATCCCGACCCGGTTGTCGTGGACGCCGCCGTCCGGGCTCTGGCGGAGTGGCCGACCATTTCCGCCCGCGACGATGTCCTCTCGATCGCCAAGAATTCCCAGAACCTTAACCACAAAGTGCTGGCCCTTCGGGCTTATGTGCGAATGGTCGGGCTCGAACCTTACCGCTCGCCCGAAGGCGCGACGGCGTCTCTAAAAGAAGCCCTTGAGCTCACCGAGCGGCCCGAAGAGAAAAAGCTTGTCCTCGGCGCCCTGCCCGATTTTCCCTGCGAAGAGGCCCTCAAGGTGGCCGAGTCGCTTCTCGCCACCGAGGAAGTCAAGGCCGAGGCTCAGGCCGCGGTTGAGAAGATCAGCGGAAAGCTGAAAAAGAAATGAGGAAAGAGGGAGGAAGGTGAGCCATGATCGAAGGCCAAGGATCCGGCAAAAAAACTCCTAAGCTCAGGTATGGGATGGTCGGCGGCGGACCGGGAGCATTCATCGGAGACGTCCATCGCAAGGCTATCGCCATGGACGGCAAGGCGCAAATCGTCGCGGGTTGTTTTTCTCAAAGCCATGAAAACACGCTGGCGACCGGCGACCTCCTCGGCCTGTCCAAAAAACGCCTCTATCCTTCCTATTCGGAAATGATTCGGGGAGAAGCTCGTCGGAAGGACAAAATGGATTTCCTGGTCGTCGTGACACCCAATAGCTCTCATTATGCTATCTCCCGGCTCGCTCTTGAGAACGGATTTCATGTCGTCTGCGACAAACCTCTGACGACAAGCAGCCGCGACGCCGAGGCGCTCAAGAGACTGGCCGCGAAAAAAGACCTTTTCTTCTGTGTCACCTATGCCTACTCCGGCTATCCGATGATCAAACACTTGCGGGACATGATCAGCCACGGCGAGCTGGGCGAGATTCGTTTTGTGAGCGCCGAGTATCCACAAGAGTGGCTCGCAACTCCTCTCGAAAAGACCGGCCAAAAACAATCTGCCTGGAGGACGGACCCTGCCCTCGCCGGGATCTCCAATTGCACGGGCGATATCGGCAGTCACATCGAAAACATGGTCTCCTATCTCACGGGGCTGAGAATCAAATCCCTTTGCGCCAGGCTGGACATGTTTGGAGAGGGCCGCGTCCTGGATGACAACGCTTCGGTCATGGTGAACTATGAGGGCGGAGCGAAGGGCCTTTACTGGAGCTCCCAGATCGCGATCGGGCATGACAACGGGTTCAAAGTCAGGATCTACGGGACCAAAGGCTCTGTGGAATGGATCCAGGAACACCCCAATTATGCCAGGGTCTCGTTCCTGGACAGGCCGTCGAGTGTCCTTTCGCGCGGCCGCGATCCGATGTATCCTCGTGCCCAGGGCCTGTCGCGCCTACCCTCCGGACATCCCGAAGGCTATTTTGAGTGCTTCGCCAATCTCTATTCAACCTTCATCACCGCCCTCGGGAAGAAGATTGCCGGAGAACCTCTCACGCCCGACGACCTGGATTTCCCCGGTGTCGATGACGGAATCCGTGGCGTCAGGTACATCGAGAGATGCGTCGAGAGCTCGAAAAAAGGCGCGGTGTGGGTTGATTTTTAGATACTATGCTGATGCGCGGATCAATGGGAAATGTCAAAACGACCAAGAGGCTCAAAGGCCGGAGGGAAGGAAGGGGGGCAGGAAGGTGGAAGATCACTAATCAAAAAGTCCGAACGTGCGTCTTCGGAAGAACCAGTCTTTCTGAGGACGTGCCAGAAGACTCTAATTTAGTGATATTAACCTACCCTTCCCTCCCTGCAATCAGGGAGGGCCTAAAACAAGCACACGTCCTCAGTAAAGGCCGGAGGGGAATCATGCCTAGACCAGTGACTTTGTTTACCGGGCAATGGACAGATCTTCCTTTCGAGGAAATCTGTCAAAAGGCGAGCCGCTGGGGATACGACGGGCTGGAGATCGCCTGTTGGGGCGATCACCTGGATGTTCGTCGGGCGGCCGGCGACTCCCGCTATGTCAAAGAAAGAAAGAGGCTTCTGGAGAAATACAGCCTGAAGTGCTGGGCATTGGGCGCGCATCTGTCCGGCCAATGTGTCGGCGACCTCGCTGACGAGCGACTGGACGCTTTCGCTCCGGAAGAAGTCAAAGGCAATCCCGAAGGAATCAGGCGCTGGGCCGTTGAGGAGATGAAGGCCACGGCCCGGGCCGCGAAGAAAATGGGCTGCTCGGTTGTCACCGGCTTCATGGGATCGCCGATCTGGAAAGCCTGGTATTCTTTTCCCCCGACGAGCGAACGAATGGTCGAACAAGGTTACAAAAGAATATTGGACCTGTGGTCCCCGATCCTTGACGAGTTCGACCGGAACGGTGTCAGGTTTGCCCTCGAGGTCCACCCCTCGGAAATCGCTTTTGACCTTTACACGACAAAAAAACTGCTCGAGGTTTTCGGGCGGAGGCCAGCCCTCGGGCTGAACTTTGATCCCAGTCACCTGCTCTGGCAGGGCCTCGAGCCCCATCTCTTCATCCGTGAGTTCGGAGACAGAATCTATCATGTTCATATGAAGGATGCAGCCGTTACACTCGACGGCAAAGCCGGCATCCTCGGCTCATTCCTTCCTTTCGGCGACGTGCGGAGGGGCTGGAATTTTAGATCCCTCGGCCACGGCGACGTGAATTTCGAGGAGATCATCCGGGAGCTCAACAGCATCGGATACGGAGGGCCGCTTTCCGTGGAATGGGAAGATAACAACATGGACCGCGAGCTCGGAGCCCGGGAGTCTCTGGAGTTCGTGAGGAGAATGAACTTCTCTCCCTCCGGCGTCTCCTTTGACCGGGACATGAAGACGAAATAAGATCATCTGGGTACGGGGAACGGGGTACGGGGCCCGAGATTCTGTTGAAGCGCGGGTGATTGTGTGCTAAAAATGAAGACTCAAGACTTGTGCCCGAAGATAAACAAAAGAAGGTTAAGATGAGCGAACACAGGGGGAAAGACGATCCAAAATCAATTTCCCGGCGAGACTTTTTGAGGTCGTCCGCTGCGGCGGGTCTGGGGATGGCCATCGGCGGGACGGCGCTCAGCGGCCAGCAGGCTCCGGAAAAAGTCGCCGCCAAGAAAGATTCCTCGGAATTGAATATCGCCGTCATCGGTGCCGGCTCCCAGGGCCGGGTCCTGATCGAATCCTGCCTGCGCATCCCGGGAATCCGCGTCCGGGCCGTCTGCGACATCTGGGAATACAGCCGTCAGTACGCCAAGGGCTATCTCAAAAAGTACGGCCAAGTGGTTAATGTCTACGAGGACTACCGTGAACTCCTGGCCAAGGAAAAAGGCCTTCAAGCCATCTTGGTGGCCACGCCCGATTGGATGCACGCCGAGCATGCCAACGCCTGCCTCAAATCCGGTCTCCATGTCTACTGCGAAAAAGAGATGTCCAATTCCCTGGAAAACGCCAGGTCGATGGTGCATACGGCGCGGGAGACAGGAAAGCTCCTCCAGATCGGCCACCAGAGGCGGAGCAATCCCCGCTACATCCATGCCATCGACAGGCTGATCCACGAAAGAAACCTGCTCGGGCGGGTCACGGCCGCCTATGCCCAGTGGAACCGGGCCAAGAGCGATCTCCTAGGCTGGCCCGAAAAGTACGCCATCGACCAGGCGACGCTGGACAAATACGGCTATGGATCCATGACCGAGTTCAGGAACTGGCGCCTCTACAAAAAGTATGGCGGAGGCCCGATGGTCGACCTCGGCTCTCATCAGATCGACCTTTTCAGCTGGGTTTATCGGCGTCAACCCGAAATCCGTCGTGGCCAGCGGCGGGATCGATTTCTACAAGAACTGGCAGTGGTACGACAACGTCATGACCATCTACGAATTCGAAACCAAGCAGGGCGCAGCGCGGGCCTTCTACCAGGTCCAGACGACGACACAGCATGGCGGATTCTACGAGACCTTCATGGGCGAAAACGGATCCCTGGTCCTCTCCGAAATTCCGCAGCGCGGCAATTGGGCCATGAGAGAGCCTCACGCGCCTGAATGGGATTCGTTGGCCAAGCAGGGGCTCCTGAATTCCGAGACCAAGCCCATCCAAAAAATCGAGACCAAGAATATCTTTGTCGACGTCCGGGTCACAGTCGAAGCGGGCCGCTGGCCTCTGCCGGTGGAGCTTGCCAAGCCGGCCCATCAGCCCCACCTCGAGAATTTCTTTAACGCTATTCTCTACGGGACGCCTCTGAGCTGCCCGGCAGAGCTTGCCTACGAATCCGCGGTAGCCGTGTTGAAGGCGAACGAAGCGGTCAGTACCCGGCGCCTGATCGAATTCCGCCCCGAGCAGTTCAAAGCATGAAAATATCAAGACTTTGCTTCGCGATCGCAGCCGGCCTATGCCTGCTCGGGATGATTGCCAGGCCGGCCGGCCAGAAGCAGAAGGCGTGGGACGGGAACAGGACAACGCCGGTGCACGTCATCCCTCTGAGAGACGAGTTCGATCAGCCCATTATTCCGACCGAGCCAAACCCGATGCCTTATTCGGCCAGATACACATGCGGACCCTGTCATGACTACGGGACGGTTCGAACCGGCCTCCACTTCAACACTGTTGGATCCTCAAACTCCGGCCGCCCCGGCGAGCCCTGGATCTGGGTTGATAGGGGAACGGGAACCTGGCTTCCGCTCTCCTTCCACAACTGGAAAGGAAGCTGGAATCCCCGGACGGTCGGCCTCAGCCTTTGGGATTTCACTTTGCTCTTCGGCCGGCACATGCCGGGTGGGGGGCCGGGAGAGCCGGAAGAGACCGATGAAACGCCTGATGACCGCTGGAACGTTTCCGGGAAAATCGAGATCGACTGCCTGTCCTGTCACAACGCCTCTTTCAAACAGGACCTCAGCGAATGGGCCAAGCAGGTCCTTCGCGAGAATTTCCGCTGGGCGGCCACGGCCGCGTCAGGGCTCGGCGAAGTGGGCGGAATGGCCTCCCGTCTCAAAGGGACCTGGGACATCCTATGAAGGCCCCAATCCCGATGACCAGGAATGGGCGGTGGCGCCCTATGTCAAATATAAACCGGCCGATTTCGACAGCAAGCACCGCTATTTTTTTGATGTCGTCCATAAGCCTGACGACAACCGCTGTCTGGCCTGCCACTCGGTTTCGGCGGTGTCGGCGACGAAATCGGAGTCGGATGCGGACGTTCACAGCAAGGCCGGCATCAAGTGCGTGGAGTGCCACCGGAATGACCTCGGGCACGCCATGATCAGGGGGTATGAGGGCGAAAATGCTCAGCCGGCTCGGAGCGCTGCCCGCTCCTTTACCTGTCGGGGCTGCCACCTTGGAGAGGACCCCTCAGGAAAAAAGAATGTCACCCCGGGACGGATGGGTGCCCCTTATCCAAAACACAAAGGCATCCCGGTCGTCCACTTCAAGTATCTTTCCTGCACCGTCTGCCATGCCGGACCAGCTCCGGCCGAGAATCTTACGCAGGTTCGGACGTCCAGGGCCAACCGGCTCGGCATCTACGGCATCGCCCAGTGGTCCACGGATTCGCCCAAAATTGATGAGCCGGTCTATATCAAGGACGAGCGGGGAGTGATCACCCCAAACCGGCTCACCTGGCCGGCTTTTTGGGGGAGATTGAAGGGCAAAGAAATTGCACCTCTCAAGCCTTCCGAGGCCAGGGCTGCCGCCGCAGAATTCTTCGATTCGGAAAAGCGGATCGGACAGGTCTTGCTCGCGCTCTCTTATTTTTGCCGAGAACGAGGAGGTTCCGGTCCTGATCACCCAGGGAAATATTTTTGAGCTCAACGCGGACGGCGGATTGAATCCCTTCCCACGGACCGCAGAGAAATTGGATTTCGAATCTTCCTGGGGGCTTAAGAAAGCTGGGCACACTTCTCCATTGATTTCCGATTTTGATCCGGACGCCGAAAACAAGGACCCCGAAATAGAACCGCGCATCCAGAGGCTTCTCGAAGCCCTGGCGACCATGAACGGGGCGCCGGGCCGGCCGGTGCTTATCGTCAAGAAGACTCTTTACCGACTGACGGACGGGAATCTGGAAACGGCCGAAGCGCCCAAGGAGCTGGCCGGGAAATTGCAGGTCGGATGGGCCCGCGACGGGAAGTTTCTGCCGCTCGCTTCTGATTTCGATATCAGGACCGCGGCGGCCACAGCAGGAAAAGAGCAGTCCCTGACCGAAGAGCAGGTCGGTTTGGTCCTCAAGGCGCTTGCCCAGGCGGCGACAAAGAAGACCGAGTCTAGCCATGAAGAATACGTTTATGTATCGGGCGGGAAGATGTTCCGGCTGGACAATGATGGGAGGCTCTCCTCCTCCCGGCACGACGCCGCCGAACCTGTGGCCTGGCCGTTCGCCCACGACGTCCGGCCGGCCCAGCAGTCGCTCGGCTGGAATGGCTGCAAGGACTGCCACAGGTCCGGTTCGGCGTTCTTCTTCGCCGAGGCCAAAGGCTCCGGCCCCCTCCTCACTCAGAATATTGAGAAACGTTCGTCCCATTCTTTTATGGGCTTGGACAGGCCGTTCCAGACGCTTTTCGGTCTCTCCTTCACCATCCGGCCGCTTTTTAAAGTGGTCCTTTTCGCCGCGGCCGTGGTTATCGGGTCTTTGCTGGTCATCGTCTTCTTGCTGGTCCTCGGAAGGCTGTCCGGCCTCATCGAAAAGAGGTAGCGGGAACGCATGTTTACTATCGTCACTCTCATCTCACTCATCGCACTCGTCCTGGGGCTGGCCTTTCACCGTCACCGGCGAATGCGGGAACAGTCTGCCTATTTCGACTGGCTCTGGAAGCACATCTCCCGGTTTTTTAAAGATCCTTTTTCGGGACAGAAGTACGTCCGGATCAAAGAGCTCAACCTCTGGCGTTTTTCGGCCACGGAAAAATGGCTTCTCCTCTGTTTCATCGGGAGCTATGCTTTTCTCGTCCTGAGCGGCTTTGGTTATGCCTTTTTCAGCCGGCACGGCCTTCACGGATATCCTCTCCTCCTCCATGTTTTCGCCGGCGGGCTATACGCCGTGAGTCTTTGCCTGGTCGTTATCTTGAGAGCCAAACGGTTCGAATTCAACCCTGAATCTTTATCGCCAGAGATCGATTTTTCCCGGCTCGGGGATCTGACTTTGTCTTCCTCCGCGATCCAGAAAATGCTTTTTTGGACATTCGTCTTGGGCGGCTTTCTTTTGATTCTCTCGGCGCTCAGCCCTATGGTCCCCCTCCTTCATTATGAGGCTCAGAAAACGATGGCCGAGGTGCATCGCTACAGCGCCCTCGGATCATTGCTGATTGCCGTCTATTTTTCTTACCTCATCGTCGTCGATCAAAAAAGCTCATGAAGGGCGGGAATGGGGATGTCTTCCGGTTTGCTCATGAGGCGATGGGGACCTGTTTTGAGCTCCTGATCGCCGGAAAAGGGGAGACCTACAGCCGCCAGGTTTCGGCCGCTGTTTTTGCCGAAATCGATAGACTCGAGAGGCTCTTCAGCCGGTTCGATCCATCGAGCGAGGTCAGCCAGATCAACCGTCTCAAACCGGGAGAATCATTGAGGATCGGTCTCGAAGTCTTTGAGTGTCTGGAGACCTCCGCCCGAATAAAAACCCAGACTCAAGGCGCTTTTGATATCAACTACAAAGCTCTTCTCAAACGGAAGAAGGGCGCACCCGCCGGGCCCGGAAAAATGAAACGGAATATGGTAAAATGGGTTGAACTGTCTAAAACTGGCGGAGGCTACTCCGTTCGAGCCCGGACAGGCAAAGTCGGAGAAAAAAGAATGCCTCTTGACCTGGACCTTGGAGGAATCGGCAAGGGATATGCCCTGGACAAGACTCCTGGATATTCTGGAGGATTGGAGCGTCAAAGACGCCTTAATCCACAGCGGGACCAGCACGGCCCTGGCCATCGGATCCCCGCCGAGTCATAAGACAGAAAAACGGGGCTGGCCGGTCGGGATCGCCTCCGGCTGGGAGTGCCGAAAAGCACCCAGGAAATTTTATCTCAGAAATAGGGCGGTGAGCGGCTCGGGAACGGAAATCAAAGGCCGGCACATCTTCGACCCGAGAACGGGGCGTCCGGCCGCCGGGCATCTGGCAGCTTGGGCTTCGCATTCTTCAGCCGCTGTCGCCGACGCCCTGTCGACCGCCTTTATGGTCATGGACACGGCCGAAGTCGAAGCCTTCTGCAAAGTCCATCCGGACGTCTGGGCGCTGGTTGTCACCGACACTCATAACTGCGAATTGTTTAATCGAAGGGTAATCACATAGATGGTTCTCTTGCACTTTCCAACTATGCCACGGAGATAGGCCCCCAAAGGAGTTCCCATGACCAGCAAGATTTCTATAAGAAACTTGAGCCTGCTGATACTGCTGATGTGCTCCCTCATCTCCGGAGCATCAGCGCAAGAAACGGAAAAAGAAAAAGAAGTTTTGAAACTCCAATTGCCTAAACCCATGTTCATCGGCACTCCCAGGAATATCCGCACCAGCAACCTGGAGGTCGTCACGGGACGGGCTCGCGGCCCGTTCATGGTTCCCAAGGGAACCGTGCTTCTCTCTTCGCACAGGCCGGTCACGTCCAGCGATAAGGAACCGGTTATCGGTGAATTGTCATTTTTGACCGACGGCCAGAAGTCGGGCGAAGACGGCTATTACGTGGAGTTGGGGCCCAAGACCCAGTGGGTCCAGGTCGACCTCGGAAAATCGAGCAATCTGTTCGCGATCCTGGTCTGGCACTACCACTCTCAGCCGCGTGTGTACCGGGATGTCATCGTCCAGGTCTCTGATGACCCGGATTTCGTCAGCGGCGTGATAACGCTTTTCAACAACGATCATGACAACACCTCCGGGTTGGGGATTGGAAAAGACAAAGAGTACATAGAGACCAACGAGGGCCGGCTGATCGACCCTAAAGGCGTCAAGGCCAGGTACGTCCGCTTGTCCAGCAACGGAAACACCGCGAACGATATGAACCATTATATCGAGGTGGAGGTTTACGGCACGCCGGCAAAATGAAGACCGGGTCCTTCAAAGGGCTGTTCTGGTTTTTTCTTGTTGTCGCGCTTCTTTTTCGTATCTCCCGGCTCGGCCTGAGGCCGATGCACCATGATGAAGCCAATCAGGCCGCCAAGTTGGGAAACCTCCTGGAAAAAGGGGAATACCGCTACGACCCGATTGACCACCATGGCCCGAGCCTCTACTATCTCTCGCTTCCCGTTGCCTGGATCGCCTCGGGCGCATCCTATGCGTCCTTGAACGAAACAACTCTCCGCATTATTCCCGCCGTTTTCGGGGTGGGCATCCTGCTTCTCCTCCTTCTTCTTCAGGGGAGGCTATCCCGGGAAGCGCTCATTTTTGCCGCCCTCTTCACCGCCATCTCACCGGCCATGGTCTATTTCAGCCGGTTCTATATTCAAGAGATGCTCCTGGTCTTTTTTCTCGCGGGGGCTATCGCTTCTTTTTGGCGATACGGGCAGACCCGGTCGGTGTGGTGGGCGGTTGCGGCCGGCTTCTTCAGCGGCCTGATGTATACCACCAAAGAGACAAGCGTCATCCTCTTTGGATGTCTGTTGGGCGCGGCTGTCTTGACCCGGATACTCCCCGTAAAAAAACGAACCGGCAAGATCGCCGAATTTAAGCCTGCCCAGGTCGGACATTTGCTTTTCTTCCTGGCCGCGGCCGCGGTTCCCATCGGGCTCCTGTTCTCATCCTTCTTCAAATATCCGGGAGGGATAGGGGACTCGTTTCTGGCTTTTCGAACTTACTTCGAACGGGCCGGCGAAGCCGGGTTTCACGCCCATCCCTGGTATTATTATCTGAAACTGCTGGTTTATTCGCATCCCGAAAATAGCCCTGTCTGGGGCGAAACCTTCATCCTCGCTCTGGCCCTGGTCGGGAGTTTCTCCGCTTTCGGTGTCGATCCCGGGGAGGGCGGGGACTCCCGGTTCATCAGGTTCATTTTATTTTTCACGCTTCTGACCATGGCAATCTATTCGGCGATTCCTTACAAGACCCCCTGGAACCTCCTGCCCTTTTACCTGGGAATTCTCCTTCTGGCCGGGAACGGCGCCGCCCTCATCTGGAAGGCCGGGCGATTCCGGATCACCAAGGCTCTTGCCCTCGTCGTTCTCGCCCCGGGGATCATGAATCTGGGAGTCCAAAGCTACCGGGCCAATTTTGTTTTTGAGTCTGATCCCCGGAACCCTTATGTCTACGCCCAGACCTCTCCGGACTTTATGAACCTCGTCCGGAGGATGGACGAGTTGGCCCTCGTTCATCCGGACCATAGGCAGATGCTGATCAAAGTCATTGCCTCGCCCGATGAAACGTGGCCTCTACCCTGGTACTTGAGGAAATTCAGCCGCGTCGGGTACTGGACGGATGCGGCCGCCGCGGGGGAGGTCAGAGATGCCGGCGTCATCATCTCTTCCCTGGATCAAACCGAGAGGTTATCGCCCATGTTGGCCGATGGCTATGTGAGCGAACACTACGGACTCAGGCCGGACGTGCTGCTGTCTGTCCAGATAAAAAAAGAACTCTGGGAAAACCTGATGCAGAAGAAAGAGAAGAAATAATCGTCACTCTTGCGGCCCCCATTGTTTCAATATCTATAACAATCTAAATATCCATTCGAATTCATATATTAGGCCGGCAAAGGATCCGCAAGGTCTTTGCACTCGAACGGAGTTGCGCGACATTGACTTCCGGACCAGCCATCGGATAAAATCCTTTCCATCCCAACTTGCTCCACCGGAGGACAAAAAACCATGGACCTTAAAGAAGCCATCTATACACGCCGATCCATCCGCGCCTATGAGGCCAAGCCCGTCGACCGCGGCCTTGTCCGGCAGTTAATCGATGCCGCCGTGCAGGCCCCGTGCGGCATGGGCATCCAGTCCTGGAAGTTCGCCGTTATCCAGGACCCCGCGATCCTGGCCGACCTCTCCAGCCGGACCAAGACGTACCTGCTCGGAATGATGGACCGGATGCCGCCGCTCGCGAGATATCGTGAGATGCTCGAGGATCCAAAATTCAGCGTCTTCTACGGCGCTTCCACACTGGTCCTCATCTGTTCCAAGACGGATTCCAGCCCGACCGCCGAAACGGATTGCACCTTAGCCGCAGAAAACCTAATGCTGATGGCGCGCGGACTCGGCCTGGGCACCTGTTGGGTAGGCTTCGCGGGAATGTATCTCGCAACGCCCGAAGGCAAGAGCCGTTTTGGAATTCCCGAGGATCATTCGGTCGTGGCGCCGATCGCCGTCGGCTATCCGGCCGGCGGGTTCGCGACAATGGAGAGGAATCCCCCGGAGATCATCTTCTGGAAATAGCCGGTTCGCAGTTGCCCTCCACCGTCCGAGCCGCCGGAAAATTAAAAAATATTAGACAAAATGGCCGGGGCCTTCTCCTGTCTGGCTGCCTTGAGGACTCGGGCCCTCGGATGTATAATGGACGCTGTGAGTTCGAGGCATGAGCGAAACGAGCGAGTTCCTGTCCAACTTCCATCCTCTCATCGCGAGATGGTTCCGGGAGCGAGTCGGCACTCCGACCGAAACCCAGGCTGAAGCCTGGCCGGCCATCGCCCGGGGCGAACATGTCCTCATCACGGCTCCGACGGGAAGCGGAAAGACCCTCACGGCCTTCCTCTGGGCGATCGACCAGCTGACAAGAGGCGTCTGGCCAACCGGCCGGACGAGTGTTCTCTACGTCTCCCCCTTGAAAGCCCTTAATACCGACATCCGCCGCAATCTGCTCCAACCTTTGGCCGAACTTGAGGATGTCTTCAAGGCCGCTGGAGAGACGTTTCCTCCGATTCAGGTGGAGACTCGAAGCGGCGACACTCCCCAGGCAGAGAGGCGCAGGATGCTGCGCCGACCGCCCGAAATCCTGATCACAACGCCGGAGAGCCTCAACCTTCTGCTGAGCTCGAAATCGGGGCGGACGATGCTGACTTCCCTTTCCACGGTCATCCTCGATGAAATCCATTCGCTGGTCGATAACAAGCGAGGGGTGCATTTGATCACGGCCGTGGACCGTCTTGTGCCCTTGAGCGGCGAGTTCCAGCGGATTGCTCTCTCGGCCACCGTCAAACCCCTGGCCGTCGTAGCTGAATTCGTCGGCGGGCTCAAGCTCGAACCGGAGCCTCGCGGTCACCCGTCTCATTCCAGCGGCCGGTCACGATCATCCGCGGCGGCGAGCGCAAATCTTATGACCTGAAGGTTGTTCATCCAGAGGACGGAGGGAAGGTCGCATTCGACGATAATTTCTGGCCTCGCCTCGTCAGCGAGTTTCGGAGGATTATCCAGCGGAACCGTTCTTCGCTCTTTTTTACGAGAAGCCGGCGAATGTGCGAACATCTCACCTTGAGGATCAACGAAGGGGAGGAGCATCCTCTGGCCTATTCCCACCACGGCTCATTGGCCAAAGAGCTCCGGCTGGAGGTCGAGTCCAAGCTCAAAGCCGGCGACCTCAGAGCCATCGTGGCCACCAATTCCCTGGAGTTGGGGATCGACATCGGCGCTTTGGACGAGGTCGTTCTTGTCCAGTCTCCGCCTTCGATCGCTTCCGCCGTCCAAAGAGTGGGCCGGGCCGGGCATCAGGTCGGCGCGACGAGCCGGGGCACTTTTTTCCCGACCCACGACCAGGATTTTGTGGAATCTGCGGTCATCGCCCGCGCCCTCCGGGAAGGGGACATCGAAGAGGTGCGGCCGGTCGAGAATGCGCTGGATGTCCTGGCCCAGGTCCTTCTTTCCATGGCGGGGACCGAGATCTGGAATATCGATGAACTCTATAACCGGATACGGACGAGCTGGCCATACCGCAACCTCAGCCGAAAGCAGTTCGACCTTGTCCTGGAGATGCTCGCCGGCCGATACTCCCTCACGCGCATCCGCGAGCTCCGGCCCCGGGTCTCGATCGACAAGCTCGACAACACCGTGGTCGCCCGCCGTGGAGCGCTCCTCAGCCTTTTCATTTCCGGAGGGACGATTCCTGATCGCGGATCCTATCACCTTCGCCACGAAGAGACGGGCGCGCTCATCGGCGACCTGGACGAAGAGTTTGTCTGGGAAGCCTCCCCGGGCCAGACCTTCACCTTTGGAAGCCAGAACTGGACGATTCGGCGGATCACCCACAACGAGGTCTTCGTCCTTCCGGCCAAAGCCAGGGAGTCGGAGGCGCCGTTCTGGAAAGGAGAGGTTTTCAATAGGAACGCCCATCTCTCCGACAGGATCGCTGGCTTCATGGAGGAAGCGGACCGCAGGCTGGCTGACCCTGCCTGGCGCTCAGAGCTCCGGAAAAGCTACGGCCTTGACGAGGCGGCTTCCGAACGGCTGATTGATTATCTGGACCGTCAGAAGAAGGAGACGGGAAGTTCTCTCCCGCACATCAACCATCTCCTCGTGGAGAAGGTCCAGACTGGCCCGGGAGGCTACCCCGGAAACCAGGTGATCCTCCACACGATGTGGGGAGGACGGGTTAACCGCCCGTTCGCCCTTGCCCTCGGGGCCGCTTGGGAGGAACGGTTACGGCTATCCGCTGGAAATATTCCCCGGCGACAACTCGATTGTTCTTCAACTCCCCAATCCCGTTCCCGCCGCTGACATTTTCTCTCTTGTGAACGAAGCTAACCTTGAGTCCCTTCTCGGCAAACGACTGGAGAGCTCGGGCTACTTCGGCGCCCGCTTCCGGGAAAACGCAGGCCGTGCCCTCCTCCTGACCCGCCGTCGTCTGAACGAGCGCATGCCCCTGTGGATGAGCAGACTCCGCTCCCAAAAGCTCCTCCAGGCGGTCATGGGGATGACCGATTTCCCCATCCTCCTCGAGACCTGGCGCACCTGCCTGAGAGACGATTTCGACCTGGATGCCCTGAAACGGAAACTCTCGGCGATCGCCTCCGGACAAACCAGGATCACGGAGTGCACGACCTCCGGCCCGAGCCCGCTCGCCCGGAGCATGACCTGGAGCCAGGTGAACCAGTATATGTACGCGGGGGACGAGCTAAGCTCAGCGAAGCGGTCCCAATTGAGAGGCGAACTGCTGCGCGAGGTCGTCTTCACGCCAGGATTGAGGCCCGCCGTTTCGCTTGAGGTCGTCAGGCAATTTGAGGTCAAGCGTCATCGATTGAGCCCCGGTTACGCGCCGACTCCGGACCGGGAGCTCGTGGATTGGGTGAAAGAGAGAGTGCTCATTCCATGGCCCGAATGGGAAAGCCTCCTTGAAGCGGTGCGCCGAGACCACACCGAGGAAGAAGAGGCGGAACTGGGAAGCGATGCGCTCCCGCGTTTGAAGGCAGATCTCGCGCCGTCGACTCAGATTAGGGACAAGCTGGTTCGCCTGACTCTCCTCCAGGGGCAGCATCCTCTGGTTTGCTCGCTTGAAAGGCTCTCTCGGATTCTCTTTGCTTTCGGATGGGGGAAAGAAGCGCTGGTTGAAGCGATAAACGGCGGCCCGCCGGATGAAAAGTCTCACGCCGCATCCGCCGCTTCGTCGCAGGCCACGGGCGAGGAAAGGGATGAGCAGTTCACGTCGCTACTGGGCGAATGGCTCCGGTTTTATGGCCCTCTCCGGCTGGAAGACATCTCGAGCCGCCTCTCGCTCGATCCCGGCCGTCTCGAACTCGCGCTTGAGGACCTGCGCGACACCGACACTCTGATCACAGGAAAATTGATCAAGGAGAATGACGAGGATCGAGTTTGCGACGCCGAGAACTACGAGATCCTCCTGCGGCTGGAACGGTCTGCGCTCGCCCCCCGTATCGAGGCTCGAAGCGGCGAAGAGTTGCCACTGTTCCTGGCCAGGATCCAGGGTCTTGTTCCGTCTCCACAGGTTCGCGAACAAACAGGCGAGGTCAGGGTCTTTCAGGCCATCGAACAGCTTATCGGCTATCGCCTTCCGGCCCGGCTCTGGGAGGCGGACATTCTTCCCGCTCGTGTCGGGAACTACTCCGCCGCCCTGCTCGATTTCGCCCTCCGGCAGTCGGACCTGCGCTGGCAGGGGGATCCGGAAAAACAGGTCAGGTTCTTATTTGAACGCGACCTAGAGCTCCTCGAGCCTGAAAACGGCGACTCGGAATTTGGTCCCCGAAGAGCGCGGCCGAAATGAGATCCCGTCTGCCGTGGCCGACCTTTTCGGCGATCCCTCGGCTCGCTATGATTTCGCCTCTCTCCTCAGGCGGGCGGGGGACGATATCGGAGCCCTGGAGGAAAAGCTCTGGGGCGAGGTCTGGGCCGGGACGGCTGACAAACGACACCTGGAGTGCTCTGAGGCGCGGCTTACAGACCGGGTTCAGGGTCAAGGACGCAATCGCCAGCCAGAACCGCAGTCTTAAGTATGCGCCGCGCGGCCTGGGTCTTCACCTTTCCACCTGGCGGGAATCGCAGGCTTATCCCGGAAGCTGGTTCCTCCTGCCTCACGTCTCGATCGGAGAGGAAAGAGATCTCGTCGAGGAGGAAGAGCGGCGCAAGGACCGAGTTCGAATTCTCCTCGATCGCTACGGCCTTCTTTTCCGGGAGCTCCTTCTCCGGGAACAGCCGCCGTTCCGCTGGCGGGATGTCTTCCGCACGCTTCGCCTCATGGAGCTTTCCGGCGAGGTCATGGCCGGGTACTTCTTCAAGGGAATCCCCGGTCCGCAGTTCATGTCGCCGGCCGCCCTTCGGACTTTTCAACAGGAAGCGGAGGACGCCCTGTTTTGGATGAGCGCCCTGGACCCGGCGTCTTTGTGCGGGGTCCCGGTAGAGGGACTCCGAGGCATCCTTCCGAAGCGGGTGGACGGCACCCACCTGGTGTTTCATGGGACTCGGCTGGTCCTGATCTCCAGGCGGAAAGGCCGGATGCTGACAATCCAGGTGCCGCCGGATGACATGCATCTCCCTGATTACTTAGCAATCCTGCGGCATCTTCTGGTCCGCGAGTTCGAGGGAGCCCGACGGCTGGTGATCGAAACGATCAACGATCAGCCATCCCCAGAGAGTCCGTATTTGCCGGTTTTGAAGAGCCTGTTTGATGTGGCCGTGGACAGGGATAGCGTATCACTTTTCCGGACGATCGCGCGCTGAAGATTTCGTCGCAAGCGGACTGCGACTCGCCCGGCTATCGTCAACCCTTTATTGCTGACCGGGCGTTTTCTTGGGCTCGATCTTGTTCCAGTCCGGCGGCTCCACTCCGAGCAGGTTGCGGACAAAGAAATCGTACCGCTTCCTTTCGCCGTAGACCCCGCCCGGGGTGTGGTTCTGGCCGGGGAGGACCAGCAGGTCGAAAGTCTTGTTGGCCTTGATGAGGGCGTTCACAACCTGCATCGTTGAGGAAGGATCGACGTTCGTGTCCAATTCGCCCACGTAGAGGAGGAGCTTGCCTTTAAGCTTCCAGGCGTTGTCGACGTTGGATGAAGCGGCGTACTCCTGGCTCAGGGGCCAGCCCATCCACTGCTCGTTCCACCAGAGTTTGTCCATCCGGTTGTCATGGCAGCCGCAGGAGGCGACAGCCGCTTTGTAGAATTCCGGGTGGAAGAGGAGTGCCCCCATGGCGCTCTGCCCCCCGGCCGAGGTTCCGTAAATGCCGACTCGACTGATGTCATAATAGGGATATTTGGCGGCGACGGCTTTGTGCCAGAGGATTCGATCGGGCAGGCCGGCGTCGGCCAGGTTCTTCCAGCAGACATCGTGGAAGGCCTTCGACCTATTGGACGTGCCCAGGCCGTCGATCTGGACGACGATGAAACCCAGCTCGGCCATGGACATCATCGAATTGTAGGACATGAAAGACTTGGGCACGAAGGAGTCCTGCGGCCCAGCGTAGATATTCTCGATAACTGGATACTTTTTGGCCTTATCGAATTTCATGGGTCGAAAGATGATGCCCCAAATGTCAGTCTGGCCGTCGCGGCCTTTGGCCGTGAAGACTTCGGGGGCGCGCCAGCCAGCCTTGGCGAGGCCGCTCGCGTCCGCCTTCTCGACCTCCATGAGGACTTTGCCGTCCAAGGCCTGCCGCAGGACGCAGACCGGCGCCAGGTCGACGCGAGAGTACTCGTCAACGAAATACTTGGCGTCAGGAGAATAAGTGATCTGGTGATTCAGATCACCTTCGGTCAGAGCCGTCAAGCCGGTTCCATCGAAGTTGATCCTGTAGGCATTGATGAAGTAGAGGTCTTTTCCAGGATACATCCCGCTCGCCCGGAACCAGATCTGGCGCTTCTCCTCATCGACCTTGTCGACACCCCGCACGACCCAGGGGCCCCTGGTAATCTGGTTCTTAACTTCCCCAGTTGACGCCGTCGTAGAGGTAGAGGTGGTTCCAGCCGTCGCGCTCGGACATCCAGACGATTTCCTTCCCGTCGGCGACGTCGGAGCGGTATTTTTTGCAGGAGTAGCAGAAAAATGTCTTCGCCTCCTCGCTCACGAGCGGCCGGGCCTTTCCGGTTGCCGCGTCAACCCCAATGATCCTGTAGACCTGGTGGCCGCGCTGGTTGTATTCGAAAGTCAGGGCCCGGCTGTCCTTCCGCCAGACGAGCTCGGACATTTCAAAGGCGTTGGGGAAGAGGGCGTTGTCGATGTCGACCCTCGTCTTCGCTTCAACATCGAATATCACCGGCTGCTGGACGTCAAGAGCGTCCCCGGGCTTGGCATAGACGATCGTGAAAGACTTCGGTTGGAGTTGGTCGGCCGGCGAGGACTCGACATACTGAACAAGGCGCTTATAGCCCGGACGGACACGGTAGACGGCCAGCCTCTTTGAATCCGGAGACCAGCTGATCGAGGACAATTTGTAGGAATTTCCCTCGCTCCCGTCCGAGCTCAGGACGAGTTCGTCCTTTTTGTCCTTATCCTTGGGACGGACGCCGACATTATAGTTTTTGATGAAGGCTTCCCACTTGCCGTCGGGGGAAGCCTTGGGCTCTTTGGATTCGGGTTCCTCATCCATGGGCCAGGGGCGCCGGTGTTCGACGGGGCCGACCTTGGTCACGGCATAGGTCGCCAGGTCGCACCTCCACTTGAATTCGCCGGCCTCGAACTCTAGTGCCTTCTCGCCGTCGGTGAAAGTGATGAACCCGAAGGGAAGCATTTCGGGTTTGTACTTTTCCCCCGCTGCGGAGTTGAGAGCGGCGGTCAGTTTCTCGCGGTCGAAGGCTGTCCGCTTGGTCAGATTTTCCGCGTCAACGACCATGAACTCGTATCCCGCCTTGACCGTTTTGCGGTACCAGAAGTGATCGGTCTTGTCGATCCAAGTCGTGCGGTCGACAACATCGATGGCCAGGCCCTGGAGGCTGTCTCTGAGGCCAGTGGCCCGCTCATAGTCGGCCAGCCGGCCCTGAGGCGTCACAAGAGGCGGCAGCGAGACAAGCAAAAGCATAACAAATGTAAATGTCGATAATCCGATAAGATTCCTGCGTTTCATGGAACCTCCAGAAAAAGTCCTATCCCCGTTTCTTCATCCAATCATGAGCGAAGACTTCCGCCTCTTCATTCTCGATACAATCCAGTATCTTTTGGGCCACAAATTCCGCGCTGTCCGGGGCGGGGCGCTGAAATGAACCCCCGTCTTCCGGCTCCTCTTCCTCGACAAAATCCTTGATGGTGTTTTTTTCAAAATCGGTGAGTGTCATGTATGGATAGACAACGCTGACTCCGATGTTGTCTTTTTTGAGTTCTTCCCTGGCCGTCAAACTGATCGAGGCCAGGGCTCTCTTCAAGGAAGAATATGCGGCCATGTTTGGCAAATACCTTAAGGCCGTGCCGGAGCTCATGTTGATGATCAAACCGCCGCCTTGTTCTCTCATGATGGGGATAACCTGCTGCATGGCTATGACGGGCCCGACGACATCCAAGTCAAAGATTTTATGAAACGTTTCGAGATTTGTTTTTTCTATCGGAGCGTCATATCCCTGGCCGGCATTATTGATGATGATGTCGATTCGGCCAAAATGATTCTTGACCGTCTGGATCATTTGGACGATGTCATCTCTATTGAGCCATGTCCGCTCGAACGGCGATTGAATCCGGGAGCTCTTTTGAGATTCTTTTTAGCTTGTCCTCAGACCGGGCGACGAGAGCGACTTTCGCACCATGTTGAGCCAATAGCTTTGCCGCCGCAAGTCCGATGCCCGAAGACGCTCCTGTCACGATCACAACTTTGTCTTTGATTTCCATAAAAAGATTATAGCAGAAGTCTTGACAAAGGCCACGGCGTCGTTGACCCGGGAGGCTGCCGGCCCTGCAGCAGCCAAAAATGAGGTCGCAAGCCTGCCGGGGAACCGGTTCAGCCTGACACGAGAAGGGTCCTGCGATGCAGGAATTTTCGGGCTGGCGCGTTCTCCGCCCTCTCTCAATGCCAGAATTCCAAAGGGGCGTGCCTAGGCAGCATCCCTTAAAACTCAGATCGTCTGCTATTTGGCATGGAACTTGCATCAGCCAGTTAAGACGAGGAGGCAAAGATGAGAATATTGAAGTTTGTTTTCCTTCTTCTTATCCTGAGTGCAGCGGTTTACCCGCAGACCCAAGACTTGGGCCTGGCAGCCTTTTCCAATGACAAGGGGGACATCATGCTCGCCGTCGATGCCAGCCTGGCCGTCCGGGAGATCGATAACCCCTATGTCATGTTCGTCCTCTACCTGGCGGCCAAGAGCGAAAACCAGAATATCACCGTCAACCGGAAGGACGTGGTCATGGTTTACCAGGGGCAAGAGTACAAGATGCCCTCAGTCGAGGAACTCCGGAAGAACTATGGGGGTCAAATCCACGACGTCGACTTTTATCGGCACCTGGGCAAAGAAGGCATTTACTCTTCCTGGGTGAGGTTTTATAAATTTACCCTGAGGACAGATTTCTTCCCTCCCCTCACCGCGCGCGCCCCGCTGGCTGTGGATGAGGGGTCCATGTACGGCTACACCGGGTTCATGACCAAATGCTATTTCAAGAATCCGGGCTTCAAGAAGGGGGACAAAATCACCCTTAAGGTCAGAGACAAGAACAACCCCCAACTCGTGGGAGAAGTCGAAGTCGTCCTGAAATAGTAACTTTCGTCCATTTCAAAGGACAGTCGGCGGAACGGCGTTTTTCCGGGTCGGCGTCTGCTTTGAAGCGCATGGCCCGGTCCTCTTAACTAGCCGACAGCCGAATCAAACCCTGGTCAGAAGGACCTCCAGGACGGTTTGTTGCGTTTCTTCCGAATCAGGCTGTCTCATCCGCAGGATCACCTGGTCCGGGCCAAGTTTTTTAAAGGTTTGGACGAGCCCTGTTTCGTGCCAATTCAGAAATAAAGTCTGATCATCGATAAAATGGCCGGAGGCCGTCAGGAAATTTCCCGAGTCTTCGAACCACCAGTACCGGTAGATCTTCGATTTCTCGTCCCAAGCAAAAATCGCGTGGGCCTGGGTCTTGTCGCCTGTCGAGAATGATGCCTCGTAATCAAAATAGACATACTTATCATTCAGGGCTTTCTTGAACGTTCCCTTCCCGGCGCCGCTTGCCGCTTCACTGAACTCGCTCTTCGGAACCCTATAATCAAGCTTCCATGTTCCCAGCAGAAAAGCGAATTTTCCCATCATTCTATTTTCCTGTCCGGCGGGAGAGAAGATGTATCCCTCGCGTCACTCGCTATCGAGGGCTCATTTTTCTAGAGCCCGGGCGGCCCAGAGCATGCCGCGCTGGACAATCGTTCTCGCTTCGGGAACATCAAAATCTTTGGCCACGTGGCCGAGGGAAGTGTAAAAAACGCGGCCCTGGCCGTACATTTTCTCCCAGACGACCGGCATCACGACACCTTTGATCCAGGGGGCGTACTGGCCCGAAAAAGTGGTCGTGGCCAGGACTTTGTTGCCCGGGTCCACTTGCATGTAGTACTGCTCGGAATGCATCCTGAAATCGCTCAGGCCGGCCGTGATCGGGTCCTTGTGGTCGAGAATGTCGACTTCGTAATCGATGATCCCGCCGGGATGGGCGACCCACTGCCCGCCGACCATGAACTCGTATTCAACGTTGCTGCGATAAGAATCGGCCAGCCCGCCGTGCCAGCCGGCTAGCCCCACGCCGCTTTTGACCGCTTCGAGCAGGCCCTTCTCCTGTTCCGGGGTGATAGGGGACTGCGTCACAACCTGGACGATCAAGTCCAACGATTTTAGTTTTTCAGCGTCCAAGTAGGAGTCCAGAGAATGAGAGATCTCTACCTTGAAGCCTTGTTTTTCCAGCCAGGGAGCAAAAATATCAACGCACTGTTTGGGTTCGTGGCCTTCCCAGCCTCCCCAGACAAACAGGGCTGACCTGGCCTTCTTTTCGGCCCAAGGGGCCAGGCAAAGGCACAAAACCATCGGCATGATCAACCACCCCTTTGCGACCCATTTGATCATGATTCCCTCCCGCGGT
Source organism: Candidatus Aminicenantota bacterium (assembly GCA_963770045.1). Classification (GTDB taxonomy): domain Bacteria; phylum Acidobacteriota; class Aminicenantia; order Aminicenantales; family CAVYOD01; genus CAVYOD01. Next base: position 110,394 of record CAVYOD010000014.1, on the reverse strand, counting down.
GATCACTTTGTCAAGCCCTGGGGGACGTTCCCCAAGGCGACACCCTTGAGCTCCAAAGGTCGTCTTATGAGGCTGTCCACCCTGCCGTTCTTCCCTTATGGATTAAAGGGTGTCCCCTTGGGGAACGTCCCCCAGCCCCCGAATCCAGATGTTCCGGTAGCGGACGGGATGGCCGTGATCCTGGAGCGATAGCGGCATTTTGTCCGGATGAGCTTTGTAGGGCGGCCGGGCTTTGTGGGCCGTCGGCCCGGTGAGTTCAACATCATCATGGACCAGGACGCCGTTGTGGAAGACGGTCATCCGGGCCGGCTTCAAGAGTTTCCCTTCCTGGCCGAATCGCGGCCGGTGGAACACGATATCATAGGTTTGCCATTCTCCGGGCGGCCGGCAGGCATTCACCAGGGGCGGATATTGACCGTAGACCGCCGCCGTCATTCCATCGGCATAGGTCTTGTTGTTGTAACAATCCAAAACCTGGATCTCGTAGGTGTCCATCAAAAAAACCCCACTGTTGCCTCTGTCCTGTCCTTCGCCGACGGCCGGGGCAGGAGCCCTCCATTCGACGTGGAGCTGACAGTCTCCGAATCCCTTGATCGTGCGGATGCTCCCCGTTTTGTCCACGACCTCCGCATAACCGTTTTCAACCTTCCATTTTGCCGGCTGGCCCTTGGCGTCCGTCCACTGGGAAAGATCCCGGCCGTCGAAGAGGATGACGGCGTCTGACGGCGGCTGGCTCGGCGGGCCGGCTGGGCCTGGGTTGATGACCGGGGGGAGAGGCCTGTTCGGATCGTGGATTTGCCATTGCTGCTGGGCCGCGGCCACCCATGCGAGGGCGGAAGACAAGATAGCCATAACCAGGACCTGCTTCATTTTCTCCCTCCTCACAAACTCCAGCCGGGACGATAATCATAATGGAGGTACTTATTGGCCTCGGGGAGGTTGGTGAACTCCATCTTTTCGCCATTCCAAAGAAGTTTCGTGTTCGACTCTTTCATCCGGACGGCGATATTGGCCAGGAGCATGGTCTCTGTCAGAGGCGCGGAGTACTCGAAGTCGGTCGTTGATTTGGTACCTTTCTTGATCGCCTCGATCCATTCCTCATGGATCCCGGGGGAGCGGGGGATGGTCTTCTCCGGCCTCTTGTATTCCTGCATCCTGGACTCTGGGATTAAACGCGGGTTCTCTCCATAGACACTGCACATCAAGGCGCCCTTGTCGCCGAGGAAAAGAACGCCGCCGCCTTCCTCGCCCATCATCCGGCCGTCTTCGAGTTCCGGCGGCCGGGGTGGCATCAACCCCCCGTCGTACCAAGTCAGCTTGACCGGCCCCATCGAGCCCCTGGCGGGGAATTCGTAAGTCACGATTTCCGCCAGCGGGTAATAGTCTTTGCTGAACACGGATGAGCTGGCCTGGACGCTCGTCGGATAGCCTAGCTTCAGGGCCCAAAAAGGCTGGTCCAGAATGTGAGCCCCCATGTCACCGAGCGAGCCGGTGCCGAAATCCCAAAGACCGCGCCATTTGAAGGGGTGAATAAGGGGATGGTACGGCCGGAATGCCGCCGGGCCGATCCAAACGTCCCAATCGAGAGTGGATGGCACAGAGGGGACTTCAGGGGGGGCATCGATTCCGCCCTGTGGCCAGATCGGCCGGTTGGTCCAGGCGTGGACTTCGCCGACGTTGCCGATGGCGCCCGCCCAGATCCATTCGTTGATCAGCCGTGCCCCTTCCTTGGCGTGCCCTTGATTCCCCATCTGAGTGACGACCTTGGCCTGCCCCGCCGCCTGCAACAATAGCCGAGCTTCCTTCACCGTATGGGTCAAGGGTTTCTGGACAAAGACATGTTTGCCCAGCTTAATGGCCGCCATGGCAATCGCGGCGTGATTATGGTCCGGCACACTCACCGTGATCGCGTCGAGGCTCTTTTCTTTATCCAGCATCAGCCGAAAATCACGGTACTTGTTGGCTTTCTCGTACTTTGCTTTTTTCTCGGGGGGATGCTCATCCGACTTCAAGAAATCGGCCATCATCAGGTCATCGACATCACACAGAGCCACGATGTTTTCGGTGCTGACGGTTTGGGTATCTGAAAATCCTTTGCCCCCGACACCAACACAACCGATGTTCAGGGTGTCGCTGGGTGCCCTCTTGTCTCCGATTGCGCCGATCACGTGGCGGGGGACGACCATGAATGCGGCCGCCGCGGTCGCGGAAGTCCCAAGGAATGTCCGGCGGGAAATCTTATTTTCTTTTTTCATGGTTTTGTTCCTCTCCTTCTTAGCTGTCTTCCTCGCTTATACCACAAGAGAAAAATGCGGTCAACGATTCAGCGGATGCTCGTGATGATGTTCGGGATGTTCTTTTCTTTCAGCATCTTGTTGAAGGCTTCGACATCCTTCGAGATGAGCTCCTGCAAGCGGCTCTCGTGCTCGAGCCAGCTGCTTCTTGAACATCTCATGGACTTCCAGCTGTTGAGCCGTCGGCGGGAAATCGGACTTGCCGATATCGTAAGCCAAAAAGCGGAGCTTGGCGTAGAATTTATCGGGCCAGCGCAACTCGTCACCCGAGCCAGTGAGCTCCATGGAGAACAACGGGCTCTCGATTTCGATGAGTTTCCTATCGAGTTCTTTGGCCTGCTGCGTGATCGAGTCGCTGTCCTTGAGGCCTTTAATGAGTTCGACCAGGTCGTAAAGCTCCTTCCTCGTCCACTCTATCCGATTGATCATCTCCGCGGTCGAGTTCAGGTTTTGATGAATCTCCAGCAAGACCTTGGTCTGGGCCTGGATGTCAGCCTCGGTTCCTGAGGAATGGGGATCTTTTTGGACGGCGAGATTCTGGGTGTACGTTTTATCCCCGAGGCTGAGCTTGACCGTGTACGTGCCCGGCGGGACCAGGGGCCCTTCCATCCGGCTTCCGCCGGGAAATCGCCTCCATCCATCGGGCCCGATCTTGACCTGTTCATTTCCCAGCGGGCTGGTCCTTAATTTGACCATATCGGTCTTGTCGTAGCCGAGATCCCACCAGACGCGATTGAGGCCGGCTTGCTTGGGGACTTTGAACGGCTCCTTTGGCTCTCTGCTCTCAGGATCCGGCTCGATGTCCTCCTTGGTTTCTGTCTTGAGTGTCCTGACGGTTTGGCCTTTCTCGTCCAGGATTGTGATTGTGACTTCTGCTTTGGGCTCGGCCTTCAGGTAATAGTTGATGCTGGCTCCGTAGGGAGGGTTTTCTCCGGCGCTGGGGTCGTTGGGAGTGCCCTCAGGCCCGGCCACATCGCGAAAACGGTAGGACGGCCGGGGCGCAAAGAGATAGGCCTCGGAATTGACGATCTCAGGGGTCAGCTGCCGCAGAGGTGTCACATCATCCAGGATCCAAAATCCCCGGCCGTAAGTGCTCACGACCAGGTCGTTAAAATGCTCCTGGACAGAAAGCCAGTGCGCCGGCGCGTGGGGGAGGTTCGCCTGGAGGGGAATCCAGCTCTGGCCGTCGTTCAGGGAAACAAAGACCGCGTTTTCTGTCCCCAAATAAAGCATCCCTTTCCGAGCCGGATCTTCGCGGACACAGTGGGCATAGCTGAACACGCTTTTTGGGATCGTGGAGCTTATGAGTTTCCAGGTCTTCCCGTAATCCGCGGTTTTATAGACGTAAGGATCGCGGTTGTTGACTTGGTGAAAATCAACCGTGAGGTAACATGCACCGGCCTCGTAACGGGAGGGCTCGATGTTGCTCACCGTGCCGAGGGGTGGAAGGCCCATGATGTTCTTGGTGACGTTCATCCAATTCTTCCCTCCGTCGCGAGTCACCTGGACAAGCCCGTCGTTGGTTCCGGCCCAAATCAAACCCTCCTCGAGCGGGGATTCGGCCAGGGCGAAAATGCAGCAGCAGTAAAGCGGGCTGGCATCGTCCTGGGTGATCCCTCCGGTCCTCTTTTGTTTGTCCTTGTCGTTGGTGGAGAGATCCGGGCTGATGATTGTCCAACTCTGCCCGCCGTCCGCTGTCATATGGACATACTGGCTTCCCACATAGACCTTGTTGTGGTCGTGAGGTGAGATCGCGATGGGAAAAGTCCATTGGAAACGATATTTGGCATCCGAGGCCGCCGTGCCCTGGATGCTCTCCGGCCAGATGGACACTCCCCGGCTCTGCATCGTCCGGCGGTCAAAGCGGTCCAGCATCCCGTCGTAGTTTCCCGACCAGACGACGTTGTTATCGACGGGATCCGGAACGGCCACCCCGCTTTCAAACCCGCCGACCGGATGCCACAATCCGCGCGGAATTCCGCCCCGGCCCATCCGGCTGTTGCTCGGGCCGCCGTAGGAGGTGCCGTCCTGGCGGTTTCCGTACACGTTATAAGGGACTTGATTATCGGTATACCCATGATACATTTGGGCGATGGGGAGCTGGACGCCGTGCCAGTTCTTGCCCCGGTCCGTGGAGATGGCCACTCCCTGATCATTCCCAACCATCATCCGGTCTGGATTCAGGGGGTCTATCCACATGTCGTGGTGGTCGCCGCCCCAGGGGTTGAATCCTTTAATCGTCTCCCCGCCGTCGAGGGTCATGTGAAAGCGTGTCGCGGGGAAATAGACCTCGTTCGGGTTGTTCGGGGAGACAACGCAACGGGTATAGTAAAGAGGCCTGTTCAAGAGCGCATGATCCGCATTGATGTGCGTCCAGGTTTCTCCTCCGTCATTGGAGCGCCAGAGTCCCTCATCTTTGGTCTCGATCAAGGCATACACGCGGCTGGAATCGCTGGGGGCCACGGCCAGGCCCACCTTCCCGATCTCGCCTTCGGGCAGTCCTTTCCCTTCGAGCTTTTTCCAGGTCGCTCCGGCGTCAGTTGATTTATAAAGTCCGCCGCCCGGCCCTCCGCTCCACTTCCCCCAGGTTTTAATAAGCATCGGCCACATTCCCGCGAAAAGTATGCGGGGGTTGCCGGGGTCCATGGCGATGTCGGAACAGCCCGTGTTCTCGTCGACAAAAAGCACTCTCTCCCAGGTCTTACCGCCGTCTTTGGTGCGGTAGACGCCCCGTTGTTGTTGCGGGCCATAGCAGTGGCCCACGGCCGCGGCAAGGACAAGGTCCGGATCCCGGGGGTCAAGGATGATCCGGGCGATTCGGCCGCTCTCTTCCAGCCCCATGCACTTCCAGGTCTTGCCGGCATCCGTCGACTTGTAGATGCCGTTTCCTTGAGAGACATTGCTTCGGATAAAGGCTTCGCCCGTCCCGGCCCAGATGACGTTGGGGTCCGAGGGGGCGATGGCCAGCGCGCCGATGGACTGGACATCCTGGCCGTCGAAGATCGGCTTCCAGTTGATCCCGCCGTCGACGGACTTAAAAACCCCGCCCGAAGCCGCTCCGGCATAACATATATTGATGTTGCCGGGCACCCCGACAACCGCCGACACCCGGTTTCCGACCGGGCCGATATGGCGATATTTGAGCTGCTTCAAGAGATCAGGTTTGAGGTCCTGCCCGTAGCCAAAAGACAAATAACCCGCGATTGCAAGTAAGATGCTAACGGTTTTTTTGAGCATAACGCACCTCCGTCTTAGCTGGAAGATATCGGGCCCGTCGGAGGATTCCGGAAGTACCGACTCCGGCTTCGCCGCCTCGGTCTCCTGGTCGGAGCCGAAGGGAAGGCCTGCCGGAAGAGGCTCTCAAAAGACTCCCCGGCTTCCTGCGGCCGTCCCTTCTCGATCAGGAAAAGCAGCCGGGAGGCTGGGGCGAAATGAGGGCGCTGCTTCAAGGACCAGCGCATCTGGCCGGAGCGAAGGGCTTGTATCATTCTCCCGGCGATGATCATGGTCTGGATGACATCGGCCCGCAGGTTCCGGGGAAGCGTCGCTTTTGTCCCGGCGGTCGCCAGAGCGTTTTTCAATATCACATGCATATCACCGCGCGCTCCGGCGAACAGCGGTTCCATCCAGGGCCAGAAGACCGCGGCATACATTTCGTCCAGGGAGGGGACGCATCCGGACGCTTTTGCCTTATCTTCGATCTCGAGCAGCGAACAGAGCCTGGAGAAGAGGTCCGGGTTGGTCTCGTAGTCCTCGCCGGGCTGGCCCAGGACAAACCTCAGAAGATGGTATCGACGCAAGGCTTCTATGACGGGGCGGGTCTTTTCGCAGGCGAGGTCCTTGTTTAACTCCTCGTAGAGGCGCGCTCCGGAACATTCCGCCAGCAGATGTCTGTGCTGGGGAATCGCGCGCTCGGTTGCCTCCTCGATCGCGAATTGCAGCCGAGCGGCGTGTCTCACGACACGCCAGATGCGGACGGGATCCTCCGTGAAGCGTTCCGAGGGATCGCCTATGACCCGGACCAGGCGGCGGGCCAGATCCTCGATTCCCCCCGTATAGTCAATGATTGAGGCCGTGGTGGCATCATAGAACAGGGCGTTGATCGTGATGTCGCGGCGGAAAGCATCCTCGCGCGGGTTTCCGTAGGCATTTTTCGGGTCGATCTTGGCCTCGGGGGCGTTCTCTTCGCAGCCCTCGGGGTTCCTCCGGAAGGTCGCAACTTCGATCGTCTTCCCACCGTGGAAGTGGATGTGGGCCAGGCGGAATCGCCTCCCGATGATATAAACGTTGTGGAAGCATCTTTTGATCTGCCCGGGGCGGGCATCGGTCACGATGTCAAAATCCTTGGGCGGCCTTCCCAGGATCAGGTCCCGGACCGCCCCGCCGCAGAGGTAGGCGGTGAAGCCTAGCCGGTAGAGGCGATAAAGGATTTTGAGGGCGTCCGGGTCGATGTCGCGCCTTGAGATCGGGTGCCCAGACCTCGTCAGAATGAACGGCTCACCCATTGGCCGGGCGGGAGCGCTGTCTCTTTCATCCATGAGCACGAGTTTGAAAAGGCAAAAGTCCAGAATGTAGCGATAGCATCATCCCTAAAGATAGAGGAAGTCGGGGAAGATGTCAAAAAGAAGTGAGTCGGTGAGCAGTGAGCTGCGATCAGTCAACCGAATCTTCATTGCGGATGGTGAGACTTTGTCAGAATCAGCCGGTTGAGCTGTCCAGGCTTATTTGGTTTTGGGCTGGGGCGGTATGACAGGAACGTGGCGCGGGATAACAACTTCCCCACCCTTGACGACGAGAAAGCCGTCCCGGATGACCAGGTCCACTTTGGCGAGGTCATCGAGATTCTCGTCCGGCTTCCCATCGATAACGGTGACGTCGGCCAGCTTTCCGGGTTCGAGCGTCCCGAGCTTATCATCCATGTCCAGGATCTCGGCGTTGGTTTTGGTTCCTGCCACGAGGGCTTCGGCCATCGTGTACCCGGCCTGAACAAAATACTTGAGTTCGCTGATGTAGGGGATCGGGAGGTAGCGGAACCAATCCGTCACCAGGTCGGTGCCGATGCCCATCTTGATTCCAGCCTTTTTCATACGGCGAAGGACTTCGAGGTTTGCCTCCTTGGAGAACGTGAACCGGCGTGAAGTTGAGAAGAAGTATCCGCCCGACTGGTCGAAGATATAGGTGTAGGGGACGAGCGTTGGGACAGACTGGGTGCCTTTTTGGGCCATGAGCTGGATCGTCTCATCGGTCCGGGGCAAAGGATGCTCGATGACATCAACCCCGGCCTCGACCGCCCATTGGATGTAGAAGGTTTCGGCATCGCAGGCCACTTTGAGTCCGAGGGCGTGCGCTTCTGATACGGCGGCTCTGATCTCCTCGCGGCTGAAGTGACTCCCGGTCTTGATGAGGTCGGCGCCGCGGTTGAATTGCTCCCGACGGCCTGCCTCCACTGGTCCGGGCCCTCGGCGATGCGGGTGCTCTTGGGAACGAGTACTTTTCGGGTCGATTCCCTCCGCGCCGTGGCCGCCGGTCGAGGTAATAAATGCTCCGGCGGCAAAGATGCGCGGGCCGGGGACACGGTTCTGGCTGAACCCATTCCTTGAGCCGGAAGGGGACATCTGTGCAACGAGCCGACGTCCCGGATACTGGTGATGCCGCACTCCAGAAAGAAACGCGCCTTTTCGACCGCGCGCAGCATGGCGTCGGCCTCGCTGATCTCCATCAGGAATGAGGCTCCGGGCTCGGCGTAGTCGATGTGGGTGTGGGCGTCGATCAGCCCGGGCAGGACCGTTTTTCCCACGAGATCGATGACTCGCGCCTCTTTCGGCCAGTCGGCGGACCCGGCCGGGAGGATTTTTTCTATCTTGTTTCGCCGGATGACAAGAGTCCCGGGCCGCACCGGAGCGCCGGTGCCGTCAAAGATGCGTCCCCCCCGGAGGACGAGAACGCCTTCCGGCCCCCGTGGACCCGGCGGAACGGGAATCCGGCGGGGGTCATCGGTTGTCGATGTTTTCGGGTCGAGGGCTTTTCGCTTGTCCTGGGCCTTTTCCTGAGCAAAGGCCAAGAGCCCTGTCATGAGCATCAATATAACCCCAGAAACACCAAGCCTCTTTATGAAGTTTGCCATCAGCATCCTCCTTCGTAAAGATCGTCTCTCTCGTCATCTCGCCTGTCTCGTCTGGATCACAAAAAGAACCCAAAATTGTTGCTCTTTTCTTTGACGAGATAGACGGGCGACATAGACCAGAAAGACGGCTACGGGATAGTCCGGATAGACAAATGCAGGGTCCCATCCTTTCCGGATATTCACCACGTCTTCCCAAATTAAAATGGCATCTTTCCCATTTTGATCTCATAGCCTTGGGGAGGCTCGGCTCCCAAGAGATACCGGACAAAATAATCCCACTTGCGCCGAGTGAAATAAGGATCTATGGAAAAACCATGGTTCCGGTTGGGCATGATGAGAAGGTCGAAATCTTTGTTGGCTTTGATGAGAGCGTCGACGACCTGCAGGGTCAGCGAGGGATGGACGTTGTCGTCCATATCTCCGTGGGCCAAAAGCAGTTTTCCCTTGAGGTTGGCGGCGAGGCCCAAGTTTGCCTGGGCTTTGTAATTGTCCCCTTCGAGCAATCCCTGGTATTTTTCGCCCCAGCCGGCCAGGTATCCTCGCTGGTCATGGTTCCCGGCTGAAGAGACGGCCACCTTGTAGAAATCCGGGTAGGCCAGAATCGCATGCGTCGAGGCGAATCCTCCGCCCGAGTGGCCGTAAATGCCCACCCGGCTGAGGTCCATGTAGGGACGGCTCGCGGCCAACTGCCTGAGTCCCGTGATGTGGTCTTCGAGGCCGCCGGCGTCTTCCATCTTTCCATAACAGAAATCATGGAACGCTTTCGAACGGAAGGGAGTCCCCAGCCCGTCGATGTTGACCACGATAAACCCCAGTTCCCCCAGAGAAACGTCCTCACTGAGCTCGTAGATGGAGAAGAGGTCGGAGCAGAAGGCTTTCGGAGTCCGGGTGATCTGAGGACCGGGATAGATTCCGTCGATGACCGGATATTTCTTAGCGGGGTCGAAGTTGGTGGGCTTGTAGATCGCTCCGTAGAGATCCGTGACTCCGTCCCTTGCCTTGACCGAAAACCTCTCCGGCCATTTCCATCCGGTCGCGAGCAGAAGATCGACATCCCCCTTTTCGAGATCCCGGACGAGCCGACCCTCCGAGTCCCGGAGCACAGATACAGGAGCCATATCGAGGCGGGAGTAGGAATCGACAAAATAGCGACCCGAGGGTGAAAATGTGCTCTGCATTTCCAGGGAGCCGGATTCGTCGGCAGGGCCGAGAGCGAGTGTTCGGCGTCTTCCGGAGTCAGGAGCTGAGTCATGGAGCCGTCCAGCCTCACCCTATAAAGATGCTGAAAATACGGATCACGGCCCTTTTCCCGGCCGCCGCCTGTAAAGTAAACCCACCGATTTGTTTCATCGACAAAAAGGATGTCGCGGACGACCCAGGGGCCCTTGGTGATCTGGTTCTTGAGGGCACCGGTTTTGCCGTCATAAAGATAGAGATGGCCCCAGCCGTCACGCTCGGAGAACCAGAGGATCTCCGCCCCGTTTCCGAGGATCCGGACATTGGGCCGCGAGCCGTCCATGAGGTTGAGCTCAACGAAGGTCGAGCCCTTTTCCTCGACGAGGAGTCGCGTCTCTCCCGAACCGGCATCGGCCGACCAGAGGCGGACGGCTTTATAGGCGCGTTCTTCCTCGATGGCATAAACGTTCCGGCTGTCCTCGCTCCACCAGGCCTGCTGCATCGTGATCGGTGACATGAAGTTCAGCAAGAATGGCTTGCCCTTCAAGGGAATCAGTTTTTTCTGCTCAACATCGATGATGGCCATCTCCGCAAGCGGCAAGTTCTTATCGCCGACCATGGCGTAACGGTAGGCGTGGAGGGCGGGCCTTCCAAAACCTTGAGGCGGAGCAGATTGGAGGAGGTAGAGCGGCTCGACCTTTCTCTGGTCGAGCTTGTGGGTGAGGATCTTCTTCGAATCGGGCGACCAGAGAAGAACCGGAGGCTGTTTCTTGCCGCTCAGCCGGACGGTCACGGCGGATGTGCTCTGTTCGGTTTCGGTGCCGTAATCATAGTAGGGTTCTCCGTCGGTCGTGAGCTGGACCTCGGCCCCGCCCGCCGTGGGTCTGGCGTAAAGATTGTGGTCTTTGACGAAGGCCGCCCAGCGGCCGTCAGGGGAGAGGCTCTCTCCCTCGTCTTTTGCCTTGGGCGCATCGCTTTTTGTGCAGGCGTAGGTCCCGAGATCGCAAGTCCAGCGCGTCTTCTCGATGTCGAACTGGATGGCTTTCCCATCTCTCGTAAATTCGAATGTGTCAAAAGGAAGTTTCATGGGTTCATAGGCCTTGCCTGAGGCCGTGGAGAGAGCCGCGGCGAGTCTGGCCTGGTCAAAGGCGGGCTGCCGGGTGTTGAGCACCGGGTCGATGAGAACAAATTCCTTTCCCTCGCGCGTCTCGTTCTTGTACCAGAATCGGTCTGTTTTTCCAATGTAATGGGGGCTGACCTTCATTTTGAAGACGAGCTTGTTGATGTTCCAGATGAGAAAGCGCTCCGCCCGGGCATAATCATCGCGGGTGAGTTGCTGTTGGCCGGCGAGCGGCGTGAGCACCACAAGTGAAGTAACCACAGCCGTGAATATCAGGGAGCGAACTCTCATTCTCTTCCTCCTTTCTGGTTTTACTCATGGATCTTAACTTCTTATGCTTTATGAGTCACAGATAGGTGACTTACGAACCGACATGCTTCGACCCGAGGGAAGGTAGGGCCCCGGCAACGGCGCATCCCCGGCCGTCCTCGCAAAAATCGATACTTTTGGATTCCCCAGACGATTTTTGCGCAGGGCGGGCGGGGAGCCCTGCGCCTGCCCCCCACCTTCCCTCGGGTCATGAACATCTTGCCTTTACCACCCGATCTTGGTGAACCGATCTGGCATAATGAGGACGTTCCCCAAGGGACACCCCTGGTCCTCGAAAAAATAAATCACCATAGAACTTCAACGCCTTCTATCTGCAAAAAGTCTTCTAGAGTCAGCTTCCCGTTCGGAGCTGCTCTCAGAGTCCCGCTTTTTCCTTGAACCGTTTGAGGCTCCGGATTTCGATTCCCAAAAGCGCGGCGACGTGGAACTTGGCCTCGATCCCAACCGCATAGTTGGGGGGAGGATTGATCAGGCCCAGCTTCAAGTCCTCTCTGATTTCTGACATGATCAAAGGATCGGCCAGATCGATGGGGCTAATTTTTAGTTTGCCGGCCACGTACTCTTTGGCTTGTCGGATTCTCATGCCCCGGGACATTTGCATGCGCGCCACCAGATCTCCGGCAGTGCGCATCCCGCCCATGCCCGAAGCGATCGCATGAGTCGCGGCCATGCCGAGAACATCGCCTACGCCCACCTACAACCCGTCCAGTCTCGTCAACTCGACAACGGCCTTCGATGCCCTCGAGACCGCATCAATGGGCACGAAGGGAGTCACGGGAAGTCCGCCGACGCCCATCCCCATGTTCGCGTGCACGGGAATGTTCGATTGTTCCACACAGGTCTTCAGGAAGGTGATGACTCGGGCCGCGTTCCAGGCGCAGGTTTTGCTGGTGTTTGTATTGACGACCGGGCCGAAGATTGTGACGCCCGCTTTCTCGGCCAGTTTCACCTGCTGGTGCGGGTAAAGCCCGGCCAGCCTGGTCCCGTCATAAGTCAGTCCGCCGTGCATGCCCAGGATGAATTCTCCGGACATTCCCATTTCGACGCAGATATCAGGGTACTTTTTCTTCAGGATCTCGACGGCTCTCAGAGTGGCCAAAAAATCGGGATCACCGGCCGAGCCCGTGGTGTCAAAATCGATCGCGTCGACGCCGGATTCGTAAAGTTCGCTGGCCACATAGACCATGTCCCGGATCGCGTATTCGATGGCCTCTTCCATGGACGCTCTGGCTTCCTTGATTTTCCCTTCGGACATCAGTTTTGAGGAATTTGGGACAGGGCCTTCGGGCTGATTATAGAGCCCGAGGTTGGGCATGGCGCCATAGAGCACGGGCACCGTCGTCACCAAAAGGGCTTGCTCCAGGGCGGTGCGTTCATCGCTGATGATGGGCTTCACAGCTTTGAAGCTGTAATCATTGTGAGCCAGTTCGACCGTGTCCGCGCCCAACATCCGCTCGAACATCTGCAGTGACTGGACTCTGTTCACGGGGATCAGGGTGCGCTGGATTTCGCCGACCGTTGAATCATAGGTGAAGACGACCTCGTTGCCTGGTTCCACGCCGACCACTCTTGAAGGCGCACTGTAGATATCAAACAGATGGTTCAGCTCATCGTGTAGACAACGGCGGAATTTTCCCCCGTTGAGCCGCATCCTTCGTTCCCTCCTCCAAGTCGGCCCGGAGCTGGCTCTCGGTGACCTCGACAACAGACGCATCTCCCATTCTGGTTCTGATTTTCGACATGTCTTTTTCACCTCCTTTCTTTCTGGATTCATCAGTCCTTGCCTCTCAGGGTTGACCCTCGATGCTGGTCAAAATATGTCTTCGCGTATTTTTCGAGTTTCCAGTCGGGAATCTGGCACTCCTGGCAGGGGCCCTTGTGCCATTTGTTGCGCAGCCACCGGGCGGCCCGGCTGTGCCGTGAGTAGCGGATCGCGGAACGTCCGGTCGCAATGAGTGGTGAGCTCAGCCAGAGATCCTTTGATCTCGAGGACTTTGATGCCGTGAAGAAGGCCTTTTCGGGACGGCCACAGTTTGATCTTGTCGAGCAGCAAAAAGAAGTCGGTCTGTTTTCGATAGTACTTTTCTTTGATCTTCTCGGTCATCGTCACGGCCTCGATCGGGAAACCCTTGGGTTCGCCGACTGAGCTATCTATATCGTTGTGGCGGGGAGTCCGGGAGTTTCACCCGGCTACATAGATTTAGGGTCTATGGGATCTTTCCGATCTACCCCCCACACTTTTTTCCTTCGCCTCGAGAGCGCCATGGTCAACATGGCGGCCACACCGATCTGCAAGGGATCATGGATCAAACGCTCCCGGACAAGGGCCGCGGCCGCGGGGCTCAATCCCAGCGGGATGCCGCAAGCGGCGATCATGGTATCCGGCTTTATGTGTCTCTCCTGAATGATCGCCGAGGCCGGAGAGGCTTCCAGAAGGAGAGAATATTTTTCGAGAGCCTTCTCCAGATCTCTCTCGATGACGATGGTGCCTTTCCGATTCGAGAGGCCGAATTTTCCTGCGATCGGGATCGTAGACTCGCCGGCCGTGCTCCGTACTCTTGAAGGACGGAAAGCGCTTCTCTTCCGACCCGGCCTGCGCCAATGACCAGGACGGGCCTCCCCCTGAGTCCTTTCGCAAGGAAATCGAGAGCCGCGAGATATCCCCGGGCGGTGGCTTCGGAATTGTCGACGGCCGTCCGGGACACCATGTCCAGGGCGATGAATCTGTCATCATCGGCGAGGAAGATGACCTCGGCTCCTCGCTCGACGGCCTCGGCCAAGCCGGCCACGTCGGGATGGCCGGTCACGAACGAAGGGGCGCCGAGGTGGTTCGTGATGCCCTGAACCGCCTGACAGAAGCCCTCGATCTTGCCTTCTCCCGATGTCACCGGGACGATCCCGACGAGAGTTGAGCTAAGAAGCACGCTCAGGTCCGCTTCTTTGACTCGGGCCGCCCGGCAGGCAATCTGTCGGAGGCTGTGGCCGGTCTTCTCGAGCAACCCCTGGTCATAGAGACCGAGATCATCAGCAATGGAACGGACAAATTCCGTCGTCAGGCGCGTCATGTCCTACCCAACCCTGCGTTTATGATAATTAAAGGAAAGCATCAATCGTTCCCGGGGACCGGGTCCCTGTAGACGTTTAAGCCAAAGTATTTTTTGAGTTCGTTAATCGTCGCTTCCCTGCGCGCCTGAACCTTCTGTGGGCTTTTTCCGACAAAGATCAAGGTGGCCACCCACTGCGTCTTTTCCCGGTTTGAAATCTGTGATCGCTTCGTCCGCGCCGAAGAAGCCCTTCCGGACCCTGAGAGGTTCGGCCCCGGCCATGATGTGTTCGCCGGCGACCTCCATCGTCTCGGGCGTGACCTTGATGTGCTCGTAGATAACCGCTTTTTCTTGATCGATGGCGAGAGAATCGGGAAGCGAGCCCCGGACAAAAACATCGACGAGAAGCTCGATCATGTTGATGCCCGTTGAATGGTAAACGGCCGTCGGGGTCTGGCTCGGCAGGCGGGCATCGATCTCCAGGACCTTGAGCTGACCCTGGTGGAGGATGACTTCGACGTCCATGATCCCCCGAAGATCCAGGTCGGCGGCGATCTTCTGCGAAAGGTCGCCGAAATCGGCTTTCAAAGCCGGCGGCAGGTCCGCCGGAGCCAGGACTCTCTTGCAATCATAGAGGTCGTCCACCTCGATTGTCGTCGTCTGAAGGCCGACAAATTTTCTTCGACAGCCCAAGACTTCGAGAGAATAGGAAGGGCCCTCCAGGAATTCCTGGACGACCCAACTATCGCCCTGAGCATCTCTTGCGGCGATAAACGAATCGAGGTCCTCCCGGCTTCTGATCTTGCGGACGCCGTGGCTTCCGCTTGCGCCGGATGGCTTGACTAGAAAAGGCGGGTCGCAACGAGGCCAGACTCGAGGGGCGGGGAGGTCAAGGTCTTTGAAGAGTCGGTCGGATCTTTATCTTCGATGAGGACACGCGATAGGAGGCTTCGTCATAGGCAAGGGGGATATTTTCTTGCTCGGTCACCAGTCTTAATGACAGCAACGCCAGCGCGTCTTCGACGGCCGGGATGACAAGGTCGGCTTTCTTCAGAATGGAAGGCAGCTTCGAGGCCTGGTCGACGACGTCGATTTGATGGAATTCGTCGGCCAATCCCATCGCCGGCACGGTCGGTCTCCTGTCGATCAGGACGACCTCCCAGCCCGCTTTGTGTGCCAGGTAGGTCGCCTCGGTGCCCTGCAGCTTCCCCCCGACCACGGCGATTTTCAAACCTCGGCCTCGCAGTTGAGATTTTGTCGTCGAAGCTTCTTTCTTTCCTCGCCGACCCAGTTCCCGTAGTCCTCCGCGTCGGCCAGCTCCAATCCGATCTCGTCCAGGACCGGGATAATTCCCTGGATCGTTCTGTTTCCTTCGTTGATGTCCAGACTGGCCTGGGAGACGCCGGATAACCCCATCGACGGCGGGATGAGCGAAGTGACGACATTGGCTCCGGCTTCGAGCCTCTCTTTCAGGTAGGCCAGGCCGTCGATATCCAGAGAGGCCGGTATCAACCGGTCCGGGAAGGCAAGACGAAGAACGGCGATGATGAGGAGTTCGCGGAGGCGCAGAGGAGAGTGTCTATCGACCATGGGCGTTCCGTCCTGGGGGATGAAGCTCATGACCCGTGTTTGGTGGGCCCCCATTCCGCGCATGGCCGAGACGGAATTAGCTATATCCAGGATGGTCTCGCCGACTCCGGCCATGATCCCTTCCTCGATCAGCATCCCCAAGTCTTCTGGCCCGGTATTTCTTCAGCAGCCGTCCGTCATAACTCTGCCCGGGGCGCAACTCATCGAAAAGCCGGCGGTTGTGCGTTTCTTGGTAGCAGGCGTACCAATCCACTCCGGCCTCGGCAAAATCTCTGAGCGTCTTCTCGGAGACCGCACCCGGAGAGATCATCAACGGCAAGCCTGTTTCGCGTTTCACGACGGCGGCCAATTCGGCCAGGCCCTCGAACTCTTCTCTGCGGCCGTAATAACGAGGATCCTCCCCCATGGTCAGGTCGATCAGGTGGACCCCCGATTTAGCCAGGCTCGAGGCCGCTTCCCTGATCTCGGATTCGGTCTTCCGGTATCGTGATTTTTGTCTGTTTGAGATGCGCGAGGAGCAGAACCGGCAGTTGTTGCGGCAATAGGTCGAAAAGTAGACGAATCCATAAGCGAAGACCTTGGGGCCAAAAAAGCGTTCCCTCAACACTTGGGCTGTTTGAAAGAGGAGGCAGACCTCGTCTTCTTCCTTGAGACCCAGCAGGAAAACGATTTCCGGACCCGTCAAGCCCCTCAAGCTCAGGGCCTTCCCCAGGACGTCTTCTAATTTCAAAGAGAACACGGGCTGCTCAAGCATGAGATTATGGGGCTACTTTTTCCCCATCAAGTCGAGGGCCTTCTTGACGGCCTCGGACGCGTCTTCTCCGTAGGCATCGGCTCCGATCCGGTCTGCCCAGCGCTGTGTCACCGGGGCTCCCCCGACCATCGTCTTGAAGCGGGGCTTAAGGCCCGCCTTTCTCAGCTCCTCTTCGAGCGTCTTTTGGCCGGTCATGGTCGTAGTCAAGAGAGCGCTGGTGCCGATGATATCGGCATCGACTTCCAGGGCTTTGCTGATGAATTTCCCGATTTCGACGTCATGCCCGAGGTCAAAGACGTCAAATCCGTTGACCTGGAGGAGAGAAACAACCAGGAGTTTTCCGATGTCATGGATGTCACCCTGGACTGTCCCGACAACCACCTTGCCCTTTTTTTGCTGCGCCCCTTCGGGCAGCGCGGCCGTGAGAATGGTGTTGGCTGTTTTCATCGCCGCAGCGGCGTCCAGGAGCTCTGGCATAAAGATCTCTCCTCGCCCGAAGAGATCCCCGACCTGGATGATGCCTTCCCGGAACCCCCGCGTTATAACTTCGAGCGGGTCCAGCCCCTGGGCCAAAGCGCGGTTGGCAACCTCTTCGGCCTTGGCCTTGTCATGATTGATGATGGATTCTGCGGCTTCCTTGAGAATTTCTTCTTTGGCCATTAGCAACCTCCTTGATGAATGGGCGGCCTTGTCCTTTTTCAGATGTTGAGGCGAATCCCGTCCAGATAAACAAGCGCCCGGCCGGCCCGCTGAATATTCTGATACTTTTCGCTGACCATGATCAGCCTCTCCAGTCCGACTCCGATGCCCACCCAGTTGTCAACGACCTCCCACCGGGAATCCAGCGGATTCGGGCCGATAACCCCCGAAGCGAGCTCGATCGTAGAATCGATGTCGATTGTCTCGCCGTAGACCTCGCTCTGGTGCCTGGTGAACTCATAATTCTGAATCCCGGCGGCCCTCATGACCAGAGCGGCCAGCTCCTCGAACCTCTCCGTCTTGGTTTTTTCCGGGAGGCCGAGTTCGACCAGATTCAGCATCGTGAATTCATTGAGGTGATGTTTCCCCGCGCTGTCCCGGCGAAAACAAGGTCCCACCTCGAAGATTCGAACGGGTTTCTCCCAGACTTTGACGAGCTCTCTCAGGAGATAATAGAGATTGGGCGCCAGCATAGGCCGCAGGCAGCGGTTCTCGTCGACCCAGAAGACCTGCTTGGCCAGCTCGTGGCTTTCTCCGATAGACATCTTTTCCAGAGATCCTCGGGAGATCAGGATGGGTGTTGTCACCTGAACAAACCCTTCCTGGACGAGAGCGCGGACGAGCCTGGATTCCAATCTGCAGATCTTGGGCCGTTGGCGGCTCTCCCTTATTTTCTGCAGCTTCCGAAGGCTCCTTTGGCAGAGCGGCCGTTCGGCCAGAGGGAAGGCTTTGTCTCGTTCCCGGGCGCTCAAAAAGTTTTTCTCCTGCAGGCCGGGGTCGGCATTCAATTCTCTTAAACGCTGCTTTTGAGAGGATGTCCAGCCGATCATGTGTCTAGGCCAAGTATTGTAAAAACAGACTCATTCGAAGTCAACACAAAGAAAGTGAGGAGTAAGGGGTAAGGGGTAAAAAATAACGAAGAAATTTCCTGTATTTTGAAAGGCGCAGGACGAACGATACAGGTGGTTAGACGTCCGAGAAATCTCGAACGAAGCACGTCGCGCAAAAAACGTGATGAAACAGAGAGCAATGAGCCACTGAAAATTAACCTTGTTCCTTGATCTTTATGTCTTACCCCTGACGCCTTTCCACTTACCATTTACTATTCCGAGTCTTGGCGAAGCAAGACCTTCCCGTTCAGGGAATTGTTGAATTTTCCTTTCTGGATACTCATACGGCCGTTCAGGATGACATATTCAACGCCGGTGCAATATTTCTGGGAATCGACAAAGTTCGCGTTGTCTTTGATCGTCTCCGGATTAAAAATGACCAGGTCGGCCTTGTATCCGCGCAGGAGAAGGCCCCGATCCTTCATTCGGAGGAAGGAGGCCGGAAGGGACGTCATCTTCCGGACGGCGTTTTCGAGAGTGAGGACTTTGTCCTCGCGCACATACTCGCGCAGAATCTTGGATTGGCTTCCGAAGAGTCGCGGGTGTCCCGTCTTGGGCGCATCTGTCTCTTTGACGATCGGCGCGGCCTCTCCGTCGCTCGAGACCATGACCCAGTCCTGATTCATCGCCTCCCTGACTTCGTCTTCCGACATAGCGCCTCCGGAATAGAATGCATCGGGTTCCTCCATAATCAGATCGGCCAGGATCTCGAACCCGTCCCTCTTCTGTTCCTGGATCAGGTCGCTCATGTTCTTTTCGTTGAGCTGTGGGTTTTTCCTGGAGATGAGGATTGTGTAGTTGTGCCAGCCCCACATGGCGATCGGGCTGGGATCGTTGGCGGTCCCCTCGAGGGTCATCTTCTTGATCTCTTCCCGCTTGGATTTATTCTGGAGGGCCTTGATCAGCTCTGTTACGTATTGTTCTTTCAGCTTGTTGAGCTCTGCTTCGGAGGCGTGCTTGCGGTAGAGCTCTCTTCCCTTCTTGTGTATTCCCGCCAGCGGCTCCAGTTTGTCGGGGATGACGGGGATTTCCCAGACGGGGCCGAAGGGCGCCGACTTGGTATAGGGGTACTGGTCGGCAGAGACATAGATCCCGCGGGCCCGCGCCTCCTGAACGAGCTTGATCGCCTGCTTCATCAATCCCCAGTTGTTTTTTCCGCAAACTTTGAAGTGGGCGATGTTGGCCCTGACGCCCGTCTCCTCGCCGATTCGAATCGTCTCCTTCACGGCATCGCAGATGACGGCGGATTCGTCGCGCATGTGGCTGGTGTAGATTCCACCAAATTCGCCGACAACTTTTGTCATGGCGATGACTTCTTCGGTTTTGGAGTAACGATCAGGGATATATTCCAATCCGGTGCTCATCCCCCAGGCCCCTTCCTTCAATCCCCTGGCGAAGGATCGATTTCATTTTCTCAAGTTCCTCGGCGGTGGGGTCGCGGGGTTCGACCTTCATGACGGCCCTTCTCACCGTCCCGAATCCCATCAGGATGATCGCGTTCGTGCCGATGCCTTGCTTTTCCCATAGAGCCTGAGTCTCGGCGACATGGAGAGGCCCGCTGCCGCAGTTCCCGGTGACGACGGTCGTGACCCCTTGAGATAAGTAGTTGAGATTGGCTTTGCAGTCCGGATTCCCAATGTTGAAATCGCAGTGGGTGTGCATGTCGATAAAGCCGGGTGCGACGACCAGGCCTTTCGCATCGATAATTGTTTTGGCACTCTTTCCGCTGAGGTTCCCTATTTCGGCGATGGTGTCACCCTGGATCGCGATGTCGCCATAAAACCAGGGATTTCCGGTCCCGTCGACGATCTTGGCACCCTTGATGATAAGGTCGTATCCTGATTCCTGAAGCGGGGAACCGGAAACGCCTAGAAAGGCGACACCCGCAAGACAGATAGCGGCTATTGCGATACGCTTAAACATGAACTCCTCCTCCGAAACACAATCCTCTTCGCTCCCGTTCAGTCCGGGGGCGGTTTTTTCCAATTCGGTTATTTATTTTTTTACAAACTCAATGCCTGCGACCCGTCCGATGTTGAGCGTGAAGCCCGTAATCTTATTGCCCTTGCGGACAAAATCGACGTTGAGCATGCCCTGGGTAAACTTGTCTGTGGCCATCGCCTTGAAGGCTCCCGGCGGCGCGCTCCTGAATTTCAGGATGAGGTTGTCCTTCTCGACGACAAATCTGTATTTGGCGTTGAGCAGCTCTTCACTGACATAGTCTCCGGCGTATTCTTTCAATTGAGCGGGTGTGATAGGGGTAAAGGGCGCGGCTTTTACTAAGTTATATCGCTCAATCCCAGCAACGTTCGCCGCAGCTCGGGTTGTCTTCCCCTTGGCATCGGGCAGGAATTCCACGGTGATATCGGCTGGGGCGTTAAGAGCTTATGAAGGTCGTTTTGCTCAGCGGCGCGAGGTCCATTCCATGCCCATGGCCGAGACCCATGAGTTTGTCGTCTTTCACGGAAAGAGTGATCCACATCCCGAACCTCTCATCCTGGTAATTGCCTGCTTTTTCTTCGAGTTCCTGTTTGGAGAGGGTGATCGTGTCCGCCTTCTTTTTTTCTTCCTTCGGCTGTTCCTTGATTTTGTCGGCCAGGTAGATGTCGGCGACCTGATAGCAGAGGGCGTCGGGATTCTGGGAGCTGAGGTTGGTCAGGCAGATGACCGAGAACTTCTGTTCTGGGAACCGGACAAAGCCGGTCCGGAAACCGGCCCAGGCTCCTCCGTGCTCGACGACCTTCAGCCCCTTGTATTCGTGGATGAACAGCCCGAACGCGTATTCGAGCTTCTTCCCGTTGTTGAGAACCCCGGTCGTGTGGAGCATGTCCATCAGGTCCTTGCCCAGTTTGTCGTTGTAAAAGGCCTGGTCCCAGAGATAGAGGTCCTCGACCGACGTGTAAACGTTCCCGTCCCCGGTCTCGTCCCAGTTGCTCATGTTGAGTTTGTAGCCCTTGTCGGAGGAGTCGTAGCCGGTGGCCCGGTTCTTGATGACTTGGGTGTGGTCCTCTTGATAAAGAGTATGGGTCATTCCCAGGGGCTTGAAGATCCTCTCCTGGGCAAACTCATTCAGGGACTTGCCGCTCACCCTCTCCACGATCTGCCCCAAAAGAAAATATCCGGTGTTGGTGTAAGAGAACTCATCGCCGGGGGTGTAGTTCAATCTCTTCTGTTTGAAGACGACATCCAGCGCTTCGTCCACGTTGGGGCAATCAGACTCGGCCCGGAATCCCGCGAGCTCCAGGAGTCCGTTATAATCGCGGAGGCCGCTGGTGTGGTAGATCAGATGCTTGACCGTGATGGGCTTTTCGTAGCTCCTCATCTCGGGGAAATACTTGCGGATGTCGTCGTCGAGCGAGATCTTTCCTTCCCGGGCGAGAATGGCGATGCAGGTGGCGGTGAACTGCTTGGAGGTCGAACCGATGTCGAAGATTTTCTTGGGCGTCATGACGATGCCGTCCTCGAGCTTGGCCATCCCGTAGCCGCGCTCGTAAATGATCTGGCCGTCCTTAATCACGGCCAGGGCCGCGCCGGGGGAGGCTGTCGTATCCCATTGGGCGAAGATCTTATCGACCTTGGCCGTCGTCTCATCGGCCGCAAGAAACGAAGCGAGAAAAAGAAGAAGGAAAAAGCCTAAGAACCATTTGGTACGAGAAAAGCTTTTGAACATGATGCCTCCATTGGAGTTTCTAATCATTATTCATATTAAAGATAAATTGATCAAAGTCAATGGCCAGCGGAATGCTTCGAAGATTCACCATTCGGTTGACAAAGCTGAAAAAGCTGTGATAAGTGTTTAGAAAATCCGCTTGAAGGTCTGAAAAAAAAGAGGAGGGATTCGCCCGTGAAGAAAAATGCCGGATTCTTGGCCTTCGGGTTTTCTAGGTTTGTTCTTTTTCGTCTTGGGTTGGCTTTGCCGGAGAAGTGAAGCCTGCCTCAAATCTTTCCCAGCCTCAATACAAGGTCAAATGCGAATTCAATGTGGCCATTCCGATGCGGGACGGTGTCAAACTCTCAGCCGACGTCTACCGGCCCGATGCCGAGGGAAAATTCCCCGTCCTTCTCACCCGGACCTATTACGGGAAAAGCACCCAGGACATCTTTCATCAGCTGGTACGATTATTGGCTCAAGGGCATTGACACCGGAATCATGAGTTCGCCGCCGATCGATATTTTTGTCACCGGGATGAACGATTGGATCACGGCCAAGGATTGGCCGCTGCCTGAAACCAAATTCACTCCCTTTTATGTTCACAGCGGCGGCCGGGCCAACAGCCTTCTGGGCGACGGAACGCTCAGCCTGGCAGCGCAGGCGGCGGAGCCGCAGGACCATTTCACTTATGATCCCTCCGATCCCGTGCCCACCGGTTCCGAATCCGATCGGCTCGGCGACTCACTTGACCAGAGGACGACGGAGCGACGGGATGATGTCCTCGTTTTCACATCAGATCCGCTCAAGGAGGATTTGCTCGTCGTCGGGCCGGTCAAGATGACGCTCTATGCTTCTTCCTCAGCCGTGGATACTGATTTTACCGGGAAGCTCGTCGACGTCCATCCCAACGACTTGGCCCAGATCATGACCTATGGGATTTTGCGGGCCCGCTATCGCGAATCCTATGAAAAGCCGAGCCTGATTGAGCCGGGGAAGATCTACAAGTATGAGATCGACCTCTGGGCCACAGGGAACCTCTTCAAGACAGGCCACCGCATCCGGGTGGAGGTATCGAGCAGCCATTTCCCGACGTTTCTCCCCAACACCAACACGGGGAATGATATCGGGACCGACACCGAGCGCAGGATCGCCCGCCAGACGATCTACCACGACACCAAGCATCCCTCGGCGATCGAGCTGCCCATAATAAAAAAACAGTGAGCCGTGAGCGTTGAGCAGTCAACGGCAATCGTCGCGTTTGCTTTGAGCGGGACGTATTTTTGGTCGGCTTTGGGTTGCCATTTATCTGGAACCTGGGCTGACTTTTTTAAGGATTGATCGAACTTCTCATACTTCTCAAGTCACTCCTCATGACTCACTGCTCACAGCTCACTTTAATTTTTCTTGTCAGTGCGGCCCGTTTTAAATAGAATGGAAAGACATGACGTTTTGAAATGGAGGATTCATCATGACTTTTTCTAGAAAACAATTCTTAAAAATGCTGGGCTTCGGAGCCCTGGGCTCCACTGTGCCGGCGAGCTGGGGCTTTTCTTCGCAGAAGATGGAGGAAGCCAAGGCCACGGCCAAAATGCTCAAAATCACGGATGTTGAAATTTACTATTATGAGATCGCCCTCACCGAGCCGTTCACCATCTCGCTCGGAACGGTTTATAGCAGCAACGGTGTCCTGATCCGGATCCTGACCGATTCCGGCATCACCGGCATCGGCGAGTCGTCGCCCTTCCAGCCGATCACCGGCGAGACCCAGGACAGCAATGTCTCTGTCGCCAAGAGTCTCAGGGAAATGCTGAAAGGCAAGGACCCCTTGGCCATCGACAGCGCCACGAAGCTCTTTGGCGCCTTCGTCCATTCTAGTCCCAGCATCATCGCCGCTTTTGACATGGCCCTTTACGATATCCTCGGCAAAACGGCCGGGCTGCCTGTCTTCCGTCTCCTCGGCGGCGACAAGACGACTTTTGAGACCGATGTCACGACGGGCATCGATACGCCGGAGAATATGGTCAAGAATGCCAAAGACCACATCGCGGCCGGCTTCAAAACCCTAAAGGTCAAGATTGGCCAGGATCCAGACGTGGATGTGGCCAGGTTGCAGGCGATTCGCGACGCTATCGGCTACGATTATTCAATCCGGATCGACGCGAACCAGGGCTACACGGTTCCCCAGGCCATTTATGCCCTGCGAAAAATGGAGAAATTCAAGATCCAGTACTGCGAGCAGCCGGTCCTTGCCTCTGATATCAGCGGCATGAAACAGGTCCGGCAAGAATGCCCGATTCCGATCATGGCCGACGAGGCCCTCTTCAGTCTGGCGAACGCGATGGAGCTCATCAGGGCCGATTCGTGCGATTTTTTCAACATCAAGCTGATGAAATCAGCCGGGATGACCACCTCGCTCAAGATCGCCCACGTCGCCGAAGCGGCCAACATGCGCTGCATGCTGGGCTGCATGAACGAATCGCGCATCGCCCTGACCGCGGCCGCCCATGTGCACGGCGCCTGCCGCAACATCTATTACGCAGACCTGGATGGCTATTTCTCCCATACCGATCGACCCCGTGGTCGACGGGATGAAGGTCAAGGGTGGTATGATCACGCTCCCGGAGAAACCGGGTCTGGGCGTGGACATCGATCCGGCCTATCTCAAGAAGCTAAGAAAAGTCTGAGAAAAGATTAGGCGGCCGGCCCAGTTTGTCTTTGACCACTCCCTTGACGGGATACTCTTGGCCAAACGCCCCTTGGAAAAGCAGCAACGTTGCCGGGATCAGCCAGAGGGCGCCAGGCACATCCTCAAAATCTTGTTTTTCATTTGAACCTCCGCCGCGCTTCTTCTGAGAAAATGGCTAATCCGAGATAACGAGTGAGGTCTCGCGAATCACCGATTTCCCCGACAGCTCATCGATCACTCTGACCCTGAAAACGTATTCTCCGGGCTTGAAATTCTTCAGCCGGAAGGAAACCCGGACGCGGCAATCCTTCTCCGGGCTGGGTTTTGTTGCCGACGGAGGCACCTGGATCAGGGGCGCCCCTCCCTGAAGAAAGGAATAATCAGCCCTGAACTTGTTCAGTCCCGTCGTCTGGTCCAACGAGAGGTTGTAGACTTCAAAGTAAACGTTCAGCTCCTCGCCGCTGTGGAAAACACGGCCGGCCCGCGTCTCGGCTTTTTCTGGGGGTCGATCTCCCTCCCTGTTCTGGACACCCTCGGCAGCCCCGGAGGAGAGAAGGACCGAGCTCAGGGCGAGTTCTTCGCCTTCGAACGAAGGCACGGTCAGTTCTTCGTGGACTGTCCCGACTTTGCCGCTGAAGTTATCAAGGAGGAGAAGATGGAGCTTGTACCGGCCCGGGTCGAGCTCCAGGGCCGTCTCGACGTCGAAAGCCTTGTTTTGTGCCGAACCCGCTTCCTGACCCGCCTTCCGGAAATTCAGGTCGCGGCTCTTTTCGAAAACCAGTTGGCCGAGCGGGTTGCTGACGTTGAGAACCAGGCTCAGGGAGAAAAATTCTTTGGCCTCGATTTTTTTAGAGGCAAGAGCGGCCGTCGAGATTTCAAGCGCCAGGGGGATGAGCGTCTTTTTCTCGGCTCCTTTGAGATAGAAGACCTCCGACCTGAACGGGATGTTCGTGTAGCTCACCTGGGTGGTGATGATCTCCTTGAGCTTGTCGAAGCCCTCGAATGGGTTTTTTTGGGCCTCGGCCATCAATTCCTGGTAGTCGAATAGATAGGTCAGGTTGCTGGAATCAAAGGGGCTGTTCCGTCCGGATTCGACCCGGAAGGTGTTTTCCAGCATGTAATTTCCGGTGCCGAATTTGTCCACAAAAACAAATTCCATATTGTAGGGGAGGTTGGGATTGGGAAGCCCCCAATACTGCCAGGTTTCTTTAGGCCCTTGGAAGACGGAGACCAGAGTGCTTCCTTGGGGCTGAGGATTCGAGTCTCTCTGAATTTCCTTCGGAGGGCCGAGGAGAATGTAGATTTTCCCCCTGTCCGTTCTCCAGCCGGTGATGCCCCCCGTCCCGAAGAGCTTGTTGGCCCCGGCGATACGCTTGTAGAACTCGATTTTGAACTCATTTTCGGGAGTCTGGGGGTTGGGGTCTCTTTTTTTCCAGAATGTTTCGATGAACCGTCCGCGATCGGCTTCTGTCGGAAGGCTGAGGAAAACCTCTTTTTCCTTGGTCGTGACGATGTAGGGGACGACTTCCTCCAGCCACTGCTTCGATGCTTCACTCAGAGGCTCTCCCTTTTTTTCCGTCTGCCATGAATTTCCGGGAGCATCAAAGGACGCAAAGACAAGGACAAAAATGAAAACAAGGATGGGGGCTAAACGTCTATTCACGGATTCTTTTTAACCCAGAACAAGAGCCAGGTCAATCTTAAATTTCGTAAGAAAGAGGGATGGCTGCCTGAAGCAGCCCTCCCCCTTTGTGTTTACAATACGCTCAGTTCGACTCTAAACATTAGAGTGCCCTCGAAAGTGCTCCGACCTGATAAAAAGCGGCCGCGGCAACTTCCGGAGAATAGATCCCGCCCGCTTCCACGTTCTCGGCATACGCTTTATCGTGCGTGTACCGGCTCTAGTCGAAGCTCACCCCGCTTCTGAATCCGTTTCTCCCAAAAAATCTTTTCCCCAATGGGAAAGAAGGATCCTCTCAACCTGAGCCTCGTCTTTGTTTTCTATGGCAGCGAGAAGATCCAGATGGTCTCCATAGGATTTATCAAAATAGGTCGCCTGCTCCGGAAGGAGCAGGAAAAATTGGTTCATATGGAAGACGATTTTTTCTCCGTAATCCGTGAGCGCCCGTCTCAGGAACTCGTTCCCGCAGTATTCCCAGATCTTGAAATGGATCTCGAAGTTCTTTTTGACATAGTCGAGGATCTGTTTTTCGCGGTAAGATTCTCCCAGCTCACGGGTCATCTGCTTCAACTGGTCTATGGCCTCGCGAGGCAGACTCTTTATCGCCCTCTTCGTGGCGAAAACATCGAGCACGGTCACGACTTCGAAGAGGTCTTTGATCTGCTCCAGGCTTGTTGAGATGACGACGATACCGCGCCGGGCGTCGATCGTCAGGAACTTTTCGGCCGCGAGCCTCCGGAAAGATTCCCGGACCGGGGTGGTGCTCACGTTGAAAAGGCCGGCGATTTCCTTTTCTTGGACTCTCTGGTTTGGCTTGAATTCGCCCTCGATGATGGCCTTCTTGAGGTATTTGTAGATTGTCTCGCTGATCGTGGCCGGGACTTCAAAAGGGTTGTTTGCCCGTTCGTTCATGGCCTCCCTCTCGTCTATCTTTTATAGGATATTTTTTGTATTGTCAAGCCCCAGCATCCAAAATATAATAGCAGAAACTGAGGGACGTTCCCCAGGGGACACCCTTTGGTTTCCATTCAATAGGATTTCCAGGTTGGTTGCGTTGAAAACTAAATTGAAAACGCGAGGGTGTCGCCCTGGGGAACGTCCCTGTTGTATTTAATTAAAAGGAGGGAATGGTGTCCAAAAAATTGAGTATTTTTATAGTTTTAGTAGCCTTTTGCGGGGGGCTGGTTTTTGCTTCGCCCCAAGATTTTCAGTTCAAAGCCCCAAAGTCCAAAGCCGAATTGGAACAGGTGGTCAAGGACCAGATCGACAAGATCCGGGGAACGACAGGAGTTTATATCAAGCACGTCGAATCCGGCGAGTCCCTGGGGTTCAACGAGAACCGCCGCTTCCAGCTGGCCAGTGTTTTCAAGATTCCAGTCCTTCTCACTCTTTACAGGCAGATTCATCTCGGCAAGATATCTCTTGATGACCGGATCAACTTTGAAGAGCGGATGAAGGCGTACGGCAGCGGGCTCATGGTTTCCATGAAACCGGGCCTCAACATTTCCGTCCAGGACCTGCAGCTCCTGATGATGGCGCGGTCCGACAATACGGCCACTGACATCCTTTTCCAGATGGTCACCCCGCAGGCGATTTCGGATTATATGAGCGAGCTCGGATTGAAGAACACGACGATCGATTATGACACCCACCAGGTCATTTTGGCTTTTCTCGGACTCGACCCTTCGAAACGCCTGACTATTGCCGAGCTCGGACAGGTTCCGGCATCCTTCTGGACGAGCAAAGAATGCCTCGACAAGCAGAAGACTTTTGAATCCTCCCAGCACAACACGTCGACACCCTTGGAAATCGGCCTGCTCCTGGAGAAGTGCGTCAAAGGGGAAATCGTGGACCGGGCGACAAGCGATCAGATTCTCGAAACCATGAAGAATCACACCGGAGCCGAGCTGATCCTGCGCTATCTTCCCTACCTTACCGAGATCGCCCGGAAAGGGGGCAGCTTGGTCAGGTCCGGCGAAAACACGGTCTTGCTTGATTCAGCGGTGATCTGGCTTCCAGAAAAGGCCGGCCACCTCATCATCTGCCTCTGGGGAAACGACCTCAAAGAGGTCCACTACGAGATCAAGCACAAAATGGGAGTCATCGCCCGGGCGGCCTACGATTATTTCTTGGAAAAGAACAAAAAAGGCAGCTAATACAAGCGCAATAACTCATGCGACATCTCCGTTCAAGGTTGCGCCGGAGGCCACCCTCTGGCCCCCGGACCCCGAGGAACCAGTCCCGTCGGTTCCCCCGTCGGACAAGCCGACGGGCCCCCCTCCGCTACGGGGTCCCAAGGGTGGCCTCCGGCGCAACCTTGACCATGTCAAGTTACTTATCGGGTTTGCATTAGTTCGTACCCCGTTCGCTGCAAAGAAGAGATTAAATAAAAATCGACGGGCTGACGGTCCGATCGCTATCCGATTTGCCTCTACTTGACCTCAAGCCTCTGGCTCTCGGAGTGGCTGTTGAACTCCGGCGCATACATGCACTCGATGTGAGCCAGGCCGTTCTGATAGGCGCCGCGGTGCACAACCCGGAGCGGATATTCGAAGACATATGTCCCCTTGGGCAGATAATCGATGAAGAAATGAGTGGCCGTGTCCTTGGTCGACTCGTAATAGTAGAGCCCACCCTGATATTTATATTGGGACAACACATTGACCGGCTCGAGCCCGCTTCCGCGGTGATCTTTCAAGTGAATGTATTCCATGTCCCTGTCCGCGCGCAACTCGATGCGGATGATAAGCGTGTCGCCGACATGAAGAGGTGCCTGCACGGGTTCGATGACCGGGCCTTTCTTGGTCAGCTTCTGGACGGAGACGGATTTTTTCAACCGGAGCGGGTTCTGGGCGTGTGGGGTGATCTTGGAAATATCCTCCATGTATTGCCAGTGGACGCCGCCCCAGGCGATTCCCTTATCCGCCTTCTTCAACACGATGTTCCCCATGGCGGGCACGATGTCCCCCGGCTCGAATCCGTTTCTCATAGAATCCCGTGCCGGGCTCAACTTTCTCCGGCTCGATGTTTTTGCCGGCCAGGCTGACCTCGACAATGGAGTCCGAGGCCAAAAGGTCCATGCCTCTCAGGATGAGGCCGTAAACGGCATCGGCCGTGGCTTTGGTCGTCTTCCAATCCTGGGTTTGTTTCTGCTTGAGGAGCCAAACCTTGCATTCCTCAACCGCCTTCTGGTCGTTCATGACCTCGTCGAACGCTTCGATCATGACCGACTGCGTTTCGATCGGAGCGCGATACCACCACCAGGAAAGCTCGAGCTCGCTCCAGAACCGGCCCAGCTCCTCGTCCACTTGGCTGCGCTCTTTCATGGAACGCATGATTTTTTGAGCCGTCGTCTCGTCCCCGAATCTTTTCAGGGCCAGGGCCAGATGCGCCTGGCTCAGACGGCAGTCGAGCTGCAGCCAGTACTGTGCTCCCTGCTTGAGGAAGTAATCGACGGCTTTTCGGCTGGCCTCGGGAATCGGCCTTGCGGTCAGATAAAAACTCCGGCCATAAAGGTACAGCGCCACGACCGGACTGAGATGGTTTTGGTCCTGGGTTCCGGAGCGCATGATGTCCTCGTAAACTTCCAGAATCCAAGCGTCCAAATGGCGGAGTGCTTTTTCGGCCGATGACTGGGAGACAGAGGCGACGTCCAGATGTTTCAGCCGGCCGAACCCGGTCAGAATGTAGAGCGTGATGTAGCTGTTGCCGCGGCCGCCGGGGAACCAGGGCCAGGAGCCGTCGGAGAGCTGCATGTTGGCGAGTTTCCCGAGGGCATTCTTGATCTCGAGGCTCATCCGGTTTTCATCGAAGAGGAGGCCGATGTTGTGCTTGGCCTGGGTTTCGGCCTTGGCCTCGAGAACCCACGGAGATTCCTGGAGGAGGACGCTCTTCAGGTCCTCGTTCTTTTCGAGGTTGGATTTGAGCGCCTCGGTCCCTTTCCAGAGGTCAAAAATCCGCCGGATTTTGGGGTTCGAGTTGGCTATCTTTTGAGCCAGGCTGTTGGCGTAAAGCCGGTTGAAGACCTGCTCGGAACACTCGTAAGGAAATTCCATGAGAAAGGGGAGGGCCTGGACCGCGTACCAGGCCGGGTTGGAGGCCATCTGGACGACCAGCCCCATGTTTTGAAGCGTTGTCGATCCGGCGGAAGCGACGAGCTTTTCGAAAGTGAATTTCTTTTCGCCCTGGTCATTGATCCAGAGCGGGATGGATTCGCGGACGAGAAGCCGGCGGCTCAGGACCGGCAGCACACCCTCTTCGCCGTCTGAAAAGCCGGGTGTAGCCGCGACGGCTTTATAGCTCACGAGATCCAGGCCGTCGGGCACGGTCACCGGCCAGGAAAAAGAGCGCGACTGTTTGGCCGGAATCGTAAAAGCAAGCTTCTTTGTTCGATTGCCCAGCGCGGCATCGAGCGGCTTTTCTGTTCTCGGGTCAAAAAAGGTCAGCTCGACCGCGCCCTCGGCCTCTTTTTCGGCCATGTTCGTCACCTTGACCGTGAACTCGAGGTTGTCTCCTTCCCTCAGAAACCGGGGCGGGTTGGGTTGGACCATCAGCTCTTTCTGGGTGACGGCCGTGGCTTCCAGGGATCCGCTTTCCAGGTCTTTGGTGTGGGCGAAGCCGAGGAAGCGCCACTGGGTGAGCGCTTCCGGCATCTTGAACTCCAAGGTGACGACGCCCTTTTTGTCGGTCAGAAGATGGGGAAAGAAAAAGGCCGTTTCGTTCAGGTTTTTACGGGCCTGGACTTTGGAGAGGTCTATTTCCGGCGCCTTTTTGGCTTCGGCTTCCCCGACAACGCCGCCCAGGACGCCCCCGACCACTCCTCCGAGCACTTTTCCCTCCACATCCTTGGCTTTTTCGGCGGCCGCAGGACTCGCTGCCAATTGTTCCCTGGCTGCGCGCGGGTAGGCGTATCCGTAAGCATCCTCCTCGATATCGGGCGGAAAGTGGACGTAGACGATCGAAATGAAACTCGGGTACGAGTTCAGGTGATCAACGAAAGTCTGGAGGTCATGACGTCTGTTCGCGAAATTCGAGGCCACGTAGGTCCAATCTGTTCGGAAAACTCCCATCATCCCGGGAAAGCCGTGACGATAGAATTGGTCGAGGGAAGCGTCGTACAATGTGGCCACCATCTCGGCGGCTCTGAGCGACGCCTGGGGGCCTTTGATCTGCAGCGACCAGGTCTCCGCTTGTCCCGGTCTGAGCTTGGAGCGGAAGGTCAGCCAGCTGAGGTCGAGGACTTTATTTGACCAGGGAACATTGACGCGTTGTTCGCTTCGATAAAATCGGTTTTCTTTGACCATAGAGATTACGACCGTGAAGCCGCCCCTCAGTCTTTCGTCCACCGCTACCCGGAGGACGCCTTGGGTTTGTTGAGGTGGCATCCAAGAGCGTTGCAGCCAGGCGTTGTTCTGGAAGACTTCGACCAGAACCGGACCTTTTTCATGTCCCGTCCCCCAGAGCGTTTCAAATGTCTGGCCCACTTCGGCGGTTGAGTCCTTCGAAGCGTTGAAGAAGGGGATCTTGAGGGGGAACTTTTCTTCGGCAGGGTCGAGGACGATGAAATAAAGAAAGCTCTCGACAGCCGTCCCGAATTTATCTTTAGTCTTGAGCTTGGCTTTGTAGGCGCCTTTCTTGAGGTCGAAGGAGAGAGTGCACGGGACATCGTCTTTTTCGGAAGTGACAAAATCTTTTTTGGCGGCCAGCCGGCCTTCGCGGCCACTTCTTCCAATCGGACGTGTCGCTGAGCCCTTGAAGTCCTTTGCCTCTTGACGCTTCCTGCTCACGGAAAGCCACCTCGCCGATCAAATCAGCAGGCACAGGCTTTTCCGGCCCTTTCAGGTTGAACACCTCGATCGTTCCCTTCGCCGCCACTTTCTTATAATTCAGGGTTGTGGTCGTGACGGATATGATGACCGGCTTTCCCGTCTCCTGCCAATCCCGGCAGCTCATGCCCGCCTCGAGCGAGGCATACCCCAACCGCACGCCGCCCTGGGCGCTGCGTGTTTCGCCGGCGCTGTCGGTGACATCCACGTACGCCTTGTATTGGAAAGTCGGGCCGCTGGAAGTCGGGACTGACGGATCAGGCTTCGCCTGGAAGCTAATGATGAACTTGCCCGTTTCGTCGGTTTTCATGATACCGTGGGCGATTTCCTGGCTCTGGCTCCTCGCCGACCTACTGAACCAGTAGAACCACCACCAGGGGTACTGGACTTCGCGGACGACCCGATATTTGACCAGCGCGCCATCCACGGGCGCGCCTGTGTAGGCCATGGCTTCGCCGGGGAGAGCGACCTGATCGTTCAGCCGGAATTCCTGTTCTGGGACGTCCAGCTTCACCTCAAACTTGGGGCGCTTGTATTCCTCGACTCTGACTGAACAAGAACCGCGTGGAGACTCCGTCGAGATCGTCATCTGGCCGGTCAAACGGTCCGTGGGAGCGATAAAAGTCCCGCTAAAAGAGCCGAACTCGTTGCAGACCAGGTCGAGATTGGCGATTTCCTGCCGGTTCACATCGCGGAAAGCAACTCTCGCTCTTTGCTTCGGCAGGAGCCTGTAATCGTTTTGCGCTTTGTCGACATTGAGGCAAATGCCTTTGAAGAAAATCATCTGTCCGGGACGATAAAGCGACCTGTCGGTGAAGAACACACACATCGCGGTCGGGTTTTCGGTTCGGGAATAAGAGGAGGGAACCTCGACCTCGGCGAGCTCGGCCCCCTGGCCGTCCCGGACGAGGACGACGCGGTTGGAATAGGAATCGGGCAGGCTCAGAGAAAAAGAGCCCAGGCTGTCGGTCCGAGCGGTGCCCACTTTTTGGAAGGCCGAGCTGTCGTAGTTCCAATTGTAGAGCGTGACCTCGGCGGATTCCAAGGGTGTCCCTGTTTGGTTGCGGACAACATATCCCTGCAGGCCGCCGGCCACGCCCCGCGTGACCAAACCCAGGTCGCTGACCCAGAATGAGGCCACCTGGACCTTGTTCTCGTCCCAGGAAAAATTTTCCCGGAAGCTGGCGAAGATCCAGTAAAAACCGGGCTTCAAAGGAGGAATTTCCAGGAAGGCGGTTTTCTTTTTGTAGTCTGGAGTGGGTTTAAGACTTGCCATCCACCGGGCGGCTGGAGTGCCTCCGATAAGTCTCCGTAAGAATTCATTCGAAGGCCAGAGAAAACTCTCCTTGTCTTTTCTGGTGAGGAGCGCGGAGAAATCGTCTTTTATGACCTGGAGATGAAGAGAGGAGATATTTCGATATTCGAGCCCGAGCTTCCCCGGAGAGCCAGGGCCGAGGACGGATTCGCAGCGCAGCTCAAATTCCTTGGCCGTGATCCGCGCCAAGAGCGCCTTGCAGTTGGAGGCGCCAAGGGAAGAGGGATGGGATTTCTGACCGCGGTCGGCGAGTTCGTAGGCCTCGACGGATTGCTCTCGATCGTACAATTCCTGGGCCATGTGGTACAGGGCCAGACTCGACAGCTCGGAGGAGGGGGAGGCCTCAACAATCTCTTTCAGCCGCGCCAGGTACCGGTCGGATGCACCCTCACCCGTGGCCACGTTCTTGACGAAACGCAACCGCTGGAGGTCCGCATCCAGGAAGAGATCC
The DNA here is from genome assembly GCA_963770045.1 of Candidatus Aminicenantota bacterium. Lineage (GTDB taxonomy): Bacteria > Acidobacteriota > Aminicenantia > Aminicenantales > CAVYOD01 > CAVYOD01. The sequence goes on along the minus strand of CAVYOD010000014.1, from coordinate 76,763 downwards.
CTGTCTCTATCGTCGAGGTGAAAAGACATCACTTTTTGAAAAAGTCTCAGAGCCTGGAGCTTGGGGGAATCCACATCGGTCGTCTCCGGCGCGTATTTGAGAAACTGGCCGGCCGGGGCGAGGGCGTCGGAATCAGCCTGGATGAAAAATGCGTCTTCGGGGAGTGCGGATTGCTCCCCCGAGGTGTAAAAGTCCAGGGCTTCGAAGACTGCGAAATCGAAAAGGGTCGGGCGAAGCGCGGAAGGCCGGTTCCCTTCGATCAAGAAGGTCTTTCCAAGAGGAGAGCGCCTCCTTCTTGAGGTACGCTTCATCTTTCAGGATCTCCCTGTAGAGGAGGTCGATCGTCCGGAACAGCTTGGGCAGGTCCCAGGTGGTGAAGTCTTTTTCGTCGAATCCCTCGGTCGCGGTCCGGTTCATGAACCTCCATTTGTTCCGCGAATAGTAATGCCAATACCACTGGGCTTGGATAAGCTTCATCATGGGCTTCATTTCCGCCGGCGCCTTTTCCATTTCCTCCTGGAGCCTGGCGACCCGATACTCCGGCTTGTTCCCCTTGATGACTGATTCCAGAATGATCTGCCTGGTGAGGGCGCGGAGTGATTCCCCGTAACGTTTTTGCTGGAGGGCCATCGCCGCGATCTGCTTGAGATAATCAGCGGCTGTTTTCGGAAGCCCGTTCTTTTCAGCCTCGGCGACCTTTTTCCAGAGCTCCTGCGTCGTTTTCTCTTGCATCGGCGCGGCCGGCCTGCCTTTCACCATGCTTCCCACGGTGATGAGCAGAGCGGCGAACAAGACTAGCGGGACAATTGTCCGTGGCGGTTGGCTGATCATCGCTCGTCCTCCTCGATAAAGATAATACAACGCCAGGCGAGATTTTATTCCATTCTCGCGGGGAAAAACGATTTTATCCCAGGATGAAACCTTCTTTGAGGGGGTCGTCCGCGTCCAGGACAAACTGATGGAATCCGGTCACGTAGGCGCTGCCGCTGATCTGTGGTACCCCGCCGGCATAGGCGCCCACTTTGACCTGCCTGATTAACCGAGCTCCGAAATGAGTGCCGATGACGCCCTCGATGTCGATTTCCTCGTTTGAAGCGATTTCCCCCCTGACGGCCTGGAGAACGGCCAGCGCCCCCGAGCCTGCCCCGCAGGGAGAGCGGTCGACACTGCCGGTCCGGCCGATCACTATATCTTTGAAATGACTCTTGTCGATTCGCTCGTAAAAAAGGGCCAGCGCGAACCCCTTGATCTGGGGGAGCTCGGGATGGCGAGTCTCGAAACGCCGATTGGCCTCGGCCAAGACCTGTTGTCCCAGGGCGACGAAATCCGGAAGCCTGCCCTGTCTGATTTCCAGTCCGTTCGCGTCCGAATCAACCAGCACGAAGAAAACGCCGGAAAACACGAGGTCGACGCGCAGGTCTCTCTCACCCGCCCGGAGAGTCGCTCCGATTTCTTGGACGTACGCGGGCTTGGTCTGCAGGCTGATCGAATGGATCTTGCCCGCCCGAAAATGGGGTTCCAGGGCGATGAGTCCGCTGGGTGTTTCAAAGGCCAATTTGACTTTGGGCGGTTCGAGGGTCAGAGCGCCGGTCTGGAGCATTGCCGCGGCGACTCCCATGGCGCTGTGCACGCAGGTCGGAAGATATCCGGCCGCGGTCATGAAGAAAACCCCGAGGTCGGCGTCGTCGAGTCTGCTTTCGGTCACGACGGCGCCGTACATATCCTTATGGCCGCGAGGCTCGGTCAGCAGCAATTTGCGGATGGGGTCGAAATTGGCCTGGAAGTGAACAAATTTCTCGGCCACAGTCGATCCGGGGAGGAAGGGAACTCCCGATGTCAGGATCCGCGTCGGCCCTCCCGCGGTGTGCGTATCGATTGTTGAAAAAATGCGCCGGGTCTCCATGATTGTCAGATTTTGCAGGTCTGGGCGCCGTCCACGATGATGGCCTGGCCGGTGATGTATTTCGATTGGTCTGACGCCAGGAAGAGAGCCAGGTTGGCGACGTCCCAGGGCTCGCCCTGTTTTCCGGTCGGGCAGAGGGAATCCCGGAACTTGGTCATTTTTTCGATATCTCCCCCGTAGGCCTCGGTCAAGGAGACGCGGACGAAGGGCGTGTTCATCATCCCCGGCAGGATCGCATTGACCCGGATCCCTTTTGCGGCATACTGCACGGCGATCTCGCGAGTGAGCGAGATGATACCCGCCTTTGAAACGCCGTAGGCGAGCGACAAGGCGGGCAAGGTCCTGATGGCATTGATCGAGGAAATGTTGATGATGACTCCTCCGCCTTGGGCCAACATATGAGGCACGGCATACTTGCTCAACAAGAACATGCTCGTCAGGTTGACCGCCAGGGTCCGGTCCCAGTCCTTCTCGGTTGTCTCTTCGAGTCCGCCGGCGAGTTCGATCCCGACGTTGTTGTGAAGGATGTCGACCCGGCCGTAGGCCCGGAGACAGGCGTCAACAATCTTCCGGCATTCATCGGCGCGGCTCACATCGGCCTTGAAAGCGAAACTCATACCGCCTTCCTTTTCAATGATCTCCCGGGTCTCTTCGGCGGCGCCCAAGTTCTGATCGACGAGCATCACCTTGGCGCCTTCACGGGCGAAAACGATGGCCGTGGCTTTGCCGTTTCCGATACCCTCTCCCACCGAACCGGCGCCGGTCACGATGGCGATTTTTCCCTCTAGAATTCTTGGCCATTCTTCCTCCGAAAACAACTCAGAGCTTCAGACTAAGTCCTTTTGGATGAGGTATTGCTGGATCTTTCCGTCGGGTGAGCGGTACATCGATGCCTTGAGGCTGCCGCACTTGAAGGTCAAACGCACAGTTGAGACCTCCATGCCGCCCCGTTCGTGCATGCCCTCGACATCCGCGGCCGTGGGTTCACCATAAGGCTTGAGATGCTCGGCGGCGGCTTTGATCTTGGCGTCGGTCAGGAAATAGCTGTACTCATCGCCGAGCTCCGAACGGTCCACCGAGGCAGTCTGGAGCCGATGGAAGAAGGCCATGGCCTCTTCTGCCGCCGGCAGGCCGGCGATCTGCGGAAGGTTGGGGTCCGACGGCTGCGGCAGCACAGAGCGGACAATTTTCGTGTAGACAGTGTTCACTTCATTATAATCGTCGAAATTTGACAATAGGATGGCGGCGGACTTGGAGGAAGGGATCATGGTGTTCAGGGCGTAGAAGCCCGCCACGGCGCCATTGTGCGAGAGCACGGTGACCCCGTTTCGTTCGCCCACCGACAGGCCGCAGCCGTAACCGGTCAACCGGCCATCCGCCAGTTTGCGCGCGGTCGTCATGAGCTTGTACGATTCGGGCTTTAAAACTTTTCCCTCGATCAACGCAAGATCCCACTTGGCCAGGTCAGAAGCTGTGGAATAATTTGCCCCTGCCGCAGCAATCCAGCCCTTTTGCTCCGAAACGGCCGCTTCCGGCGGGCTGAGGAAAAATGAGCTGTGACCCTGCGCGAAACCGGGTCCTTTTGCGTCGGGCTCATAGGCGGTGTGGTCCATGCCGAGGGGCTTCAGGATGCGGCGCGTCAAGAACTGACCGAACGGCTCCCCGCTGACCTTTTCGACGACGCGGCCGAGGATCAAGTAACCGGTATTAGAGTAAGACCATTTTGTCCCCGGCTCGAAGTCAAGCTTGGTCGTGCCGTACTGACGGATGACGTCATCAACTGTGACCGGTCTGAGCATCCTGCGGTCGACGAAGTCGAGAGGATAATAGTCCGGGTAGCCCGAGACGTGGTTCATCAAGTCGAGAAGACTGATGTCATTCGCTCTCGTCAGGTTGGGGTAGTATTTGGCGACCTTGTCTCCGACTGTGAGCTTGCCGTCTTCGGCCAGGAGCAGGATGCAGGCCGAGGTGAATTGCTTGGTGCAGGAGCCGATCGCAAACATCGTGTTTTCGTTGACTGGCTGCTTTTTGGCCAGGGAGCTGACTCCGTAACCCTTGGCAATCTCCGGCCGGCCGTCTTTTACGATCGCTACAGAGAGCCCGACCAGCCCTTTGGCTTTGACCTGCTCGGCCACGAAGGCATCGATCGACTTCGTGTCTGGGCCCGCCGAAGAGGATTGCCCGTTCATCCATGGGGCCAGCGGACCAACGAGGGTGGCTGACCCGATCAACAAGAAGCCGAGAAAAACATGTCTTAAAGCTCTCATCATTGACTCCTTTTCCAAAAAGCCAGCTCAAAGCTCATAGCCTGCAAAGATGCAAGGTCTAAACGGCCGAGCGCCAACTTTGACGCTTATCTAATGAAAACGCGATAAGTCACTTGACATGGTCAAGGTTGCGCCGGAGGCCACCCTTGGACCCCGTAGCGGAGGGGGGCCCGTCGGTTTCTCCGTCGGGGGAACCGACGGGACTTTCCTCGGCTCCGGGGGCAAGAGGGTGGCCTCCGGCGCAACCTTGAACTGAGATGTCGCATGAGTTATTGCGTTTGTATTAGTTTGTCTCGTGTCCCTTTTCACATATCACGATTATGATCTCTATCGGCCATGAGCTATCAGCCGCGAGCGATCTAGACGAGCTTGCCCACTTCTTCAAGCAGCTTGTTGATGTGCTCGGGTTTGTGCTCGGAGAAAATGGAAGCTCTCAAAGCCCCGCTGGGAGGCGCGCCGACATATTTTGTGTAGGCTACGGCCACGCCTCGGCTCATCAATTCCAGCTGGATCTTTTTCATATCATCGCCGGACTTCATGGTCCAAGTCACGATCGGCACCGGGTTGTCGTTCATCTCGAAACCGAGTTTCTTCATTCCGGATTTGACCATGGCCACGTTTTTTCTCAAGCGATCCCTCATCTCGGGATGGTTTTTGACGATCTCCAACCCTTTGGCCGAAGCGGCCATCGCTGCCGTCGGGCTCGGGGTGGCACCGGCGAAAGCGCCGCAATGATCCTTGATGTACTGGATGTACTTTTTGGTTCCCGGGATAAAGCCTCCGTGCCCGCCGAAAGCCTTGCTCATCGTCCCCGCATAATAGAGACGATCGGACTTGAGGCCAAAGTGTTCGTAGGTTCCCCGGCCGTTTGGGCCGAGCACTCCGACGGAGTGGGAATCATCGAGGCAGATAAAGCCATTATAGGGCTCGATGATTTTTAGATAATCGGGGACGGGGGCGATGACCCCCATGGTTGGGAAAATGCCGTCGGTCATCAGGAGCGGGACCTGCCCGGGCTTGAGCGTCTCCTTGAGTTTTTTGCTCAGGTCTTCGGGGTCGCGGTGGCGGAACATGATGACCGGCTTCAGGGCCGAATAGACGGCGTCCTTGATGCTGAAGTGCGCCGTCTCGTCGATAAAGACGACATCAATCTGTTCCTTGAGAGCCTGGACCTGAAAGAGATTGTCGAGGTAGCCGGAAACGAAATGGAGGGAATCTTCCGTGCCGAAGTACTCGGCGATCTTCCGCTCCAGGTCGAGCTGGATCGGGCAGTTTCCGAAGCCGGTCCGGGAGGTCGCCGGGTGAACGCCGTACTTTCTAAACGCGGCGATTCCGGCCTCGATCACTTCGGGATGGCCCTGGAGGGCAAAGTAACCCGTTCCTCCAAAGTAAATATATCGCTTGCCGTTGATGACTGTTTCGGGTCCCGGCGGGCCTTCCATGATAAAGATGCCAGGAGCCGCGGATGGCGTCTGGGTTTGGGCTGCAGAAAACGGGTCAAAATCGTCGCCCAGGAGATGCCGAAACGGGGAATTCAGGAAAAGGAGAGCCGCGCCCGACTTCTTAAAAAAATCTCGGCGGCTGGGCATCTCGATCTCCTGCTCTTGATTATTTTTGGCTTTGCTCAAATATAACCTCCATCGACGGTTTCAAGAAATAGAAGATTAGATTCTAGTGCGTTCTGGGAAAATTCACAAGAGCCATTTGGAAAATTCGCGGACGCGTCCCGCATTCAATTTTGCTGCTGGAGCAAACCCCATAAGTAACTTCATATGGTTAAGGTGGCGCCGTATGCCGCCCTTGGGACCCCGTCGCGGAGGGGGTGCCTCTCGGCCTATCCCGACGGGGGAACCGACCGGGACTGGTTCCCCGGGGTTCGGGGGCCAAGAGGGCGGCCTCCGGCGCCACCTTGAACCTCATATCGAATCAATTACGGCGGTTGTTTCAGTCCTCTTCAAAATAATAGCGGGGGCGTCTCTTGTCTTTGTTGTTGACTCCGTTGGCGTCGAGGGCCCAGGTGCCGCGGCCATGGGTGGCGATGACGATGATGTTATCGCGCGGGTGGATGATCAGGTCATGGACGTACGTCGAGGGCAGGTTGGCGCCGAGGACATTCCAGGTCTTGGCGCCGTCTGTTGTAACGTAAACCCCGCAATCGGTCCCGACGTAGAGGATGTTTTTGTCCACCGGGTCTTCGCGGATGACGTTGACCGGTCCCAGCGGGATGCCCTTGGAGATATCGACCCAGGTTTTGCCGAAGTCCGTTGATTTCCAGATATAGGGCGTGAAGTCATCGTCGCGCTTTCCGTTCTGGGTCATATAGACCGTCCCCATTTCGTAGGCCGAGGCTGCGAGCCTGGAGACCCACTTTTGATAAGGAAGCCCGGCGCCGATTTCCAGCCAGTTCTTGCCGCCGTCCTTGGTCATCCAGACCCTTCCGTCATCGGTGCCGGCGTAGATCAACCCGTATTTGAGAGGAGATTCCGAGATGGCGAAGAGGGTGTGGTAGGGGATATCTCCCATCTCCGTCTTGGTGTTGTAGGTCAGATCGGAGCTGATCCTTTCCCACGTGTCTCCCCGGTCCAGAGAGCGGAAGACGTACTGCATTCCGTGGTAGATGATCTTGGGATTGTTAGGCGAAAGGATGAAAGGGGCGAGCCATTGCCCTCTGAGGCGCGGCTCATCAGGATATGTCTTGGGAAGCAGCATTTTCGTGGCTTGATACCAGGACTTTCCGGAGCTGTAATCGGTTCTCTCGATCGTTCCATAAAAACCGGCCGAGTAAACGATATTTGCGTCGTCGGGGTCAATGGCATGATGGCTGCCCTCCCCGCCGGGTGCATTCTCGAAGTCCTGGGTCCGGATTTTGTCCCGCCCGCGGCTGAGGTCGACGACCCCGCGGAAGCTCCCCCAGTCCTGGACCGATCCGTAAACCCGGAAGGGGGTGTTCATGTCGTAGTTGATATTGAAGAACTGGGTGACGGGGAGATTATCCTGGAACTTCCGCCAGGTTTTTCCCTTGTCGTAAGAGAAAACGATCCCTCCGTCGTTGACGTCGATCATGTAGTTGGAGTTGTCGGGGTCGATCCAGAGGCCGTGATGGTCGCCGTGCATGTCGCCGATTTCCTTGAGCGTCTTGCCGCCGTCCGTTGAGACGCTGAGCCCGAGCCCCATCGTGTAAACCGTGTTCTCGTCATTGGGGTCAACCCGCATCTGGCCGAACACCCAGCCGTAGGTCCCGGAGTGCCTCTCCATGTACTTTGTCATCTCCGGGGTCGTGGGGCAGACGAGCTTCCAGCTCTCGCCCTTGTCATCTGAGCGATAGAGGGTGGCTCCCTTGATGATTCCGCTCGACGGGCCGGCCGTAGGAATCGGATTCTTCTTCCGTGGACGGACGGGCGACCTCATAGTCATCGATGAAAGCGTAGAGGACATTGGGGTTGGCCCGGCAGAGGTCGATCCCGATACGGCCTCTGAACTTTGGTTCGGGCAGGCCGCTGTTAATGGCTTTCCAGGTTTTGCCGCCATCCGTTGTCTTATGGATGCCGGAGCCCGTATAGTCGGGAGAATTCCGGGGGTCGTTCCATTTGAAACGGATCCTTTGCCAGGTGGCCGCGTAAAGTGTGTCGGGGTTGGAAGGGTCCATGATCAGGTCGATGGCCCCGGTCTTCTCGTCGACATAGAGCACTTTGGTCCAGGTTTTGCCGCCGTCGGTCGTCTTGAAAATTCCCCTGTCCGGATTGAATGTCCATTCGTGGCCCGAAGCGGCGACGTAGACGACATCGGGATTGGAGGGATGGACCACGATCCTCGGAATCGTATATGTTCCTGTCAGACCCATGTGCTGCCAACTCTTCCCCCCGTCAGTGGACTTGTACACGCCAATTCCTGACTGGGAGCTCCGGAAAATGTTGGCCTCTCCCGTCCCTGCCCAAACGATCTGCTGATTTGAAGGGGAGACGGCCACAGCGCCGAATGCGGTCGAGGGGAACTGCTCAAAGACAGGATTCCAGGTCGTGCCCTCGTTCTCGGTTTTCCAGAGTCCGCCGGAGGCACTGGCCACATAGACTACGTAATTCTTGCCTTTGGGCGTGACCACGGCGATGCTCGTGCAGCGGCCGCTCACATTCTTAGGGCCCAGGAACTGCCACTTCAGGTCTTTAAACTTGGAACTCTGCTTCATGGCCAAGTGCTGCTCGAAACCGCTGAGTCTGAGCTGGGGGTCGGTCGATTGGACGAGCTGCGGTTTCTTCGCCTGCTCCGCAAAAGCCGCCGTGCTCAGCATGAACACGCAGAGCCACAGGAAGAAGACTCTTGGGCGCGACGATTCCGGGGATAATTTCATGAGAGACCTCCTCTAGGAAAGCTTAAAATCATTTTAGAAAGAAAACCTCATTTAATCAACAAAAATAGTGAGCCGCAATCGTGATCACTGAGCATTCACGTACGATCCGTCAAAAAGCGCCAAAAAAATGAAACGACTGCTTTCATTTTGACAGCAAAGGAGATAGAAGGAAACAGACGGTTTTTCTAGGGCCTGAAGACTCGATGAAATCGGGGCATGCTGAACGGCAACTGGAGTCGAGATGCTCACGGGGACGGACGACGAGATGGCGAGATGACGTCTCAGAGCTCGTACTTGAAGAGCTTGCAGTCAGGTGGGGCCGGGGCTCTCTCTTTATATATGTTCCAATATCGCTCTCTCGCTTCGGCGAGTTTACGGTAGAGAGGGTGATTCTCGTCCGGATGATGGGTAGCGATGATCCGGTTTTTTCCGTCGACGAGGACGAGCTTTTGGCACCTGTTCAAGATACCCGCTGTGCCAACGCTACAGGCCACGACGAGGTCGCCGCTTTTTGCCCTCTCCAGGAGCTCTCCGTATTTCAGGTGCCTCTCTTCAACCGGCACTCCCGCCTCTTTGAGGATGGCCACGATGCCCAGGATGGTCACGGAAGGAAGGATCAGCTCGTGCTCCGGGATCTTGAGGATGGTGCCGTCCCTGAATCCGAATAGGCAGCAGGACGAATCCCATTCCGTTATCCGGCGGTCCTCGAGTTTCGCTTGTGGCCGATCATCGAGAAAAAGCGCCGAGGCCGAATCCGGGCATATCTCCCTGGCGGCGTCGATGGCCTTGATGCTCATCACATAATTCGTGCCGAGCTTCAGACAGCCCGTTTTGTTGATGCCGATGGCGCGAACCATCCCGGGCATGACAACCCCGCAGAAGGGCTCTCCCAAGTAGCGGTCATAACGGTAGGCCGTGGCCCGGACGGCGGGCTTTCCCAGGGAACGTGACGCCGGTGGATTGCTCTTCGTCGATCGTAAACGGCCTGAGATACCCCTGCGCCTCCATCGCGGCCATTTCTTCGAAAAAGCCCAGCATCGAGGGGTCGCTGAAATAACGCTGGATGAAGACTTGTTCCATCTCCTTAGCCGATGGAACAAAAGACTGCTGGTCGCGGCCCAGGTTAAAAGCGATCCCTTTTTGGAACCGTTCCAGGTTCCTGTGCCAATTCAGGAAAATGGCCACCGGCCGGCCCCTCTCGTTTTTCTTGCAGAAGAACCTGATCCCCTCGAAGGCCAGGAACAATCCATAATGGATGGAGCGAGAGACGGCGTACACCCGGGCGTCGGCCGGCAGGAGTTCGAATTGCTTGTCGGAGAGGCCGTAGCGCATCTGCTGTGAAGCCCATTTGACCCCTTCGAATTTAGCCATCCAGGACCTCCTTCAAAAGGACATTGAGATCACACAAAGACATTGCTTATATCACAGACCAAAATGAATCTCAAACACCTGAATTGCGGAATTTGACATTTTGTCGGCTCAAGCTTATCTTTATCTGAGGCAGTCATAGCAAAAAAGGGACGGCGTTGATGAAATGCCCTCGTTGCCACTTTGAGAACCCCGAAACGACCCGGTTTTGCGGGAACTGCGGCGCGCCTGTGCCCGGTTCAAAGGAAGGCTCCCCCACAGAAACAAGGACACTTTTGACGCCCGTCTCCGGGCTCGATCGAGGAAGCCTCTTTGCCGGAAGATACGAAGTCATTTTTGACCGCCGCATGGCGGTGTGGTATAAAACACAGGCTTCTTGTCTGATTTTTCTTGGGTTTTCGCACGTGCATAACTTCGCGCTGAAGCCCAAAGGAATGCGCTTATGGTGGAAAACGCCGTTCACACCCCCGTTCTAAAAAAATGGATTATCGCTGCTCGGCCGTGGTCCTTTCCAGCCTCGACCATGCCGGTCATCTTCGGCACCTCCCTGGCGGTTGTCATCGCCGGGGCGCGCTTACGGCCGTTCCGTTTCATGCTTGCCCTGGCGGGCATGATGATCCTTCATTCGGCCGCGAACATGCTCAGCGATGTCTTCGACTCCAAGCGGGGTCTGGATAAAGACGTCACACCGGTAAGCGGCGCGATCGTCCGCGGCTGGCTGTCTCCCTCATGCTGTGGCCGTCGGCGCCGCGGTGCTGTTTGTCCTAGGAACGGCCATCGGTCTCGTCCTGGCCTGGCTCACCGGGCCGGTTCTGCTCATCGTCGGCGCGGGGGGCATCGTCATCGGCCTTTTTTATTCGGCGCTCAAGTATCATGCTCTCGGCGACTTGGCGGTTTTCTTGAACTTCGGGTTGCTCGGGTCCCTGGGGGCGTGGGTCGTCCAGACCCAGTCTTTTTCCTGGCTGCCCGTCATCTGGACGGTTCCCATGGCCATGCTGGTCATCGCCATCCTCCATGCCAACAACTGGCGGGATACGATCACCGATCGGGAGCGAAAAGTGAAAACGATGGCTTCCTTGCTCGGAGATAAAGGCTCACTCTTTTATTACGCCTTTCTTCTCTTTGGTTCCATGACGATTATCTTCGGCCTGATCTTGATCCCCCGGGTCATATCGCCCTCCCTGACTCCCATGCCTTTAACCTTCTTCCTGGTTTGGCTGGCTTTTCCGCATGCCCTCCAACTCTGGCGCCGGGCGGTGAGACGCCGTGAGCCTCGCCGGCCCATGGATTTTATCATCCTGGACGGAGCCACGGCCAATTACAACCTCCTCTTTGGAATTCTCTGCACAGCCGCAGTCTGGCTTCAATATCTGCTCCGGTTGCGCTGAGGGGCGGACCGTGGCCTCTTCCGACGCCCGCCGTTTGTTCTTATTAGTTTTGTCCGCAGCCGTGCTCTTTGTCCCCCTCTTTGTTTTCCGCCGGATCGGGCCGTTCGATTTCTGGTGGTGGATGAGTCTCGACCTGGTCCTGCTTCTTTTCTTGAGCTTTTCCAGCGACAGACGGTTCGGCCGAATTCTTTTGGGGGACTTTCGTGCCGGATTGGCCGGGAAAATCCTGTGGGGGATCCTCTCCGCCTTTGTCCTTTACGGCTTTTTTTATGTCGGGAAGGCTCTCTCCGGCACCTTTTTGCCTTTTGCCGGCGAAGGAATCCAACGCATCTACGGCTTTAGAGGAGAGGCCTCCACGCTCCGCATCGTTCTGCTCATGATCTTCGTCATCGGGCCCGGAGAAGAGATTTTCTGGAGAGCGTCTCTGCAGCGCCTGTTTATGGACCGGTGGGGAGATGCGCCGGGCTGGTTCATTTCGGTCGCGCTCTATTCTTTGGTCCATCTCGGCAGCGGAAATCTGATGCTCGTGCTGGCCGCGGCGGTCTGCGGGTTGTTTTGGGGTTGGCTCTATCGGCGTTATCGCTCCATCATCCTCGTCGCCGTGAGCCACACGATCTGGGACATCTTGTCTTTATTATTTCTCCCTTTTAAACGGCGATCCCAGAGGATGTCAACGTGTTCACGGATTGGAGCCCTGAGCTATTAGCTGCGAGCAGAAAAGCGGCGAAGAGAACGCGCGATGCGGCAACGGGGTGGCTTTTTGAACTTCAGGATGCCAAAGACTCGGGGAAGAACACACCGGTCCTCTCCCTTGGGCATTTCTTGCGGCCTGGGCATTTGTTTTTTTGCCTGCTCCGTGCTCACCGCTCACCCTGTTTGGTGTGGTACGAGATTGGCTGGACAGACAAAAGAGAGATTCATAAAATAGAAAGATGGGAAGTTCAGAATGGGCGACGAAAGCTTGACCTCGGACAACAGGGTTTACAAGAAAACATTCAAGCTCCATACCTACGAGGTGGATTCCGAGGGGCGGGCGCATCTCGTCTCGCTGCTCAATTATTTGCAGGACGCGGCCGGCGATCATGCCGCCCTGCTCGGCTTCTCGATCACCGGGCTCCTCAAAAAGAATCAGACCTGGCTCCTCTCCCGCTATCACGTCAAAGTCCTGTGCTATCCTTCGTATGAGGACAGGGTGACGGTATCGACCTGGCCGTCGGCGACACAGGGGATTTTTGCCTTGAGGGATTTTGAGCTGGCGGATGAAAAGGGGCAGGTCCTCCTCGTGGCCACAAGCTCCTGGATCCTCCTCGATCTTGGAAAAAAGCAGCCGATCCGACTCAATGAATCCTTTCCCGGCCGGATGGTCCTGGAGCGGAGAGCTCTGGACGACGATTTCAAGCCCTTTCCCCAGCTCCGCCAGCCCGAGATTCAATTGACGTTCCCGGTCCTAAGAAAAGACCTGGATTTTAACCGGCACGTCAACAACGCCGTTTATATTCAATGGGCTCTGGAAGCCGTCCCCGAAGATATCTCAAACTCGATGCGGCCCCTGGATGTGGAAGTCTCCTACCGGGCCGAGGCCTTCAGCGGCGACCGGGTCATCTCGCGCGCCGGAAGACAATCCGGCGAAACGCCCCCTGTTTTTCTCCATCAAATTTCAAACGAGGCATCCGGTGCAGAGCTCACCCGGCTCAGAACAGTCTGGAGCGAAAAGGTCTAATCTTTTTCTTTGAGATTGACAAAAGCCCGGACGACGATCTCCGTGAGCGCAGGATGGATGTGGATCCCCCTGAGGATGGGCAGGATGGTGCCGTCGGAGGACATGGCGTCGACGACCTCCTGGACGAGCAGGGAAGCCTGGGGTCCGATCAAGTGAAAACCCAGGATCTTCAGGGTATCTTTCTCCACGATAGCCTTGGCAAAACTCTCCGTGTCCATCAGGCTTTCGCCCATAGCGATCGTCGAATACATGGCCTTGCCCACCAGGATTTTGTGCCTCACGCGGGCCTCTGCTTCGGTCATTCCGACCGACGCTATCTGGGGCGATGTGAAGACGGCGTGAGGGACGACGAGAAAATCCATTTTATTTTTTCCGCCGTGAATAGCGTTGTGAAAAACCAGCTGGGCTTCATAGTTGGCGGCGTGGCGGAACATCTTTTGTCCGATGGCGTCACCGTAGGCCCAGATGTTTTTTTGGCTCGTTTCCAGATATTCGTTCACCCGGATGTAGTTTTTTTCGTCGGTTTCGATGCCCGCCTTCTCGACATCCAATAGATCGGCATTGGACTTTCGGCCGGCGGCGACGAGCACCTCTGCGGCCGCGAATTCTTGCTTCTGGCCGGAGTCCTTATCACGGGCTGTGATCACGATGAGCTTTCCCTTTCTCTCCGCTTCAACGGCTTCCATTCCGGCGCGAACCTTCATCCGCTCTCCCAGTTTTTTCTTCAAAAGCGCGGAGATCTCCGGCTCTTCTTCTTTGACCAAACGGAGGTCCCTCTGGAGGACCGTGACGGCGGTCCCCACGGCCGCGAAGAAATGGGCAAATTCGGCCGCGATGTATCCGCCGCCGATGATGATGAGGCTCCGGGGTTTCCTGGTCAGAGCAAAGACCGTTTGGTTGGTCAGGTAGGGAATTTTTCTCAGCCCTTTGATGGGAGGGATATAGGGCCGCGCTCCCGAGGCGAGAAAGATCTTTCCTCCGCTGATATCCTGGCCGCCCACTCGTAAAGTGGATTTGTTCACAAACCTCGCCCTCTGTCCGTAGAATTCGAGGTTTTTGATTTTCCGGATCCTCTGCCTGATCTGATGTTCGGACGTTTGGACCGACCGCCTTGTCCTCTCCATGATGCTCTTGAAATCAACCCTCTCGATTTCGGCCCGGACCCCGAGCTTTAGGGAGTCCTGGATATCGACGATCCTGTCCGCAGGGACGATGAGCATCTTGGAGGGGATGCAACCGACGTTCAGGCAGGTTCCGCCGAGGGGCCCCCGGTCGATGAGCGCGACTTTCAGGCCGTGAGCCAGAGCCTCCTCCACAATGATCTCGCCCGAACCCGATCCGACAACCACGACATCATAGGTTTTCATTCCAGACCGCCTTTCTTAGGTCCCACTTGTTAGAATACAACAGGCCGTGATTCAAAGAAAAGCGCAAACTCTTAAAAGTGCAGGAGCAAGGGGTGAGGGACAGGAGCCTAAGATCCGAATGCTTTTTGCACCTCACACCTCACTCCTCTCAGCTCACGCATGGGCGTGAGTTTGACAGCTTTATCTTCTCATGCTATAAAGTCTTCTCCCATGGACAGGGCAGCGAACACCCGTTGAAATAAAGAGACATGGCCAATCTTCTCGTCGTCGACGACGATCATCTGGTCTCAGATTCCCTGATCAGGGTCATTCAAAGCCTAGGGCACACTGCCGACACTGCCGGCAGTGTGAACGAGGCGACCCAAAAAATCAGGTCCGGTTCCTTTGACCTTGTTTTCTGCGACGTCAGATTCCCTGACGGTTCGGGGCTGGACCTCCTGCCTGAGATCAGAAGAAGTCCTAGTGCGCCCGAAGTCGTCATCATGACCGGTTTCGGAGACCCCGACGGCGCGGAACTGGCCATCAAGCAGGGGGCCTGGGATTACCTCGAAAAACCCGTTTCCACGAAGGAAATCGCACTTGTTATCGAACGGGCGCTCCAGTATCGCGAAAAGAAGCAGTCGGCAAGTCCGCCTGTCGCCTTGCATCGGGAGGGCATCGTCGGCAACAGCCCTCCGCTCCGGACCTGCCTGGACGGTCTCGCCCAGGCCGCCAGCAGCGAGGCCAATGTCCTCCTGACGGGCGAGACGGGGACCGGTAAAGAGCTCTTTGCCTGGGCGATTCACAGAAACAGCGCCCGCAGCAAGAGCAACTTTGTCGTGGTCGATTGCGCCGCTCTTCCTGAAACCCTTGTTGAAAGCACCCTGTTCGGGCATGTCCGCGGAGCTTTCACCGGCGCGGACAAACCCAGGGATGGGCTGATCAAGCAGGCCGATGGCGGAACATTGTTTCTGGACGAAATTGGAGAGCTCTCTCCGTCGATTCAGAAAGCCTTTTTGCGTGTGCTTCAGGAGCGGCGGTTCCGCCCGGTGGGTGGGGGGCAGGAGGTCCAAAGCGATTTCCGTCTTATCGCCGCGACGAATCGAGACCTCGAGGCCATGATCAAGAAAAACGGCTTCCGCGAAGACCTCCTCTTCAGGCTGCGAACACTGGTGATCGATTTGCCTCCTCTGCGAGCCTGCCGCGAAGACCTCAAGGAGCTCGTCCTCCATTATCTCGATAAGTTATGCCAGCAGTACGGCCTGCCGATGAAAGGATTTTCCCCTGAATTCTTCGATATCATCATGGAATATGGTTGGCCCGGGAATGTCCGGGAATTGATTCAGGCCCTGGAAAAGGCGGTCGTGGCGGCTCTGGACGCACCTATGCTCTTTCCCCAACACCTTCCTCAGCACATCCGTATCTACATGGCGCGGTCATCGTTAAGCCAAAAAGAGATGCTGAGCCAGGAATCGGGTGCGGCTGCGGATTCGGCTGGCGCGCTCCAGAGCCTGGCGGACGTGCGGGAAACGGGCCTGGCCAAGATCGAGCAGGACTACCTGAGAAGCCTCATGAAGAGCACCGGCAGCGACATAAAAGAGGCCTGCAGGATCTCCGGTCTATCGAGGTCCCGCCTGTACACTCTGTTGAAAAGATACCGGATTCCCTCCTCCCTCTGAATCCCTAGAAAGCGTCTATCCCGTCTTTCTCGTCGACTCGTCCATCTCGTCAACAGACGTGAGCCCTGAGCAGTGAAATACAAGCGTCTATCTCGTAAAAAAAACGGGAAAAAGCAGAAAAAACAGAATGGTTTCTTTCTTTTGGCTAGATGGAAAGGCGACGGGATAAACCAGAAAGACGAATTTTGCTTTTTACGGCTGACCGCTCACGGCTCACTTCTTAGATATTTGTTATCCTCTTTTGCGGACTCAGTCTACTCCGGCAGGACAAAAACTGAAGGACTCACTTATTCAGGCAATTTTGTGTCTCCAAGAACCGGAACCGGGGTAGCTGATTTTCAAGGTCCCTCCAGGTTAATGAGCAATTTCTCTGATGAATGCCGCAATCCAGGGGATTTGGCACGTTTCTTGATTGCTTTTCACTTGGACAATGAATGACAAGATCTAAACGGGGGGCTTTTGGATATGAATGTATTTGTTTATGCGGCCAGCACGAGCGCCAAAGGATCGCATCTCATCCGGGACGTTCGGCATGCGGCTCCCAAAGCCGGGTTGGAAATCTTCCGAACGTACCAGAGCTTATCTGAGCGGCTCTTGAAACCCAGAAACACCCTCTCGATCGCGATTCTCTTTGCGCCGACAAGGGAAGAACTCATGGCCCTCATCCCTCTGCGTGAGTCTTTCCGGGAAACGAAGATCCTTCTCATCCTTCAGGACCAGGATAAAGAGACGATTTCTCTGGCTCACAGGCTATTTCCGACGTATGTCTCGTATACGGAGAATCATTACAGCCGGACTCTTTCGGTGCTTCAGAACCTGATAGACTCGCATCAAAATAGATCGGGGCTCGAGGGAATGGGTGCCTGATATATTTTTTCAATTCGCTCCCAAAGACTGATTCTCTGCGCCGATTCTTTCTCCGCCTCTCAGCCGACTTCAAGGGGTTGAGAATTTTGCCAGAGCCCATGGATGTTGCAGAGGCTCGATGCGAGAATCGTACCGGGCTTATCGGTTTTAAAGCTAAAAATGACTTCGTGGTGGGTATAGACCGTGCTGGTATCGGGGCCTTGGGTTGAAGCGCCGTGGGCCATGAATTCGGCTTTTCCGATTTGGTAGGGGAATTTTTCTCCCTCCGGATGAAAGTAAACGTCGATCCAGCTGATGTGATGTTCGGTCTTATTGGGATGGGCGATTTCTTTCCCGATGGACACTTTGACCTGGAAGAATTCCCCCTTCTTGACCTTCTTAGGCGCGTCAATGACTGGGATGTGTTTTTCCTGCTTCCAATCCGCCGATTGAAACAGGTCCTTGAAGCCGGCCATGAGAAACCTCCTTGTTTTTGAGTGAAACCCATTTTTGAAGAATATTCAAAACCTCGTCTTCCGTTACTTCGGGCGAGTTCTGATAAGCCTGGGATACAGAAGAGAAATTCGCCTGGCTTTCCAAAACGATGACCTCATCCGCTATCCATTTGATTTCATCCATCACCCCTTTTCTTGAAACGGGGACCGCGACGATGATTCTTGCTGCTCCTTTTTTTCGGCAGAGCAAGACGGCCGCCTTCATTGTCGAACCAAAGGCCAGACTGTCGTCGACCAGGATGACAGTCCTCCCCGACATTTTCGGCAGTTGCCTCCCTTTTCGCAAAATCTCCACTCCTTGCCGGACCGCCTCGGCCTGCTGACGTAAGAGCCTGTAGATAGTTTTTCGGGGAAGGCGTCGGACCATGTTGACGTGGATGTAAGAACTCCCGTCCTCGGCAATCGCTCCGAAGCCCGCCTTCGGGTTATCCGGGCAGGGAAGCTTTCGGGAGATCAAGAGAGAAAAATCTGCCTCCAGCAGTTTCGCGACCTCGAAGCCCACCTCGACACCGCCTCGGGGAATCGCCAGGACGAGGGGGTCTTGAAGGCCGTATTTTTGAAGGGCCCGGCCAAGCTTTCGACCCGCTGCCCCTCTGTTTTTGAACATAACATACTCTTCGGGCATCCATTTGCCTGCAAGATACATACCAGAGTCTGCCATGGCCACAGCCTTCGCGGTACCCTTGAAGGCCAGAGCTTTGGCAACTTAGCGTCATATTAATAAACCAGATAAATCCCGCCCGGCAGGAAATATTCCTGTTTTGCAGAATAAATTGTGCCTTCACGAGTCGGATTTGGGTGCAGAGCCAGGCCCTTTCCCCTTATAAAATAAAATTGCGGTTGTCCCGACTTTGGCATGTTTTTTGTATTATGGTCGAATGAGGATGTCAAAAAGAAAGTGGATAAGAGAATCCGAGACTCTCAATTCCTCCTTTTAAATAAACTCTTCGCCATCTCCTTCTGACCCCCCGCGGCTACCGCGGGGGGTCAGGGGAGACCTCCTTTACCCCCGGGCCACCCAGAAAAAATAACGTGTCCATTTTTCGCGGTTCTCGCGGAAAGGCGCCATAAACAGAAGAAGTGTCTTGGAGTCCTGCAAAAGAAGATTTGTGCTGTATCGCGATACTGAAACCGGAACGAACCCGACCCGGGATTTCGAATATTCCCCTTGAACAGAGCGAAGAATTCGCCTCATGAGTTTGGCACATTTCTTGAATCAGGGGAAAAGAGTCAGAGTAAGAGAAATGAGTAAAAACGCATCAGACGGAGGGAAACAATGAGCTTGTTCTTTTTTTCGGCTAAAACTCAGGATGAGGGATATCGAATCCAGGAACTGATCAAGCAGACGGTTCCTGACGAGAAACTCAGAATCATGAGAACGGTCTCGGGCCTGGCCAGTCATCTTCGGAATTTCTCGTCGCCGGACATCGCCGTTTTTCTGACGGCAGACGAAGAGGAAGTCGTGAGCATCGTCTCACTCCAGAAATTCCTTCGCGAGACCCAGATCATCATGATTTTGCCCGAGCGAAATGAAGATTTCATAAAGACGGTTGCGTCAATGCACCCCTTCTTGACCTGCTTCCGGGACACCGATCATCTGGATATCGTCTCTTTTCTGGCCCGGCTGAAACGGGAGAAGCGGATCCAGACAATCGAGATTGATCCCAAGCGCTTTTGGTGGACCGGATCGATTCCCTATATTCCAAGCCTTTATTACGGCCAGGATGTGGAGAGCTTTCAGATCGGCGAAGCGGGCTTCCGCAGCTGATTTTCGGCGGATATTCTAACCTGATTCGAAATTCGAAAGCCGACGGATGGCGGAATTTTTGACACGTCGTCCGGGCTAGAATTCGCAGCTTCCCTCAGGCGAATCGAACTCCCCTTCCAGCTGGTAGGTTCGACTCAGCCGGGCGTCGTAGGCGGCTTTTCTTCCTTGACAATTTTTCCTTTGACAGAGCTTGCAGCTCGAGAATTTTGCAGCTGACGGGATATAGATGCCTGAGATCGATTTCCGTGGGATCATGAGCATCTGGTCGGTGAGCCTGACTCCGAGGAGTCCTTCGGTATTTCCAAACAGGGCGAAAAGCATTTTTTGCTCGGTCAGGGGCCAGTTCTTCAGGGAGCCGGGATTCATACTGAAAAGATGCCTGAGTCGGTACTCTGTTTTGATCGTTTTGGCGAGATATTCTTCTGCCAGATGGAGGGCCAGGTCGCCGAGGGTTTCAAGATAATATTGTTTGAGAAGGTCCCCTGATGACTGGGCCTCAGTTTCCAGGCATTTCCCTATCGTAACAATATATGGAAATGCTGATTCAACTTTTGCCAGGTTGATCCTCAAAACTCGGCTGGAAAATGTTACGCCGCCGACGGCGACCTCGTCTCCGGAGACGGAAGCGACAGAAGAAACCCGGTAAGCGGCTTTTGGCTGAACCAGCGTTTTCGCCTGATCGAGGAGTCTTTGCAGCTCCGACTCTGGGTCCCTCTTCCTGTTCCAGTGGAGCGCCATCACGGCTTGGTCGGCGTCCAGCTTGATGGGAATTTTATCCAGGACGCAAATTTGATTCGAGTCAGGTCTTGCTTTCATCTCTAATTTTCCCAGGAGCTGTATTCTATGTTTTTGATCTGGTTTTGTAAATTAAACAAAAAGAAGATGTGAGCAGTGAGCGGTGAGCACTGAGCAGTGATCAACAACAACTAAGTTCAATTGGGCGGGGCAGCGCGTCCAATGGCCCGCTCGCCAGACATCAGAGTCGGCGTCTTCTTGAAGACCCACATTCCCGAAATAGAGCCGAGTCTATCAAAATTTAAAGTTTGCATTCTGGATATTAGGGGACTCACTGCTCACTACTCACAGCTCAGTGCTCACTCTCTCTTGAATTTTTGACTTTCTCAATCTCCTATGATACTGAATCTTCTGTGGTCCAGGGGATGATCGTCAAGGATCTTCGATCCATCGAGAGGTTCTTCGTCCGCGGGAATTATCCCAACCAGCGGGCCATTCTGAGCAGCATGAAAGAGCGCCTCCTGGATGAACGGGCTCGGCGCCCGACCGGCTTTTCTCCCCCGGTTCTCGAGCTTTACGGCAGAGGGGGGAGATTTCTCGGCGAGACGGAGATCAGAGAGCTCGACCTGCCCTTTCTCTGCCAGAAAGACTTCAAAAAGGCGCTTGACTACTGCCGGCTCATATTGTCCGCCCGGAATCGCTCCGCTCCGGCTCAACAGAAGATGCGCCGGTTGATCAACGATTATTATCAAGAGTGGAGATATTTTTTCCGAAATGTCCCTCGGCAGGGCGATGATTGCGTTGTCCCCTGCACGAGTCCCGATTGCTACTCTGAGAAAATCACCGGGGACAAAGGTGCGACTCTCTTGCGTCTGAGCCAGCAGGGTTATCCGGTGCCGGATTTTGTTATCTTGACGGCCAACGTTTATCACAAGAAGCCGGCGGAGCGTCTGAGGCAGATCGAAACCGCCGTGCATGACCTGGAAAGGCTGACCGCCCAAACGCTCGGCTCGTCCACTTACCCTATGATATTCGCGATCCGCTGTGCCATGCCCTGCTCCAACTGAACCGTTCGGAAATGACCGGTCGGGGGGCGTTCATCGCCGTGATGGACCTTTATAAACGCGGGATCATCCCGGAGCGCCGGGTTCCCGAGCTGATCAAGCCCTATCAAATCAAGCAGATCGAGTCGGATACGATCGATCCAGAGTCTTTCAAGGAGCTGGTCCATTTCAGCTCGGGAGTCTCGCTCCTTCCCCGGACCGCCGTGACCGCCCAGGTCTTCTTCACCCCCGCGGCCGCGCTAGCCCAAAAAAAGACGGGACGCAAGGTCTGCCTCTGCAAAAAGGCATTCGAGCCGAGCGACACCGTGGTCTTGCGTGAGATGGACGCGATCCTCAGCATGACCTCGGCGGCCATCCATGTCGTGACCATCTGTCAGAGTTACGGTCTGCCAGGCCTGATTAACCTTGGGAAAAAAGGAATAACCTGGTCGGCCGGCCGTAAGCTCGTGAACCCTGCCGGCCTGAATCTGGAGCAGATCTCCAGCCTCCGGGAGATCCTCCGGCTGGCGATCCTGGAATTCAGAGGGGAAACGGAAAAGGCCAAAGAACTGGTCAACAAATGGTTCGATGGCCACCGAAGCCTCTACGTCAAGGAAGTTCTCCGAAGCGAGATGGGTGACCATCTGAAACAGCATACCGTGTTCAACCTCTTGACCCTGGACAGAAAGATCAGGTTTTTCAAGGATGCCCTCCGCAAATGCGTTCAGACAAAGAGATTTGGCTATTCTGCGGGGACTTTCATGCTCGGCCGGTTTATCTGTTTGAGGCAGCCCGTCCGCTTCTGGACCTCGTTCTCTCCCTCGGAAATAGCCCTGCTCGTCAACGAATGGATTCTGTTTGAGAAATACATGCATCTCCTCAACGAAATCGGGGACGGTAAGATCGCCCGGGCAAAAAAGAAGATCCTTGAGGGGGGAATGAAAACGATCCTGATCAACACGGAAAGCGTGAAGACCTTGATCACCCTCAAACTGAGCGGCGTTTCCCTAAAAAAAATAAAACAGGAGATTCCGGGCTGGTGCGAC
The DNA here is from genome assembly GCA_963770045.1 of Candidatus Aminicenantota bacterium. GTDB lineage: Bacteria > Acidobacteriota > Aminicenantia > Aminicenantales > CAVYOD01 > CAVYOD01. Next base: position 54,794 of record CAVYOD010000014.1, on the reverse strand, counting down.
GCGCAGACCAGCGAGGCGGTCGAGCTTCTTCAGCAGCCGTACTCGGCGTTCTATCCTGAGGATGCACCTTGGGCGCTCCAAGAGTTTTCGGCGACCTGCGCCGCAGAGCAAGTTCCCATTCCTGAATTGGGCTCGAAGTAAGCGAAATAACCGAAATTGACAATCGCCGCAGGATGGGTTAACATAAAAACAACAGAGGTTACAAAATGAACAAAAAGTTTATGGTGGCTATTTTTGTCTTTTTGGCCGTCCTTTATTTCGGCAGTCTTCTTCCTGTGCAGGCAAAAGCTCTGGAGTTCAAGGGCATTTTGTCTGATGTCGCCTGCTGGACGGCGGGCAAAGCCGGTGATGGAACCGACATGAAATTGAATCCCGAAAAACACACCGTCGCCTGCTTGAAGATGCCCGGCTGCATGAAGTCTGGCTATGGAATTATCATGAAGGACGCAATGGGCAAATATGAATTCTTCAAATTCGACGCGGCCGGGACCAAGATGGCCGTTGATTTGCTCAACAAGACGACGAAAACCGACAACATGATGATTACGGTTATGGGGACGAAGCAAAAGGACATGATCGAGGTCGAAAGCATCGTCGAGACGCAATAACGGTTCTCTCGGCTTTTCTCTTTTTTCCTTGCCTACGGAGCAGGGGGCGGTGACCTCTTTGAACTCGGCTCGTGAGGGGTTGGCTCTCTGCCCGTAGAGCTCATTCTCGGGGATAACTATTCACCTCAGGAGGAGACCCGTCTTTACGATTCATCAGCCTGGGATTGCGTTTCGCCATTGTCGCCAGAATGCTGCTCAGGGCGGCGCTTTGACAGAAATTCTCGAGCCGTGCTAAATCTCTATTAGTTAGAAGGTTGCGGGTACAACCCCCTTAAGAAAACAGGCGAAAGGGATGTCTCAGGGGACTGTTGTGATACGGAGGGCCGGGTTCCGACTCCACAGTTCCCCGGACAAAGCCACTCTTGTCCTCATGACCGATCAGGCTTTCCGGTCGAATAAGCCGGGCCGCCGAAGCGAGAGCCGAGGTTCTGTGAATCCCTGATGGCTGCGGGCGGTCATTAGGAAACGAGGTGGGACCAATGCATGAAGGACGAAATTATCTCATGGCCATAGTTTTCTCCGGGTGTCTGCTCGCGGCTCTCCAAGCTGCGGTTTCAAACGGCGCGGATGAGGATCTGATGACCAGGGCAAAAAGTGTCCTGGGGCCTCTTCCCGCCGCGATCGTCTCAGATCAAAATCCGTTGACTCCCGAAAAGACCAGACTCGGAAAGCTGTTGTTTTATGAAACCAGGATCTCGATTGACGGCACGGTGTCTTGTGCTAGATGTCATCCGATCAGCCTTTATGGCGCAGACGGACTGCGGAAGGGGATCGGGAACAACTGCCGGACCGGTCCAAGAAATGTGCCGACCGCCCTCAACGCCGCCGGCCAGATCTCTGAGCATTGGATCGGAAACAGAGAGAGCGTCGAAGACCAAGCCAGGCAGTCGATCACCGGTCCGGCCTCGTTTGGAATGCCATCTTCCGAATCTGTAGAGGCGAAACTCAGAGTGTTCCAAGATTACGAAGGCCTCTTCAAGAGCGCGTTCCCGAACGAACGAGAGCCGGTCAGCGCGGTCAATTTTGGCCTGGCCGTCGGCGCATTTGAACGGACGCTGGTGACGCCCTCCCCCTTTGACTCGTTCTTGAAAGGAGAGGAAAACGCCTTGACTGAGAAGCAGAAGGCAGGACTCGATGCATTCCTTGAAATCGGATGTGTCAATTGCCATTCCGGGCCTTATGTCGGGGGCCAGATGTACCAGAAATTCGGCATCTTTGAGCCGTATTGGCAATATACCAAGAGCGAACAGGTCGATGAGGGGAGGTTTGCGGCTACAAAAAAGGAATCCGACCGGTACGTGTTTAAGGTTCCCGTGCTGAGGAATGTGGAAAAGACTTCCCCGTATTTCCACGATGGGTCCGTGGACAAATTGGAAGACGCGGTCTCGATGATGGGCAAGATCCAACTGGGAAAGGAGCTGCCGGAACTTCAAGTCGCAGAGATCATCTCTTTCTTAGAATCCCTGACCGGCGAAATCCCGGCCGATGCCCTCAAGGTCCCGTTGTTGCCTTCTAAAAAAAGTGAGCAGTGAGCCAAGAACCGTGAGCCGTTCTTTTCAAACTGCCTGGCCGTTTGTTGAGGAGACTCCTCAAACGCTAAGGCCGCTCTAGCCGCTCTAATTTAGCGTCTTTTGACTGCTCAGTGCTCACGGCCTTTTATTTGTGGGCTTCGACTTGGGCTTTGACCCAGGGATAAGTCCGGGACAGGCCGTCGCGAAGAGAGAAACGTGATTTCCAGCCGATGGACTCAATACGGTCGACCCGGAAATTCCGGGCTTTGACTCCGACCGGACCCTCGGTATGCTTGATCCGGATTTTTTTCCCGGCGATATCGGCGATGGTGTGGACCAATTCGTCGACAGAGACGTATTCCCGGCGGCCGATGTTGACCCCGTCTCCCAGGCCGGAATTCATGAGCAAGCGGATTCCTTCGAGCATGTCATCGACGTAGGTGTAGGCGCGCATTGCAGACCCGTCACCCCAGACTTCGATCGTGCCGCCGTCCTTCGCTTCTGCGATCTTGCGGCTCAAAGCGGCCGGGGCTTTCTCCCGGCCACCTCTCCACGTCCCCTCGGGGCCAAAACAGTTTTGGAACCGGGCCAGCCTGACGGCCATTCCATACCTCCGCCCGTAGGCCATGGCCATGCGCTCCGCGTAGAGCTTCTCCCAGCCGTATTCGTTGTCGGGCCGGGCGGGATACGCCTCCGCCTCTGATAACTCCGGCTCGTCAATGTCCATGTCCCGGTAAACGCAGGCCGAAGAGGAGAAGAAATAGCGCTTGATTCCCGCGGCGGCGCTCGAATGGATCATATGGATATTGATCAAGGCGCTGTTCCTCATGATCTCGCACTCGGCGGCGTGAATGAACCCCATCCCGCCCATGTCGGCCGCCAGCTGGTAGACTTCGTCAAACGGCCGTTCCTCGGGGTCCCGGACCGCCGCCTGGCAGTTTTTTTCCTCCCGGAGGTCGAGGACCAAGAATTCGTCGGCTGCCGTCGGCGAGAATTCAGGATATTTCAGGTCAACCCCTCTCGCCCAATATCCATCCTGTTTCAGTCTCCTGACCAAATGACTGCCGATGAATCCTCCCGCTCCGCACACCAGGGCTTTTTTCATTATCTTCGGTCCTTTTTTTTCGCAAATCTCAGAGTTCAACTTATAGCACAGAAAAAAAGTGAGTTCAAACCTTCCGGCCAAGGTCCATCTTCCCAGTCTCGTCTATCTTGTCCGTCTCGTCGGGAATTCCAAAAGAGAAAGGAAATTCACAAACCGCTTTGCTTTTTTTGACGAGATGGCGGGCGACGGGATAGACGAGACAGATGACCTGGTTCCTGCATTGACCGTGCGGCACACATCTCCCCGGCATGACGTCCTTATTATGAGAGAAGTGCAGGGACAATCTACGCCCGATTGGATTGATTGTCCGGAGGAGGTCATTGTGCTCAAAAGGAACATCGTGTCCGCAGCGGCGGTCTTATTCTGTCTTATCGCTATTCTGTCGGGCCTGGCGCTCTCGCAAGGACGTGATTTCAAGGCTCCGGAGATTATTCTGCCCGTGGATATCATCAATCTCATCCTGAATGAAGTTTCGGGGCAGCAGGCCTACAACAACGAAGCGATGATGGCCGGATACAACCGGATCAGAACGGCCGAAGAATTCGATGGCTATTTTTACGAGGCGGATTACCTGGCTAAAAAGCTGAGGGAATACGGGATCGATGAAGTTAAGATCGAGTCCCTGGATAAAGGGGTGAACCCGGGGCAGACCTGGTGGGCGGGGCTCGACGCCGAGCTCTGGATGGTCCAACCGGAAAAGCATCTTCTGAGCCGGCTCGCCGAGGTTCCGGCCCTGATCGCCAGGGGGAGCGACGCCGTCGATTGCGAGGGAGAGGTGGTTTATGTCGACCGGAGGGACGTCCGCAAGCAAAAGGACATGAACCTCAGCGGGAAGATCATCCTGACCCCTGAGTCCAGCGGCTGGTTCGCCGAAGCCTTCGAGAAAGGGGCCCTGGGGGTCATCTCCTTTCAGAATTATGTCCGTCCGCTCGAGGACCCAGACCAGGTCGTCTTTGATATGCGCCTGGAAAAGGGGAAAACAAAAAACAAAGTCTTCGGGTTCCAGATCTCTCAGCGTCTCGGCTACCAGCTCAGGGATATGATATTCCAGGAGCAAAAGGTCGTCCTCCACGTCACGACCAAGACCGCGGAATTTCCTTGGAAGGCCGACACGGTCTTCGCGGTCGTCAAAGGAAATGACCCGGCCAAAAAGGGACTGATGTTCACGGCCCATCTTTTTGAGCGCCCCGCCAAGATCGGGGCCAATGACAACGTCAGCGGCTCCGTGGTCCTCGCCGAGGTGGCCAGGACCCTGAACAAGCTCATCAAAGAAGGCAAGCTCGAGAGGCCGGAGCGTTCGGTCTACTTCCTCTGGTCGGAAGAGGGCTCGGGGACGATGGCCTTTTTCCGCAAGTATCCCGAAATGAAGGACAAGATCTTCGGAGCCATCAACATGGATATGGTGGGCGAGAACCTGGATGAAAGCCACGCCTTCTTCGGGATCGAGATTCCGCTTTTCTCCAAACCGACTTTTCTGAGTTCCGTAGCCAAGAATTTTGCCAACTACGTCTTCGAGACCAACATTGAGAAACACAGCTACCAGCCCCCGACGCCCTGGGAGACTTTTCCCGTGCCGATCGTGGAAAAAAACGGAACGCACCAGCCGTTCCGGTTCCAGATGAACCGGTTCGAGGGGGGAAGCGATCACGGAATTTTTATCGAGTCGGACGCCGGGATCCCGGCGCTGTCCTTCAATGTCTGGCCGGACTTCTGGTACCACACGGACAAAGATACTCCCGACAAGTCCGATCCCACCCAGTTGAAGAGGGTTGCCTTCATCGGCACGACCTCGGCGCTGGCGATGTGCTCGGGCCGTGAGGACGTCCTCGAGAACCTGGTGAGGCTGACCTATGAAGACAGGCTCGGGTTCATCCAGGAAGCCGTGGCTCACTCCATCTCTGACCTTTCCCGCCTGAAGACCGGGGACAAGGGGGCGACCTATAAGAACGTCCTAAACCATGTCAATGAAGCCATCCGGCTGAGTCAAGCGACGCTCGGCGGCGCCAGAGAGCTCGTCCAAAACAAGAAGAAGGTGTCCGATTATCTTGAAAATATCATCAGAAACTTGGGAGATCTTGGCCCGTCTTACTCTGCTCATCTGAAAAATTACTACGCCACGGTGGCCGCCCTGAACAAATACTCGCCAGAGTTTCCAAAGCCTTCGGCAGAAGAGATGAAACTCCAGAAGATGATCCCGTCGAAGGTCAAGCCCAACAATCTGGGAGACAGATTTCCTTACACAAGCCTGTTTGACGCCCTGAAAACGAGCCAGGAGCTTCAGATGATGGTCTTCTCCAAATACGGCTATCGCTGCCTCGTCGAGCTTTTCCTTTCCATCGACGGGAAGAAGGATCTGGCCCAGATAAGGAACCTTCTGAGCTTCGAATTCGAGCCGGTAGAGATCGGAGACCTCCAGAAACTGGTCAAAGCCCTCGAAGACGCCAAGCTGATTGAATTTCCGTCCGCAAAAGCAGCCCCGAAATCGTGAGGAGGATGGAGTCATGAAACGACTAAGCCACGCCACTCTAGTCTTCGTCCTGGCCCTCTTTCTCCTGCCGTCATTTTCTTCGTTCCCCAAAGAGAAACCGGCCCTGAGCGTCAGCGGTCAAGAGGCGGCAGCATACGTGAAGGTCCTGACGAGCGACGATTTCCAGGGCCGGAGAAGCGGGCTGCCCGGGGGACTCAAAGCCAGTCAATGGATCGCGGATCAGTTTAAAAAATGGGGGCTCGAGCCCGCCGGATCCAACGGCTACTTCCAGGACTTCAAGAAGCCCGTGTTCCAAGTCGAGGAAGCGGCTCTCGCGATCGATAACGGCAAAAAAAAGAGGACATTCGCTTACGACGACGAATGGAGAATCCAGCAGTATTCGGGGTCGGCCGCGGTCAGAGGAGAGCTCGTCTTCGCCGGATATGGGATCGTTTCCGATAAGGACAAGTGGAATGAATACGAAGGCCTGTCTTTGAAGGACAAGGTTGTTCTGATGATCGGCTACGGCGCCCCCTCATTTCTGGCCGCCAAAATAGGAATTGAGGGCATGCCCGAGGCCAAGATCGAAACCGCCTCCAAGCTTGGCGCCAAGGCGATCATTTTTGTCGATCCCCCGGGAGACATCTTCCAGAGCATGCGCTATTCGTTTCCGTCCTTCGTCATGATCCCCAAAGAAAAATACAAACCGGACATGGTCCTCGCCGGGGCCAATGAAAATGTCACCAAATTCATCTTCCGGGAATCGGGGATCGATCTCAGGACACGGGTCCAGCGGTTGGAGAGAGGCAGAAACCGGCGAGTGCCGCGCTCGGCGTCACCGTCGAGCTTGCAGCGAAAACGACTAACATCCCGGAAGGGCCCATGAGAAACGTGCTCGCCAAGATCCAGGGAACGGATAAGGCCCTCAAAAATCAATACGTGATCGTCGGCGCCCACCTGGACCACCTGGGCTATTCACCCGAAGGGGAAGTCTATCCGGGAGCAGACGACAATGCTTCGGGGACGGCTGTCATTATGGAAGTCGCGAGAGTCATGAAGGTGAACAAAATAAAGCCCAGGAGGACGATCATCTTCGCCCTGTGGGACGGGGAGGAGCAGGGTCTCTTCGGCTCACTCTATTATTGCGACAATCCTATCTATCCCTTGGATAAGACGATCGTGAACCTCAACCTCGACATGGTTGGACACGGGGACGGAAAGCTCAGTTTTCGCGGCATCTATTATGGGCCCGAGATCTGGGACATCCTCAAAGCCTCTTTGCCCCAAGACGTCGTCAAGGACATTGTCACCTCCCGGGGCGGCCCCGGCGGTTCAGACCACACGCCGTTCCTGGCCAAGGGCGTCCCCGGATTTTTTCTCCAGACCGCGGGAGACCACTACGGACGCCATAACGTGGGAGACAAATTTGATTTGATCGACCCTGTCTTGCTCGAAAAGGCGGCCGTATTCACCCAGGATTCCCTTTCTATCCTGGCCGATAAACAGGGTTTTGTCATTCCCCCCTATCGTGAGGAGCTTGATATCCTGAAGTCTTCGACGATCGTCGGGCTCAAGCCCTGGGATATGAGCGAACTCGTGGAAAAAGCGGCAGCGGTCGATTTCTTTGACTTGGATTTTGCCTTGGTTTCTGTTCCTGGAGATTCGCCTCTCGCGTTAGCCAGGGGGCTGGTCGAGCTGGCCGGCAAAGTCAAGTCCGCCAAGAATATCGTCCTCTATCAGCCGCCCTCTCCGAACCAGATGCCGATGAGGACGGGCGGCGACAAGATCACCATTTTCCCGGGTCTCACGGATCTCTCCAGATTGGGGGGAGAGTTATCTCTCCTCAAGCTCATGGCCAAGTCCGGCCTCGGCTACGTTATGGTCAAGGATGGTGATATAAAAGACACGCCTGAATTCAAGGAGCTGGTCAGGGACTGCAACGAAGAAGGTGTCCTGCTCATTTTCAAAACCTCGGACCCCCTGAAGATCAAATCGATCCTCGGTTTGGGGACGCGGCCATCACTCCTCATCGCCGAGAAACTCGAAGGCGACATCCTCAACTCACTCAAAGAGAAAAGATGGAGAGTCGCCCTGGGCTGGCCTCAGGGACTTCCGATCGAAGACTTTCAAAAAAGGCTGGAGGGAGTGAGGCAGGCGATGGCCCCGGACCTCGTTCTCTTCTCTTTAGACTCAATGCCTCTCAAGGGATTTCCGCCCGAATTTGTCAAGCTCACCTCTCTCATCAAAGACAAGAAGATGTCGGAGGAACAGATCATGACCGGGAACTTCGGAATCCTGGGCCAAAATTTCCTCAACCTGCTCAGGGAGGTTAGACCTTTTTAGGTAGCAGAGTCTGATTGAATCGAGGACGCTCAAGGAGGGACGATGAGAGTCTTAATAAGTCTGATCCTATCATCCTATCTGTTCTTTTCTCCGCTGCTTGGGCAAGCGAAGAAAGTGAAAGTGGACGGCCAGACCGTCCTGGGGTACATCAAGGTCCTGGCGGACGATTCCATGGAAGGGAGAAGGAGCAGCCTGCCCGGCGCCGTCAAAGCCTCGAGCTATATCGCGGACAAGTTCCGTGAATGGAACATCGAACCGGCCGGGGAGAACAAGACCTATTTCCAGAATTTTCCTCTGCAGGATTATTTTCTGGTTGAGCCGGGCGCGAGCCTGGAAATCATCAATTCTGTGGACAGACGAAGCTTCATTTTTGACGAGGGCCTCCACGATGAGTGGCGGGCCTGCGAGATGTCGGGGTCGGGAAACGTCGAAGCGGACATCGTTTTTGTCCGCTACGGAGTCCACGACCCTGAAGGCGGCTACGACGACTATCAAGGGGTGGAAGTCAAGGACAAGATTGTTTTTGCCAATTCCGGCTGGCCAAAAGACCTGGGAGACAAGAACGCAGATGCGGCGAGCTATGAGAAGAGGGTCGAGGCCGCCCAGAAACTGGGCGCGAAAGGGATCATATTTTTCCCCGAACCGTCCCCGATCGGCCAGCACACATCTTACCCGGCCTATGTGCGGCTGAAAAAGGACGTCTATAAGCCCGATTTTGTCATTCTGGGCGTCAACGAAAAAATTGGCGATTATGTTTTCGATTATCAAGAGACCGATCTCCGGGATCTTTTTTCCGAGAACGACCGTCCCTTCGGACCTCGGTCGTTCAATACGGGAGTCAGAGCCAAGATCAACCTCCGGACGACCTTTGCCGAGAAACGAGAGACACGCAATGTCCTCGCTAAGATAAGCGGGATGGACGGCCGGCTCAAGAATGAGTATGTCATTTTCGGTGCCCACATGGACCACCTCGGAATCACTCCTCGCAACGAGGTCCTCAACGGGGCCAACGACAACGCTTCGGGCACGGCCGTGGTCATGGAGATCGCCAGGCTGATGAGGCTGAACAAGGTTAAGCCCAAGAGGACGATCATCTTCGCCCTCTGGGCGGCGGAGGAACAAGGATTGCTGGGTTCGGAATATTACGTCGATCATCCTCTCTACCCTCTGGACAAAACCGTCGTCAATATCAACCTGGACATGGTCGGGCAGGGGAAAGAGAAAATAGGCCTGGGCGGCATCGAGGTCTCCTCGGAAACCTGGGATGCCCTGAAAACAGACCTCGACCCCGAAATCATGAAGGGCATTAATCCTAGGCCGGGAGTGGGCGGCTCCGACCACCTTTCTTTCCTGGCCAAGGGAGTGCCCGCTCTCCACATGGTTGGGAATCCGCCCCATTACAAGGGTCATCATCCCCGCGACGACTGGGATCTGATCAAACCGGACATGCTGGAAAAGGCGGGAACATTCCTTTACCAGGCAGGCCTCGTCCTGGCCGATAAGAAGGCGGATTTCTTTTTTGCCCAGAGAAACGAAAAGATCCTCTTCCGGCGGGAAACCATCATTAACTTCAGTCCACTTCCGGTCACCGGCGCCATCGAGAGCATGAAAGATAACGTCAATCCTCGTATAAGAATCCAGCTGGCCTATTTAGAAGAGGACGAAAAAGCAGACCCCTCTCGGTTGAAACTCGGAATTTTGGACTTACTGAATGCCCTGCCGGACAAGATCGGAAAAGCTACTGGTGTTTCTATCTACAAAGAAAGCTCGGGTTTCAGGAGATCTGGCAGCCGCGGGACCCGGCTCGTCCTGGGACTCAAGGGCACGTCTTCTTTCCGCGACAACCCCGCCTGGCTGAACATCTACGGCCAACTGGGCATCAGGTATGTCCTGTTGGAGCAAAATGACCTTGGTTTTACAGATAACAAGCTCGACCCCGCGGGCAAGGACATATTAAGCTCGGCCCAGCGGGCCAAGGTGCTATTGATCCTTGCCGGGCTGAATGATGCCCAGCAGCAAGAGGTGTTGCGGGCCGCTCAGAAACCGTTGGTTTTTCTGAGCAAAGAAATGCCCTCGCCGGAGTGCATTGACCTGCTTAAAAAAGGAGGGCATGCCCTTGCTTTAGTGTGTGACGAGCAGGAAGAGCCCGAGGCCTATTTTGAAAGGCTCCGGCAAGCGAAAGACAAGCTAGGCTTTGATAATCTCATCGCCTGGAATAAAGCAAGCCTCTGGAAAGATGAGACTCAAAAGAAATACCTGGACCTTTTCTCCAGCTTCATCAAGGCCGGCTGGACGAAACCGGATCTCTATGAAAGAAAGGAGATTTCAAAAGTTCTTTCTGAGACTTTTATTAACATCCTGAGGCGCTATTCCGCCGATAATTGAGGAATTTTGCAGGGCTGACAAAAAAAGGGCTCATATCTGGTACAAATAGCCCCGACCTGTCGTCCTAACTATTGACTTAAAGCGGGAGATTGAATTGGAACTCAAAAAATCCGGGAAAAAGGAGGTGAATACCGAAGCATCTGCGGAAATCTTTAAATTATAGATTAAGAAAAGGAGGAATTGAGATTAAAATGAAAAAAAGACATCTAGGATTATTAACCTTTATTTTGGCAGCTATCTTTTTGATTTCTTCCGTCCTGACCGCCCAGGTCAGAACGGCGGGAAGCATCTCTGGGTATATCACGGATGACGCAAAGGAACCCTTACCCGGAGTCTCCGTAACCGCTTCCTCGCCGACATTGTTGGGCACGCGTCATTCCATGACCGACGCGAAAGGCTATTATAGGCTGCAGCCGCTTCCCCCGGGGCGATATACGATTGTCGTGGAACTGGATCAGTTTAATAAGGAAACCCGTGAAAACATTGAAGTCAACGTTGCGGCCATGCTCAGATTGGATTTTGTGCTGGTCCCCAAAACCGTGGAGGGAAAGGAAATCGTCGTCACCGCGGCGGCCCCGCTGATCCAAACCGAAAAAACCACCATGGACTCGGTCATCACGAACACGATCCTGAATTCGCTACCCATCCTCGGCCGCGACTTCATGCAGAGCATTAAGATCCTGCCGGGCGTCACGGATAGCAGCTACGGCGTTTCGATCTCGGGCAGCCGCGACATCGACAAGAACTACAATATCGACGGCTCCGACAACGTCGATATCATTCAGGGGGAAATCTTCGGAGGGGCGAGCTACCAAATTTACTTGAACAAGCCCTTCATGCCGTTCGACCAGGAAGCCATCCAGGAGCTTTCGGTCGCACGCGGCGCCTATTCGGCGGATGTCGGCTTTGGTTCGGGAGGCCTGATCAACGTCCTCACCAAATCCGGAAGTAACGCTTTTCATGGAAGCCTTTACTTTAACGCCCGCAATGATAAGTGGGATTATAAGGCTCCCTACGCCTACCAAGATTATATTTCCGGAGGAAGCTTGGGAGGTCCTATCATCAAGGACAAGCTGCTCTTTTTCATGACTCTGATGGGCAATTATAACAAAACAGGATATGATCCCCGGACAATTTACCAGCAGAACATTCCTCCAGACATCAGAGACACGACAAAAGGCGTGTCCACCTTCCTCAAGCTGACCTACCTTCTGGATCCCAAGAACACGTTCAATCTCTCGGCGAACCTCATACCTTGGAACAACTATGATTATTATGTCACCCTCTGGCGGACCGGGCACTTCCCCTTGATGACCGATAAGAACAAAGATGTCGCCATAACAGTCAATGAAACCGCCAATTTGAATTCGAATCTTCTTGTTGAAAGCATTTTGTCGGTGGGTCAGACCGTCAAGAAAACCATAAACCAGCCGGGCGAACACCAGGGCTTTATCTATATCTATGAGCCAGATGGCTCGCTTGTGGGCGGGGGGACCTACTCATCGGATATGAATTATCGAAGATCGAAAATCAACTGGTCCGAGAAGGCGACCGTGTTCGTCGACGATTGGATGGGAAGGCACGCGATCAATGCGGGATTAGAACTCCGATACAACGCCTCCAGCCAGCGCAAGGCTCTGGAGGACACGGAATCGCTGATCGTTGGAGTCGTGGATGAGCACGATATCACTCCCGCCTTCGATCAGAAATTCCACCAGACCTACACCGCTGCGTACGTTGCCGATTCCTGGCAGCCGTTGAAGAAGCTCACCGTGAAGCCAGGCTTTCGTCTGTCCAATAACTCCTACCGGTCCAGGCTGCTGTTTGAACCCCGCTTCGATTTTGCCTATGATCCCTTCGGCGACGGCAAGACGATCGTCAGAGGAGGGGCTAACCTCTATTATGAACGGATGAACGCCTACATTCAGCAGCTAGAAGAGTACCCGCTTATGGATTTTCTCTTTGTTTATCCGGACGGAAGCACAGAGCAGTCGGCCGAGCCCTATCGGAACGTCGTTGTTGATCCGAATCTGAAATATCCCAAGACCACAGAATTCACTTTTGGCGTCGACCGGGAGATCGTTAAAAACCTCTCTTTCACAGCCGAATATGTGTACCGCGATTACGAGGATCAACTTTTCTTTCGCCTTATCAACTTGAGGGACCCCGTGACGGGGCAGCGTGCCGACCCGACAAAAGCGGAGCTGAACTATTACTCGAATTCCGGCAAAACGACCTATAAAGGGCTCCACTTCATCCTCCAGAAACGCTTCAGCCGCGGCTACCAGTTCCTCATCTCCTACAGCTATCAAACCAGCAAGGGGAATTCCAACCTCTGGGCCGATTTCTCCCAGCTTCAGACTATCTTCCGGGACCGGTATCTGACGACGGCGAGTCTGCAGCAAGCCGATCTCATCGGCAGGACTTCATTTGACAAGCCCTACGATTTCAAGGTTTTCGGTTCCGTCATGTTGCCGCTCAGGTTCATGTTGTCAGCCGTGTTCAACATGACCCGGGATCCCCATACACGACTTACAACCGCACAACCCGGACGATGGTCTCGGCCTACCAGTCGCTCCGGTCGCAGATGCTCATGAACCTCAATATGAGAGTCGAGAAGGATTTCCGGATCAAAGGAACGGTCGCTAAAATCATGCTCGAGGCGTTCAACTTGACCAACCGGGAAAACATCAAGGAAATCTACGCCAACGTGGCCAGCCCGGACTTTGGGACACCTTGGAGCCTTGGAGAACCGAGAAAGCTCCAGGCGAGTGTGCGGTTCGAGTGGTAATGCAACCAGGAGAGCCTGAGGCTGTTTAGGACTGCGTGCAAGGTTAAAGCTTTAAAAGGAGAGCCATCAGACAAAAGGCCTCATGATGATGGCTCTCTGCTTTTCCGCTTGCCTGCAAGACTGTTGTGTTTTTCGTCTGCAGTAAAAACATTAATCGGACCGAGTTTTTTTAAGACCGTTGACGATTTTCTAAGCAGTCCTAGGTGGACCGGAACTTAAGATGACCAGAATGCCGATCAATTGTAATCTTCTCTGGTGCTATCGTCTTCTGCCATCAGAAGGCCGGCGATATCATTCATCTTCATCTCTTCCCAAGAGCTAAGGGTCTTTTGAGTATCATAATATTTTTTTGGAATTGGATGAGTCCCTACAATAACCTTCAAATTATACTTGTTTTCTAGGAATTCTTTGAAAGCCCGGATCGAAGGGCAGGGAGGGTATCCCACAACAAGATCTGTTGCCAAGTGGATTATTTCTGCCCCGTTCTTTTTCATCTCCTCGGGAACATTTTCTATATTCCCGCCCGGGCAGCCTCCACAATTGGAATAACCAACTATCTCTACTTCTTCCTCTTTCGGGTAAATAGAAAATGCTCCTTTACGCTCCTTCAAAGCGCGAAAACATTTCCCTCCTCCGCAGGCCTGATACCTGGCACAAATTATGATCGCAATTTTTTTCATAATTCTCTCCTACGCGATGGGTTTTAACGATCAGACCAGGCAAACAAGTGACTTTGATGTTTCAATCTGCGCACCGGTCACTTGCTCCCAAGAATTATCGGCTTTCCGTCCGTATCAAAGATCTCAACCGGACCAAATTTTTTCAAGCTGTCCATGATTTTTTCTGCATCCCCGACGGCAACGATGTGAATCCGGTCGGGCGCGAGGAATTTCTTAGCGTACTCCTGGACTTCGGCCGGCGTCACGGCTTGAATTTTTTCCGGGTAGCGGTCCCAATAGTCCCCGGGAAAACGGTAGGTCCATCGGGTTATGACGTCGCCAAGGACTTTGTCAGAAGATTCGGTGGCCAGGGCGAATTCGGCGCTGGTCATTCTCTTCACGTCCTTCATTTCCTGTTCGGGGACCGGCTCTGTGCGGATCCGCTCCAGCTCAAACAGGATCTCCTTGAGCGCCGGCTCCGTGACCTCCAGCCTGACTCCCTGGGTGCGCGCCACCCAGAGGCCCTTGTAGGCCCGAAAACGGGCGGAACTGTAGCAACCGTATGTATAAGCATGCCTCTCCCTGAGATTCTGGAAAAGGCGGCGGCTCGAATTCGAGCCCAGAACCTGGTTCAGGTAAGTCAGGATGATAAAATCCGGGTCATCCCGCCTGATGCCCTGTGTCCCCGCCATCAAGACCGTCTGAACAGAGTGGGGACGATGAACAACATGGATCTTAGCCGGCCCGATAGGCGCCGGATCCGAGAAGAGGGGCTTGGCGGTCCCCGCTTTTTCCCAAAATGACAGCTCCGCCGTCGCTACCTGCTTCGCTTCTTCAGCGGTGATGTCGCCGGAGATTCCGATCACAGCGTAGTCCGGGACATACTTGGACTTATGGAACTCAATCAAGTCCTCCCTTTTCAGGTCCCTAATTCCGGCTTCGGTTGGTGCCAGCCGAGAGCCGGGATGATCCCCATAAACCACCTTGGAGAACATCTCCCAGGCCAGAAAATCCGGGTCCGAACGCTGGGTCAGGAGGTGGTTAAGCTGTTCTGTTTTGAGAAGAGCGAGCTCTCTGTCCGGAAAGCCCGGATGGAGAAGGATGTCGGCGGCCAGCCCAAAAATCCTCTCGAAGTGTTCCGAAAGACAAGAGCCGCTCAAGACAGCGTTCTCGCCTTCCATTCGGGCGGAGACGCCGAGCCCGGCCGCCGTTCGCTCGAGTTCCTGATCGATCTGTTTTTTATTGAGGGATTTGGTGCCCCTTGTCAGCATCGCCGCGGCAAAGAGGGCAGAGCCCTCCTTTCCCGCCGGATCAAAGTAGCCCCGGCGCCTGGGATCACGATTTGAAAAGAGACGAGCGGAAGCCTGTGGTCTTCGAGGACCATCAAATGGGCTCCGTTGGGCAAGTCCGTTTCGCTCACGGCGGGGAGTTTGACCTGGATGTTCTTGTTCGAGATCGGCGCCTTTTTGAGGGCAAGGCTCGGATCCTTAACCTGCTGGCACGCAAGAACGGATAGAATCAGAAGCGTTAGGAGCGTCAAGCGATGGAAACGCATCAGAATCCTCCTTTGCCTGGGGCGGCCTTTTCGGGGATTGTCACGACAACCGTCCTGTTCTGCTCGGTCAGGAATTTCTTGGCGACTCTTTCGATGTTGTCAGCCGTGATGTTCCGGGTCAGTGTTCCCAGCCTGGCGTTGATCAGGGCCGGCTTTTGATAGTAGACAGCATACTCACCCAGGGCGATGGCTCTCCGCAGCGCTTCAGAAAGCGGGTAGATATATTCCCGGCGCGCCTGGTTGAGCGCCATCTCGATCTCCCAGGCCTCAACCGGAGCCTCCTTCAGCTTTTCGATTTCCTCATAAATGGCTCTCTCCGTTTCTTCTGGGGATTTATCAGGCGCCACCTGGCACAGGATATGGAAGAGCCCAGGGCCGCGGCTCTCGGAGACAAAGGCCCCGACTTTAACGGCCAGTTTTTTCTGGCGAACCAGAGACTCGACGGCTCGGGCGCTGTCATTGAAAACAGAAGCCAGGGCTGTCGCGGCATCGTTGTCCGGATCGAGCGTGGGCGGGATATGATAGGCGATGTCGATCTGTGGCAGAGGAGCCAGGGTGTCCTTGATCGTCCTTCGCTGTTCGGCTTTCTGCTCAGGTTCGGAAAGGTCCACCGCCGGCGGTTTGGGGCCCCCCGCGATCTTTTCGAAGTACTTCTGAACGAGCTTTAAGGCGGCCTTGGTCTGGACATCCCCGACAACTGTCAGGACCGCATTTCCGGGGGCATAATAGGTCCCGAAGAAATCCTTGGCGTCCTCCACCGTCGCCGCACTCAGGTCCTCCATGGAACCTATTCCCGAATGACCGTAAGCAAAATTCTTGTAGGCGACCTCATAAACGGTGTCCCAGGTCCCTCCGTAAGGCTGGTTGTCCTGGCGCATCCGGCGTTCCTCTTTGACCGTGGCGATCTCCGCGTCCAGGTTTTTCTGGTTGAGGGTCAGGGACGCCATCCGGTCGGCCTCCAGGAACAAGGCCAGCTCGAGTTGTGTCGAGGGCAGGTATTCGAAAAAATTCGTCCTATCATAGCCGGTCGTCCCGTTGATATCTCCACCGACGTTATGGACGAGAACGCCGTGCTGGCCGGAGGCAACGTTTTGCGAGCCTCTGAACATCAGGTGCTCGAAGAGGTGGGCGAATCCCGTCCGTCCTGGCCTTTCGTTCATTGAGCCCACGTCGTAGGTTACGCACACGGCCACGATGGGCACAGCGTGGTCTTCGGAGATAACGACACGAGTCCGTTCTTCAACCGGTGTTCAGTGAAGGGAACCTGCGGCTGGCTGACGGCCTGGACGAGCACGACCACGGCAAAGATGAGCAAAAAGAAAAGGCCGGGTTTCTTCGAGGCTGGATTGTGGTCCATGCAAAGACTCCTTCTCTAAAAGAATTTGATACTGAAAGGTCAAAACAGAGTATCTCCTAGAGTCTATAGAAGACGGCGGCCGGGAAGACATTGTGCCAATGGAGTTGGCACATCTTCCGGGGTTTGGGCGTCAATATACTTAGAGCTGTGCGAGACGAAAAAATCCGTCCTCTAGGTTCGTTTATAAAGGAGGAGTTCCCGTGAGAACGCTGCGTTTCCGACTTTTTCTGTTCCTTTTTTTGGCCGGGCTTCTGACGTCCCTCTCGGCCGATGAGGGACTCTGGCCCTTTAACCTGGTCCCCATCAAGATTATCAAAGAAAAATACGGGCTCGCCTTGACTCCCCAATGGATCGAACATGTCCGGCTCTCCTGCGCCAATCTGGGAGGATCCAGTTCTTTTGTCTCGCCGGATGGACTCCTGATTACCAACCATCATGTCGGCGCCCGCGCCATCCAGAACCTGAGCACCAAAGACAGCGATCTCATGAAGAACGGCTTCTATGCCAAGAGCCTCGCCGACGAGCTCAGATGCCCCGGCTTCGAGGTCAAAGTCCTGAAAGAAATAGAGGATGTGACATCCCAAGTGAAAGGCGGGGTCAAGGCCGGGATGGCCCCGGCCGAGGCGGGAAGCGCCATGCGGAAAACCATTGTGGAAATCGAGCGGAAGGCAGCGGCGGAACCGGTCTCAGGGGAGAGGTCGTCAAGCTCTACGCGGGAGCGCTGTTTCATCTTTATAAATACAAGATCTATACTGACGTCCGGCTCGTCTTTGCTCCGGAGGACGCTATGCCTTTGTTTGGCGGCGACCCCGATAACTACGGATATCCCCGATTCTGCCTGGATATCGCCTTCTTTCGCGTCTATGAGAATGGAAAACCCCTCAAAACCAAGAATTACCTGAAGTGGAATACATCCGGCCTCAAAGAGGGCGAGCTGGTCTTTACGGCCGGAAACCCTGCGTTCACCTACAGGCTCCTGACCTACTCTCAGATGGAGTTCCTCCGGGACGTCGAATACCCGATGGTTTTGAAGAAGTATATCGCCGAGCGCGACTATTTCACCGAGTTCAGCAAGAAAGGACAGGAAGAAGCGCGCCTCGCCGGGCGGGATCTCTGGGGCGCAATGAACGAGGTCAAATGCTTCACAGGAATGCTTTCCGGCCTGCACGATCAAGAGATTATGTCCGAGAAACTCAAGAGCAAGAAGGAAATGCGGGAAGCTGTAGATAAAAACGCTGATTTGAGGAAAAACTATGCCGCGGCCTGGGAAGAGATCGCCAAGGCCCGGAAGAGCTTCGCCTCATTCTACAAGCCCTATTTCTTTTTTGTTGAGGGAGAAGGGTTCCGCAGCACTTACATACGGCTGGCCCAGGACCTTGTGCACCTGGCCTCCGAGAACGAGCCGGCCGCCCGCAGCTCCCTGGCGGCCCGGATCCTTTCCTCCGGGCCGTTCGATAAGGAATTCGAGATCGCCCGCCTTACCCAGTCGTTCCTCTTTCTTGGGGACGAGCTCGGAGACGATCCCCTGGTCCAAAAGATCCTGGCCACCAGGGCGCCGGAAGAAGCAGCCCGGGATATCATCATGAAATCTCAATTGAATAACATCATTTTCTTGAAGCGCTTGACCGAAGGGAAGGCCGAGGATATCCTCTCCTCCGCTGATCCGGCCATTCGGTTAGCCCGGCTCATCGAGCCTGTCAAGAAGGACCTTCAGGCCCGCTATCAAAAGGAGGTCGAATCGGTCGAAGATCTCTACGGGGCTCAGATCTCCCGGATCCTATTTGAGTTGAAAGGAACCACGATCGCTCCCGATGCCACCCACACCCTTCGACTCTCCTACGGGCAGGTGAAGAGCTACCATGAGGATGATGGTTCTTTTGTTCCCTTCCAGACGACCTTCGGCGGTCTCTACGAGCGGTCGGACAAAGCCAAGAACAAGGAGCCTTACTATCTTCCCCAGAGTTACCTCAGAGCCCGCTCCAAGATCGACCTGGACGCTCCGGTTAACTTTGTGACGACCTGCGATTCAAGCGGCGGGAATTCGGGCTCTCCGGTTATCAACGGGAAGGGAGAATTCGTGGGCATTCTGTTCGATGGAAACAGGCAGTCGCTTCCTCACCGTTTCCTCTATTCCGACAAGCAGGTCCGTTCCGTCCAAGTCCACGCTCTGGGGATCATGGAGGCCCTGCGAAAGGTCTATCAGGCGACACGTCTGGTCGACGAACTCTTGGGTTCAAACTGAATGTTCTTCAGCGGGTCTTTCGGTTCTGGAACGATTTGGGTTCAGCGATGGTTAGTAATGTCTATGAACGGGCCGAGAGGGCGAGGCGCCACGGCGGGACACGCCCTTGGCTGCTGACCAAGCATTCTTTCAAGGAGTAATAAAAATGTCTGCCCAAAGACAGCGGGGGATTTTTCAGGGATTTGCCTTTTTGGTCTTCATGATCTTCATCGCCCAGTATTGTCTGGCTGATCTTCACGTCCAAAAAGAGGAAAAGAGGTATTCCAGGGATCTCTCCAGGAGTTCGACCAGCACCGTCGAAATCTGGCGCTCGAAAAACGCAGAATATCACGCCGTCAGGGACCAAATCACGATCACCAGGCAGGATCTGAAAAAAAAAGGTGGATCATCAATGCCAAGGCCAAGACCTACCTGGAAATGTCTCTTGACCATCCACCTGCTCCTGAGGCTCTGGGAAAAACTCAATAACGAAGGTTATGAATATGAGCCTGAGTTTGACTGGATGCTGAAGGCGACTGGGGAAGAAAAGGAAATTTGCGGTTTTAGCTGCAAGAAATTTGTCCTGGAGGGAGACGCGGATTATTCGGAAAAAACGATCGAACTCTGGGTTACCGACGCGATCGGCATCAATCCGTACTTCTTATGATCATCTCGAGCGCGATTTTCAGGGTCGGGAGGCGGGTCCTCTCCTGGAAAAATATGAGCCACTCAAGAGCCGCTTCGTCCTCTGGGAAAAAGTGATTGATGAGAGGCCGATCGGGTCAACGTTCATCTGGGAATCTCGCGTTCTCAAAATCGAGGAAGCCCAGGCTCCGTCGGGAATCTATGATTCCCCTCAAGGGCTCAAGAAAGAAGAGCTCACGGACGAATTCAAGCGGAGATGACGGCCATGAGACGAAGCATTTTTATTCTAGTGGGCGTACTTTGCTTGCTGGCTTTCTCGTCCTGGAAACGAGATCACTGACAAGACGCTTGATCCGGTCATGAAAATGGAGCTGATCAGGCTGGATGAGCTCTGGAACGTGCTCGACCAGTGCGCGGCCCGGGTCTGGCCGGGCTGGACGGGGTTCGCCGATGTCCCTTTTCTCTTTGACTATGAAAATGGAGTCCGGAATGCTCTGTCGGGCACCCGGAGCCGCCACCCGGTTTTGAGTTGGTTCAGGGGGTAGAAGTCCGGGGCAAAAGAAGTTTATCTGAACCGTCAAAACGAGGTCCCGGTCAAGCTCACTTGGCCCACGAGTGGCGGGGGAGGCCCCGCAGAGTTTCGGGACCCATGCCGGAAAAGATGTCGAGACCGTCTGGATACAGCTCTCTTCACCTCGCCTGCCCCAAGGAATCGAAGCCCGAAGATAAATTCCAGGTGGCCAGCGAAAACCAGATCCTGCTTTACGTCCACGAGCTGTTTCATGTCTTTCAGGGTTCCTTTTATACTTTCGCTCACGGGAATCTCCAATACAATCCTGATACGAATTATGCCGTTTATTCAGAAATCGAGGGAGAAGCGCTTAAGCAAGCCTTCTTAGCCAAGGAATATTCTGTGGCCAAGGAATACCTGAAGGATTTTATAGCAGCCCGTAAGCTCAAATATAGAGAGCATGGCCCCCCTCGAGCAGGCCCAGGAAATGGAGGAAGACTTCATGGAGGGAACCGGCCAGGTATTCCGAGTATGCGGTCCTCCAGCAAATCTCCTCGAAGTACCAGCCGAAAATCAGCCAGACAGGACGATCCTTATTTCTTCGGCTTCAAGGACCTTAAGAGCTTTCTTCGATCAGAGGCTCCAGGAGCTGGACGCTTCCAAGGGCATGACCCTGGAAAGCCTCTAAAAATGCTATCAATACGGCTGTTTTCAAGCGCTCCTGCTCAGCCGCTTTTCTCCGGGCTGGCAAAAATCGATCCCCGCAAAATATCATTATCTTTCGGACATCATCTCCGATTTTCTGGGCATGAAAAAGAACGAAGAACTAAAAGTCGAAGAGAGACTCTCTGCAAAGTATAATGCCAAAGCGCTATTTGTCAAGCACGACGCCGTCGTGAAGGCGAGAGACAATGCCTTCAAGTCCTTTTTCGCCCAAAAAGGGAAGGTATATATTATCAACTTCAAGCCGACGGGAGAATATCCGATACCCAGTCCGGAGGCTGCGGCCAAAGTTTTTCGAAGAGGACTGCAGACGGTCTATCCCGAGGGAGTGAAGGCCATCTCCATAAAAGAGGTCCTCTACGAAGGCAAGGGAAAGCCGGTGGCGACAGATCAGATTTACTACCTCCGCTATGTTGACACGCAGGGCCAAAAGTATTCAATAACCTCGAGCAAGAAAGAGGGAGACGTTTATACTAACGCCGTGATCACAACGTCCGGATTCACCCTAAAGGCCCCCAAGATCCAGGTCAAAGAAATGAGGCAACAGGGTCAAATTCATTGTTGTATCTAAAGTCAAGCAGAATTGATCAGGTCGGTCTTTTCAGTGCGGACGACGCCAGGAGCCAAAATATATTGCACAAAAAGAGATTACGAAAAGCAGGAGTGTTCTTTATCCTCGGCCTGGTCATTTTATCTTTTCGATTGCCCGCGGCGCCAAAACTCGAGAGATATCTGGAGGTTGAGCTACTCCGGCTCGAAGAAACCTACAGGCTCATGGACACATTTGCCGAGAAGATCTGGCCCGGCTGGAATAATTACCCAGAAGTTGAATTCCAGGTTCAATATCCGAATCTCGTATTTCTGCTCGTCGGGCCGCGGGACAAAATCCCGGAGGGCTATGAGCTTGTTCCGGGCCGGGCGATTCGCGGGAAAAAGATCTATCTCAACCGCAAAGAAGAACTGCCCATCAAATTAAGCCCCCCTCTGGTGGGGGGCGGCGGGGGCGGACTCAAAATCCGCATCCAGCTCCAGGAGGCGAAGGTTACCCCCGAAGAACTGGCCAAGGCCATTCAAGAGGCGAAGATAAAAAAAGATCCGGCGTTTCAACCCATGGCTTCAAGCGATGGAGAGATCCTTCTCTATGTCCATGAATTTTTCCATGGCTTCCAAACCCGGGCCATGAAGAGACAAGGAGACGAGAAAGAAGACCAAGATTTCTCGGTGAACCCGGAGTATTCGACCTATTCGAATATCGAGGGGCTCGCCCTCCTCAAGGCCTTCCAGGAAAAAGATAAGAAGAAAGCCCTGGAATATTTTAAAGACTACAGCCTGGCCCGGGAGACAAAAGCACAAGTTCATGACCCCTGGGGCTATCGCCTTTGAAACCAACACCACGGTCTCAGAGGGCACGGCTAACTATTCCGACGTCAAGATGGCTATGCTCTGCAGGGACAACAAGTACAAGCCGAACATGAGCCAGAAAGACGATCCCTTCTTTTTCGACTTCAAATACGCTAACGGTTATGTCTACCAAAAGACCACAGAGGCGATCAACTTCATCATGAATGATACGTTGGACACCTTGGTGCAATGCTACACCTATCGGAGTTTTCCAGTGTCTCCTCCTTGACCGTTTCTTCCCCCGGATGGAAAAAAGATTTTTTCCAGACGGGAAAGAATCTCGATGAAGTCACCGCGAAATACCTGAACTTATCAGAGGTCGAGAGAAAAGAGGTCGAGGATCGGTTGAAACCCAAATACAAGTATGATGACCTTTTCACCAAACATCAGGCGGTGATTAAGGAGAGAGACGACGCCAAAGCGGTGATCAAGAACCGCGTCGGGAAAAGATATATCATTGATTATAAAAAGACCAAGGAGCTCATCATCCCCGAGGGCCGGGGGAAGTTTGTCACCATCGGCGTTGAGGGGCTCTTCCTCAACGGACTCAAGGATTTTGCCCTCGGAGATGTTCTGCTCACGACCGTGGACACACCGATCCACAAGCCCTTTCTCTGGACGATCGAATGGATAGACACCGAGGCTAAAGCCGGCGAAAAAGGCTACGAGTTCACTTTCGAAAAACAAGAGGGTGAAACCTATAAAAACATCCTCTTCAAAACCGCCGGATTCACACTGAAAGCCCCCGAAGTGCAAATCAAGGAAGATCAGGAAAAGAACGAAGTGACGATCATTGTTCTGAGCAAAGTCGTCCGCTAGTTTTCGGTTCAGATCCGGGCGCCCAGAGTCCAAAAACGGAGGAAAAAAATGAGATTGGAAAAAGGCCACAACATCCTGCTGGGCCTGGCTTGTCTGGCCGGGTTGATCTTCGCGGGAGCCTTGTTCTCGCAAGAAGTCAGCAAAATTCCGGAGACGCCTCTTCCCGCGAAAATTCTGCGAGCCATTCTGAATGAAGTCTCGGGGCAGCTCGCCTTTAACAACGAGGTGGCCATGGCCGGCTACGAACATATAAGGACCGAGGAAGAGTTCAAAGGCTTCTTTCACGAGGCCGAGTATCTGGCCAAGAAACTGAAGGATTACGGGGTCGATGAGGTCAAGCTCGAGAACCTGGGGAAAAGGAGCCAGCCGCGGCGGCTGGTGGGTCGGTCTGGATGCCGAGCTCTCGATGGTCCAGCCGGAAGAAAAGCGATTGAGCCGGCTCGAGGAACACCCCGCCCTGATGTCGCGCAACTGTGATGAAGGAGACTGGGAGGGGGAGGTCGTCTTCATAGAGAAGAGAGATATCCCCAAAGTAAAAGAGATGGACTTGACCGGGAAGATCGTTCTCACCCCTGAGTACCCTTATTTTTCCGGCCAGGCCTTTGAAAAAGGGGCGCTGGGGATCATCTCTTATTTCTCTCCCGCCAAACCTCTCTATGATCCCTTTCAGGTCGGCTTCGACATGAGGCTTGACAAAGGAAAGATCAAGAACAAGGTGTTTGGTTTCAACATCTGGCCCCAGCTCGGCGAGCAATTGAAGGACCTGATTTTTAGCGGTCAGAAGATCGTCCTCAAAGCAACGTCCAAAACAGCCACCATCCCCGCAAAGCTCGATACGGTGATGGCAACCATAAAGGGAACCGCTCCCGATAAAAAAGGTTCATGTTCACGGCCCATCTGTTCGAGCGTCCGCAAAAACAAGGGGCCAACGATAACGTGAGCGGGTGCGTGGTTTTGACAGAGATCGCCCGCACGCTGACCAAGCTCATCAGGGAAGGCAAGATCGAACGGCCGGAACGGTCCATCTATTTCGTGATGGGCGATGAAGGGAACTCCACCATGGCCTTCTTCAAGAAATATCCGGAGATGGCGGACAAAATCCTGGGTGCGATTAACATGGACATGGTCGGCGAGAATCTGGATCTGAACTATGCCTTCTTCGGAATCGAGGTTCCGACCTACTCGAAAACATCCTTCGTCGAATCCGTGGCCAAGAATTTGGCCAATTACGTCTTCTTAACGAATGTCGAGAAACACGGCTATGAAAGCCAGACGCCCTGGGTTCATTTCCCGGTTCCCATCGTGGAAAAAAACGGAACGACGCAGGCCTTTAAATATCTCGTCAATCCGTATGAGGGCGGAAGCGATCACGGCGTCTTTATGGAATCGGAGCCGGACATCTCCGCGCTCTCCTTCAATGTCTGGCCCGACCTCTGGTATCACACAGACCATGACCGCCCCGATAAATCTGACCCGACCCAACTCAAGAGGGTGGCTTTTATAGGAGCCGCCTCCGCGCTGGCCATCTGCTCGGGAAACGAGGAGGTCCTGAAAAACCTGGTCCGGGCGACATACGAAGATAGACTGGATTTCATTAAAGGACACAGCCGTCCGCAGCGTGCGGGAGGTCTCGCGTCTCAGAGGTGGCGACAACGGTGTCACTTATCAGAATACGGCCAGAAATATCCAGGAATCTGTTCGGCTCGCAAGCCTGGCATTGGCCAAGATCAAAGACCTCTCGGGCAACAGCAAGAAAGTCGAGGCCTACCTGGACAGCGTGGCCAAAAGTGTTCTTGCACTTTCAGCACCGTACACCGAGCAGGTCAAGATGCACTATCTTGCCGTGGCTCAACTCAACGGCTTCAAGCCCGTCTTCCTGAAAGCCTCCGCCGAGGAGCTGGCCCTCGATAAGATGATCCCCGCCAAGGTCAAACCAGTCAAGTTGGGCGACGGGATGCCGTTCATGGAGATCTCGGGGGCCCTGCAAAAACATCCCGATGTTCAGAAGGCCGTCTTTGAGAAGTATGGATATGGATACCTGCTGGAGTTGTTTGCCTCAATCGATGGCCGGAAAAGCCTGGGACAGATCAGGACGACACTGAGCCTCGAATTCCAGCCGGTCCCGGCCAGCGAATTCCTAAATCACGTTAAGGCGCTGGAAGAAGCCGGGCTTGTCAAATTTCCAAAAAAATAAACTTTGAGGCGGCCGGATGACGGCGCGCCGGGAGGGCTTCAAAGTGAAAACTCAGACCGGATTCCGTCTTTGGCTTTTGGTGACTCTTTCCTTTGGACTTCAATTCCTCGTTCGGCCCGTGTCCTGTCAGGACAAAACGCTGGCCCCT
Source organism: Candidatus Aminicenantota bacterium (assembly GCA_963770045.1). Taxonomy (GTDB): domain Bacteria; phylum Acidobacteriota; class Aminicenantia; order Aminicenantales; family CAVYOD01; genus CAVYOD01. The sequence goes on along the minus strand of CAVYOD010000014.1, from coordinate 29,351 downwards.
TCGGACTTCAAAGAAGAACGCAACGAACTCTGTTCTCTGATCTCCGACGGAGTAGCTCTCATCGGGAATGATCTCGTCGGGATCGCCGCGAGACGGGGGGTCAATGAAGACTTTTATCATCTGACCGGCGTTGATATCGCCGGCGCAAAATTGATTCTTGTCCCTTCATCGATCGCCGGGAAAACGGGAAAATCCGAATTCTGGAAGACGACACTTTATCTCCCTCCGAAGAGCCCGGCGAGCGGAATCTCCGACGATCCCAGGCTCACCCCCGGGCCTTCAATTCGTCGAGGCGATCAAGAAGATCCTTCCCGGTGTCAAGGTCAAAAACCTCTCGCCGGTTCTCGATCACATGAGGTCTAAGAAATCCGCCCGGGAGATCGCCGTAACGGGCAGGGCCTGCGCCGTGACCGGAGACGCCTTCTCGGAAGCCGCCCGATTCTGCAGGCCCGGGATGTATGAGTATGAGATCGAGGCGCTGGTGAGCTATATCTTCAGAAAGAACGGCGCCCAAAAGGCGGTTTTCACGATCATCGGCTCCGGCCCCAATTCGTGCATCCTCCATCACCGCAAAAACGACCGTTTGATGAAGGGCGGAGACCTGCTGGTCATCGACATCGGCACTTCCTACCAATACGTCGCCAGCGACCTGACCAGGACGATTCCCGTCTCGGGGAAATTCACTCCGGAGCAGAGGAAGATCTACGGCATCGTTTTGGAAGCTCAGAAAAAAGCCATCTCCGTGATCAGGCCGGGGGTGACCCTCGAGGACGTTCACACGACTGCCATGGGCGTCATTGAGAAGGCGGGATATAAGAAATACTTCAATCATTCCACGTGCCATCCCCTGAACGGGGGGTCGTTATTCAATCCGCTGCTCTTCGGGATCAGCCTTTCTGAGTCTATCGGGAGCCTCGAGAGCCAGGTCGTCCCCGGAAGCATCTTCACGGTTGAACCGGGAATTTACATCCCGGAAAAGTAGCTCGGCATCCGCATTGAAGATGACGTCGTAGTCACCGAAACCGGCTGCGAAATCCTGACGAAGAACGTCCCCAAAGAAATCGATGACATTGAAAGGCTGATGCAAGAAAAGCCGCTCTACGTTAAGGATAGCAGCAGCCGGAAAAAATGACGGATTCGACTCAACCCCCGGCCGGACGTGCCGCTCCTTGAGCGCACCGCAGGTCCGTGATGTTCCCGGAACAGGGTCTTGCGGAGCCTCCTAGAGGCTCATTTCCTTGATCCGGACTTTTTTCAGGTCGATCTCTCCCAGTCCGTGCTCGAACCCGCGCTTGATCATAATGACGTCCTCCGGTTTCATCCCCAGCAACGTCGCGCAATAGCCGTCCACCGCAATCCTGTCCACCCCGGCGACGATCTTCTGGGGCTTGGCCAATTCCCCCGGCCCGAAGGGCCCGTTCGTCGTGATAAACTCGGTGGCGTCAACGACCAGGAGAGTCGGCTTGACCACCGTGTTCAGGTCGGCGATGCATTGATCGAGGTGCTCGACATCGTCGGGCTTGGTTTTGAAATCCCCGGTGTGAAAGGTCCGGTTGATGTCGGGGAAATTGACCCCCATCAGGTTTTTCATCGTGCCTGTGAATCTGTTTCCGGCATGGTCTTTGGTGATTGGCATGTCGATAAAGACATCGTGATTGGAGAGCTCCTTGAGGATTTTCGTCTCTTTGAGGGCCTTCCCCTTGGGCACGGCCAGGGCCTGGAAATACGCTTCTTCTCGTGGGATCAATTTGAGGCCGGCTCCCTCGGCCGCAACGGCCGCGGCCAGACCCGTCGAGTCCCAGTGCTTCTGGGTCAGCCAGCTCAGGCAGTTGATCTCCTTCGCGCCGGCCTCCCTGCACAGCCTGATCACCGTCCTGAGGATCTCTGGTTTGGTGTAGGTTCCGGGGTGATTGCTCTGCGTGTTAGGGAGCAGGGCGACCCGGGAATTCTTGGGCACGAACCTTTCCATCCCGCCCAAAATCTCGATGGCTTTCGCCGTCCCCTTAGCATAATCCGCGCCCGTGACGACGGCCATATCGGGCGCTACGCCTCCGGCGGCCCGGAGATACGGGCTCCCGAGGATGGACGAAAGAAGACCGTTGGCCGCGACGGCCGATAACTCCCAACTGCGCCGATCTCTTGAAAAAGCTCCTCCGGTTCAATTTTTCCGACATAAATGACCTCCCCGCGAACAGAGTTTGGATTTTAGACATTCCAGAACACAAGCTCCATTCCCGCTTTATAGGACGGCCGGGATATTTAATTTGTGCCAGCATTTATGATACACTCTGCACAAGCATGCAAGATATTGAGTCCCAAATAAACGAGGTCATTGAGAGTTTCTCGCACCTCATCCGCCGGATCATCGCCAACCACGTCTATCAAAGAGACGGGATTGACCTCGAGGACATCGAGCAGGAAGTCAAAATCAAGATCTGGAAATTTCTAAAAAAAGGCAAAAAAGTCGATAAATTGCCGTCCTATATAAAGAAGGTGGCTTTTACCACGACCATCGACGAGCTGAGAAAGATGCTGAAACAGAGCCCGTCTCGAGAATTGCCCGATCTCAAAAGGATCTATTCGGACGTTTTCCCCCAAGATGGAGGTAGAGAGATGGGATCGCCGGAGATCCTTCTCGAGGATAAAGAGACGAGCCTTCTCGTCCAGGACGCGGTGGAATCGCTCGGCGAGAACCGAAAACACGTTCTCAGGCTCTATCTGAAAGGGATGTCCATCGATGACATCAGCCATTTCTTGAGCTGGGACAAAACAAAAGTGCGGCATCTGCTTTACAGAGGAATAGATGACCTGAGAGAAAAAATCGGGCCGGACAAGGAGAGACGGAGTGATCTTGTCGGGCCAGGCAGACAGGTTCCACATGAGTGATCGCTTCTCCGGGAAAATCATGAGAGTTTTCAAGAAAAAAAAGGGATGCGCCGAGAGAACGGCGGTCATCGAATTGTTCTTGGGGGAGAAAAGCGTTGAAGAGAAATCCAAGCTGCTGAGCCATATCATGGCCTGCGCGGAGTGTTTGCCTCTTCTTGGAGCCGCCCAAGAGTTGAGCACGCAGGGGGATGCGATTCTGAAGAAACTCGAAGGCACGGATTGGGAGAAGCTGGATGTTCGCTCCTTGAGACAACAGGCCCGCGCAGAACTTCAGTCCCTGAGGGCCCAGAGGAAGGCCAGAAAAAGCAGTTTCCTCCCCAAATTAAGGATCCCGGCCATAGTGGCAACCGCGTGTGCGCTCCTCTTGATCTCTGTTCTCTTGCTTGTCAGAGCTCCCCGCATCAATGACCGGGAGAGGTCTCCCGGAGAGTGGCAGGTCGTTTTGCTCGAGCCCCGCGGGGAGACAAAGCTGGGTTCCCTCGTTTTTGAGTGGACCCTCCTCGAGGGGGCCCAGTCTTATACTCTCGAGATATTTGATAAGCTGCTCAATCCGGTCTACCAGAGCGTCCCCCTGACTCAGGGAAATTTCATGCTTCCCGAAGACGTCTCCCGCGGCCTGGAGAGATCGGAAGTCTATTTCTGGAAAGTCAGCGCCCACCTCGAAGACCATCAAACGTTTGAATCAGAATTTGGGAAGTTCAGGATCAAAAAGAACTGAGCCGGTCTAAGAGCGAAGGCTTGCTGAGCGCGATCAGAGCGTCAGCCTCTCCAATCAAGATAAACGGAGCCCAATCGTAGGGACGATCATATCTGGAGTGGAGCATCCTGAGCTTGGTCAAACGCAGGGCATCCTGTTTTGTTTTGCCTTGCCTGAGATATTGATAAAATCGTTTCATGAATTCTGCCGATGACCGGTCATTGACGTTCCACAGGCTGGCGACAACCGACCTCGCTCCGGCGCAGAAAAAGCCCCTGGATAATCCCTGGACTCCTTCGCCCGTTTCCATCTTTCCCCTGGCGGTTTGGCAAGCCGAAAGAACGACCAGGTCGGCATCGAGTTGGGTCTGGTAGATCTCGCTGAGCTGGAAGAAGCCGTCCTCCGAGGGGTCGCTATTCAGATTCAGGACCAAAGCCGAGCGACTGGCGATTCTCTCATCCACCAGGCCGTGGGTGGCAAAATGAATGATCTTGTAGCCTGAGAGGTCCGTCTTTTTGACGTTTCCTTCCGTGGCCTCTTCTCGGCAGAGGATCCGCTTTTCATCCTTGGGGACAAATCTGGAGATGGCTTCAATCTCTTTCGAGGCGAAGGGGAGCGCCGAGAGGACGAATCTTCTTTCCAGGTAGTATTCCTGGACGAAATCCTCGCTCTTCGTGCCGTGCCCGAGATGATTTTCGTTTCCGCCGATAATAGGGTCGCCGATGGCCAGGAGCTCTTTTTGACTTCTGTTCTTCTGCCTTTTTTCCATGATCTGGATGAGCGTCGCAGCCGAAGGAGCATAGGAAATACTATAATCTTCTATGAGGAACGTGCGTTTCTTCGCCTGCCCGCTTTTGAGCCGAGAGAGGGTCTCGAAGGGAAGATAATTCAGATTACGGTCGGGGACGATGATGAGCTTGTGGACAGACTGAGGCAACGCGGCCAGAACCGGCATCAGGAGCATTTCATAGAGCCGTTCACCAGGCGCCAGGCAATCCGTGAGGTCGATGTTCTTCGAGGCCAGCAGCTTGATATAGTCATTCATCAAGCGCAGGGTCTGTCCGCTGAGCTCGCCGGGCAGGCGGCGGGCGATAAGATTGTCTCGAGTCAATGAGAAAATAAATATATTCTTTTCTCCAACGAAATACTCGATCAGAGCCGTGTCTTGATTCAGGAGCCTGGCCTGGATCTCTGGGGCCGTGAACGGCCGAGGGGCAAGGACCTGCAAATAGCTAGACCTTTCTCTTTTGACGCCGTCGATCAGCCCCTGGAATTCGTCCTCGGCTTTTTCGAATTTTTGCAGGAGCTCGCCTCGTTCTTTTTTGGAGAGAGACGGATTGTTGAGTTCGGACACGAGTTCCGAGACGCGCCTCGAAGCCTGGCCGATCTCCACTTCTCGGTCCCTAAAAGCCGGAAGGGAGGCCGGATCAATTTTGGCCTGTTGCAGATCATCAAGCAGCGACCGGGCTCTGGCCCTCTCGGCATAATAAAAGCACTCCTCGGCGCATCTCGGCGAGTCCTCGCGGCTGTTCCGCTCGGAAAGCAGACCGAGGAGATTCTCATAGATCGGGATTTTGCTTTTGAAAAAGCCGGCGCTGTATTCCCTCACCTGGATCTGATTCCTGACGTCTTCGATGACGTCGACCGCATTTTTGTAAAAAGCGATGGCCGGTCCGACGTCTTTTTGCTGCGCGAACAGGGAACCAAGTCCGGCATAGGCCTGCCAGATAATTCCGGGCTGGCCGATCTCGTGGCCCAGGGCGAGAGCCCTTTCGTAGTACTTTTTCGCCTCTTCAATCTGGCCCCTTGAATTTAACAGATCACCCTGTCTGTCGCAGTTCAGAGCCTGGACCATTTTATTCCCGCTGCCCTGAGCAGAGGCCAGACTTCTCAGGAAGTATTCGGACGCGCGTCCAAGATCCCCCAGTTTGAAGTAAGCATAGCCGATATTCGACAGACACTGGGCGACTTTTCTCTCGTGTCCTATTTTCTGGATATACTTCAAGGCTCTCTCGAAATATTCCAGGGCCCGCGGATAGTCCTGCATTTCAAGATAGACAAAACCGATTGTGCTCAGGCATTCTTCCCGGCTCCATTTGCTGACGTACTCCTCGGTCACCCGAAGCGCCTGCTCGTTGTACGCCAGGGCCTTCACATAATTTCCCAGGGAGAGATAGAGGTCGCCGATGGAGGTGAGGTGGAAGGCCTCGCCCGTTTTAAACCCGATTCGCCGGCTGATCTTCAAGGCCCGTTCGGCGCAATCCATCGCCCGGGCGAAATCGCCTCTATCCTTGTGAAGGAGCGTCAACCAATAGAGGCAAATATCCTGGCCTCGGAGGTCATGCTCATCCTGATAAAAGGCCAAAGTCGATTCCAGATATTCCCTGGCTTTGAGCGTATTGCCCAGCTCTAATTGGACGATGCCCAGGGTTCGCCGGCAGAGATTCTCGATTGTCCGGTCGGGAAATTCCTCCAGGATCGCCAGAGCCTTGAGGCAGCTCTTTAAGGCCTCGGAATAATTGCCTAGATCAATCCAGATAAAGCTGATCTGGACGAGGCAGGTAGGCCTCTTCAGCCTTGTCCCCAGATTCCTGAGAGATCTTGAGGCCTCGTTTCACCAGTTCCAGTGATCTCGGGTAATCGTTGGAATACGCTTGCGACATAGCTCATCCAGGCCAGGCAGCGGGCCTGCGCTTTTTTGTCTCCCCGCTGCAGATGGACGGCGAGCGCTATCTCCATGGCTTTTAAGGCCGCCGCATACTCAGAGCCCAGATAATAGATGACACCCTGAGCCTGGCGCAAGAGGGGGTTGTCCGGATGAACCCGGATCTGGTTTTTTAAAAAGGCGTCTTCTCTTCCGATGTCGGCTTTGGTCTCGTAGCAGGTTAATAATTCTTCGTAGGCTTCCCAGAAAGGGGCACCCAAAGATACACTTTTTTCCAGGTTTTCCGCGGCCAGCACATAATTCTTGACCTTCTTGTAATACAGCCCGAGCCCATAAAAATAATAACTGCTTTTCGGATCCTTGCGGAGAGAATTCTCTAGAAAAGAGAGAGTCTCCTGGACGGCAGGACGAGCGGAAGCCGTTCTTGTCTTTGCTCACCGAAGCTTCGAGGAGCAGACGATAAGCCTGATGAAAAGAGCTGTCCGTCCGGATGATCTCTTTGCAGCCTGAAATAACGGTCCCATAACGGCCGTTCTTCATGTCTTGGAGGAGAGCCGCGAATCGCTGGTTCAAGCTTCCCGGTTCCCGGTCTTTTTGGATATCCTGCTCTTGAGACGGTCCACCCGGCCGGGGAGGATTTTGTCCCGCCGCGTGAAGCGGCAGCAGGAACAGGGTCATCAGGATGACGGGGAAAAAAAGATATTTTTCAAGGTGCGGCTGACCGGAACTGATCGGTCCCCGCGTGCCTTCTGCTGATATTCTTCGCAGAAGGTGCATCTGCGTGCCCACCCAGGACTCTACCGGAAGCGGGCCCCTCAGTCAAGAATTTGATCGTTTCGGCGAACGCTTGCAATCCCGTGGGGGCCGGGGAGGGCTTCAGGTTTTCCCGCAAATAAAACCAAGACAAAAGAAATCAGGATTTGCGTTTCTCTTGACGAGATGGACGGGGCACGAGAATGACGAGAGGACGTTTAGGGTCTTATAGATAACGATATCTTCAAGACTCCCCGCTCCTGGAGGGGGAAGAACCGGCTCGTGGGGTCCCAACGCTTCTCCCAGTTCTTGTTGTAGATGATGTAAATCTCATTGCCAGGGGAGACCTGCCAGCGGATGCGGGCGCTCCAGCCCAGCTGCCTGGAGATGTCGTCGTACTGGATATAGTTCATGAAGCCGAGATCGGCCGACAGGAAAATGTCGGCCTTGACCTGAAAGACGTTCTCGCTGAAGCGTCCTTGGGGGAGTCTGCCCCGAACCAGGTCGGTGTCCAGCGCCAAGTTGGCAAAGCCTTTGTATTTAAGGGTGGCTCCTATTTTTAGATCGTCGTAATGACCAGAGTAGAACTCCCCGAAGTTGTAGTTCAGATCGAAGATCGCCGGCCTAAAGGACGCTGTGTCGAACGCGAGGCTATAGTTTCTGAAATCGTAGGACCCCGACGGGCAAGACGACACCCCGGGCGACCTCGAAATTGTAGGGCAGGACGTCGCGGTTGGAGAGGACGGTGAAGCCGATCTGCTCACCGCTCTCCGTCCTCAGCCTGAGGGGTGAAAACGAGAGACGGCTTGTCTCAAGCCTCCCCGAGAGATCCCAGTAGAAGTCGCCGCTTCCCTCGAAAAAGAACTGCCGGACGAGTCTTTTGAGAAGACCGCCGGTCGGCCTAGGCTGAAAATTAATCCTGAGGTAGGCGGTCTGGATGCCCTGCCTCATCATGTAGCCGAGGGCAGGGTCCAATGACTCTCCATAGTAGGCATACGTACTCTCTATGTTCCAGAGGTCGTTGGGATAGTTGGCCCTGAAGCCAAAGCCGTGATGCCGGCCTTGTTTCTTTTCGTTCCAATTGTAGGCCATCCAGGTGGCGAGCATGAGGTTCTTGTTCCCCCTGAACTTGGAGGTCGAGTAGGTGAGGTCCACACCGGCCAGAGAATTTCTCTCGCCCGCGGGGCTGCCGTTGGTGAAGATCCAGCCCACCTTGCTCTCGGAAAAGATATCCCTGGTCATCCGCGCGGCCAGGAAGTTCGTGCCGGGGAGTGACCCGAACCGGTCGGTCTGGACGTCGAGGATGGATAGGTTCGTCCGTCCGATCTTGCCGTAGAGTTTGGTTCCGAAAACGACGGGGACCTGATTGCCTTGGTAGAGACCTATCGACCGGCTGACGAAGGGCATGAAGCTGATGCTCGAACTGAAGTTGAAAGTCTCGGAGCCCTCCAGGAAGAACATCCTTTTCTCCGGATAAAACAGCGGGAAGCGGGTGAGGTTGATGCGGCGCTCGTCGACCTCGGTCTCGGCGAAATCCATGTTGTAGCTGACGACGCCGACCAGGTTTGGAGTGAAGTTTTTGTAGACGTCGAATCCGCCGTCCAGCTTCCCGTTCAGGCCATCCGAGGGGAAACGGTTTCTCTGGGTGCTGGCCAGGCCGTAAGGTCGGAAAGTTATCCCCTTCCCCTGTTTGACATCTTCGATTCCCGTCAGCCGGCCCGCCTCCATCGGATTATTGAAGTTGCTGTCCCTGTTCGTGCCGGAGATCCTGACGGTCTCTTGCTTGCGGGCGATGGTCCGTTCCACGTTGATGCCCCAGGCCGTGAGCCCGGGATTGAAAGAGATGGTCTTGAACGGGATTCTGAGCTCCGCGCTCCAGCCGTTTTCAACGATGCGGCTGTCCGCCTCCCAGATGCCGTCCCAGTTGAGACTGGGCTGTCCACCCGTTGCCAGCCCTTCACCCCTGGCGCCCAGGGGGTTGACGAAGAAGATGTAGGCGGTCCGCTTGTTCTGGAAGGGGTCGAGGAGGACGCGGATGATATCTTCGCTCGGACCCTGGGGCATGTGGTCATAGCCCATGCCCCCCTGCTGTCCCCCGCCGTCATGGGCAAGGGAATTTGCCGCGATCCGGTTCGGCTCGCGATCGTAGCAGAGCGCACCGATATAGAGGCACGAATCATCGTAGAGGATTCGCAGCTCGGTCTTTTCTGTGGGATCCTGATTGGGCAGGGGCTCGACCATCCGGAAATCGGAAAATGGGGTGGCCGCCTGCCAGACGGGATCAGAAAGGAGGCCGTCGATCTTGGGCCCCTGTTTGACCCGGACCGCCTTGACCTCGGCCGCAAAGAAGAAAGATGGAAGGACGAACGATATCATCAAACAGAACAGCAAAAGTCTTTTTGTTTTCATCTTTCTTGGCTTTTACGGAACGGGCCGGAGAATCCAGAAAGGGCGGCTCATTTTAGCCCTCCGGCGTTTTTTTTTCAACAATTCTCTGCGGCAGGTGTGGGAGAGGCGTTCAGGGGGGAACCAGGGTTGACGAAAATCGACCTTTGGCCTATACTCAAACCTCGGATATGATGGTCCAAGGCGCAAAAGCCCAGGCTGGGAAGAGGACTCAATTACGATAATTAGCGATTAGCAGACCATAGAGAAACACTCTTGTTTAATGCCAAGATTGCAAATCCTCTGGAAGTTCAGAATTATTTCGGGAGTTTCTAACCATGGAGAAAAAAAAGGCATCTTTCATCCAGGTTTATTGTCCGGAGCTCATGGCGATGATCAACCCGGGTGAGTGGACCGATTGTCCATTTTTTAAGGGCCAGAAGCTGGATCTCTCCAATGCGGAAGAGGCTCTGAAGCAGATATTCCGCTGCCACGTTCAGTGCGATTCCAAGATCCAGTACCAGTACCATGAAGGGGGAAAACTGGTGGAGAAGGTTGAAGAGGCGGTCGAGGATCAGGACAGCCTCCGTCGCATTCTCTCCTTGGTGATGAAACAGTCGAAAAAAACCGACCAGAAAAGAGAAAAGAAAGTCCTGATCGTCGATGATGATGTTGATTTCCTGGAGATGCACTCGGCCGTATTGAAGAACAGGGGATACGCTGTCGCCACGGCGAAGAGCTCAAGAGAATGCCTGGATAAATTGTCAAAGAGCCGGCCGGACGTGGTCGTTTTGGATGTCATGATGGAGCAGTTTGATTCGGGCTTCAAGTTGAGCAAAAAGATAAAGGGAAAGTACCGCGACCTCCCGGTCATGCTGCTGACATCCATCGGAGCCCAGACAGGTCTGGAATTCTCCTCCAATGAGGAAGTCTTGAAGGCGACCGGCGCCGACATTCTTCTGGACAAGCCGGTCAGTCCCAAGGTCTTCACCGACGAAATCGAAAAACTCACCTCCGCCAAGAGGAAGGGCTGAGCACTGGCCGATATCCATGGATGTCCTGAGCATATCTGATAGCAAATGCCGACGGTGCTACCGCTGTGTCCGGGAGTGCCAGACCAATGCCTTGAAAATTGACCAGGGTGAGGTCAAACGGATCTGGAGCCGGTGCATTCTCTGCGGAAATTGTTATAAGACTTGTCCTCACGACGCGGTGAGACCCCACACGGGAATCAAAAACGTCCTGGAGCTCCTGGAGTCCGACAAAAAAGTGGTGGTCTGCCTGGACCCGACATTTCCTGCGGTTCTGGATAAGGGAACGCCCGGCCAGCTCGTGACCGCCTTGAAAAAACTCGGCTTCAGTGAAGTCTGGGAGGCGGCCATAGGGGGGGAACTCGTGACCAGGGCCTACCATACCTGGATTCTCCACTATGAGGAATCATCCTGGATCTCCTCTTTTTGTCCATCGCTTGTCTACTATATTGAAAAGTTCGTGCCCGCGCTGGTCGGCCAACTCGTGCCGATCGTCTCTCCCATGGTCGCCTGCGGAATGGCCGTCAAACATCTCCGTGGAGCCGGCACGAAAGTCGTTTTTGTCGGGTCCTGCATCTCCAGAATCTGGGAACGCATGAACCGTTACAGCAAGGCCCACATCGATTATGTCTTGACTTACCATGACATCACCAACGCGCTCAAGATGAAAGGAATCGATCGGGAAGAACAAGAGCCCTCCGAGTTCGACGGACCCCGAAGCAGGTGCGGAAGGATCCTGGGGATCTCGGGAGGCATGAGCAAATGCGTCGGTTTTGACCAGGACCTCCTGAACCTGGACTACGTGGTCGAGGCCGGGGCCCACGAGGCCATGCGGGCGGTGAAGCAGTTGCAGGAGGGGAAGATCCGGTCCAAGTTTTTGGATCTCTTGTTCTGCCAAGGCTGCATCAACGGCCCCATCACGGACAAGAGCATTTCGGGACCCAGTCGAAAGCAGATCGTGGTGGATTTCATAAAATCACAGGATGAGAGGAGCCAGCCGGAAGGGAAGGACAGTCTCAAAGAGTTGTTCAGTTTGAACCTTGGGCGAACTTTTGCGGCGCGTGATGTCGCCATGCCCGATCCCAAAGACGCGGAGATCCAGGCCGTCCTGGCCCAACTCGGGAAAACCTACCCCGACCAGAACTTCGATTGCGGCGCCTGCGGATACGATTCCTGTTGGAACAAGGCCAAGGCCGTGGTCCAGGGACTGGCCGAGATGGAAATGTGTCCCCACTATCTTCTGGAAAGGCTGCAGGGCCTGTACTCAAAGCTGGAAAAATCGCATGAGCAAATGAAGAGCTCTCACGAGGAGCTGGAGCGGACTCAGAGACAGCTCGTCCAAAGCGAAAAGATGGCTTCCCTCGGCCAGCTGGCCGCCGGCGTTGCTCACGAGTTGAACAACCCCATTGGGGCGATCATGATGTTCAGCCGGATTCTGCAGAAAGAACTGTGCAAAACGAACAATGGCAGAAAGACATCAGCCTCGTCGTTCAAGAAGCGGACCGGGCGGCGAAAATCATCAAGGACCTGTTGAGCTATTCCCGGGAAACCAAGATAAAACCGGTGCCGGTGAGGATCGACAAGCTGATCGAGGAGGCGTTGTCTCTGCTGGTCAAACAGTCCCTGTTTCACAACATCGAGGTGCAGATCCAATCGGATCCCTCCCTTCCGACCACCGCCGGCGATCCTGACCTTCTCAAACAGGTCTTTTTCAACATCATCCTGAACGGCGCTCAAGCGATGGATGAAAAGGGGACTCTGACCATAAGAACCCGATCGGTCGACGGGGGTCGAAAAATAGAGATCAGGATCACGGACACGGGCAAGGGAATCCCCGAGGAGCACCTTCCCAGGCTCTTTGATCCTTTTTTTACGACGAAAGAGAAAGGAACCGGACTCGGGCTTGCCCTGGTTTATGGTATCGTTTCCCGGCACAAGGGATCAATCCACGCCGAGAGTCAGGTGGGCAAGGGAGCCACTTTTATCCTCCAGTTACCTGTCTTGAGCGAGAGCGAGTGGTTGAAAAACGGCAGCCCGATCACGGATTTGAAAAAGGCGTCCGAAGGAAAGCAACATGAAATCCAAAGGAAAGATCTTATTGGTTGACGACGACACTGATTTTCTGGAGATGCACAAGGCCGTCCTGAAAAATCACGGATATGAAGTCCTGACCGCGACAAACGGACAGGAGGGAATGGAACGCGTCCGGGCGGAGATGCCGGACCTGATCATTCTTGATTTGATCATGGAGAAGCACGATGCCGGGTTTTCTTTCAGCAAGAAGATCAAGACGGACCCGTTGTTCAAGAAGATCCCGATTCTGATGGTGACCTCCGTGGGTGAGACGACCGGCTTTCATTTTTCGTTTCAAGACGACGGGTACTGGATGAAAACCGACGACTTTCTGGACAAACCGGTCATGCCGGAGGTTCTCATTGACAGGGTCGAGAAGCTCCTGGAAAAAAAGAGAGACTCAAATTGAATCATCAGGCCAACATTCTTGTCGTCGACGATGAGATGGGAATTCGCGAGGGATGCAAGCGCGCTCTCGCGGAGGAGGGATACGCCGTCGATCTGGCCGAGGACGGGACGATCGGACTCCAAAAAGTCAAGGAGAAATCGTACGACCTTATTCTGATGGATCTCATGATGCCCGGAATCGGCGGTCTGGATCTGATCAAGAAGGTCCGCGAGATCGACCCCGAAGTCATCGTGGTTGTCATCACCGGGTATGCGACCATCGAAACAGCCGTCGAGGCGACGAAAAGAGGGGCCTACGATTATCTGCCCAAACCGTTTACCCCCGAGACACTGGCGGTCCTGGTCAAGAGGGGATTGGAGAAACGGGAGCTCCGGCTCGAGGCCCAAAAACTCCATCAGGAAAGGGAGCAGAGGCTTCTGGAGCTGGCCAGCGAGAAGAGCCGGCTCAGGACGATCATCGCGTGCATGGCCGACGGGGTCCTGGTCACCAACCTCGAACAGCAGTTGGTTCTCTGGAACGCGTCGGCGGTGAAGATGCTCCGTCTCAGCGGGACCGACGAACCCGGCAAATCTTTGTCTCATTATATAAAGAACAAATCCGTCATCGAGTCTCTCCCAAAAATCTTGACCTTTCTGGACACCAGCCTTTCGATGATCAGCCAAGAAATTCAGATCGGCGATCCGAGCTCCGTTTTGATGGCCCAGATCGCCCCCATTCGAGACGAGCAGGGAAACGTCCTGGGCGCCGTCACCGTTCTCAGGGACATCACCAAACTCAAAGAAATCGAAAAAATCAAAACGCAATTCGTCACCATGGTGGCGCACGAACTCCGCTCACCCCTGGCCGCGATCGAGGGATGGCTGGATGTCGTGATTTCGGGGGAGGCCGGTGGAGACGATCGCCAGAAGAAGGAGTGGCTCGAGCGCGCCAGAGAGCGGGCCCGGTCCCTTCTGGCGCTCGTGAACGACCTCCTGGAGATCAACAAGATCGAGGCCGGAAAGGTCGCCCAGAAAATGGAGACTGTGCAAGTCGACGAGATTGTCAACAAGATTGTCGATTTTTTCCGGCCGGAAGCGAAGAGGAAGAAGATTACTTTCAGAGTCGAGTTTGCGGAAAAGCCCCCCGCCGTTCAGGCCGATGTCCAGGACATGGAGAAGCTCTTCACCAACCTGATCAGCAACGCCATCAAATACAACGTCGAGAACGGATCTATCACGATTGATGCGACAAAGGACGAAAACTACATCGGTTTTCACATCAAGGACACAGGCATCGGGATTGCCCAGAATCAGCTTCCCCAGATCTTCGAGGAGTTCTTCCGGGTCGAAAACAAGAGCACGAGCAAGGTCAGCGGAACGGGGTTGGGTCTGGCGATCGCCAAGAAGATCGTCGATTCCCATTTTGGTCACATCGAGGTGAAGAGCAAACCGGAAAAAGGCAGCACTTTCTCCGTGTATCTTCCCTACCAGAAACAAAAGAGATAGACATGAGCAGCCCAGATTTAAACTCCAAGACCGAACGTCAGCCCAACGAAATCCTGAAAAAGGAGAGCCTCGCCCCGTCCATCACGCTCTTCGAAGTCTACGCTCCCGGAATCGCCCGTTCCGTCCGGCCCGGCCAATTCGTCGTCGTCCGGGCCGACGATTATGCCGAACGGATTCCCCTCACGGTCGTCGACCGCCAGCCCGATCGGCAATCCATCACCCTTGTCGTCCAGGTCGTCGGGGTTTCGACTCGAAAGATGGACCGGCTCAAGGTGGGTGAAGCTTTCCTGGATGTCGCCGGTCCCCTGGGGAAACCGACGGCCATAAAGAAGCACGGGACCGTGGTCTGCATCGGCGGCGGTGTCGGCGTCGCCCCTGTCTATCCCATCACCAAAGCTTACAAGGAGGCGGGAAACCGGATCATCTCCATCATCGGCGCCAGGACCAAGGAGATGATCATTTTAGAAAAGGAGATGCGCTCTGTCAGCGACGAGCTCTATCTGACAACGGATGATGGCACGGAGGGACGCCACGGCTTTGTCACCGACGAGCTCCTGCGGCTGATCGATGAGAAAGTGAAGATCGATTTCGTCGTGGCGATTGGACCCGGGGTAATGATGAAAGCCGTCTGCGGACTGACGAAAAAGCACGGCATCCCGACCATCGTCAGCCTCAACTCCCTGATGGTGGACGGCACGGGCATGTGCGGCGGCTGCCGGATCACGGTGGGAAATGAGACCAAGTTTGTCTGCGTGGACGGTCCGGAGTTTGACGGCCATCAGGTCGATTTCCAGGAACTCCTCAAGCGATCTGAGATGTACAGGCGCGAGGAACACCGGGCGATGTGGGACCACGAGTGCAGGCTCATGGAGGCCGAACAGAAGCTGAAAAAGGCCAACAAAAGAGAGCCCATGCCCAAGCAGGATCCCAAGCTCAGGGTTCAGAACTTCAACGAGGTCGCCCTGGGATACACCAAGGAGCGGGCTCTGCGGGAAGCCTCGAGATGTCTGAGCTGCAAGAAATCCCCCTGCATCGCGGGATGTCCGGTCGATATTGACATTCCCGGTTTTATCGAACTCGTCAAGCAGGGGGATTTCATCGGAGCCATTCGCAAGATCAAAGAAAAGAACAGCCTCCCGCCATCTGCGGCCGCGTCTGCCCTCAGGAAGAGCAGTGCGAGACGGCTTGTGTTCTGTCTAAAAAAGGGCAGCCCATCGCCATCGGTCGATTGGAGAGATTCGTGGCCGATTATGAATTCCAGCAGGGGGACGTGCGCCTGCCCAAGATCGCCAGCCCGACGGGGAAGAAAGTCGCCGTCATCGGAGCCGGCCCGGCGGGCCTGACCGCGGCGAGCGAACTCACGAGGATGGGGCACAAAGTCACCGTTTTTGAAGCTCTCCACAAGCCGGGGGGCGTCCTGGTTTACGGGATTCCGGAGTTCCGGCTTCCCAAGTGGATCGTCCAACGCGAGAGCGAATACATCGCGAAATTGGGCGCCGAAATGCGGGTGAGCCAGGTCGTCGGAAAATCCTTCACCATCGACGACCTTCTCAAGGACGGCTATGACGCCGTCTTCGTCGGGACCGGGGCCGGCCTGCCCTATTTCATGCGAATCCCCGGGGAGAACCTGAACGGTGTCTATTCCGCCAACGAGTTTCTGACGCGTGTGAACCTGATGAAAGCCTATCTCTTCCCTGAATTCGACACGCCGATCCACTATGGAAGAAATATCGCCGTCGTCGGAGGCGGGAACGTGGCCATGGATTCCGCCAGGACCTCGCTTCGCCTGGGAGCGGAAAATGTCTATTTGATCTACCGCCGGGCCAGAGAACAGATGCCCGCCCGGGCGGAAGAGATTGAAAATGCCTTCGAGGAAGGAGTCCAGCCCCATCTCTTGACCAACCCCATTCGCATTCTGGGGAATGAAAAAGGATGGGTTAAAGGAATCGAGTGCATCAAGATGGAGTTGGGTGAGCCGGACTCATCGGGCAGAAGACGGCCTGTTCCGATAGAAGGCTCCGAACACGTGATCGATGTCGATATGGTCATCGTGGCCATCGGACAGGGCCCGAATCCCTTGCTGACTTCAACAACGCCGGAGATGGAACTGACAAAAACGGGAAACATTGTCGCCGACGCAGAAACAGGCAAGACTTCCAAAAAAGGAGTCTTTGCGGGCGGCGACATTGTGACCGGCGCTGCGACGGTCATACTGGCCATGGGGGCGGGTAAAAAAGCGGCCAAGGCGATCGATGACTATCTCAAAGATGGAAAATGGTGAAACCTCAGGCCCAGCCAAAATAGCTGTCAACAGACTTCATCTCCCGATCCCTGTCCGAAGGCCAGAATAGCAGAGCGGAACCATGCCGGTTGATAATAATCTCTATAACCGCCTGGCCGACACCTGGTGGGATGAGCGGGGGATTCTCTCGCACCTGGGCACGGTGTTCAACCCATCGCGGTTCGGCTACTTCAGGCGCGTGCTCACTCAGACGCTCTCCCTCGATCCTCCGGGCAAGCAGGCGCTGGATGTGGGCTGCGGCGGCGGGCTGCTGGCCGAGGAATTCGCCAGGCTGGGATTCAAAGTGACGGGGATCGATCCCTCCGGGCCGTCGATCGAGGCGGCGCGGGCGCACGCGGGAACTGCGGGGTTGGACATCAGCTATCGCGTCGGTGTGGCCGAGAGACTGCCCTTCGCCGACTCGACCTTTGACCTCGTCTACTGCTGCGATGTGCTGGAGCACGTCGAGGACCTAGACCGGGTCCTTGCCGAGAGCGCGCGCGTGCTCAAGCCCGGCGGAGTCTACTGCTACGATACGATCAATCGGACGCTCCGGAGCAAGCTTCTCGTAGTCAGGCTGGCCCAGGAATGGAACTGGTCGAGTTTCCTGCCTCCCCATCTCCACGCCTGGGAGAAGTTCATCAAGCCGCGACGATCTCCTGCGTTTGCTCGAGCGATACGGTCTGGAGCCGCGGGAGACGGTCGGGCTCCAGTCGAGGGCTAACCCTCTCCGGCTGATCCTTCTTTTGCGGAGGTACAAGCGCGGCGAAATTCCGCTTGCGGAGCTGGGCGCGGCGGCCCAGTTCCAGGCCGTCCGGAACCTATCTCTCCAGTACATGGGTTATGCCATCAAACCGGCGACCTTTGCCCGGTCTCAACCTGTTGACAGAAATTTATGATCGGTGATAATGTGCGTGCGCCAGATGCCTTTACACGACCCAGGCAAAAAACCTAAGAGCAACGGGAGAACTTGAAGGAGACACACATGATAGATCAAGAGGCCGCCGCTATCGCCGCCAACTGCCGGCATTATGCGATGTGCAAAATCGATTATCTGGGGACAGGTCTGTGCCCCGCAACTAAGACCAACCACTATGTGAGCTATTATCCAGAAGGACGGATGGATCTGTACCGGGCCTTGGCGAATAATGCCATTCC
The DNA here is from genome assembly GCA_963770045.1 of Candidatus Aminicenantota bacterium. Taxonomy (GTDB): domain Bacteria; phylum Acidobacteriota; class Aminicenantia; order Aminicenantales; family CAVYOD01; genus CAVYOD01. The sequence goes on along the minus strand of CAVYOD010000014.1, from coordinate 11,529 downwards.
GGTGACCGAGGGTTTGATTGACGTCGCCAACACCTGCACCTTGTGCGGCATCTGCGATAAACAGTGTTACTTCATCACTCAACTTCGTCCGGAGAGAGTGATGAAGGCCCTGAAGGATTTTGTGGACGATCATCTTCAAAGGCGGAAGGAGGTCGTCCGGATCGAACCGGATGCCACACTCAGGCAATTGCGGGAGATCGTCGGCGAACAATACGCCACCAACGATCCCGCGCATCTGATCACTTATGCCACTGATCCCTCTCCGGTTGCCGACCCCAAGATGCCCAAGTATGTCGTCCTCCCCAGGACGCGGGACGAGATCGCCCAAATCGTCAAGCTCTGCAACGCGCAGGCGTTAGAATATATCGTCCGGGGCAATGGATCCAGCACGATGGGATTCGCCATGGGCAGCGGCCTGATCATGGACACGATCCGGATGAAGGACATCGTGATTGACAAAGACCGCTGGTGCGCCATCGTCGGGCCGGGAGTCACCTCCTTCGAGCTCCAGCAAGAGGCTGTCAAGCACGGACTCCGCGCGAATGTCGGCGAACCCGCCGCGACGGTGTGCGGAAATCTGATGTGTTCCGGCATATTCTCGTTGTTTTGCGCGAGTTATGGGACCTGCGCCGACAATTGTGTCAACGCCGAGTTCGTGGATCGGGAGGGAAACGTTTTTGACCTCAATCAGAGGAGCGCTCCCAATCTCTTCAGTTTCGAGAAACGGGACCTGCCGATGCCGGGCATCTGCACCCGGGCCTGGGTTAAGCTCCATCCGATGACCAAAGATGAAGAGGGAGTGTTGGTTCCGTTCTCGAATTTTGACGATGCCTTGGCGCTGTGCGAAGAGCTGAACAGGCGTCGGATCGGTCTCGCGATCGGAATGCTGGGAGGAGAGTACATCTCGGTTTTTATGGCGCCGACCAAAGAATCGGCCGCCAAAATCAAAGAAATCTTTCCCGAAAAACTGGGCATCGATAGCCTCGTGCTGGTGCTCGGCGATAAATATGCGATCGAGGCCGTCAAAAAGATCACCAACAACAGAGTGATTGACAATAAACTCTTCAGGACCCTGCTTCTGGGCCTGCCGAATCTCATCGACGGTCAGTGGCTGGGATTATTGGACGATTTTCAGACGGACAAACCCGCCTATGAGATCCTCTGCCAGCCGGAGATGCTGCCCCTGGTTGAAGCCGCGCTCGATCCGTCTCCTGCGACCTTGGCCTCGGTCGTCGACCATGACCTGAGAGATTTCTTTGCCCGATTGTATGAACGCCCCGAGATGACGGATCTTGTCTGGCTCAACATGTTTCGGTTCCTGAGTTCTCGAATGGGCCGGGAAAAACACTTTGTCGCTTGCATCGTCTATGTTCCGCTGGACAAAAAAGAGGTCATCACCGGGATGCGCGACCAATTCAAGCAAATCGCCGACAAGCACAACATCAGGAACCATTACGGCTTCATCATGCCGCTCGACCTCGGCAAGCGGGCCCTCTTGGAATACGACTATTACCTCGACCAGACAAACCAGGATGAGATTGAGAGAATGCGGAAAGCCCTCTGACAGAAGCCGGCGGGGTCATCGAGAGCTTTGCCGCCCGGGTGCCCGGAATCGTCTGGATTCGATACGTCGTGAATCAAGGATTCTCCCGCATGGAGAGTCTTCTTTATACCTGAGCCTGATATCGCATCTCAACGCTTGAGCAGATAATAGCCTTGGGGCGGGGGTTCCAGAGTGGAGTTCCAGATCAGCCCAGTTTGCGGGTTATAGTAGAGCGGATTATTTCCCCCGGGAATTGAGTTGAGCGGAATATCCACCTGTTCTCCAGTCGGGGTTTGAAATGTCTCATAGCCCATGATGGCTTCCTGGCGTTTCTCCGAGAGCTCCGAGTCCACCCTGTTTTTATACTCCCAATTTCCCATAATCGTAGAAGAGTCATAAGGATTATTTCTGGGCAGAATCCTTTGCGTGATCAGTTCGCTGGCCCGGATGATTTTTAGATTTTCTTGAACAATGGCCGTCGCAGCCGAGTTTCTTTCCCAGGTTTCCGGCCGGGAAATTCTCGTTGATGTAGCGATGATCCAGCCGTACAATCCGGTGATATGCCGGCCGCCCATGACCATGCCGGTTAAGACGCCGTGCACTCTTGTGCTTTCGGCATCGATCAAAGTCGCCTCAAACTCCTCGGCCCTGGCTTTCCATGTCCGCCCCAGATTATCTCTAAAGTCCGGAGCATCGACCGCTGCCAACCTACTGTAACTCTTGGTGATACTAAAGCAGGGCTGCTGACCGGGAGGACAGGGCTTGGTCACAGATTCAAACAGTCGCGGTATGGTCATCGGCTGGACATCACCGCCGAAATCAAGGTAACCGCACATCACTCCGGCGTCCCCGGTCGGATTCTTGAAGTTGACCGAATTCGAGGTTTCCTCCAGGATCCGCCATCCTTTGGGAGCCATCGTCTCGAAATAAGTTCCTTTCAATCGGACGAGCGCCAGGCCGGGAGCTTTCTGATAGCTATCGACGATACATTTCAACTGTTCTTGTTTCGAAGAGAGCTCATCTGCCGGGGCCCAATAAAGCGTCATGATGTAATCGGGTCCCGAAAGGAAGGCTGAGGCCGCACCGGCGATCGTTTTCCCGCCCATCATTCCCAAAACTTTCGCCTGAAATCTGTCCTGATTCACGGATATGTCCGAATAATCGATCCGCGACGAAGCGCTCGATGATTTTTTCAGGATGTTCAGGTAGCTCGAAAAAAATTCTTCCAGAGAAAATCCAGCTTTTGGCCTCACCGGGTAGATCAGAGCGCCCTCCTGGGCCTTGATCGTCTTTTATGATGGTTATGACGCCGGTGGTATACCTGAGTCAGCCAGCCTGTCGGCTTTTTCACGACGAAGCCAACGACATCTTCCTTGAAGGCATCAAGACCCTGACAGGGAACCTGTCTGTTTGCAGCCTCTCTTTTTTCGGAAGTTAGGACATTGGCCTCTTTTCCCGAGGAAGCATCACTGGTTTTTTGGCACCCGCTCGATATCATAAAAAAGCCGATAGAGATACTGACCAATACGCCGATAAAAGCCCCTTTCTTAGTTCTCACGGAGACTCCTTTCCCGAAAGGGAGATCGGGGAAACATCATCCCTGTGGTTACTACGACGTGGCATCGGATTTTTTCCCCCGTCTCATTCTTGTTGGTGTGAAGATATCACCAGAAACGAAACCAGTCAAACTTTTTAGGCGCAAAAGCCTTCCGCTTCGGCGCCACTAATTAAATTGATTCGTCCGGGAATTGTCTCTATAATCGGGGGCGCCGCGGAGAGCAGACGATGAAAGAACAAGAGGGAACATCACGCCTTGAGCTGAGGCGGGAGCTCGGACTCTTCGCCGCCGTTGCCGTCGGAGTGGCCTCGATCATCGGCTCCGGCATCTTCAAAAAACCAGCCCTGATGGCCAGCCAATTGGGCTCAGCCGAGCTCTTGATCCTGGTCTGGGTCGTGGCCGGAATCATGACGCTCCTGGGCGCCCTGAGCATCGCCGAAATCTCCGGCATGTTCCAGGACCCGGGCGGTCAGTATGTCTATTTCAACAAGGGGTTCAATAAATTCATCGGCTATCTCTACGGCTGGGCGGTCTTCATCGTCATCCAGACCGGCGCGACCGCGGCCCTCGCCTTTGTCTTCGCGGACTCGCTGGGATACTTCGTGAAGCTGCCGAGGCTCTCCGGGGCCTGGGAGAGTTTTTCGATTCCCATTCCGTTCATCGGCGCCATGACCCCCTTCAAATTCATCGGCCAGAAACTCTGCGCCATCGCCCTGATCATGTTCTTGATGACTGTCAACTATCTCGGCGTCAAATTCGGGAGCGCGATCGGGGTGGTCTTCTCCGCGCTCAAAATTACGATCATCGCCGGGATTATCATTCTGGCCTTTGCCTTCGGGCACGGGAGTCTCGCCAACTTCACCGAGTCGGGTCCTCTCATCGCGGCCGGATCTTCGTCCGTCTTCTTCCTGTTCATAATGGCGATGGCCGGCGCGTTCTGGGCTTACGACGGCTGGATCATGTTGACCTACCTCTCCGGTGAGATCAAGGACGTCCAGAAAAACCTGCCTCGCGCCTTGGCCATCACGGTCGTCATCATCATCGCTCTCTACGTTTTGATGAACTTGGCTTATATCTACATCATCCCCGTGCCCACCATGGCCAGGAATTATTCGGAGGGATATCTTGTGGCCGTGGATGTCGCCAACCGCTTCCTCGGGGATTGGGGTGGTGGTCTGATTGCCATCGCCATCATGATCTCGACATTCGGGGCGGTGAACGGCACGACGATGATGCCGGCTCGAATCACTTTCGCCATGGCCCGCGAGAAGGTCTTCTTCCGCAGACTGGGCGACGTCCACCCCCGCTTCCGGACGCCGGGAAAATCCCTCATCGTGCTCGGGATCTGGACGTCGATCTTGGTTCTGACGGGAACCTTTGACCAGCTCACCAACACGATGGTCTTCGTCAGTTGGATCTTTTACGCCCTGGCCTCGATCAGCGTGTTTACGCTGCGCAAGAAAATGCCGGACACTCCGCGTCCGTATAAAGTCTGGGGATATCCGGTGACACCGATCGTGTTCATCCTCTTCGCTTCGGTGTACATCGTTTTCACCTTGTACTCGGACATCGTGAGCTTCAGAAACGGCGCGACGCCGATCATCAATTCGGTCATGGGTTTGTTCTGGCTGGCGATCGGAATCCCAGGCTACTTTTATTGGACGCGGAAGCAGAAAAGAGAAACGTCTATTACCAATTAGATGCCATCGCCGCCGGTTCGGTCAAAACCGACGATGCCTCGCGCTCACCGCATATCCTTCAATTCGGGATGAGAGTTCAGGACGATAGAATGAGCGGTCTGGTCAGTGCCATGGCCGATAAGTATTTTGCGCTTTCGTCGTGGATCCAACTCAAAAAAGCCAAAGCGAATCCGCCCTCTTGATCTGGATTCGGTGAAAATCCGGACTCCGCTAAGATTTCGCCGCTTCTTCAAAGAGACGGTTAAGAATCTCTCCGTCCGCTTTGCTCGGGCTGTCAAAGTTGAAAAAGATGATCACTCCGGCGCCGTCTTTGGGACGGAAGAGCATGAGGGTTGAAATGCCGGGATCTCCTCCACTGTGGCCCCAAGTGAGGTCGCCGTTACCAAGCCTGTGCGTGGACCAGCACAACCCCCTTCCGAAGTGTTGATCAGAGAGCATGCTCTGGATGGTCTCTTTCTGCAGGATCTTTTTGTTTTCATAAAGGCCGTTGTTGATGTAGGCCCGCAAAAACTGGGATAGCTCCCGGACGCTCGTGCGTATCAATCCATCAGGGTAGTTTGGGAAACTGTACAGGCAATGGGCGAAAAGTTCTCCCTGTTTTGCGGATTGTCTATCTTTTCCATATCTGGGCAGGAGAGTTTCGAAGGCCTTTCCCTCGCCCAATTTGAAATTCTCCGGAATGTAGGTGTAGGGAATAGCATGATTCGAGACGTCCACCTCTGCCAGATACCATCCAGTATGCTTCATTCCCAAAGGGGCAAAAATATTTTTCTTGCAGTATCGGGCAAAATCCTTGCCGGATATGACCTCGACGAGGTAACCCAACAGCCCGAATCCCACGTTGGTATAAGCCCTGGACCCTTTCGGAATGTTTTCCGTCCCGGGCTTCCAAGGGTGGAAATTTCCCTCTTTATTGAAATATTTGCCTTCGGGCGTTAAATATCCCTTTATCCAGTCTTTGAGCGAGATCGTCGGATCCCCGCAGGTATAGCTTTCTCCATAAGCGGGGCCGTCTTTGATGGAAGATGTGTGAGTCAGGAGCTGCCGGAAGGTGATGGGGTCATCCGGGAAGTGGGGATTCCGCACCTTGAAAGCCAGATAGCCGTTCACATCGTCGTCCAGCTTGAACATGCCCTTTTCCCAGAGCTGCATGACCGCTGTAGCGGTTATTGTTTTCGAAATCGAGCCGATATTCTGAATCGTATCCGCCGTCATCGGCATTTTTTTCTCAATATCCGCCCAGCCGAATCCCCGGGCCCAGACAAGCTTGTCTTTTTTGACAATGCAGGCAGCAAGGCCGGGAGCGTGATCGGCCTTCATTTTTTCCAGGATGAAATCATCCAAGTCTGTTCTTTCCGAAATGATCGGGCGAGCGAAGAGAACGGTTGCCAGCGCAGCCATGCACGTCCACAAAATTCTGACCGAGGCGCGTTTTTTTCGCTGAGTCATGGCCTCTCCCCGTTAAGAAATTTCTTGCAGATCGTATTATACATCGTCTGATCGGGGAGGAGGGCAAAAAATTGGGCAAGGGGTCACGCCCGTCCGGAATGAATTTCAAATTAAGTTCAACTTTCGGTTATAATGTTGCGGCTGTTTTCTCTTTTCAGAGAAGGTGATGAAATATGAAAAAACATTGGCCAACGATCCGCGACTACACATTTATCGTCCTGGGCGCGCTGGTTCAGGCAGTGAGCCTGCGTTTGTTCTTTGTCCCGGCGAAATTGGCCTCCGGGGGCATGAGCGGCATTTCGCAGTTGATCAATCACTTCACGGGCTGGCCGATCGGGTTGATGGTGCTGATCGGCAATGTCCCGCTTTTCCTGCTCGGCTGGCGTTTCCTCGGCGGACGTCGCTTCGGGGTGCGGACGGCTCTGGCGATTGTTGCGTACTCTCTATTCACAGACTTGATATTGAAGCTGCCCATGTTCGGGGCACACGGTGCGGCGACGACACTCATCAATGACTTGAAGGGCGATCTCTTTTTGAACTCCCTCTACGGCGCGATCGCCAGCGGCATCGGGTATGGATTGGTGTACCGCGCCGGCGGCACGAGCGGCGGCTCGGACATTCTGGCGCGCATCCTGAACAGATGGCGCGGGATTTCGATGACCCAAAGTTATTTAACGGTGGACACCGCCGTCATATTGTCTGCGGGATTCATCTTCGGCTGGAAACAGGCTCTGTACGCGATGATCACGTTGTATGTCAGCGGACTCGTGTCGGAGACCGTCCTTGAGGGCGGAGGGACCGCCCGCACGGCGATGATTGTCACAGCTCGACCTGAGGCGGTTTCCCATCGTGTGATGGACGATTTGGAGCGCGGAGTCACATTCCTGGAGGGGACGGGAGCATACTCAGGGACTTCACGGCCCGTCCTGTATTGCGTGATTTCCCGCGCCGAGGTCGCGACATTGAAAGCGATTGTCCGCGAGCTGGACCCTGAGGCTTTCATGGTCATTGGTGCGGCCCACGAGGCGCTGGGCAAGGGATTCAGGACGCTGAGGGCGCAATAGAACTCGGGTTTTTCGAGGGAAACGTCGCCGCCCCCGCAGTCGGTTGGCGGATAGCACTTTTTTGAGACCGGGGTGCGCCCGAAGGTTAAGTGTGGAAATGCGGGCCGACAGAAACCGGGAAATGAGGCGTCGGGAATTCGTCCCGGCAGGTCGCCCAGGCCATCCCTTCGAGGGCCTCGTATTCGCCTCGGGATTTTTCGATGGATATAGCTTCGGTCACGGCTGCCAGCTGAGCGGCGCAGCCGACATATTCACACCGGATTATCGCGCCCAGGCTGCGTCCGCTCCAGCAAGCGGCTAGGCGGCTGGACGCTCATATTGGCATTCCTATGCTCTCTCGGGCGAAGTGAATCAGCTTCTTGGCGGTCCCAACAGCCCTCTCGGCAGCCTCAGGTGTTGCAACTGTGCGCCGCCTTGGCACGAGCTTGTGCTCTAACAAATCCTGTGTCTCGTGAACAAGTTCATTCCGCGCCTTAACAGTCTCAAGCAGGTTGTCAAGAAGGTCCTTCTCAGGCACGGGGCACGCGGCAAGGCCGTAGTGGAGCAGCACCCATGCTCGAGGCGTGTTCTTGCTAGGGTTCAACCTATGCAATTTCAGCAGCTCGCTGTTATACCTCTCGGGAAGTCTAGCCTGCGGGTGGCAGTACCCTGCGGTCGCCTCGGCAATCTGGTTCACGACCGTTCCCATCTCGTCGAGCACGCCCGGCGCATCGGTCTGGGGGTCCATTTCTTCCGCTATCCGGCAATAGCGTCCGATGCAGCTGTGCAGTCGCTCAAGGTGTGCTGATCGCCTGCGCGCGAACTCGGGAGAGCTAGTTCTGCTGGTGTTCGTGTCAATCGAGCGGCTCCAGTAGTATCGGAGTTCTCCATCATGGAGAGAGTGCCCTGGCACAGGGAAGGCCGCCAAGAAGTTGGATACGTACTCCGCGTCCCTCTGGTCACCAATGTCCACGGGAAACCCATCGAAGTCCCGTGGCGGAAGTGGGTCCCCATAGCTCATCGGCGCCCGCCAGGTCAAGCACCCGCCGATAGCCGGCCTCGGGCGGCCGATCCTGGTAGTCCAGCGTCTTGAACCACGCCTGAAGAAGTCCGGCTATTGTCGTGTAGGCGTCCGCAATCTCGACATCTAGATCGTAGTCCAGCTCGATGTGAACGCATGATGGATAGAAGACCGCATCGGCCCCCGTTTTGTTCTGATGAGCGCCAATAGTCCGGCCCCGGGGCCAGGGCCAGAGAGGCTGCGGATCTGATTGTAAGGGACTCAGAAGATGGTAGGTGCCGATTCTCCTGCCATTATTAGGTTAGAGCATTCTGCTGATCCGCTATCCCGAAGTTGCGGAGCGGAACGTGCAAGTAGAAGTTAAAGCGCACGATAGAACTCCGTCAAGGCTTCCGCAGCAAGCGTACGTAATCCAAACCGTTTGTGAGAGTTTCGGGCATGACCATTCTCACGAGTTATTAATCAGAGCAATAAATAGCTTGCAAATTGGTTTCTGATATGATAGACTATGGTTATGGACAACAAAGATGCGAGATCGTTGCCTTCGGTCACTCAAGAAGAGCTCCGACGCCGCGCCGTTCAGGCCGTCCGCGGCGGCATGACTCAACTCGAAGCTGCCCGGATCTTCGGCATCACGCGCCAGACCGTGGGCGTCTGGATCAAGAAGTCCCGAAACCGCAGTCTCGACGTCCTGGCGGCGAAGCGGAAAGGGCGTCCGTTCGGCAAGACGTTGCCGCCAAGACAGATGGATTGGGTCGCCCGAGCGATTGCCAACAAACCGCCCGATCAGCTGAGATTGCCGTTTTATCTCTGGACACGGGAAGCGGTTGGGCAATTGATCGAACGGAAGTATGGCCTGGGCGTCTCGGTCTGGACGGTTGGCCGGTACTTGAGAACGTGGGGATTTACGCCGCAAAAGCCGATTCGGCGGGCGTTCGAAGCGGACCCGGAGGCGGTTCGCCGCTGGCTGGAGGTGGAATATCCGGCGATCAAAGCCCTGGCCCAGAGGGAAAAGGCCGAAATCTACTGGGGCGACGAGATGGGATTGCGGTCGGATCATGTGACGGGGACCAGTTGGGGGCTGAGAGGGCGGACGCCCGTGATTCCGGGAACGGGCCAGAGATTCGGCTGCGGAGTGATCTCGGCGATCACCAACCGCGGACGACTGTACTTTATGGTCCTGCGTCAACGGTTGAAGGCCGAGCTGTTCATCGATTTTATGCGTCGGCTGGAACGGCAAGTGCCGCGGAGAATCTTCCTGATCGTGGACCGTCTTCCGGCGCATCGGTCGGTGACGGTGAAAACCTGGTTGAAAAAGAAAGGACGACGGGTGCGATTGTTTTATCTTCCGGGTTATCGACCGGACTTGAATCCGGACGAGTATCTGAATCAGGACGTCAAAAGCAATGCGGTGGGACGACGGCGGCCGTCCAACGAGCCGGAGATGCGAAAAGATATTTCCGGCTACCTCAGAAGTCGACAACGGCATCCGCGCATCGTCAGGAATTATTTCAAGCATGAAAGCGTCCGTTATGCCGCCTAAATGCAATCAATTTATCGCTCCCGGTAATAATTTGCCCTTCCGCCTAACTGTCAATATACCGCATGCAGCATTCGATACAAATTTTCCCTGGAGATCGTCGTAAATTATGCGGTCCCATTTAATATCCCCGCAATATCGCAGTATTATCTTAAAATAATCCATAAAAGTCCGCAAGCCTTTTGCAGGACTTTCCCCACTAATCGGGGGCAGATTCTTCTAAGCTCGTGTAAATTTTACAGATCCATGGAATTTTATCTGGAATCGCAAAAATGGTGGCACTTGATGAGGTAGAATGAAGGCTCCCTTTACCTTCGAGGGCTTCTCTCGGTTAGAGAGTTCCCTGAGGAGACCCCATATGGATTCTGCCGGAATCGCTACCAATTTTCGAGGACAAATTTTACCTTTTTCGGCGCAACTTTCGAGTATTCTTCCGAAGGTCGTCGGCCGATTCGTTGGCAGGATGCTGAAGTTCCTGCCAGCTCAATTCACCGGAGATCCCCAGGCCTGATCACGGTCCGTTGAGGAGGCGCAAGCGGCGGAAGCCTTGGACGATCCCTATATCTGCAATATCTATGAAATCAATGAGGCTGAAGGCCAGACTTATATCGCCATGGTCCATATTAAGGGGCAAATCTTAAAGGATAAGAGTTTGCTTTATTGCCTCGCGCGCGCCCCGCATCACAGGCTCGGGAACAACGCTTGCCAACATAAGGGGATGATATCGCCAGCCTCAGATCGATCTCAAGAACTCGAAATCCTGTTGAATTTTCGGGACTGCCTTTTTTCTATTTTATTTCTCTTGACAAACCTTAAAATATTTTGTATCTATTCATACAATTTATTGTATACATTGATGCAAGTATTTGTATGAATAACAGAGCTGACAAAGAACGCCTCTTAAGTCGATTGGCGGACTGGGACAGCTTTATCAGAAAGCAGGTCAGGCTGATTGCCTGTGGCGGTACAGCCCTGACTTTGCTCAATATCAAACCATCGACCAAGGATATTGATTTTATTGTCCCCGACATCGGGGAGTATGAATATCTTGTCAGAACACTGAATCAGCTCGGATATAAATCCGTAAGCGGTTCCGGCCTGAGGAGAGGAGACGATTTTGTCTTTGATCTATTCAGAGGTCCCCGGGTTCATACAACAGATTTATTGGAGTCACCCTTGGAGCCAAAGAACCATATATTGATTAAAGAATTCAGCTACATCTATCTGGGCGTTCTTAATTATTATGATCTTCTCATCAGCAAATTGTTCAGAGGAGCAACTGCTGATATGGATGATTGCCTGGCATTGATAAGCCACAAAGGAAAAGAAATCGATCTCGAGTTATTCGAGAAAAGATTTCGAGAAACAGCCTCCTACGATATTTCAGAGGAGAGAATAATGAAAAATCTAGAGTATTTCTTAAGGCTCATCAGGAAGAGGAATTCAAATGGAAAATAGTGAGGATCTTGTCAAGAAGGTGCGCCGGCTCGGCTATCCCCTATTCGAAACAGACGAACATGAGGATGCAAATGAGATTCTGGCCGATGTCGTGAAAAGCGAGAATTCCCGGCTTTGGCAGGGATTTCCAGTTATGTTGGCCAATAGCGAGGAAAGAAATGTCTTCCATTACAGTCGGGTGCTGTCTTTATTGAAAGCCCCGGATGAAAGAGACCAC
>CAVYOD010000013.1:0-229314 GCA_963770045.1 Candidatus Aminicenantota bacterium | reverse complement strand
TGGCCTCCGGCGCAACCTTGAACGGAGATGTCGCATTAGTTATTGCGTTTGTATTAGCTTGCTATGAACCATGAGCTGAGCGCTAATCGATGAACAGGAAGGCGTAGCGGTTCATGGGCTGACTGTAATCCGATAGGACTTGGATGGGATAGCCGACCGCTCTAACAGTTGAAAAAACGTCGATGGCCATGGCTTCAGGAGTCGGCCTCGCAAGCCTCGGCTCTTTGCAGGCCTCTTTCTGTCCGACGCACTCGGAGCAGATGTTGCAGCTGTCCAGGAAAAGGAGAAAGGCTTTTTCATGACCGGCCACGAAGACTTCTCTCTCCAATTTGAGCAAGGCGAGGTTCAGTTTGCGCGTCCAGGCGTGACGGGCCTCCGGCTTGGGGACGCTTTTGGGAAAATGAAAAACGACCGCATTTTTATATTCCCGGAAAAACTCTTTGCATTCGGCCACCGTCGGCACATTGGGCGGGCACGAAGCCGTGCGTCCGTATTCGCTGCAGCCGAACATGCACTTCATTCGCACCCACCGGCTGACCACAATCTTCTGAGGATCGATCCATTTGAAATCCCTGAAGCCATGCTTCCGGAATGTCGCTTCGAGGTCTTTTTTGTCAATCATGCCTAGGTCCTTTCTTTTAAACTCACCCCATGCTGGGACCTGTCTTTTACTTCAGCCGGTCTTCGACGACCTGACCCCGGATGATGACGGCTTTCACCTTGGCCGCGGAGGCGAGCGGGTTGCCATCGAAGACGACCAGGTCGGCGGATTTCCCCTTTTCGATCGAGCCAGTTTGATCGGCCACGCCGAGGATTTCGGCGGCGTTTATGGTCAGGGCTTTGAGCGCCTCCTGCCAAGGAAGACCGTATTCAATCGCCTGGCGCGCCTCGGCCAGGAGGTCGCCCAGATGGTTGATCGAGCCGGTCTGGAAGGCGATCTTGATTCCCGCTTTCTGGAGCAGGGCGGCGTTCTCGAAGAGCGCGCCTCCTGTTTCCACAGATAGTTTGTAGGCGGCTTGGGGCCTGAGCAGAACCGGGATTTTTCCCGCGGCCAATCTGTCCTTGATTTTATAGGCGTCCGAGCCTCCATTGAGGATGATCTTGAGCTTGAATTCTTCGGCGATTCTCAGAGCCGTCAGGATGTCGTCAAGCCGATTGGCCAGGATGATGAGCGGCAGCTCTCCGCGGATGATGGGGACGAGCGATTGGAGCATGAAGTTGGACTCGGGCTTGGCCGGCTTCTCCTCCGGCTTGGCCAGCTTTTTTTTCATAAGACTGAAGCTGAGCGAGGTACTCCTGAGCTTCCACCAGGGTCTGACGCAGCAAGGCGGCTTCGCCCATCCTGGTCATGGGCTGCGCCTGCTGCTTCCCATACCTCATCTTCGGCTCTTCCCCGAGGCTGGCGTGGACGGCCGCCGGGAATCGGATGACCATTTCCGTGGCCGTATCTCCGGCGAGATGGATCACGGCACTCTGGCCTGAGAGCAGATTTCCGGTCCCCGGCGCTGAGAGCGCCGTCGTGATCCCCATCATTCTGGCCGATGATATGAATTCATTCTGGGGGTTGAGAGAGTCGATGATTCTGAGCTGAGGCGTCAGCGGAGACGTGGCCTCATCGTAGTCCCGCTCGATCGTTTCAATATCAGCCGCGCCGAGGTTGGTAAACGAATCGATGAAACCGGGAAAGATGGAATAGGCGCTTGCGTCGATAATCCTTGCCCCCTTGGGCACAGCCAGATTCTTCGCAACGGCAGAGATCTTGCCTCGCTCGATGAGTACAGTTGCCCCATCGATGACCCCGCCGCCGGCGGTGAAGACCCGACCTCCTTTGAGGGCGATCGTTTCCTCTCCCGCCTTAGGGCCGGCCCAAAGGCCGAGCCCACAAATAAGTAGCCAAAGGAAGGCCTGTTTTTTGATTTCAATTCTGCCCATCGTTTTCTCCGTTTTCTCCAAAGAAGGCCTCAGTCCCGCGCCGTCTTTTGCGAGACGAGCTTCCCGTCGATAAAGACCGCTTCGGCGATCGAACCCGTCTGGAAGGGGTGGCCCCGCAAAATGAGGAGATCGGCGTCCTTGCCCGGCTCCAGGCTTCCAATCCTCTTCTCCAGCCCGATGATCCGGGCCGCGTCGATGGTGACCGCCCGGAGGGCCGCTTCTTCGGGCATGCCGTTCTTGACGGCGAAAGCGGCGATCTCGAGAAGGTCCCCGCCCGTCCAGCCCACACCAGGCGCGTACCAATCTCCCTCAGCCTGCCTGAATCCGACCAGAACACCCGCCCTGGCCAGGATGGCGGGGTTTTGGGGGTTAAATCCCTTGTCTTCTATGTTTCCCGCGCCTCGCAAGAGATCTTCGATGATGACCGGAATTTCTCTTTTCTTGATCTCCGTCACGACCTTGTAGGCGTCCGTCGCTCCGTCAAGGATGAGCTTGAGCTTGAACTCGTCGGCGATCCTGAAGGAAGTGAGCAGGTCGTCCTCCCGCTCGGCGTGGAGGAGAACAGGCATTTCCCCCTTCAGGACGGGGAGGAGAGCTTCCATGGACAGGTCCCGCTGCGGAGCCGTTCCCTTCTTGTCCTTTTCGTACTTCTCGAGTTTTTCTTTGTATTCGAGGCCCTTGGTGAGGGTTTCGCGAAGAAGAGCGGCAACCCCCATCCGGGTGGAAGGCATCTGATTTGCGCGCTTGGCCGAAACACCCAAACCGAAGACCATGACGGCCCGGTCTTTGGTGATCATCTTGTCCACAACCTCGCCCCGAGTCTTGACCACCGCGGCCTGTCCGCCGATGACGTTGCGGTCTCCCGGTGTAATCATGGCTGTGGTGATGCCGATATCCCTGGCGAAGGCAAAGAACGGGGCCTGGGGCTCGATGGCATGCTTGACCTCCATCTCCGGAACGACCGACTTGGATATTTCATCGGTTGAGCTCTGGTTCCTCCAGTTCGAGGAGATGCCGATGTGAGCTCTGGGCGAGACGAGGCCCGGCATGACCACGAAATCGCGGGCGTCGATCGTCACATAGCCCTGGGGGATACTGACTTCAGTCCCCGACTTTTTCGATCTTCCCGTCCTTGACCAGGATGACGGCGTTCTTGAGCGCCGGGCCGGCCATGGTCAGAATCGTCCCGGCACGGAGGGCGAACTGGTTTGACTTTCTTAATTCCGGGGCGAGCGTGAGGTCGCCTTTAGCAGAAGGCATTGCGGCCAGAGGTTTAGCCCCCGCCATTTTCTCGTTCTGGTATTCCACTTTGCCGTCGATGATGACCTTGTCCACTGACGTCAGGAATTCGAAGGGCGGTCCGTCGAAAAGGACGAGGTCGGCGTCTTTCCCGGGCTCGATGCTGCCGATTCTCTTTTCAAGGCCGACGGCTTCGGCCTCCCAGAGAGTGACGGCCTTGATCGCGTCTTCCTCCTTCATCCCGAACCGGACACAGAGCGAGGCCAACTCCCTGAGGTTCTGCTGCCCTCCCCCCAGCGCATCCGTCTGGAGAGAGACTTTGAGTCCGGCCTTGGCCAGGATGGCCGGGCAGTTTTTGAAATCCATCGGATTTTCGTAATAATTGAAGAACATCGGCGGCCCGACGTTGAAATAAACGTCCTTTCTATTGGCCAGCTCATCAGCGATAAGGTAGGCCCAATAGCAATGGCCGAGGCTGAGCCTGAGATGGAATTCATCCGCCAGGCGGATGCAGGTCACGATCTCGGAGGCCGTGGCGCAATGGATGTGAACCGGGATCTCCCGTTTGAGGGCCCTCACCAGGACCTCTTTGCCGAGGTCCCTCTTGGGAGGGGTCACGTCCTTTCCCTCTTTTTTATCTTTTTCATAGGTCTCCCAGCTTTGCTGATATTCCTGGGCCTCGGTAAACGCCTTCCTGGCAACGAAATAGACGCCCATCAGGCTCGAAGGAAGCTGCTTCTTTGATCCATAGACGCCGACCGGATTTCCTTCGATGGCCATCTTGAGATCGCAGACTTCTTTGAGGACCATCTGTTCGGGAGGAGCATTCTTCAGTTTCACCGCGACGCTGGTCCCGCCGATGACATTTCCGCTTCCGGGCCGGGAAACGATGGTGGTGACACCGCCGGCCAGGCCGACCTTGATGGCCGGATCTTCGAAATTGAATGAGTCCAGAGCCCGGACCTGGGGCGTTGACGGGTTGGTCATCTCGTTGCCGTCCGAATTTTCCTCGACTCTGGGAAGGCTGTAGACTCCGAGGTGAGTGTGGATGTCGATCAATCCGGGCATAACAGCCTCGGCCTTTATCTCGTGGGCGCCTGCCGGGACAGGGATGTTCTTTCCGACTCTGGAAATCTTTCCATTCTCGATGAGGATCATCCCGTCCTCGATCGTTCCCTGGGCGGCTGTGTAGATTTTCTTGGCTCTGATCACGACCGAATCCTGGGCCGTCCAGAGAATAATCGAAAGAGCGCTTAGGATCATGAAGATAAGTAGGCTGGACTTAAGATAGCTTCTCAGTCTCATGGGACTCTCCTCCTAAAGCCGGATTATTTTTTTTGGATTCTTTCAAAGTTCTTCTTCGAAAATGCGAGAAATGTTCTATATCATAACTCAGGCCGGCCTGCAAACAAGCAAGCAGAAAAGAGAAGCAAAGAGGGTGTGAATTAGTATAAAATAAAGATAGACGTCCCGATCCTGTAAACGATATCCAAAGGAGTCCGATATGAAAGAAAGAGAGATGAAGGTGACTTTTCCGGGGGGATTAAGGGTCGAAGCCGACTACAAAGGTTTCATCGTCAAGACAGACCAGCCCGCCTATGAGGGCGGGGAAGGCACGGCGCTCTCCCCCTTTGACCTTTTTCTTGTTTCATTGGGGACTTGCGCCGGCTACTATGTCCTTGCCTTTTGCAGGCAAAGGAAAATCCCCACTGAAAAAGCCTACTTGGTTACAAAAACGGAAAAAAACCCGGACTCTAAGTTGATCGGGAAAATCTCGATCGAAATCCACCTCCCCGCCGACTTCCCGGAAAAATACAAAGCCGCCGTTATCAAAGCTGCAGACTCGTGCACGGTCAAGCTCCTTATCGCCCACCCCCCCGTCTTCGAGATAGAAGCCAAGATCGATTCAGTCTGAGGGACGTTCCCCAAGGGGACACCCTTGGGCTCTCAGAATCACCCAAAATAGAGCACACCTCTGCTTTGGGACTGTTGCTTAGAGATTAAAGGGTGTCCCCTTGGGGAACGTCCCCCAGTTAGCGCGTCTCGGGCAGCCAGAGATAGTAGAAACCTGTTTTGAGCGAGGGGAGATACTTGTCCAGGATTTTACTCTCCAGGAGTGGACCGGGGGCGAGGCTCGAGGCATACAGATTGGTCTTCCTGTTGGGATAATAGGTATAGGCGACGACCCGGGCCTGTTTCAGGGAAGCCATGGTCAGGACCTTGCCCAGGGCGTTGTCGAAGTAGCCGATTTCATCGATGAGTTTCAGCCGCAGGGCTTGTTGGGCGGTATATACTCGGCCGTCGGCGATCTTCTCCAGCTCCTCCCGAGAAAACGATTTTGGCCTGCTTTTGAGTATGACGCCGAGAAAGTCCTGGTAGAGCTCATCGATGATTCCCTGGAAGACAGTCCTCTCCTCCTCGGTCATGCCGCGGAATGGACCGCCGGAGTCTTTCATTTTTCCGGACTTGATCACATTCATTCTTAGCCCGATCGCGTTCAGGAGCGCCGCGGCATCGGGAAATAGCGAGATGACTCCGATGCTCCCGGTGACCGTGGAAGGATGCGCGACCAAGTAGTCACAGGCCTGAGCGATGTAATATCCGCCCGAGGCGGCGGTGGTCATCATCAGGCCCACGATGGGCCGGCTCGTTTTTTCTTTGAACTTCACGAGCTCGTGATAGACGACATCGCTGGCCGTGACCTCTCCTCCGGGAGTATCCAGACGCAGGATGACGCCCCGGATCATGGGGTCGGCGGAAGCCTTTTCCAGCCTGAGGTAGACCTGAGATAGGATATCTCCCTCTCTCGAAAGAGTGCCTGGCATGGCGAGAGAAGTGATCAGGCCTTCGACATCGATGAGCAGGATCTTCTCTTTGGCCGGACTCGGGACGAGGGTGACCTCTTCGATTTTCGCGGCTCCCAGAAAGTCCAGATGAAGGTGGGCCGCGCACCCCCCTAAGGCCAAGAGAGCCGTAATGATCATCATCGTTCGGACTGTGTTCTTCATGATTCCCCCTCCTCTGCGAGATATCGAAGCAAGGCCGTATCCGTCTGTCTTGTCTCCCCGCTTTTTAATAACTCTTCTGTTTTGACGAGAAAGACGAGAAGGACGAGATAGACCTCTTCTTATTTTATCATGTTTGCGGGTTGACTTCAGGTCAGGCCGATGTTATAAATTCCACAGATCATTTGAAATTCGGCTTGGGCCCGAAGCAGAGATGACCGCCGCACCGACGCTCTCCCGGAGCAACCTGATGCGCAGGTTGAAGAATTTTGTTCTGGATCATTTTCAAGCCTCGATCGTCAGCCTTGTTTTTGTCGGCGTCCTGGCCACCGCCTTCCTGGTCCACTATAAGTTTTCTTTTTTAAACTTTTTTTTCCTGCCCGTGCTCCTGGCCGGCTATTACCTGGGCAAAAGGGAGGCCGTACTCTTCAGCACGTTCTGTGTGTTGATGGTCATTCTGTATCTTGTTTTTGCCCGCCTCCTTGGGGGACCCGGCGCTCAGAGCGGGCTGTCCTTGGATGAAGTCATCGACCTCACGACGTGGGGCGGATTTCTGATCCTGACGGGCGCGATCATCGGACGCCTGTCCGAGAAGAGAGAACAAGAGCTGACCAAGATGCGACAGGCGTACATCGGAGTGCTCGAGATCATCCTCAAGTACCTGGAGATGGCCGACGAGGAAAAACCCCGCTCTCTTCGAGTCTCGCTCTTGGCCGGGACGATCGGTAAACGCGCCGGTCTGTCCACTCGGGAAATCGAAAATATCAAGTCGGCCGCGCTCCTGGCCATGGCCGGTGAGCTCAGGTCGAGCCTTCCCCTGTTCGGAGAAGTCACGGATTTCATGAGTCTGGAACCGGGGCGCCGGAAAAGCAGGGGAGACGTTCATGAACAGGTGTTGCTCAAGACCACGGCCTCCCTGTTGAAGGAGGTCGAGCCGATTCTCCTGGACTATTATAAACACTATATCCAGGAGGCGGACCTCTTGGATAAAAACCTCGAGGGAATTTCGACCGGGGCGAGCGTCATTGCCCTGGCCGAGATTCTGGACGGTCTCCAGACCCAGGGAAAAGCGCGGCTCGGCAGGGAGGAGATCAATTCGTTTAAGGATATCGAGAGATTCTCGGATCGGGCCTTTCGCGGGTCCCTGATCGACATCCTGCGCAATTTGAACCAGACGCCATGAATGGCACCGTCCTGGGCGTCGATCTGGCCGGAGTCAGTCATCGGCCGAGCGGAATGTGTCTCCTGCGGGGGCTCAAAGCCGAGACGTTTCTCTTGTACTCCGACAGAGAGATCCTGGACTATGCCGAAACGATGGGACCCGAACTTGTCGCCATCGACGCTCCCCTGACGCTCCCTCCGGGGAGACGCACCATCGCCGACCGGAACAACTCTCATTACCGGACTTGCGACCTCGAATTGAGGCGGCGAAAAATCCCCTTCTTTCCGATCACTCTCGGTCCGATGCGGGCGCTGACCGAAAGGGGGATCAACCTCAAGCGCGACCTGGAGAAGCGCGGATTCGCGGTTGCTGAGATCTATCCGGGAGGGGCGCAGGACGTCTGGAAGCTGCCCCGTGCCCGGCACGACCTCGAACGGTTGAGGCGGGGCCTCGGCCGGCTGGGGCTCCGGGGTTTAAAAAGAACGGCCAGCAGACCACGAACTCGACGCCGCCACCGGAGCCCTTGTCGGTCTCCTTTACCTCGATCAAAAGGCAGAAATCTACGGGGATTTTTCGAGCGGCGCCATCCTCATGCCCTTTCCTTCTTCAAAATAATCTGGTATTCTTCTCCCTCATTGAAAATGGACGAATTCAAGAAATGGCAGTTGTCCGATCTCGCCTCGATGGCCTACTTTGGCCTGCTTAGCCTTATCATCCTTTTCTTTCACCGGGGATTGAGAAACTGGGGCGCTTTTATCCTTGGTCACCTCGTGATCATCCTGGCCATAGGCGCCCTTGTTTGGGGGGTAAGAAGAAAGCCGGTCAGAGTCCTCGTTTTGGTCCGAGATTGGTATCCTATTCCGCTGATCATTTTCGGCTTTGAGGAAATGAACAAGCTGGTGACGATCATCTTTCCTTACTGGGCCAATTCTTTTGTGGTCGGCCTGGACAAAGCGATCTTTGGGGTGCATCCGACGATCTGGTTTGAGCGCTGGGCCAGCCTCTGGCTGAGCGAGGTCATGGTCTTCTTCCTCCTGGCTTATTTTTTCATGGGAGCCGTGGGGGCGGGAATCTTGTACGCTCAGAAGCGCAGGGAAGAATTCTATGACCTGAGTTTAAACGTCCTCCTCGCCTATTTCTTCTGCTATTTTTTGTTCCTGTTTTTTCCGGCCGAAGGGCCTTGGGTCATCATGAGAGACATCCAAACCAAGAAGCTGGCCGGAGGATTGTTGACTCGGTTCTATTATTCCCTGGAGATCTCGGGCTCGATCAAAGGAGGCTGCTTCCCCAGTTCCCATGTCGCCGGGGCCTTTGTCGTCGCCCTCTCGATGTTCAAATACAATCGAAAGGTCTCCTATGGCTTTCTCCTAGTCGCGACGGGAGTGGCGGTCGCCGTGGTTTATGCCCGCTATCATCATGCGGTGGACAGCATCGCCGGGATTCTTATCGCGGTCCTCGCCGTTTTCATCGGGACGAAAATCAGTCAGCGCTGGAAAACGAGGCACCTCAGGCAAGCCCGATAAACAGGTTCATACTCACCCCAATCAGCCAGTGCAGGAGAAAGACATACCAGATGGATCTCGTCCTCAGAGCGATGTAACCGAACAGAAAGGCCGAGAAGATTGAGGCCAAGATCTCTCCGTCGGGTTTGCCGATATGGATGAGGCAGGTCGGGATGGCCTGGATGAGAAGGCTGTAGAAATCGCCGAATTGCTCCCTGAGGCCGAAGAGCAAGAAGCCCCGGAAAAAGAATTCAAATCCTAGATAATAAAGCGCAAAAACCAGAGCGTACAGCAAGAACTGGGGCGAGATTTTTCCCATCTGGCGAAAGAGGGGATAAGCTCTCTCGAAGGAGGCGAGCTTAGCGGAAGGAAGCACGAGAAGCAGGCTGATCAGGGGATATAGGATGGCCACGGAGAGAAGCCCGTATCTCCAGTCGCCACTCTGGAGCCCATAGTTTTTGAGTCTTTCCCGGAAGAAAAATTTGATCAGGAGGGCGGGGATGACAAACAGAGCGACGAATGCCGCCCCAAAATTAAAAAAATCGGGAGACATCGGTGATAAGACCCGCGGATTAAAAAACCCGGCCAGGCGGCGGTTGAAAAACCCCGGTGAGCCGTAGTAGATGTAGGCTGTCAAGAGGAACGGTGTGACCAGGAGGATCGCAGTCGGCTTGAATTTCGCTTCTTTGAAAAGCCCTTTGAGAAAACCTCTCTTCTCATTCATGGATGTTCCTTTTCATGAGGGTTCTCCGGGTTCGAGTTGAGCCAGGATATAGTGAGTTCGAGGCCCTCCTCGAGGCTCTTGGGATGATAGCCCAGCTCGGCTCTGGCCTTCTCGCTCGAAAAAGCCCAGTCGATCATGAAATTCTTAACCCATTCCCTCGTGATCAAAGGACGGATGCCAAGCCGCCTGGCCTTCCATTCCTCAAACCGGCCGAGGACAAGAGCGAGCCTGACCGGAATCGCAAGCCGGACCCCCCTCTTCCGGCTGACCTTGCGCAGGAGTCCGAAAAAATCGTCCAGGCTGATGTTATCGCCTCCCAGGATATAGCGTTCGCCGGTCCGGCCCCCGGCCATCGCCGCGAGCATCCCGGTGACGACATCGTCCACGAGAACATAATTCCCAATCTCCCTTCCCTGTCCGAGGATGAGGGAGGCCCGCTGCTTGAGGCACATTTTGATCAATTTGGTCACCGAATTGGCCTCGGTCAGCTTTCCGGGACCATAAACTCTGGTCGGGTTGACGAAAACGACCGAGAGCCCGCAAGGAACATAGGAGAGGGCGGTCTTTTCGGCGAGATATTTTGACCGTTCATATTCCGTGGTAAAAGAATTCTCGTCGCGCTCGTCGGTCTCACCGTGCGATTGATCCGAGGAGGAACCCAGTGTTACCGAGGAGGAGGCCATAACGACCCGCTCGATTTTCTTTTCCAGGCAGGCGTCGAGCAGGTTCTTGGTGCCTTCGATGTTCACCCGAGAATAACAGGAGGGGTCTTTGGCCCAGCTCTGGGCATAGGCCGCCAGATGGAAGACCCGGCGACAACCATCGGCGGCGACCCGGAGAGATTCTCTATCGGTGACATCACCCGGGCACAATTGGATTCTTTTGTCGTCGAGCCCCGCAAGGTCACTCGTCGGCCGGACCAAGAGGCGGATTCTTTCTCCCCCGGAGATCAGCTTCTGAACGAGGGCCCGGCCGATAAAACCAGTCCCCCCGGTGATCAGAATCGGCATGGAAACTTTATCTCTCTGTGATGAGCTGATTATAGACTTTTCCGGTCTGGAATCAAGAGCACGCAAACGGTGAGCGGTAAGGGGTGAGTGGTAAGAAGCTTAAGAACTGGCTGGCACATTCCTTGACTCTTCTATTCTTCATTTAAAAAAGAAATAAGCCGAGGCTAGTACCGAGTTGTCTGGCCTAGAGCATATCAGTAAGATCAGATTTGTTTTCACTGCCCAAGTGGCATCTGGCAACGTGTCACGGACCCCTACCTCTCACTTTTTTATAGACCTTGTGGGCTTCTTTTTGATAAAAGAAGAAAAGCACCCGGATTCGCGTTGGGCTTTCACTGAATAGCCAAAGAAGGGCCGGATGCGTTCAAACAGAAAAAGGGATGAAACAGGCAGGAGTGAGCACTCAGGTCGACACGATTTCTTCTGGCGGCCAACGGGCTGTTGCTGGTGATCGGCTGGGTGATGGCCTTTGTCGCCTATCCCCGTTTGCCGGAAAGCATGCCTCTCTGGCTCAATTTTTCCGGACAATCTGTGCTCCTCGTCCGGCGATCGCTCCTCTTTTTTATCTACCCCGCCGCCCAGACGGTGTTTGTCATCGTATTCTGGTTTCTTTCGCGAAGCGCCGTCCTTTCTCGCCGCATGTTCAAGGAAGAACAGCCGGCATCTTCGCCTGCCCAAAAAAAAGCGTTTCGTGAGCTGAAGGAGGAGTTCGTCGCCCTCGTCCTGCTTTTCTTTAACTTGATCTTCATCCATGTCCAGAGAAGCCTGATTCTCCTCGCTCATCGATTGGAGAGGGGAGTCGACCCTGTCTATTTTTATACCCTCTTCGGCGTCATCCTGATCCTTATCCCCTACTATCGTCTCCGGGCTAAACTCTTGAGACAAAAAATGAAGTGAGCGGAGATTGAAACGTCTCTCTCGTCATCTCGTCGCCCGTCTATCTCGTCAAAGACAAAATAAATCACACTGAGCTAATGGCTCTTGATATTTTCTTTGTATCTAACTGAGACATCCGTAATCTGCCCTCTATCTCCTTGTCGCAGAGTTTTTGGCGACTAGTTTTCCCGCAAACTTGGCTTATAGCTCGTACACGATTATTTGCTCTTGACGGGGTACGGGGGACGGGGGACGAGATAGTACTTATTTATTCTTTTTGCTCAGACAGCTCACAGCTCACTAGTTTTTGGTCTTGGGAGCGATGACTTTGAATGCCCGGGGCATGACCTTGAGTTCGATCTCATCCATCACTCCCAGAACCTCGCCGTTGTACTGGACGGGAAGCCGGGGGCCCCGGATGACCATCCGCTTGGCCTTGAAGTGCTTCAGCCGTTTTTGGTAGACACCGAAATAGATGAACGGCACGAGGAGGAGATACTTGGGCAAGCTGATCTCGAAAAACGTGATGTCGAGATAACCGTCATCCAGCCGGGCGAGAGGGGCGACTCTCCAGCCATAGCCAAAGAAATTGGTTTTCGCGACGACGCAATCAAGGAACCTGGGGGTCAACTTTTTCTCAGCAAACGTATTCCCACGCTCATCCACTCCGTCATAGAGATCGACCTCAGTCTCTTTCTTCCTCAGCTTGAACATGATCCTCGCGGCCAGGAGATGGCCGAGAAAACCCTGGACGTCGTGCTCGGATTTTAGCTGGGTGATCTTGGCCGTGCCGCCGATGCTGACGAATCCGGCGGTCTTTCCCGCGACGTCGATGAGATCGATCTCCCTGACCTGGCCTCGGCTGAGAGTCCGCATCGCCTTCTTGATGTTCCTCGGAATCTGGAGAGATTTTCGAAAGGCGTTTCCGCTCCCGAGAGGAATGATCCCCAGGGTCACTTCGTTTGCTCGTCCGGACTCGCGAATTCCCTGAATGACGTCGGCGACCGTTCCGTCTCCCCCGATGGCGATGATCAGGTCACTCTGCGTGCTGAGCTTTCTGGCCAGCTCGATCATGCTCTCTTTGCTTCCCAGCTCGTCATAGATGCAACCGGGCAGATTCTCGGTCAAAAATTTCCGCAGCTTCGTCCTTCGCTGCCATTTTCGGTTGGCCGCCCTCGGATTGACGATGGAGCAGGCCCTGGAGATCGCTCTATTCATCGTGACTTGGCCTTCCTATGATCAGTTTATCAATACCATGATAGAGGTTTCCTGTCAAAAAACGGGGAATCCTAGGACGATGTCTGCGTTCTCTTCTTCTTGAAAAGCCTTCCCAGGAAGGGCGCGACCGGTAGCAAGATCATGAGAAGTGAGAAAATGATGAGGACAGAGTCGGGGATCTTGAAGGCATGACCGGCCAGAGCGAGGAGGAAGAAGCGGGGCGTGCGCGAGGCGAACACGGCGGCGATATAGAGGTAGAGAGGATAGCGCGCCAGGACAACCAGGAAACGGAACGGGTAAAAGGGAATCGGGGTAAATCCCGCAACCCAGAGAGCCGCAAACGGAGCCTTCCTGAAAAGAGCGATCGTTTTCTGGACGGTTTTGCCCTTGAGCACTTTCCGGAACACCCTGAGGTCGGCCACAAAGCTGAAGAACGTGTAGTTGATGACCTCAGCCAAAATCGTGCCCGCGATGGCCACGATGGTCACCATGAGCGGGGAATAGAATTTGCTGAAATAAAGGATGGCGGGCTCATGGGGAACCGTGGCGATGATAAATTCGGACGGAAAACTGTACAGAAAAAAAACCAGAAGGCTTTTGCTCTGGCGGGCGGACGCGGAGCTGAGCCACCAGATGATCAGGGCGGCGACAAAACAGGCCTCCAGCACGAAAAGAAGGATCTTGACGCGGCCGGGTAGCCCCTTGGCTTTATCACGAGAAAATGTCTCGAGAGCCTGTTCTTCGATCGCCGGCACATCTCTCAGAGTTTCTTTTCCTGTCATCGGAGGGATCTGAGACCATCCTTGATCGCATAGCTCGCGGGTTTTTCGGTATTGGCCCTGATGCTGGTATAGCAAAAGCTGCAATCATTCTTCCGGGCGAAGTTTTCCCGGAGCTCCTGCGGCGTCTTGAAGCGGGTGATGATGAGTCCGCAGGGAGAAAAGGTGCCGTCGGGGTTGACGTTGAAAAATCGTTCTCCGGTCCGGCATCCGGGGACCGAACCTCTCTCGAAATAGCCGATCATTTGTTTGAAGACGTAATCCGAGGTGTAGAGCGTCCGAAATTTCTCTTTGAAAGCGATGAGCTCGGTCACGACTTTCTTGAATTCCTCCAGGTCATTCGGGCTCAAGAGGTAACCGGAATTGTTGGTCCGGAGGCGGGTATAGGCGCTGAGGTTCAGTCTGACACCCCATCGTTGGGCCAGGGCGGCCATCTTGGGCAGGTCCCGAAAATTATCGCTCTGAACGACGCAACAAAGGGTGATGGCCTTGGATTTGTCAGAATCGATCCCTCGGATGAGCGTTTGGATCTTGCCGAAAAGCCCGGGCACGCCCCGGAATAGATCATGTCGCTCGTCCGGATAGTCCAGGGAGAGGGAGATCTCATCAACTCCCGCCTCGCGAAGTTCGAAGTACTTGGATTTGGTCAGGAGAGCCCCGTTGGTCGTGATCACGATATAGGGAGCTTTGTTGGGCCGGCTGAATTCTTTAATAATTTGGACGAGGTCGCTTCTGAGCATGGGCTCACCGCCCGAAAGCTGGGCGACGACCGGCCTCAGCGTCCGGCAGAGTTCACCCAGTCTTTGAGGGCTGGCCCTCTCTTCTTTGACCGGACCGCCCAAGTGGCAGTGTTTGCAGCGGGCGTTGCAGGAATGGGTAATTTCGAAGGAGATGCAGAGCGGCCGCTTGCTGAGGTAATTCACCGCCCCCCGGTTGGCCAGGGATAGTTTGCGACGAAGGCTCATTTCTGGTTCTCCTTCACTTTCTCGGGCCAGGGAGGGTCGAAGCGGCCGTTGCCGTCCACATCGACAAAGACCGGATTGGTCAAAGCGTAAGGGAAAGCGGCCGTGTCTGGTTGGCCCTCGTAAGAGCGCTGCTGGACGACGGGGTAGAGAGTCTTCGTCCCCAAGACCTCGAGGGCGATAAAGGCGTCCCGGTCGAGGACGAGCTCGACCTTTTTTTCCAGCTTGACCGGGTCCTTTTCTTGCCCGGTGATAGGGAGGGTCATTTTTCTTTCCCCGTTGACGATGACCCTAGCTTCATTCACGGAAACCCAAGGTGCGCTCTGGACCTTGAGCCAGAGGACGACTTTTCCTCCTCGGGCGGTCAGAAAATCTCCGGCCGTATACCTCTTGTTAACCTTGAATTCGATCATCGGGCCGTTGCTGATAAAGGACTTTCCTCTTTTGACGGCCGCCAGGAGCGCCGTCAAATCCACATCTTTTTCTTTGGCCGGCCCCAGGAAAACGCAAGTTCGCGAGTAGCCGGGTTCATTTCCGTCCGTCCAATGGGCATCCGAAGAGCCGACGATCGGGAAAAAATATCCCCGGCAGAGGAGATGGAACCAGTCTTCGATGGCCCGCTGGTTGCTCCCTCCGAAGATGGCGCCGTTCATGGCCTCAAAAACATCGATGGACAGATCAAAGCCCCTGTCCGCGGATGCGGCCGTCTTCTCGTCCAGGTGTAAATTGTTGAAATATCCCAGGTCGCCCTCTCGAGGATGATTGAGCTGCAGGACCGCCTCAGGGTTTGCTCTCCGATTCTCCCGAAAGAGTGTCGCTGCATCCTCCTCCAGGGGGACGACCGCACCATGATTTTCCTCCCCGGCTTTTATTTTTTGGGGGTAGACGCAGAAATGGATGAAATTTGACGCCGGAGTCACCTCGCTGCCTGCCATAACGGCCAAATACTTGTCCAAGCCGTTCTTCTTGAGTTCCGGGAGATAATCGGTAATAAAGTTATGGTCTGTGGCCGAGGCCACGTCCACGCCTTCAGCGACAATCGATCTGAGACGTTCGAGGATACCGACGGCGCCGTCCGAATTCTGCGTGTGGAGATGGGGGTCGAGAGAGATGAAGCCGCTCCTGGGCAAGACCCGGTCAATCTGAAAGATGAGTTCCTGGCTCTGGTCCTTCAGGACTTCTATGACTCTTTGCTGGGTCGTATATTCGGGCCCCCGCGAAGCACATGTCAAATAAGTCCCCGCGGCGAGGCTGACCTCGATTCCCTCCTCCTGGGCATAGCGGGTGTTCTTGAACCCTACCCAGCCCCGGCCCGTGCGAACAGGATTGTCCGGCGCAAAGTAGGGGTTTTTCGTTGGAGCTAGCCCGACAAAAGTGACTTTGCCAGGGACAAAAACTCCCTTGCGATCCTGGACCTTGACTTTGAGACGTCCCAGCGGGGGGCTTTGGATGAGGCATGAGTTTTTCCCTTTTCCTTTGACCGCCAGAGACGCGGTGGCGACTGCGGGGAATAAGTTGGCGGTCACGCTGTACACGCCGTCCGGCAGAGGGACATGGAGATCCAGGGGTTGCTCCAGAAAAGCCTTGAAGAAGACAGACGAGGAAACCTCTTCGCGGACCACGACCTCCATCAGTTTTCCCGAAAAATCTTTGAACCGCAGCGTCGCGGGCATTGTTTTCAGATGGAGGTAGTCATAGATCTTCTGGAGAACCGCCCCCGTTTCCTCGTTCGTCCAGAGCACATATTGAATCTGGTAGGATTGTCCTGGACCCGAGCGTGCCGGGCACCGGGTGTTCTTCATCGGTCGGAATGGCATTCGAATTCAGCAAGCCCAGGGTGTGGCCTTCCTTCTGGCAAGTCCGAAAGTTAAGGCCGGGATGGAGCTCTTTATGAAATGGAGAAAAATAATACCGCGAATTGGCGCTGACGGAAAGCGAAAAGGAAAGGTCTTTGACGGCCGAGGTCCCGCTGTTGGTCAGTGTGGATCTGATGTTGATCCTGCCCTGCCCGGGCAAAAACTCATAAGTCGTCTTGACCAGGAGCTTTTCTCGACCCGGTCCCTCAAAAGAGGCCGCGCACTCCAGCACGGCTCCAGCGGCCGCAGAGGAGCCTTTTCTCTGCCGAACGGAAGAGTAGGTGAGAACCCTCTCCCTGCCCTTGAGGCTGATGATTGGAGAACCGATATTCACCCGGTCTCTCAGGTGTTTCCCGGCGGGGACAAGGCTCAGAATGCTGCCCATGGCATTGGCATCCGGGTAATTGAGGATATTATTGAGCCATCTCGCGGTTCCCCCGACGAGAAACTCGTAAGATCCGTCGGTGATCAGGATGTCGCCTTTTTGGGCCAATTCGCAGAAGGGCTCGGGCAGGTCTGCCGGGCCCTGGATGACCTTGACTCTGATCTCAGCCCGGATCGTGAGAGGAGCAAAAAGAAACAAAAAAACCAGGCTCACTTTCTTGAGGGATTTCATTTTCTTACTCCTCAGGTCGGGATATCCCGGCCACCTTCGTTCCCGGCAAAGGTATTTACCATACAATAAAAGAAGGGGAAATTCAAATTCATGGTGAGGGGTAAGGAGTGAGCGGTGAGGAGAAAAGAAAGATAGGGCAGTATGTTTCTCTCGCGTCTTGCAAGAGCACATGCTTTGGCTAAAATCAATCCTTGTCTGAGCCTGAGAATCAGGCGAGCGGGTGAGCGGAGATGAAGAATCTGGAGAGAGTGCGGTCGATCAAGGGGAGAAAATTTCTTTTCAAGGTGGAGAATTCGGCGAGTTCCCCCGAATATCTTAAATATGACGACTTGAGGAACAAGGTTTGGGGAGATCCCGAAGACCGCCTGGCCGGCGGAAGAAATATGATGTGCGAGAACTATCTCCACGACGGAGGCAGCCTGTACATCGGGGTCTTCGCTGAGTCCGTGGGGGGAGGTTTTGCCCAAGACCCTGAGCATCTGGTCGGATTCTGTTACGGTTTCGCCGGAGTCAAAGACAAGAAAGTTGGTTTCCGCGAGCCGGAGAATATCCAGTTTTATTCCCAGTACACCGGCGTGAGGGAGGACTTTCAGGGCTTGGGCCTGGGTGTCCTGATCAAAGAGTTTCAGCGGGATCAGGTCTTGAATCTGATGGGCATCCGGACCATAACCTGCACCTACGATCCTCTGACCAGCGTCAATGCCTATCGCAACGTTCACTGCTTTGGCATGAAGGTCCTCGAATACGTTGAAAGCGCCTACAGTGATTTCGCCGGTCTTCTCAACAGGCCCGATGTCCCCCGCGACCGGTTCTACGTCTCCTGGGATCTGCGAAAACAAGCCGAGACGCCCGGATACGATAGGAAAACCGCTTCTGCCCCCGAGCACAGGGTTATCGTTGCGCGCCCCGCCGAAGTCTCGGGTAAAAGCGGGCCTATCTGGCTCGAGGTCGTCGAGGAATTGAGACTTGACCACAGGGCGGAAGTTTTGACGGTGGACGTTCCTCTGGATTTTTACAGGATGCTTCGCGAGACAGACGTTCAGGATGAGAGAGTCCGGAACATTCCACTGGAATGGAGACTCCGAACGCGGCAGGCCTTCCAGAGCCTCCTTGAAGCAGGGTACCGCATCATTGATTTTTGTCTCAGGAAGGGCCGAGAGCAACAGAGGAGCTTCTACGTCTTTAAAAAAGCAAAAACATAATCGCTTAGAGGAGGTCGAACATGACTGCGAGCCAACGCAAGGTCTGCCTTATGGCGGTCTTATTGGTCCTACTCGTTCAGGCGGGCTTTCCCCAAGCAGCGGCCAAGCCGCTCGTCCTTCAGGAGATGGGTTGGATGGACGTCGCCGATTATCTGACCCGGAGCAACATGGTCATCATCCCCCTGGGGAGCACCGAACAGCACGGTCCTCAGCTTCCCCTGGGCACGGACTTCTACGAGGCCTTTGGCGCCTGCAAGGCCGTCTCCGCCAGGACGGGTGTCCTGGTCGCCCCCGTCGTTCTGGCCGGCTACAGCCTTTACCATTCAGGCTTTCCGGGAACTCTGAGCCTGAAGCCGGAGACGATGGCCGAGGTCCTCTTTGAAACCGCCCAGATGCTCATCAAATACGGTTTCCGCAGGTTTCTCTTTTTTAATTATCACGGCGGAAACACGATCGTCCAGGAAATGGTCATTCACAGGATCAACCATGAAACCGAGGCGACTGCTGTGGCCATCGGAGTCGGCAGCTCCATTCAGCAGGGTGAGGAGGCCGGCGAATTCTTCGACTGGCATGCCGGCATCGAGGAGACGTCGATCATGCTCTATCTCGAGCCCGGCCTGGTCAAGATGGAGAGAGCGCAGAAGCCGACGATAAAGTTTACCCCTCAAATGGAAGAGCTCAGGGAGCTGGCCAAGAAAAATCCCGAACTGCTGACCGTCTGGAATTCCCTTCTTCGCCGTCCCCGAAGAGACCAAGAAAGGGGGATCGAGCAAAGATCTCTCGACGCAACGGCATCTGGTCTCTGAGCGATCCCAAAACGGCGACCGCGGCCAAAGGCGAGAAGGTTCTTCAAGACATGGTGAATCGGGCCGTGAAATTTATCGAAGCCTGGAAACAAGCAAAAAAATAGTCTATCTCGTCGTCTAGTCGTCTCGTCTATTTCGTTAAAGACAAGACATTGCAGTTGCCTATTGTTTTTTTCTTTTTATATTCTTGGCGAGATGACGAGATAGACGTGATTGACGAGATAGACCATATTTTCTTTTTGTGCTAACATAAGCGGCTCATTTAGGTTTTCAGGGAGGCAAAATTGGAAAACAAGGATCTCATGAAGCTCATCAGAGAGGCCATTATATTGGAGATCAACGGCCGGAAGTTTTTTAACCACGCGGCCGAAGTGACCCACAACGAACTCGGCAAGAAGATGTTTCGGAAACTCTCCGCGGAGGAAGTCCAGCACCTGGAGACATTCAGTCAGATTTTTACCCAGATGACGGGTTCGGACGAATGGAAAAAGCAGGTCAAGCTGGATGATGTCGATAAAGAGTCGGCCGTGATCGAAGATCTCGCCGCCAGGATGAAGAAGGCCGCCGGCAAGGGCGAGCTGGAAGCGCTGCGGATCGGCATGGAGCTCGAACAGAAGGCGGTTGATTTCTTCAGGGCCTCCGGCGACAAGGCCGAGGACCCGAAGGTCCGGGATATTTTTGACAAGATCTGTGAGGAGGAGCATTTCCATTTCGACCTCCTGCAGGCTCAGCTGGACTCCCTGACTCAGGACGGGATCTGGTATGATGTGGCCGAATTCCAGATGGATGGGAAATACTAAATAACCGTCTATCTCGTCTATATCGTCGTCTCGTCTGTCTCGTAATGAAACCGTTTCTGGGGAAGCCTTGAACAAACGAGGTCATACCAAATGAACTTGAGAATGAAGAGGGAAACAATTCTTGGCCTGACTGCGCTTCTTGTCTTTGGCTTTCAGGCGGGCTGCGGGACCAAGGGCCGCGAAAAAGACCTGAGCGCGCGGGCGAAAGAAATCCAGCAGCGCATTTTGACCATCGACAGCCACTGCGATACTCCGAGCAACCTGCTTCGCAAGGGCTGGGACATCGGAGTCCGCCACGATGTCGTTCATGGCCAGCGCGAGAGTGGGAAGGTTGACCTGCCCCGGATGGTCGAGGGAGGGTTGGACGGGGAGTTTTTTGCGGTCTTTGTCGGCCAGGAAGAGAGGACACCGGAAGGCTACGCCCGCGCCAAGACCCAGGCGCAGACGGTCCTGGACGCGATCCATAGGATGTGCGAGACCCAGGCCGGCCGGATCGCTCTCGCCCTCAGCCCCGAGGACGCCTACCGGATAAAAAAAGAAGGGAAACGGATAGCTTTTATCGGCATGGAAAACGGGTATCCCATCGGCCAAGACCTGACCCTCCTCAAAGCTTTCTATGACCAGGGAGTTCGTTACCTGACCCTTTGCCACTCCGGTGATAATGATATCTGCGATTCCTCGACCGACCGGGACGATCCTCAGGACCACGGTCTGAGCGAGTTCGGCGGGAAGGTCGTCCGGGAATGCAATCGGCTGGGCCTGATGGTCGATGTCTCCCACGCTTCGGACAAATCATTTTTTGACGTCCTGGCCGTGACCCAGGCTCCGGTCATTGCTTCCCACTCCTGCTGCCGGGCGCTCGACGACAACCCGAGGAATCTTACGGACGAGATGCTCAAGGCGCTGGCTCGGAACGGCGGAGTCATGCAGATGTGTTTCCTCTCGAACTATGTGAAAAAACCCAAGCCGAACCCCGAACGGGACAAAGCCTTGGCTGCCCTCGAAGCCAAATACGGCCGGTTCCGGGACATCAAAGATGAAGCCGTCCGCGAAAAAATCTGGCAGGAATATGAGTCCATCCAGAGCAAATTTCCCCAAGACAAAGCCACCCTCAGAGACCTGGTCGATCACATCGACCACGTCGTCAAAATCGTGGGAATCGACTCTGTCGGCATAGGCACCGATTTTGACGGAGGAGGAGGCGTCATTGGCTGCAATGACGTGAGCGAAATGCACCATGTCACCGAAGAGCTCCTTAGGCGCGGCTACTCCGAGCCGGAGATCGAAAAAATCTGGAGTGGAAACCTGATGCGAGTCTTCGGCAAGGTCATCGAGATTTCGAAAAAAACAACCGCCGGACTGTAAATTAAGTTTACAAAGATAGACCTCCTCCACCCGATTTCTTGTTCCTCGGGCGCTTCCTCATATGGGTTTGCTTCTTTTCTTATACTGGCATGATCCTTGCTTTAGATTGCCCTGGTTAGCCTCCATCTTCCCGAAATTGCTACTAATACAAACGCAATAACTCATGCGACATCTGCGTTCAAGGTTGAGCCCGAGGCCACCCTCTGGCCCCCGGACCCCAAGGAACCAGTCCCGTCGGTTCCCCCGTCGGACAAGCCGACGGGCCCCCCCTCCGCTACGGGGTCCCAAGGGTGGCCTCGGGCTCAACCTTGACCATGTCAAGTTGCTTATCGCGTTTTGCATTAGACACTTAGAGGTCTTTGATAAAATAAATTCCTAGGAGTAACCAGGTCGGAGGTGAAACAAAGCAAAACCCGTCGGGTATTTCTATGGGTAATCTCTTGTATCTTTGGAAGCATCACTAATCATGTGATGGCGGAGGAGGGGCTTTGGGAAGGGCTGCAGCGACCATGACATGGGGTTGAAATAGGAGTCGGAACGTGATAAAGAAAGATATCGTCCCTTTGACCGGAAGGCAAAAAATGCCCAGGTTGCCAGCGAGATATGCTGCGAGGATTCTCCTCGTCGGCTTGGTGGTCTTCCTTATCGTTTCGGCTTCTGCCCAAACCGGAAGCTCCAAGATTCCCCGTCGCGGCGGGACATTCCGGATCAGGGATTTCGGAGGCCCCTTTGTCGTCGAGTCCGATCCGGCCGCGGGGATAAACGCCTTTGTCACTGAGCAGCTTTATGACGGACTCGTCAGGCTCGATAAGAACCTCAATGTCGTCCCAGATCTGGCCGACTATTGGGTGATCTCGGAGGAGGGGAAGCTCTGCACTTTTTATCTCCGGAAGGGGGTAAAGTTCCATCACGGCCGGGAGGTCACGGCCGAGGACGTCAAATTCTCCCTCGAACGGCTGGTCCGGAAAGCCTCCCATTCACCTTATTCACAATTTTTCATTGCGAAAGTCGTCGGCGCCCAGGAATTCCATGAGGGAAGGGCCAAGGAAATAAAAGGATTTAGGGTGGTTGACAATAACACCTTTGAGATCCAATGGAACGGACCCTATGTCTCAGGCCTCTATCTGATGAGCATGAGCTTTTGCAAGATACTTCCTCGCGAGCTCATCGAGAGCCACGGCCGGTCTTTTTTTCAGAAGCCAGTCGGAACAGGGCCCTTCAAATTTGCCTATTGGCTGAGGAGCCCCCGAGGGGACATCGTCGGAATCCGACTCGAGAAAAACAAAGAGTATTTTGGCAAACCTGCCTATCTGGATGCCGTTGAGTTTAGCCCCTACTTCACGGTTGACCACTTTATCGAAGGCGACGTGGATGTCATCCCTTTTCTCTCAGATCGCTTGTCCCGGATGAGTTGCCGGGTTCTGTCCGCCGGTTCGTTTGACCTGTTCTTCCTGGGCTTGAGCTGTCATCGTCCGCCTCTCGACAGAACCGATGTCCGCCGGGCACTGGCCCTGGGAATCGACAGAAGCAAACTGGCCGGGGTGAGTTCGACCTTCGACTCGAACTCTCGGCCGACGAATAACTTTATTCCGGCCAAGTTGCCGGGCTTCTACCCCCTGGACGACGGCCTCGGCCACGACCCCCTGAAAGCCCGGCACCTTCTCGATGAACTGGGATTCTCGCCTGAACAGCCGTTCCCTTCCCTCGTCTTATATGCCCTTCTCCCCAAAGCCGGACTCCAACTGAGGATTTTTCAGGAGCTCAAGGAGCAGCTCGCCAGGTTGGGGATTCCACTGAAACTGGAATATTATGAATCCGCGGATGAGCTCAGGAGGTCGAAGGGTCCCTTTCTGGTTTTGACAGGCTGGACGATGGACTTCCCGGACCCCGAAAACATCATCCGTCCGCTTTTCTATTCGAAGTCTGACCTCAACGTGTTCGGTTATGCCAGCGAGCTGACGGATGAGCTCCTGGCCAAGGCTGAGGTCGAGCAGAGCTGGATGATGAGGATAGAGCTTTTCCTCCGGATCGAGCAGAAACTGGGCGAAGAGCTGCCCGCCATTCCGCTTTTCTCAATTGAAAGGCGGGTGGCTGTTCAGCCCTATGTCAGGGGATTGAGCCTTCCCCCGCTGGGTTTATCTTATCTGGAGGCCAAGGATATCTGGTTGGATAAATAAGAGGAGAAAATGAGTTTGAGAATTTCGCTCCGGACGAGATTCACTTTCTCTGTGGCCATTCTCCTCACGTTCTTGGTCAGCCTGATCATTTTTGTTATCCAGAGTAGAGAGGTGGCCACGATCATCAACGAATCCAGAAATCAGGGAGTCCTCATCGCCAAGAACATCGCTTACGTAAACCTTCAGCCCCTGCTCTTCTGGGATCAGGAGGAACTCAAGAGAAGGATCGACGAGCAGGTTGACCGGAAGCTGCTCTACGTCATCTTTTACAGCCGTGAGGGCAAGCCGTTTGTGGCCAATGATTTTATCCGGGAGCACCAGGAGATCTACTGCTGCAGCCGCTTGAAGGGAGACGTCCGCCGGGAGGAGTCATATTTTGAATCAAAGATTCTCCGCGATTCCGGCCGAAGCGTCAAGATTCTGGAGATCGAGATTCCCATATTTGTTTCCGGGTCTCCGGTCAAATGGGGTTCGATTAAGATCGGACAATCTTTGGAGGATTTGGAAGCGAAAATCCGGAACACCCGGTTGATTCTGCTTCTCATAGGCTCTGGAGGGCTCCTGGTGGGGATTGCCGGCGCGAGTCTCCTGGCTAGAAGGATCACTACACCCCTGAAGAAGCTCGTCGACGGGACGGTCAAAATCTCCAAGGGGATTTTTCTCACCGGATCGAAATCAACTTCTCAGGATGAAATCGGCAATTTAGCCAGGAGTTTCAACGGGATGACCGGGGATCTCCTCGCGGCCAAAGAACGAATGGAGGCGGCCAACCGGAGGCTCATCCAGGCGGAGAAGTTCGCTTCCATCGGCCGGCTGTCGGCGACGATCGCCCACGAGATACGGAATCCCCTGACTTCGGTTAAGCTCAATATCCAGAAGGTGGGCCAGGATGAGCGCCTGGACGGGCTGGAGAGGGAGCACCTCTGTATCGCCCAGGAGGGGATCGGTCACATCGAAAAGTTCATCAGGGAGCTGTTGAATTTTACCCGCGCGTCCGAGCTGATGCTGCGACCGGTTCTCTGATCGAGCAGATCGCCGATGAGTCCCTCAAGATGATGAAGGATTGCTTTCAGGAAAAGAACATCGGCCTGGAGAAGAAATACGAGGAAAGCTTCCCCAGGTCCTGGTGGACGGGGACAAGCTCCGGCAGGTCTTCCTGAATATCCTCCGCAATGCTTCCGAAGCGGCCGAAAACGGGGGAAAGGTCAGCCTGTCTCATCTCCCTCGCGGTCGAAGTGGATAAAAGAAAAAGGTCAGAATCATGATTTCTGATGACGGGCCCGGCATCCCCGAAAAAGACTGGGAGAATGTTTTCGAGCCGTTCTTCACGACAAAGTCATCCGGGATCGGCCTGGGGTTAGCCAATGCCCGTAAGATTGTCGAGGGGCATAACGGTTCGATCAAGGTGGTTGAAAAAGAAGGCCCCGGGAGCTGCTTTGTCGTCCTGCTTCCTTGCGAGGAGGGAACATGAAGTCGATTTTGATCATCGATGATGATCCGCTGATCACCAAGACCCTATCCTCCCACCTAGCCCGGCAGGGCTTCGAGATCCAGGAGGGCGGGACGCGGCGAGGAGGGGATCCCGCAAATACGAAGAGGCCGGGAGTGACCTGGTCATTTTGGACATCCGCCTTGCCGGACCTGGATGGGATCGAGGTCCTGAGGCGCCTCAGAGAAAAGGATAAGCAAAGTGTCTGTCCTGATTATGACCGCCTACGATGATATGAAAACGACGGTCGAGGCCATCAAAGCCGGCGCGTTTGAATATCTGGTGAAGCCGCTCGACTTCGTGCAGCTGGACCTGACGGTCGGCAAAGCCTTCCAGGTGAAAGCCCTGGAAGAGAAGGTGAGCTTCCTGGTGGAAGAGAGGCAAAAAGAATACACCATCGATAATATCATCGGGCATTCGTCGTCCATGCGCGAGGTCTTCAAGCTCATCGGCTCAGTGGCGGGGACGAGGACGAATGTGCTGATCCAGGGAGATAGCGGGACAGGCAAGGAGCTTGTGGCCAAGGCCATTCACTACAACAGTCCCTACCGGGAGGAGCCGTTCATCGTCATCAACTGCTCGGCCATTACCGACACCCTGCTCGAGAGTGAGCTCTTCGGACATGTCAAGGGGGCCTTCACGGACGCCGTGTTTGAAACGAAGGGGAAATTCGAGATCGCCGGAAAGGGGACTCTCTTTTTGGACGAGATCGGGGACGTCTCGCCCAGCCTGCAGTCCAAGCTTCTCCGGGTGATCGAGAGCCGCGATTTCATGAAGGTGGGCGGAGAAAAGGTTTTGAAGACCGAAGCCCGGATCCTCGCGGCGACCAATCATAACCTGGAACCTTCTCATCGAGCAGGGGCGGTTCCGCGAGGACCTTTACTACCGGCTGAAGGTCGTCGAGATCGATCCTGCCTCCTCTCCGTGAGCGGAAGGAGGACATCCCCGACCTGGTCGTCTACCTCTTGGAGAAGATCAACCGAGAACTCCGAAAAAACGTCCGCAAGGTCCCGGCTGAGGTCATGAGGTTTTTGACCGACCTCCCCTGGAAGGGGAACGTGAGGGAGCTCGAGAACGCACTCACCCGGGCGGTCATTCTGGCCAAGGGCGATGTCGTCCTGAGAGAAAATCTGCCTCTGGAATCGCCCGACAAAAAAAACCTGGCGCGGGAGCTCGGGCCGCTCAAGGACATCGAAAAGGACTACATTCAACACGTTCTCGTCGCCACGAAGGGGAGTAAAACGAAGGCGAGCCAGATCCTGCAAATCAGCCGGCCGACGCTCGATAAAAAAATCAAAGAGTATGACCTCGAGGTCTGATTTTTCGGTTCGAGAAACGAACTTGGGGAACTTCGCGACCCGCCCCATCGTTTAATAAAGACGGGAGGATACTATGAAAATCCTGAGAACTCTGGCTCTTTCCGGGTTTCTGGCCTGTCCGTATCTGGCCCTGCAGGCTCAGGAAGTGGACAAGCTCATATTTCCCGACCCCAAAGAAGAGATCTGCGTCGTGCGCTCGTCTCCGGCCAAGGCGGGATTGCCCCTCGGGATCAGGCTCTCGCCTTCTGACCCGTTCGCCCGCAAAGTCCTCGCGGAATTAGGCCTGCCTTATCATCGCTCGGTCATCAAATTGAATCAGTGCAGCCGGAATTTCTCTAACAACAGAGTCGGGCCGAACGTGCTCTATCTCTCCGAGAACCAGGGGGGGTTTCCCCGCCACGGACTGGCGATCTTGGAAGGGAAGGAGGTCCGCGAGTTTCCGAACCTCAACTACGTCGACCTGGTGCTGGATGAGAAGAGCCTGGCCGACGGCGAACTCAGCATCTATTCTCATGAGCTCGGTCACGTGATGATGATGAACATCTGGGACAGCTTCCCGGAGAGGGAGTCCGTCAAGCAGCACGTGAGCATGGGCGTCACCGACTATTCCCTGGCTTTCTCCGAGGGATGGGGGGAACACTTTCAACGGCTGGCTTACGAGGGAATTCCCGCCTACCAAAAAAATTTCCAGGACGGGTTCGGTTACAAGAGAAACGCCCGCAGCCTCTGGCATTCCTCGATCGATGAAGAACTGCGTATCGACGGCGTCGTTCAGAATACCTATGTCTGGCAGAAGGCCATGCCCGTCGAGGATCTCTCTTCTTTCGGTCCCGAACAACTGGTCTTGCTGGAGCACACCTCGCCTGTTTTCAATAGAACTCGATTGAAGAACGGCCAGCAGATGCTGTCCTGCGAGGGAGTCCTGGCGACACTCTTTTATCGGCTTGACTCCAACCCCGTTCTCAGGAACAACTATGTCGAATCCGCATTTTATGAGCGGTTTCTTTTGTCTCCCATCCCCGCAGGCTTAAAGCCGCAGGACATTTTTAGTCCTTTCGAGAACGTGTTCTTGAAAAATTTCTGGGTCTGGAGCCAGATCAAGGATAAAGTCGGCGGAGGGAAGGTTCTCTTCCTGGAATTTCTCAAGGAGTGGGGTCATGCCTTTCCCCGAGACCGGGAAGAGATTTGGAACGTGTTCGTTTCGACCACAGTCGGGAAGACCCTCTCCGCTGAGCCCGGCCGGTCTCTATGAACAGGCCGCTTTGTTCGGAATGATCGGCGA
Organism: Candidatus Aminicenantota bacterium; assembly: GCA_963770045.1. Lineage (GTDB taxonomy): Bacteria > Acidobacteriota > Aminicenantia > Aminicenantales > CAVYOD01 > CAVYOD01. Next base: position 201,993 of record CAVYOD010000013.1, on the reverse strand, counting down.
CTATCAGAGGTTTTTGCCGGCCTCGGGCAGCTTTAAAAAGTCTCTCGCTGAGTGGACGGCCAAGGCCCTTTCGGGAGCCGTGGAGGCAGACGCCAACCTCGGCCCGGAGATTTGGGTCGAAAATAAAGATTTTCAGATCCGCACGACCCTCTGGAGTGAAGAAGAAAAAAAACCCTTGAGGATAAACCTTAACACCTGTTCCAGGTACGACCTGATGACTTTCCCTGGAATCGACCCGGACAGGGCCCGCAAAATCATTGAAACCAGAGAAAAGACTCGGGTTCTTTCGCTCCCTGGATGAGGCCAAGAAAAGCGGGTTTGATCCGGGTCAAGGCCTGTAAATTCTTTTCACCGGGTGTAAATTTTCTTGGGTTTTCCTGCGGCGAAACGTGCCCTGCGGCCGTGTTTTAACCTGAGAATCGAGCCTCCGGCCGAATGGCATAAAACCTGCTGGTAATCTCCTCGGACAGAGGTTTGAGTGCCATGTTAGGGAAAAAAATTGTCATTGTTGACGATGACGAGACGATCCGCAAGACTTTCTTCCTGCTCCTGAACAAGAAATACCGAGTTTATCTGGCCGGCCGGGCGAAGGAGGCCCTGGACCGCTTCGGCAGAGCTGAGGTCGATCTGATCATCGTGGACTTCAAGCTTCCGGACCTGGACGGGCTTGAACTTGTCTCCAGGTTCAGAAAAAAGGGGTATGAAGGAGATGTGATTCTTATCTCCGCCTTCCCCGACCTGATCGAGTTGAAAGAGTTGGATCGTCTGAGGATAGGCTCTTTTTTTACCAAGCCTCTTGATCTCAATGCTTTTAACCGGTCGATCAGCCGTCTTATGGATTCCAGGGCGAGCCTCGAAAAACAAGCTTGAAACCAAGATCCATCTGCGTCCGGCATGAAATCCATCCGTCCCGCGTCCAAAATTGCCGATAGTCACTTATCGCGAGTTCGGGCCGCACGCCCTCAGTGCGCCGGGGAAAAAAATAGTGTAAAATGGGCAGGGTCATGGTGCTCAAGGCGGGAAAATACAACCGTCTCGCACTCTTTTTTGATCATTTCAGGAGGAGATGAATTTGAAGAGAAAAGAATTCATCAAGAAAACGATGGGTTTGGGGTTAGGCTCAGGAAGCATGCTTCTTTTGGGGGGGACAAAGGCCACGTCCAAATCCGTGGCTCAAAAATCAGGCTCGGAATCCAAAGACAAAAGTCAAAAATTCAAGGAAGCTTGGGTCACGACCCTGATGAAAAATCTGGATGGGCGATTTGACGAAAAGACCCGGGCCGGACTGATGGAGGCCTGCGGCCGCGACTGCGCCCGCCGGGGGTCGATCAAAATGGCCGAGTCCTGCGAAGGCAATGTCGGGAAGCTCGTCAAATCTCTGGCCAAGATTCTGGGCAAAGAGAACTGCTCGATCAAAGACAACGTTATCCAACTTGGTTACGACAAGTGCTATTGCGAGCTCGTCGCCGACGGCCCCGAGAGGTTGTCGGACACTTACTGCAACTGCTCAAAGGGCTGGGTCCTGGAGATGTTCGAGACCGCCGCCCGAAAGCCGGTGAAGGTCGAGGTCCTGCAGACGATCAAGCGTGGGGCGCCGTCCTGCCGCTTCCTTGTCCGAATCTGAAGCTCCATCAAGGGATTGCACTTTACAACTTTAAGAATTAGAGTTATGTTCTATCCGTAACACCAGATCAAGCTCTGGGGTTAGAATGTTCATGAAACAGCTGATAGTCGGCATCCTTTTTCTTTGGGCCGCCTTTGCTGGCTACCTCCAATGCGCAGAGATTCTAAATCGAATTCGATTTATCTCCGGCTGGGCGCCTTCCCTCTTCAGTTAGTCCCGCTTTGTTTTTTCCATTTCAATGTTTACCAGAGAAGCTGGGATTGCCCTCTTCCGGAAGTCTCTTTTCACAACCATTCTCTCCGGCTGGGTTTTGGAGCCGGGCTGACGTACTGGATCAGCAACAGTTTCCGACTCCGGTCCCGGCGGCGAGTTCGAAAAAGCAGCAGGTCGCCTCGGACAATGATGTGTTTGTGAGCTATTCTTACATTCCCTGGTACCCGTATTTTTCCGACCAGCCGGTTGCGGTCGCTTACAATTTCAAAAGCAATGTCCTGCCGGAACTCACGTCCATCGTTTCTGCCTTTTCTCTCAGTGCCGTTTTGAGGAAAAAGATTGGCCCTTTCGTTCCTGGAGTGCTTTGGGGGATTGACCGCTTATCAAGTCGGGGGAGAGCTTCAAGACCTCTACCTGAAGCGGACGATACCAATGAGCCACATGACTTCTTTCTCGCACGAGGTCGTTTTTTTCCAGCAGGTTCGATTTCATGAGTTGAGCGGAAATTTAGCCTTTGATTAGCGGTCCCTCTGTGAGGTCATTCGAAGGGCTTCTCGGTCTTCAATGTTTCTTCAGCAGGTCCATTGAGCCGGAGATCTATCACCAATCAATGTATCCTCTCGAGCCGAGATCCATTCGCTAGTGATACCGGGAATCGATGATATTAATGACCATGTCCGATATGGGCCCTCGAGCTCAGTCCCTCCACGCTCTCCTTGAACCACGGGCTGATCTCTTCCCCGACCTCTATAGGCTCGCCACCGGGGGAGAGCGACAAGTTCCGGGTTCTGATTAGCCTCCGCGCCTCTTTGATGAACCCAGACATGATTTCTCAGAGGACGATCCAGCGCTTCCATGATGGTTCGAGTCAGCTCAGCCAGAATATCAATGTCCTAAGTAAGATAGCTCCATAACTCTTATGGAGATAGGCCAGCTATGATTTTTCGCCTCATTGGGCTCTTTAACTCCTCTATCCGCATCAATCGGAAGGCCTGGATGTTGACGCAGGCCCCGTTATTCTCTTCCAAGATCCGGTCCCGTATCAATCACTATATACCAAGCTCGCTGAGCCGGGCCTCGCTCGACGAATTGCATTCTCCCTTTGTTTGATATCTCCCGATCCACGGCGCAAGGATTATCATAACAACAGGAATGAAACAGGCAGGCTTTACCTGTCCACGGATGACTTTATTTTTTATACTTGTACATGCCCTGGACGAACTATTTTATTTCTTTCAGCGGCATGTACACGACGAGCGGGAGCAGGTGGCTTCTGGGGCCCAGCGCAGCCCTGGGCATTCAATTCCAGATCGCCGGTCCTTTAGAAGCAGGCTGATGGGTAGCTATAACCTTCATCTTGAAGCGAGTATCCCTCTGATCGTGAAAGATATGAGCTTGATGGAAAGTCTACCGCCCCGGGACACAAACGCGCTCAGTCCGGACCAATTGAAGCAAGCCCCGACCGAGCTCTTGATAAACCCTTCAAGTTGAGGCTGACCTTTGAGCTGCATCAGATTTAATATATCCGCAACTCTCATTTTCATCTGATTCGAGCCTGCTTTTGATGATCACAGCCGCCAGAGATAGGAGGCCTTGAAGAAGAAGCCGCGCTTTGTTTCCAGGAAGCGATCGGCGTTGACGTAGTCTCCATCCCGCCATTCGATTTTCTCGTAGAGGGAACCATAGCCGAGGTAAATCACGGTTCCCGGGATGTAAGTGAAAGAGGCGAGGAAATCGGTCATCAGCCGCTTCCAGAAGGAGTTGTACTCCACGATCCCGCGGAAAAACAGGTATTTATTGACCTGATAGGTCGTCAGTCCGCGGAGGATGGTAGTAATCGAATTCCCTCCGGTCCTCCCGCCCTCCGGAAAAAGTCCGAGTATGAGAGGCTCAGGTCCAGGTGGAGCTTTCTCGGAGGGAAGGTAGGTGACAATCGCCGAGGCGTCGCTTCCCCTTCCTTGATAAGGGTCTTCGATATAGCGGATCTTCTGGCCGTACCTGTAAGTGAGGTTAGTAAAAAGCCGCTTTGTAAATTGGGTGTTCGCGGCTGACTCGCCAGCTGCTGCGTCCGAATCTCTTATCGAGATAGACCTCGGACGCATATTTGGCGCCAAGGATGATCATAGAATTCCTGGGCAAAATGAACCTCAGATCAAAAGAGTTGTCGGTTTCATAGAGCCCGCTGAATTTGTCCCTGATCTGGAAGCTGTGGACGACCGGGTCGATCCTCAGGATGAGCTCGGACTTCGGATAGATCATCGGCATGATTCCCGCCCTCAGCCGGGTGAGTCCGGTTCTCGTGATGTAGCCCGTTTCCGTCATGAAGCCCTTGCCGATGTCCTGGAGACCGAGCATCAGGATAAGGTTTCGGGTTCCATATTCATAGTTGAGGCCAAAGGCATGCCCGTTTTCTTTTTGATATCTGCAGGTCGGGTTTCGTTCGAGACAGAAAGGCATGGTAGCTCACCAGGCTTGAAGGGTTGATCCTCAGCTGCCCGTCCGTCCCGGCCACGAAATTGTAGCCGTTGCCCTGATATCTCCCCGTAAAGAAACCGCCGAGGAAGCTGTCCTGGCTTAAGGACCTTTTATAACGGAGAATGGAGAAATGGGCATACTGGCGGGTTTCTCCCTCCGGAAGCTCATCCAGGGCATAGATGGAAGCCAACATATCTTTATCGCCGAGCTTGCCATTAAGCTTGAAACCAACCACCGGGTCGACGATCGTCCTGGTGTGGACAACGGCCCCGAGAGGGTCTCCATCGTGGTATGCGGCGAAGTTGAATTTCTCAATTCCTTCGAGGAAAAACGGCCTTTTTTCGGGATAGAAAAGAGAATAGCGGAGGTTGAAATCGACCTGCCCGGCATCGGCCTCAACCTGGCTGAAATCCGGATTGATGGTTCCGTCCAGGATGAGCTGGGAAGTCACTCCGTACTTGCCCGTCAGGCTGAGGGCTCCTTTCCCCGGGGCGCATCGACAACCTGCCGCGCTGGAGCGAGCTCCCCTGGCTGTAGGTGACGCCTGGGAGAATCTCAAGCAAGGTATAGTGTTTGATGTCGTGCAGAAGGAGCGGCCTCGTTTGGGTTAAGAAGTTTGGTCCTTGAGCGGGATCGAGAGGCGGATAAGTGCCTCCTTCGGACCGTCGATTGATCCTTCGTTCGAAAATGACTCCCATCTCAACCGGATTCCTGTCGGCGTAGCGGATACTCTTGAAGGGGATCTTCATTTCCACGGTGTATCCATCGGCGTCAATTCGCCCGGCGCTGTACCAGACGACATCGACCGTAAAATCTTCCTTGTTCCCCTCGAACTTTGAGTCCTGTTGGATGCCCAGAGGGTTGACGTACAACGCATAGAGCGATTGCTGGTCGTTAAAGGTATCTAGGTTGACACAGATCCAGTCATCGCCGTAGATCGTGTCCCGGCCCGAGATCGAGGCCTTGATTTGGTTCGGCGCCGAGTCAAAACAGCGGAAAGCGAAATAGAGGTTTTCGCGATCGTAGGCATAATAAACGATCGTGTTCTCTTTCATCTCAATCCCATAGTCAGGATTCCAGGTCTTAAACCCCGTCTCATGCGGCGCAAGCTTCCAGGATTCATCATCGAGGATCCCGTCGATCACCGGCTGGGTTTCCGTTCGAAGGGGAAGAAGCGGGGGAAGTTTATCTTGGGCCCGGAGATAGTATGGGGCGAGGCAAAATAAGGCGGAAAGCAGGACAACCGCCTGTCTCAGCCATCGTTTTAGATCGAGCCGGTCCACGAGCCTGTTCTTCTCTTTTTCAGTCAGGTCAATTTTATAAAGAAAACCGGCCGGCCGCAACGGCGAAGAAGCTGAATTAGAAGTCTCTTTGGTCGTAAAAACGGATGGAAAGTCTGATCGAGAAAAAAACGATGGCCAGGTTGAGCCCCGACGGCGCCCAGCAAAAACAGAGGCGGGCCCAACAAATCTTTGACTCTAGCGAGCGAATGCAACGTGAATAAACCTCTCACATCTGAACCAGGAGGCGGCAGGGACCCAATCCCGTCGTCCGTGACCAAAAATGCCAGGAGGATCATCGTGAGCAAAATGCCCCCTTGCCCAGACCAAACCGGAAATATAGAGGGTAAAAGAGACAGATCAAGAAAACGGCCAGCGTCATGAACTCTGAAAGCCCCTCGAGAGTCAAAAGAGGAAACGGGTTGATTCCGGGAGCATTGATCCTGACCACGGAGTTTAAAAAATGTCTGTAGCCAAAGACGAGGAGTCCGCCGATAAGAACAATGAACCCGGACAAGAGGTACCTTGAGCCGACGATGGTCGAACGATCGACCGGCAGACTGCAGAAAAAAATCTCTGTCCGGTAATGATCTTCGATGATCAGAGGCAGGGCCACCAAGCCCAGGAGAAAGGCGACGGCCATGACCATGAAGGCTGCATCTTGGTTGATGGAGAACACGCCGTAGAGTAAATAGACAATAAGGGCGAGAAGCCAGAACCATCGGCTGGCGATGAAATCTTTCCGGCACAGCCTAAGCATCTTTGCCCCTCCTCGTCATGTAGAACATGATATCCTCGAGCGAGGCTTTTTCGATGACCACCTTCTGGCCGAAACGACGTTTTGCCTCGGACACGCTCGAGCAGAGGGCCTCAAAACCGAATTCCCGCTCCCGGAATCCTTTGAAGGAAGTCCTTATTTTCCTCGTTCAAGAGTTCATTCGGTCCCTTGACAACGCCCCACTGCTCGAGGATCTCGTCTTTGGCCGAGGAGAAGACGATCCGGCCCTGATCGATGAAGGTGATGAAATCGGCGATCCTTTCCAGGTCGGAGGTGATGTGGGTCGAAAAGAGGACGGATTTTCCTTCGTCCTGGATAAGCTCGGAGAGCCTCCCCAGGAGCTCGCGGCGAAAAACCGGGTCGAGGCCAGAGGTCGGTTCGTCCAGGATGATGAAATCGGCTCGGTGGGAGAGGGCGAGGGCCAGGGCGAACTTCATCTTCATTCCCCTGGACAGCTTGCTGAAGGCTTTCTTGAGCGGCAGATCGAATTCCCTGATCAACCTGTGAAAAAGGTCATCGTCCCAGTTTTTATAAAAAGGCGCGACCGTGGCTTTGAGTTGCTTCAAGGAAAGGTATTCATAGAAGAACGGTGTGTCATGGACGAAGCCGATCCTGCTCTTGACGGCCACCTCGTTCTCAAGGCTGTCCGTTCCAAAGACCTTGATCTCTCCCGCGCTCTTCTTGATCACGTTCAAGATGAGTTTGATGATGGTCGTCTTTCCCGCCCCGTTAGGTCCGATGAGCCCCATGATGAAACCCTGCGGCAGGGAGAAAGATACGTCTCTCAGAGTGAATCCTTCATAATCCTTTCTCAGATCCTTGATTTCCAGGACGTATTCCATGCCCGACCTCGCTAGAGCTCTTTCCGCTTGAAGATGAGCTCCGAGCACTTGAAGGAGACAAAGTTCAGAAGCAGCATCAGTCCCGAGGAGAAAAATCTGATATCCGACGGCGCCGAGGTGATGATTCAAAGCCGCAAAGAAGCTGCCTATCCCTGCGATAAGACCCTTCAAGCTGACTTTCGTGAGCCTCGTTGATCCAAGCCACAGGGTGATGATGCCCAAGACCTGAAGGCCGATGAGAAAAACAAAGGATCCGACCATGCCGAACCAGAGGAGAAGGGGCAGAAGGGAGGAAATGAAGAACGTGAGGTAGAACAAAAAAAGGACGATCATCTTGATGTTCAGGACGCTTTGCAGGGTGAGCTTGGACCCGGGGAAGACCAGAGCCACGGCCGTGCTGAAAAAGTAAAAGAGGATCATCAGGATCCAGCTGGTTGCATATTTGGAGAGAACGATGTCCTTCCGGGTCACGGGGAGGCTGGAGCTGAGCACAGAGCCTTTGAATTTATCCTCGCGAGCGTAGCACAGGAGGGGGACGACGCTGATAATGAACGCTCCGAAGAGCGCGTATTCCTTTATCGTGACGACCCTCGAACCCAGCCAGCCGATGTAGATACTGTAGGGAATCCCCGTGAGCAGAATGAACTTTTTGTTGAGAATGAGATCCTTGAGAATCAGGCTACGCATGAGCTTCTCCTTTGTCCATGAAAACCATGATGTCTTCGATCGAGGCCGCCTCGATGACGGCCCCGGCACCAAAGACTCTTCTCGCTTCCCGGAGGTCCGAGGTCAGCCCCTCAAAGCCGAACGCCGTTTCCCGGCAGCCCCTGAACAATTCCCGGTGCCGGCCATTCAAGAGGTCTCTTCCGCCCTTGATGATCCCCCAGTTCTCCTTGATCTCATCCTTGGTGGAAGCGAAGATCAAGCTGCCGTCCTTGATAAATGTGATGTAGTCGGCGATCCGTTCCAGGTCCGAGGTGATGTGGGTCGAGAAGAGGACGGACTTCCTTTCATTCTGGATCAGCCCGGAGAGCCTTTCCAGGAGCTCGCGGCGGAAAACCGGATCCAGGCCCGAGGTCGGCTCATCCATGATGAGCAGGTCGGCGTCGTGGGAGAGAGCGAGGGCGATCGAAAACTTCATCTTCATCCCGTGGGACAGCTTCTTGAAGACTTTATCGAGCGGCAGGCCAAATTCTTCGCCGAGCGATGAGAACAGCTTCTCGTCCCATTTTCTGTAAAACAAAGCTACGGCCGATTTGATATCCCTGAGACTGACATCATCATAAAAATAGGGGATCTCGTAAACGAAACCTATTCGGGACTTGATCTCGGCCTCGTTTCTCAGGTGGTCTTTTCCGAAGACCTTGATTTCGCCCCCATCTTTGCGGATAAGGTTCATGATCAACTTGATGATCGTCGTCTTTCCGGCTCCGTTGGGGCCGACGAGACCCATGATGTAGCCCTGGGGGAGAAAGAAAGAGACGCCATTGAGCGCGAAGTCTCTGTAGCTCTTTTTGAGGTCCTTGATCTCGATGGCGCCGTCCATTATTCGTCCTCCTTGTACAAGAGCAAAAGCATAGCCTTGAGCTGGTCAAGGCCGATCCCCAGCATCTTCGCTTCGGAAACGGCCTCCGCGAGCTTTTCCTCGACGATCTTCATTTTCTTTTCCTGCAAGAGCTCCTTGTTCTGGGTGGCGATAAAGGTCCCCTTGCCGGAGACGGTGTTGATAAAGCCTTCCCGTTCGAGTTCGTCATAGGCTCGCTTGGTGGTGATGACAGAGATCTGGAGTTCTTTGGCCAGTTTTCGAATGGAGGGAAGTCCTTCGCCCTCGGTGAGCTCGCCTGAAATGATTTGAGCCTTGATCTGTTTCGTAATCTGCTCGTAGATCGGGTCCGGCGACGAGTTGGCGATGATGATTCTCACACCAGCACCTCCAAGAGGAATAAGAGGGCGAACAGGCTGATTATTAAGATCTTGATCAAGGTTTTCATCTTAGTCTCCCTAGGTTCTCACATGCGGCATGAGCAATGTATTTTCTGTTTATAATGTATATAACGTATATATACAATATAAGCATCATTTTCCGTTTGTCAAGTGAAATCTGCGCGTTTTTCCGAAATTCTTTAAAAAAATATTGACAAGCATAATACCTTGTATTACATTGTACTTGGAAAACAATGGAGAACAAAATCACCCAACTCAGGAAAGGCATTCTGGAGCTTGCCATTCTGGGCAGCCTGCATCATGAGAGTCGTTATGGATATTCCCTGATCAGGTCCATATCGGGCGAGAGTGAACTCGATATCACGGAAGGGACAATCTACCCCATCCTCAGCCGACTGTCGAAAGAAGAGCTCATCAAGGCTGAATGGGTGGAGTCCAGCCAAGGTCCTCCGCGTAAGTATTATTCGCTCACTCCCAAAGGTGAAAGAGCCTATGAAATCTTAACGGCTGAATTTAATAAGCTTGCCTTTACAGTCGCTCATGCCAACAAAAAACCCGAGAAGAGCTCTCCAGACGAAGAACGGAAAATCTTGGAGGTGAAGAGGGAGGTCAAAGATGGCGAATGATTTCAGTGAGCCCATCGGCAAAATTGTTGAAAATTACTTGAACAGATTGAAGCACCATTTGAAGGGTTTGCCCGAGGCTGATCAACAAGAGCTCGTCAAGGAAATTCACTCCCATATCTATGAGTCTTTCCGGGACGATCCGACCGAGAATGAGGTCGAACGCATCTTGAAGGTCCTCGATAAATTGGGGGAGCCTGCGGATGTCATCTCTTCGAGGATGTCGCCGGCCATCGTGAAAATGGGAAAAAAGAAGAGACTCCCGCTCTACATTCTGGCCGGCACCGCGATCGCCCTCTTCGGAGTACCCCTTGGTCTGGGCGGGATCAGTATCCTCCTCGCTCTTTTTATCACAATTCTTGCGCTCCTCGCGACCTATTACCTGGTCGCCGGAAGCCTGCTTGTCGGTGGCTGGATTGGCATGATCGCGAGCATCCTGGCCCTCGTAAACCCCCATTTTCTGGATAACCTGGGACCCCATATCCAGATAGTATTTCTTAGGGCGAATAGCCTGGACCCGACCCTCAATGCGATCATCTCGCTCGTCATCTCGGCCATCCTCTCGGTTGTGGGCATCGTCTTGCTCTGGCTGGGGAAGTATATGATGAGAGGGATCAGGTTCCTCTTCAACCTGACCCTTGAAAAGATCAAAGGATTCCGGAAAGGGCGGCGGCCGCAGGTCCAGTACGCCGGAAAAGCGGGTTGAGGCCCGTCAGCTGCCGGAATGTTTTGTCGAGGGCTAACTTTTTCCCCCAAGTTTCGTATTCGGATATAATCACAGAGAAATCGGAAGGAGGTTTTCCGTGAATCGAAACCTGGCGAATTCCCCAATAAACGTTGGGAAAAAAACCTTTCTCGGACTTGTCTTGGCTCTTGCTTTTTTGTGGCGCGCATACCGGCGCCCAGGAAACAGCCAAGATTTCCAAGTTCGGGGAATACAAGGGCTATTCTGAAAAGATCTATGATTCTTGGGTCAGAAGCTCCCAGTACCTTACGATGAGGGATGGCGTCAAACTGGCCGTTGATATCGTCCGTCCGGCCCAGAACGGCCAGGTCGAGACAAGGCCCCTCCCCGTCATCTGGACGCACGAGCGTTATCGCCGGGCTTTTCTTCATGAAGGCAAAGTGATCAGCGAGGCGGCCTCAGAGCTTCTTCAGCCCCTGATCAAGCGGGGCTATGTCTCGGCGGCCGTCGACGTCCGCGGCAGCGGCGCCTCCTTCGGGGCATATCGGGGCCTTTTCACCAAAGAAGAGACGCAAGATGCCTATGAGATCACTGAGTGGCTGGCTTCACAGCCCTGGTGTGACGGGAAAGTCGGGATGTGGGGCGGATCCTATCTGGGGATCACCCAGCTCATGGCCGCGAGCACGAAGCCTCCTCACCTGAAAGCCATCTTTCCCATCGTGGCCCTGTTCGATCTTTATGGTGTCGTGTATCACGGCGGGATTTTTCTTGATGATTTTACCAGGACCTGGACCGAACTCACCGTCAAGCTGGACACGGAACTCGCCGCGGCTCCGGTTGACGAGGACAAAGACGGATCCATGCTCAAGGCTGCGATCGAGGAGCACAAATCAAGCCGGCCCACATTTGCCGTTGTGAGCCCCCTCCAGTTTCGAGATTCCAGGGATCCTGCAACCGGAGCCTATCCATACAGGGACTGGCAGCCGGCTGGTTTTATCAAAGAAATCAATGAATCGGGTGTGCCCGTGTATCTTTGGTGCGGCTGGTTTGATTCATTTATAAAAGATGGTTTTCTGATGTGCCGCGAACTTCGCTTCGCCCAAAAAAATCGTGACCGGCGCCTGGTCTCATAGTCCCCAGGATAAGAAAATCGCTGAAGAAGAATTCACCCGCGCCGCCGTCGAGCAGGTCCGCTGGTTTGATTATTGGCTAAAGGGGATCGACAACGGAATCATGAAGGAGCCTCCGATCCGGTATCAGATCATGAAGGCCGCCAACTGGGAGCGAATGGAAGACGGCGGCTCGCTGGCCGATTCCCGAAGAAAAAGACACAAAGTATTATTTTCGGGAAGGACCGTCGGGAAGTGCCAAATCGGCTAATGATGGGCTGTTGGGAGTCGCCCCTGCTAAGGGCGCTGCCGGCCAAGACGAGTACAAAGTTGATTACACGACAACCACCGGTCAAACCACCCGCTGGGACAATGCCGTCGGCGGAGGCTTCGGCTACCCCGACATGACTCCGAATGATCAAAAAGGCCTGACCTACACGACTCCACCCCTCGCGCAGGCCATCGAACTCACCGGGCACCCGGTCGCCCATCTCTGGCTAAGCACGACGGCCAAAGACGGCGACTTCTTTGTCTATTTGGAAGAGGTCGATGGCCAGGGAGTCTCTCATTATCTCACCGAGGGTGAGCTCAGAGCCTCCCACCGGGCTCTCCATAAGCCTCCCTATAACAACCTCGGATTGCCCTACCACCGGAGCTTCGCCCAAGATGTGAAGGAGCTCGTCCCCGGCAAGCCGGTCGAGCTTGTTTTTGACCTCCTGCCGACGTCCAACATGTTCGAGGCCGGCCACCGGATCCGGATCACTGTTACCTGCGCAGACAAAGACAATGCAGCAACGCCCCAGCTCTCTCCTCCTCCCACGATCACAATATTACGGGACTCTGCTCATGCCTCTTATGTCGTGCTTCCAGTTGTCGAGGCTCAGGCAGAAGCGGGAACGAAGACAAAATAACGGCTTATTTCTTTTTCTTCTGATCTAAGATCCAGTCACCTATCACAGTCAGGGCAGACGGAGATATGGTCTCTTCGATTTTCATGTATTCAGCGGGAGATCCGGTCTGGGCTGTTTGGAAGAGATGATTGAGGCCGGGAAGTTCTTTGATCGTATAATGCTTGTTGCCGCCTGCTTTCAGAGCGCCTTCGATGGCTTTCAAGTTTTCCTTTGGCGGGACCTGAAGGTCTTTTTCTCCGTTAAGGACGAGAACCGGGCATCTCACTTTCGTCAGGGCCGGCTTGGGATCATAGGTCAGGAAAAAGCGGAACCAGGGTGTGAGGAGTCTCTTGAGTTGAGCCTCCTGAGCTTCGGGAGTAGCTGCCTTTTTTTCCTCTTCCGTCATCCCTTGAACCACATCTTTCATGAGCTGCCGGATCTTCGTTTCAGCCGCAGCCGGATCTTTTTCTTGTTTCATCACCGAAAAAATGCTCTCTTGGATTTTGTTGCTCCGGGCGATCTCCGCGTCGCTGGCTCCTCCGGCCTTGGCGATTAGCGCTCCCTGGAGATAAAGAATTTCTTCTCCGGTAAGCCCAGTACCCGCCATCATTACAATGAAAGCAATCTCCTGGGGGGCCAAAGACGCGGCCAGCGGGGCGATGATCCCGCCTTCACTGTGTCCGATCAGCCCGATCTCTTTGGGATCGATCTCCTTCCGGCTCTTGAGATAGGCGACGCCGGAAAGAACGTCGCCGGCGAAATCCAGACTCGTCGACTCCGACTCGACTCCGGTCGAGCCGCCCACGCCGCGGTCATCCACCCGGAGGACAGCGATTCCCCGGCGCGTTAAATAATCCGCGAGCACAAGAAAAGGCTTGTGGCCGAAAACGGTCTCGTTTCTGTCTTCCGGACCGGAGCCGGTGATGAGAATTACTGCCGGATGAGGGCCTGGCGAGGTTGGCAGCGTCAGTGTCCCGGCGAGCTTAATCCCCGCCTTTTTGTTCTCATAGGAAACTTCTTCCTCAAGATAAGGATAGGGCTTTTTTGGCTCCTGAGGGCGCTTGAGCTCTTCCACTTTCTCCGTCCGCTTCAAAATCAGCGGAAAGGTTGTCCCCCCCTGCTTCCACTCCCCCTCGATCTCATTCCAATCGGGCTTGACATTCCCTTCAAAGACTGCGCCCGCGACTTTTGACTCAATGGTCAGGTGCCCATTCTCAAGTATGGCCGAGCTTGTGGGTATGTCCTTAGCTCCCTGATCAGGGCTGTCCATGACCGCATTCAGCGTGCCGTCGGTTTTTTTTGAAATCCGGAAGACGATTCTCAGCTCGACTCCGGACACTTTGAGTGCACCCAGCCAGGTTCCTTCGATGGTGTTTGTCGGCTTTTCCTGACCGAATCCTTCAGAAATCCAGATAAACATCACCAAAATGATCAAAAATGAAAGACCTTTTTTCTTCATTTAGACCTCCTGAATTTGTCCTAAAGGTTTTCTAGCATAACACGAACCGGGGCAATAGGGCTAGAAAATCAATCACTAAGAATCTAATTTTCGCTGGCCACATTAGACCTGTGACGAAATTTGCGTTTGGGCCGCAACAGCGCTGTGCCTTATCGTGTTTGATAGACTATTTTTGTTGATTCGAGGCAAAGTGGCTATCTCTCCTTGCAAGGGCATTTTTTGGTGACCCCATCCAGACGAAGCCGTGGGATCCGGCGTGCCCAAAATGCGTTGACAGCCGTCGATTTTTATTGTCATATAGACGGCTGGTATCTTTGGCATGTATCATTCGAAAGTCAATATTTGATGCCCGGCGAGTTCAAAGGAGCTAAAAAAATGGGACGAAGCCGATTGGGTAAGGGACAAAGGAACAGGGCACAACGCATCATAACAAGAGCATTGCTCGGCGGGGTCATGGTCGCGCTTGCCCTGGTCCTCTCAACAGGGGCACAGAATGACAAGCAGGTGGAGACCCAGAAGAAGGAGGTTTTTCCGCGGCCCACGGGTCCGTACGCGGTCGGAACCCACGAGTACCTCTGGATCGACCAGAAGCGCGAGGAACCGTTTACGAAAGACCCTTCTGATCGCAGACACCTCCTGGCGCGCGTGTGGTACCCCGCCGAAGCGGTGCCGGGGAAGGAGACGGCGTTATACGTTTTGGACGTGAATGAGTATCCCGAAAAGAGCATATACAGACAGGGGCAAAACATCAAAACGAACTCCGTGACTGATGCGCCGCTTGCCAAAAGCAAGGGTCCATTCCCCGTGCTCGTATACCAACCCGGAGGTGGCACGGCGCGCTTCATCGCGACTTTCCAGGCCGAGCAACTCGCGAGCCGCGGATATGTGATCGTGGGCGCCGACCACCCAGGCTTCAGCGAGACCGTCCTTTTTCCTGACGGCTATCGCTTCCGGGCCGATACGATGCTCGCTCCCAAGGAGACAGGTCATTTCCGTGATGACGTGCTTAATAATTGGGGCTGGCTCGAAAGAGATGTCTTCCCGACCTGGACGGCCGATGCGTCTTACACCCTGGACAAGATTGCCGAGCTCGACAAAACTCCGGGCCAGCTGTTCTACAAACGACTCGACCTCACCCGGATCGGCATGATGGGCTGGTCATTCGGCGGAGCGACCTGCGTCCAGATGAGCAAGGACGACCGGCGAGTGAAAGCCATTGTCGATCAGGATGGACAGCTCTTTGGCGATGTCTGGGAGAAGGGCACGTCTCGACCTTTTATGTTGATGCACCACGGCAATGAAGACAAGGCGCCCAAACCCGAGGACAACTCCGTCATGAAAGAGCTGATTGAGATGACCGAAGCGCACGACCGTTCCCTGTTGGAGCGTTCGACCAACGATTGGTACGATGTCACAATCGCCAAGACGCAGCACGGGCATTTCTCAGACTTCCTGCTCTTTTTTCCGAAGAATCCCGCCGAGCTCGATGCCCACCGGGCCCACGAGATCATCACCGCCTACACCCTGGCGTTCTTCGATAAGTACTTGCGGGGCCAAAAAGGCGATCTCCTCAAGGCTCCCTCCACCGAGTATCCAGAGGTCACGTTCAGGAAGAAAAAATGAGGCGCGGATAACACGGGATCGGAGAGTCTTTGTGCGAAGGGCGTGACCTTTGCACCTGCGGAGATTGCACGCCTCAGGGTGCGGCCCAAGATAGGTTATTTAAGATTCCGAGGATCAGCTCGATTTCATCAATTTTTCTGCGCTTAGAAGCCCATTTTTCGGGGTGAAAAGCGCGTTTTAAGCACCTAAAAAGGCTTCAATCTGTTTCTAGTCAACAGATAATAAATCAGATAGTTCGGTCCGACCCCTGTTTATCTCAAACCCCTGTTTATCAAAAACAAACGCTGAATGACCATAACAAAGGAAGCTCGGTCGAGGGGTACTATGAAGGCGATTGTCGGTCAGTGAGAAAATTTCGTGCTTTGTGGCGTCTAATTAAAAGGGAGATGCTTATAAAAAAGAAGCTGCAAACGGCCGAAATTAATTAGCCGGTTGCGGCAAAATAAACTCTAAGGCAGTTGCGTCCAAAAGATTCATGTGTGCGCAACGCAATGTGAGATATCTCCTCATATGAAGAATAACAGAATCTTGGTCGTGGACAACGAAATAGTTACTCTAACTATGTTGAAATCGACTATGTCCAAAGCCGGCTATGAGGTCATTGCAGCCGCCAGCGGAACAGAGGCCGTGAATTTGGCCAAAGAGCATCTTCCTTTTGTTATTATTCTTGATATCATGATGCCCGGCATGGACGGCGGTGACGTCGCAGATATCTTGAAAAGTGATCGGAAAACGAGAGAAATACCAATCATCTTCCTGTCTTCTCTTATATCGCCAAGAGAAGAGAGATTCAGTACCCAAAAAGGAGGCATTTCTCTGATGGGAAAGCCATACAACGCGGATAGACTGCTCAATGAAGTTCGAAAGCATTTTTATGGCGGGAATCCTCCTCCATCCGTTTGAGGAATGAACTGCAACAACTTCAAAGAAGAATATGAAGTGAGGGAAGTTGGAGACTCCCTGAGGCATTCGGAGGAACCGCGCAGAATAGATTAAGAAGGAGGGAGTGAAACGTCTAAAACCAAGAACGAAATAATCGCAAAGATATTAGCGTTTATCCTTAAAAATGGGGAGGGGGGTTCTTCTAATGGCTGGTATGTGGGCATTGGCGAAGATGCCAGAAAAAGGCTTTTCGCCGAGCATAATGTCAATGAGGCCGGTGATCAGTGGATATTTGACATTGCTAACACCCATGATGAGGCCAGAGAAATCGAAGATTATTTTATAGACGCTCTTGGAACAGACGGCGGCGAAGGCGGCGGAGATCAATCAGCAGAAATGGTTTATGCTTATAAAAAGAATCCATGTACCAAGCCATGATATTTGGAGCTGCATAACCTAGAATGGGCAACCCGATCTTAAAAAAAGAACGTCAGCTATGGGCATATCATCTGAGTCTGGTTAGCAGATAATAAATCAGATAGTCCGGTCCGATCCCTATTTATATATTGTGCTCTCTTCTGGAGGAAGACTCCTGTGCGGTTTCCAGCGCTCTTGAGCTTCCCTGCGATTTCTTGGTCAGCTTCACGTCTTTCTCAGCTCGAGTTGACATTTCCTCAGGTCATGATTTATCATCCATGAGGATAGCATGGGGCAAAACGGGGGCATGGATGCTCATCCAGCCGGCGAAGCGGAAAACGAATTCCTTATCCCTCCTCTGGAAAACGACGACTTCGGCCCTTTCGAAGTGAGAGGATGCCCGCTGGCGGACTGGTGCCTTCCTGGGATAACCTTGAAAATTACTGACTGAACTTGCACTGATATATATTTATCAGGGGACAAGAAGGAAGCCATGCTAGGGGGAACTTTTCTCTGTCCCGGGGGGAATAAATGATAAAAAGGAATGTTATTTTTTCTTTGGTCTTTGTTTTCCTGGGATTTCACCTTCGATCACTTGCCCAATTCACTCAGGACGAACTGGCCGAGAGGGCCAAATGGGAGCAATTTCTTAAAACGGCCAGAATTGTCGATCAAAAGCAACTCAAAGGTCCAGAATCGGTCACCGAACCCTGGGAGCTGACCTTGGAAAAAGATGGGATTACAAAAAGAGCCCTCTGGAAAAATCCAAAAACGAGAATGCAAAGCCAACCGGAAAATTGGAAATGGGAGATCGCGGCCTACCGGCTTGATAAGTATCTGGGCCTGAATATGGTCCCGCCGACCGTGGAAAGGACGTTCAAGAAAGACCGCGGTTCCTGCCAGTTGTGGGTCGATGCCTGGATGACTCTTGTTCCGGTCACTGAGCGGAAGGTTTGGCCGCCATCATTAAAAGAAAACAGCTTTTTTAGGGCGCTGTACCTGGAACGAGCCTTCGACAACCTGATCGCCAACGAAGACCGGAACCAAAGAAATTTCCTTATCACCGAAGATTGGAAAATGATCCTTATCGACCATTCCCGGACATTCAGGACTTCTAAGGATTTTACCGAAAAATTGCTCTATGACGAAAACTGCACGGACGGGCCCATGCTGATGAAAGAGCTTCCCAGGGCTTTTGTCGAAAAACTCAAAACCCTCAGTCCTCCAGTGGTGCAGGAGATTGTCGGAGAATATCTGACGGATAAAGAAATCAAGTGTGTTCTCATCCGCAGAGACTTGATTCTCCAATGGCTCGACAAACGGATCAGAGAACTGGGAGAGGGAAGGGTCCTCTATTAAAGCGACCGGGAGAAACGCTCTTTGGCACACTGCAATTCCCCATAAACGGTGCAACGCTAGCTGAAGATCCTGCCTATTGCGGCCAGAAACCCACTTTTTTCGGCTAAATAAGTGCTCTAACGAAATTGGCGATTGTGCCGGCAGGAGCGCTGTGCCTAATTGTGTTTAATAGACCATTTTTGTTGACTCGAGGCAAAGTGGCTATCTCTCATTGCAAGCGCATTTTTTGGGGCAAAAAGCGCGTTTTAAGCACCTAAAAAGGCTTAAAACTGGGTCTAGTCTAGCAGATAATAAATCAGATAGTCCGGTCCGACCCCGATTTATCACCCGATTTAATTGACGGGATTATTTCCTCAGCGATGCCTTCGAGAAGATATACTCCGGGATCGCGGCGTCAAATTCGATCGACTGGATGATGATCTCCGTGCCGTCTCCCGTCTTAAGCTCGTCTTTGAAAATGACATCATTCTGCACCCAACGGTTCTGGACTCTGATGATGCTCTTCACTTCGAGCGTCTTGAGAAGCTTCCCGCTTTTGGCAAAGCGGCTTTCCTTGAGAAGGACGTAGCGCTCTTTGTCCACCCAGACTCGCCTCGAAAAATAGGCGACGTCCTCCACCTTCGCGGTCAAGTCAAGGATCCAGCACGGCCGGTCGAGAATCTTTTCTTCCCCCGTGATTTTGGCCTCGTACGCTTTGCGGAGCCTGCGGTCCTCCATCATGTCCTCGTACGAAAGGTCCGAGCCCATGACCGACTGCCGCAGCAGGTGACCGGAGATGCTGATGATCCTGTCCGCATCCGGCGAGTAAGTCCAGAGCAGGTCCCCGAGCTTGAGCATCTTGGTCCCTCTCTCCCGGGCCGGCTCGAGGAATTCGGTGAAGG
This sequence comes from Candidatus Aminicenantota bacterium, assembly GCA_963770045.1. GTDB lineage: Bacteria > Acidobacteriota > Aminicenantia > Aminicenantales > CAVYOD01 > CAVYOD01. Next base: position 182,909 of record CAVYOD010000013.1, on the reverse strand, counting down.
CCTTTTCCTCGCCCTCGATCCACGATTTTGATTTCAGGGTGCGGCTGGCCCTGCGGCTATGGATGATCATTTCGGTCACCGCGATTCTGTCGCCGGCCACCGCGTTCTGGTCGATTTTATCGAGGATCGCATCGGCCGAAGGGGCCTGGGCCGCGGCCGGTCCCCCGAAAGAATACAGAATGCATAGGAATACTAGAATTTTTTTCACGTCTCGAGCTCCTTGAACAACTGGGCGGTCTGCCTTTTGTAGATCCCCAGCCCGGAGATCGCCGTCCCGAGCAGGATCGCCAGGAGTCCGGGGATGAACCCGATAAAATAACTGAAGGGCGTGATCTGGGAATGCAGAACCGTCGGAACCATCAGGCCGGCGTTTTTGACGAGTGAAGCAATGTTGATGCCTTTCTCCTGGAGGTAATAGGAGAGGGCGAGTCCGAGGGCGGTCCCGGCCAGCGTCCCCAGAAAGCCGACGATTAGGGACTCATAAATGAGCGAGCGGTAGAGACGCCCCTTGTCCTCGCCGATAGCCAGACGAACCCCGATTTCGCCATACCTTCTCAAGCTTCCCATAAGACCTGCGTTCCACAAGACAAGCGACATGGCGAAAAGGAAAAGCCCGATAACCAAGCCCATAGCATAGGAAATGAGGTCCAGAATGGTCGCCATCCCGGGTTGGTTTCTCAGGGTGACCATGACCGGAGAGAAATCGCCGCTTTCTTCCCGGTGACGCGCGCTAAACGCGGAGACCATGGCGTCGGCGTCTTTCTGCCTGTAGATGGAATCGCTCGACAACCCCAGGATTTCGCCCGCCGCGTCCTTCATGTCCAGGGCATTTTGAATGTCGGACAGGTCGGCGATCATGGCCGTTTTGTCCATGGCACTGATGCCGAACCGGACCGTCCCTGAGACGATGAAATTGGTCATGCTCATACTTCCGAACATCGTGGAGCTGATCAAGGTCGCGCGCTCCCCCGGCTCAACGCCGAGCTTTCGGGCGAAGTCGTCACTGATCAGGATCTCCTTCGGCCGTTCCGGCAGCCGGCCTCTGACCAGGGCTTTCTTGAGATCAAGGAGCTTCAATTCGCGGCCTGAACTGGACAGGAGCTGAGCGGCTATCCCGGACACCGGTCCCTGCGAGCGAGTTTCTCCTTTTTCATCCGGGATATCGAGCAGGCCCCCAAACCTGATCCTCGGCAGCCAGATGAATTTAGGGAACTCCGATTCCAGCTCGGCAACAAGAGATTGGACTCCCGTGAGGGCGAGATCATTGGGGAGTTGGTCAGCTTCCTTGGCATAAGCGCGGGTCGTGACTTTAACGAACCCAGACTGAAAATTAGCGTTGGCCAGGATAATAATCGTCTCTTCCCCTATGACATAGCCATAAAGAGCCACGGTCAGAAAGACCCCCGCCGCCACGACAAGGAAAGGGAAAAGGCTCCGGGAGCGGTCGCGGATAATTCCCTTGAGCAGGAAGCCGATCATGAGAGTTTTCCTTTCAAAGCGTCGGTCGGCCTCAGTTTGGCAATCCTTCGGGTGGGCAGAAAGCTGACGATGGTCGTGATGACGAGGACGAGGAGTGTCGTCCCGGTTATCAGTCCCGCACTGTAGGTGGGAAAAAGCTTCTCACTCAAGGCAAAACCGAAGCTGTCCGCCATCCCTTCGGGAAGCGCCCATCCCTTGACGACAAAATAGGCCAGAAACGGGATGCCGTAGATGGCTCCCGACGAGAGCCGCCAGGATCGCATGAAGCGCGCCCTCGACCGTGAAGAGCTCGATGACTCGTCCCCTGGTCATGCCCAAGGCCATCAGGGTGCCAATTTCTTTGCGACGGCGGAAGATGGATAACACCTGGGTATTGAAAATCGCCAGCATCGCTAAGAAGAGGAGGAGGCTGTAGAGGATCGAAGCCCCGATCGTCTTGGACCTGACCAGTTCCTTAATATCCTGGAGAAGAAAATTCAGGTCCTTGAAGGTCCAACCGGAAATTCCTGCCGTCGGCCGGAAATTCTTCTCGGTGACGACGATCGTCGCTTCGTTGTCCAGGCCGGCCATCGCTTGGAGTGTTGCCAGCGGCACCCAGACCTGGCCGCTGTCGATCGATTGAACGGATGTCTTTATGATCTGGGCGATGCGAAGGTCTTTGGCATCGAAAGTCCCGTGGATATCGCGCCAGCGGACGGTCACGGTGTCCCCGAGTTTGAGTCCCGAGGCCTGAGCCATCCGGGTTCCGATGAAGGCGGGAATTTCTGGACCAGTGCCCTTCAAAAAATATGATGGGAGAGAGAGAAGCTTCTGTTCGGGATCAATTCCCTTAAGGACGATGGGCATGATCCGGCCCTCCGGATAGATCGTGCCCTGGATGATCAGAATCGGCGTTGCCCTGCTTGCTCTCGACCAAATCTTCCAGCGTCCCCGTGAGCTTGCGATGGGCTTCCTGCAGGCTCAAAGGATCGTAGGGATCATAGGACTCCACCCAATATTGACCGCCCCCATATTCGGCCCCGATCATGGCCCTGGACGCTTGATTATCCATGCCTTTATACAGTCCCTGGGCCCAGATAATGGTCACGAAGGCGAGGGACAAGACGACGGCATTGAGCCAGGTCTTCATCCCCGCTCCTAGGAGATTTCGCACGGCCAGCTTGAAGATGGTCATCTCGCCACCTCCCCGGGTGTATTTTTGACCAGGATTTCGTCTTGGGCGATCCTTCCATCGACGAGAGAAATTTTGCGGCGCAGATGCCCGATGACCTTCTGGTCGTGGGTCGAGAAGAGGAATGTCGTCCCCAAGTCCCGGTTCAAATCCTCCATGGTGTTAAGGATATGATGAGAATTATCCGCATCCAGGTTGGCCGTTGGCTCATCGGCCAGGATGATCTCCGGCCTTTTAACGACCGCCCGGGCGACGGCCACTCGTTGGCTTTGTCCACCCGAGAGTTGGTTGGGTTTGGATCTTGACCCTGTCAGCCAGACCGACCCATTCCAGGGCGTCCATGACCGCTTTTTTCCTTTCGGCCGGCGGGAGACCGAGCAGAAGAAGAGGAAATTCGACGTTTTCGTAGACCGTGTAGACGGGGAGGAGGTTAAAGGTCTGGAAGATGAACCCGATGTGTCTGTTGCGGAGCTCGGCGGCTTTCTTGTGGGACAGAGTCTCGATGGATTCTCCCAGAACCTCGACGTGGCCCTGGGTTGGGAGCATCGAGAGAGCCGACGATGTTGAGAAGAGTTGTCTTGCCCGAGCCGCTTGGTCCGACGAGGCCCGCGAATTCTCCTCGCCTGAGGGTCAGGCTGACCTTGTTCAGAGCGACGATCGACTGCTCTCCCATCGGGTAGATTTTGACCAGATCCTCCGTCTTGATTAACACCGAGTTCTGCATGATGACCTCTTTTTGATTATAAGCTCAATGGTTAAAAACGATCATGACCTCAAATCCTTTTCCGGCGAAAAGGCTCTTTCCCTGCTGGCTGGCGATAGATCCGGTAGCTCGATGGATTCCAGAAGCCGATGACATAAAAACTCCAGCGGTCAGACATCCGCTGCCAGGAGATGAACCTGTACCAATCTGCGGTCTTCCAGTTGTAAAAAAGCATCCCTTTGATCTGGTCGGTCAACCCGAAAGGATAGTCCAGGGCGAGAGCCGAAAAGTCATTTGTCTCTCCGTGGACAAAAGCTTTGGTTGAGGCCTGCATGACCAGGTGTTCCCCCAGGACGTGGAGGCCCCTCCCGACCAAAAAGTATAGTCGAGGCCCAAATTGATGTTCTTCTGATACCGGAGCGGAAACGTTTCAAAATCCTGGCGGCTGAGGACCCCTTCGAACCAGACGCCGACGCCGAGGTCCCATTTCCCGTCCAGGCCGAATCGATTTTCCGGGACGGGATGACTTTCGGGCGAAGGTAAAGGCAGAAGACTGCGGCCGGGATCCATCCGGCGGTGATGATAGGAAAACGCCAGTTCACCCCGGAGGAGAGGGAATTGGTATCTTCCGCCATATTCAGGAGTCTTCTTTTGCGTCGGGATGGTCTCCCAGCCTTTGGGGTCAGTGTTGCCGTAAAGTCCCCAGAGCCAGATGTTTGAATTGCCGAGAAATGTATAACGAAGCAACAGGCCATAAACGCCATCGGTGAGCTGCAGCGGATCGTTGGGGTCGATGCGATCAAACCACATCAACGGCCTGAGCAAAAGGGCGGACCCGAAGTTCAATTTCTGGAGCCCCACCCTGGCTTCGAATTGCGAGGTTGACCAGCGCAGCCAGATTCGGTAGGGCTTGACCTTTCCGTTGGTCGAGACCTTGTCGAGGGAGGTTCCCAGGACCGAACCGTAGGAGTTGATTGACACCTCGAGGTCAAGCATCCTGTTTCCGGGAAAGGGCTTCTTCAGGGAAAAGGTCGGAATGTAACGGAGGCCGAGTTGGGCCGTAAAAGAATGAGCCTTGCTCGCGGCGACCCACGAAGAGAATTGACCCTGGAGGTCAAATTCTTGTGAAATTGCCCCTGGGGCCATGAGCCAAAGGATCGCTCCGCTCAGGAGGATTCTGCCGTGCAAGGACTTCATGGTTCAGCCTTCTTCTCATGAATCAGAGCAGCAACTTCCGGGCCAAAAATCCCGCTCTCCTAGGAGCTCTTGAAAGCGGGAGACCAGCCACGCTTTCTGCATTAGAAGGAATATACCCCAGCAGAAGAAAAATGTCATCCCCTAAAATGCCACCATCCCAGGGAATGCTTTTGCTTTCTAAGCTCTTGCATTCTCTCGGACTGTTGGCATAAAGTCTGGTACATATTTGTTCTCTCGGACGTCGTTATCTTGGTCAATGGAGGATCGATGAAAATTCAACCTAGATCGTTAAGTGTTGGGCTGCCGGTGGCTCTGATCGTGACTTTCTTATCGGCCGCGGTCATGTCAAGTTGCTCATCCCGTCCCTCCCGGCTTCAGGAGAATCCGATTGGGAACGCTCTTTTTGAAGAGGGAATGCGCCTCTTTTACAAAGCCGTCGCTGATGAAGTCAACCTTCACCCAGAGCGATCCCGACTCAACGCCCGGGAAGCCGAAAAAATCTCCAACCTTCAAAAAGTCTATCCCAGACTCTACGGGATCCTGGTGAACTATTACTATCAAAAAGATGAACCGACCTTCAGGGCGTTGCTCGAAGAAGGAACCGATGAATCCAAAGCGCGATTCCGCACGATGTATCTGGACCTGTCCCGTTTTTCGGCGCACATGTTTGTGGAATGCCTGTTCCAGCCCAGCTCCCACGGTGCGTATTTTAGGGGCCTTATTCCGCGGTTCAAAGGAAAGGACACCGTCGATATCGTGGCATTGTCCACTGGAAACATGGCCAATCTCAATCTGCCCACCAAAATCGTTCCCAAAACCCTCAGCCCCGAGTTCGAAAGACAATGGGGACTTGACGCCGCCAGGTTCCGCGCCGCTCACCAGCTCACGAAGGGAGCGGGAGCGCGGATTGGGATAATAGATTCTGGGATCGATGTCAGCCACCCCGTTTTTAAAAATACCCGTTGGGGGACGCACTTCAATTTTGTCGGTCGAGACGGCCTTCCCTGGAGTCCGGCAGGACCTCCCATGGTCGATTGGGGATGGCACGGCACGGTTGTGACTTCCATCGTCGCCAGGTATGCGCCTGAGGCCCAGATCACGCTCTACAGAGAGATCGACGCCGACACCCAGAACGATTCTCCGTTTCCTCTGATTTTGACCAGCTTGATGGGAGCGGCCATTTATCGAGCCGTCCATGACGGCAACGATGTGATCAATATCAGCGCGGGAAGCGACCTCGACACGGATTATCTCAGGGAAGCCTGCAAATACGCTTATGATCACAACGTTATGGTTGTCACGGCCAGCCCCTATTATATAGGGAGGTATCTGGGCGAGAACGAGAATTACCCCGGACAGTACACAACGACAGTATCGGTCACGGGAATTGAGAAGCGCGGCGAGAATAAATATGGACCCTGGGATGTGGCCGCTCCTGAAGTTACGACGACGGTCGGCTCTCCCGACGCCCCTTTTGTCGCCTTCCCCACTTATGTCGACGAAAAGGATGATTATGCGCCGGGGATTTCCTGCGCCACGCCGATTGTTGCCTCCCTCTTGGCCCTCGTCGAGTCGGTTTACCCGCGTCTGGGGACGGAGCAGCCCGGGGAATATTTCGAGACGGTCAAAAGACTCCTCACCGAGAATGCGAATCCCAAAGCCGTGGGTTTTGAGGGGTTTTCTCCAGAGTGCGGCTACGGGCTGATCGACGCGGAAAAGACAGTCAGGGCCGCCTCCGAGCTCCAGCGGGAACGGCTGACTCGGGCCAAAAGGGCGGATGAAAAAAGAGGTTTTGAAAAAAGCGCTGCTTTTCGAGTGGCCAAGTTTCCTGAGGCGATCAGAATTACGAGAGGCAAGGGGGTGAAGCTCGCGGTCATCGACCCCGGCCGGAATTTTGAAAAAGAAGCCCCGGACTTGAGTTCTGTCGTTTCTGCCTGTGCCCCTGAAGCTGAAATACGCATTTACGCGATTTCCCCCGGCCCGAATGCTTTGCACGAATACTTGCCGGCGGACCAGCTTGCCCGGGCCATCTCCAGGGCAGCTGAGGAAAAAAATGATATCATCCTCACAACCCTATTATTTCCATCCGATTTTCCTTTTCTCAAGCGGGTCTGCCAATCCGCCCACGAAAAAAATATCATCATCATTGCTCCCGGGAATCCCTTTGCTCCAGAGAATCCAGAACAGCCCGCCGCTTTTCCCTCCCATTACAGTTCGGCCTTGGCCGTGGCCGGAGTCGTCTGGGACAAACAGAATAATCTCATCCCCTGGGATGCGGCAGCTTCATCTCATTATGTGTCCGTGGCCGCCCCGGCGGCGGCTGAGAGAAACGCCGTCCCCAGCCAGGCTCTGTCGGCGGCCATGACGGCAGGCCTTGCGGCCCTTGTCTCCTCGACGCTTCCAAAAACGGGCCGGGAGCTTCCCGGACAGTATGTCGAGAGGATTCGTGAAATTCTGGCGAAATCTGCCAACCCTCAGATCCTCGGCTATAAGAGCTTCAACTCCAAAATAGGGTACGGCCTGATTGATGCCCAAAAAACAGTCGGGGAAGGCGTTCCCGCCTACAGGAAGAAAATGAAGCAGATCGAAGACGATTTCAAGAAAAGGATGGATCGGAGGGCAAAGGACCAGGAGGAAGCGGCAACAAAAAAGCCCACCGAAGAAAAAAAGTGAAGGCCCTTGATGGCCGCAGGAGAGATCACAATGATCCGAAAACTATTTCCGGCCCTTTCTATTGTCGGCATTTTTCTGTCGCTTATTGCTTTGCCTCTCGGTTCTAAGATCAAGGCCGGCTACGATCGACGATGTGATGAAGATCAGGAATGTCCAGGATGCCCGGATCGCTCCGACCGGAGACCTGGTCGCCTACGTCGTTTCGGAGATCAATCTTGAAAAGAATATCTCCGATACCGATATCTGGCTGGTCAAAACAACCGGCGGCCCTCCGCTCCGTTTGACTTACGGTCCCGGGCGCGATGATACGCCGCAATGGTCTCCCGACGGTCAGAGAATCGCCTTTCTCTCCGACCGTGACGGCTCAACCCAGGTCTGGACGATCGACCCGCGCGGGGGCGAAGCGTCCAAGCTCACCGCCGTCAAGACCGGGGTCTCGAGCGTCGCCTGGGCTCCGGACGGCCGCAGCATTGCCTTCCTGGCCCTTCCTTCAGGAGCAGGAGAAGATTCAGCAAAACAAAAAAAGGAAGGGGATGAAATCGTCTTCGACCAGGATGCCGAGGGATCCCAGATATTCATCCTCGATGTCTCCTCGAAGAAGGTGAGGCCTCTCACCCAAAGCCATTCTTGCATTGTAGATTTTTCCTGGTCGCCGGACGGGAAAAGAATTGTCTATGCCGTTCAGCCGACTCCCAAGATCCAGGATATGTACAAGACGGATCTTGAGATCGTCGATTTGGAAACGGGGAAAGTGCAGGTCCTCGTCAAAAGGGAAGGCATCGATACCTCCCCCAGATGGTCGCCGGACGGGAGCCAGATTGCGTTTCTCTCGACGGATGGCGAGCACGGGCTGGATCGCCAATTGGTATGTTTGCCTGGTGCCGGCGAAGGGAGGCAGCCCCGACATCGTGACTCAAAAATATGATGAGTTTGTCTTCTCTCCTCAGTGGTCGCGTGACGGCCGGAAGATATTCTTTCAAAGCCCCGAGGGAGTCAGGAACCAGTTTTTTTCGGTTTCCCCGGAGGGTGGAAAGATTCAACCCCTCTGGAGCGGCGCTTCTGTTTGGAGCGATATCAGCTTCTCGAGTGACGGAAAGACGATCGCCTTCCTGGGGACAGATGCGGTGGCTCCCGAGGAAGTTTTTGTCTCCGAGATCAGCGATTTTAAGCCTCTCCGGTTGACTTTCACAAACCCTCAGCTTGATTCAGTGTCCTTGTCCAAAACCGAGGTCATTCACTGGAAGAGTTTTGACGGCTTGGAGATCGAAGGCCTGCTCCTCAAACCCCTGGAATTTGAAAGGGGGAAGCCGCATCCGTTGCTGACTTACGTCCACGGCGGTCCATCCGGCCGGTTCACTTGCTCGTTTTCGCCTCAGATCGGCGCGCCTTACCCCATCCAGGCGGAATGCTATCCGCTGCAAGTCCTGGCGGGCTTAGGCTATGCCGTATTCATGCCCAACCCGAGGGGAAGCTATGGCTACGGAGAAAAATTCAGAATGGCCAACGTCAAGGACTGGGGCGGCGGCGATTATCGGGATGTGATGAGCGGAATCGATCAATTGGTCGAGCAGAAAATCGCCGATCCCGAAAGATTAGGCATCCTGGGTCGGAGCTATGGGGGATATCTAACGGGCTGGATCATTTCTCAAACGGACCGGTTCAAAGCCGCTTCGCTGGGCGCCGGCATGTCTGACCTGTTGAGTTTTTACGGACAGACGGACATCCCCGGCTACTTGGAATATTACCTGGGAGATGTTCCCTGGAAGGCTCTCCATCTCTACGAGCAACGTTCTCCGGTCGTCCATGCACAGAACATCAAGACTCCGGTCCTGATTCTGCACGGAGAAAATGATTCCAGGGTCCCCCTCGCCCAGGCCAGGGAACTCTACTCCGCTCTGAAAAGAATGAACGTTCCCGTTCAATTCGTCATCTATCCACGCCAGGGACACGTTGCCGTAGAGCCGCGTTCGATGCTGGATATGATGAAGCGCAACCTTGCCTGGATCACCGCAATGGATCAAATGAAGGCAGCCTGGCTCTTGGGCTGGTTTCAAGTCGGGGTTCTGTTTAACGCCCTTTTTGAGCAAGAGTGATCAGTCCGGCCGATTCGAGCGCCCTGACATAATCGATGAGATCGACCAGCTTGACTGGGCCTAACTCGGCGCTCACAGCGTTCCTCACCTCAAGCAAACTGCGTCTTCCGTCAATAAAAGCGCCGATCTCGAAATCGGCCTGATCGGGAAGGCGGCGGAGAGCGTCTCTCCCCTTGCCGTCCAGTTTCAGGGCCAGGTAGTCGTCAGCGAACGGGCCCGGGAAAGTGGGATTGCGACGGGGAATAAGCCGGTCGGCTTCCACTTCTTCGGGAGTCAGGGCCGTTGAGCCTGGCTTTAGTCGGCGTTTGGAACAGAGTGCGTTATAGGATGACCGGAGGGATTTCCTGGCCTGCTCAGCCTGGACACGGAGATTCTCGATTTTTTGCCCGATAGACGACTCCAGATTTTTCTCGCCGGGGACCAATCTCAGAAGCGAATTCAAAACGCTCTCTTCTCTCTCCACCCCTTGATCAAGGATGTTCAATTGCGTCCTTTAGGTCTTCTCCCCGCAGCTGGCTTTCTTGGAGCAGGCGGACAGCCCGCTCCAGGTCCCGGCCGATCCTCTGAAGACAACGCGGGTAGATCGTTTCCGAGAGACCCAGCCCTGATTCAGCGTCCGCATTGGCCACCGACCAGGCGACGGTCATCCCGAGGGCGATCGCCCTCCGCATCTGTGTTGGGTCGCATTTATCGGGTGTATCCTGGGCCGTGTGGTAGTAATAGTCTGGCCAGCTTCCGAACATAGTCGCCGGGACGTTGACGCCTCCGCCGAGAAAGACCTCATGGTCGCTCCCGCCGGAATAGGGGATGACCCTGGCCTGCCAGGGCTCCCGTGTTCCCGAAAGCGAAACGACGGCCAACGGGTCCACAAACTCACCCCCCGGCTGAGGTGGATGGGCCAGAAAAAAGTCGAGATGACCGGTCAGAAGGTCGTTCATAAAGGAGGGGCAGGAATCCGGGGTTTGGGTGACCTGGAACGTCGAGCCACACATTTTCTGGTCCTCCCCGACCATGTCCATGTTGATGACGGCCACAGCCTTCTTGGCTTCATCCGGATGGGCCGAAAGATAGGCATAGGTTCCGTAGATTTCCGGAACCCAGAAAAAGCGGAGAGTCCTTTTCGGTTTGGGGAGGGCCCCGGTCTTGATCAGCTCGTTAAAGGCTCTGGCCGATTCGAGGATGGCGGCGCTGCCGCTCGCGTTGTCATTGGCTCCGGGATTGCAGTGGTCCAAGTGAGCGATGTACCAGATTTCCTGATCTTGAAAGCCTTCTCCCGGGATGGCGGCCTCGACGACCCTGTATTCTCCGGGACCGAGGCTGCTCTCCACCTTGGCCCGGAGGACGACTTTTTCTCCGCTTCGCAGAAGCCGTTTGAGCTCCCAGCCCATGCGCTTGGAGATGCAGAAGCCGAAGGTCGAAGTGCGGCCGTCCTTCTCCAGCGTAAAAATGTGGTCCCAGGTCACCAGGTCGGGAAAGTCATCGAGATAATAACTCCGGTAGGAAACAACGCCGGCTGCTCCGCGATCCAAGACCGCCAGGCGATGAACAAGCTCGATCCGGCCCTTCCCCTGAGGGGAGGAGGCGAGGACGAGTTTTCCCTTGACATCCTTTCCTTCGTAGTCAGAGGGCCGGATGCCTTCGCCGACATCGATGAGCTCGGCCTCGACGTCGGCCGGCCGGCTGTTCGAGGCCAAGGAAGTCGGCATTTCCTCCCAGGAGACAATATGTTTCCTGATGGGCGCCACCATGGCGAGCTCAGCTTGTTTCACGTTCCAGCGGGGAAAAGTCTTGTGCGTCGAGTAATAGATTTTTCCATCGGCCGGGAATTTTTCGATGCTTGCCTGGCTCAACCCGATCTGCTTGAGTTTTCCCAGGACATAATCGGCCGCCTGGTCGTAGCCTTCGGAGTTGAACCAGCGGTGCCAGAGGGTGAGATGACGAATATCTTGAACAGCCCTTTCCCCTGAAGCCTGGTTGATGATCCCCTGGATTTGAGTGATGCGTTAAAGCCCGGGAGCGCCTCGTGCTCTAGAGGTTTCGCTTCCAATGAGAAATAGAAAAAGGCCGACGACAATACAGCCTGCAAAAACACTGATGATTTTCTTAATCATTTTTTAACCTCGCTCTTCTATTTTGCCCTCGGCCGTTTTTCGAGCCTGATCACCTTCGCCGCTTCGAGCATCCTCATATAGCTGGCGACTTCCCGCAGGCTGATATCATTTGTCGCGGGGTATCCCTCGCTCCACAGCTCCGAGGAAGTAGCCTGGTAAATTTCCAGGATGCTCCGCCGTCCGTTGATGAAATTGTGAGCTTCCGTATAACCCATGTGGCCGTAGGCAAAGTCCGGGTTGAGCTTGAAGGAAGCAAGCTTTTCCGCCCCCAAGACTTTTTCATAATAATTGCCGAAATAGGCGGATGTGCCCATGATGCCGGGGACAGGAGTCGGCACGAGCCAATCCAGCTCTTTCTCCTCCGCCGAGAGATGCGGATCAGTGGCCTCGGTGTTCAGCTCTTGGCAGCGTCGGCGATATTCTTCGTTCAGCCGGACGGCGTAATTTTTGGCCAGACTTTTTTGTTCATCGCTGCGACGGTCGATCCGGCGGAGCGCAGCCTGGTCTCCCGGCACAAGCGGCCTGACCGAATCGAGCATCCCGATCTCCCGCTCCATCCCGAAGCGGAGGAGGAGAAGGCCTTTCCCGTAAACGTTGGCGATTTCCGGAGCGGCGGCTCCTCCCAGTGCGGACAGGGCCAGGTTCAGTTCCTCGGTGAGCTTCGTCCTGCCCCGGTCGGAGACTTCCTCGATCAACCTCCCCACGCTCTGGCTGTCCGTCCAGCCGAATAGGGCGGCCAGCGCGGCCCCTAGATAGGCCACGCGATGCAGCCCCGTCGGGTCGATGTAGGAGAGAAAGTTGACCTGGCTATGACGAGGAGGAACGGGGATGCAGCCGAAAGCGATGGTCGGAATCCCGACCGTGTTGGTGTTCGTCTGCATCTCGTCGCCGCCCCCGGTATAAGGGACGACACGCATGTTGAACTGGTCCCGACTTCCCTCAGGCGAATAGAGGTTATCGAGGTTTCTGTAGTCTAGAATATTGCGGTTGGCTCTTTCCTGGAGATGTTCGGCCAGGTTCTCCAGCACCGCGGACCAGTAAGAGGGGAGCGAATGGGACGGCTTACCGGGGGCGAAATAATTGGAGAAAACCGTCTGGCTGATGCCGACGCTATCGACAGACAATCCTCCTCGGACTTTTCCGATTTTTTCGGGGTGGCGTGAAAAATACATGTACAGGCCGGTCACGTGGGGCTGCCAGAGAAACCGGATCGTCCTCTTCGGCCTCGGGACGAGATTGTTGTCGATCAGGGCCTGGAGGGTCCGGGCGATTTCCAGGATGGTCGCGCATCCGCTGGCATTATCGACGGCGCCGGGAAGGGGATGGTCGATATGAGCCCAGAGCAGAAATTCCTCTTCCGGGAACTCGGAGCCCGGGATCGCCGCATCCAGCGTCTCGAAGACGGCATCGTCGCCCTGCTTGATCTCGGAATCGATGTCGACCTTGATCACGACAGCCTCCCCACGGTCGAGGAGGCTTTTCAGGAACCGGTACTGGTTGTTGGAAAGCGAGATCCCGAAGGTGGAAGGCTCGCCGTTCTTTCCCCAGGGGGACCACCACATGTCGAGGTTGGCATCCTGATTGTCGCCGCTGTTGGTCGGGAGGTCGAAAAAGAAAAGGACCCCCGCCGCTCCAAATCGGTGGATGGCCATTTCCTTGACATCCTCGGGCATGGCGTTTCCGGCGAGGACGAGCTTTCCCTTGATATCCTTGCCTTCGTAATTCTTGGGGTCATCGCCCTTGCCGATATAAACGAGAGGGAGGGTGAGATGAGCCGATCGGCTGCCTTGGATCAAGCAGCTCGGGGCGCTCTCGGTCGTGGCAATGAGCTTGGGAAAGGGCTTGACCAGGCGGATATCCGCGCCTCTCACTCGGGTGGGGACCTGTCCGTCGAAATTCTGGAGGCCGAAGAATTCGTAGCCCGTCCGCACGGGGACGCGAAGGATGGACACGTCCTTGAGCCCATAGTCTTCGCACTTTTTCTTCAGCCTGAGGAGAACTTCGTGAGTCTGATCAGAGCCGAGGTTCCGGTGATAGGTGGCGATCATCGCCAAGTTGTTGAAAGCAGCATAGCCTGTCACTTCGTTGGCCAGGAGCTGCAGCCAGGATTCGGGGAGGACGCTCGGACGGCTCGGAAGCTCCTTCGGGCTGATGGAACTCCACCCGGCGAGCAGAAATCCAAACAGTAAAAAAACAACGTATTTGCTTTTTTTCATAGACTCTCCTCCGTAAAATCTACCTTTTTGGGCAGAAAAATGCATCAACTTTAATTAAGACGCGCGGACTTCCCCCTTTTTGCCACAGTGCGGACTTTCGTAAAAAAATTAAATATGAAATAATATGGTACATGGAGCGGACTTCTGTCGTCCTATAAAGCATAAGTGGATGCAGGACTCTTTTTTTGAAAGGGACTATTATCGCCTTTCCCCTTGAGTGAATCGGCCGAAACGCGTAGGTCAGGGCCGGCAATCCTGGGGGAGGCTTTAAAATAAAAATCGAGGAGGAGCAAATGAAAAGGAAAAGCAACAGTCTGATCATCATGACCTTGGCGATTTTCCTTGTCCTGTTTTCCGGCCTCAGCCAGGCCCAGCAGGGAGGAACGCTCAAAGGCAAGGTCATCGACAAGAACGAGAAATTCCCGTTACCCACCGTCAGGGTGTCGATCAGCGGCACAAGAAAGTCCGGCGTGACCAGCGCCGAGGGGGATTTCGTCATCACGGATATCCCCGCCGGAACCTTTAAGGTCGTCTTCGAGCTTGCTGGTTATCTGACCGAAACCCAAAACAACGTCGTCATCGGCGCGGGACAGACGGTCGAGATCAATATCTCCATGAGCATGGGCTTTGCCCATGAAATGACCGTGACCGCCCGCCGCGAGGTCGAGAGCCTTCAGAGAGTTCCCGAGAACATCGACGTCCTGACCACGACCGAAATAGCTGAAATCGCCGATCGGTGACTCTCGGCCAGGCTCTTGAACAACGTCACCGGGGTGGATATCGAAACCGGCGAGCGGCAATGCGTCCTGGGGCGCGTTCATGTACATCGATGGCTATGATGATGTCTACATCAAGAAGATGGTCGACGGCGTTGATGTCGGAGAAATCATCGCCAACTGGAGCAGATCAACGTCTATCCAAGGGAGTGTCGAACAGGTCGAAGTGATCAAGGGCGGCTCCTCTTCAGTCTGGGGTTCCAACATGGGCGGGATCATCAACGTCGTCACCAAGCGGCCGCGGGATATGAAAAGGCCGATGATCACCCTCAAGGGAGCATTTTTCGAAGTTTGGGAAGATGGAATTCGGGAGACGCCAGCGCCATTCCCAACTCGGGGATGTGTTCCAGAATTATTCGGCCAATATCATGGGGAACTATCAGAAGTTTTACTACATGGCCGGATACGAATCGGACAACCATGACGGCTTTGTCGAATACGGCGCGGAAAAGAACTACAGCTTTTTCACCAAGCTTGGCTACAATTTCAGCGACAAGACCTATCTGGATTTCCTGTATAACCAGAATAAGATCGGATATCAGAACCACCAGTTTTTTGACGATACGCAGGAAGGCCTTCCGCCGGATTTTCCATACCTCTGGAACCATAACAGGATCAGACTCTCAGACACACATGTCTTCGCTCAAATTCTCCTCCCTTGTTTCTCCCGCGCTGAACGTCGAGGCCCAGCTCAAATTCTACCAAAGGATGATGTTAACAACGTATCTGGGATAGTCCCCTGAGATCCTCGGGACCACTGACCGACATCTGACAGAGAATGGGCCTCACGGCCAAGGTTCCTATAATCCCAGCAGCGTTCTCTCGTTTCAGGGATTGATTATTACGGATCAAAGCGATTTCACAAGTATATCGCTGACCAGCCGGTCATTTACGTGGATACCGTGGCTCCTTTCGTCACCAGTGAGAGTTCTCCCTCGTTTCGGGGGTCGACTATTATCGAGTCAGAGCTGATTTCACGAATTTCATCGCCAATCAACCCATCATCTATGTCGATGAACTGGCTCCTTTTGTCAACGCCGAATACAGGATCGGCAATTGGGACTTCATGCCGGGGCAAGGTATGACTATGACAGTTCTTTCGGAAACCAGCTCAGCCCTTCGCTCGGGGCGAATTTCAACTTTGGCCAGGCTTCCTCGTCCGGGTCAACGTGGCCAGGACGTTCAAGGTCCCCGATCTCTGGTACACTCTGGGCGAAGCCTTATTTTGATCGCATTCTTCCCAACCCGAATTTGAAACCCGAAAGAGCCTGGGCCTACAGCGCCGGGTTTGAATCCCAGGAACTTCGCTACGTTTATGTCAAGTTCTCCCGCTACTATCACAATATGACCGACGGCATCGTCACGCGTTCCCGCAGATCTCCAGGGCCGGTTCACCTGGGGCAATGCGACCAAGTTCATCCGCAAGGGCTACGAAGCCGAATTCGGCGTCATGCCCGGCTTCGGAATCACAGCCTACTTCGGCACGAACTACAACGATCATGAAAACACATCCGGGGGCACATCCATAACCTGGATACCGACACGAACCTATAAGTCCGGTTTGAAATTCAAGAGCGAAAAAATGGACTTGATGGTCAACCTGCGGGGCCGGTGGATCTGGTGGAATGAAGGTGAGGGACTGATCGCTTTCTTTCAATCCCAAGGACAAAATATGGTCCTTTGACCTCAGGGCATCCAAGGGATTCGCGGTGACCCCGAACACTCATCTCTCGGTCTTCCTCGACGTCTTCAACCTGACCGACACAGCTTTCTGGGATCGTTCCGATATGCCCAATCCGAGAAGATGGGCCGACTTGGGCTCGAGCTGAGTTTTAAGTAAGGAACGCATCGCAAACAGGAGGGAGGCTTTTTCATCGGCCTCCCTCCTGTTTTGTTTTCAGGGGTGGAGACTGATGTCCTTTTTCCTTGGATTGCCGGCGCATCTGACCGAACCATACCCTTGAAGGAGACCTTTTCTTATGAGGAAATTGGCCGGATTACTCCCTTCTCATTTTCTTAACGATGGGCCTGATCCTTGCTGCGGCTATTCCTGCCGCCGCCGGGCAGAATACCAAAGCGAACAATGATCTAGCCCCCATTTTTGATGAGGCCAAGGGCGTCTTCTTTGAGACGATTAACAAAGTTCTCCAAAATCATCCCCTGAAGCCCCAACTGACCGAAGCGGAGCTCTCCAGGATCCTTAATGCCAGGAAGGAGATTCCCTATCTCTTCGAGAGGCTGATGATTTATGCCTACCAGAAGGACGAGCCTCAGTTCACGAGCTGGGCTCGGCAGGGAGATAAGGATTCGCTCGAAAAGTTCCGGAAGAAGTTTGTTGAGCTGGCCCAAGAGTATGCGCTCCGATTTGTCGGTTCGCTCTTTCGCAAGACTCGCCAGTATGATTTTGAGATCTCCTTGCCCCATAACCGCGGCAAATCCAGGCTGGAGCTTGTGCTCCAATCGATGGGTTTCAACGCCAAGAACGACCTTCCCGATTTCCCCAAGGAGAAATGGTTTAGCAACAAGATCGAACCGGAGTACTACAGCCAATGGGCTATCGATGCCCTCAACGCCCGGAAATGCTGGCCGATTACGAAAGGCTCCGGAGTCGTGGTGGCCGTGATCGACTCCGGCCTCGACCCCTACAATTCTCTTTTCAAAGACAAGGCGGTCCCGGGCTTCAATTTCTTGAAGCGAACCACTGCCCCTTGGGCGGATGAGAACCCTCCGATGATCGATTGGGGAATGCACGGCACAGGTTGCTCATCTGCGCTTCTGGCCATTGCTCCTGACTGCCGGATCATGCCCGTCCGAGTCCACGACGGGGATACGATGAACGATCCCGTCTATGACTACTGGATTTATGAATATGTTGCGGCCGGGATTTACTACGCTGTCCATCACGGGGCTCAGGTCATATCCTTGAGCGCTCCGCTTCCGGCCACGGAGCTGCCAGTGCTGGACGCCGCTCGCTACGCTTTCCAGGAGAATGTCCCGATCTGCACTTCGGCGGGGAACATCTCCAGGATCCAGTTTGGCCTGAGGCTAGAGGACCAGATGTTCAAAGCGATAGATAAGGAAGTCATCCTGGCGGGAGGGGTTGCCAGGGAAGACGGCGCCATCAGGCCCTGGCCGATCACGGTCCCGCACGAGACAACGGACGTGGCCGCGCCCTCGGCTGATGTTTTTGTGCTCGTCCCGGTTTACATGAAAGACATGAAGGATATGTCCGTGGCCGGAACTTCGCTCTCGGCGCCCATCGTGGCCGGGGCCGTGGCACTGCTGCGGAGTGGTGCCCCGCCTTCCTCTGCACTGCTCAAAAGGCCTAGAGAGTACTGCCGGCTGGTGTCCCAATGTCTGGCCAAAACAGCCCGATTGAATGTCCTCGGATTGGACGAGCCGAACGAAGTTGTGGGTCATGGCCTGGTCGATGCGTATGCCGCGCTCGAGATGATGAAAGGCCTCTTGGCGAAAAAAGGCTCTCTTTGAAGAATGTGAGGGCGAAGGCAGGGTTTAGACTTTGTTGAAACGTGGTTTCGTCGCGGCCCTGGGCTTTTTTACGGCTATTTGCTTGTCTTTCGTGTATTCTTCGGGACAATCTCAGCCCGGGCCTGACCGACCTCAAGTCTTACCTGCCATCAGACAAAGATATCCGCGAATGGCACGCCGATGGCCCGCCGCAGGATTTCAAGGGGGACGATCTCTATCTCTACATCGACGGCGGAGCGGAGATCTACCGGGAGTACGGGTTTGAGCAGGTCGTCGTTCAGGACTATAAGAACCTCGGAGGGAAGGGGTTCTCCCTCGAGATATTCCGCATGTCAAATCCTGAAGCAGCTTTTGGCATGTACACCTTCAAGAGAAGTCCCAAGGGCAAGGTCATGAGCATCGGAGCCGAGGGACAGATGGAGGATTATTATCTCAATTTCTGGAAGGGCTCATTTCTGGTCACTCTCACGGGCTATGACACTGACCCGAAGACAATGGATGGCCTGACTCAGGCCGCCAGGCTCGTCGATAAAAAAATTCAAGAGGAGGCCAGGCGGCCGAGTCTTGTCGCCGTCCTTCCAAGAGATGGGCTTACCGAGACAAGTGTCCGTTTCTTTAGGGGCTACCTGGGTTTTATGAATCTCTATTCTTCCCTGGGAAAAGAAGAGCTCGGCGTCAGGGAGGGAGTCAAAGGTGATTACGGCGTCGGCTGCTCGCTTTTCATCCTCAGATATCAAAGCGAACAGGAATCCCGGGCAAGGTTTTCGGCCGCGCAGCTGGCCATCGAAAAATACTCGGGATCAAAAGAGTCCCAACCGGCCGGCACCCCGCCTATCCGATTGAAGGATGATCATGGGAAATTCCTGAGCCTCCACCGGCTCAAGAACTATATCTTGCTCTGCCTTGAGGACCCCGGTTCTAACCGATCCTCCGAGTTATTCGAGGCAGTCAACAAGTCACTCTAAAGATCACGTACCCCGTGCCCAGTTCCTCTTCTATTTTATCGAAAAAAATAATCCGGTATTCTCCGGTAAATGAGATTCAATGACCGGATCATCAATAAAATCACGATCGCTCAGGCGCTTAGAGAAAGAAGGGGCACACGGAATATAAATCTAGGCCCGGCCTATAGAAAGCGGGGTACGGGGTACGGGGGACGAGAGGGACGTTTCAATTGACAGTTTTCAATCCTTGATAATAGAATAGTCCCAGCATCTAAAAGGAGGGGCCATCGATGAACGAGATACATCAGGCAGAGGTCAATGGTCTGGGAGGCCTTCTTTCGCGCCGGCGGTTCATGAAATATTTCCTGGCCGGATCGGCGCTTTCCGTCACCGCTTTGAATGAGCTCAATGCTTCCATCTATCAGAGCATCACCTCACTCAACCAGAAATTCCTCGAGGACGAGTCTCCCGATGGGGCCTACTGGGATGCGCTCCGGGAGCACTTCCTCTTCGAAGACGGCTTGATCATGATGAACAACGGCACCGTCGGCCCGATGCCGAAGCCCGTTTTTAATACGCTGATCAAGTATTTCAAGCTCCAGGTGACCAACCCATTTGATGTCTACAATTCCCTCCCCGATAAGAGAGAGGAGGTTCGCTTCAAGCTGGCAAATTTGGTCAAAGCTTCGCCCGAGGAAGTGGCCATGACCGCGAATACGACCGAAGGATTAAATTTTGCGGTCAACGGTCTGGATCTCAAAGAGGGCGATGAAGTTCTGGTCTCCAACATGGAGCATTCCGGCGCGATCAGCCCCTGGAAGCTCAAGGAAAAACGCTTCGGCATCAAGATCAAAGAAGTGGCCTTCGGTCTTCCTCCGAAAAACGTCTCCGAGATCGTCGACGGCATCGCCGCCGGGATCACACCCCGAACCAAGGTCATCAGCCTGGGGCACACGGTCTATATTACGGGCTTGATCTCGCCGCTCAAAGAGCTGAGCAAGCTAGCCCACGATAAGGGGCTTCTGATCATCGGCGACAGCGCCCATGGACTGGGCATGCTCAACCTCAACTTGAAAGACATGGGAGTAGACTTTTTTGCCTCAAGCCCTTACAAGTGGCTGGGGGCGCCCACCGGGATAGGCCTGTTTTATGTCCGGAAGGAGGCTCAGGATAAACTCTGGCCGACGACCGTCACCGGCGGATGGGATAGCTTCAAGTCGGCTCGAAAATATGAGACCCTGGGCCAACGAGCCGATGCGCTCGTTTTTGCCCTGGGCGAGGCGATCGATTTCTACAATGTCATCGGCATGGACCGGGTCGAAAAGAGGATCAAGACTCTGGCCGGATACTTGAAGCGGGAGCTCAAAAAGATTCCCGGGATCAAGGTCAACACGCCCGATGACCCCTACCTGAGCGGCGGGCTGACTGCCTTCTCGCTTGAAGGCGTCGACCCGGCCCAGGTCGAGGAATACGTAGGGACAAATACAATATCGTCGTCCGGACCATCGGCAGCAAAGAGAAGGGGACTTACGCGGTCAGGGTCTCGACCCCGATCTTTATCGGCTTCAAAGAAATCGATATGTTCCTGGAAGGCGTCAAGCATCTCATGGGCCGCACGGCCACGGTCGTAAAAAAATCGGGCAAACAAAAATAGACCAGGAGAAGTGTCGCTCAAAATCCGAAGGACCGCGGCGACCAATGTTCTTGAATAGACAAAATCTTGCCATCCGTCTATGGAGCTTTCCGGCGATTCTGTTTGTTATCCTTATGATGAGCTTTCCCGGCTGTACGAACAATTCAGAGAAAAAGCAATACTCCGGGACATTTTATGCTAACGATAGCGGCGTATCGCATGGTGGTTTTGAATGGGGGGGAGAATACGCCGCCAGTCTGGAGGTCGTGGGTAAGCACGGGACCTTAAGCCTTATCTTATCCGTGGGCCTGGGCGACCCGTTGACTCGCCACCAATATACGGTAGCGGATTTTTCTGAAGCCGGGGGGACAATGAATTTTAGGATTGAAGGTTGGTCGGCAACCCTCTTGAGCGTCGACAACGATCGGATCTGGGATGGAAAATATAACAACTACTTCTCCGCCAACAAATCACAAGATTCTTCAGAGCAGATAGGACTCCTTCCGCTGGATGTCTTTTCAGGGCTTGGCCCTTCGTATTATATTGACCTCCGGTTGAAGAGGCTTTAACCCGTCTTTTTGCGCCATAATGCATTGACTCGTAGGTCTTCTTTTTTGGCATCATGCTGTCCATTCAAGAGTCTTCAGCCCGGGCGAATCACAGTCCTGAGCCTCAATGTTGACGACACAGGCAGGGGTGGCGGTTGAACAGGACTTCCTGGTTGTAAGATTATTTTACGGGAATGAAAGAATTTTTCTTCCCAGTGACCTCGGCCAGGCAAGCTAAGCGGCTCTTATCTGGCACGAAATATGCTGTATCCTCTCTTGATGAAAAAGCAGCTCATCGCCCGCCGCGGAGGAGAGGAACTCAATGGTCTGTTTCACATAGCCGAGGGGCTGCCCATCCTCCTTTCCGTCGTAAAGGTCACCTGGCCTTTAGGGAATTGACCCCACGAGCACCAAAGACACGGAGCAGCCCCTCACTCCTCTCTGTTTGTTTGACGAAACAGACGTCTCTATGGTTTTCTTGCCCGGAGTGTCCCGAAGATCGTCTCGCACCAAACAAAATCGCAGTTCTCAAATCCGACCTTTTTCAGGCAGCTGAGCCAGTGCCGCGGCGCGACCGCAGGTCTATTCTTTTTATTCAGCGTCTGCCATTCTTCGAGCTCTTCCCGGGAGACGCCGTTCTCGATGACGTCCCGCTCCCACTTGCTCCGGATTTTTTCCCTTGATTCTCGGGATTCAGTCGTGAGCATGACCGAGAAAGAGAAAATCCCTCCCGGCTTCAGAGATTCGAAGACGTTCCGGCAGGCCATCTTTTTTTGTTCGGCGAACTCTGCGCAATGAAGGGACAGGTTCGCGAGGACATAGTCAAAGCTGTTCGCCCGACTGAACTCGCATGGGTTGGCCTGAACGACCTCGACCTGGCGAGAGTAATTCCCCAGGCGCGACCGGCAGACTCTGACCATTTCGTCGGCCCGGTCAACGGCGACCAAATGCCGGCAGAATCCTGAGGCCAGAAGCCGCAAGGAGAGATCTCCCGTCCGGCATCCCAATTCTAGAATGCTGTTGACCGAATGGAGCCGGGGGAGGCAGTCAAGGATGGAGTCGATCATCTCGTCGTAGTAGGGGACGAACCTCCGGATCTGCTCGTCATAGACCTCCGGGTCCTCGAGGGGCGACGAAGCGCTTCCTTTGGATATCATCCCTCTATCCCTGTCCGGGCAGAATTCTTCCCTGACACGTTTTAGTCGGATTCGCCCCCCAAAGAATGGAATTTCGAATGTTCCTTTTTTGCCGATTTCTCTTGAGTTTTCCCAGTTATAAATGCGAAAATGGGAGCTTGTGAAAACGGATGAAGAGCCGCGACTCGACAAGGTTTTTGCTCGCCGTTGCGATCTGCCTCTCCCTGTCCGGGCCGCTCATTTCCGGCCGGGATGTTGAAAAATACCGGGTCGAAGCCAAGAAAATTTCCAGACCTCTTACCTTAGACGGAAATCTGAATGAAAGCGCCTGGCAGCAGGCCGCTCCCGCCTCAGGCTTCATTCAGACGGAGCCGCGCGAGGGCGCGCCGGCAACCGAACAGACCGAGGTTCGTGTCCTTTATGACGACCAGAACCTCTATTTCGGCATCTGGTGCTATGACAAGAATCCGGACAAAATCGTGGCCAACCAGATGAGGCGGGACGCCGAGCTCAGGAACGACGACTATTTTGAAATCATCATCGACACCTTTCACGACCATCGCAACGCCTTTTATTTTGCCACGAACTCTCTCGGGGCCCAGCTCGATTCGGTCATTCGCGACGAAGGGGCCAATGTCAACAGGAACTGGGACGGTATCTGGAGCGTGCGGGCTCAACGAAACAAACAAGGATGGTTTGCCGAGATAGCCATTCCTTTTTATACTCTGCGTTTCAAAGCCGACGACGTCCAGACCTGGGGAATCAATTTCGGCCGCCATATCGCCAGGAACAAAGAGGAGAGCTATTGGACCCCCGTCCTCCGCGATTACGGTTTTATTGGCAAGCTCAAGATTTCCTATCATGGGCATTTGACCGGACTCAAAGGTGTCCGTCAAGGCAAGAGACTCCAGCTTATGCCGTACACCGTCGGAGGAGGAAAACAAGAAGACGAGACCCAGCCTTTTCGGGGAACCGGCTACGTCGGGCTGGATATGAAATACCGGTTGGCCTCGGACCTGACGGCCGACATCACCGTCAATACCGATTTTGCCCAGGTCGAATCAGACGAGGAGAGGTTCAACCTGACCCGTTTCGACCTTTTTTTCCCCGAGAAAAGAGAATTCTTCCTCGAAGGGGCTGACATCTTCCGCTTCGGCGAACGCTGGAGAGAATATGAGTTCGAGGGGCCGTCCACGCTCCTGTTTTTCAGCCGGACGATCGGCCTCTCCGCGGACGGACGGGAAATCCCGGTCTTGGGCGGCCTCAAAGTCACCGGCAAGACGGGGCGGTATACTTTGGGAATCCTGGATATGTTGACCGACAGGCTCTCCTATGTCGAGGAGGGTGTGCCCGTTGATATCCAGCGGACAAATTTTTCCGTCGTCCGGATCAAACGGGACATATTTGAAAAGTCCGGTATCGGGCTCATCGCCCTGAGCAAGGATTCTCTGTCCAACCCGAGTTCCGTTTACAATCGGGCCGCCGGGTTCGATTTCAACCTGTCTTTTGGACAGGGTTTTCAAGCTCTGGGATTTTTGTCCAAGACGTTTAGCTCGGGATTGAAGGGAAAGGATTGGGCCGGCCACCTGAATTTGATCTGGGAAGACGACTTCTGGAGTTCCGATATCTCCTACACGGATATCGGCTACAATTTTAATCCGGAGATGGGATTTGTCCAGAGGTACGACATCCGGAAGTTCCGCTGGAACGCGGGGATAGGTCCACGGCCCGGCATCCTCGGTCTCCGGCAGATTTTCTTGTCCAACAACTTCAGCTATTACGAGAACCACGCCGGCCAGCTCCAATCGCGCTATGAGACAGTCTCCGTCTGGAACCTTTTTCAGAACGGAAGCACTATTTTTTTCGGCTACACCCAGAATTTTGAATTCTTGACCGAGGGCTTTGAAATCATAGAAGGAGTCCTCATCCCGGCCGGCAAATACAGATTCAACAATTTCTTCGGCTTCTTCCATACCGACGAAACGAAGAGGATCGCGTTTCACGGCGGTGTCGATTACGGGGACTTTTACAGCGGCCGGATCCTGGGATTGTCATCTTCCGGCACCTTCAAGATGTCCAAAAATTTCAACCTGGAGTTCAGTTACAGCAGTGACCGGTTCAACCTGCCCATCGAGGGAGGCAAATTCACAACCAACATCGCCGGGACGCGATTGATCTATTCGTTCACCCCCAACCTGTTTGCCAAAGCCTATGTCCAGTGGAACGACACCGAAAAGCGGTTCAGGAGCAATTTCCTCATCCGCTGGATCTATAAGCCGGGCGCGAATATCTATTTTATCTATAATACGACCAATATACTCGGTTCTCGTCGATACATCGAGGACCGCGTCGTCCTTCTCAAAGTGAGCTTTCTTTTTAATTACTAAGGACGTCCATCTCGTCGTCTCGTCATTCCGTCTATCGCGTCAAAGGTCAAACTGCCCATTTTTGGTTCCTTCCCTTCTTTCCCCTCGGCCAGGCTTGCGCCAGCATGAGCCTTCTCATGAGCGAGATATCAGCTCCAACAAAATGGAGGATAGGTATCTTCTTCTGGACGAGACGACCAGATGACAAGATGACGAGACGACGTTTTATGTTCTTGACGAGATGACGTCTTACGGTTTTTCAAACATGATCATCAAAGCCCGCTCGCCCTTGGCGATCTGAGCCTTATGACCCTCTCCCTCAGAGATGAAGATGCCGTCGCCTGCCTTGTATTCGAGAAGGACCCCCTGAAACTCGATCTTCATTCGCCCCTCCAGGACATATCCAAGATGTCCTTTGAGGCACCAGTCTTTTTCGAAAAGCAGGTCGGTAAATTCCAGGAGCCTTATTTTCTTGCCCTCGGCCACATGAGCCTTGAACCGGATTCCCGGCGCCGGACTCTCCCAGGGCAGGCTTTGGAAATCAATTCGCTGTTGGGCCATGATGTCTCTCCTTGTTTTTTCATTTTAGCAAAAATCCCTGGACACGTGGCGAATTAATAAATTATCGCCTCTTTCCCCAGCGTTCGGGTTTTCTATTTTTCCCGCTTTTGGTGTAATATGTGAGCTTCGGATTTTTTGAAGGAGGCCCCCATGATCTTACGATCAATCATCAGCCTGGTGCTGACCTTGTCTTTCTTTTTCTCTCCCCTCCCGGCCAAAGAGAAGAAAGTGTCCTTTGACGGACAGGCCGCCCTCAGTTACATCAGGGTGCTGGCGTCCGATGCGATGCAAGGACGGAAAAGCGGCGATTCGGGGGGTCAGATGGGGGCCGAATATATCGCTTCGAAATTGAAAGAGTGGGGCCTCGAGCCCGGAGGGGCGAACGGAAGTTACTTCCAGGATTTCACCCTTGAGTATAACAATATCGAGCAGGGCCCAGTTCTAGAAATCATCTCGGGAAAGTCCAAGCGGGAATACGTTTATAGTGAAGATTGGCGAGCCCAGCGATATTCCGGCTCAGGCAGCTTTGTCGGAGATATCGTCTTCGTCGGCTATGGCATCTCCGCCCCGCAGAAAGATTATGATGACTACGCCGGCGTGGACGTCAAGGGCAAGTTGGCCCTTTTTTCTACGGACACCCCGCGCAAGCTCGAAGACAAGCTCAAGGACGAAGCTCAGTTCCAAAACCGGATCAAGGCGGCCCAAGACCATGGAGCCCGGGGAGTACTGACGTTCCAGAGCGATAGTCAGGCGACGATGGGCTACATGGGCTTCCGCGGCGGCCTGAAAAAAGAAGTTTACCGGCCTGATTTTGTGATCATCTCTGTCGAAAGCAAGGTCATTGATTTCATTTTCAAATATTTGAAAACCGAACTTCGCTACCTTTTCGGGCAGGTCGAAGAGACCTCCAAACCTCAATCTTTTGATACCGGAGTGGAAGCGTTCGTCAACCTAAGGGACACGCTTGACGAGAAGAGGCCGACCCGCAATGTCCTGGCCAGAATGCCGGGGACCGATACTAACCTCAAGAATGAATATGTCATCATCGGCGCCCACATGGATCACCTCGGGATCGACTCATCAGGCGATGTCCTCCACGGGGCCAACGACAATGCCTCGGGCACAGCGGTTGTCATGGAAATTGCCAGGATCATGAAACTCAACCAAGAGAAGCCCAAAAGGACGCTCATCTTTGCCCTTTGGGCCGCGGAAGAGGCGGGATTGCTGGGTTCCAAATATTACACCGAGAATCCGCTCTATCCGCTCGAAAAAACCGTGACCTACATCAATATGGACATGGTCGGCCATGGAAACGGCAAGGCCAATTTCCCCGGGATCTATTACGGACCGGAGATCTGGGATCTTCTGAAGGGCCGCCTTCCCAAAGAGTTACTGGATAATGTCATTCCCGGCCGAGGAGGCCCCGGGGGATCGGACCAAACCTATTTTCTCTTTGGAGGGGTGCCCGCGTTCGCCATCATGACCGACGGCTACCATTTCAAGTACCACCGGACCGGCGACACGATAGACCTCATCAAGCCAGAAGTCTTGAAAAACACAGGCGATTTTGTTGAGGCGGCCGTAGAAATCCTGGCCTCGGAGCCCAAGGTTCCGATTCTCGCTCAGCGCCGGGAGAACTACTACTGGAAATACGAGACAATCGTCAACTACAAGAGTTCGCCGCTGGACAAGGTCATTGAAGAGCACAAAGACGTGAAGGACCCCGAAGTCGATTTTCAGCTGGCCGTCGTCAGCGAGAAAGAAGGGCAGACCGGCGATGCCTTGAGGGTCGACGTTATAAAAAATCTCTTCTCCGGCCAAGAAAATCTCAAGGCGAGCAAGGGGCTCGTTCCCTACGGGGCTGGCGGAGGCGGTCCCATGATGATGAGGCGAGGCCGGGCGCCGGCGAACACGACGGTCCTGTTCGGGATTCGAGGAATCTCCACGATCCGCGACGATCCGCGGTGGGCGGATGTTTTATCAAAGCAGGGAATTGCTTTCGTCCTCCTCGAGGCGCCGGGGTTTCTTTTCTCCGACAAAGGCCTGAGCGAGGAGGGAAAGAAAATCGTCGAAGCCACAGGAAAGGCGAACCTCCTTCTGATCGTCGGAGGGCTGGAGCCTTCTCAGGCAAGAGCGTTGCTGGAAAATTCCAAAAAGCCCGTCTTCCTGGAGATGAACAGCCTCCCCGACAAGGATGTCCTCGACCTCGTCAAAAAGACCGGCTCTTCAATCGGCCTGGTGATGGGGAAGGACGAGGATGGAGCTTCCTATTTCAAGAAGCTTGACGAGGCAAAAAAAGCGATCGGGACCGAAAATCTCTCCATCGTCAGCGAGAATTCCCTCTGGGAAAAAGCCGGCAAGGACCAAATGGTCAGGATGATTGGAGAGATGCTCAAAGCCAAGTATGAAAACGAAGACTTGGCGAATCTTTTCTCCGCGACCTTCATGAGAGTCTTGAACAAAGCGAGGACCGAGGATACGCCCCGGCCGGCGGCTTTTATGCCGTTTTAATCTGGAGCCGGTTCCGGCTCGCGTGTTCGAGGAGAGCCGCGACGAAAGTCTTTGTCATCGGCGCTTTCTCCCTGGGAATCTCCGTCCTCTACCTGCTTTGGGAGCGCCTGGCTCATGAGCGAAGGCTCAAAAAGATACCACTCCGGGTTTGCATTACGGGGACGAGAGGGAAATCGAGCGTCAGCCGCCTGATCGCGGCCGCTTTCCGGGAGGCCGGATACAGGACCTTGGCCAAGACGACCGGCTCCAAACCGGTCATCACATTGCCGGAGGGAGGGGAGCGGGAAATAAAGAGGCGGGGACCGGCGTCGATCTTGGAACAGAAAAAGATCGTTCGCCTTGCCTCCCGGCTTGGCGTCGAAGCCCTGGTCGTCGAATTGATGTCTGTTCAGAGAGAGTGCTTGAGCGTTGAATCCAACCGCCTGCTGAAGCCACATCTCCTGGTTATAACAAATGTCCGGCTGGACCACTTGGATTTGATGGGTTGCACCAAGAGAGAAATAGCCGGGGTCCTGGCTTCTGCCATCAGGCGAAATTGCACGGTTTTTGTGCCCGAGGAGGAATCGTACCGCGAATTCTCCGAGCGGGCCGGGAAGGTTGGCGCCAAACTCAACCCTGTGGCCAAACGTCCCGAGGAAAGCGATTTTGAGTTTCCCGAGAACCTCAGGCTGGCCATGGCTGTTTCCGAGTCAGTGGGCCTCAAAAAAGAGACTCGCCCTCCATGGAATGAGAAGCGCCAGACCCGGATTTCGGGAGCCTCAGGATTTGGGGAGCCTCATTCGGAACACCGCCTCGCAACTTTATTCTTGCCAACGGTTTTGCCGCCAACGACCCGGAATCGAGCCTGGCCGTCTTATCCAGGATCAAATCCCGAGCACCCTGGAAGGGGAAAAAAATGATCGGCCTTTTCAACCTGCGTGAGGACCGGGGAGACAGAAGCCTTCAATGGCTCCAGGCGCTCCAGGCGGAGCCCTGGTCTGGATTCGACGAAATCATTTTTGCCGGCTATTACCCTCACGCTCTGAACTTGAAACGGCGGCTTGGGGGCCGGACAAAGGCCAGGGTGCGAGCCTTTCCTGAAAGGAATCCTGAGGCTCTGATGACCAGGATGGTCCCCGAGCCAGGAAGAGATGCGCTGGTCATCGGACTGGGCAATATGCAAGGCTTCGGCCAGGCCGTCGTCGAATATTGGGACAAGGTGGGAATCCCCTATGGTTATTGAGACGCTGGTCATCGGTTTGGTCGTCGCGGCAATCTATATTGAGATAACGGACATTTCTCCGGGAGGGATCATCGTCCCCGGGTATGTGGCGCTTTATCTGGACCAGCCCCTCCGCGTTTTGATGACACTCCTCGTCGCGCTCATAAGCCTTCTTAGCTACAGATTCTTGTCGCGTTTCTTGATCCTCTACGGCCGGCGTCGTTTTGTGATGATGGTCCTTTTGGGCGGAGTCTGGGCCGAGGTCTGGTTCCTCCTCCTGCCTCATCTTTTTCCGGCGCCTTTCGAGCTCCGGGTCATCGGCTGGGTCATCCCCGGCGTTCTGGCCAATAATCTTCAGAGGCAGAAGCCTCTCCCGGCTCTGGCCTCACTGGCGACCGTTTCCGTGGTCACTTATTTTTTGGTCAGGTTGATTTGAAAAATAGAGTCGTCTCCGTTTATGTCCTTGGCTTCTTGAGTCTGATCTTTTTCGCTCTGACCCGATTCATCCCCGCGAGCCGCGAGCCGACCGAGATCAGGGAGATGGTCCGGGCGGCGGAGATCATGGATCAAGCCTCGGCGGCGATCCGTGCCTGTGCAGAGGAAAAGCATCTTCGGATCGATAGAAAGACCGACATCAACCAGACCGGACTCGTCGGCCTGGAGACATCATCCACGACGACAACTCTCGGAAATCTCGAGGCCAAAAGGACGACCACGAACCCCAATTTTGCCGGGCTTCTGGTCCATCTGCTTCAGCTGGCGGGGGTGAGACGGGGGGATACGGTCGCCATCGGAGCCTCCGGCTCTTTCCCCGCGCTCGTGATTGCCGTGCTTTCTGCCACCAGGGCCTTGGAGCTCCGGGCGCTCCTCATCTGTTCTCTGGGAGCTTCCCAGTGGGGCGCCAACAGACCGGAGTTCGGCTGGATCGAGATGGAGGGCTGCCTCAACAAGGCGGGGCTCTTTCGTCCACCGCCCCTGGCCTACTCTTTGGGAGGAGAGGGAGACGGCGGTCAAGACATGAGCCCCGAAGGGCGGGCCATCCTCTTGGACAAGATCAAGCGAACCGGGATTTTCTTCATCGACGAGCCCGACCTCATGAAAAATGTCCGATTGAGGATGAAGCTCTACGACGAAAGTGCAGCGGGTGCGCCGATCAGAGCTTTTGTCAACATCGGAGGGAGCTGGGCGAACATCGGCACCGACCCGAGTGTGCTCAAACTCGAGCCCGGGTTGGCCGGATTGGCTTCGGAAGTGCCTCCGGCCAAGCGGGGAGTCCTTCAGGAGATGGCCCTTCGGCGGATTCCGATTATTCATCTCCTCCATATCCGGGGGATCGCCCAGCGCTACGGGCTGCCCTGGGACCCATCGCCGCTTCCCTGGCGATTACAGCGACGGGGAGTAGATTTTCCGAACAGCGAGATGGTCCCGGATCAGTTGATGTGGCCATGGCATCTATGGAGTTTATACTCTCATGGCCTCTTAAGATGATCGGGCCAGATCTGGAATTCCGCTTCTAGCCACTTAGTTCTTTCTGCTTTTATTACGACCTAACTCTTTGACAGGCAGCGTCCTCCGGTGGTATGTTTTATTCAGGGGGTAAGGGCGTGCCAGCCGTGATAACAGGGGAAAAAGTCTTTCTGCGGCGAACAACAGATTCGTTCCACTAAAGCGTTGGCGCTGGCTCTCGAAATTGCGCAAGAAATGAGAAACGAAAAACTAAATCTGGCCATATTGGCCGGCATGGTCATTCTCTATCAAAGTCAACCATCTCAATATGACATCCAGGCGAATGCCGACCAAACGAGACTGAAGGAGATCCTGCAAAAAACCGGCGAGTATTGTCACAGACTGGAAAACGCCGTTTTTGATTTTGTCTGCCTCGAAGAAATCACTGAGAAAATCAGACAGTCTCCGGAATTCCGGAAAGAGCTCCCCATGGAGAGGGATAGTCTAGGAATCCCTCAACTCCAGGTCATAGAAAGAACCAAGAAAAACAAGTATCTCTATGAATATCAACTGATCGGGAAAAAAGAGAAATGCGAAGAAAGAAGAACCCTCTTGGAGAAGAACGGCAAGAAAAAGGTCCAAAAAGAGGCCCGATTGGAAACGACCCGCCTTTACTATGAAAACGTCGTCTTCGGGCCCATTGATTTGTTCAGGAGATTCGGCCAACTCTATCTGGATTGGAGAGTCGTCAATGAAGAGACAATGAATCAAGAAAAAGTGGTGGTTATAGAAGCCGTTCCCAAGTCCGGTTTGACAGGATTTTATCCGTACGGGAAAATCTGGCTGAGTGAAAATGATTCCGGAATCATGAAGATTGAATGGAATGAAAAGTCCCTTACGAATTATCAACTCATAGAGGAACAAGCCAAAAAAAGCAATGCCGAACCTTGGATAACCCTGATTTCAGAGTTCGGGGTGAAGAAGAATGGAATCAGATTCCCGAGCCGACTCGTTTGTGAGGAAGCCTACATCAATCGCGAGGGGAAAAAGGTAAAGTCGTCAGAGACAACGGTCGTTTATAAAAATTACAAATTCTTTACGGTGATGTGGATGTTAAATATTAATTGCCGAACCGGGAACGGCAGAGAGCCTCGCGACGAAAAAAAACGATATAGACTCTTTTCTCTGCTCAGTGCTCACGGCTCACTGTTCACTTCTTATTGATGATCTTTGTTTTGCCGTAGCCGACGGCGTCCAGCCATTCCTTGGGATAGCCGGCGGACGGCATTTTCCCCGGGGTGCTGATGTAACCGTCGTTGTATTTGACGATCAGGTAATCGGCCATGGTCCACCAGTCATCCACGACCCGCTGGGCCGTCTCGTTGGAATACCTGGTCAGGTATTCGCGGCAAGCCTGGGGGTTGTCCTGGTAGAGCGTTTTGGCCCGGGCCTCGACCGCGGGCTGGAGGTTGAAGAAGGTCGTCTCGAAATCCTGATAGGCCCGTCGGATGTCCTCGATCATGCTCGAGAACCTGAGGTTGGCCCAGTTGGAGACGAAGTCGAACGCCCACCAGGCGGATTTGCGGTCAAAGACGTCGCGGCGTCCGATCTGGAGGGACTCCGGCACAGTCGTGATGCTGCAATAGAGAGGGACAAAACAGCTTGTCTTGGGATCGTCCTCGGCGAACCAAATCAGCCCGCCGACCCAATCCGGCAACCAGGCCCGCGATTGCGAAACAAAGCAATAAGAACAGCGGAAAATAGAGATCGGCCTTTCCCAGCCCAAGTAACCCTCAGGAGGATGCACCGAAGTCGAGAACCGTATCGGGTTGGCGAAGGGCCCGGCGGCGAGGCCTTTGCTCAGATCAAATTCTGTTCCCTGATAATAATCCCGGTGGAGAGCCATGATCATCTGCGGGGTGACTTTCTTGTCCGGCTTGACGGACCAGGGATATTCCAGCGCCCAGGGGTCGAGTTTTAGGCTCGGGGCCAGGGTGCTCAGGACCCGCCATTCCCGGCGGCGGCAGCCGATGGAATCGTCCGGCGCATAAGCTTCGTTGAACTTGAAGGGCTTTCCGGCCTTGGGGTTGTACCAGCCCATCTCTTCGCCGAGCTTGAAGACGTTTTCCGAGGCCATAAAATTTTCCTTGTCGTTGCTGTCGATCTCGCCGATCCGGCTTCGATTGGCGCTCACCGAGACTTCGCCGTCGGGCACTCTCCTCGCTGCCCAAACAGCCCCGATCTGGAGAGGGCCGGGCCCCATGATCTCGAAGACCCAGGCCTCTTTGGTATCGCACACGGTCAGACATTCGCCGTAATCGCTGTAGCCGTATTTGGTGGCCAGTTCGCCCATGATCTTGATGGCTTCCCGGGCCGTCGAGGCCCTCTCCAGGGCCACTCTCTCGAGTTCCATGATGTCGAAGAAGCCCTCCGGATTATAAAGCTCCTGCCTGCCGCCGAAGGTCGTTTCGCCCATGGCGACCTGTTTCTCATTCATGAACGGGTAGGCGATATCAAAACGGCTGAAGGTCTCCTTGACCTCCGGGATCTCGCCCCCTTTGACCGCCTGCTTCTGTTCGGCGCCGTTCCCGCCCCCTTTCATAACCGTCCGCATCTCGCCGGGCTGGTGCGTCCGGCCGAGGACGACGTGCAGCCGGAACTCGTAACCCCCATCGCAGGCGTGGCTGGTCATGACCGAGCCGTCTGCCGAAGCGGCCTTGCTGACCGGAATCGACGTGCAGTTGTCGATCTCATCCGGCCAGGGAGCCTTGATTTTATTGGCTTTGGCCCCGATTCCCGTTGGAATGAGAATTCCGATGGAGAAGAGGACAGCGATGCTGACGAGCCAAAGAATTCCCTTGGGTTTCATCTGCGACCTCCTGTCGATCAGTTCCGTCTGTTTTATTCGTAAACAATTCTTTTTGGGTCGGCTTTGGCTGGGTCACGGAGATATTCTCCGATCCCCTTTTGAACAACGTCTTTATAGCGGGGAATCCCTTGAAGCACGACCGCCCTGTCCGGCTTTTCCTGCGACCAGGTCTCGAGGATCTGGAGGATGGTCGAGCAGTGCCGGCCAACCCGGACATCGATCGGCCAGCCGCGCTCGTCAATCTTTTCAAAGAGCAGGCCCCGCTTTCCCGCCCGGACAATAAATTCATCCCGGCCTGTGAGCAGAAGTTCCCGATTCGTTCTTCCCCGGGTGGCATCGAGAAATGGCTCGGGGGCCTCGAGGAGGAGAGAGATCGCCCCGGTGTGATCTCCGATCTCGCGGTGGGAAAGACCGCGCAGAGACTGAGGAGAATATTCTACGCCGATCTCAAATCCTTCATTCGCGGCGACCATCATCGAGGCCATAGCCGCGAGGTCCTGGCCTTTCTGATGGGCGACGATCGTGCTGATGACCGGGTACTGGAGCTCGGCCTCGTGGAGGTCGATGGCGATGTCGACGTTTTCTCGGCGGATGAGCTCGGTCAGGGCGAAGCACGTTTTTTCGGTGAGCGTCCCTCGCGGCCTTCCCGGCCAGGCCCTGTTGAGATTCCGAATGTCCACGTAAGCGAGCTCCTGGCGCGTCGGATAATGAATATAAACTTCGGGATCGGGCCACTGGTCGAGAGGGTTCGACCAGCGGTCGCCCATCCGGAATTTCTGTCCTCCCCAGGGAGTCTTGATGGTGAAGTCGGGCGGATAAGCGCCGCCGAGCCGGGTTACGGTGGTGGCGCTCCGGTTCGCGGAGTTGAGGACAAAAATCGCTTCCCGTCTCGACGATCCCGTTCTCCGCGAGAAGCCAGGTGGTGAGCCTTCCGGCCGGCTCTTCCGGGTGGGAGCCGCCCAGGATCAGGATGGCGCCTCCCTTGGCCTTGCCTTCGAGGACATAGACATTGGCATCGTTCGTCGTCCCCCGGATTCCGGCAAAGTAATCGCTCAGCTTCTTGACGGCTGTCACTCCCGGGCTCAGGACGACGGGCTCTTTGAGGTGGCGGCTGCGGTAAAAGCTCTTTCCTGAAATAATCAGGACGGCGAGTCCCAGAGCCATGATGGCTGTCTTACGAAATAACACTTCTTTTCCTGCCCAACATGCGTATGATTATTTTAACCTCAAAAGCCTCAGAATAAACGGGATGAGGACGATCAGATAGAGGAGCTCCTCCTGCCATCTCTTGCTCCTAACAATGTTCCAGACAAGGAGGAAGGCGACGAAGGCTGTCAAAAGGTAATACAGGATCGTGATGATAATCATCTCTAAAACACCGTCAAGAAGCCCAGCTTCTTGCTGAAAATGACCATCAGGGTTCCGACGAGGACGATCAGACCGGCCGGGACAAGGCAATATTTTAAAAAGCGCGGATATGGTTCTTTCATCCCGACGGTCGCAACGGTCAGGCGGCCGATGATGGCCGTCGGAGGAATGGCGTCCCCCAGGGGCCAGATGACGCTCATGCCGGCCAGGGCCACGACCGGGTTAAGCCCAAGGGTGTTGAACAGCAGAACCAGGGGGACTCCCAAAACCGGCGCCGCTCCCCACATGAGCACGGCCTCGGAGATGGGAAGACTGAGAAAGAGCGTCACCATGACGACAAGGGCCGGAAGTGTTACGACCGTGATCGCGATCAGGCCGCGGACTCCGACCAGAGTCATAACCTCGACAAGGACCCCAACACAGGTCAGTGTCCCGATGAGAGGGAGGAGCTGCTGGATGGTCTCGCGTGAGATCCGAAGGAAGTCAAGCCTCGTCGGACTCAGGAAAAGCGCCAGGAGAGCCGAAACGAGAAAAACAAACGGCAGTCCCATCACGGGCAGGGAGAAAGGCCAGACCCGGCCGGCCACGACCAGCAGAATAAACGCGACGAAGGGGAGCGCGAGGCGATACCAGTTCATTTTGGGATGGGCGGGCGGAAGTTCCTGGAGCGCTTTTTCGACGTCACAGCACTCTGCTCCCCGGCCGAGATAAAAGATCGTTGCCAGGGCGAGGAGAAGGCAAGGAGCCATCAGCGGGACGAAAAATCCGACGTAGGGCATGTTGACCCCGGCGGCGGTAAGCATCGCCCACAGGCTGACCGGCGGCGCGGCCGCGCTCAGACCGGCGATGACAAAAATGATTGCCGCCACCTTGGGCCTGGAGATGCCCATGTAACTCAGGACCGTCGCGACCATCCCTCCGGCGACAAGCACGGTCACGCTTCCGGCCCCGGTCAGCGCGCCCGGGACCAACAAGATCAAGGCGAGGAGTGAGAAAAGAACCGATTTTCGGCTGTGGAATCGCCGGAGGATGCCCCGGACGGCGAAAGCCACCGCCCCCGATTCTTTAAGGAAATTCATAAACAGGGTCGCCGAGACAAAGATGAGGACAATATCAAAGTAGGTGAACGCCCCTTCGACCAGATACCTCAACGGGATTCCCGCTCCGCCGACCAGGCCTCCCGCCAGGGCGGCAGCGAAGAGGGAGAGCTCGGTCGAGACCTTGAGGGCTTTGGCGACGCCATAGGTCGCGACCATGACGGCGAGGATGATTTCGGCGGACGTTGCGGCGCTCACCGCATCACTTTAGATGATTCGGTGAGTTTTTTCAATATCTCTTGGTGATGCGTGATCGTCCTCAGACAGTGGTAGGTCTGGAGCGAGTCCCTGTCCGGGCAGCGGTCTCGTTCGAGGAGCAGGATTCCCTCCGGGTAATCGTCCCAGCGGTAATGGTAGATGTCGAGCTGAGATCCGGTGATCGAGACGAGCTCCTGAACTCCTTTTATGATTCTTGGAAGCCCCAAGTATTCCAGGATGGCGTTGATCGAGGCGATGTCCCGGTCGCTGCTGATGTGGAAGAACCTCCCTTTGGTGTCCATGGACAGGGAGATTCTGGGAAAAGGCTCTTTGAAAACATACATCGTATAAAATTCTTTCCCGGATCCGCCATTTTCCATTTCGTAGGCGTAATTGACGACCTTCTTTTTGGAGGGCATGACCTTTTCCCTGATGTCCGACAAGTTCAGCTTGGTGATGTGATAGGTATTGATAAAGATCAACGCCCCGCCGAAGAGGACGGTCAAGAGCAGGGCCCTGGCCAGGTTCTCATTCTGTTTCTTAATGACAACGATGATCAGCCAGAGGGCTGAAAGCACCAAAAGACCCAAGACGATGTTGTGGAGAGTCAAGTATTCGGTCATCGGATGAACCTCGTATTTTTAGTCGTTTGAGGATTTCCCAGGTCTCACTTTTTCCCCATTCTATCAAAAAATATTTTAAGAGGAAAGAACAATTAAAAGTGAGTACAGAGCAGTGAGCGGTGAGCAGTCAGGTCCAAAAAGAGAAAATTCAAGTTTAACACGCCACGACTCTCGCTTTCTTCTTCGCTTTCAGCTCTTTTGATAGGACAGACGGGGAGAGAGGTTTGAGATAAAGAAAAACGTATTATTTAATCATTCGCATTTTATATCTATGTTCACTGCTCACGGCTCACTGCTCAGCGCTCACTTTCTTCTTTACTTTATCCGGCGATCGAATAGAATAAATAGAAAAAACATGTGCGGAGGTCGCGATGAAAAAAGCAGTTCTTATGATGCTTGCGATTCTGTTAACGCTGGGTTTTGCCTTCGGACAAGTCGAAAGAAACGCCCCTGAGACGCTCCTGCCTTTATCTGTCCTCAGGGATATCATCAATGAGGTCTCGGGAGATGTGGCCCTTCAAAACGAGATCCTGCTGACCGGGGTGAACCGGAACAAGCTGCCCGAGGAATACATCAAGGGTCATTTTGAGACCAAGTTTATCCTGGAAAAGCTCAGGGAATACGGGATCAAGGATGCGGAAATCATCGATCTTCCGAAGCGGGAAGAAAAGACATGGGACGCGGAGATGGCCGAGCTGTGGATTGTTGAACCCGAAAT
The DNA here is from genome assembly GCA_963770045.1 of Candidatus Aminicenantota bacterium. GTDB lineage: Bacteria > Acidobacteriota > Aminicenantia > Aminicenantales > CAVYOD01 > CAVYOD01. Next base: position 145,782 of record CAVYOD010000013.1, on the reverse strand, counting down.
GAGGAAAATCGCCGACCTCAAGGAAATCGCCGCCTCCCTCTGCGAGGGAAGCGCGTCAACTGATACCACGGCCGAGCTCGTCTATGTCGGTCCCGGGTTCAAGGAGGATTTCTATAAGGGCAAAAAGGTCAAAGGGAAGATCGTCCTGGCCAACGGTTATGCCGAAGGGGCCCGGAAGATCGCCGTGGACAAATACGGAGCCTTGGGAGTCGTCGCCTACGCGTCGAGCCATCCCGAGTTCGATCCCGACGAAGTCGGTTGGGGCGGCGTCAACGCCGAAAAGAAGTCATTCGGGTTCATGATCTCAACCCGTCTGGGGAACGAGCTGAGGGACCAGCTCGAGCGCGGCCGAAAGATCGTCGTCCGGGCGATCGCCAAGACGCAGATGGTTCCCTACAAGGAACAAATGGTCTCCGCCCTCCTTCCGGGAAAGGAATTTCCTCAGGAAGAACTGGTCTTCACCGCCCACCTCTTCGAGGGCTTTGCCAAACAGGGCGCCAACGACGACGTCAGCGGCTGCGTGGCCATCCTGGAGGCCGCCCGGACCTTGAAGAAGCTTCAGGATGCCGGAAAAATCCCGCCTCTCAAGAGATCGATCCGGTTCCTGTTCGTGCCCGAAATCTCGGGGACTTCCGCCTATATCATGAAAAATCCCCAGATCGCCAAGCGCTTTTTCGCCAACATCAACGAAGACATGGTCGGCGAGGCGATCATGAAAAACCGCAGCTATTTTTCCCTCATCACGACACCCTATTCTCTCCCCACGTATCTCAATGACACCATGGCCTCTTTTGTTGAGTGGGTGGGAAAGACGCAGCGGGACGATTTTACTTATGGGGGCGCAAGCTTAGCGCCGATTCTTTCACCGACCGGGACTCGCGATCCCTTCTACTGCGCCATCGATCCCTATTCCGGAGGGAGCGACCACATTGTCTTTGTGGACGGCGCGATGCGGGTGCCGGCCGTCATGTTCATCTGCTGGCCGGACATGTGGTACCACACCAGCGGCGATACACCGGACAAGTCCGATTCGACCCAGCTCAAACGGGTCACCTTTCTCTCGGCCGCAGCGGGCCTTTTTTTGGCCAACGCCGGCCCGGCCGACGCCGAAAAGATGATGACCGAGACTTCGGCGAGAGGCTTCTCACGCCTTGGTTTTGAGAAAAACAAGGCCGAGAGATTGATCCAGGGGGCCGACCCGAAAGGCCTGCCCACGGCTTATCGCGAAGCTCAGAATGTCATCAACCAGGCTGTCACCCGGGAGAACGTAGCCCTGGGTTCGGTCAGATTCTTCATCAAGTCAGACGCCAACCTGGAGAAAACTCTGGCGGCGAGGCTGAAGAGACTCGAGGAGCTGAGGCAGCCTTACCTGAAAGAAATCGACGAGATCTATGAGCTTCGCTGCAGCCGCGAAAAGATCGCTCCCCAAAAGCCTTCGCCCCCCAAGGACGAGGCTCGTCTGAGCGGGCTGGTTCCGGTCAGGACCAAGACGATGGGCGACATCATGTCGTTCTGGGAGCTCAGGGACAAGATCCGGAAGATGAAGTATCAGCCTCCGGTGAGCGTCATGATGGCTGAATTTGAACTCAGAAACTTCATCGACGGCAAGCGCAGCATCGCCGAGATCCGGGATGCCGCCTCAGCCGAGTACGGCCCGTTGCCCCTGGTCGACGTCGAGAAATACATGAACTTCTTGCAAGAGCTGGGGATGGTGGAAATCAAGAAAAGGTAAATGGTAGCCAGTGAGCAGTGAGCTGTGAACCGCTTGATTAATAATTAAAATTCCCCTGACCCCTGCCCCCTCACCACTGACCGTATTTTGTTATTTTTGAAATAGCTTTCCCAACTCCGCCATCAGGTCCAGGTTCTTCTCCACCTCAATGAGCGGGATCTTCTTTTCGTTGGCGATGGTCGTGAAGCGGCCGTCGGCATTCCCTTCTTTGTTGACCACCAGGAGATCGGATTTTGGCGCGACGGCGTCGATGCTCTGTTCATCGGTGGTATCGCCCGCAGCCGCTCCCTGGGCCCGCCTTTTCATCCCCTCGATGTGAGCTCCGATAATCTTGATGCCCTCGCGGCGCGCCTCATCGATCAGCTCACCCGTTCGCTTCAGTTCATCATCGATGGAAATGCCGGCCGCTCCCATTCCCTTGAGGCTCGCTCCCATGGTGACGATCAACGTTTTGTAGGGTCGGCCCGCGTCTTTTTTTGTTTTCAGGTCTTGGGGTGTGGCGAGGGGCGCGAATTCGAAATTGACCTTGAGCTTTTGGAGGATAACCTTGAGCATCACCGGCGCCGGACTCTGTCCGCAGGAGGCGATGAGGACAGGCTCTTCGGCCTTGAGCGCCTGGCCTTGCCCGCCCGCCCAGGAAATGGACAGGTAGGTAATTAGGCTCAACGCAATGAGAATCAAAAGACATTTATGATTTCGTTTCATCACATTTTCTCCTTTTCTTTGCCCTGTTCGAGGGTTTCAATTGCTATGCTATAAAAATTATCAAGGATGGTCAACTTTGCTCTGCGCAGCGTAAAGCCAGTCCGATCAATTACGTGACATAGTTAAGGTGGCGCCGGAGGCCACCCTCGGACCCCGTAGCGGAGGGGGGCCCGTCGGCTTGTCCGACGGGGGAACCGACGGGACTGGTTCCTCGGGGCCCGGGGGCCAGAGGGTGGCCTCCGGCGCCACCTCAAACTGGAATGTGGTGCCAATTATTGTGTTTGCTTTAGTAGCCCTCGGCAAGTCCGTTGCCGCGGGGATCGGAACCTCCATAAAAGCGTATCGGATGGCCCTTTTCATCGTAAACGATGACCAAGCCGTGGGCGTCGCCGAGCCCGCCAGGAGGATTTATGACTCTCAGCTTGTGGCCGAGCGCGGCCAATTCCAGCCGGACGTTTTCCGGAATTCCCGCCTCGATCAGTATGTTGTCCGGCTCGTCAAAGCTCAGGCGGGGAGCGGAGATGGCCGCCTGGATGTCCATTCCGAAATCGACCAGGTTCATGACCATCTGGGGCACGGTCTGCCCGATCGTATGTCCTCCCGGAGTCCCGAGGGCGGCCCAGGGCCGGCCGCCGCGGAGGAGGATGGTCGGGCAATCGCCGGAGAGCTTCCGGTGCCCGGGGTGCGCGTCCATCGGGTTCCCTTTGGGTTCGAAGGTGCAATAGGACAGCGAATTGTTGAGCCAGAGCCCGGTCCCGGGCGGCATGATGCGGCTTCCGAATAAGTTGCCTAAGGTCTGGGTCGCGCAGACGATGTTTCCCCGCGCGTCGGCGACAACAAAATGGGTCGTGTGCCGGGAAGGGGAGTCCTCGAGGCCGGGATAAACAAAGGGCTTCGCTTTGGCCGGATCGATCCTTGCGGCCTGCTCCTTCCAGTAGCCCTCTGAGAGGAGCACATTCAGAGGAGGGGGCGTGATCTCCGGATCCCCGGCGTATTTTAACCGGCACCAAAAAGCATGCTTGGTTGTCTCGATGAAGCGGTGAAGCGTGGGAAAGGTATTATGGCCCATCTTGGCCACGTCAAACTGAGCCATCAAACCCAGCCGGATAAGCGAATCGAAGGCGGTGGCAGGCGGCGACGCGGTAAAAACGTCGCAATCACGGTAGGCGATGTGAATGGGCTCCCACCACTCGGCGCGATGGCTGTCTAAGTCTTGGAGCGAAAGGAAACCTCCGGATCGCCGCATCTCCTCGTCGATGGCTTTTCCGAGCGTTCCACCATAAACCGCTTTAGCGCCCTCTTTTGCAATAAGTTCCAGAGTCCGGCTGAGGTCACTTTGAACCAGCCGCTCTCCTGTCTGAAGAGGTTTTCCCTTGGCCCCGTAAATATTTTGGGCATGCGGTGGGAACTCGGGAAAAGCTTCTTCGATGAGCCGCGCGATCCGTTCGTCGAGAATGAACCCTTCCTTGGCTACCCGGATTGCCCCCCGGAACAAGTCCGGCCAGGGAAGCGTCCCATAATTCTTAGAGAGGGCCTCCCAAGCGGCCACATTTCCCGGCGTCGAGACGGCCTTGGGGCCGACCCGGTTCTTAAGATAATCCGGATAAGGCGCGCGGAAAACATCCGAATTGACGGAGCGAGGAATCTTTCCGCTCGAATCGAGAAAGCGGACCTTTTTGCTCGCGGCGTCATAGATGAGAATCGTCCCATATCCGCCTGCGCCGGACATCATGGGCTCGACGACGTTGAGTGTCGCGGCGACCGCGACAGCCGCATCGAAAGCGTTTCCGCCTTTTTTTAAGATCTCAAGCCCGGCCTGAGTGGCCAGGGGATGTCCCGAACTCACCATCCCTTTGACTCCTTGGGCCGGCGTGCATGAGGTTTGTTTTTTTCCCCAGCTCCAGAAGCCAAGCTGGGCGGCGATGACGACCATCAGGCCTGCTTTCAACATCTTGGGTGGCCTCCTCATTATGTTCTTTGCTAAGTCTCGACACCTAGCGAACGTCGAATTCCCTTATCTTATTGAAAAGCGTCTTGCGGCTGATGCCCAGGAGCTGCGCGGCTCTCGTTTTGTTGCCCCCGGTGGCCTCGAGAGCCTTTTCGATCATCCTTTTTTCCATCTCATCGGTCAGGCCATGGACAACCTCATTCAGAGGCTTCCCCAGCTCCAAAGAAAATTCCTCATTGCCCGCGGTCCAATTCCGGATGCGCGAGGGTAGATTCCCTTCTTCGAGCTGCGGGCTGTCGCTCATCACCATCGCCTCGTAGAGCACACTTTCCAGCTCCCGGATGTTTCCCGGCCAGGGGTAGGATTCGAGCAACGCCTGCGCCCGCGGGGCCAGACCCTCGATCCTCTTTCCCAACTCTTGGTTGTATTTCTTAATGAAATGTTCGCAGAGGAGGGGAATGTCTTCGTTTCGCTCCCGGAGCGGCGGCAGGTGAAGCGACAGGACGGCCAGCCTCCAGAAGAGGTCCTCCCGGAAATCCCCTTTTTTGACCGCGGCCTCGAGGTCTTTGTTCGTGGCGGCGATGACTCGAACATCGACGGGGACCGTTTTGGTCCCTCCGACCTTGACGATTTCTCTTTCGCCCAACGCCCGGAGGAGTCTGACCTGCGCTTCCGGTGAGAGTTCGCCCACCTCGTCCAGGAAAATCGTGCCATTCTGGGCGAGCTCGAATTTCCCGGTCGTCTCGGTCTTCGCATCGGTGAACGAGCCTTTCATGTGGCCGAAGAATTCGGATTCGACAAGATCCTTGGGAATCGCCCCGCAATTGACCACGACAAAGGGACCCTCTTTCCTCGGGCTGTTGAAGTGGATGGCCCGGGCCACCAGCTCTTTCCCCGTCCCGCTCTCTCCGGTGAGGAGCACGGTCCCGTCGACCCGGGAGATCTTCTCCATCATCTGGAAAACGGAGCTCATCCGGCTGCTTGTCCCGATGATGTTCGAAAATCGGTAGCGGGAGGTGAGTTCGGATTTGAGAGTTTCCACTTCCCTGGTCAATCTTTTGACTTCCACGAGCCTCGAGATGATGAGCAACAATTCCTCGTTGTCGACCGGCTTTTCCAGATAGGAATAGGCGCCGAGCTTGGTCGCCTCCACGGCATTCTTGATCGTTCCGTAAGCGGTTATGATTATGACTTCCGTTTGGGGGAGCGAGCTCTTGATCTTGGAGAGAGTTTCGATGCCCGAGAGGTCGGGGAGGTTCATGTCCAGGAGGACGAGATCGGGATTGAACTCTTGAGCACAGCTAATCCCACCCTTCCCGGTCTCGGCCGTGTCGACTGAATAGCCCTTCTCTTCCAACAAAAGAGAAAAGATATCCCGGATGCTTTTTTCATCGTCGATGATGAGAATCTTGAATTTCATGAGAATCACACGTTCATTGGGATTTTGACCAGGACGGTCGTCCCCTGGCCGACCTTGCTCCGGACTTCAATCTCTCCGTTATGGGATTTGACGATTCCGTAACAGATTGAAAGCCCCAGGCCGGTGCCCCCTTTTTTCGTCGTAAAGAAAGGGTCAAAGATGCGGTCGAGGTTCTCTTCAGGAATTCCTTCGCCCGTGTCGGACACGGTGATCAGAACATTCCGGCCGTCCGGAGACCGCACCTCCAATTTCAATTCGCCGCCCTCAGCCATCGCCTGGATAGAATTGAGGAAGAGGTTAAGGAAAAGCTGTTTGAGCTGGGACTTGTCAGCATTCAGTTCAAGCGGAGAGGAGGGGAAATCCTTCACAATCGTGATTTTTTGCTTCCTGGCCTGGAAAGAGATGAGCTCGAGGCCTTCTTCGAGGCTCTCGAGAAGGTTGTGGCGTTCTTTCCTGATCTCTGATGGCCGGGAGAACGAGAGAAGGCCGGAGAGGATTTCATCGATCCGGTCCGTTTCTTCGAGGGCGGTCGTGAGGAGCTTTTTGGCCTTTTCGTCCTGGCTTTTTGTTTCCAGGTATTGGAGGGAAGACTTGATGGCCGTGAGAGGATTTCGGATTTCGTGGGCCGCGCCGGCGGCGAGCTCGCCGATTGTGGCCAGCTTGTCGGCCCTCAGCATCCTGCGGAACCTTTCTCTCTGTTCCCTGTAAAGCAGCGCGTTTTCCAGGGCGATTCCGATTTGAGGAGTGAGAGAAGAAATCAGGGAAAGCTCGTGTTTGGCGAAGTCTTCACCGTCGGCTTTGGGGCCGACGAGCAGAATCCCGATCAGGCGATTCATGGAGATGATGGGATAACAGAGTTCGATCGCGAGCGATTCCAGAATCTCTTTTTCCCGCGGAGTCAGGTAGTTGAGGACACTGGGCTGGTCTCTGAGGGATAAAAAAGTCTGGTTCACCTTGAGCCACTTGGCCAGAGGCTCGGTGCTCGACAGGGAGACGTTTTTTAGTTCCCGTTCGCGAAAACCCATGTAGGTAGCGACTCGGAACTTCCCGAGATCCTGGTCGTAGATAAACAAGACCAGTTTCTCGACCGGGATAATTTCCTTGAACTTGCCCAGGAAATTGAGAGCGATCTGGTCGAAGTCCTCAATCAGGTTGAGGCTGTCTTCTAACTCCTTAAAGATAGACCATGGGTAGGCTTCGGGCGGCTTCTTTTTGGCGAGCCCCTTTTTCAGGGTCTGAATCAGGCCGGGCATAGGCTGGCTTCCTTCTATTATTCCCATGATACGCTAAGTTAGGATGGGATTCAACAATTTTGGCCAGATTTGGGTAAATAAATTCTCAACTATGGGTAAATTTCTACTCGTTTTGATGGTCAAAGCTGCTATTTTACGCGCCGAATCAGGCGGCACCTCCGGCAAAATATCATGGCATGATTATTGCTTAAGAGATATCCGAATGGAGTTGGACTATGAATATCAGGAGGCATCAGATGCCCGTTCGAAAAATCATAAATTGCTTTGTTTTGATCTCATTCCTTTTTGGTTCGGCATTCGCGCAATCGGAGCAGAAAAAAACGCTATCCCTTGAAGAATGCATCCTTCTTGCCGTCAAGAATAACCTGGGCGTGGCGGTCGAAATCATTAACCCGCAGATTTCGGATCTCTCCGTCTCCCGAGCCAAAGAAAAGTTCTTGCCCGCCCTTGGTTTTAGCTACCGCCAGCAAAATACGAATTCTCCCTCGTATTCGTGGATCCAGGCTTCGGAACAGCTGACAACGACTTTTCCGATTATTCGGCCGGGATCGACCAGCTCATCCCGACCGGAGGCCGGTTCTCCCTCTCGCTTGATTCTTATAAAAACGATAGCAACACTAAGTTTCAGACGATCAACCCTTATTATGGGAGCACGCTTTCAATCGGCTTCACCCAGCCTTTGCTGAAAGACTTCGGCTTTAAGGTCAGCCGCAACGAAATCCTTGTCGCCCAGAACAACCAGAAGATTTCCGGAAACGAGTTCAGGAGCGTCCTCTTGCGGACGATCTATGATGTCGAAGAGGCCTATTGGAATCTGGTCTACAGTATCGATACCCTCGAAGTCAAGCGCCAGTCGCTCGGGCTCGCCCAGGACCTGCTCGAAAAAAACCAAAAGGAAATCAACATCGGGACACTTGCCCCCAAAGAGATCCTGAGCTCCCAGGCCGAGGTCGCCGTCCGGAAAGCGGACATCCTTCAGGCCCAGGCCCAGGTCAAGGATTATACGGACATCCTGAGGACACTGATCAACCTTCCCAAGGAAGAGGGCATCGTAGAGATCGTGCTCTCCGATAAACCGTCTTTTGAAAAGAAAGAGTTGAGCTTCGAGGAGGCCCTCGCTCTCGCCAGGGAAAATCGTCCGGACTTGCAGTCCCAGGAGATTGACCGCGAGAACAAGGATTTGGGACTCCTCTATGCCCGAAACCAACTTCTTCCCGCGCTCAGCCTCAACGCGAGCTACTGGAGCCCCGGGATCTCGGGAACGCAGATTCTCTATCTCAATAACGATCCGCTTTCTGGAATCATCATCGGGAAAGTTCCCGGCGGGGCCTCGAATGCCCTCAGAGATGCCCTGAATTTCAAATACAGGAACTGGTCCGTCTATCTCACCCTGGATATTCCCTTGAAGAGCATCGTTTCCCGGGCGGCCGCGGCTCAGGCGAAACTCGACCTGGATCAATCAACCAAGAAACTGAAATATCTCGAGCAGCAGGCGGAGCTGGAGATCAGGATGGCTTTGAGGGCGATTCAAACGGATTATGAGAGAGTGGAGGCTTATAAAGCCGCGAGCGATCTGGCGGAGAAGAAACTGCAGGCTGAAGAAGCGAAGTTCAGAGCCGGGTTGAGCACAAATTACTTTGTCCTGCAATATCAGCGGGACCTGGCCGACGCACGGAGCTCCGAGCTCAGAGCCGTGATCGATTACAATCTTTCGAAGTCCCGCTTGGACAGGGCACTGGGCGTGAGCTTAAAGAATAGGAATATCAAACTTGCCAGTGACTAATACAAACGCAATAACTAATGCGACATCTCCGTTCAAGGTTGCGCCGGAGGCCACCCTCTGGCCCCCGGACCCCGAGGAACCAGTCCCGTCGGTTCCCCCGTCGGACAAGCCGACGGGCCCCCCTCCGCTACGGGGTCCCAAGGGTGGCCTCCGGCGCCACCTTGACCATGGCAAGTTACTTATCGCGTTTGCATCAGTGACGAGTGATAGCGACGAGTGACCAATGACGAGTCCCAGCATTTTTGCACAGGAGATATGACAATGAAGAACCAATTAAGGATATTGTTGATTCTGGGGTTATTGATCTTCTGCTTTCAATTTGCCTCTTCCCAGGCTTATCCGCAACAGCAGGAATCCCAATCCCAGACGATGAAGCTTTTGACCCTTAAAAAAGCCCAGCTGCATCTGCAGGAGACAAAGGGAGATTTTGAGCGGGCGCTCAAGCTCAAGGAGCAGGGCCTGAGGTCGGAGGAGGATTTTGCCAGGATCCAGACGGCCTATCTTCAGGCCCAGGTGGACTACCAGCAGGCTCTGATCAATTTCATGGGCAGCGAAGCGCGCATCTCGGTGGCCAGCGCCGTCAAGTTCCAGGATGCGGCCGGCAAGAAATATGTCCGCGTCACGCTCCGCTATTCCTCCAAGGAGCTCAAACAGCTGGCTGAGCTCAAGATCAACGCCGAGGATCTTTTCCCCCTTGATTTTCTGAAGGAGCTCAAGGACGTCTATGTTTCGTTGCGATCGGAGGGGAAGATCGTCTCCGATCCCTACGAGAAGACGATCGTTTCTCTGCCGCTCGAGGAGCAGAGAGAGGCGACTTTTCAGCTTCTCAAGGATGTCGAAAACCTGGACGTCAATGTTTTTTATGCGGGAAAAAACGAGACGACTGCCGTCTACCTCCAGAAAGGCGTGAGCGCCAACATCGTCACCATGAACTCCGCCCAGTTTTCTCAGGAAGCCGACCTGGAAAGCCAGGCGACCTACGATCTCTCCCTCGAGAAATTCACCGGCGAGGCCAATGTCTTCAAGCTCGAGGTTGTCAATCTGCCGCACCAGATCACCTATGAATTCAGCGACCCGCAGTCCCAGGCCCGTCTTTCCCAGATCAAATTCACCGAGGGAATCACCAGCATGAAGCTCTCTCTCAAGCTCTACCTTCCGAAGAACGCCGATGCCCAGGTCGTGATCGATAAGCCCCTGGCGTTCTTTGCCCTGACACTCGATAATGAGCAATCGAAGAAGCTCGAGGGGATGTTGAATGCGAACCCTCAACTCACTCCCAAGGACATGGAAATTCTGAAGGCCGGAAGCGTCCGGCTTGAGCTTATCCCCAGGGGAGTGGGGCGGATCGAAGTCCAGGCCGTGAACCTCTACCATGAGATCAAGGTCGGCGAAGATGTGAAGATGGAAGTGAGGGTCAAGAACACCGGGACGCGGAAATTGAACAATATCCGGATGTCGACAGACCTGCCGCTGAATTGGCGGGTCGAGATTCAGCCGGACCTCATCGGATCCCTCGAGCAGAGCAAAGAGGCGGTCGTGAACATCCGGTTTGTCCCTCCCACCGACGTTTCGGTCGGCGACTACGAGCCGAAAATCAAGACCGAGTGCGTCGCCGACAACAAGCGGGTGGAATCGGAAGACAAAATCGTCCGCATCCATATCAGCTCGAAAACGAATGTTCTCGGGATCACGGTGTTGATTCTCCTGCTTGTGGGTCTGCTCGTGGGGATTGTTGTGTTTGGAATCAAGCTAACACGGAGGTGAGCCGTGAGCTGTGAGCACTGAGCAGTGGAAAGACATGAGAAACCCCAATAAGAGCACAACGGCGGTGAATGGGAGCATTGTCATGACGAAGCAATTCTCTAGAGCGAGGAATTAGAGTGTTCGCGACGATATTTAAGAAAGAGCTCTTGGATCAGTTGATAAGCCCCAAATTCTTGATCGTATTTTTGCTATGCCTGGTGCTCATTCCTTCCAGTTTGTTGATGAACTATTCGAGCTTTAAAAGTAACTATCTTGAGTATGACGCAGCCAGGAGGATTTCCAAAGAGACGACGACCGTTTACAGGGAACCGAGCATCCTCAGCACGTTCGGGATCGGGCTTGAAAGTGTCCTGCCTAAGATTGTTGCCTTTGATAAATACAGCCGGGAAATGAAGGGGACGCAGGCTCAGAATGAAATCCTGAGCAACATCACCGGCAAAATCGATTTCATTGTCATCGTCAGCTTCCTCCTCGGGCTGTTTTCTATCCTCTACGCCAGCACCCTGATGTCCGGCGAAAAAGAGTCTGGGACTCTAAAGCTTGTCCTGTCCAATCAGGCCCGGAGGAGCACGTTTATCTGGGCAAAATTCTTAGGAAGCTACATTGTGCTTATTATTCCGCTTCTGGCGAGCTTCCTTATCGGGCTCATCCTCCTTCTCCTGGAGAATTTTCCGCTTTTTTCGGGAGAGAATTTTTCCCGGGTTCTTTTTTTGTTTCTTCTCTCTTTGCTTTATCTCTCAACGCTTTTTTCGCTGGGTCTCCTGATCTCCACCCGGACCCAGAAGACGAGTGTCGCCCTTCTCGCGGGCTTCCTGATCTGGATTTTCGTGACTTTTGTCATCCCCAAGATCAGCGAACCGCTGGCCGCTCTCATCCATCCGGTCCAGAGCGAAGAGGTCATGAAAAGAAACAGAATCCAGGTTCAGAATCAGATTGAAAAAGAGAAAGCGAAGGTCTTAACCCCAATCAGGGAGCAATTTATCAATGAAAAAAATACCTCCTCTCAAAAAGGCTGGGACTGGGCCGGCTATGTAAAGGCGCGAGGACCATTAGCGAAGGACTACGAAGAGAAAATCGGCCGGACCCTCCAGGAATTTGATGCCCAATACGAGAAGGAAAAGAATACGGCCCTCAACCTAAGTTTGAACATCGCCCGATTGTCGCCGGCCTCGATCTTCACTCACTCCGGGCTCGATCTTTGCAACACCGGAGTCGTCGACCGCGAGAACTTTTTCCGGAGCCTCCAGACTCATTATCTTCAGCTGTTCCAGGCGGTCTTCAGTAAAAGGTTTCAGGATTATTATGATTTTGATGAGAAAGGTGTAGCCCACAGTTCGCATGGGGGCGGAGAACCGGGTGCATACGACACAACTTACCCAGAGTATCGCTATCAGTTCTTAAAGTTAGACGCGACCCTGAGTCGGACGGCCCCCGACCTCTTGCTGCTAGTTCTTTACAACCTGATCTTCTTCGCCGCGGCGTATTTTTCCTTTGCGAAGTACGATGTTAGATAAAAATAGTGAGCGGTGAGCTGTGAGCCGTGAGCAGAAAATCATGAGCCTTTCAAGACTATTTCTATATTGGAGGAAATAAATGGCGGATCAAAAACCGATTCTTAAGGCGGAAGACCTTTCCAAACGGTATGAAGATGGAGTCTTAGCGCTCGACCACCTGAACCTGGAGGTTCGGGGCGGGGAAGTCTACTGTCTGCTTGGGGCCAACGGGGCCGGGAAGACGACGACCATCAACCTCTTCCTGAATTTCATCCCGCCGACCACAGGGACCTGCTACATCAACGGGATCGATGTTACACGTGACCCTCTCGAGGCGAAGAAATATGTTTCGTTCGTCTCCGAGAACGTCATGCTCTACGGGAACTTTACGGCCCGGCAGAACCTTGACTTCTTCGCCAAGCTGGGCGGGAAAGCGAACCTGAGCAAAGAGGCTTATTACCAGGTCATGCGCCGTGTGTCCTTGCAGGAAAAAGCGTTCGAGCAGCGGGTGAAGAATTTTTCTAAAGGAATGAGGCAGAAGCTCGGCATATCGATCGCGATCATCAAAGATGCCCCGGCGATTTTGCTCGATGAGCCGACGTCGGGCTTGGACCCCAAAGCGGCCGAGGAGTTCCTGGAGATCCTGGCCGAGCTCAAGAAAGAGGGGAAAGCCATCTTGATGTCGACCCACGATATCTTCAGGGCCAAGGACATCGCAGATCGCGTGGGGATTATGAAAGAAGGCCGTCTGGTTATGGAGCGGACTCGCGAAGAGCTCCAGTACGAGGACCTGGTCAAAATCTATATCGATTATATGAAGTCCGAGCCCCTGACCGTCTGAGGAAGGGTTCATGCCCATAACAACGTCTTTGCGCAACGGAAGACCGCAGCTCTTTCTCCGGGAGTGCACATTATGCTGAAAACCATCATCAAAAAAGAACTCTTGGACAACATTTTCAGCTATCGATTTCCCCTTTTCGCGCTCATCTGCATTATCCTCATCCCTTTGGGGATGTACGTGAATAACCTCGGCTACAACAAGAGGTCCGGGATTATAACGAGCAGGTGCGGCTGGCCAACGAAGCCGTCTCGTCCATTCAGATGCAGGACGTCATGGCAGGAACAGTGGTCATCAAGGGTTTTCGACATCCCGCGCTTCTCTCAGTGTTTACCCAGGGATTCGAAAGCACGGTTCCGCGATTCTACGAGTTTTCCCAGGAGGGGTACAAACAAGGCGAATCCTCGAGCGGAGACGAATCCATCCTGTCGGTCCAGGGGAAAATCGATTTTGTTTTCCTCCTCCAGATGGTCTTGAGCCTGATTGGACTTCTTTTTGCCTCGGATGTGATCGCCGGGGAGAAGGAATCGGGAACGCTCCGGGCCATGCTCTCGAACAGTCTCCCGCGTGATAAAATTCTGATCGGGAAGATCATCAGGAGGTTATCTTGCTCTTATGGCTTCCCTTTATCATCGCCTTTCTGATCGGGATCATTATTCTGATCTTGGGTTCATTTCCATTTTTTAGTGGGGATACCCCAGCCAGAATTCTGTTCGTTTTTCTTTCAGCGTCTCTCTTCATGCTCATCTATTTCACGATTGGAACGATGGTCTCCAGCAGTTCGGCCAAAGCGCGCACGTCGCTCGTCGCCATCCTTCTCATCTGGGCATCGTTCCAACTCATCATCCCCAAACTGAGCGATATGATCGCGCGCATCCGTCTATACGGTCAGGACGGAGACCCAAGTTTCCCTGGAAAAATCCCTTCTCTCCAAGTCCATCGATACAGAAACGGCCAAAGAACTGGGTCGGCAATATGACCTCATTTTCGGGCCCGGACGAGAGTCCAAGGCGGATGACGAGGCGTCGCCCGAGAGAAAGAAATGGGACGCTACCAAGAGCGATATTGAGCAGAGCGCCCGGGAGCGAAAATCGCAGCAGCTCGGAAAGATCGACGAGACCTACCAGCAGCAAAAGCGAAGACAGCAGAACTTGGCGATCAACTTGTCTCTCGTTTCGCCCAGCGCGGCCTTTGCCCGTTTTATTGCTGATGTTTGCGGGACAGGCGAGATTGAGAGGACGAAATACATCGAAGCGGTCAAAGCCCAAGCGCGGGCCCTCGACAATGAACTTTTCAGCAAAGTCAAACGGACGATCATGATCCACCCCGGTGGCGGGACCAGTTTGGATTTTCCGGCTCAGCATGTTGATCTTCAGAAGCTGCCAAGATTTTCTATAAGTCCCTCTTCACTCGCGGACGCTTTTAAAGAAAATTGGCGGAGCCTGATATCGCTGGCCTTTTGGCTGATCGTTCCGTTCGCCGCCGCGTATGTGAGGTTCATCAAATACGATGTCAGATAAGAAGAAGTCATTAGTCACTAGTCACTGGTCATTGGAAATTAGTCACTAGACATTGTGGGACCAATGACTTTCTTGAGGAGGTTTTTCGATGACCTGGATCATCGCCCGAAAGGAAATCGTTTCCAACCTGCTGAGTTATAAATTCTTTGTTGTCTTGCTTCTCACGATCGTCCTGGTACTCATGAGTTTTTTTATTATGCACCGGGATTTCAAGAACAGGCTCTCCGATTATCAAGTCATCCGGCCGAAACCCGGCGATCCGATCGCGCTCCTCCCGCCCAATCCACTCTCGATTTTCGCCAAAGGGTTGGATGATGCACTGGCGAGGTCTTTTGAAATGAGTGTGATCGGAGTCAGCGTCAGGGCCGGGCAGGCGTCGGGGAATATCATTTTCTCGTTTTTCCCGACGCCCGATTTTCTTTACATCGTGAAGGTCGTGCTTTCCCTTGTCGCGCTTCTTTTCGGCTTTGAGCAGGTGAGCCGGGAAAAGGAGATAGGGACGTTGCGGTTGATGCTGGCGAACCGCATCTCCAGAGCCAAGGTCCTCCTCGGCAAGTGGCTGGGGAACTTCCTGAGTCTTTCTATTCCGTTTCTTCTGGTGAGTGGTCTGGGTTTTGCTTTCTTGAACCTGGATTCCGAGATTCGTTTTTCAGCCGAGAGACTGGGGAGATTTTTGCTCATCCTGCTCATCGCGCTCGTTTATATCGCTCTTTTCTTGAGCCTCGGGATCCTTATTTCGACCCTGACCAAGAAAGCGGCGACCTCGCTCGTTTTGCTTCTTTTCATTTGGGCGGCCGCCGTATTCATTTTCCCGAACCTGGGCACTCTTTTGGCGAGGCAAATGGTTGATATCCCCTCGGTCAGGGCTCTGAGCGAGAAAAGAGAACAGACCTGGACGCGCGAAGTGCTCCTGGGCGAGAAGGACAGCAATTGGAAAACCCACTATGAGAGGATCACCGCCGAGGTCAACCAGAGGGAAGAAGACTTCCGGAACAAATTCCTTACCTTGATCAGACTCTCCAAGAATATCAACCGCGTCTCGCCGGTGGCGAGCTTTGTCTACCTCACAACTGATCTCGCCGGCACGGGAATCAGCGAGGAAATGAACCTCAAACAGGAGGTCATCAGGTATAACAATCAAGTTCTGCCTGATTTGACTGCCGGAAGGCAAGAAGAGAAGAAAATGCAGCTTCCGGCGTTTCAATACCGATATAGACCTTTGTCCCAGATTCTTGCCGAGGGGGCATTGTTCGATATCGCCTGGCTCGTGTTCTTTAATATTCTCCTTTTTGCTCTGAGCTATTTTGCGTTCGTAAAATATGATGTCAGATAAAACCGGTGAGCACTGAGCGGTGAGCCGTGAGCGGTGGAGGAAAGAATGTTAAGAACGATAGTAAGAAAAGAGATCCAGAATAACTTATATTCGTTCCGTTTTTTGGTTTCCTTCGCACTGCTTCTGGTCATTGTGACAGTCACGGTCTTTATCCTGACCAATGACTATCTGAAAAAAGTCGACGAATACTCTCAGAGGCAAGCGGAGATCGAGAGCTACCTGAGAAACTACGCTCATTTTAACAGGATTGGCAATGTCTTACAGCCCACGCAGCCGCCGATCCCGTTTTATGCGCTCGTCCGGGGGCTTTCCTCAGACACCAACATCGAGAATTTCGACGATGACCCCCTGCCGGTGATGTTCCCGCTCTTGGACTTGACCTTCATAGTGACTTTGTTGATGAGCCTGATTGCCCTTATTTTTTCCTACGATTCTGTATCCGGGGAAAAAGAAGACGGAACCCTGAAGCTCATGATTTCGAACGGCCTTTCCCGCTCCAAAGTGATTCTGGGGAAAATCGCCGGGGGGACGCTCACCCTCCTCCTGCCTTACCTTCTGGCCCTGATTGTGGGAATGCTGATCATTCTTTTAAACCCTCGAGTCGCCTGGTCGAACGCGGATTGGGGGGCCCTAGGGCTTATTTTATTTGGTTCCGTTTTGTATTTCGTGTTCTTTTACTGTCTCGGGATTTTTGTCTCCTCGCGGCACCATTCCAGCTCTGCTTCGATCATGACTTCGCTTTTTATCTGGGTTCTCGTGGTGCTGGTGATTCCCAACTTGAGTCCCTATTTCGCGTCTTTCTTTTCGCCGACCCCATCGCGCATCAAGATAGGAAGGGAAGCGGCGCGATTGACCGACACCGACAGGGACGATCTCGGCCGGAAATTGATGAGAGAAAGGCTGCAGGAATTGGTCAAGAAATATCCGGTTTTGAAAGAGGAACTCACCGAGGCGGAAGCGAAGGATAGAATCGCAAGAGACCCCGCCTTTCGCGAGGCTTTCGAAGCGCGGACCAACGAAGTTCAGGCCGCCTGGGACGAGGCCAACCGGATTCAGAGGGCCAAAGCCGACGCTCTGTGGAACGAGGTCGAACGCAAGGAAAAAGCGCAAACAGAACTCTCGCAAAACATTTCGATGATTTCTCCTCTCGCTGACTATTCCTATCTGGCCACCGACTTGTCTTCTACGGGAATCCGTAACAAGATTCATTTCAGCCGAATTCGAGAGGCTTGGGATAGAGCTTTCGGTCAATACGCCAGGCAGAAAATGGATTTACTTCAGAAACAGGATCCCACCGTGAACTGGGTGAATACGCCGGTCGACATGAGCGACAGACCGAAATTTCAGTATAAAGAAGAGGACCTAGGGGGCAGAGTGAAATCTACGCTTCCCTCTTTTGCTCTCCTGGCGGTTTACTGTTTTATCTTCTTCCTCTCGGCCTATTTTTCGTTCATCAGATATGATGTGAGATAAAAAACCGTCA
Organism: Candidatus Aminicenantota bacterium; assembly: GCA_963770045.1. Classification (GTDB taxonomy): domain Bacteria; phylum Acidobacteriota; class Aminicenantia; order Aminicenantales; family CAVYOD01; genus CAVYOD01. The sequence goes on along the minus strand of CAVYOD010000013.1, from coordinate 128,510 downwards.
CTAGCTCACCAGTCACCAAGAACTGGAAGGAGTTAAATCCTGATGCCTTATCGAGTGACTGATGACGAGTGACGAGTGACTTTTATTCTAGAAATTCCTTGAGCTTCAGGCAGTTCGCGACCGCGTAAGCCTGATAATCGTTATTGAAATAGATGTAGGCCTCTTTGGCTCCGGAGGTCTTGATGACGCTCGCCCACTCCTTTAATTCTTCGTCCGTGTAATTGTACCTGTACCCGCCCGTAAGCCCATGGAAGCGAAAGTAGGCGGTCTCGGCTGTTTCGATATCGTGTGAGGGACCTTGGCCGAAGATAGCAACACAGAAAGTCACTTTGTGAGATCGCAAAGCCTCATAGATTTTTTCCGAATACCAGCTTTCGTGCCGGAATTCGATAACATTCCTGTATTCAGGGGAGAGCGCTCCCAAAAAATCCTCCAGCAGAGGAAGATCCATGGTGATCGACGGCGGAAGCTGGAAAAGAATGCAGCCGAGCTTTTCCCGGAGAGAATGGGCCAGGATGTAGAAAAAGTTGACTTCGTGATGGACGTTTTTCAGTCTTTTGAGGTGGGTGATCTGGCGATTGGCCTTGAGGGTGAAGGAAAAGCCAGGCGGAGTCTTGTCGAGCCAGACCTTGAACATCTCCGGCTTGGGATATCGGTAAAAGGTCATGTTGATCTCGATCGTGCTGAAGTGTTCGGCGTAGAAGGCCAGCCAGTCTTTTGTGGCCAGGCCTTCCGGATAAAAAATCCCTCGCCAGCCCGGATAGCTCCAGCCCGACGTTCCCAGATGATAGATCATCCTCTTCCCTAAAAAATTATAACACACCGACCGCGTGGGGGCATCTCAGTTGCTTTTTTAACCTCTCCAGCATAACATCGGGCTCGATGGCTAAGTTCGGACTGATCGGTACGATAACCCACGATTTTATAACCTACGAATCCGGGCAGACGTTCGAAGGGATCGGGGGAGTGCTCTATCAGGCTGCGGCCCTCTGCGGACTTGGCCAGGAGGTTTCTCTCTATACGAACCTCGGGGAGGAATTGGCCGGGCCGGTGGAGGCGATTGTCCAAAACTGGCTAAAACTCGGAAGAAAGGGAGTCTGCTTGGTCGCTGGACCAGGGAACCGGGTCCGACTTTACTATCCCGATCGGGGAGAACGGATCGAGGTCCTGGAATCGGTCGTCCCGCCCCTCAACCCGGCTCAAATCATGACTGATCTGGCCGATCTGGAAATGCTCATCCTGGTCGTGAACTCCGCTTTTGATATCAAGCTCGAGGACTGGCGGACGATCGTTGATGCGGCCAAATGCCCAATCTGGCTCGACGTCCATTCTCTTCCCCTGGCTCGGGTTCTCGGCAAGAAAAGAGAGTACCTGGCTCTGCCCGAGTGGGTCGAATGGGTGAGAGGCGTCCATTATCTTCAGGCCAATCGGCAGGAGGTGGCCTCGATGCTGGGGCATCCACGTGTTCTTGCCTCCCGGGAGGAGCTGAAGCCTTTCAGTCAAAAAGCGTTTGAACTCGGCGTCAAGGCGGTCTTTATAACCCTGGCCAAAGATGGAGTCGCCGTGTACACGCCATTTTCTTCCAAGGATATATCGGCACCGGCCGTTGATTCAGTCGTCGATTCAACAGGCTGCGGGGATGTTTTTTGTTCCGCGGCAGCCGTGCGGCTGCAGGAAGGAGCTTCGCCCTTCGAGGCGGCCTCGTTTGGGGTGAGCTTGGCCTCACGGGCCGTGAACGTTTCAGGGTTGATGGAAACGTACCAACTCGCAAAAGAAGTGAGCACTGAGGAGCTGTGAGACCGGTGAGCGAGCGCAATTCATAAGAAAATGAATATCATGGATATTCCGAGAGGACGGATGAAAATTCCTGGAAAGAACTTTCCTGCATCCCAATCCTTAGCTTGCCAGCTTTGTTTCTCTGGTCGTGCCAGAGCTCAAAGACGGAACCGGTCCCCATCACGACACAGGAGATTGAATCACATATCCGCTTTTTGTCCGATGATGCGCTCGAAGGCCGGGGCGAAGGCAGCCCGGGCCTTCTCAAGGCCGCTATCTACCAAGAGGATTTTTTCCGCTCCTTCGGCCTGGAGCCTCTTTTCGGCTCAAGCTACCGCCAGTCCTTCGATCTCCGTGGCACACAGCCGGACCAGGCCGCAAGCCTGGAGATATTTTCTCCCCTGATCAAGCTCAATCCGCAACTCTTCGAGGAATTCGTCGTCAGGTCAGAGCGGGAAGACATCTCCCGAGGAAACCGCGGCTGAGCTCGTCTATTGCGGCTATCTTATCCAGGCCCCCGAACGGAACTGGGATGACATCAAAGGGACCGACCTCAAGGGCAAAGTTCTCCTCGTCGAAGTGAACGAGCCTGGAAATTACCCTGGCGGGATATTTGACGGCGAGGATATGACCTATTACGGACGCTGGTCCTATAAATTTGAAAAGGCCGGTGAGCTTGGAGCCGCGGGGATCTTTCTCATCCACAACCCCAAAGGGGCCGCCTACGGCTGGGAGGTTGTCCGGACGAACTGGTCCAAAGAAGCTTTTTTTCTTCCCGATAAGAAGAACCCACTTTTTTTTCAGGGCTGGGTCCAGGAGTCGGTAGCCGATAAGATCCTCGAAGCGGCAAAATTGGATCGCAAGGCTTTAGTCGCTCAGGCCGAGACAGCGGACTTTAAGCCCGTGCCCTTGGGGCTCAAGGCCAGAATCCGCCAGCATCACCAGTTCCGGACCGTCACCAGCCAGAATGTAGCCGCTATTCTCCGGGGGAAGCACAAGGACCGCAGGGACCAGTCGATCATTCTCTCCGCCCACTACGACCACCTGGGCAAAGATGAAAACCTCGCCGGCGATAAGATCTATAACGGAGCCGTCGATAACTGTTCCGCTTCGGCGACCATGCTCGCGCTGGCCAGCTATTATGCCCAGCGACCCCAGGACCTCAAGGTCGACCTCGTCTTTGTCGGCGTTGCTGCAGAAGAGCAAAACCTTCTGGGCTCGGACTATTTTGCCCGGCATCTGCCCGTCCCGCCTTCCGGCGTCCTGGCCGACCTCAATTTTGAGATGACCAACGTCTGGGGTGAGACGGAAGATGTCTATGGGATCGGCGCCAAGCACTCAGACCTTGATGACATCCTGCGTCAAGCAGCGACGAATCTCGGTCTCCGCTATATTCCCGAACGGAATGGGAACCTTGGCTTTTTCTTCCGCTCCGACCAGCTCAGTTTTGCCCGCGCCGGAATCCCCGCGGTCTGGCTTCACGAGGGCGTCGTCTCCAAGGGCGAAGACAAGGGACTCATCCTCAGGAAATCTGAGGACTATCTCCAAACCAAATATCACAAGGTGACCGATGAGATGGAAAAGGATTGGGACCTCCATGGAGCACTGCAAATCGCGCGCTGGGCCCAGGAGATAATCAAACTCCTTCAAGAAAGCGACAAACTCCCCCAGTTCAAAGAGACGAGTTCATTCCGGAGGAAATAGCTTTTTCTTTGGGGAATTTTGTGTTAGAATAACGAAAAATGGAGATCAGTCCTCTTCAAAAAGTGACCTATTTTTCAGAATTCCTCAAGCCTTCTCAAATCGTATTTGAACTCGCCGCTAAAACCAAAGTCCAGGCCATCGAAGAGCTTCTCGATGTCCTGATCAAGCAGAAGCTGGTAAGCAACAAAAAGCTGATCCTGACCAGGGTTATCGACAGGGAGCGTCTGGAAACCACCGCCCTCGGAGAAGGCGTGGCCCTTCCTCACGCCCGGGTCGAGACAGGACATGAGATGGCCGTGGCCGTGGGAAGGTCGGAAAAAGGGATCGAATTTGAAGCCGTGGACAAAAAAAAGGTTCACCTGGTGATCCTGATCATCTGGAACCCCTCCATCCCCGGCCTCTTCAATCATCTCTTCGCCGGGCTCGCCCGCTTTCTGAGCAGGCCGGAATTCCGGCATCGGATTTTCCAGGCCAAAGACAAGGCCGATTTCTTCAAGATCTCTCTCGGAGATCGAGCTTATCATTCCCATGCACGAAGAGAAGATCAGCCACCGGGCCAGCCTGCTCTATAAGCTCCAGGAGATCGAGCAAAAGAAAAAAAAGGCGCCCAAGCCACAGCAGAAACAGCTTCAGAATCAGATCAACCTGATCCGCCAGGAGCTGGACGAGGCGCTCTTGACCAGGTTCGACAGGCTGGCGGAGCGCTACGGTTTTGCCGTGGCGGAGGTGGTGGATGGCGTTTGCCAGGGCTGCAACATCAACGTTTCAACCCAGATCTATTCCGCTATCGAGGGAAGCAACGACATTTATATCTGTGAGAATTGCGGGAAATTCCTGGTCGCCCTCAAGAAAAAGAAGAAGTAGGCGTCCGCTCCTTCGCTCAGATTTTCCAGCCTATCATCAAGGATGATTCAAACGGGGTCTCGCGACGGCGGATTTTTGAGAGCCCGGCCTTTTTCATCCAGCTTCTGATTTCGGATTCGGTAAATGTATCCCCAGCCTCGGTGCCGATCAGCATGTTCAAGGCAAAAATCGCTCCCATAGCCGGACTGGTCCGGTCGGCGCTCATGACCCAATCCTGAATGACCAACTGGCCGCCTGGATTCAAGGCTTTGGCGCATTTCTTAAACAGCGCTATGTTTTCCGCCGGCGAGTTCATGTGGATGATGGCTGAGAGGAGGACCAGGTCATATCCCGAGCCGAACCGATCCTTATCGAAATCTCCTTCCAGAAAAGTGAAACGACTCGTCAGGCCGGACTTCTTGACATAGGACCGCGTGAGGGGGATAACCTCAGGAAGGTCGAAAACCGTGGCCATGATATCATTTTTTGCCCTAGCAAGGGCGATCGAATAGGCGCCTGATCCGGCCCCGATGTCGAGGGTTTTTTTGACCGTGGAAAGGTCGAGGAGCCTGATCGTCGCCGCGGCCTGGCTGGATCCACGCTGGTGCATTGCCGCGATGAACCCCTGGGTTCGCTTTTTTCCCGCGGCCTTTGAGACCTGCCTTTGTCTGCCCAGGACCGTGCCTCCTCGTCGAACAGCTTTGGTCAGGGTTCCCCAGCGGTCCCAAAGGTTGGCCGTATGGGCCAGCCCTGCAAGATAGTCTGGTTTTCCTTTGACGAGATAGCGGGAAGAAAACGGATTGTTGGAGAAGAATCCCCCCGTTTTTCGAAGTAAACCCAGGGCGCAGAGGGCATTCATCAACCGGTCGGTTCCCCTCGGGTCCGCGCCCACGGCCCGCGCCACCTGGACCGAAGTTTTTTTATCTTCAGCCAGGATAGTGAAAATTCCCAATTCAAATGCCGTCAGAACGATCCGGCTCTGCCGGAAAGCCGTGACCAGCTTCATCAATTCGTCGGGTGACTTGATTTGATTTTTCATGTTGGTGGAAAAACCCTCCTCTTCTATCTGTGGTATTTGCCCATCAGCTGCCCTTGGGCCAGGATGTGACCCTCCATGGCACGAAGGAGCTGGGCCTTCGTGGCCCCGGCTTCGAGCTTCAGGACCGCGTCGAGAGCGTAAAGCTTGAAATTGTAACGGTGTGTGCCCGCGTGGGGACACGGCCCGCCGTAACCTATCTTCCGGAAATCATTGATCCCCTGCAGGGACCCGTCCTCGAGAGTCCGGGAGACAGGAACGTCCTCCTTCAGCTTGTTCGTTTGAGGCGGAATGTTGTAGATGACCCAGTGGACCCATGTTCCCGTCGGGGAATCAGGGTCGTCGCAGATGAGAGCAAGGCTTTTGCAGGCGGCAGGGACGGGACTCCATTCCAGGGGCGGCGATATATCCTCTCCGTCGCAGGTGTGTTTTTTGGGGATCATCTCCCCCTCTCCGAATGCCGAGCTTTTTAATTTGATCTCCATGTTCCCTCCTTAAAAGAAATGAATCGAAACTGGGGGACGTTCCCCAAGGGGACACCCTTAAGATCAAAAAGCTTCATAATAGTGCTAACCACATGGTGCGAACTCCTGTTCAGATACTACAGGGTGTCCCCTTGGGGAGCGTCCCCGAGCCGGACGGGGGTGCGCCGTCGCGGGGCCCCATCCTTCCCCAAACAAGCGCTAAATCGAAGAGGCCCATCCCTAGAAATCCTTGAAAATCTTTCTGAGGATGGTCAGGGATTCCGGGAAAAGCTCGTCCAGGCTGATGTATTTCCATTCGGCATATTGGATTTGCCAGCTTTCGCCTGTTTTGATGAGCTGGAAATTGAACCGGTAATTATCGAGAGAAGCCCTGACAAGCTTCCGGAAGACTTCCGCCGCCCCCGATGATATGGCCGCCTCGGTCTGGATCATTGCTCGGGGCGCCTCGATGCGGTCGACCCTCGTGCTCAGGACATGGACGACGATCCCTTTGTAGTGGGAGAAGTAGTCCTTGACCATGGCTTCCGTCGTCTCTTTGGTCCGCCCCTCGAAGTCCTTATAGTCCTCGCTCAGACTGCTGAGGAGTCCCTGGACATCTTTTTTCTCAACCTGATGGGCGATCCTGTTGATGAAATCCCGGACGAGGTCTTCTTCCGTCTTTGTCCGGCACGCGCAAATCAGTCCCGCGATGCCAGCCAGGCAGAGAAAAAAAGTTAGCCTTCTAGAGTTCCTCTTCATCCGGTTCCTCAATAAAAATTATAGCATAGGCAATGCGGCCAGCGCCGACCAGGTCAAGGCAGCGGCCTGATGTCGAGCGCGACCTTGGCCACATTCGTCGGTTTGAGCAGCTTGAAAACGGGGTAGATTTCGTAGCCCCGGCCCCATTCTGGGACCAAGTAGCGGTCGAAAAAGTTCCAGACGAGAAGTCCGTCATCGCTCTCGGGCTCCAGGAGGTACGCGGCCAGGGTTCCTAAGGGCTGAGCTGTCGAAACGAAGACCGTTCCTTTTGGGAATTCCCGTTTTTCTAAGACATATTCACCTTTGACTTGGTCCGTCCAATGCCCTTGGTATAACCTCTGGGCGGCTTTGATCTCTTTGATCCGGAAAGTTTCGACCTCCAGAGTGGCCCGGTCGGCGAGCCTCTCCAGGTCAATTCCGTGCCGGCCCAATTTTTCGATGACCACCGAGTCCGCATCGGGCAAGAGATAGGCGGCCGGGAATCTGACCGTTCTTTTCGGTTGAAAGTCTGCAAAATAGGGCATGACATAGTTTCTTTTTTTGTCCGTTTTTTTGATTTCGGGCCAGCCGCCCTCTCTCGGGATGACTTCCATCTCCCAGCTGTGGAGCGTCACGGGCTCGGGGAGCTGCTTGAGCTCATATTCCACGATGAAACCGTCTTGTTCCGGAGGATTCAAGCCTCTCTGGATTGTCCTTTGATCGGCTGCAGACACAAGACGTGAAATCTCCTCGGAGTGGCCGTAACAATAATCGAGAACGGCTAGCAGCCAGTGATAACACGACAGGACTCGCGTTTTGTAGTCGGCATGGACATCGTTTTCATCGAGAAAGGCCAGCCTGTTTCTCAGCCCGATGTAATTGGTGACGAAACGGGGGATGTGGTCGAACACCTCCCAGCCTTTTCCCGGATCCTTGAAATCCCTAAATTCGCCATAGGGTAGGGAGAGATTCTTGTATTTTTCCAGGAGGATCTTCCCGATCGCCGGAAGCATCTGCGATCTCTGGTACTCGATGAGCGTCTTGTCTCCGTTCGGGTTGAGCGGCCAGCAGTAAGAAACCGTGTCCTCCCGGAAGGAGCCATCGGTCGTATGCAGGTCGAGAAGGAGAGCAGGATCCCAGCGCCGGAGCACGTTTTTGAGCAGCCCCTGGAGCTCCGGGCTCTCGAGCTTCATCGAGTCCCGGTTGAGGTCGAGATTCTGGCCGTTCGAACGGACACCGACGCCCTGTTCGGGGCCGGGCTGATAACTCCGGTTTTCAGGGCTGATCTTCTCGTTGCCGTCGGCGTTAAAGTCGGGAGCGATGAGGACGACGAGCCTGTCGAGATAGGGGAGCTTGTCGTTGAGGGCGAGGTCGCGGGCGAGCATCTGAGAGGCTTCTTTTCCCTCCACCTCTCCGGCGTGGATGTTGGCCTGGATATAGATGGCGAGCCTTTTGTCCTCCTTGAGGGCTGAAGGCGAAGAAGGCGCGGGTTTTCCGATGACCAGAAGAGGGACATCTCTTCCCTCGGTGCTTGTGCACAGAGTCTCCACCCGGATATTCGGGCTCAACCTCTGGAGCTCTTTGACAAAAGCCTGGATATCCGCCAGTCTCGAGGTTGCCTTGAAATCGCTGGACTCGGCAACGGTCAACGGTTTCTGCTCGCCGATGGACAACCCGGAGAGAATAATCAAGCTTATCAACACATACAATCCGCCCCTGGCGGCTTTTTTTGGATGAGTCATCTTTCTTTTCCTTATCACATAAAGAATCGTCGAAAGTTTATACCAATCGGGTGGAGGCAAGCAACACATTCGTCTATCTGGTCTATCTCGTCGCCCGTCTATCTCGCCAGCCGATAACAAACGAATAATTTAATGTTTTCTTTATTTTCTTTCATTAGCGAGATGACGATATGACGAGACGACGAGAGAGACGGGAGAAGCCTTGTGCTATAATTGAGACAGAAAACCATGGCATTCTTTGGTGTGACCCACGAGAAGGAAGAGGCTCTGCGCCAACGGATGGAGCGTCTCGGAATCAGGGAACAAGACCTGGTCGAAAAATTCGTCCGCTCCCAGGGAAAAGGCGGGCAGAATGTCAACAAGGTCGCAACTTGCGTCTATCTCAAACATCTACCGACCGGACTCGAAGTCAAATGCCAGCAGGAACGGTCTCAGGCCCTCAACCGGTTCCTGGCCAGGAGGATCCTGGCCGATAAGGTCGAATCCTTGATCGCCGGGCAGAAAACTGAGGCGCAACAGAGGATCGAGAAGATACGGCGGCAAAAAAGAAGACGGTCCAGGCGGGCCAAGGCCAAGATGCTCGACGACAAGAGGCGTCATGCCGAGGTCAAAAAAGGCCGCGCCTTTCGGCCTCAGAGCGAAGATTAGCCATCGTGCCGGCCTATGCAGGACCTGAAGAAGGAGGTTGGCCCCTTTTCCCAGGTATTTTTCGACCACCTCCGTGTCAGGAATTGCCAGCAACTTCGCATCTCGGTGCAGTTTATATTGACTCGCCGAACGATAATCCGACAATTGGGTTTACAGAACGAAGGAATATCCATCAGCTTTTGGGGAGTTATATGCTTGAGAGAAAAATAGAATATTTTATCTCATCAATAGAAACACCCAGCCTTAAAGAATCACTTAGGAAGAAAATCAGGGTTTTCGGCCTAGAGAAGAGGCGTATTTTTAATCCGAACTACACAACCGTGGCGACAACTCGATGTGCTATCTTGTTAAACCTTTCAATATTAAACGCGTTTTGGGGATGGCCCTATTTTTTCATTTTGTTTTTTTGATTCTCGCTGCTTTTTTCAGCTTGGCGGCCGTTTCGGCTTTAGACGAGCGCTTGATGTCCATGGCATGGGCGCGCTTGTAGGTCTGGATGTCCTTGAACCGCCCCTTGCTGTCGCGCACGGCATAAAGCTTGGTGCCTTTTGAGCTGCGATGGGTTGTTCTCTTGACTGGCATTATTGTCCTCCTTCGATTTAATATTTAATCCGGATGACTATCTTTTGACTCGTGATAAAGAAAGCGAAGGCTCACTTGCTTAGGGCTTTCTTGAGGCGCCAATAATGGCCATCAAAACGCCGCCGCCAACAGCGCCACTGATCAGTTCAATGATGATAGGCAACAAACTTCCCTTGATCTCTACTAATTTTAAAAATGTAATTATTTATCGGATGCGTCCTCGTCCCCCCGCAGCAAGATGATGGGGAAAGGAATCCTCATCTCGACCTTCTGCTAAACGATATTTGCATACGTTTCAATTAGAGTCAAGGGAATTTTTTCGTACCCGAGGAGGGACAAAAGCCCTCTGGGAGATCTTGCGAATGACATATTTCAGGTTCCGCTCGGCCGTTTCCTGGCCCCATTCAGCCCCTTGACAGCGTTTTCCCGTTCGCGGTACGATTTCTGACGATAGAGAAGAGGATAACCGAAACTAAAATACCTGCTCTGTGATCTAGCGCAAAAAGAATATCTGTGTCCCATGTGAGAGTGTGCATGGTTGAAATCGGCAAGCGTCAAAGTTTCAAGAGTCGCAGTGATTGGCGTGCCTGGCTGGCAAAGAATTACGCGCGGGCAAATGAATTGTGGCTCGTCTTCTACAAAAAAAACAGCGGCAAATACGGTGTCTCGTACGAAGAAGCGGTCGAAGAGGCGTTGTGTTTTGGCTGGATTGACGGCGTCATCAAGAGAATTGATGACGAAAAATACGCGCTCCGATTTTCGCCCCGCCGACGTGGGAGTATTTGGTCGGAGTCGAACAAGCGACGCGTCGCGCAGATGATCGAACAGGGACGTATGACCGAAATCGGTCTGGCGAAAATTGAGGAAGCGAAGCGCAACGGCGAATGGGACAAGGCAACGCGGCGAGAGAACACGACGGTCATCCCGCCGGAATTGAAACAAGCCCTCAAAGCCAATACACGGGCACAACGCACTTTTGACACGCTCCCGCCATCTCAAAAACGTCTCTATATCTTTTGGATCACGGAAGCCAAGAAGGACGAAACGCGCCAGAAACGGATTAGAGCGGCAGTCAGGATGCTGAAAGAGAACAAGAGGATTGGAATCGACACGCGGATGAAGGAGTGGGAGTAAGATAGAATCGCAAAGAGATGCGATGGCGAAGGCGCCCGCAGCGCGAAGACGATTTACTCCGCCAGCCTGAGCAGGACCTGAAGAAGGACGTTGGCCCCTTTTTCCAGGTCATCCCAGCGGATCATCTCCTGAGGGGAATGGCTGACCCCGTCAAGGCAGGGTATAAAAATCATCCCCACATCCGTGACAAAGGCAAGAATCTGGGCGTCGTGACCCGGTCCACTCGGAAGCGCCATATAAGGATAACCGAGTTTTTCGCACTCTGCTTTGATCGCCCCGAAAATGCGCGCCGGGATGACCACGGGCTCTGTTTGATCCACAATTTTGGAGGAGAAGGTGAGCCCGCGCGTCGCGGCCACCTCTTCGGCCAGCGGGAAGAGGACCTTTTCCAGGTCGCGCAGACCGTTTTTATCTGCGCTCCTGAATTCGAGCGAAAAATCAGCCCGGCCGGGGATGTTGCTGAAAGTCCCCGGGACCACACCGACTCTCCCGATTGTGATCATGCTTCCATAGTATTCCGTTGCGACCAGCCGGGTTGCCCTCAAAGCGAAATCAGCCAGTCCGAGGAAGGCATCCCGGCGCAATTCCAGGGGTACGGTTCCGGCATGGCCTGTCTTCCCACTGAAAGAGCACCAGCGGTAATGTTTGCCGGCGATGACTTCAACGACGCCGATCGGCACTTCTTCGGTTTCAAGCGTCTCGCCCTGCTCGATATGGAGCTCGAGATAGGCTTCGAGAGCCGGGGCCTGTTCCCGGGCGCGAAGGATGGATTCAATGGTGAAATCTGTCCCGACAAGGATCTCCTTGAGCGGCGCTCCGAGCTGCGTGTCCCCCTTTCGGAGGTCGTCTTCGTTCAACCGGCCTGAGAAGGCCCTGCTCCCGAGGAAGTCGCCGACCAGGTTTCCTTCTTCGTCGGTAAATGCGGCGGCCTCCAGAGGCTTGGAAACCGCAAGGCCGCGCTCCTTGATCGTCCTCAGACATTCGAGGGCCGCGAGGACACCGACCGAACCGTCGAACCGGCCGCCGTTGACGACTGTGTCGATATGGGAGCCGGCCATGACCACTTTCCCTCCGTTTCCTCCCAGGCGGCCGAAGATGTTGCCCGCGCCGTCCTGTCGGTAGGCAAGCCCCGCGCTCTCGATTCTGCCTTTGAGCCAGCGTCTCGCTTCCAGGTCCGCCCTGGAGAAGGAGGGTCTGGTGACACCTCCCTCAGCGTTCCGACCGAATTGGGAAAGGGCCTCGAGATCCTCTCTGAGTCGATTTAAGTTTATCCGGCATATCCATGCTGATCTCTGGCTCCTTATTTTCCGAGGAGGGCCTTCATCTCGCGGACGGCGTCCTGGATTCCGACGATGGCGGCGCGGGCGACGATCGAGAAGCCAATGCTGAGCTCGGTGATCCGGGGGATGGCCACGATGGGGAGGACGTTTCTGTAATCCAGCCCGTGGCCGGAGTGGACCTCCAACCCCAGCCTGTGCGCCAAGTCCGCCGCTTCCTTGACCTCCTCCAAGGCCCGATCGCGCGCTTTCCCCGGCTTGAGGTCGGCGTACTTGCCCGTGTTGATCTCGATTAGAGATACCCCGACATCGCGGCAAGCCTCGATCTGTTTGAGGTTTGGGTCAACAAAAATACTGACCCGAATCCCCGCTTTAACCAGATGGGGGATAAACGAGGCCAGGTGCTTCCGGTTGGCCAGGACGTTGAGCCCGCCTTCCGTCGTCAGCTCCTCCGGACGCTCCGGGACAAGCGACACGACATCCGGCTTGACCTCGAGGGCGATTTTCTTCATCTCATCGGTCGCGGCCATTTCCAGGTTGAGTTTCGTCTTGATCGCCTCTCTGAGCAGGCGCAGGTCGCGTTCCTTGATGTGACGCCTGTCTCCCCGCAGATGGCAGACGATCCCGTCCGCGCCGGCCTGCTCAGCCAGGAGAGCGACGAGGACAGGTTCGGGCTCGCTGCTCCGCCTGGCCTCCCGGAGAGTGGCAAAATGGTCGATATTGACGGCAAGCTTCATAATGGCCTCCTTTGGTGAGGACTCGGCTCCGATTCTTTATTTAGTATCCAAAAAAACAGTCTGTTGTCAAATGATCGGGCTCTACTTCCGATCGGCTCTGCCCTGGAATGCCCTCTTTGGATGTGACCGAAAACCGAAACAGTCGGTTATCCGTATAATCTCAGTGAGCCCTGCTACTTCAGATTCTATGACCGCATAGATGTTTCTTCTCGAGATAAAGAAAAAACTTTGGCTTCTCAGCAGGAGGCGAATATGAATCTCAAAAAGACTTCGGTTCTTGTCCTCTTTTTTATGTGTTCATTCCCTCTAGCAGTCTTTTCCGATAATCAGAGACCTCAGACTCCCATCCTGGAAGGAGATTGGACGGGCGGCTTCAAAACGGGGGAGCGCTGGACGACCTATAAAGTTCATTTCACAACCGTAAACGCCGTGATCAAGGGGACTTGTGAGCTTCCCCCAGACATTGTCCAGGCCGAAGGGGCGAAGACGGTTGATCTGGCCAATATTGCACTCAAGGGAGACCGTGTCCATTTTGAAATCCCGAATAAAGACGGGGCCGTTATTTTCGACGGCGCCTTCAAAGAAGGCGAGCTTCCCGGGAGCTTTAAGAAGGGAACGGCGTCAGGGGAAGCGCATCTCGTTAAAATCGTCGTGCTCAAGCCGGAGGCCTGGGCGGGATATATCGGCGAATATGAGAACGGCCAGAAGCAACTATGTCTCCATTTTCAAATTCTCAGAACAAGCTGAGGATGGGAATATTTTTTATTATGACTCCGAGACCGGACGCATTGGCGGCCTTCGTCCGCTATCCGAAACGACGTTTTTTTCTGGGCCTTCAGTCAGCAGCGATTTTCCGATCGACACCAGGGCAAGATTCGAGAAAAATAGTTCGGGAGATGTCGAAAAGCTGATTTGGAAAAGGAATGGTTTTCCGGACCGGGAAATCCGGAAAACAAAATTCTACTCCGAGGAGATGGTGACTTACCCCAACGGCGATGTCCGGCTGGCCGGGTCTCTGAGAATTCCCAACACTCCCGGACCCCATCCGGCCATCGTCTTTTGTCATGGTTCGGGGCCGGGAACCAGAAACCAGGTTTCGATTGTCGCTCCTTTTTTTCTCCATCACGGGATTGCCGTCCTCGGCTTTGATAAACGAGGCGTCGGGCAATCGACGGGGGATTGGCGGAGGATCGATTTTCCCGAGTTGGCTTCGGACGTCCTGGCGGGCGTGAAGTTTCTTCAAAATCGCAAGGATATCAATCCCAAACAAATCGGCCTTTATGGGATCAGCCAGGGAGGCTGGCTCGTATCCCTGGCGGCTTCTCTTTCTAGAGACGTCGCTTTTATAATCTCTCATTCAGGACCGGGTGTGACCCCGAAAGAACAAGAATTCTATATGCTCACCAACATGATGGCCAAGGCCGGTTTCTCGAAAGAAGAGATCGATGGCTTGCTCGATGCCTTGAGTCTGCTATATGTCTTATGGAAAAACCGGCCAAGGGGGCGACAAGCTCGATGCCGCGGTCAACAAACTCAAAAATAATCCGAAGTTGGCCGATGAGTTGCCGCCTCCCTCGAAGGACATCAAATGGGAGAATTTCTACGGGAAACAGCAGTTGGGAGATCCGGGGTGGTTTTTCCATCTCAACGTTGACTATGACCCTATTCCGGCTTACGCCAAACTGAGGTGCCCCGCCTTGATCATTTTTGGGAAGCATGATAACACGGTGCCTGTCGAGGAAAGCGTCGCGAGAATTGAAAAGATCCTGAAAGAGACCGGAAATCATGACTACACACTCAAGGTCTTTGAAAACGGGGCCCACGGAATCCTCGAGGTTGATAAAAACAATCCGACCGAATTGGCCACGCCGACGAGGATGATTCCTGGTTATTATGATTTGCTCTGGGGCTGGCTTGAGAAAGTGCTGCAAAGATCCTGAGGCTCCGGCGCCGTCCGCGCAACCGGCACCGGGTCAGGTCTTTTGTCCCAGATAATTTTCGATGACCGCGCCCATCCTCCGGGCGTAACTCTCTATCTCGGCCTTGTCTCTGCCTTCAACCATGATGCGGGCGAGAGGCTCGGTTCCGGAATACCGGAGCTCGAGTCTCCCCTGGCCATCGAGAAGGGATTCGATCTCTTTCTTCACCCGGACGATCTCCGGGAACTCGCCGAAATCGACCTTTCTGGCCACCCGGATATTCAGCTGGGTCTGCGGGAATTCCTCCAGCTCTTCGGCGAGTTTTGACAACGGCAGGCCGCTCTCGTGCATAACGGCCAGCATTTTCAGACCCGTCAGGATGCCGTCTCCTGTCGGGCAATTGTCCAGGAAGATCGTGTGCCCGGATTGTTCTCCTCCCAGGTTTGCCCCTTCTCCGAGCATCCTGTCCAGGACGTACTTGTCCCCGACCTGGGTCCGCAGGAGCTTGAGGTCCCTTTTTTGGAGCGCGACTTCGAGCCCCATGTTGCTGAGGATCGTCGCCACCACCTTTCCCCCCTTCAGACGCCCCCTGGCCGCTCATGGAGACGGCCTGGACAAAAAGCGTATGATCGCCGTTCAGGATCCTTCCTCGTTCGTCCACCCAGATCGCCCGGTCGGCATCGCCGTCATAAGCGATGCCCAGGTCGCACCCGGCGTCCAGAACCTTCCGGGCGAGACCTTGGGGATGAAGCGACCCGCATCCAAGGTTGATATTTTTCCCGTCCGGATGACAATGGATGACGACGACCTCAATTCCAAGCTCGCGATGGATGCGCGGGGCTATGGCCGAGCTCGCCCCGTCGGCGCAGTCCAGGGCCACTTTCCATTTTTTCCCGGACCGGGAAAAATCGACTGAGCTCTTAAGAAAAGCGATGTAGTCTTCAGTATAAGTCGTGTCCGTCGCTATCTGGACGCTCTTTTTGAGGACCTTTCGGCCGCCGGCCCTGATCTCTTTTTCGAGCCGGGCTTCCCACTCCTCCGGGATCTTGATGCCCTGAGAAGAAAAGATCTTGATTCCGTTATCATGGTAGGGATTATGAGAAGCGGAGATGACGATCCCTGCGGACAGCTTGTATTTTCGGGTCAGGATTGAGATCGCGGAAGTGGGAATAACTCCCGCCGAGGCAGCATCACCACCGCAATCCCTTATCCCCTGGACAAGAGCCCGCTCGATGCGGGGGCCGGATTCACGGGTGTCCCGGCCGATAAGAAGACGGGGTTCGAGCCCTTCCCCCAGAAGCAGGCCGGTCAGAGCAAAACCCAGAGTGTAGATCGAGGAAAAATCCAGGGGAAATTGGCCGTCGACACCCGCGGATTCCGTCTGTACCAAAGAGTTTGTCCACTCCCGTCTCTATTTTTTTGTCGGGCTTGACTTGTTCGGGTCGGACGATGCCTGTTCGATCACGATCGTTATCTTGGCCGTCGTGGATGAGGACGCCAGCCTGAGATCCGGCTTGGGGAGAATCAGATCGACTTCGAGCTCGGCTGTCCGGGTCAGGTTCGAGATATCGACCGGGCTCGTCCTGACCTTGTCTTTGGTCTTGATCTGGCTCTCCGGTCCCTTGACCAGGACCCGGGAGGGATTGACGTCGATCTTCTCAATGCGGTAACCCTCCTGGAGCTTGCCGATCAAGTTGGGCACAACGTCCATCATCGTCTCTTTGGTCCTCTCAAGCTTGATATTCACCTTGTTCGGCGAGATCCTGACGACTTCGGCTCCGGGCGGGACGCTGACCATCGAGTTGTTGAGCGGATATTCTTCCTGGTAGATATTCCCTTTTTCCAGATTCAGTCTGGCCGTGACATTGGCCGGACTGATTTGGCTGAGCAGGCGGAGGGGAGCCCGCACGGATACGTCGATCGTCGCCGACGGCTTTTCCACAAGCTCCAGATCGCGCGGGATGTTGGAAGTCTCCAGCGAGACGACCAGGGTCTTTTCGGAATAGACTTTTTCCTCGGGGATCAAGGTCAGCCAGAGAACGAACGCTAAGACAAAAGAGAAAATCTTAAGTCCCCAATTCCGGAAAAAAAGGTTTCTGAGGAATCTTATCATCTTTTCTTCAGATAGTTCACCAGCCGCTCTTGAAGCCGGTCTTTGTGAGGTTCTATTTCCAGGCGTCCCCGCGTCGCCAGTGAGATGTCGCCCGTCTCTTCGGAAACGACGATGACCGCGGCGTCCGTCTCCTGGGAGAGACCGATAGCCGCCAGGTGGCGCGTCCTGGTCAGGTACGCCCTGCCCAAGATATGCGAGGCCGGAAGGGGGAGAAGGCAGCCGGCCGCCAGGATCTTATCTCCCTGGATGATGACGGCGCCGTCGTGAAGCGGAGAGTGTGGGAAAAAGATGCTCACCAGGAGATCTCTGGACAGGTTGGCCTCGACCTTTGTCCCCCGGTCGGCATATCCGGCCAGGGAAATTTCCTTCTCGATGGCGATCAGGGCCCCGATCTTTTTTTGAGAGAGATAATCTACCCCCAGAATGAGGTCTTCGATCCTCTCCTGGAACGATCTCAAGCCGAGCGGCCGGCGAAGCGACCGCGACCCGACCCCTGTGAGAAACCTGCGGATTTCCCCCTGAAAGAGGACGATGATGGCGATGATCAAGTAGGTGGCAAAATATTTTATCAGCCACTGGGAGACAACCAGCCTGCCCCACTGCGTAACCAAGTAGAGGACGGCCACGATGCCCAATCCGACGGCCATCTGGTAGGCCTTGGTGTCCTTGATCAGCAGCAAAAGGGAATAGATGATGAAAGAGACGAGAATGATGTCGATAGAATCCCTCAGAGTGAACCGGTGCAGAGACTGGAGGATTTCAGCAAACATAGCGGTTTTTGTTCTCTCCGTACGAGTTTTTGTCCTGAGGCTCGTTGAGGATGGCCTCGGCGACGAGGACCGCCCGCTTGACGGCCTTCACATCGTGGACCCTTAAGATATGGGCTCCGCGGATGATGCTCAGGACGCTGGCCGCGATTGTCCCTTCCAGGCGTTCCAGAGGAGGCGAATTCAGGATCTTTCCGATAAACGACTTCCTGGAGAGACCCACCAAAAGCGGACAGGCAAGCTCCTCCAGGAAGGGGAGACGGTTGATCAGGGCCAGGTTGTCCTGAAATCTTTTGCCGAAGCCGATCCCCGGGTCGACAATGATCTTCTCCTTCTTGATACCGTAGGCCCGGGCGACCTCGATCCGCTCTTTGAGAAAGCTCTTGACCTCTCCCAGCAGGTCGTCGTAGCGCGCTTCTGCCTGCATCGTCTTGGGGGTCCCTTTCATGTGCATCAGGATGACGGGGACATCTTTCTGGGCGACGAGCGAGATCATCCGGGCGTCGAACCGGAAGGAGCTGATATCATTGACCAGATCGGCTCCCGCCTCGAGGGCAGCACGGGCGATGTCCGCCTTGGTCGTGTCGATCGAGAGGAGGGCGCCGGTTTTTTTGCGGAGCGCGGTCACGACCGGAATGACCCGCCGGAATTCTTCCTTGGTCGGGACGGGTTCTGAGCCGGGTTTTGTGCTCTCTCCCCCGATGTCGATGATGTCCGCTCCCTCGGCAACGAGCTCGACCCCCCGTTCGACGGCCGCCTCTCTTTCCAGGTAATGTCCGCCGTCCGAGAAGGAATCAGGCGTGACGTTCAGGACACCCATGATCCAGGTCCTCGGGCCCAGGACAAAATCTTTCCCTTTGACCTGGATCGTGTATTGTTTTCCGGCCATTCTCCCTAGTTCGATTCCGGTTGTTTGTCCGCCGCCTCAATCCCGGCAGGCTCGGCTTTTTTGTCCGGGAATGCTTTCTTCCCGTCTATGAGGGCATTGATTTCCTCGTTGGTGAGGATCTCTTTTTCGAGCAGAGCTTGGGCGATCTTCTCGAGCTTGTCCTTGTTGGCCTCGACCAGCTCTTGGGCCCGGCTGTAGCTGCGGGTCACGATCTTTTTCACCTCATCGTCAATGTATTCGGCCGTCCGCTCGCTGAAATTCTTGTTCATGGCCAGGTCGCGGCCGAGGAAGATCAGGTCATCCCTTTCGCCGAAAGTGAGCGGTCCCAGGTCGGACATGCCCCACTGGCAGACCATCTTGCGGGCGATCTCGGTGGCCTTCTCGAAATCGTTGGCCGCACCGGTTGTGGTCTTTCCGATGAAGATGTTCTCGGCGATCCGGCCGGCCATCAACACGGTCAACTGGGCCTCGAGATAATCTTTGCTGTAAGTGTAGCGGTCATCGAGCGGCAATTGCTGAGTGATGCCCAGGGCAAGGCCGCGGGGGATGATGGTGACCTTATGGATTGGGTCGGCTTCGGGGATCAGGGCGGCCATCAAGCGCGTGACCGGCCTCGTGGTAGGCCGTCGTCTTCTTTTCCTCGTCGCTGATGATCATGCTCTTGCGTTCGACGCCCATCAAGACCTTGTCCTTGGCCGATTCCAGATCCTTCATGGTCACCGAGTCCTGGCTGAATCGGGCGGCCAGGAGGGCGGCCTCGTTAACGAGGTTGGCCAGGTCGGCACCGGATAAGCCGGGCGTCGAGCGGGCCAGAACCTTGAGGTCCACGTCTTTGGCCAGAGGGATCTTGCGCACATGGACATTGAGGATTTCTTCCCGACCTTTGACGTCGGGCATGTTGACGACGATGCGGCGGTCAAATCGGCCCGGCCGGAGAAGCGCGCTGTCCAGGATGTCCGGACGGTTGGTGGCCGCGATGAGGATGATGCCTTCGTTGGAGTCGAAGCCGTCCATCTCGACGAGGAGCGCGTTGAGCGTCTGTTCCCGCTCATCGTGGCCGCCGCCGAGGCCGGCGCCACGCTGGCGTCCGACGGCGTCGATTTCATCGATGAAGATCAGGCAGGGCGCGTGCTTCTTACCCTGTTCGAAAAGGTCGCGCACCCGGGAGGCGCCGACTCCGACAAACATTTCGACGAAATCCGATCCGCTGATCGAAAAGAAAGGCACGTCGGCCTCACCGGCTACGGCCCTGGCGAGAAGGGTTTTCCCGGTTCCGGGAGCGCCGACCAGGAGCACTCCTTTGGGGATTCGGCCGCCGAGTTTCTGGAATTTTTGCGGGTCTTTCAGGAATTCGATAATCTCGTGAAGCTCTTCCTTGGCTTCCTCGACCCCGGCGACATCTTTGAAAGTCGCTTTTTTCTGGAGCCCGGAGAACAGCTTGGCCCGGCTCTTGCCGAAAGAAAGGGCCTTGTTACCTCCGGCCTGCATCTGGCGCATGAAGAAGACCCAGAAGACGATGAGGAGGAGGATGGGAAACCAGGTGAACAGATAAGAGTACCAGGTTCCTCGGGAGGTGTCTTTGACGTCGATATTGACCTTGTGCTCACGGAGGATCTTGATCAGGTCATCGTACTGGGGAGTGACCGTCTTGAAGGTCGTTCCGTCGCTGTATTTTCCGCGCAGCTGATTGCCGGTGATGGTCACTTCCTCGACCTTGTTGGCTTCCACCTCCGTCATGAACTCGCTGAAATTGACCTCCTTCTTAGTCAAATTGGGATTTTGGAGAAGGCTGTAGAGCAGGATAATGACAATGCCTGCAGTGATCCAGAAGAAGGCATTTCTATAAGATCTAATCTTTTTCTTAGGCATTTTTTCGTCCTTTTCAGGCCTATTCTAGCACTTTTTGCGGCCAATGTTAACAAGGATCAGGAGATGGGGTCAGATGTGTAGACCTGGCCCCATTTTCTGAGCTAGAATGGGGGCATGACAAGTCGAGAGCGGGTGCTGGCGGCCATCGATCACCGAGAGCCCGACAAAGTGCCGATCGATCTCGGCGCCATGCGCTCGACGGGGATTTCAGCCATCGCTTATGGCCGTTTGAAAAAACATTTGGGGATGATGAAGGGTCAGACCTATATTTATGATGTTGTCCAGCAGCTTGCGGAGCCCGAGGACGAAATCCTGGAATACGTTGAATCCGATGTCGTCGACTTGGGCCGTGCCTTTTTAAACCGGGAAGAAGATTGGAAGGAATTCACTTTGCCCGACGGATCTCCGGCGAAGATCCCTTATTACGCTAATTTGGTCCCCTATGAGGGCGGTTGGCTGGCCAAGGGCCGCGACGGCACAGTCATCGGAACGATGCCCGAGAATGGCTTTTATCTGAATCAGGACTGCTTCCCTCTCCTCGATTGGGACGGAGAAGACGCGGCTGTGCTCG
Source organism: Candidatus Aminicenantota bacterium (assembly GCA_963770045.1). GTDB lineage: Bacteria > Acidobacteriota > Aminicenantia > Aminicenantales > CAVYOD01 > CAVYOD01. The sequence goes on along the minus strand of CAVYOD010000013.1, from coordinate 107,701 downwards.
AGCGACTCCCCGATCTCATGGGAAAAGTCACCTGGGCGGCCTTTCCGACGGCGCCCTGGGACAAGCCCCTCACGCTCGAACACCAGGCGGAGATCCGGCGCCGGGCCAAGTATCTTTACGAGTCCACGGATTATGCGATCATGGCCGCATTCGGCGGCAACCTCCTGGAGTGGGGCGAGTTCCTCTGCCGCGCTGATCAGTTCCTGGCGGATGTTGCCGAAAACCCAGTCAAGGTAGAAAAGCTCCTCGATAGACTCGTTGAAATTCATATCGCGAACCTGGAGAAATTCCTGGATGCGATCGAAGGTTATGTTCAAATCATCCAGATGGGCGACGACCTGGGGACGCAGCTCGCGACAATCATTTCTCCGAAGACCTATCGCGAGCTCTTTAAGCCTCGGCACCGCTTGATCTATGAACGAGTGCGGCGGCGGTCCGGCCTGCATCTCTTTCTCCACTCCTGCGGCTCGATCGCCGATATCCTAAAGGACCTTATCGAGATCGGCGTCGAGATCATCAACCCTGTTCAGACGAGCGCGAGGGGAATGGAGCCGGAGAAGCTCAAACGCGATTTCGGGAAGGACCTGACCTTCTGGGGCGGGGGGTGCGATACGCAGAGGGTGCTCCCCGAAGGGACGCCCGCCGAGATCGAAAAACACGTCAGGGAGCGGATCGACATTCTTGCTCCCGGCGGCGGCTTCGTCTTCAGCCAGGTCCACAATATTCTGCCCAACGTCCCACCCGAGCATATTGTGGCCATGTATGAGGCCGTTAAAAAATATAGGTGAAAAGTAAAATCGCCGGGCTGCTACTCTTCTTCTGGGCTGCTCCCTTGCTGCTCGGCTCCTGGTGGATGCTCGTCCCCTCGGTCTTGAACGTCATCCGCTTTATCATCCGCACCGTGCTGGAGGATAAGACCCTGCAGGCCGAGCTGCCCGGTTATTCTGATTATGTCCAAAAAGTCCACTACCGCCTGATCCCGGGAGTGTGGTGAACCTGAAGGGTGTCCCCTTGGGGAACGTCCCCCAGCCTTAAAAAATGGCGTACAGGTTTCCGTCGGTGCTGCCGAAATAGACGACTCCGTCGGCGACGGCCGGGGAGGAGAGAATTGAACCGAGGGACAGAAATCTGTTGAGCTGAAGGATGACCCAATTATAAGTTCCCAGGGTCCCATCTTCGGTCCTCTCGTAATTGAATTTTCCTTCAGGCGACAGGAGCCGGGAAGCGTTCTGGTTATAGCCGTCGGTTCGGAACTCCCACAGGATTTTCCCCGAGGCCGTGTCAAGAGCGGCGAGTTTGCCGTCAAAGGCGCCGACATAAGCGATATCGTCGGCCAGCGCGGGGGAGGAGAAAATGTAAGCCTTCAATTTCGTGGCGTAGATCTCCCGGCCCGTTTCTCTCTCGAGCCCGAAAAACTGGGTGCTGTCCGAAGTCCCGAAATAGACCATCCCTTTCTTGACGGCCGGAGAGCCGATGATCCAGGAGCCTTTGGTTGAAAAGTTCCATTTCTCTTTGCCGGTCGCGGCTTCCAGGGCATAAAGGTGGGCGTCCCGGCAGCCGAAGTAGACCGTCCCGTCGGCGACGGCCGCCGACGATTGGATTCCCGACTGGTTGTGATATTGCGGGTCTTCGCCGGTCTTGAATTTCCATTTTTCCCCACCCGTTTTCGCGTCCAGGGCGTAGAAATAGTTGTCGAAGCTTCCGAGATAAACCGTGCCGCCGGCCAGCGCCGGTGAAGTGTGGACGACATCCCCGGTTTGGAATTTCCAGACGAGCGCGCCTGTCCGGACGTCCAGGGCATAGACGCGGGAATCCCCACAGCCGAAAATGACTCTGTCCCCGTCGACCACGGCCGAAGAAAGGAAGTAATCCCAGGGATTAGGAAACATCTGGGTCCTCGGCCTCATCCCATCCAACCCCCGGGCTTCCGAACGGCGTTCTCCCTCGGTTTTGAATTTCCATTTCAGACGACCGTCTTTAGAATCGAGCCCGTAAAAGTTGCCGTCATAGCTCAGGAAAAACACGCCGCCGCGTGACACGACAGGAGTCGAATCAATTTCCCCTTCGGTTTTGAATTTCCATTTCAGGTTACCCGAGCGGGCGTCGATCGCGTAGAGGTGATGATCCTCGCTTCCGATGTATACGACCCCCCCTGAAATGGCCGGCGAAGAAAAAATTCTGCCCTGGGTTTTGAATTTCCATTTTACCCCATGAAGCTCTCTCACCGCCTTGCTTCCGTAGACGCCGGTGTGCTGCGGATTGCCTCGGAACATCGCCTCCTGGGAGTAGAGATGAGCGGGTCCGACAAGCCAGAATAGGGCGAGCACGCAAAAAACAGATGCGATCCCTTTACCAAATCGTCGTTGATTCATCTTTATTTCTCCTCAAGAAAACTGAGGGACGTTCCCCAAGGGGACACCCTAAGACAACTTAATGTAACGAAATGATATTATTTATCAAGCAGTGTTTTTTGAGAATTCAAAGGGCGTCCCCTTGGGGAACGTCCCTGTTTTGCGGCGGACGGGGTACGGGTTTATTGAACCTGAATGCTTATATATAACGCCCCCTGTCCGCGGCGCACCAGAAGAGCGGCCGAGCTTCCCTTTTTTGGCACGACATGCGCGCCAATCTAATAAAATCTACTACTCTATAACTAGAATCCCGGGTAGAAACTGAACTGGAAGTACCACCCTTTGCCCGGACGTTGAAAAGGTTTCACATAGTTAAACCCGAGGACAAGGTAGCCCAGGACATTCACCCGGAGACCGAAGCCAGCGCTGGTGATCGGCTTGCGGAGGACCGGCGTATGAGAATAGTTCTTAGACGGCCAGATTGTGTCACCGTTCTGCCAGGCCATTCCGGCATCAAAAAAGCTGACAAAGTCAACGGGGAAGAAACCGTAATAGCCGCGTCCGAGGTGAAGGACACCGAAAAGCGGGAAGCGCAGCTCCGCGTTGGCGATCGCTATCTTGCTTCCCAGGAGCCGGTTGAAGTCGAAAAAGTTTTGGAGCTGGATGGGTCATATTCGTTGGCGCTGAACGAGCCGAAATCGTAGCCGCGGACCAAACCGTCGAGGCCGATATAGAGGGGATAGAGACGGGGATCATCCGCTCCGCTCCCGTAGCGTCCGTAGTGCAGCGCCCGAAAAGCGAGAGTGAAAGGCCTCACCGGCATAAAATATCTGCGATAATCGAGCAGAAACGAGCCGTAATGGAGTGTCCCCAGCTGAGGCATGGCTTCGATAATGTAGGATTGGCCGATGATCGGACCGGTGGCGCCGAAAAATGAGCTATCGTAGATCAACGCCGCGCTGGCATTCCAGAAATGGAAGCCCGGAGGCGACGGAAGGCTGTCGATCTGATCGATCAGAAGATTTCCCGAGTTGAGACCGACGGCCTGAGTGAAAACTTCGTTGGAAAAGCCGATATACTCATACCCGGCGCTAAACTCCATCCGCTGGATCTGGTTGAAGGGATAGGTCACGAAACCTGAAACCTGGTTGTCGATCTGGGCAAACGTGTATTCCCTTTGGACTATGGCGGGCTCCCCGTTGATCACTTCTTCGGTCACGGAGAAGCCCCCATAAAGATAGGGGATCCGCTGGGCGACAAGGCCCCAGTTCATACGCCTCGCGCTGTTGATGTAGCCGACCAGGCCGCCGCTGTATTTGAGTCTCCCGTTCACTTGGGCGATCGTCTCGAGAGTGTGCTCGCCGAGCATGTCGTTCCAGAAGAGGGCGATGCCTCCTCCGGCGTACGTGCCGTACCGGTCAACTCCAACCCCCACGCTGGGCTGGGCGACAAAGTCCAGGGTCAGCTTCGGTTTGTAAGAGGCGACGGCAAATGTGGTTTGCTCGGGCAAGCCGAAGAGAGGATTCCGCAGCAATCCGAGCAGGGAGCTGGCAACCCGCTCCGTCGGTGGGAGCACCGAGGGCTTGAGCGCGCCGAACTGAGTCAGGGTGGATTTTCCGGCCAGCCCTTCGGGTGTGTCTATGGAATAGATCTCATATTGGCCCCCGAGATAAGCAGAGTAAACCAGACGGTTTGCGTCCCGGGCCACGGAAAAGGCTGGGCTCTCGACGGTGATGCCTGCTACGCCGGTGTAAAGGTCGGTCACCTGGAAGATGTTGCCGCTGGCGAGCTCCTTCCGGTAGATATCGCTGATCCCGTTCTGATCGGAGATGAAGTAGAGGCTCTTCGAGTCCCCGGACCACTGGGGGTTGACGTTCTTGGCGTTGTCGAAACCGGCGAGCTTTCGGACCTCGCCCGATTCCGGGTCCATGAGAGCCAGTTGATATTGGCCGATGCTGAGCATAGATAGGTCAGTCGTGAAGCGTTCTGTGACAAAGGCAATCGACTGGCCATCGGGAGACCAGACCGGATTGTTGTCGGCATAAGGATCGTTCGTCATCTGCTTGAGGTTTCCGGAATCGAAGTCGTAGATGAAAATGTCAGTCACGCCGCCCGACATGGCCGAGAAGACAATACGCTTTCCGTCGGGGGACCAGGTGGGGTTCAGGATCTCATCAACCTGGCGGAAGGGAATCTCCTTTTCTATCTTTTTATTGGACATGTTGAAGATCGTAAGCTCGGCGTGACCATCGCTGATGCTTCCGATCACAAAGCGTTTTCCCTGATGGTCCCAGGAACCGACGGAACTTATGAACTGGAGACTTTCAAAGTGGGGGCTGACTGCGGTCTCGGTCAGTTTCTCGGATACCTTGCCGGTCTGGGCATCAGCCTCGTACATCTCGATCGAGAAGAGGTCCCGGGTCGAGAAGAAAATCAGGCTCTTTCCGTCCGGGCTGAGGGCCGGAGAAATATTGTAAGATCCCTCTTCCTTTCCCTTGATGAGCACGCGGCTGGATCTGTCCTGGAGCTGGGTCAGGCCCGGGGCGCCTGCGGGGGGAGGCGGGGTCGCCGTCCGCGTCAGGACCACCTTCTGTTCCTCGGCAGAAAGCAGGGGATCATAGGAGGCTTTGATCGCGGCTTGCCAGTCTGAGCCGAGCTGCTTGATCGTAATTTTAAGCGTCTTCTCGAGCAGAGGCTGATAATCGCTGACTCTTCCCACCGAGTTCATGAGCCGGGAGACCGTTTCGTCCCCCCACCGTCCGCCGATGTAGGACCAGAGGGCCTGGCCCCAACGATAGGGGAAGTAACGCCGATCGTCGAGTTTCTTGATAGTCGGAAAGTCTTTTTTCCGGATCGCGTCCCTCATCCACATGGCGGTGTTGGGATCGATCGGGCCGATGGAGAGGTACTCCGCCTGGCCTTCTATCCACCAGAGAGGAAGGCGGATGTCTCCGGCCTGTCCCGCGGTTTGCGGTCCGCCCGAGACCCACCATATCGTATTGGAAGGCATGAACGAGCTCGTGGCCGATGACATGGTCACTCTGGGCCAGAGAGTATCCGAAGGGGAGAATAATCCGCCGCCTGATGGATTCTGTGACTCCACCCGTTCCTTCGCCGATGATGCCCTGGAGAACGGTCGTCTGCTGGAAGTCGGGCTGGCTGGAATAAATGATAAGAGCCTGCCGGCCCCGGAGGTTGTGGTTGAGAAAACGAGAAAAACGGTTGTACCAGCGTTCGGCGATGCGGCCGGCGCGCTGTGCTTCGGTCTCTTCTTCGGGATAAAAATAGATATCGAAGTGCTGCGTTTTTACAATCTTGAAACTGAAATGCTTGTATTGGACTTTGTTGCGGCCGAAATATTGGGCGCTGGCGTTGGGAATGACGATGGCTAAGACAAAAGCGAGAAGGGCGAAATACACCAATCTCGAGAGATTGAGCTTGCCGAATAAACGAGAAAACCTCATGGTAGCCTCCTTGATGTGACCATTTTGGTAAGAATTTGGCTTATCAACCCACAATTAAATTTTAGCACCTCTTGTGGATTTTTCAAACAACCCCGATTTGCTGGAAATTTCATTGCGGGCGATCCTGGCGCATAATTCCTCTTTCCAGGTTCCACCCAATTCAGTATAGCACATTCTGGGCCAATTGTGTTGCCTTTGCAGGAAATAAATTCAAAAAACAATCGGGGGCGATCTGGAGGATTAGTAAGAGAAGTTTGCGAGCAGATATTCGATTTCGGCGCGGTAGGGGGCAGAAGTCTGGGCGCCGAGCTTAGCCACCGAGAGTGCCGCGGCGGCGTTCGCGAACCGGGCGGCGTCCACGATCGATTTGTTCTCGGACAGGGCGACGGCGAGGGCGCCGTTGAACACATCGCCCGCGGCGGTCGTGTCGATTGCTTTAACCCGGAAGGCGGGAACAAGCTCCTGGAGGGAAGAGGTGGCCACGAACACGCCCTGGGCGCCCAGGGTTATAAGCACGGCTTCGATTCCTTTGGAAAGGAGAGCGGCTGCGGCTCTTGACATCGCGGCCGGATCGGCGGGCTTTATTCCAGTGAGCATTTCCGCTTCGGTTTCGTTTGGAGTCAGGACGGAGACGCGAGAGAGAAGAAGATCGTCGAGAGGCTGGGCGGGGGCGGGGTTCAGGATAACCCGGACGTCGTGGTCCCGGGCGATTTGAGCGGCTCGGCGGACCGTTTCGATGGGGATCTCCAGCTGCATCAAAAGGACCGATGCGGAGATGATGATGTCAGCTAAGTTTTCGATGTCAGCGGGTGAGAGGCGGGCATTAGCGCCAGAGGCCACAGCGATCGAGTTTTCGCCGTCGGCTGAGAGGGTGATGAGGGCAATTCCTGAGGGGGCTTCTTTATCTTTAATTATGTAATCGGTATCGATCCCGTCGCGGGCAAAGCCCTCGATCGCCTTCTGGCCGAACAAATCATCTCCGACGCGGCCGATGAACACAACGTCCCGGTCGGCACGGGCCGCGGCAACCGCCTGGTTAGCGCCCTTGCCTCCTGGGGCTGTGAGGAATTCCCCGCCGATGACTGTTTCGCCAGGTCGAGGGATGTGATCCGCCTTGATGATCATATCGGTATTCGAGCTTCCGATGACAACGATCCTGGTCTGTCTTGCTTCGATCATGCTTACGCCCTTTCTTGCAGCATTATAGCCGGAAGGAGAGTCTGTGGCAATGAAGAGACTAAGCGCAACTGGGTCCCAATGACGGGCTCCTTTCGATTTCCAAGGGAAACTCGTGTCCCGATGATTCTAGCACCCGCCTCACGTACTCCCCATAGTTAAATCCCCAATTGTGTATAGTATGTGTCGGTCCCCGGACAGCAGTGCCTTGACTGAATCTCGTTCTTTCAGTAATATAGTCAACACTCTTGTGGGGCTGTAGCTCAGTTGGGAGAGTGCTTGACTGGCAGTCAAGAGGTCGCCGGTTCGATCCCGGTCAGCTCCACTTTCAGATGCTATGGGTTAAGCCGCAATGGAGTGGGGAAAATAGAAGGTCAGCTAAGCTAAGAAGTTGCAATGAATTTGGAGAGCTCTCCATAATTTCGCAACCTATTATAACTATAGGGGAGGGATTCTATGAAAACCAATAAACTCATTTGGATTCTAAGGGTGCTGGCCATGGTCTTTATTGTATTCTTGTCACTCTATGCCCTGGATGTCTTCTCAGGAGAGGCGCCCCTCATCAAAAAATTGGGCGGCTTTTTCGTCCACTTGATCCCATCATTTATCTTGGTCATCATCCTGGTAATCTCTTTGGAAAAGACCGGTCATCGGCGGATCGCTATTCATGCTTTTCAGTATTGCACTCATGTTGGTTTTCAGGACACCAAGGCCTGTTTCTACTTTTTTAATCTTCACATTGCCGGTGGCTCTGGTTGATATCTTTATTATTTTACGATTTTAGCGAGAAAAAAAAACGGTAGACCAATAAGAGGTCGCCCAGTTCGATCCCCGGTCAGCTCCACTTTTAAATCACAGGGGGAAATAATGAAAAGATCTAATCTGGCACAAAAAGTCATTGTTGATATCGCACTACTTGCTGTTGCCTTAATCTGTTGTCTTCCCACCAGTTCGGCAGCCTTTACCAAATCCTAGCACAGGAACAACCGCAGTTTGGCAATCCCAAGGAAGAAAAATTCGTCCTAAAATATCCTTCTACTGGTCCTGCATCCATTACGACGATTGATTCTAAACAAATCCAGGCAGAGATTATCGCTGTCAGTTGCACTCGGCACGTTTCTCATAGTTGCCATTGGTTTATTTAAGAAAAAGAATAACCAAACCTAGACTATTAGGATTTAATGAGAGGAAATCTAATTCAAGGGGGATTCACTGGGAAAAACAATTTTGAGCGAAGAAGACACAAGAAACTTAGGTAATGTCAAAAGGACACTGCAAGAGATTTACGATCTTTGCAATCAAAACATAAGAGCTGATAGATCAATTTTACAAATTATCTCAAATAAAGCTGATTACGCTAAAAGTCAAGTCTCAAAATTTCTGGAATAGTTTTTATTCGAGCGCTTTTTCTGCTAATTCTTTTTTGGGAAATGAAGAGTGAGCATAGCGAGAAAAATTCTGCCTTTGGGGCATATTTAAAAAGAAGGGTTATGTCATCTATTCGAAAAAGAACTATTGATTTCAAACATGAAAAGGCCAACAATAAAACCAAATCGGATAATAAAAAGGAGGGGAAAATGTCAGTTGTTGAAATCTTGACTCTAATTGGATCAATATTGTCAATTATACTTGCGATCCTTGCCATTCTGCTATCTTCGGTAACTCTCACTGACGAATGCCCAAGAAGGCTTCAGATTTATGATAATATCAATCCCTTGTTCACAGTTTATACAAGCCTCGAAGCAAAGGTATGGATTTTCAGATTTGTTGAAGACGCGAAGATCTTATCACCGACGATTTTTCCTGCAGCAGCCGTCTTAAATGACCGCTTTAGTTTCCTTAAGTAGTTCAAGGAATCGTCCGAGGGATTAGGACAAATTGCCGATAGCTTCTAAGAAATTCTTTGCCATAAACAAAATAAGATACAACCAGAATCAAAATCGAGAACGATTGTAAGCAGACAACTGAACAAGGCTGGGGTCGGACCGAACTAACTGATTTTTTATCAGCTACATAGGTTAAAATAGTTGCCTTTTTTGGCTGCTAATTCGTGCTTTTTGCCCCCAAAAAACGTCAAATAAGGGGCCTTGTCAATTCAAAGGAACTCCCTAAATCTGCATTTTTGCCCTCAAAAAGCTTCGTTTAAAGGCCTATTTTGTGAGAAATTGCCACCTATCTTGCAGCTAATAAAATAATTAGTTCGGTCCGACCCCGGAGTTCAAGACACCCGGAGTTCAAGCCGAGCTCCAGATTCAGGCCGTCACTGTTGGGCTCAAATACCGGCGCCGACTAACTCTTTCTCTTTCTCGAGGCTGCTTGCTGCGACCGAGTCGAAGAGACTGCCTGCGGCCTTCTTCAGTGCTCCCGGGCGGGTGGGATAGTAGTAGTCAGATTCGAACCAGCCCTTTTCTTTGTAGTACGTGTAGTCTCGACTGTTTTCGTCGAGCTCCAGCCTTATACTCGTTCGGCCCGCCCTGAAGGCCCAGAGCCTGAACAATGTCGGCACCGGATAGGCCGGCTTCACCAGCCTCTCGTAGAACCGCCTGCTCTGCCCCGCAAGAGCCCTGTCTATCTTCTGTTTTTCCTTCTCCGTCATCGGGTCGAGAGCCTTGACACAACTGCCTTTCACGGTGTTGAAGCCCAGGACGTTGCCGACGAAATCAAGGTACTTCACTATCTTGTTGCCGCCGTAGATGCCTTGGGCGACGATGCTGGTGAAGGTCTTCCCGAAGAAGCGCGGGCGATGGAAGATGAAACCGAGTCTATCGAGGAATATCTTCATGATGGCGGAGACCTGGAACGAGTAGTTCGGGGATGCGAAGACGACTCCATCAGACGCCATCATCTTCTCGATGAGTACATCCCGGTCGTCCTTCAAGGGACAGAACTCCTCACCCTTCGCGAAGCACACCCAGCAGCCTCGACAAGTCCCGAGCCGATGGTCGCTCAGGGCGACGATCTCGCACTCGACATCACCGAGCGACTGCAGGTTGTCCAGGAACTGGCGGACGGCGCTATATGTGTGCTTCTTGCGGGCACTTCCAACGAAGGCGGTAACTCTCTTCATGTGCATCCCTCCATATCTCCGAGGGGTAGAACAATATTGTTCATTTAGAGTCGCAATATACACCTTCTTCTGAAATCAGGGAAGTGAAGACTACAGGAAGAAGCCGCTTCCACCGGCTCCAGAGGTTGAAAAATTCACTCAAGGGCTGGCACCTTGATCGGGGGCGGGGCATCTCTTGCCTTCAAGTGAATTTACACAAAATGATTGACTTAATCTTCCCTTCGTGATAAAAGTCAAAGTATCAAAACTTGGGGAAATTAACTCCAACAAAGAGGGAAGAAATTCTGCTTATATCAAAAAAGCAGAGTCTAATCCCCATATCTATAAAATAAAAAAGGAGGGAATTATGAAAAGTAAAGTTTCAGTCTTTTTAATGGGATGCCTTATGGTTAGTCTTTGTGTTATTGCTACCCTGGCACAAAAGGAGGGTAAACCCGCGTTTGCACGTCTAACCATAACCCAGTCGAAAATCGAAAGTGTCGATGAAATGGTGAAGCTCTATAGTGAGAGTGTTGTCCCTGCGGCAAAATCACAGAAAGGCTATCTTGGGATCTTGCTTCTTAGCGACCGAAAAACTGGCAAAAGTATTTCCATCGCCCTTTGGGAAAGTGAAGAAGACGCCATTGCCAATGAAAAGAGCGGCTATTATCAAGAACAAGTAAACAAGTTCAAAAATTTCTACACAGCACCGCCTACACGCGAGGTATATGAGGTTACTATCAAAGACTTAGTGTCAAAGACTAAGTGAATCCGCTTCAATTCATCCGTTTAGCTATCCTTCTCCATAGTTAAGCAAGTTTAGGCAATTTCTGACATATCACAGACACAAGGGATAATAATTTCCTTTTCTGCTGCGCCAGTTGAATAAGCATTCCTGCACCAATTTTGCCTCTTCCCAGCGTCAAAGCTGATGAATCGCAGCGTGATCGGCGGGAAGCATGAAAATGCAGGGCAGCGGCTGGCCGGGAGTTCAGCGCACCCGGCTATAAAACGCAGATCGTCAACATCTCGAACCATGTCGGGGCGGGCTGGATCATTCTGGACGTTCTCTGTGGCCTCGTTCCGGTCATCGTGGACGCTGCAACCGGCGCCTGGTATAGCCTTGATCAAAAGAATGTGAATGGGGTCCTTGAAAAACAACTGTAATTACAAAAACGAACATTAAGGCGACATCTATGCAAAAGAAGATATCAAGGGAACGCAATTCCGAGCGTTCGGGCCGCGTCGCGGAGTTTCGCGTCCATGGTCCAGAGGCGAATTGAGGTCAGCCGTGCTGAAGCCAGAAGGTGGACGTCGATATATCCGAGGCCGGCGCCCGCGAGTCGGTGGATTTCCACAAAGCGCATGAATTCTTTGTGGTCCGCGATAATGGCCTGAGGTAAGGCCTGAAGAAGCGCCAGGATCTCCGTTCGGTTGGCCAGGCTTCCGCAAGCTAACTCACCGATGACGAAGGGATGGCAGACGACTTTTCCCTCCTCGAGAAGAGCTTTAAGGCCGGCCTCTCCCTCGCGGAAGTGAGTCACCCAAACAGACGTATCGACCAGGACCATGGCTAACGGGAGCTTCTCCTGCGTGGGATGGGGAGAAGGTCGTTCTCTGTGCCGCCGAGCCTGGCAAGCCTCCGGGCGCTCTCAAGCGCGATCAGAGATTCGAGGCCCATACGGACAAGGGACGTCTTTTCTTTGACTCCGGTGAGTTCGGAAGCTTTCTTGAGAATGCTATCGTTAATATTGATGGTGGTCCTCATATGTATATATATGCATCATTTATGCATATATGTCAAGCAACGACGAATTCTCTCGAAGGTCTCGCAAGAAGCCCCGGTCATGTTCCTCTACATCCAAAGACGTTTCAAAGTGCGCGATACGCTCATCGCACAACACTCTTGGACCATGGCGACGGTGACCGGACCTTCGTATCAGGAGCTGTCATGAGGATCGGATCTGATAAAAAAGTTATATCGGTTGATCAGATTTCGGAGGTCCGGATTCCAAATAAAAAATATGGAAAGCTCGTTGGCTTTCTCATCGGAGCAGGAATAGACGCGGTTGGCTTAAATGGGATAAAGTCAAATAAATCCGATGGCACCATGCTTTTCCTGACAGGTTTATTTGGCAAAATAATAAGCCAAATTGGCACGATGCCTGGATAAGTTCTATGGTGGGTGGAGCATAGCTTTTAGAACCCATTCGAAAAGAAGAGCTTGATGGTTCGAGTAAGGCGACGTTAGGGGAGCCAAACACAGGACACTCGCCAAAGCCGGAGGTTTTTGGTATCTTTAAAATAGGAGCAATTTTTATCAATTTAAGAGAAAGGAGTAAAAAAGTTATGCAAAAAATTATCCCATTCTTGTGGTTCGACAAAGAGGCTGGCGAAGCAGCGAAGTTCTACACCTCCGTTTTTAAGAACTCAACAATAAAAACTGCAACGACCATTGACAATACTCCCTCGGGCACAGTTGAAATCATAACTATCGAGCTTCTTGGACAAGAGCTGCAATTAATGAGCGCCGGCCCGCTTTTCAAATTCAACGAAGCACTATCCTTTGTGGTGAACTGTGAGACCCAGGAAGAAATTGATTACTACTGGGAAAAGCTCTCCGCGGACCCAAAGGCGGAACAGTGCGGCTGGCTCAAGGATAAGTACGGCCTCTCATGGCAGATTGTTCCCACTATTATGTACGAGATGCAGAAGGATAAAGACAAGGAGAAGCTGGCGCGAGTGACTGAGGCGTTTCTCAAAATGAAAAAGTTTGATATTGTCACTCTAAAGCGGGCATACGAGGGATTATGAGGAAGCAGAATTCTCCGCCAAAGAAAATTATGAATAAAATACTAAAACCAAAAAGTGTAGACGCTTACATTGCAACGGCTCCGAAAGAAGTCCAGAGCAAACTTAAAGAGCTTAAGATGTGGGGTCGGACCGAACTTTCCTATTGATGAGGTCATCAAATTCTATCATGCCCTGAAAGCCGCCCCGTCAAAAAATGAGAATTGCCAGCGGCTAAGGAAGCCAAGCTTCCTTCTAACCAAGAAATAAGCGGTGATGTCCCAGGCTTATCACCGCATTTGGCCTTTAAGGAAAATCCAATCAGAATCTGTACCCGAGTGTCGCGCCGATAAAATTGAAGTCGAGGAAATTCATATTGCTCTCCGTCCAAGTAATCATGTAAGCCGTCAGCATGAGATGTCCTTTTGTGTACCCGATGTTGATCTTCGGGGCCGGATTGCCCGAGTTTGATTGTCCTTGGCCGATGAGGATCGGAACGACAACTCCAGCTCCCAGGAAAAAGTCCTTGGCGACGTAGTTCACGACCACTCCCGGGTACAGATAAGCATAATCAAAATGCATCCTGTAGAATGTCGCGTACATAATCTCGGGGCTGATCTGGAATGATTCGCCGATGTTGATGCCTGCCCGCAGATCCAGCGTCCCCTGGGCCTCATCGAACGAGCTGTACTTCGAGAGGTTGGTCATGACACCCATACTCAGACTGTACTCCATCTTCTTCCCCTGGGACTGCCCGAAGGCTCCTCCGGCCAAAAGACCCATTGTCAGGATAACACAGAGAATCTTGTTCATTGGTCCCTCCTTATTTGTCGATATGATCATGCATCTTTGAAACTGGAAAGTTGTCAAGAATTTGTAAATAATCTGTTAAAAACTTGTCAAAGTTTCGGCTAGAGCAAATATAGGAAGCCTTATTTAGAATCGCCAGCCGGCAATTTATCTTTTGTTCAAACGGACAATTATACCCACGAAAAAGTGTTAATTGGACCCAGGGTTTAGGTCAAAAAAAGATGCGGATACCTCTTATGCATAGGATGTAAAAGGCGAAAAGTGAGATAATATAATGGGGGAACAAATGTCCTTCGATAACGAAGGCTGGCTGCTAACGATGCGGCGGCTGTAACATGAGAAAAGTCATGTTTCAAATGATGGTATCAGTAGATGGCTGCTTTGAAGGACCAAACAGAGAAATAGACTGGCGCGTAAAAACAAAGACGTTTCGTTCAGGGAACGTTATGCTTTATTATCAGCCAATAGGGAAGGAGAAGAAACATGACCATAAAAAATAGTGGTGCCACGGCGGCTGCTGAGCGGGAACTCGTCATCGAGCGCATCTTCGACGCGCCGCGAGAGCTCGTCTGGAAAACATGGACAGAGCCTGAGCGCGTGAAGCGTTGGTGGGGGCCGAAAGGCTTCACGGCGCCTGTATGCAAGATCGATCTCCGCGTGGGCGGCGTCTATCACTGCTGCATGAGGTCGCCCGAGGGCAAAGATTACTGGAGCACGGGTGTTTACCGCGAAATCGTCCCGTTCGAGCGGATCGTCTCCACTGACAGCTTCGCCGATGAGAAAGGCAATGTGGTTCCGGCCACGTACTACGGCCTGAGCACGGATTTTCCCCCAGAGATGATTTTGACGGTGACGTTTGAAGAGCATGAAGGCAAGACGAAGCTCACTCTGAGGCACCTTGGCATCCCGCCTGGCCCGGACAACGATAACACTCAAGCCGGCTGGAGCCAATCCTTCGACAAGCTCGACGAAATCTTAAGATAATGAAGGGAAAAAGTGAGGGACGCATCATGACCGCATCAAAATTCATCGCGAAGTGGTCGGCCTGGGCCCCGCGTCTGCAGAGCGTGCTCCGCATCGTGGCCGCGTTCATGTTCATGCTCCACGGCACAATGAAGCTCTTCGCTTTCCCCGCCGGTATCCCCCCAAAAGGCGGCACCGTTGTGCTCATCTCCCAAATCGGGCTCGCCGCCGTCCTCGAGACTTTCGGGGGTGCCTTGCTCGTCCTCGGCCTCTTCACCCGCCCCGTCGCGTTTCTCCTTGCCGGCGAGATGGCGGTGGCGTATTTCCAGGTCCATTTCCCCCGGAGTTTATGGCCAGTCTTGAACGGCGGCGCCGAGGCCGTGCTCTACTGCTTCATCTGGCTTTATTTCTCGGCCGCCGGCGCGGGACCATGGAGCCTGGATGCGAGGCGGGGGAAGCGGCCCACATCCATTTAAAGACATTTTAAAGACATTGACGTTGACCGGTCCCTTCATAATAGGTTTTCATCAACGCCTGCCAGTCCTCGTCGTTTTTGATGTTGACGAAGGCCAGGCGCACTTTAGCCGGGTGAGGATGCATCCGGGCGTAATAAATCCCGAAATTGCGCATGATCTTTGGCCCCCGCTTTGGACCGTAGAGATCGCAGGCCAGCCGGAAGTGCCGTGAGAGGAGGTCGCGCTGCTCGTCGATGTCCGGTTGAAAAGGCTTCCTGCCCGCGGCGATATCCCTGGCCTGGCGGAATATCCAGGGGTTGCCGATGGCCCCTCGGGCAGCCGCGACGCCATCAACGCCCGTCTGGTCGATCATCCTCAGGGCATCCGCCGCGGTGTGAATATCTCCGGAGCCAATGATAGTCCTGTCAGCAAACTCTCGCTTGACTTGCGATAGAAAATCCCAATCTGCCCGTCCCCTGTATTTCTGTTCGACGCTGCGGGCATGAACGCAGATCCCCTCAATTCCGGCTTTGAAAGCTCCGTGGGCGATTTTCCAGAAGGCCTCACGGTTTTTATCCGACTCGTAGAAGGCGTGCCGCAGCTTGATCGTCACAGGGCGGCCACGGACCGCGCCGACGACGGCATTGATGATATCAAGAGCCTGACCGGGCTGGCTCATGATGTATCCGCCGCGCTGCCGGGCGAGCACTTTTCTGACCGGGCAGGCGAAATTGAGGTCGATAACGTCAAATCCCATGTCGCTCAGAGCCGCTGCGGCCCGGGCCATCCGGTCGGGGTTGTTCCCCATTATCTGGCCACCCACAGGATGATCAACTTCGTCGACCTTGACCAGCCGGTGCCGGACCTTTCTCTCCAGCATCATCTGGCGGTCGAGCATGGCCTCGGTCGTGCAGTAAGGCGCGGAACAGGAGCGACAGATCAAGCGGTAGGCGAGGTCGCTGTAACCGGCCAGCGCGGCGAGGACCATCGGAAAATCAATCTTCACTTCCCCGATTTTCAGCGGCTTAAACATGATCTAGAGCTTAGCGAAGCGGCGACTGGATTACAAATGGAGCCGAAAAGTCCTCCTTTTTTGAGGACAAAAAATGCCCTTTAGGACGGTGAACTCTTGCGGAGCTAAATGCTGCTGACCAGGATCGCCACTGGGAAGCTGTAAAAGATTTTTCCCTTCTCCCGGCGCGTGGCCAAGTCGAGCGCGTCGTCGGGAATCGAGTCGGCGAAGATTCCGCGGATGCGGTCGGCATCACCCGCGTTGGGGAATGAACGGGAGAGCAGGTCTTCGAGTTCGCCTTCCAAACGGTACATCCCCGTGCGCGGCGAAGCAAGTCCCGCCTTAGCATACAACCCGCAAAGCTCTTCCAGAGGCATCGCCCTCACATGCGAAGGATCGCGCAATCGCTCTTCTGCGTTCAGGGCTGCGGCCTTGCCGGCGGAAGGCGCAGTGTCCGCCACGACCACGCGTCCTCCCGGCCGGCACACCCGCTTCATCTCTTTCAGGACGGCCAGCGGGTCCAGGAGGTGATGAAAGAGAAACCGGGAACTCACAATAGAGAATTGAGCGTCAGGATAGGGAAGAGAGGTCACATCGCCTTGCTGCCAGCTCACGTTCGTCAATCCCTGTTCCAATTGGGCCTTGCGGGCCTGCTCCAGCATGGCCGGAGTCAGGTCGATGCCGCTGGCGTGCCGGACCTCACGGGCAAAGGCGAGGACCAGTAAGCCTGGCCCGCAGGCCACATCCAGCACGGTATCTTCCGCGCCGGCGCTCAGCCATCCGCACAATCTGGTTCAGCGCTTCCTGGTTGCGAATGTTTCCGCACTGCGAAAAAGGAATGGCCTGGCGTGTGAACTGGTCAAGGATGCGAGAGCGGTGCGAAGAGCGCATGCGGCGATGATAGACCATGGCTCGAGGGGAGTCAAGACAACGAACCTAAACAAGAGGCTTGCGCCCGGCGCTTCTTTTCATTAATGTATATGCTCTTGTTTGATGTTAGCCGGAGACGCAGAGTGATCGTGAAAAAGGCTTTTTTCGCCGTCTATTTTTTTCTGGCCGCGCTCCTTTTCGTCTTGGCCAATCCTTCTGATGATCTCCCCCGGCAGATCGACCTCATCCTCAACAAGCGGGCGCTGAAGAGGGTCCTCATATCTGCTTGCATTCTCCGGAGCGGGACCGGCGAGGTCGTTTATGAGCGAAACCCTCATCTGGCTCTTCTCCCGGCCTCGAACATGAAAATCGTTACTTCGGCCGCGGCCCTTGAACGGCTCGGGCCGGATTTTACTTTCGTGACCCGCAGTCGGCACCTGCGGAGATTCCCTCGTCGTCATCGGAAGCGGAGATCCACTCCTCGGCCTTAACGGAAAGATCTCCCGATCCGGGGCGCCATCATCAGAATCAAAATGTCATCAAGGATATTGTCACCCGCCTGAAGGAGAGGGATGTCAAGTCCATCTCGGACATTATCCTGGACACTTCAGTCTTTGATAGTCAGCGCACACATCCCTCCTGGCCCCGGGAGCAACTCGTTCAGAAATATGCCTGTGAGGTGGGCGGACTGAACTATCTGGGCAATTGCGTGGGGGTTTCGATTGTGAACGAAAAGGGGAAGATCCTTCTTGTCCTGGATCCTCCAACAGGATACTTCAGCGTTGTCAACGCGGTCAGGCCTGTTTTTGGACGTGAGAATTGGTTCAGCGTGGAGCGCACCGGCGAGCGTGGGCGGCTTCTTATCCGAGGGAAATGCGCAAGTCGCGCCGGGCCGTATTCGGTTGCCGTAGAGGACCCGGCCCTCTTCTTTGGCCAGCTTCTATTCGAGGCCCTGACTCGAGAAGGGATCAGGGTCGGCGGGCGCATACTCGAGCAGCCACTGACCGAGAGTTGCGAGTTCCAGCCGGTCGTCGAGTTCAAGACCTCACTCATCGATTGCCTTCAGCGCATGAACAAAGATAGCCTGGGTTTGGCCGCGGAAGCCGTTTTCAAAGCGCTCGGAGCGCAGGCCCAGCCGACCGGGAAAGGGGGGAGCTGGGAGACCGGAAGCCGCGTCGTGTCCGAATACTTGCGGAGCCTCGGAATTGGTGACGGGGAGTTTACGATCGCCGACGGATGCGGACTCAGCCGGGAAAACCGGCTCAGCGCTTCGGCGATTGCCAAGGTATTTCTCCATCTCTCGTCAGGCCCCAATTGGGAAACATACGAAAACACTCTGGCCGTGGGTGGAATCGACGGGACCATAGAAAATCACTTCTGGGAACGCAAATATCGGGGGAAGGTCCAGGCCAAGACAGGCTACATCCAAGGGGTCCGTGCGCTCTCCGGCGCTGTGCATACCGATAGAGGCGATTTTATTTTCTCATTTCTTGCCAATCGCGCGGGGGGAGGGGCCAGGACAGCGATTGAAGCCTGTGTCAAAGCGATCATCGCCTCGAACGCGAAGCCTGGCAAATAAAGCTGGGAAAGGAGTCATCCATGAGAAAGAAATATGTCTGGATAATCGTAGTTGGCTCCCTATTGATTGTTCCAAGAGTCGAGATTGCCCAGGTCAAGATTTCCCACAAAAATCTCGACGAAGCATTGCCTAAGGCCATGGAGACTTGGAAGGTCCCAGGGCTGGCCCTGGCCATTGTGAAGGACGGACATGTTGTCTATGCCAAGGGATTTGGCTACAGGGACATAGAGAAGAAGCTGCCCGTTGACGAGAGCACCATCTTCGGCTGCGGCTCCACGACCAAGGCCTTCACAGCGGCCTTGGTTGCCACGCTCGTCAACGAGGGCAAGCTCAAGTGGGACGACAAAGTTGTCGATCATCTCCCTGAATTTCAAATGTATGACCCCTATGTCACACGCGAGATCACCGTCCGCGACCTGCTTTGCCACCGGAGCGGACTCCCGGAAGCGGATTTCGTCTGGTTGAGCTCCTCGTTCACCAGGGATGATATCGTCCATAAGGTTCGCTTCGTCAAGCCCAGCACGGGATTCCGTTCGCAGTTTATCTACCAGAACCTCATGATAACCGTAGCCGGACAACTCGTTGCCAGGCTGACTGGAAAGAGCTGGGATGAGAACGTCAAGGAAAGAATATTCGGTCCACTCGGTATGACCAGGAGCAATACGAGTATTCGCGATTTTCGAGCAGGAGATAACATCGCAACTCCTTATGTCCTGTCGGATGGAAAGTTGACCGCGATTCCCTGGCTCAACATCGACAATATCGGCCCCGCCGGGTCGGTCAACTCAACCGCATTGGATTACGCAAAATGGATTCAGCTGCACCTGGGGAAAGGCACCTTTCAGGGGAAGACGCTCTGGAGCGAGGAAGCCCAGAAGGTGATGAATTCTCCACAATCGATCATGGAAGGGACAACAACCGGCTTGACGCATTTTTACTTATACGGCCTGTGCTGGATGTTGAATGACTATCGAGGCAAACTCGTCGTTTCGCATGCCGGAGCCACCGACGGCATGGGGTCGATCGTCGGGATGCTCCCCGAGGAGAACCTGGGAGTCGCGATCCACTGCAACACCTTTTACCCAATGCTGCTCTCGAACCTCATGTACAGGATTTTTGACATGTATCTCGGCCTTCCGGAGCGAGATTGGAAAAAGCTGGAACCACTGCCTCCATCTGCACCCGCCGCCCAAATAAACCAGAATTTCTCCCTCCCGAAAACACAAGGCCTTCCTTGGCCGCTGAACCGGTATGAGGGCACGTACACCAGCCCGCTCTACGGCAACGTGAGAGTTGTCCTCAGGGAGGGTCAGCTCGCTCTAGATTTTGATTCGTATCCCTCCGCGACGCTCCAGCACAAATACCTTGATACGTTCCGCGCTTCCTTCGGTCCCAATATTCCTTACATGGCCAAATTATTCGTCGGCCAAGGAGTGGATGTTACGTTTATAATCGACTCCAGGGCGATGATCTCCGAAATGAACATCGATATTTTTGGTTCCTTCGAGCGCAGAAACGATTGAGCTAACAGAGTTGATCTAACAAAGGGGTCCCCATCAATGGGGGCGGCCCAAGATAAGGCATTCTTTATTCATGTCATGGAGAGAATGCGGGGCGGCGAGGCGGCTCTGCCTCCACCTTCATCTCTTTTCTTGGCTGGATCATTTTCGGAATTGGATGTTACTTCTTCCTTAAATTGCAGGGAATCGGGCTCAGATGAGACCGGAGAAAGTCACGAAAGTGGGGACGGACCATGCTATTCAATAAATTTAGGGGTCTTGGTAAATCGCTCGCTCCTATCCTATTTTGAACTTGACTTGAAAACCGTCCAGGGTTGAGTCGGACGGCTCTTCAAATACCCCTTAAGATAATCGTACTGACGGTGCTCCTGGAGGAACTTCTGGGCGTCAAAGGGGATTTCGCAGGAGCTTCCCCATTTAGCCCAAAAGGACATCTCCTGAGCCATCCGGGCGTCCACCACCTTGCCGTCCAGAGCACCTGCGGGGTAATAAGGCTTGGCCCAGCTGTCACCGGAAGTGCCGGCCGGATCGGGAGCCAGCTCCCAATGGCCACAGATGCTGCGGTCGTTCGGAATTTCTTTGCCGGCATAGACATCATAATGATCCGCCAGCATGATCTTGCCTCGTTCCACGTCAATTTTCCCCATCCATTTGTCAAAAAGCTGGAGCCACCGCACTTTCCTAGCGATATCGCTGTACTTGATGTTATCGAAATCCCCCTCAGTTTCCTCGCGCAGCAGCGGAATGTTCTGAGTGATGTTGGAACCGCAATAAAAACCGTCCCGCGTCCGCTCGATGGGATGATATTTGAGGCCCAGCTCCAACCGGGCGATTTCGTTCGAGCGCACGTCACCAAAGAGCCAGGTGTTAGCGTAGCCGCCGTTGTTGCCGTCGATCATAATCTTGAGGCATTCGTCCAGGTTGCCAGCGTACTGCATCGCCTTGCGGATGCGGACAAACTCGGGAATTCCATCTGGGTTGAATCCCTTAAAGTAGTCAATCGTGGTTTCGGTCCCTACCAGTCCCGATGAACAGATAAAAAAATCCGTACCGCTGTGGATACCAGCGGGGAATCCCTGCATCAGTATTCTGTATCCTTTTTCGGGCAGCAGATCGATGACGACATTCGACGAAGCGTTCGCAAAATGTGTCCAGGTGTTGTGGGCCATGACAACTCGGCCGTCCGAAGTGGCTTTTCCGGCGGCGATAAAGGCGCTGCACCCACCGGTTTTCAGGGGCTGACCGGCTTCCTTACGGAACCAGGGATACCAGTAACCCATGATTTCAGACGATGCGTTTGACAGAACGATATCGCCGTAGCTCACGTCAATCCCTGCTTTGCGGGCGCCGGCGACAATCCCTTCCATTTCTTCCCGGAACTCGGGATCGATTTTCGAGGCAAACATCTTCAAGGTCTGCTCAACAAAAAAGGGCCACGTCCTTCCCCGTGTTCCACCAGTCCATGTATTTTTCAACGCGCAGGCTTTCGGCAATCTCCTTGGCCAGAAGGTAGCCGTGCTGAAAACCGCGAGCAAAAGGCTTTCCCTCGATGTGCAGAAAAATCCAGCCGTTGCGCTCCTGTCGGGACGCCCTGTCCAGCCACGTCTGTTCTTCTTTGGTCAGGTCGGCGGCGGCTAGAACTGCGCCGATGCTGACAATGCCGATGAGCAGAAAGAGGATAATGCTTTTTTTAATACGCATTTCTACTCTCCTTTTGGAGCCGAAAATCTGTCTGAGTGCGAAAGAAATTCCTTTTTGGTTGGGATGGCTGAATGAGCGTTCATGCTCCCGTTTTTCCTCGTCTCATTGTCACGGATGATAAATCTGGACGAGAAGGGATGTCAAGACGTGCAGAACATCGTGCAGCTAGCTTGGCTTTGGCAACTGTTGGTCTTTTACGAAATGGCTAGTTCCCTTCGCTGCAAGCCTCTCTTTAAAGGCGCATTTTACCTGGACGCGAAAATGGAACGCAAGCACGCTGAGCGGCACGGCCGGACTGGAAAAGAAGCAGAGAGTGCAAATTTGCTAAGACCGGGACACCAAGCTCATTGGGTCTTCACAGCCCGAGGCGCAGACTGAGTCCCCATTCTGCGGTTGCGGCGGGCTGATAGGAGTTACCATCGGGGTCGGGCTCGGTGAAGCCGTAGTATTCGACGCCGAAGATGTTCCGGCCAGAAAGCATGATCTGCCACGGAATCCCACCCATATTGAACTTGTAGCTGAGCCGGACGTGGACGAGGGCGTACGGGTCGGTGCGGCCATAGCCGTTCGGATAGATCGCGTTCGTCGAGTCGATATACCAGGAGCTGAGATACTCCAAGGCGGCGCCGGCCGTCAAGTCAGGAGTGATCTTGTATTCCCCATCGAGATAGAGCTGATGCTGGGGAGAGTTGGGGAGCCAAGTTCCCTTAAAGGTGGCCCCGGCGAGTGTCGCAACAGAATCGTACTTGAAATGAGAATAGGTGTAAGCCAGCCTCAAGGCAAGAGGCTCAACAGGGAACCAGGCGAGGGAAGCCTCCAGGCCGTAGCGCGCGGTCGACCCGACATTGCCGTAGAAAGTCTCTAGCGGACGCGAGGCTACCCTGTATCGGCCGAAATCCTTGTCCGTGGCAAGATGAAAGAGGGCGAAGTCGTAGACAAAATATTTGCTGATCGAACCTCTTGCGCCGATCTCCTGGCCGTTCGATGTGGCCGGCTTGAGATCCTGGTTGAATCCTCCGAAGGCGTTGGGGTTGTTGGCCAGCTCCTCGGTGCCCGGCGGCAGGAACCCCGTGCCCCAGCTCGTATAGAATCCGAGGTCGGAGAGAGGATTCCAGGTGATGCCGAGGCGTCCCGTCGCTTTTTTATACGAAGCGTTGCCCGAGAGGCTGCCGAGATGATCGTCCAGCTTGCAGGTGACATCGTCATAGCGCAGGCTCAATGAGGCACCCCACTCAGGGCCAAACTCGAGCCGGTCGAGAACAAAGATCCCCGCGGCGCTCTGGGTCATGGTCTGGTTGGACTGGAGTCCTGGGCCTTCGACGGCATTGCCGAGGTTAGGATGCTTAAATTCGTCAATGCTCTGCCAGCCGAAATCCGCCCCGACGCTCAGATGGTTCTTGAGCCAGTCCTCGCCGGAATTGTGGTTAACCTGGAGCGAGAGACCGGGTGTGTCATAGCCGCGGTGGATCACAGACGAAGGGACCGACTCGGTGTACTTGGTGTGACGGAAATAGGCGGTCACCGCCAGGTCCAGATTCGCGGCGAGGCCGACCGTTCCGGTCACGCCGCCCGTGAATCGGCCGGTTTTTTGATACTCGTTATATTTATAGGAGTCGGGATTGGCGATGCGCCGCAGCACGCTCGGGTTGGCGCTAAACCAGCTGAGGTTAAGGCCCTCGGGGTTTTGGTTGAAGAAGTCCGTGTAGCCGAGAATCGCCGTCATCTTGACCGTGGGGCTGAAATTGAACCGGAACTTTCCATAGGCGTTATCGGCATTATATTTCGATTGATCACGATAGCCGTCTCCGGTGAGCATGGAGCCGGAAACATGATAATTCATGATCCCGGTCGTTCCGCCCACTTCGCCTTGGCCTTTCTTAAGGCCGTACATCCCGCGGCTGAGAAAAACATCGCTATAGAAGGAGCCGGGGCCGCCGTCGCGGGTCAAGATATTTATAATGCCACCCGACGAGCCGCTGCCGTAGAAAGCCGCGGCCGGCCCGCGCAAAACCTCGACGCGACGGACGGTCGCCCAGTCCACGTCAAAGAAATCGGAAACGAAGCCCGACGGGTCATTGAGCGGGATCCCATCCACGAGCGTTTTGATGCCCCGGGTGCCGCGCTCTGTTAAGATGCCTTGGCCGCGGATCGAGAGGTGGACACGTGCGCCATCGGCTTGGTTGTCCACTTTGACGCCTGGGACGAGCTTCAGCGCCTCGTCGATGCAGATGGTCCGGTGCATGGTCTGCAGGATCGGCGTTTCAACGACTGTCGTCGCGGCGGGGTTCTGCTTGAGCGGGATTTCGACGCGAGACGCCGTGACTGTGATTTCGACATTCTCCTTCTGTTCAGCGGCCTGGCCTTTTTCCTTGGTTTCCTGGCCCGCACTTTTTTCCTTTTTCTTAGTGGCTTCCTGGGCAGCGCTTTTTTCGTTGCCTGGCGCGGAGATGGCCGGAGAGGCAATTAGGGTTGATAATGAAAATATCAAAAGCCCACAAAGGAACATTTTGAAAAAGAATTTGGGCATGGAAATGACCTCCTTAAAAATATATAACGCCTTATATTAAAAGTCGCTCAGCCAGACATTGATAAGTCAAAACAAATCCTTCGGCTTGGATTCATCGATCGTCATTTCGGGTATTATCGCAAGAACATAAAATATAAAAATAAAACCGGTTTTACTATCAGGGTAACCCTGATTATTGATTCGGGGAATTCCCCGATAAAAATTCAGCAGCAATTATGTATTCTGCTGCATCCATTGAACAGCATATTGTGCAAGTTCGAACGCATTTTTAAGAAAAAGTTTTTCCTTTATATTCGACTGGTACGTTTCAACGGTTTTTATGCTCAGACATAGTTTGTCGGCGATTTGTTTGGGCTTGAATCCTCTGCCGATCATTTGAAATACTTCCAGTTCCCTGTCACTCAGTCTGTCGATGGGCATGGTCTTTTCATCATGTCCTTTTAGCAAATGGCGCATCATGCGCTTCGCAACAGAATCACTTACATAAATTTCGCCTTTGAGGATCTGACGGATGGCCTGAATTATTTTATCCGGCGACTCCTGCTTCATGAGGTAACCAAGTGCTCCAGCTTTCAAAGCACGTTCCGCGTAGACCGCTTCGTCGTGTATCGATATGACCAGCATGGCGACATTGAGATCCAGATCCTTAACCCATTTAATCAGCTCAATCCCGCTAATGTCTTTCAATGAAATGTCTATAATCGCGACATCTGGCTTATGCTTCTTGATGGCCTCAAAGCCGGTTTGTGCATCTTCCGCTATCGCACATACATGCAGGTTATCGTCTTGGGAAACGATCTGCGCAAGTCCGTGGCAGACAACTGGATGGTCGTCAACGATGATGATTTCAATTTTTCCCAGGTTGTTATTCGGGGGAGTTTCCATTTTTCTTCCCTCCCTGGCTTAAAAATGCAAACGACTTGAGTACCGCCCTGCCGATGACGGCTGATTTCGAGCGTTCCATCGATCATTTTTGCCCGATAGTTCATTATTTTCAAACCCATGCCGCTGCTGTAGGCAAAAGGAAGTGTAATACCTGAACCATTATCTATAATGGAAAGGACCATCCTATCGTCAGCTTCACGATGCAGGGAAATAGTAACCGTGTTTGCCCTTCCATGTCTAACTGCATTGTTAATGGCTTCCCTAGTGATCCTGAAAAGATGATTGGCGACAGCATGATCTTTGATGGTTATGCCAGCATCAATTTCAAGGCGACAATTTATGGTGTAAATTTCTTCAACTGTATCCGCAAAGTCGCGCAAAGCATGGACAAGTCCATGCTCTTCAATTGCAACCGGGTAAAGGCTCTTTGAAAGAGCCCGGGCATGAGATATTGTCTGATCGGTTAATTCGGCTATTTTTTTTAGCTGGGCGGCCTCGGGCAAGCCAAGGCCATCCAGCCGTTTTTCTAGGACTTTTTCATTTAAAAGAATCCCCGTCAATTCCTGGCATAACCCATCATGAATATCCTGGCCGACTCGTTCATGTTCTCTCGTACTGATTCTGATGATTTCTTTGTAGGCATTTTCAAGTTTGAATTTTCTTTCCATCTCGAAAATATTAATAATCCGCAGTATATAATAAAATATACCACCCGCGCATAATGCTCTGAAAATCTGCACCGGAAAGCCTGCCGTTCGTATAAAATCCTCATAATTGAAAATCGATGCGGGAAAGAATGGCGCCTCCTTGACAATTAAGCCGTCCAGAACAGCAAATAATCCGAATAATACGGCTGAGCCAGTCAGCCAGGAGTTTATTGAAGGAGTATTCAGGCTTCGAATCTCATCAGCCGTTTTTTGCTTTAGGAATGCGAAGGCGGTCAGGCTGGCACTTGGAAATCCAAGGCAATATCGCATCAATATATCACTGGTAAAGGACCATTGCTTGCTGAATCCTGAAACCAGGCCATAAATAAAAAGCGTGCCGATAAAAAGACTTAAACAGAAGATACTTGCCGGCAGGAGCCATTGTAGAGCCCTCTTATTAAGGAATATGATGCAAAGGGCGAAAAGAAAAAGAAAAATAAATGAGATCATGCCGGCAAAAAAACGCATGATCTCCATGGCTTGTGTGCTGGATTGCGCCCAGTAGGATTTTCCAAGCATCAGAAACATATCGAGCCATTCGTTGCATCCATGAATAATACCGAACATGGCCAGAAGCCACAGATAGGCTCCGAACTTGAATTCGCTTCCCTTTCGGGATTGAAGACTGATGGATATTCCCAACAGAAAAAAGGAGAGCCCGTATAAGAAAAAAATAACGATCATATAAGGATTATTAGACTCAGCCATTGTTTCTATTTTTCAGGCTTTATTTCATCAAGAATGTTGCGGCAGAAAGAGTAAGATTGTCAAACACATTTCGTGATCGAATCGGTCACTCTGTACGCGGAGACGGCTCTCTTTCTCCGTTATCGTAAAGCCCGATCAATTCGACCGCCTTTCCCTGTTTCACCAAGAACTCGACCCGGAAATAATCGCTCCCTTCGACCGCGAACAGAGTTTCGGTCAACGGAAACAGCCGGTGCTTCGGGCCGGTTCGCTGGTAGTAGAGGACACCGTTTTCAAGAGTGATTTTTCGCTCCCCGTACGCGCCAACATAGGTTCGCAGGGTTTTGTCACCGACGGGCGGCGGATTGAGCTTTGCTTTCTGCCCGACGAGGACCCAGTCGAACTCGCTCTTCCTCTCCGGATCGGAGGTCTTAGCCGCCAGTTTTTCCAGGGCCATCGTGTAGGCCTGGTCGAACGCCTGGGAGGCGGGGACCTGGATGTCCGGCGTGACGCCCGTGCCTTCCCAATTCGTCTTCGTGATCGGGTTGATGGCCCGGGCGGTAGGAACGCGCAGGATGAACTTCTCCTGGACGATCATGGCGTCCGTGGGATGGGCGCCGCCGCCGGTTGTCTCACCTATCAACGTGGCCCTCTTCAGATTCTTCATGTTGTAAGAGAACTCCTCGGCCCCGGAGAAAGTGTCTCCGCTTGTGAGAACGTAGAGGTCGGCGTTGACCGGCTTCGGCCCCGGGACGTAGGGTAGTGTCCAGAAGTTCTCGGTCTTATCTTCAGACCGTGTGTAAATATCGTTCAGGTGAGCCGGCTCGGGGAAGAAATACGAGCTGATGAGCTGGATCTGCGTGGGGTCGCCGCCGCCGTTCTGGCGCAGATCGATGATCACGGCGTCGCAGTTGGCCAGGAAGTTCATCGCAGCCACGGCCGTCCCCCCAGCCTGGTTGGCCGAAGCGAAATACCGGAAATCGAGATAGCCGACGTTCCCGGCCAGCCGTTCCACTTTGCGAAAGCCGAAGTTATCACGCCTGGCGGCGGCGAGTTGGTGCTCCTGGGCGGCTTTGGCCTCGTCTTCGTTCTGACTCCGCCTGCGCTTGATCTCGGCCGCCATTTGGGGACGAAAAGCAAAACCCAGGTGCTTGTCCTTGCTCACGGACGTCAAGTCCTGTGACACGGCCTGGGCGAACTCCCGGGCCCCCGTCAGCTTGTCGTAATCACCGTTCTTGAGCCGCCCCCGGATGAGCTCCTCCATTTTCTTCGCTGTTTCAGCGAAGATGTAGTTTTTGTTCAGAAGCGCGGAGATCTCATCCACGATCGCCTGCTTTTGGGCAGCGTCGATGTTCATCGCTTCCGGCTCCTGGCTGAAAACGAGTGGACTGCAAAGCGCGAGAAGCACGCCTAGCGCGAGCGTGCACCGAAATGCCTTCTTGAACATTTTGAAACTCCTCTATCCAGCTCCCGGCATTGTATTCCGGTCATATCGATCTGTCAAAATCCCCTAGCAGCCCGGCGAAAGATCCACCGGCACTTGACAGCCGATGTCCAAAGCTTGCATTATTCTTTCCCGTGCGATAAGAAGGGCCCGACACCCCCGACCTTTTGGGAGGAAAATCAGTTCGTAAGGCAAGGAGAAAATCAGATGAAAGCCATCGCACTCAGGACTATGATCATGATCGCTATTGCTGCACTGGTCCTCTCCATCTCCTTCTCGCAGGACAAGGACCAGGGCCCGCTTCAGCTCCGCGGCAGAGCCGTCGAGGGAATGGTGGAAAGTGCAGGCGAAGAATCGCTTCGGAAGTTCATGGAAGTGCATCTCGCGAAGGAGTACCGCGACAAATTCGCTCCGGGCGACTTGCTCAAGCATCTTGAAAAAATCCGCGCCGCATGCCTGGGTTTTGATGGTGTGCTGGTGAATCCGCTCGGCGACGATGGCGCCCGCATCACCTTTCTTCAGGACGAGGTCCAAACGTCGGTTGCGTTCCGTTTTCAGACCGCGCCGCCCCATCAGATCATCGCGCTGGAGTTAGAGGCTACCCGGCCATCCGAGAAAGCATTACCCGCCGTCCCGCCGCTGACCTGGGGATCACTCTCAACGCGTTTGGACGAAGAAGCCAAGGCCGGCTTCTGCGGCGTCGTCCTGGTCGTACGTGGCGGAAAGATCGTCTTGCACAAGGGGTACGGACTGGCCAACCGGGAGAAGGGTATTCCGAATACGACCGAAACGATCTTCGCGATCGGCTCTGTTCCCATCGATTTTACCAAGGCCGCCATCCTGAAACTCGAGGAGATGGGGAAGCTTCACACATCAGACCTCATAACTCAGTACCTTAGTGATGTTCCCGAGGACAAGCGATCCATGACCCTGAGTCACCTCATGAGCGGCAGGTCGGGGCTTCCGAACTTTCACGATATCAGAGGGGTGGACGCAGACCCGGATCTCTCCTGGATCGACCGGACGGAAGCAATCCGACGCATTCTTGGTCAGGATCTGCTGTTTCCACCTGGCAAGGGACAGGCGCATTCGCACTCGGCATGGGGGCTGCTCGCCGCGATCGTTGAAATCGTGTCCAAGCAGTCCTACAGTGATTTTCTCCAGCGCCACTTCTTCGAACCCGCGGGCCTAACCCGGACGGGCCTTCACGAGGACGGAGCTCGCTTCTCCGACGACGACTTCGCGGTCGGGTACGGCGGTCGGACTTACGGCAAGATCAACATACCCAAGTATTGGGGGAAGACGTCGTGGCTCGTGATGGGAAGCGGCGGAATGCAGTCCACGCCCCACGACCTTTATAATTGGCTGGAGGCCATCCGCAGCGGAAAGACGCTCTCGCCCGAGGCCGCGGCAAAGTACTGGACGGACGGAGTCCTCGCCGGCGGCGATATGCGCGGCTACTTTTGCCTGTACACCGAGGGTCCGGAGAATCTGATGATCATGTGCACTAACGCGCACTCGGGACGGGGCGATCCTGCGTCCGCGCTGGGGGAGCGTTTGGTGGAGCTCGTGCGCGAAGAGTCGATGCCGCGGTTTTCGCTCGGAATCGAGATGGGAGTCGAAGCCGAGGGCAGGATCACGATTAGGCGCGTCATGCCCGGAAGCGCCGCGGAGCGCGACGGACTCAAAGAGGGAGACATCGTGCTCACCGCCAACGGCGCCAAGCTGCTCGATCCACCTCTCAAAACGCTCCGACCTCTCCTCCGGACCGGCGAGCCAATCGTGTTCGAAGTCGACCGCGGCGGCTTGCGCAAGAAAATCACAGTGAAGCCCAACCCCAGAGCGGAGCTTTCGCGTTGACCCGGATTCTTAGCTGACTGGGTTTGATAATCCTAAGCAAAGAATTATAATCGAATTGAAAGGACGACCATGAAGACGCTCAGGAGATTGCTGGTCACAACATTTTTGATACAGGCTTTGGGTCCTCTTTTCGGGCAACCCGCTCAAAGCGCCATGGAGAAAAAGTATGGGGAGCTCCTCCAAAGTGTTTTCCCGTTTCAGGCCAAGATCGCCAAGATCCACCCCGCCCTGAAAAAGGTCTATCCCGTCGCCATAGTCGAGGACAAAACGTTTTACATCTTCGAACCTGTCCCGGCGAAAAAAACTTATCGACTCGTCTTGGCGGCGCCCGACACGTTCAACATCCCCAAGGGAATCAGGGCGGCCATGCCTCTCGCGTTCTGGGAAAACCGGATGGCCTGTGTCGTGACCGGCGAAATTTTCGATCAGAGGGACGGATTTGTGTTCATCTTTCATGAGTTCGTCCATTGCGCTCAGTGGGAATGCTGCGAGCAGAAGCTCAAAGAAAGCTTGGCCGTCTTTCAGGAAGCCATGAAGAAAAAGGATTACATGTGGGAGCTCCAATATCCCTTCCCGTATGAGGACAAAACTTTCTCTGGGCGTTACCCGGCTCTCATCGAGGCATGGGTTCAAAATGACCGGCCGAAGGAGCAAACCCTGAGGGCGGAGCTGAAAAAAAACCTTTCAGCCGAGGCCTGGGAGTACATGACCTGGCAGGAATGGAAGGAGGGTGTGGCCCGGTATATTGAAAACCGCATCCGGAAGGCCGTTGGCCTGCCTGAAAATTCGGGCGGGGAAAGCCCACCCTTTAACCGAGTGACCTTCTATTACGGCGGGGACATATTCATCAGATTCCTCGAGCGCCAGGCACCCGGCATCGCCAACGATATGGAGAAACTCTATCGGCTGATCAGCGGGTCCTAGGGCCATTTCGGTCCATCTGAATCTTTGACCGTTCCGAATCTGGAGCGACATATAAAAAAGCCTTTTTTTTCTTCGAGAATCTCTGTAGTATTGGATAAATCATGATTGGAGGAACAAATGAGAAAACCCTTTTTTCAAACGGCTCTCCTTTTTCTGATAGCTGTGTTGCTCAGTGCGAGCCCGGGAGTTCTGTTTTCTGCGACTGACCCTCTCAAAGGGCTCGACGCCTACATCCTGAAAGCGATGAAAGATTGGGAATTGCCCGGACTGGCCGTCGCGATCGTGAAAAACGACAAAGTCGTGCTGGCAAAAGGATACGGCGTGAGGGAAGTCGGAAAGAATGAGCCGGTGGATGAGAATACCCTTTTCGCCATCGGATCAAACACAAAAGCTTTTACGGCGACAGCGGTGGCTCTTTTGGTTCAGGACAAGAAGCTCTCCTGGGATGATCACGTCACAGACTACCTCAAAGGATTTCAGCTGTTTGATCCCTATGTGACCCGGGAACTCATGGTGAGAGACGTCCTCTCCCATCGAAGCGGACTCGGCCGCAGGGGAGACGCCCTCTGGTATGGACAGGATTTCGGCCGTGAGGAAATTCTGCGTCGAATTCGTTACCTGAAACCCAATTCCAGCTTCCGTTCGCAGTTCGGTTACCAGAATATTATGTTCTTAGCAGGGGGGCAGCTCATCCCGGCGGTCACCGGAATGAGCTGGGACGAGTTCATTAAAGGGCGCATCTTCAAGCCGCTCGAGATGAACCGGAGCAATACGAGCACGAAGGATCTGCAGGGCGTCGATAATGTGGCGACTCCTCATACAAAGAAAAACGGAAAGGTCGTCGCGATTCCCTACCGGAATATCGATAATATCGCCCCCGCCGGCTCGATCAATTCCAGCGTCATGGAAATGGCCAATTGGCATCGATTCCAACTGGGGAACGGAAAGTTCGGCGGAAAGCAGATTCTGGACCCGGCCATCCTCCAGGTAACCCATGACCCGCACATTGTTATGCCCGTCGGTCCTGATCAAAAGAAGGACAATCCCTCGACTCATTTTGTCGCCTATGGTCTCGGCTGGGTCCTGCAGGACTACCGTGGCCGCCTGATCATCTGGCACAATGGAGGCATCGACGGGATGTTGTCGCAGCAAGGTTTTCTCCCCGAAGAAAACCTGGGCATCGTCGTGCTCACGAACAGTGACCGAAACAGATTGGACGCTGCGCTCTTCTTCCGGATTGTCGATGCCTTCCTCGGCGAACCGGTCAAGGATTGGAGCAAGACCTTTTTGGAGCAGACCAAAGAGGGTGAAGCCAAGGGGGAGGAAGCGAGAAAAAAGGCTGAAGAAAGCCGCGTGCTGAATACCAAGCCCAGCCTGGACCTCAATGCCTATTGTGGGAAGTATGAAAACGAGATGTACGGCACGACCGAGGTCAAAAGCGAATCCGGGAAGCTCATTCTGTATTTCAACTCCAAACCCGCGGGAGCTCTCGAACATTGGCACTATGATACGTTCAGAGTCAACACCGAGGCATTCGGAGCTTTCCAATTCGAGCGAGGCTCTTGACAATTCCTTTGTTAGATTCACCCTGAATGTGCAGGCAAAAGTGGCCGGGATGGAAATCGAAGAACTGGCTGTCTTTGATCGGTCGCCTGAGCCGCAAAAAGAAAAGGACTGAAATAGAATCGTGAAGAATTGCAGTTATCGGAGACTCGTCAAAAAGTGGGCCTCGAAACAAAAGGGTTGTCCCTGATGATGTATCTCCAACGCTTTTCCTGAGCCGAGGTGACGCCAATTCTTCTCGTTCTCGCAACTTTAAGATTCTCGGAACCCGCGTCGGCTATGAACAAGGCTCCTCTCTTCGTCAGGTCCATCCCGTAGAGGCCCTTATCGATCTTCAGCGCGCGGGTGAGATTTCCAGGCCCTCTGGCCAAATCGCGAGCACCGCTCCCGGGCCGGAATTCCCTCATCAGGTCGATCCCCTGGAGAGGTTCGATGGCCCTGATCAAAACGCCCCCGGCGGGCTTGCCGCTCTTGGCCACGACATTCAGGCAATAATGCAGGCCATGGGTCAGGTAGATATAGGCGCGGCCGACTTCTCCGAAGAGCGCTCTGTTTCCTTCCGTCCGGCCCCGATAAGCGTGGCTCGCCGGATCATCGGAGCTATAGGCTTCCGTTTCGACGATCCGGCCGGTCATCGTTTTCCTGCCGATCCTTCGCACCAGGATTTTTCCCAGGAGCTGTCTGGCGACGACGGTCGGATGCCTGGCGTAAAAGCGACGGCTGATGGGATATAAGCAAGCCAAGCTAAATGCCATCGGCCGTTTATTTATTGCAGCATCTCTGGCCCAGAAGGTCGAGGGCTCGATAATAGGGCTCGACACTGGGCAAAAAGTGGCGTTCGTCCCTGGCATGAGGCCCGATTCCGGTTTGACCCCAAACGACGCCTTGACCGCCCGGCGCAAACCGTGCGCTCGTGGCCGGGAGTTTCCGGCCGATAACGGGGTTTTGGCCGGACGCCTGGTGCACCGCCTCCAGCAACAACCGCAGCAGAGGATTAGCTGGATCACAGGAAATCCCGTCCTCTGAAGCCACAACCGCGAGTTCAAGCCCCGTTTTGTCGCAGTAAGCCCTCGCCTCTTCGACGAGCGGACTAACTCTATCCTCAGGGATGGGCCGAACCTCGAGGCCCAGCGTTCCCTCGCTGGCCGTGACATTGAAAACACCGTCCTGGCCTACCCGAATGAAGGGAAAGCGGAGCTGCGATCGCCAGCTTTCCTTGGCGTTGAGGGTTAGCCGTGCCCCGAGCAAACGAAGAAGGTCTTCACGGGCCAGGAAGAGTCTGGCGCTCAGGTCACCCGGAGCCGCGGCCATGCCCGTGTGTCCGCGCACTCCTCTGGCGGTGATCTCCAGGCGAACAAGCCCGCGATTCTCGATGCAGACCTGGCCCACGAGCTCATCACCCGATTCCCCGGTCCGCTCGCCGGCAACAAGGAGTTCGGGGGCATAGCCAAGCTCCTCTCTGAGATCATTCAGGACGTGGGGAGTTCCCGTGGGCTCGCCTTCCCCGATTTCCTCGTTTCCCACGAGCAGAAGATTCATGGCCGGATAGGTTCCTTCCCTGCGGCGGACGTCTTTCATCCAGACTAGGTACGTCGCGACGACGGTCTTCATATCGGCGGCGCCACGTCCGAAGAGATAATCGCCATCAATCCTGGGTTCAAATTGCGAATCATCCGGCTCGGGTTCGACGACGTCGAAGTGGCCGCACAACATGAGCGGCGCCTCAAGGCGGCCGGGGAAGGAGATGACGAGAGCCGGGTATTTTCCCTTCTCGAAGATGCGGACCTCGAGTTGGGCCTGTTTTGCATAGTCGTGGATGAGGGTGGCTGCGCGCCGCACTTCATCCAGCCTCTCCTGGCCCGGAGGCGCATTGGTGACCGAGGGAATGCGGATGAGCTGTTTGGCGAGATCGGCGATCTCGGCGGTTTTGCTGGGGTAGGTGACGGCCAGCCAAGCGCCCAATCTGGGAGCGAAACGGATTGGGGCGCTGGGCTCTCGCCGCGCCTCATCACGCGCCCGTCCCAAGAGCAGCTGCCATTTCGCCGAATCTTCGCCCAGGCTTACAAGCTGGTCCGCGATTTGCTCGACATCGCATGCGACCTCCGCTTCTCGCTCCTCCGCGAGCTTTTTGAGCAGACCAACGGGAACGACAACCTCCGTTCCGAGTTCCTCACGAAGCCGGCTCCTGATCCGCTCGGAGGTATTGGGAGCCCCCTTCGACATTTCAGCGAGGGGCTCCAGCCACGCTTTTCTATCCAAAGCCTCGGCCAGCGGCTCCAGTTCGATCAATGTTCGCCCGAGAAAATCACGCAGCCCGAGCGGCTTTCCTGTGAACGGGTCCTCGATCTCCGCCCTCAGTCCCGCTTCGGCGGCCCGTCTCTCGTTTCGTCTGGCCCGGCCCAAGTCCTCGGCATCGTAGCGAAAGGCCCGCCCGTAGGTGGGG
Source organism: Candidatus Aminicenantota bacterium (assembly GCA_963770045.1). Classification (GTDB taxonomy): domain Bacteria; phylum Acidobacteriota; class Aminicenantia; order Aminicenantales; family CAVYOD01; genus CAVYOD01. The sequence continues at coordinate 72,924 of CAVYOD010000013.1, read as the reverse complement.
TCTGCGTAGAAACGAATGAGCAGAAGCTCTTTGAAGACCAAATTGGCGATGTCGAGAGCGAGCGGATGTCCGCCCTCGTCCGTTCTCACTTCAACTCGGGCCATGGGAAGGTCGATACGGGCCAGCAGGTTTTGCTCCACGATCTTTGCGGCCATCTGCTCGACCGGCGCCGTCTCTCCCGAGGCGTAGAGGCCGCGGCGATAAAGAGAGTGGAGCTGATCGCTGCTGATGGCGATCAGCCGTTCGACGGGTTCGGCAAACGAACGCGCCCGAACAGCCGTCCAGTTATTATTCCCAAAGCGGATACCGCGTCTCACCAGATCGTAGGAGATACGAAGGTAATCCGCGTGAGACCGATATAGGTTTGGAAGGTCAAGCGCCTCGGGGCTCGGAAAAGTGAGATTGCGGACAGAGTCGAAATCCGTGAGGACCACAATTTCCTCGCCGTCCCGGACCTCGGGTCGAAGGGGAGTGCTCGAAGAGGTGGCGATGAAAAGGGCCGCGAACGCCCTCATCAGGCGTGTGCACTCGATGTAAACGTGATTTTTGTAGCCGTCGAGATGTTCATCGCCCCGCTCAGAAGGGGAGAGATGCATGAAGTCCCAGGCCAGCAGGGTCTCCGGGAGCGAGAGATTGGCGTGGATTCCCGCCGTGGCCAGGTTAGCGCCGTAAAGGTCGACGCAGCGCTCCAGGTACCGGCGCTTGGCCAGGTTCCAACCTCCGGGTATCGACTCGTGATTCACGCTGACTCTGCTGAGGAGGTTGCCGGGCGAAGCATAGAGCCGTTCGCCGAAAGAGCGGCCCGCACGCGCCAGGGCATTGTAGAGACAAGCTTCCAGCAGCCGGGCCTCGTAGATGGCCCCGGCCGGCGAATAATAGGGCCGGGTGATCCATTCAATCATCCAATGGAAGACTTCGAGTTGGCTTCGCTCCAGGAGCCAGGCAGGCAGAAAATCCTCCCTGAGGACATCCACAAATGAGCGTTTGTCCGGGCCCGAGCCAACGGTCTGCAGCGGCCGGAAGCCTGAGTCGAGCATGTTCCACTCGATCTCGAGTCCGCAGGTGCCTCGCTCCGGGAAACTCTTGAGCGCTTCCTGGCGGGCGAGCTGGTATTTTTCGGCGAACCGGCTGAGTTCATTCGGAGACAAGAGCATCGAGGCCCTCCAGCATCCTCCGGGCAGCTCCCAGGGTTTTCTCGACGGGAGTCGCGTAGGAGAAGCGGATCCATTCTCCTCCATAGGCTGAAAAAAAGGCTCCGGGGACGATGGCCACACCGTGATTTTCGGCGAGATATTGGCCGAGCGGCTCGCTGTCCTTCCACCCTTTCCGGCTCAGCCATTTGCCCACATGGAGAAACGCGTAATACCCCTTCCCGAGGATAGAGGTGAAGCCGTTTTCCATCAGGAATTGTTTCAGGGCCAGACGGCTGGCATTCGTTGGTTCGATGATCGAGCGAGCCGCCTTTTCATAGCCCATTTCGTAGGCGGCCATGGCGACGGCCATGGAATAAAAGGAGGGGATTACGGTGTGGGAGGCGCGAGAGGTGATCCACTTCACGACCTTCTCAGAGGCGATGAGGTGGCAATTGCGGATGTTGGAGGCGCCGAGAGATTTGGTGATTCCGTCCAAGAACATGAGCCTCGGCCTCTCTTCCGGATCGAAGGCTTTGATAAAAGAATTGAGGTCCATCGGCCGTTCGTCGGTGACGTAGTGGTACATCCAGTCATAAAGCACAAAAGCAATACCGAGCCGCAGGGCCGTCTTGCCCAATAGAATCTGCTCCTCGGAAGAGATCGTGTTTCCCGTGGGATTATCAGGATTGGTGATGATGAGGCCGGCAATTTTGCGCCCCGACCGTGTGGCCCAGGCCACGCATTCCTCTAGGGCGTCGTTCGTATAGGCCCAACCGTGCTCGGGCTCTCCGGGCGCCAAGAGCACGTTGGCGCCGATCCCGTAGGGCCCCCAGTTGTAAGAAATCCAAGGCACCCGGCTGACGACGATCAGGTCCCCGATCCGGCCGTGTCCCAGGGCGAGCATGGCGGAATAGGCCTTCATCAGGGCGTCCCGGCCGCCCACGGTGGCCAGCACATTGGCCGGCCCCAGGCCCGTGGCCGAATCAATCTTCCAATATTTCTCAACGACGACCTTGCGGAATTCATCCGTTCCATAGGGCATGTCGTAGGCACTCCCGTGCCGGCGCTGGAGCTCAGAAGCTCTGTCCAGCAGCTCTTCGGAACTCCAGGCAGACTGGCTCCGCCGTCCCCCTGGGAGGCGTCGAACGTTTGGCCGTCCGGTTTGTGTTGCTTATAAACAGAAAGGCTCTTGTTGATAAGGAACATACGGGAGGCGGGGATATCGAACATGCGCAGGAGATGGTCGCTCACAGGCACCAAATTGTCTCCAGGCACAACCGTGACAGGATTATTGGATAAGTCGTTCATGCTCTACCCTCCTCTTTTGTATATCGCCGGACTGGTCCAGACAAACGGGATTTGAGTTCCTCAAGACAAATAATCTTCCTGCAAACCTCGGCGAGTTTAGCATATTGAAAAATGAGAATCAACCCCAGACGCTAGCTCGGCAACCTTTTGGTGGGAACGCAGGTCTTAATCTATAGTATGCTTTTGCCTAAACGAAGGAGAATTCCAATGCCAAGAATCAAGCTCTTGCCTTTGTGCCTGGGGACCTGGATTTCTGCAGCTCTGGTGTTCTGCCAGGCTCCGGCGAACAAGCCGCTCCCGCTCGTTAGCCATGGAAACTCACAGCCCCCCATCGTCGATCTTCGGTGCCTGATTCCGCAATTGATGAGACAGGCCAGGGTGCCGGGGCTGCAAATTGCCCTGATCCGACACGGCAAGATCGTCTGGCATCAAAATTTCGGTGTTCGAAACATAAAAACCGGCCAGCCGGTCACGGACGAGACCATTTTTGAGGCGGCCTCTCTCACCAAGCCCTTTTTCGCTTACTACGTCATGGAGCTGGCCGAAAAGGGAGTGATCAATCTCGACAAGCCCCTGTTCAGCTACCTGCCCAGGGAACTCATTGAACAGAGGCTCGGCCTCTCCCTTGAGGAAAAGGGATTCCATCGCGATTGGTTCGAGAAGATCACGGCCCGTCACGTGCTGAGCCATTCCAGCGGCATGCCGCATGGTGAGCGCGGCAATCCTTATCCGCTCTTTTTTGAGCCGGGAACGAAATGGAAGTACTCGGCCGATGGTTACTTTTTCCTGCAGCAAGTTGTGGAAAAGCTTAAAGGCGACAGGCTTGAAAACCTGATGCAGAAGGACGTCCTTATCCCCCTGAGCATGAAGAAAAGCCGCCTGGTGTGGAATGATGAGTACGAACGAACGATGGCCAGCGGCCATGGCTTTTTCGGCAGACCGGAGGAATTCCGCAAGAGGCTGGAAGCTCATGCCGCGGCCACGCTCTATACGACCGCCGAGGACTACGCTAAGTTTGTCTGTGCCGTCCTCAACAGCAAAGGCCTAGGGGCGGGTACGCTAAAAGAGATGCTGACTTCCCAGATCGACATGAACAAGGAGAGGGGCCTTGGCTGGAGTCTGGGCTTCGGGACGCAGAACGATTCCAATGGCACTGCCATCTGGCAGTGGGGCGACTACGGCATCTTCCGGAACTACGTCCTGGCCTACCCCAAAGAAAAAACCGCAGTTGTCTACCTGACCAATAGCGCTTATGGGCTGGGCATCTGTCCGGAAGTCGTCGCCCACTCCGTTGGCGGACAGGCCCTGGGTTGCGCCGAGCTCAAATATCTCAATTATTATTCTCCGTTCTATCTGTTTGCCTGGGATATGGCAGAAAAGGGCCCGGAGTCTGTCAACCAGCTGCCAGACCTGAAACGAAGATATCCCGACGTGTTCTCGCGGGACAATTTGAGTGCTCTCGTGGAGATGTTCCAGGGTGAAAACATGATGCCCCATGTCATCGCCATCCTGGAGTTTAATCTGAAAGAGCATCCCCAATCCGGATCCTCGCTGCTCGATCTGGCCAAGGCCTTCTTCCAGGTGGGAGACATGAAGTCAGCCCGGCTCTATATCGAAAAGGCGCGGGAGGCCAAAGAGGATAAGGTCGCACAGGCTGTCATAGACTGGAGCCTGGAAAATATTAAGGCTTTAGATCATCCGGAGAAGCTCGAAGAAGAAGACATGAAAAAACTCGCCGGGGATTATGGAGCTCGCCACATTCAGTTGCGGGACGGGCATCTCTACTACCGCCGCGAGGGCGGTACGTATCCGGTTTACAAGCTGTTGACCCCTATGTCCAAGGACACATTCATCCTGGAAGGCGTATTGGATTTCCGGCTGAAAATCGAGTTCGATGAGAAAGGGAACCCCGTCAAAGCCGTTGGTATATCGGAAGATGGCAGCCGAGACGAGACTCTCAGGAACAAGTAGATCGGTGACCTCCGATTCCGGAATCCAGGCCAGGAAATAAAGAGCAGGAAATAAAGAGATTGAGCTATTTTCTCGGGATCACGGGCAACAGGATGTAAGAGGGGTGACTTGAGTCGTGGTAGACGGTCTGCTCCGCGATTTTCATGGTTGTCCCGAAACCGGGTTTTTCCCCCGTGTTCAGGTTCCTGGCGAATTTGGGAAAAGCGGAGCTCGTGACATCCACCCTGATTCTGTGACCTTTCTTAAAGACGCGACTCGTCGCCCAGAGGTCGATTTCGAGTTCATAGGCCTTGCCCGGTTCGATGGGTTCCGCCACCCGGTATGAGTTTCTGAACCGGGTTTGACAGATGTTATCGTTGATCCTCATGGCATAGCCGTTTGGCTGGACATCGACGAGCCGGGCAAAGAAATCGGTGTCTGTGACACTCGAGGAGATACAGAGTTTCACCTTCAAGGGCCCCGTCACTTCAAGGTCGTCCTTCAACACCTCGCTCGTGAAGCAGAGAACGTCGTCCCGTCTTTCGACCGGCCTCTGATCCTCGTTTGCCCCGAGCTGGAAACTCGCCGGATTGTAAATGAAGGGAACGGGGGAGGCGGGATCATAAGTGTAATTATCTGATTTTTCTTTTTGAGGCGGAGCGGTGCTCAACTGGCCATCGCCGTAAAAAGAATTCGCTCGTCCGCCGGAGTGAAAATAATACTTCGTGTAGACGGTTCTCTTGAGCGGCCATTCCTGTTCCTCGCGCCAAACGTCGTCTCCCATCACGAAAATTTTGACCGGCGGGTCATCGAGGATCCCGGTGTTCTTGCCCTTGAGCCAGTAGTCGAACCACCTCAAATAGAGTCCGTTCATGTCAATGAGCGACGCGGGCCCAAAATCAAAATCTCCCAGCTTCTGAGATCTGTTAAAGGCATGCGGCCATGGCCCGATGATCAACTTCTGACTTTTTTCCTTGCCAATTGTCTTGGCGTGTTCGGACATGGCGACGAAGTTCTGGATACATCCCGGCTGATCGTCATCGTACCATCCGGTGATGTGAACGGCCGGCACATCCACTTCGGCCAGTTTGGCCTGATAGCTGCGCTCGTCCCAGTATTTGTCCCAGGTTGAGTGTTCGATCCATTCCCGCCAATAAAATGAATCTCGTCCGGCCATCTTATCCAGCTCAATGACCGGGAGATGGTCGTAGATTTTCTCCCAGTTCAAGTCGGTCATGCCCTGCATCGTTCTCCCGTCGACCAAGACGACCCATTCCAGGGCCGACATCAGCAGCGCCCCATTCTGAATCGGGAAATTCAGGAAGGGATCCGGCGGCGTGACTTCCGGAACCATGGCCGTGTAATATTTGCTTTTCAGGGTCGCTGCCATGACTTGCACCCACCCCTGATAGGATCCGCCGAATGAGCCGATTTTCCCGTTTGACCATTCCTGCCTTCCGATCCATTCATGGGTATCGTACCCATCTCTGGCCTCATCGATAAGAGGATTGAACTTTCCGTCCGAATCCCCCCTTCCCCTGGTATCCTGGACGATGAAGACGTATCCTCTCTGGGCAAAGAAAGGCCCATATCCGGCCCGGTGAAAACTGCTATTGTCGTAAGGTGTTCTGATGAGGATGGCCGGGAACTTCCCCGTTGCGTCAGGCATAAACATGTCGGCCGAGAGCTCGACGCCGTCCCGCATCGGTATTCTCACGTTGAATCTTGATTTGACCGCGAATTCCGGCTGAGAGACTTGGCTCTGGCCGCCGATGAGCAACGCGGCAAGAAACACCGAGAGAAGTATCATAAAGCCGATTTTCTTTGTCATGATACGCTCCTTTTTTCCTGACAAATCCGTCTTTTGCATCTGAGCTTGTTTCCGCGACCCATCTTCATAAGAAACAACGGGCTGTGAGTATATCACAGCCCAGTCCCCAAGGCGAAAAAGGCCGGAAACCCAAGTTTTTGTCTGTTCGAGCGACTAAAATAAGGCAGTGAGCGGATGTCTCTGGGCGAAGACTGTTTGACATCCTAAGAAAATGTGTCAAGATGGATCTCAGTGAAGAGTTTCAGATCCCCAATGAAGGAGGCTATTAGGATATCTAATGACTAAAATAAGATCAAAATACGGTTTCATCTTTGTGGCGATTGTTTTGTTTTTGGGAGTGCTTTCCAGCCGGGCCCTGGCCGGCACGAACGTCTCCATGTCTCCAGGCGTGGATTCGACCTGTCCCCGCATCGCCACAGATTCCAGTGGAAACATCCACGTCGCCTGGGCTGAAATGTATACGACCGCAGGGGGAGACGTTTTCTATTCCAAGTCTACGGACAATGGAGCGACCTGGAGCACCCCTTTCAACGTGAGCAACTCAGGAACAGCTTATGTGTACGGCGACCGCATCTGCGATATCGAGATTGACGGCTCGGGCCGCGTTTATGTGATCTGGGCCGAGTCCGAAATATTGAAGCTCCGGATCTATTCGGGCGGCTCCTGGGGAGCCGTCTCAACGCTTTTTACCGCATCGGACTCCAAATGCAACTGTCCGAAAGTTGGCGTGACTCCCGGAGGCGACATTTACACCGTTTGGTGGACCGGAAACGGAGTGGTTCGTTCCCGGGCCAGGGTCGGCGGCAATTGGGAAGATGCAAAAACTCTCAGTCGTGGTGGGACCTACTCAAAATTCCCCGACATCGCCGTCGGCAACTCCGTGATTTATGTGGTCTATGTCGAAAAAGGGAGCGTGGAGGGATATGCGGCCTGCTATACGAAGCGAAATCTCGCCTTCAATTCGGCCTGGACCGCCAGACAGACCCTTCCGTCCCACACCGGTTCTCACCAGCACGCGGTTGTGGCCATAGATCCGAGCGACGTGGCCCACGTGGTCTGGACGCCGGAACTCGGCGGAACCCGGGTTCTCACATATACCCATTCAACCGCAAGCGGCTTCACCGCGACCCAGGACATCTCCAAGCAACAGCTGCTCCACTACCCCTCGATCGCGGCCGCGCGGTCAGAGGGTTTGCGCCATCTGGCAGGTTGGGGGCTATGACGCAGGCACGAACGTTTCCTACTGCATTCGCCAGAACGGAACTTGGTCAGCCCAGGCTGCCATCCCCCAATCGAACGGAGGGTCGTTCTGCGATGTCGCCGCGAGCCCTGATGGATCGGTCTTCTATTTTCTCTGGGATTCCAAAGGAGAGATTTATTTCGCTTCGAACTCGTCGAGTCCGCCGCCACCGCCGCCGACCGGAGACTTGAATCCGCCGACCTTGACATCCCCGGCCAATGGGGCAACAGGCCTGCCTTTGAGTGTGACTTTGCAGTGGCAGGATACAAATTCCAGCCCGCAGGAGGTTCGATATCGAATACGATTTAAGCGGGCAGGAGGAGCCTACGTCTATTTCAATACGGCTCAAAACGCAACGTCTTATATCAAGGCAGGATTGGCTAAGAACAAGACCTACTCCTGGAATGTGATGGCCAAAGGGAATGGAACCACGACAAAGGATTCTGCCTGGGCTAATTCGGGAGTCGATTGGTCGTTTGCAACATCTGCGACTTCGATCGCCTTGAATCCGCCGACCTTGACATCCCCGGCCAATGGGGCAACAGGCCGGCCTTTGAGCGTGACTCTGCAATGGCAGGATACAAATTCCAGCCCGCAGGAGGTTCGATATCGAATACGATTTAAGCGGATAGGAGGAACCTACGTCTTATTTCAATACGGCTCAAAACGCAACGTCTTATGTCAAGGCAGGATTGGCCAGGAACAAGACCTACTCCTGGAATGTGAGGGCCAAAGGGAATGGAACCACGACAAAGGATTCTGCCTGGGCTAATTCGGGAGTCGATTGGAAATTCACGACCAAAAAATAAAAAATCTTCAATAGGCTGGCCTGGGCAGCCCCTGCTATCGTAAGCATAATCCAGCCGGGTCAGCGCCTTTTGCGGCAATTTCCTTTTTCTTGACTTCGATTGGCCGCTGAGAATATCATTTTTGCGAACAGGGCGGCATCTGCTCCGAGCCTCTTGGGAGCGAAAATTGCCGAGCCCAAAAAAGCAAATTTTTAACCTGAATTCTCTGTGACTGGTCTGAAATAAAAAAAGGAGAAAGCCGATGGCTCTCAGGCAAAACCCGGGTCCTCCAAAAAAGTCTTTTTCGCTCGTCTGTTTTTCCCTTTTTATGTCGCTGGTTGCAGTTTCCGTATTTTTTGCCCAGGAAGATGAGTCTGTTTTCATTCGCGAGAACTACTCCAAGTTCGAGTACAAGATACCTATGCGAGATGGTGCCAGGCTTTTTACCGCCGTTTATATACCCAATGACCGATCAAAAAAATATCCCATCCTGCTCCGGCGGACTCCCTACAGCGTGGAACCCTATGGCGCTGATGCCTATACGAGAGGACCACTCGGGCCGAGCCCGCATTTCGCCCGCGAGGGCTTTATCTTCGTCTTCCAGGATGTTCGCGGTCGTCTCATGTCCGAGGGCGAGTTCATCAACATGACGCCTCACAATCCCAACAAGAGCGACAAGAGCCAGGTGGACGAGAGTTCCGACACCTACGACACGATCGAATGGCTTTTGAAAAATATTCCCGATCACAACGGAAGAGTCGGCCAGTGGGGCATATCCTACCCGGGGTTTTACACGGCGGCCGGCATGATCGACACGCATCCCGCGCTCAAGGCAGTCTCCCCCCAGGCGCCCATCGCAGACTGGTTCTGGGATGACTTTCACCACCACGGCGCGTTCTTCCTTCCCCATGCGTTCAATTTCCTGTCTATTTTCGGAAAGCCCCGACCCGAACCGACGACAAAATTCCCTCCCCGCTTCGAACACGGAACCCAGGACGGATACAAGTTCTTTCTCGAGCTCGGGCCGCTCAAGAATGTGAACGAGCGCTATTTCAAGGGAGAGATTGATTTCTGGAACAAGATCGTCGAGCACCCCAATTACGACGAGTTCTGGCAGAAGCGCAACCTGTTGCCTTTTCTGAAGAACGTCAAGTGCGCCGTTATGACGGTCGGAGGCTGGTTCGATGCGGAAGACCTCTACGGCGCTTTAAAAATCTATCAGCAGGTTGAGAAGAGCAACCCCGGCATCTTCAATATCCTGGTCATGGGACCTTGGGCCCATGGAGATTGGAACTACGCGGATGGGGACGCGCTCGGAAACATAAATTTCGGATTCAAGACCTCTAAATATTTCCAGGAACATATTCAGCTCCCTTTCTTCAACTATTTCCTCAAGGGGGAAGGAAAGCTTGACCTGCCGGAAGCCTATGTCTTCGAGACCGGGGCCAACCGCTGGAGGACTTTTGACAGGTGGCCCCCCGGCGTCGAGGAGCGAAACCTCTACTTCCAGGCCAACGGAAAACTTGATTCTCTGTCGCCGTCCGCGGCCGGGGACGCCTATGACGAGTTTGTAAGCGACCCGGCAAAGCCGGTGCCTTTCATCGAGAAAATTTCGGTGGAAATGACCAAAGAATACATGACCGACGACCAACGATTCGCGGCCCGGCGGACCGACGTCCTTGCCTATCAGACCGAAGTGCTCAAGGAAGACCTCACTCTTGCCGGTCCGGTTCAGGCTGAACTCTGGGTCTCCACATCGGGCACAGATTCGGACTGGATCGTCAAGGTCATAGACGTTTTCCCTGATGATCTGGGTCAGCAACGGGCCTGGTACCTGCCTCCCTATCAGCCTTCGGGAAAAAATTTGGGCGGATACCAGATGATGGTCCGGAGCGAGGTCTTCCGGGGACGCTTCCGCAACAGCTACGAAAAACCGGAGCCCTTCGAACCCAACAAGCCGGCAAAGGTCGCCTTTGAACTCCAGGATCTCTTTCATACCTTCCAGCGAGGACATCGGCTTGAGGTTCAGGTCCAGAGCACCTGGTTCCCCTTGGTGGACCGCAATCCTCAAAAATACGTGCCCAATATATTCCTGGCGGACGAAAAAGATTTCATCCCGGCCACCGCAGCGTGTATTCAGGTCAGCGGCCCATCCGACCCACCTCAAGGTGAGAGTGCTCAATTAATTAACTAAATGGGGGCGGCCCAAGATAAGCTATCCGCCTCGACACCCGGCTTTAGCTTTCAATAATATTTCTTGCGGATTAATTTTAGAGGAGAATCAAGTGAGTTTCCGGCACACAATTTATGGGTTGCTTTCTCTTTGTGTATTTTTCTGTGTTGCCCGAAATCAAGCGCGAGGTGATTCGCTCTCTGAAAAAATAGATCGTTATGTGGCGACCACCATCGATTCCAAATATGCCGCTTCCATCCTGACCGCTGTGGATGGAGACGTGATTATGCAGAAAGGCTATGGCTGGACGGATTCGACCAAGAAGTTCCCCACTACGGAGAAAACGCTCTTTAACGTCGCTTCGATCACCAAGTCATTCACCGCCATCGCCATCTTCCTTTTGAAAGATCAAGGGCGTTTGAGACTTGAGGACACCCTCCACGTCTTCTTCAGGAATGTCCCGAAGGATAAACAGTCCATCACCGTGCGGCAATTGCTTCTCCACATGTCGGGCCTGAAGCAGAATTACGCCTCTGACGGAATCACAGAAAGAGATCTGGCTGTGGCGGCGATCCTGAAGGATGATTTGAAGTTCGCTCCGGGCTCCGACTTTTCCTATTCCAACGAAAACTATGAACTTCTCGCCGCAATCATCGAAGTCGTCTCCGGCGTGAGTTACGAGGAGTTTGTCCGAGGGAACATCCTGGTCAAGGCGAAAATGAACGATACGAGATTCTGGGCCGAAGCCGCGGGGCTGGGAACTCAGCCAGTCGCTCAGAAAAACAGGAGAACTCAACCTAACAACCTGAGACGCAATTGGGGATACATCGGCTCAGGCGGTCTCTACACGACCGTCGGCAACCTCTACCTCTGGTTCACTTCTTTGAAGAACGGAGATATTTTGAGTCCGAAGAGTCTTTCTCTCATGTGGGAGCCGCAAAAAGCGCTCTCGGAGACAGACGTGGCCTTTGGTTGGTTCGTTTCAAACCCAAAGGGGGGTCAGAAAGAAATCTGGACCCGCGGCACCGAGGATTGGGGACACAACGGCGTCCTCCGATGGTTTCCCGAGCGGCGCACGGTCATCATCGTGCTGACAAATTCCGGCGAACTCGGCGATAAATCCGTGACCGGAAACAGGCTGATCAGCGACGGGATCGCCAAGCATTATTTCTTTTTTGCGGTGAGCGTTCCGCCGGGCTGCTTGAGCTTGGCCTCGGTTACGGAGCCCGAAGCATCAACGATGAATTCGATGCTCATTCCCGTCGCACCCTTGATGTTGAATTCCGTTCCCTGATAGGGAACGAGTTCCATCTCGGGTTGGCCGGGGACTGAAGCAACGAGCGTCTTTTCACCCTTCAGCTGGATCGCGAACACGGTTCCTTGGAGATCGTATTGGCCGACAAACTTCTCGAGAAAGCTTTTCTCCATCATCTTTTTCTCGGGCATCCGGGTGAAGACAATTTCCTTGACGGCCGGGTCCATGGGGATGGACAGGCTGCCAACATTGCCTTTCAAATCCTCGAGGAAGTTGATTTTGAGGTCGGAGTCCATGAGGTCGTTATGGAACTGGAAAATATCATAATGGTAATGTGTCAAAGAAGAGACGAACCCATTGTAGGCAGCCGTCAAATGATCCCCGTCTTTTTTAACGGAAAACACTCCATACCCGGGATTCTCATAATCGCCCGCGTAATCATCGAGGGCGTGGGACGGAGTTGTGTTGAGCTTCCGGTCTTTGTCTTTATCGGCTTCGGTCTTCTTGGCCTCCTCTTTTGCTTTTGCCAGGATCCCTTTCAGCCGATCATTCCAGGCGGTTTGGTCCAGACCAAGCAGACGCTCATAGGCGTTGAGGGCGACAACGAAGGGGGTCAAATTGCCATTCAAATTAGAGAGGGCGACCATCCCGATGTTTTCCCGCGGGAAAAAGCAAACCAGGGCTGTAAATCCGTCGATGCCTCCTCCGTGCTGAAGAAAGAGATGACCCCTGTAATTGTCAATAAACCAGCCCATGCCGTAGCTTTCGTAAGTGAATTCGTTGGCGTTTTCCATGCCCGGCAGGATGGCGCCCTGCATGGCCATCTGAGGGGTGTGGAGCTGGCTGATTCCGGCCTCGGAGATAATCTGCTTGTCGCCGAATTTTCCCTTGGCGAGCTGGAGCATGACCCACTTGGCCATATCCGTGATATTGGAGTTGATCGAGCCGGCGGGTCCGATGGCATCGATATTCCGGAAGGGGATCTCCACGACAACGTCTTTCTTTTCGGCGTAAGGAAAAGAAAAATCGGGAGCCTTCTGGGAATCGTTAACGCTGAAATTGCTGCTGGTCATGCCCAGGGGATCAAAAATGCGTGTTTTCACAAAATTTTCCCAGGTTGTCCCGGCGATTTCCCCGGCCAGATAGCCGGCGGTCATGAACATGAGGTTCTGGTATTGAAAAGTTGTTCGGAAATCTTTGTTCGGCTCAAGGTACTGGAGCCTCTCGAAGAGCTCCTTTCGCGAAGCCGGAGAGTTGTACCAGACCAACTCGTGCCGCGGCAAACCCGATCGGTGAGTGACGAGATCGCGCGGGGTCATCTTTTCTGTGGTAAAAAGATCGTACATCCTGAAAGTCGGGAGGTAATTCCTAACAGGTTTATCCCAGTCCACCTTGCCCTCATCAACCAGGATACCCAGAGACGTGGCCGTAAAAGCCTTTGAGCACGAGCCGATGGCAAAGAGGGTCTGAGGAGTCACCTTGAGCTTATTTTTGACATCCCGGTAGCCGAAGCCCTCGCTGAAAATAACCTTCCCATCTTTGATGATGGTCATGGCGAGTCCGGGCACCTTCCAGTCCTGCAGCACCTTGTTCACGAATTCGGGAAATCCCTTGAGTTGGGCTTTCGGGTCAAGCGTTTTGCGCCAAAAGTGAGCTGGACGAAAAAGAGGAATACGATGAGCGGCGCGACGACTGCCAAGATTCTTTTCTTCATGAAAGTCCTCCTTGGAGTTTGTGAATTTTTGGGCATTCACCCTTAAGATACGAAATGCGGATGCCAAAAGTTCAGCGAGTCTATTTTATCCGTTTCCTCAGCTCGTCGAGCATTGTCTTGACCTGGGCCGCCTCCGGCGCATCCGGCTCGAGCTTGAGGAAGCCCTCAAAGTACTTGATCGCCCGGTCGAAACTCTCCAGCCTGATCGCAGCCAACCCGGCCTGATAATAAACCGAGGCGCCGTTCGGGTTGAGCTCGATCGCCTTATCGAATTGGGCCAGAGCCTCTTCGTTTTTATTCAATTTGTAATAGGCCAGCCCGAGATCGTAATGCGCCGTGGCGCTGTCGGGCTTGAGCTCGATGGCCCGGGAGAAACTCTGGAGGGCTTTTTCGATTTCTCCCTTGACAAAATAGCTCTCGCCCAGCGCAAAAACGACGTCCAGGGATTGGGGATTGAGCTCGGCCGCCTTCTCCAGGGCGGTGATAGCCGAATCAGTCTCTTTTTTCTTCATATAACTCAATCCGAGATTGTAGTAGCCTTCATAGTTGGAGGGATACTTCTCGACGACTCTCTTAAAGCTTTCAATGGCCTGGTCGTATTTTCCCGCCCGGAAAAGATCGGATCCCTCGGTCATGTCCTTATCCGTCGGCGAGAGGCTTTTTTTCAACTTGATCTCGAGATTTTCTTTGATCCCGAACCTCATCGTGGCTTCGGATTCGAGGGTCAGAAATCCTTCCGCCTCGATGGTGACTTTGTAGGTGGCGGGAGGGATCCCGACCTTCATAAATTTCCCGTCTTTATCCGTCTTGAGAACAAACTTGAGGCCTGTCGCCGGGTCGAGGAGAGTCAACCGGGCGTTCTTGATGGCCTTGCCTTGCTCATCGGTCACGATTCCCTGGACCACACTCTCTTGGGCAAAGCTCAGTCTGAGGCTCAACAGCAGAAAAATACAAACAGCCCAGGCCAGAATGCTCATTGAGCTCGGTGTCTTATTCTCCATGGCCGTCTCCTTCGTTCAGTGCATGAGATGTGAAAATTCGTCGTTCGGCGTTACTGATCATACAAAAAAGAGGAGAGCCCGGAAGGGGCTCTCCTCGCGATCAATCCAAAACAGAGATCCTAGAAATCGAAACGCGCTCCGAACTGGAAGCGGCGGGGATCTCCTGCCGTCGTTGGATTTCCGAAATCAGGCAAGCCAAAGGTCGTAAAGACACTCCCGAAATTATTCTTATTTGTGAGGTTGTAGATTTCTGCGAAAACCTGGAAGCGGAAGTGTTCGATGTTAAAGTACTTGGAGAGGCGCAGGTTGAGGAAGAACTGGTCAAAGCCTCGCCGGGAATTCCGGTTGGGGTCGACCATATCGGAGACAAGGCTATCCAGGTTGACATCAGTTGCATAAAACGGAGTCCAGGGAAGCGCCGAACGATAATAGGCCAGCCCGCCCAACTGGAAGCCCAAGGGCAAATCGAGAATTCCCGTGACCGCCAACCGGTGTCTGGCGTCGAAATCTCGAGGGACCGTACATCCTGGCCCAGCCGTTGGCATCGTAGCTGTATTGTCCGGTCTGCTCGTCCTCGATATCCGACTTCGAGTTGGAAAGAGTGTAGGAAATGTCCAGTGACCAGCCATGGGAATATCTTTTGGAGAGAGTGAAATACATGGCTTTGTAATCGCTCCGGCCATGCATCCTGAAGACGAAGATATCGCCTTTGGTGTTGTCCGGACGGAGACATCCCGTGCCGGGAATGACGGGGTTGTCGTTTTCGATCCGGCTGAAATTCTGACCTTTCGCCCAGATAAGGTCGACGCCCACAGAAAGGTCGGTCACAAACTCTCGCTGGAAGCCGAGTGTCGTTTGAATCGTGAAGGGCGCGACCAAATTGGTGCCGCTCACGTACTTGCTGAGCGGAACGCTCGAAGGAGGAATGTAGGGAACGAAGGGATTGGGAATATTCGGATCGGGGTAGCCGGGATAAATAAACTGTTGGACACTCAATTGATCCATGATTCCGACCAGGAGCCCCAGGTTGAGCTGGGGATTCTGGGAGTAGGTTCCGACCCCGCCCCGGATCGATGTCTTGCCGTCTCCGATGGGATCATAGCTAAAACCGATACGGGGGGTGAAATTACGAATATTCGAGTGATCGATATCGAGGAATTGGACTGTGTAATAGTTGTACCTGAGGCCGTAGTTCAGGGTCAATCGCGGAGTAACCTTCCACGAATCCTGAGCAAAGACGCCGACGTCCCAGTAGGGGCTGTCGATCTGAGGCACGTTGGGCGCTTTGAGAAGCACGAGGGGATAGGTAAAAAAGTTGTTGGGATCGAACGGCGCGTCTGTCGTAAAAATGTAATAGCCGGCGGTAGTACTGGTTGACATATCCGGAAGAAATGATTCGGGATGCGTCGACGCCGAACTTAAAGCTGTGGTCGCCGACAAAGAGGCTGAAGTTGTCCACAAACTGATAACGCTTGGTGGCAATTTCCTGCGGGACATTTGGGACTGTTCCGAAGTAGCCCGATGGCCTTTGCACAAAGGGAGCGTTGTCATCATACGCGAATGTCACGCCGTACCAATAATAAGAATACAGGAGCCTCAATTCGTTCATCGTCTTGTCGGACGGGTAATTGGTCCAGTTGAACTGAAAGTCATGGTTGACATCGTGCTCCCAGAAGGCCGTCGTTTTCGTAAACAACCCGCCGGCGCCAAGGTTATTCCATCTGGGGACGATTGAAGCCATAGCGCAATGAGAAAATATTCTTCTCACTCATCTGGTAGTTGAGCTTGAACATAATCTGCTGGTTCGGCGTTGTCCACGGGCAGAGTCTCAGTCGGCACGAGGGGAGAGGTGATCGTCGCGTATTCTTTATGAGAGACGCCTTCATATTGCAGAAAGAAGTGGAGCTTGTCTTTTATGATCGGGCCTCCCAGATTTCCGGACCAGTTATAATGGGAGAATTTGGGCTTTGTATACTGGTCTGTGCTCAATTGCGGGCCGTTGTAGGTGGCATGGTTGATGAAGTAATTCACGGTGTCAAACGCCTCAACCCTGGTGAAGAAAGCGAGCCTCCCGTGCCAAGTGTTTGTTCCGGATCGAATCAGGGCGCTGCGGACCATTCCGCTTGAGTTCCCGTATTCGGCTTCATACTGGTTGGTCATGACCCGGAACTCCTGGATGGCGTCAGCCGGGATGGCCGCGTTGACGGTGTTCCTTCCGACCCATTTGTTGGAAACGCCGTCGGTGAGAATGTCTTCGCTTCCATAGGGTTGGGCGTTCGACCTGATGTCACCATACTCCGAGGCGACGCCGGGTCTCATGATTGTCAAGGCGGTAAAATTCCGGTCCAGGAGGGGCAGGGAGTCGATCTTGACCCTGTCCACGACTCCGCCGACTTCGGATTTGGTCGTCTCGACCATCGGTGATTCGGCCGAAACGGTTATCTCTTCGGCGACCGCGCTCGCCGGAAGAGTAAAATTGATCGTCAACCGGGCTCCCACGCTGAATGTCATTCCCTGCCTTTTTTCTGTTTTAAAGCCCGGCAGGCTGACATCCATCTCATACTTTCCCGGCTGAACTCCCGAGATCAAATACCTCCCGTCCGACTTGCTGATCGCGGTGTGGCTGTAGCCCGTGGCCACGTTCTTGACCACGATCGTGACTCCCGGCAAGGCATTGCCCTGCTCGTCGGTGACGGTCCCCTCGACCTGGACCAGGGTCTGGGCCAGGGCCTTGCCGGAGAAGAGGAGCACGGCGAGCAGGATTGTGAGGACGAGGACAAATTGCCTTGGGTTCTTCCGCTTAATCATATTGCCTCCTTTTGCGTTTTCCCTTCGGAATTTCGATTTCAAACTTTTGCTAAGTGTGCTAGCGCTCCATTCTCACCCCCTTTTTGCTTCGCTTTCTCCCAAAAATCCTTTGCCCCAGTGGGAGACCAGGATTCTTTCGATCCGCTCCTGATCTTTATCTTCGAGCGCGGCGATGAGGTCGAGATGATCTTTATAGGACTTTTCAAAGTAGGCGTCCGGGTCGGGAAGAAGAAGAAAAAACTGGCGGCTGTAAAAGACGAACTTTTCTCCAAAGTCTCGAAGCGTCTGCCGAAGGAATTTGTTCCCGCAATATTCCCAGATCTTGAAATGGATTTCCAGGTTCGTTTTGACGTAGGGAAGGATCTGCTTTTCCCGGTACGATTCGCCGAGTTCCCGGGTCATCTCCTTGAGTTCGGCAAGGGATTCAGGCCTCAAGGCCTGCAGGGCTCTCTTCGTCGCGTAAATATCCAGGACTGTGACAATTTCAAAAAGCTCCTTGATATCCTCCAGGCTGACCGGAGTGACGACGACGCCGCGGCGGGCGTCGAGAAAGAGAAATTTCTCGGCCGCGAGACGCCTCAAGGCCTCGCGCACAGGGGTCGTGCTCACATGATAGAGGTCGGCGATCTCCTTCTCCTGGATTCTCTGATTGGGCTTGAATTCTCCGTCGAGAACGGCCTTTTTGACATACACGTAAATCGTTTCGCTGATCGTAGCCGGAATCTCATGAAGCCTGTTTTGCTGATCCACCACCAACACCTTCTGGAGTAACTTTTATATAATATATTTTGTGTTGTCAAGACTTTTTTTACAACAGAACCGGCCAGACGCGGGCCTCTTTCGGCGGACAACATATGTCTTGCATCTTTTTTGTGACCCCGATAAAATCAGCCAATGCTCGTGAATTTTTTGAGACGGACTCAAAATCCGCCGAGCTGGCAGGGAGGACCGCCATGAAAAAAACCTGGATTTTCGGTGTCGTTCTGTATCTTCTTTTTTCCTCTTTTCTGAGCGCGCAGATAAGGCAACAGTTTGATCTGCGCATCCCGATGAGAGACGGCGTCAAGCTCTCTGCTGATGTCTGGCTGCCTCTGGCCGATGGAAAGTACCCGGCCATCCTCGTCCGGCTCCCTTATCTCAAGACAATGCCCCTGGCCAATTTCCCTGAAGCCGGAAAATTTTTTGCCGGCAATGGCTATGCCTTCATTGTCCAGGACTGCCGCGGACGCGGGGATTCAGACGGGGAGTTCGATTTTTATTTCACCGACGGAAAAGACGGCTATGACACAGTCGAGTGGATCGCCCAGCAGCCTTGGTGCAACGGAAAAGTGGGCATGATGGGGGTCTCTTATCTGGGAGCCGTCCAGTGGCTGGCCGCTCGAGAGAATCCGCCTCATCTCGTCTGCATCACTCCAACCGCCCCCTCCGGACGCTACTTTGACGAGCTGCCGTATATCGGCGGCGCCTGGATGATGCAATGGGCGTTGAGCTGGCTCAACAACACCTCGGCCCGGATTTCGCAGGACAACACCTCCGGGGTCGACTGGGAAAGTGTCTTCAAACACCGCCCCCTGCTCACGATGGACGAGGTCATGGGCCGGAAGATGAAGCTCTACAGGGAATGGCTGGAGCATAACACGATCGATGAATACTGGAAGAGGATCCTCTTCTTTCCCGAAGATTTTCGCCGCATGGACTTGCCGGCCCTGCATGTGACCGGCTGGTTCGATGGAGACCAGCCCGGCGCCCTGAGCTACTGGGACGGAATGAACAAGTACTCGCCGGCCAAAGACAAGCAGTACCTCGTCATCGGACCCTGGAATCATCCCCAGACGTTCCTCGGTGGCGCCATGAAGATGGGCGAAATGGAATTTTCCGGGGATTCCGTCATCGCCAGGCTACCCCAGCACCTCGCCTTCTTTGACCATTTCCTCAAGGGGAGTTCGGCCAAGTTCGACCAGGCCAGGGTCAGGGCTTATCTCACGGGATCAAACAAATGGCTTGACCTCGATGATTATCCACCGCCTCAAGCCCAGCCAAAGGCGTTTTATTTCCACAGCGGCGGCAAGGCGAATACCCTGATCGGAGACGGGAGCTTGTCTTGGGAAGCTCCGCGCCAGGAATCGCCGGATCGCTTCACCTATGATCCCCAACATCCCGTTCCCTCCGGCATCGAAGATAGCTTCTCCGCGATCGACAACCGAGTCTTCGAACGCAGGGATGATGTTCTCGTCTACACGAGCGCCGCCCTGAATGAACCGGTTTCGATCCTCGGCCGTGTTTTTGTCCAACTGTACGCCGCCAGCGATGCCCTCGACACCGACTTCACGGCCAAACTGCTGGACGTTTATCCGGACGGAAGGGCGGTCAACCTCGGACCTGAGCCGGTGGGAATCAGGCGCGCCCGCTACAGAAACGGCTACGCGAAGGAAGAGCTTCTGACCCCGAACAAACCTGAAAAATTCCAAATCGAGCTCTTTGATATCGGGCACACATTTCTTGAGGGCCATAGAATCCGGGTCGAGATTTCGAGCAGCGCTTATCCCATGTTCAACCCGAACCAGAACACGGGGAAACCTGTGGCGACAGACACAGATTGGAAGACCGCCAATCAAACGGTCTTCCACAACAGCAAGCTGCCCTCTCAAATCCTGCTGCCGGTCTTCGAGAAAAAGTAGGTCGTTCGGCCGCTCGATCCTAAGCGAAAGAGCCCTTTTTGATGATCCCTTCCATGACGTCGGCGAAGTAGTCGATTTCCCTGGCTGATAACGACACGTTCACTACGATCCGAATCCCGTCGATCAAGCCATCGGGGTGCTTCATCGGCGAGACGACGATCCCCCACTTATCTAACAGGTGGTCGGTGAGCTTCGCCATGTCCATCCCCTCGATTCCGAAGGTGGCGACTCCGCAGGACTCGGCCGGTTCCAGGCTCGAGTAGAACCGCACCTTGGGGAGCGTGCGCAGCCGGTTGGCCCAACGCTCTTTCAGAAACCGGATGCGGGCCGATTTCCGCTCGATGCCGATGCCTTCGTTGAAGGTGATCGCCTCGGCGATGGCCACGCGGTTCGCCGGGGTGCGCGTCCCCACGTCCTCGTAGCGGCGGATATCGGTCGGGGTGTCCGTCCAGGGCGGCGTCAACGGCCAAACCTTGGGGATGCGGTCCTTCGGAATGCGGACGAAGCCATTCCCGGGGGGCGTCATCAGCCACTTGTGCAGGCTCGCCGTGTAGTAATCGCAGCCGAGGTCCGCGAGCTTGAAAGGTATGTGCATAAAGCCGTGCGCGCCGTCGACGAGCACTTCGATGCCCTTCGAGTGAGCCATGTCGGAAATCCGCCGGATCGGCGCCATCTGACCCGTCCAGTGGGTCATGTGGCAGACATGAATGATTTTCGTCCGTGGCGTCACCTGCTGTTCCACCAAACTGTAGAACTGGTCAAGCGGCACGGGCGGAGAGGGAAGCGGCACGATCTTGAGCACGATGCCCTCGCGCTTCTCGCGCTGCTTCCAGGAGCCGAGCAGCCGCGGATAGTCCTGGTTGGTGATGACCACTTCGTCCCCGCGCTTCAGTTCGAGGCCCATGATCGGGATCTGGCCCCCTTCCGTTCCGCCGCGGCAGATGGCGAGCTCCTCGGGATCGCACCCCAGGTGCGAGGCCAGCCGGCGCCGGCAGCTCTCGATTTCTTTGGCCAGGATGGCCATCGAGTGCCAGGCCGCATTCCCAGTAAAGTCGGTGTGCCTCCGGACAGCTTCCTGGACGATGCGGAGGCCGTTCTGGACGGTTCCGTTGTTCAGGTTGATGATGTTGCGGTCTTCGGTAAAAGCCTGTTGGACTTCGAACCAGAAGTCCTCGTCGGACGCGACCTCGTCGGGACTCAGTCCGGCCGTGTCGCGTCCCGCCGCGAGAATCCGTTCGAGAACGCCGTTATGCGCGCCGGCCAGGACACCGACTCCGACCGCACAGTCACGAAGGAAATCGCGCCTGTTCAAATCACGTCTGTTCCACATATCGCCTCCTTTGGGATAGGTAAAACGATGATCTGATGGGGGAGAGGATTTTGAGCCTCAAGACCCGACTCCCCTGCATGGCAAAATTCTATTTCCTGGAGATGCTGGAAGTCAAGAACAAAGAAAACGACGCCGGCCCGGGCGTTCGGCCGCAAAATCATCCCGTAGGGACCGGGACTTGGGTTCGGAGATACTCAAGAGCCAGCCCGGTCATCAGAAGCGTTGCCTGCGGCAGGGCCTTTTCGTCGAGATCGAAGCCGGGGTGATGGTGGGGGAATTTTGTCCCATCGCCGGCTCCGAAAAACAAGAATGCGCCGGGGACTCTCTGGAGATAATAAGAAAAGTCTTCGCCTCCCATGACGGGGTCAATGGCGGCTATGCTTTCTGCCCCAAATGTATCCTTCACAACTTTCAGGACAAAATCGACCGAAGATGAGTCGTTGACAACAGCCGGGTATCCAATCTGATAATCCAGAGAGATTGAGGTCCCATAGGCCTTCGCTGTTCCCTCGGCAATCTCCCTCAGGCGCCGCTCCATCAGGGCCTGAAGAGACGGATCGAATGTCCGCACGGTTCCGGTCAGAGTGACTTCGCCCGGGATGATATTGTAAACCGTCCCCCCGTGGATCGCGCCAAACGATAGCACCGCGGGCTTTAACGGATCCACATTCCGGCTGACGACGCTCTGCAGGCTCACAACCAGGTTCGAGGCAACGAAGATGGGATCGATGCGTCAGATGGGGCATCGAACCGTGCCCGCCTTTCCCCTTGACCGTGATCCTGAAATCATCCGGCTGGGCCATCATCGGCCCTTTGATAATTCCGATCTTTCCGGTCGGCAGGAGCTGCCAGAAGTGGAGTCCGAATATGGCGTCAACCCCATCCAGGGCTCCTTCTTCGATCATCGGCTTGGCGCCGCCCGGAAGAAGCTCTTCCGCAGGTTGAAAGAGGAACACGACCTTGCCTTTGAACTGACTCCTTCTGTTTTTGAGAAGCTGGGCGACTCCCAGCAAAACAGCCATATGTCCGTCGTGGCCGCAGGCGTGGGTGGCTCCGGAGTTTAAAGAAATATATTCTTTCTCTCCTTCCTCCTGGAGAGGCAGGGCGTCCATGTCGGCCCTGAGGGCGACCGTCTTCCCGCCGGGCTGGCCCTCCATATCAATCCGCAACCCTGTTCCCGCCAGCGTCCTGGTTGGCATCCCCAATTGTTGAAAGAAATCTCGCAGAAAGGCGGACGTCTGATATTCTTTGAACGCCACCTCCGGACGGCGATGAAGGTCACGCCGCCAGTGGATAATCTGCGAGGCAAGGTCTGCGACTTCCTTTTTTAGTTCTTCCGTCATTCTCCCCCTCCATCAAGAAGATTTTATTTCCTGCGGTCTCCGAACTCCGGGCCGTGAAGCTCCGCTCAGGATACTCACGACGACGGTTATGAAAGAATTCGCTACGAGAGCCACAAATCCCGCATTGATGCCTAAGATCGGGTCGTGGCCTCCGAAGACAAGAGCGACGACGAGGGCCAATCCTGTGAGCAGCCCCGAAATGACTCCCACGCTTGTGACTCTTTTCCAGAACAAACCCAGGACCACACCCGGGAAAAACTGGGAGACGCCATCGTATCCGATCAGCAGCAGGTTGACGAGGGCCCTCGGAAGGACGAGGGCAAACAGGAGCGCGGCGGCGGTGATAACCAGAACCATGGCCCGGGAGAGGCGCATCACTCGGTCTTCGCTTGCGCTCGGGTCAAAGACGACCTGGTAGACATTTTTAGCCAGGAGGGTGGACCCGAAAAGGACGAGGATCGAAGCGGGGACAATGGCCGTTACGGCGCCGGCGGCGCCCACAAACCCCAGAAACCATGATGGATAGGTCTTCTTGACCAGGGCCAGAAAAGCGAGGTCGCCGTTTTTCAACCCCGGCAAGACGAGGAGCGCGGCGAAACCCACCATAAGGATCAAAAGGATGGGAATCTGATAAAAAGGCATGATGATTGCGTTGCGCTTGATAATCTTCGCGCTTTTGGCGGAGAAGGCCGAGCCAAAAACGTGAGGCCACATATAAAATCCCATCCCTGTCAGGAGCAGGGTGGACATGACCCAGAGAGTGTCCATGGAGGGGGCGGCGCCCGGAAAAACGAGGTGCTCCGGTTTTTGGGCGATCAGCGTTCGGAACATTTTTCCAATGCCGCCAAAATACACCCGGGGCACTCCGATCCCCACCACGGCCACGGCCGCGATCATCAGCACATTCTTGATTATGGAAACCCAGGCGCTGCCGCGGATTCCGCTCGTATAAACGAAGGCGCAGGTCAAGAGACCCGAGATGCCGATGGCCAATTTTGACGGGATCGCCTGGTTGCTGGCCACCTCCACGATCAGGCCCAGGCCGGTCAGTTGGAGCTGAAGGTACGGGATGATGGACAGAATGCCCACCACCGCGACCAGCACTCCGAGAAAGCGGCTGTCATAAGTCTTGACGAAAAAATCAGGTTGGGTATAGAGGTTGTGGCGTTTCCCCAATTTCCAGAGCTCCGGAAGGATGAAAAAAGAGAGGGTATAGGCGAGGGCGCCGTAGATAAGAATGTAGTATGTCGGGGCACCCTTCGAATAAGCCCAGCCGCTTGCCCCCAAAAATGTGAACGTGGTGTAGATCTCCCCGGCCATGAGCACCCAGATGATCAAGACGCCGAAACGGCGGCCCCCTACGGTCCAGTTTTCCAGGTTCATCTTCATGCGCCGGCCGGCGAAGATACCGACACAGACGGAAAAAATAATCGTCCCGAATATGATCAAGAGCGCCGCGTTCATCGCCTGTCCTCATCTTCCGGAGGGTTGAATTTCTTCTCGATCTTGTAAGCCGCGAAAAGAACGAGAGGTGTCAAGGCCACCCAGAGCAGAATCCAGAAAAGGATAAAGGGAAGACCAAGGATCACCGGCTTGATCCGATTGACCAGAGGGAGCGCAAAAACCAGAGTCAGGAACGGAATGGCGCCCAGGAGGAGCGCCAGCTTTGTGCCTTTTTGCATCAAAACCTCCGCGCGCGAGTCCGCTCATTATAACAAATAATGAAAGACGCGACGAAGAATTTCTATGGCAGCGCCGCCTGCGGGGATAGAATTTACAGATTCCAGAGTGGCATCGCCAATCGCAATTTGCTATCATGTGACTCATGAAAATTCTTGTCAAGGCGACAGATCTCACCAAAAAATACGGGCAGCTGACCGCGGTTGATGCGATCTCGTTTGAAATTGGCCAGGGAGAATTCTTTGGCTTTCTGGGACCCAACGGCGCCGGCAAAACCTCGACCATCAAAATGATCCACTGCGTCTCTCCGGTGACTTCTGGCAGTCTCATCGTCGACGGCAGCCCGGCCCATATCGACAACAGGGCCCTCAAGATGATCACCGGAGTCATTCCGCAGGAGATAACCCTGGACGTGGACCTCAGAGTCTATGAGAACCTGATGGTTTTCGCGACCTTCTTTGACATAAAGAGGAGTGAAGCCAAAAAGAGGATTGCCGAACTCCTCAAGTTCGTCGAGCTTGAGCAGAAGCGGACGAGCAAGATCGACGAACTCTCCACCGGCATGAAGAGAAGGCTGTTGATCGCGCGGGCCCTGCTCAACCGCCCGAAATTGATCGTCGCCGACGAGCCGACGACCGGGCTTGATCCTCAGGCCCGCCATCTGATCTGGCAGAGGCTCCGGCAGCTCAAGGAGCAGGGCGTCACCCTGATCCTGACGACCCAGTACATGGAGGAGGCCCAGCAGCTCTGCGATCGTGTCGTCGTCATGCACAGGGGGAAGATCTTGAGGGAGGGCGTTCCTTCAAGGCTGATCGCGGACGAAATCGGCCGGGAAGTCATCGAGATAAGGATAGCCAAGGAAGAAGACGAAAGGATCATCGGGCATCTCTCCTCTCTTTCCTGCGGGCACGAGCGCGTCGGGGATTCCCTGTATTTCTACTGCCGGGACGGTCAGGACCTGATGAAGAAATTGCTCGAGATTAACCTTCACAATTATCTGAGCAGGCCGGCCTCTCTCGAAGATGTTTTCTTGAAGCTCACCGGAAGGAGCCTGGTCGAATGAACCTCTCTTATCGGGTCTATCACGTCTTTTTTCGGAATCTTATATCCTACAAGAGATATATCGTCCCGACCTTCCTGGTGAGTCTCATCGAGCCCCTGTTCTACCTGATCACATTTGGCATCGGCATGGGCGCTTATATCGGGTACTTTGGCGGAAAGCCGTATCTCTATTTTCTTGTCCCCGGCGTCCTGGTCTCATCGGTCATGCTCTCGTCCACCTTCGAGTGCCTCTTCGGCACCTTCGTCAAAATGGTCCACGAGAGGCTCTATGATTCGTTGATCGCGACTCCGGTTTCGGCCGAAGACGCCGTCGCGGGCGATATTCTCTGGGGAGCCTTCAGGGGTTTGATCAG
Organism: Candidatus Aminicenantota bacterium; assembly: GCA_963770045.1. Classification (GTDB taxonomy): domain Bacteria; phylum Acidobacteriota; class Aminicenantia; order Aminicenantales; family CAVYOD01; genus CAVYOD01. The sequence goes on along the minus strand of CAVYOD010000013.1, from coordinate 47,277 downwards.
CGGGACCCTGATGATGATTGTCGCCGGCTTCATGGGGATTTTCGCCGCTTCCCTGCTCAACTTGTTGCTCCTTCTCGCGCTCATGGTCTTCGTCGGCATCCTTTTTGCCTCGCTGGCCATGATTGTCACTTCCGTATCGCCGAGCTTTGACTTCTTCAACTACTACACCGAGCTCATCATCACGCCGATGCTTTTCTTTTCGGGCGTATTCTTCCCTCTGGACAAGTTTCCCGAGTGGATGAAGACTTTGTCCTGGTTCATGCCGTTGACTCACGCCGTAAAAATCTCACGGGCCCTGTTTTCCGGTTCGCTTTATCCCGGATTGGCGGTTAATTTTCTGATCATCTTTGGGCTCGAGGCGGTCGCTTTCCTTATCGGTCTGAAAATGATGAAAAGGAGGCTGATCAAGTGATCGGAGCCGGGGCTCCGGGAGAGGCCGAACGCCGACTAAATATAGTCTAGATCCGCCACTTCAGGTCTTTTTCGGTCCTAGAGTATAATATGGGGCTGAGTTAAAGATTTATAATGCAGAAAATCACTCCCTCGAAACGGAACAGACGGGGAATACCCTGCTCCTTCGCCGGATTTTTCTTCCTTCTTTTTGTGGCCATATTGTGTTCAACTTCGTCTCTGTCCCCCCAGCAGCAAACAAAAAAAGAGGGGTTGGATTACCAGGTCTCGGTCAGCGCCATTACGATCGCCGTCACGGTTCAGGACGACGAGGGCAGGTTCGTCAACGACCTGACCGAGAAAGATTTTGCCGTCTACGAAAATAACGCCAAACAAACCATAACCTATTTCAGGCACGATTTCGAGGCTCCCCTCAGCCTGACTATCCTCCTTGACGTGAGCGGGAGCATGCTGCTCCAGGATAAACTGAGCGAGGCCAAGGAAGCCCTCCGCCATCTCATCACCAATATCCTCCGCCCCCGCGATGAGGTTTCTCTTTTGATTTTTGCCGATGGGGATGTGGAAGTCGCGGCGAGGTTTTCAACGGACAAGAGAGAACTTCTTTCGGTCCTCGATAAGACCGAAGCCTACGGCCAGACGGCCCTGAATGATGCCGTCGCCGTCTCGCCTGAATTTGCCAACAGGGTCAAAAACGAAAAAAGGGCCCTCCTTTTGATCACGGACGGAATCGAAAACGACAGCCATCTCTCTCCCGACCAGGCCGTCGAGATCGCCCGGAAGGTCGAAGTTCCCATCTATACCATCGGCTATAAGATTCCACTGAGCGATCAGTACTTGAACAAACACAAACGAAATCCCGGCCTGACCTCGGCTGGGATCATCGCCACTCTCGAGAGATTCTCCCAGGCAACCGGTGGAAAGTCGTATATCATTAGCCGGCTCAGCGAACTCTACATCGCCATGGGAGAAATTCAGAGGGAGCAGAGTCACCAGTACATCATCGGGTACACGTCCTATAAAGATACAAAAAATGAGTATCGGAAAATCAAGGTGCTCACCTCGAAAAAAAAGTACAGAGTGCGGACCCGAGAAGGGTACTGAGAGTGCGGCCGGGCGGCCGAAAAATCCGAAAAAGCGGCTGGAAAAAGGGATCACAATTAGGTTATACTTGATTTTAGAGCGTAAATTGCTTTATTATTAAGCAATAATATCGGGAGGTGAATATGAAAAAAAGCACTATCTCCGTTCTCGCCGGGATTTTGGTCATCGTCGGACTGATGTCTTGGACGGGATGTGCGACCAAGAAGTTTGTCCAGGGAGAAGTCGCCACTCTCGACAAAAAAGTCGAGGGGGTGGAGACCGCGGTCGAGGAAAATCAAAAGAGAATCAAAGAGCACGATGAAAAACTGGCCTCGATCGGCTCCCTCATCACCCAGCAGCAGGCTCAATTGAAGGACACCGACGCGAAGATAGAAGACGTCAAAAAGCTCGCCCAGGGAACGCTGATCGCCAAGGCCGTGCTCACGAATGATCAAGCCAAGTTCAAATTCGACAGCTCCGAGCTCAGCCCCGAGGCAAAAGCGGCCCTGGATCAATTTGTCCAGAAGCTCATCGCCGATAACAGGGGTGTCTATCTCGAGATTCAGGGGCACACGGACAAGACGGGCCCGGAAGACTGGAACCTGCTTTTGGGAAAGAAGAGAGCTGAAGCGGTGATGGATTATCTGTATAAGCAGTACCACGTCCCTCTCTACAGAATGCAGGTGATCGGCTACGGAAGCTCCGCTCCGCTCGGCGACAATGCCACTAAAGAGGGTAGAGAGCAGAACAGGCGGGTGGAGATACTGGTTTTCGAATAACCGCCGGCCACACTTCACAGAAAGCCCCGGGTTTCCCAAGGGCTGCCGTCTATGGATAAATGCCGCTGGGGTGTGCCTCAGGATGGCGGATTGAATTCGTTATAGACCGAAGAGTAGTCGGCATCCGCCAAACCCAAATTCACGGCCTTCTGGACAACCTGCCGGAGCTCCTCCAGGACTCTGGTTTCCAGGCCCACCCTCTTGCCCTCTGAAATGATGAGGGTCAAGTCCTTCAGGAGGTGCTTTGTCGGGAAAGTGGGGTTGGAAAAATCCCGGGCGAGCATCCGAGGCAGCTTATTATCAAACTGGGGGGCGTAGACCGAGCTCTTGCGGAGGACTTCCATAAATTGGTTGATGTCGATCTGGTTTCGTGTGACGATTCCCAGGCTGAATGAAAACGCCGCCAGCTGCGAGCCGATGAGCTGGTTCAAGGCCAGCTTGAAGGCCGCCGCTTTGCCGACAGGCCCGACGTGCAGCGGGTTGGGGGAGAAGCATTTGAACACGTCCGACCAGCGCTCAAACAGGTCGCGAGTCGCACCCACCATGACGAAGAGCTCTCCCCGTTCCGCCTCCTTGATGCTGCCCAGAACCGGCGCTTCCAGATATTCTCCCCGGTGGCTTTCAACCTCCGCCTTAAGGCCCAGGCTTTGCTCCGGAGAAATCGTTCCCATCTGAATGATCGTCTTCCCGGCGAAACCAAGGTGTGGGGTCCCGGTTGGAAAAAGGACTTCGCGAATGGCGCCCGCATCCGCGACCATCAAAATGACGCAGTTCGATCCCGCGATCGCTGCGGTCGAGGTGTCGGCGATCTGAGCTCCGATCTCTCCGAGAGGGACCGCTTTCTTCCGGGTCCGATTGTAGGCGATGAGAGAGTGGCCCGCGCTGAGAAGCCGTTGGGCCATCGGCCTTCCCATGAGTCCCGTGCCCAGGAAAGCAATCTTCAACATACCGTCCACAAGATCGTTCATGGCTTTTTCTTTGCCTCCACGACGTATCATAACACCTCGAATTCAGGACGATCAATCTTTTTCCAGCGGCGGGCAGAGAGCTCTCAACGCGCGCCGCACTCGGCCACTTCGCTGAGAGATGGGGAAATGACTAATCGCCGCGGGGGAGAATAAACCAAACAATATCACCCCGGCGTTCACCTTAAAGAGCTATTGACCATTTGAATGGCCTGAGCATAAATAGAAAGAGCTTGCCTTTCCCGGAGTCTCTCTGGGGCAGGCATGCAGGCGGAAGCCGATGAATTATGGAACTGATTTCGCGGGCAGCCAGGACGGCGTTTCATCTTAGGAGATAGTTCTCTAGATGGAAAAGAAAGAAATCCTGGTCGTGGATGATGACATCGTCACCCTCAACATGCTGAAAACCACGATCGCCGGGGCCGGCTATGAGGTCCTTCCGGCCGCCAGCGGCCGGGAAGCTTTGCGAATATCCAAGGAACATTCTCCATTTGTTATCGTCTTGGACATCATGCTCCCAGACCTCGACGGTGGCGAGGTCGCCAATATTCTGAAGAAAGACCCGAAGACGAAAGATATTCCGATCATCTTTTTGTCAAGCCTCATCTCTGAAAACGACGAGAAAACAGGCAACAAAAAAGATCTCAACTTTTTTTTGTCCAAGCCGTATACCCGGGAAAAGCTGCTCAATGCGATCAGGCGGTGTCTCTATCGGGCGGATTCGGCGAACCCGATTTGAGATTGCCGGGTCATAAAAACTATCTTCAAGATTCTCCAGCCTTGAGCCTGAGAAGGCGGAAGTCTCCTGCATCCAGGAAGTCGGCGACACATTTGACGGTGCGTGGGCCGGCGGCGGCAGAGTGTAGCACCGATCCGAGCAGGCGCTCCGGCCCGACCAGACCCGGAAAACAAAATATGCTCAGGTGATTGAAATCCGGCGGCAAGAATAGTAATTATAATGTCGTATGGCCGTCAAGATTCAATTTTTTTAGGAGCGAGGGAAGAGCTTGGAAGATTGGAAGAAGGATCTGAAGTCGTTTTTTGAGGTCCAGAAGATTGAAAAGAAGCTCAAAGACAAGGATGATGAGATAAAGTCGCAGGTCGAGAAATTCTTTTCGACGAAGGTGCGGCCCACGCTCAAGGAGCTGAAGAAGGAACTAGAGAGATACGGGCGAGAAGTCAAAATCGCCATCGGCCACAATTTCGCCGCGATCGATGTGAGCCACATGGGCCGGCTGGAGCTCAACTATCAAATCAAGGTTAAGGAGGTCCATCCTTATCCGGAGGTATATTACCAGGATCGGTCCGGAAACGGGATTTGGGCCGAAGGCAGCTTCAAACGCGGGGTTCAAAAATACACCATCCAGGACATTTCCAAGGAAGTCATCATCGAGAACTTCATGAGAGAATACAAGGCCCGGCTCTGGGTTCTTTATAAAAGTACAAATGGCTGAGAACAAATACGATGTCCTCATCGTCGGGGGCGGGATCATGGGCTGCTCCGTCGCCTATCAACTCCTGCGGCTCGACCCGGGCCTGCGGATCGCCGTGGTGGAGCGCGACCCCACCTACGAGCACGCTTCGACCGCCCTTTCCATGGGGGGAATCAGGGTCCAGTTCAGCCTCAAAGAAAATATCCTGGTCTCTCTTCACACCCTCGATGTCCTGAAGCATTTTCCGGAAGAGATGGCCGTCGGCGACAGCCGTCCCGAGGTCGGCTTCAAACGGGAAGGCTATCTTTTCTTAGTCGACCGGGCCGGGGAGGAAGCCGCCCGCTCCTCACTGGATCTTCAAAAGAAGCTGGGCGGGCAAGTCGATTGGTGGTCTCCCAAAGAAATCAAAGTGAGATATCCTTGGCTCGACGTTTCCGCCTTTGTGGGCGGGACATTCGGCCACCATGACGGCTATCTTGATCCCCATGCTTTTCTTATGGCTTACAGGTCGAAGGCGCAATCATTGGGAGCGCAATTTCTCGCCGGCGAGGCGGTCTCTCTCCAAGAAGAGAGGCATCGGATCGAGCGGGATCAAGCTCGCCAGCGGTGAGTCTCTCGCCGCGCCCGTCGTGGTCAACGCGGCCGGGGCCTGGTCCCCGGACCTGGCAAAAACTGCCGGGATTTATCTTCCGGTGGAACCGGTCAAACGGCAGGTTTTTATCCTCAAGCCGGCCATCGGCCTCCAAGGCCCTCTTCCTTTGGTCATCTGTCCCTCGGGATTCTATTTGCGCTCCGAGACGGGAGGGCTCCTGCTTGTCGGAAGGTCTTTCGAAAACGATCAGGTCGGCTTCGATTTTGGCTGGGATCGCCGCCGGTTCGAAGACATCCTCTGGCCGGAGCTCGTCCGGTACGCTCCGAGCTTCGATAGCCTGAAGATTGTCCGGGGCTGGGCCGGGCTCTATGATGTCAACCGGCTTGACGGAAATGCCATCCTCGGAGAATGGCCGGAGCTCAAAGGGCTGTACCTCATCTGCGGATTTTCCGGCCACGGACTCCAGCAGGCGCCGGCGGCGGGCCGCTATGTCGCCGAGCTTATCCTCAAGAAGCCGCCCAGCCTGGATCTCGGAATCTTCAGCCCGCGGCGGATCCTCGACGGCCAGCCGCTCACCGAGAAAGGACTCGTTTAGCCCTTCTCATCCAATCTATCAAACTAACGCTGATTTGGCAGGTTTACTCTCGATGTTGCCTCCGACAGCAGGGCAATACCAGACGGAGCGATCCGACGAGCAGAAGTCAGGCCAGATGCGGGGCACGGGGCACGTGGAAACATGACGGAGATGACGAGATGACGGGATTACGATTTATCCCTTGACTTGCTCGTAGGCCCACTCGAGCCACTGCATCACAATTTTGAGGTCTGACGCTTCGACCGTGGCGCCGCACCAAAATCTTAGGCCGGGGGGCGCGTCGCGGTAGGAGGCGCAATCATAGGCGACGCCCTCTTTGGCCAGCATCTTGACCAACTCCTTCAGTTTATCTTCCGGAAGGGAAACCTTCAGACACACGCTGGTGTTGGAGCGGATCGCTTTGTTCTCGGCCAGGAATTTGATCCAATCGTGCTGGCTCACGAAATCTTCGATCACGGCCAGGTTGGCGTTGCTCCGGCGGAGGAGTTCCGGCAGCCCGCCGATGGACTCCGCCCACCTGAGCGCGGCGAGATAGTCCTCGATGACCATCATCGAAGGCGTGTTGATTGGGGAGGCCTCGAAGATTTCTTTGTTCAGTTTTCCACCCTTCGTCATCCGGAAGATCTTGGGCAGCGGCCACTTCGGTGCGTAGCTTTCCAGCCTCTCGACGGCGCGAGGAGAGAGGAAAAGCACTCCGTGAGCAGCCTCTCCGCCCAGGACTTTCTGCCACGAATAGGTGACGACATCCAGTTTATGGAGCGGAACCTCCTGGGCGAAAATGGCCGAGGTCGCATCGCAAAGGGTCAGCCCCTTCCGGTCGTCGGGGATCCAGTCCCCGTTCGGCACTTTGGCCCCGCTGGTCGTCCCGTTCCAAACGAACACGACGTCATTATTGAAATCCACCTGGCTCAGATCAGGGATCTTTCCGTACTCCGCCTTAAAGACCCGGGCATTGGGGAGCTTGAGCTGCTTCTCGACGTCGGTCGCCCATCCCTGGCTGAATGATTCCCAGACCAGCACATCGACTCCGCGAGGCCCGAGGAGCGACCACATGGCCATCTCAAACGCTCCGGTGTCCGACCCGGCCACAATTCCGGCCAGATAGGTTGGGGGCAGGCCGAGAATCTTTCTTGTCTTGTCCATGGCCTCCTGGATCTTGGCTTTTCCCAGGCTGCTTCGGTGAGACCGGCCCAGAGGAGCGTCTTTGAGCTCATCCCAGGAAAAACCAGGGTGCTTGGCCGTCGGCCCAGACGAAAAACAGGCATTCTTTGGTTTGACCGTAGGTTTCATCATTGCGTTCTCCTTTAAAGATTATGAATGGTCCTATCCAAGACTCTATTATAGTTAAAAACCATCGGACTTTTCCAATTCATTTCTTCAGCCGGTTCTGCGACGGCCGCGGACAAGCAAAAAATAGACCGTCGGAGTGGCGACCAAAGAGAGGAGCACGGAGATACAGAGCGCTCCGATGACGGCCACGGCCAAGGGCTTGAGCATGTCCGCGCCCGAGCCGATGCCATAGGCGAGGGGAAGCATGCCGAGGGCGGCCGCCAGGGAGGTCATCAGGACCGGCCGCAGCCTCCTCCGCCCGGACCGAACGAGGGCTTCCACCAGGTCAAAACCCTCGGCCCTCAGGTGTTTCACATAATCAAGCATGAGGATTCCGTTCTTGGCGACGATCCCGACCCCGATGATCGCTCCCAGAAGGGAAACGACGTCGAGAGAGGTCCCGGTCGATCCAGAGCGCCAGGATCGTCCCGAACATGGCCAGGATGGCCCCGAAAACAATCGATACCGGTTCATAAAAAGAGGCGAATTCGAGAAGCAGGACCGTAAAGACAAGAACGATGGCCATGAACAGGACCATCATCAGGTTGCGAAATGAATCCTGTTGCTGTTGGTAAAGCCCTCCGTATTCGATGGCTCCAGCCGGGATCGATTTGTCGCGGCTCAAGACGCGGCGGATTTCCGCCATGGCACTTCCGAGGTCGCGTCCTTCCAGGCGCGCCGTGATGGCCACGTCCTGGCGGAGATCGTCACGCCGCAGCTCCAGTTGTCCGGGCTCCTCAACGATGTCGACGACCTGCGAGAGCTTGACCAGAGACCCGTCCGGCGTCCGCAGGGACAACTCCTGCAGGCTCGCCAGCCGATCGATGCGGCTCGGATCTCCAACGACCCGGATGCTGACGACGCGGTCGCCTTCAAGGACCGAAGACGCTGTCCTTCCCAACATGGCCGTATTCACAGCGGCCGCGATGTCATCGGCGGTCAAGCCGAAACGTTCGGCATCCACGGTGCGGACGCGGAGGCTGATGGTCGGGCCCGTATAGATCAAACCATTGTATGTATCCACGACCCCTTTGATTTTTTTGATCTGCTCCTCGATTTCCGGAGCTTTTTTTTCAAGGAATGCAATGTCCGTTGAGAAGAGCTTGACTTCTATCGGCTGGGGCGCCCACATCAGGTCGCCGATGAGGTCGCTGAGGATTCCCGGAAATTCCCATTTGGCGCCGGGGATATGGGCGTTCAATTTCTTTCTCAGGTCGGAGATGACCTCCGCTGTTTTCCTTTTCCGGCTGGCTTTCAGCTTAACCAGAAAATCGCCCGTATTCGGCTCGGCAATTGCGAGCGCCAGACGCGCTCCGGTCCTGCGGGAGTAGCTCTCCAATTCCGGAACTGACAGAACAATTTTCTCGGCCTGCAAGAGCTGGCGATTTGTTTCCGAGAGGCTGGTTCCCGGCGGGAATATGTAATCAATAACGAATCCTCCTTCGTCCATCGGCGGCAGGAATTCGCTCTCGAGCTGCGTATAGAGGCCGATTCCGACGAGCAGGATAAAGCCGCAGGCCCCGAGGGTTCGCCAGGGGTGACGAAGCACGATTCTCACGGCGGACTCATAGATCCGGATGATCCGGCGGAGCAGAAAACCGCCCTGTTCCGTTTGCGCCTGAGGCTTGCCTCCACTGCGCCGGTGAATGAAAAAGGCCGCCAGTGACGGCGTGAAGGTTATGGCCAGAACGAGCGAAGTTAGGAGCGAGACGACCATCGTCAGCGCCAGCGCCCTGAAGAAGACGCCGGTGATGCCTTCCAGGAAGGCCAGGGGGATAAAGACGACGACCGGTGTCAGAGTTGAGCCGACCAGGGGACGGAAAATCTCGCCGATCCCTTCCTGGATCGCCTCCAGGCGCTCGAAGCCGGCCGCAATCTTAGTGTGAATGGCCTCGACAACGACAATGGCATCGTCGATGATCAGACCGATCGCAGCCGCGATGCCTCCCAGGGTCATCAGGTTGAAAGTCAGATTGGATAATTTCAGGGCGAGGAGCGTGATCAGGACCGTCACCGGGATGACCAGGATGGCCACCGCCGTCGTTCCCCAGCTTTTCAGGAAGAAGAACAAGATGAAGATCGAAAGGATGAGTCCGAAGATGATGGCTTCCCAGACGCTTTCCACGGAAGCGCGAACGATCAGCGATTGATCATAGAAAAAAGCCAATTTCATATCCGCGGGAAGCTGCCGTTTCAAGATCTTGAGTTCCTGTCTGAGCTGCCTGGCGATATCCAGGGTGCTTCCGTCCGGCTGGCTGCGGACATTGAGCAAAACGGCATTTTCTCCGTCTGCCGTGACTATATTAAAAACGGGCTCGGGCCCCCTTCGGACTCGGGCGAAATCCCTGACTCGGACCGGATGGCCGTTGGCAACGGTCACGGTGAAATTCTCTATCTCCTTGATCGAATGGAGACGTCCGTCGAGCACGGCCAAATAGAGCCGATGATTCTCTTCGTGCAATCCCGTGGAAGTGATGAGGTTGTTCTTTTCCAGCGCTTCCGTGACCTGGGGAAGGCTGAGGTTTGCCGCCTGTAGAAGAATCGGGTCGACCACGATTTGAAATTCGGGTGTGCGGCCGCCGACCAGGTCAACCCTGGCGACGCCCGGAATCCGCAAAAAGCGGAGTTTAAGGTTGTACCGGGCCGTCTCCCAGAGTTCGGTGATGGTTCGAGTCTTGCTGGTCAGGCTGACGCCAATGATGGGAAAGGCAGCAAAGGTCAGGCGAAAGACGGTCGTCGTAGCGGTTGCGGGCAGGCTGGCGCGTATCTGAGAAAGCCGGCTGAGGACGTAGAGCTCAGATTCCACCATCTTGACTTTCCAATTGAAGAATACGCTGATCTCAGCCGAGCCGCGGCCCGTGGCGGAGCGGACCGTGACCGTCCCGGGGATGTCCTTCATGCTCTCTTCTATCGGCCGGGTGATCGTGGCCATCATCTCGTCGGCCGGCATGACGCCGTTGTCCACGAGGATGACGACACGGGGAAAATTCGTCTGGGGAAAGACCGAAGAAGAGATCGTGAAGGCCGCATAGACACCCGCCAGGCACAGAACGATGCAGATGAAAACGATCGACACAGAATGATGGGTCGCGAACTGTCCCAGCGCCGCTTTTTTATTCATTTTCCGGACTTGGTTTCATTTTTTGTTTTCGGATGGAGAGGTCTATGACCCGATGACTTTGATTTTCGTTTCATTGGGCAGCCCGTAGGCTCCCTCGGTCACGATGGCCATTCCTTCCCTCAACCCTTCACCCTCGACCTCGACCAGGCCGCCTTCGCGAAGGCCCGCTTTGACCTCTTTTTCAAGGGCCTTATCGCCTTCGACCACCATAATGGCGCTGCCTCCCGAGGCGCTCGTGACTAAACTCTCTTCGGGAACGGCCAGACAATCCCGGTGTTCCTCACAGACGATTCGGACCTGCAGGAATTGCCCCGGCCTGAACCCTGAGTCGGCGGGAGCCGATGACCTGACCAAGGCGGTGTCCGTCTTAAGATCGATCTGGGAGCTGATAAAAGTCAACCTCCCCGGCTTAAATTCAGGCCCTCGATCCGACTTGTCGAGCGGGATGCGTCCGCTTTCGAACTTGACCGGCTGTCCCGCTTTCAGCCAGTGAACTTCCTTGCTCGGGATATTGGCCGTGACCACCAGGCGATTCAAATCGATCAGTTCGGCCAGGACGGTTGTCGCCTCAACGGCTTCCCCCGGTTTGATCGGGATCCGGACGAGCGTGCCGGAAAATGGGGCGACTATCTCCAGGAGCGCGAGTTGCGTCTGGGCCGCGGCGAGGTCGTTTTTAGCGGCGCTCAGTTGCAGCTCCGCCTCTTGATAAAGCTTCTGGGAGGTCCCGTCGCTTTGGAGCAGTTTTTTCTGACGCTCATAGGTGAGTTCTGCATAATCGAGTGCTTTTTTTGCCCGTTCAAGGGCGACATCGGCCACCCGGCTGTCCAGCCTGAACAACGGAGTTCCCTTCGAGACGACCTGTCCCTCGGTGCATTTGATTTGGGCCAAGATACCGGCCACAGGCGAAGCGATCAAGGCACCGGCCGGAGGTTTGCCTTCGGTGGCAGGCTCCGGTTCAACGGATCCGTAGCCGGTGACATAGCGATGGAGAGTTGTCCGGGCTATCTTTCCGAGGCGAACCGAGACTTCCGCGGGGGCAGATTCTTCTTCTCCTTTGGCCGAGGGTCCCACCAGCCGCCAGATCAGCAGGGCGACGAGCAGCAAGGCCGCAAGGCCAACCAGGGCCATGAATGACCGGCGTTTGATCATGAGTTCGCTCCTTCAGCGCTCCGGACTCATCCGGGGAGTAAGCCACACTTTCTCTGAGAATTCAAACGGGCTCTGCATCGCGTCTTCGAGCCGCCCGAAGGCCTCCTGCGCTTTCAGGAGAGCTTCGAGCCGAGAGATCGCGCTGGCGATGAGCTCCAGCCGGATGCCGCCGAGTTCAAGCTTAGAGATTTCTCCGGCTTCATACAGTCCCTGGGCCGAAATCTCCTGCATTTTCAAGTTCGCCAACAATTTCTCAGCAGCCTCCGAGTTTTGAAGAGCCGAGCGGCAGGCGGCCACGGCGGCCTCGATTTCCCCGATCACAGTTGCCTGCAGGGCCGTGAATCGCGCCGCCGACTCGGTGCGGCGTGCGTCGGCTTCGGCAATGGGTCCCCTGTTCCGGCTGAATATGGGGAGGGTCAGAGTCAGGCTCAGAGTCCACTTGTTATCCGTCTGATCGAGTTGATAGCCGGGGCCGATGCTGATGTCGGGGTACTGTTTGGCGATTTCAAGCTGCAACGCAGCTTGGCTGGCGGCATATTCGGCTAGGGCGCCCAGGATATCGGGGCGATTGAGCAAGGCTTGCCGACGAACCTCCGCCGCTGGGATTTCCCTTGGAAAGAGCTTGAGATCGTCAAAAGACATCTCGACTCCCTCGAGAGCGCGAAGAGGAAGCCCCAGTGCGCCCGCGAGCTGAACCCGGGCCTCGGCCCTTTGCCTCGCCGCATCGAAAGCCGCCAGCCGTAGGTTGTCCAAGGCGATCCTGGCCTGCGTGACCACAAAAGGCGACACTTCGCCTGCGGAGAGCTGCAATTCCAGCAATCTCAGGTTTTCCTCCAGAACGACCTGTTGCTGACTCAGGAGAGATTCCCGCTGCGCGGCGACAAAGTAGTCGAGCCGGGCTTGGCGCAGCCGGCTCCGCACTTGCCAGGCGACAGTGGCCAGGTTCAAACGGGCTGCCTCGGAGAGGTACCTGGCCTGCACAATCCGATAGCCTCGCTTGCCGGCTGTTTCGATCGGAATGTCCAGGCTTACCGTGGGAATCCATGGCGTGACGAGGCTGACAGGAGTCGTCGTGTTGTACCCAGGCGCCAAATTGAGCGTGGGGTTGGGGCGCTCTCCAGCGCTCGCGATCCCGGCCCGGCTCACGGCCCACTGTGCTCTGGCTACATCCAGATCGGGGTGAAAGTAGAAAGCCACGAGACTCAGGGACTTCATGTCCCAGGATTTGAGAGGCCAGTCTGTTAGTTTCTGATTTTTTTCTAAGAAATCCTTTAAGCCAGGGTCGGCGAGGGACCGGGTTTCGAAATCTTTGAGATTTTGGGCGGCCGATATGGGTTTTGGCTGATACCGGATGCATCCGGCCAGATAGAGAACGGCCAATCCGAAGCTCAAAGCGGCGATCGAGCGAAGGAAGCCGCAGGGATTTTTCGTAGATTGCAGTTTCTTTAAGGGAGCATCTCGATACCCAAGTTCTTTAGCTTATAGCACCCAAAAAGGAGAAGTCAAATTAGGCGACCAGGTGTGCCCCCATGTTTCTCTTAGCCTTGAGACTCCTCGAAGGGATCTCCTTCGATCGTGTCCTTGAGTTTGCAGAGGGAATGATTCCAGAGGACGTCGTGAATGAAGCCGGGGAAGAGATGCTTGAAGAGCCGCCAGACGATCTTCTCGGCCGGTCTCTCTCCTCTGGCAAAATTGAAAGCGACATAGATAGACAGCCAGAAGATGCCGGGTTTGATTTCGTCGATCGCAAAAACGAGGATTCCACCCCTGGCAAAGCCGTCGTCGACTTGGTAGATCAAGTATTGATCATCGATTCTCTTTTTCAGAATGATTCGGAAATCCAGAGTCCGGAAGGGAGTCTTGTACTCGATCAGGCATCCCGGCTCGTTAGGTCCCCCGGAGATCCTCTGGACTCTGATCAACCGGGGCCTGAAGTATCTTCGGTCTCGATCGCCGAATGTCCCGAGGGACTTGAAAATTTTTTCCCGGTCGCTCTTGATTTTGATCGAGTACATGCTCTCAAACTGAGAGTTTTCAGGGAGGAGCTGAGCTCCGGTAACCCGGATGAACTCCTTTCTCTTTTCTTCCATATCTTCTTTGTGAAGGCCGGTCGGGTAACGGCCCAGATCACCCCACTTCAAGCCGAATATTCTCTCGGTCAGATAATTCCGGACCGTGATCAGCAACCCTCCGACCAGGATCGAGAAGACAGTCCGCGGACGGAACATGGAGATCAGACTCGCCCGGTAGGTGTCGTCACCACTGGCTATTTTCCAGAGGGCATCTTCTAAGCGGCGGAACGGCTGAGGCTGGGTTTTGCGTTCGGTGAGCACAGCCTGATAGAGGATTCTGCTGAGCATGGGATTCGAAAACACGACCCTGTTGATCATGAAAACGATCCGGCCATAGGTGTTATCGCGCTCGAATTTCTGGATGGCGGGCCGATACCCCCGGTCCAGGCTTTGTTTAGAGGGGCCGGAGTTCAGGATGGTGCTGGCCAATGCTGCGGCCTGGAGATAGGCGGAGTAGATGCCGTCTTTGTAGAGCCTGGAGACGGCCAGATCGCCTATGACCGCGGCCCGGTGCCCGATCGGATGTTTGGCCGAACCCACAGTCATGAAAGGCTGGCAGAGGCAGGCGGAATATTTTTCCACGCTTCGGGGCAGGATCCGCATGATCTGGGGCAGCTCCAGGTATTTTTTTAAGAGGTCCAACTGTTCGGAAGGCTTGGATCGGTCGATCGATTTACCCAAGAGGACGACGGTGACATACTTTCCCTTGGGGATGAGGGAGGACATCTCTATTTTCAGATCCCTGGAGCCGTACTCCACAAAATAGACTTCCCCCTCCAGGAAACCGGAGTCACTCTTCTTGAGCTCCAACTCAGAGATTAAGGCTTTTCTCACCTTGGGCGGGCGGAAGCCGGGAATGATCCCGGCGATGGTTTGGAAGATCGGATTTTGCTCGAATGGCTTTCCAGGAGTTTGGTTCACTCCGCCGGCGAAAACGACGTAATCAGCCTCGATGGCCTCCCTGATGATCCGACCGTCCCTGACGAACTGGTAAAAAACGATAGGTTTCTTCTCTGAGGAATATTCAGCCCCATAGACCTCTCCGGACACGACCCGGGCGCCTGCTTCTCTGGCTTTTTCCAGAAGGAAGGAATCAAAGTTCTTGTGCTTATTCTCCCTGCCCTTGGGCCTCGATCCCCTGAAAACGGCATACATTCTCTTGTGTTCCGGCACGCGGAGCTCGATGTTTTTCCAGTGGCCGTGGACCGTGAGCGATCTTATTTCGCCGGCAATCGTTTCTTTAGGAAGGTCCAGGCCTTCTGCCCTCAGGGCAGCGGCCAGTTTCGGGGAGATGCCTCCGGCACAGTAGTTGCAGCCTTCTCTACAGGAGAGGCGTGCAGATATTTCGGAGAGCGTCTGGTCGAGTCTTTTTTCGATGACGATAAGGTTGGTCTTTCGGCCCAGGCGGGCCGCTTCTTTAAGATAACGGAGGGAGAAGAAGGCGCCGGCCGGGCCGCCGCCAACGACGACGATTGTGCCGATCGATTGGGGAGAAAGGCTATTGCTCAATTGGCCTTTTCCATCTTGTTCGGGGGAGGTGATTAACATCTTTTCAGCGAGATAGGCAAGACGACGAGACAGACGAGAAAGGAACCTCAAATGGCCGGTCGAATCGAGACGAAACAGGCACTTTATAAAACACGTCGCACAAATAGATTCAATAAGATTATAACACGAGGTCTCCGATTAAGCGCGGGGCCGTTGCTGGACCAAAGATTATTTGTCATCTTGACCCAAAAACTGTTCCGCCGCCTTGACGGCACTGGGGTGACGGCGAATTGCCTCGGCCCCGACCTATGACCGTGAGACCGCCCAGGAGATCTGGCAGATGAGCGCGGAAATGGCCGGTTTGTTCCTTGGTACCCGCGCATTTTCCATTTGACTTCCCTCGGTCCCTATGGCTATTATTAGGCCAGCTCGTCCAAAAAGGATCTGGGGAAATGAAGTGTCCGAAATGTCAGGTTGAAAACACGGACACGGCAGAGTTTTGCAGCCATTGCGCCTCACCCCTCCAGGCATCTCTCACCAGGACTCTTGAGACTCCAATCCAAGCGCCGGCTTCCGGGGTTCTATTTGCCGGACGGTACGAGATCATCAGCGAGCTTGGCCGGGGAGGAATGGGCAAGGTCTACCGGGCTGAGGATAAGAAGATCAATGAAGAAGTCGCCCTGAAGCTCATCAGGCCTGAAATCGCCTCGGATAAAACGACGCTGCAACGTTTCAGTAATGAGCTAAAATTAGCCCGCAAGATTTCCCACCGGAATGTCTGCCGGATGTATGAACTCATGGAAGACCGGGGAATTCACTTCATCACCATGGAGTTCGTACCGGGCCAGGACTTGAAAGGACTTCTTCGCCAGACGGGCCCGTTGAAAGCGGCGAGATCCGTGCCAATAGCCAGGCAGATCTGCGAAGGGTTGGCCGAAGCCCACCGGCTCGGAGTCGTCCACCGCGATCTCAAGCCCGGGAATATCATGATCGATCATGATGACAACGCTAAGATCATGGATTTTGGGATCGCCCGCTCCGTTTATGCCAAGGGGGTAACCGCCGAAGGCTTGGTCATCGGGACTCCGGAATATATGTCTCCTGAACAACTGGAAGGAAAAGAACCCGACCCCCGCTCGGATATCTATTCATTGGGAGTCATTTTGTATGAAATGGTGACCGGGCGGGTTCCCTTCGGAGGGGACAGCGCCTTGAGCATCGCGCTCCAGCACAAAACCGAATTTCCATTGAGCCCGCAGGAATTCGCGCCGGATCTCCCCCCCGACCTGAGCGCCGTAGTCCTCAGATGTCTGGCCAAAGATAGAGAAGAAAGATATCAATCGGCTGAGGAACTCCTTCGAACCTTGGACGACGTGCAGGGGGGCGTTGGAATCGCTCCCGCCACCGGCAAGACCCAAATCCCCTCATTCCTTATAGAGGAGGAGCCGTTCAGGGAAAAACTGCCCGTCTTCGTAGCCCGAGAGACGGAGCTAGAGTGGCTTGGGAAAGCGCTGGACTCGGTTCTTTTGGGAAAAGGCCGGGTCGTCTTTCTGACCGGCGAAGCGGGAACCGGAAAGACCGCCCTGCTTCAGGAATTTTCCCGTCGCTCGCAAGATGCATACCCCGACCTCATTGTCGCAAACGGCAAATGCAATGCCCATACCGGCATAGGTGACCCGTACCTGCCGTTTATCGAGATCATGGCCCTCTTGAGCGGCGACGTGGAAGCCAAGAGGTCGGCCGGCACTATTTCCAGAGAACACGCGACACGCTTATGGAACCTCATTCCTTTCACGGCAAAAACGCTGCTGGAGAATGGGCAGGACCTGCTGAATACTCTGGTGCCGGGAGCTCCGCTGGTCGCAAGGAGCGAGGTTGCTTCGGCCGGGGTGAGCGCGTGGCTGGCAAGCCTGAAAAAACTCGTAGAACGAAAATCCTCTCTTCCCGCTGATTCTACGCTCCAGCAAAGCCATCTCTTTGAGCAGTACACACGAGTGCTTCAAGCTCTGTCCGGGAAAATTCCTTTGCTCCTCATCGTCGATGACTTGCAGTGGACGGATGCCGGTTCAGCCAGCCTGCTCTTCCATCTGGGTCGTCGAATCGCCGGCAGCCGGATTCTGATCGTCGGAGCTTTTCGGCCGGCCGAAGTGGCTTTCGGTCGCGGCGAAGAGCGCCATCCCCTCGGGTCGATTCTCCTTGAATTCAAGCGAGATTTGGGGGAAATCGAGATGGAAGTCGGGAAAGCGGAGGGCCGCCGGTTTGTGGATGATTTTATCGATTCGGAACCCAACCGCTTGACCGAGACGTTTCGCCAAGCGCTTTACAATCAAACCAAAGGACATCCGCTCTTCACAGTCGAATTGCTGCGGAATATGCAGGAGCGCGGCGCGCTGGTTAAAGATAAAATCGGCTGCTGGGTTGAGGGTCCGGAATTGGATTGGGATACCCTCCCGGCGCGCGTTGACGCCGTCATCGAAGAGCGCATCAACCGGCTCAACGAAAAATTGCGTGAACTCTTAACGATTGCCAGCATCGAGGGGGAAGAATTTTCAGCCGAGGTGATCGCACGGGTCCAGGAGGCCGAAGTCCACGGGCTGATCAGGCTTTTGAGCCGTGAACTGGATAAACGGCATCATCTCGTTTCGGCGAAGGGCATCCGCCAGCTCGAAAGGCAGCGCTTGTCTGTTTATCTCTTCCAGCACATTCTGTTTCAAAAATATCTCTATAACAGCCTGGATAAGGTCGAGCGGGCGCATCTTCATGAACAGGTTGGAAATATTCTGGAGGCCCTTTATGGAGAGCAGACCGAGGATGTCGCGATTCAGCTGGCGAGGCATTTTTTGGAGGCCGGAATTGTCCCCAAGGCCGTCGAATATCTTCACAAGGCGGGAACTAGGGCGGTGCGACTGTCTGCCAGTGACGAGGCGATTGGTCATTTCAAAAAAGCTTTGGAACTTCTCAGGCGCCTCCCGGAGACTGCCGAGCGTGACCAGCAAGAACTGGTTTTGCAGCTCGCCCTGGCCGTTCCTCTTCAGGCCGCGAGGGGTTTTGGCGCCCCCGAATTGGGCCGGTCTGTCGTTCGCGCCAGGGAGCTCTGCGATCGCATGGGCGATACCCCGCAGCGTTTCACCGCGCTCGTTCAGCTATCCACTTATTATGCGACGAAGGCCCAGTACAGGACAGCGCTGACATTTCAAGATCAAATCACTCAAATCGCCGAACAGTCCAAGGATCCGATGCTCGAGGCTGTTTCCTATTATGCTCCCGTTTGGCCTCTGCTCAATGTGGGAGAACTCGTCCCGACTATAGAACACGTCAAACACATGATGACCTGTTATGACCCAGAAAAGCACGGTTTCATGGCCTATTTGTTTGGTTACGATCTGGGAGTTCTCAGCTTGGGCTTCGGGTCTTGGGCGCAGTGGATTCTCGGCTATCCCGACCAGGCCCTCCATCAACTCAATCAGGCGATGAGCATAGCGCGAAAATTGGGTCATCCACATACTCTTGCCTTTATCGCTGCTTGGAGCCAGCGAACTGCATTGGTTCCGGAGGGATTTCCGGTCGATCGATGAATACACGGAAGAGCTCGTTCCCCTCTGCGAAAAGAATGGGTTCGTGTACCTGGGCGCGCATGGTTATTTTTACCGTGGCGAGAGACAGACTTTGGAAGGAAAAACCAAAGAAGGGATAAGTGAGATGCGCCGCGGCTTGGCGATCATGGAAGGAACGGGTACGCTCACCTGTTTCACTCGTCTTTTGGCCAGAGTGGCTGATGCCTGTCGAAAAACGGGAGAAACAGAAGAAGGACTTGCCGCCGTCAACGAAGCCATCGACGTGGTGGGAAAGTATGATGAGCGCTATATGGAAGCAGAGCTTTACCGCCTCAAAGGGGAAATGTTGCGGATGCGCGGTGAAACGGAGCATGAAGTTGAGAAGTATTTCCAAAAGGCCATCGGACTTTCTCGCCGGCGCCTTGCAAAGTCATGGGAGCTCAGGGCTGCGATGAGCCTGAGCCGGATGTTTCGGAAGCAAGGGAAGACGGCAGAAGCTCATAAATTGCTGGAAGAAACCTACGGCTGGTTCAAGGAAGGATTTGATACCCCCGACCTGAAGGAAGCGAAAGCTCTCCTGGAAGAGCTGAGCAAGTGAGATTCCGAGAGGCTAAGGGCTACCCGGAAGGAAGCGCTCGCGGCTCACCATATGGGCCCAAGCGATAGTCGAAAACACTCACCGAGTGCCCTGTCGGCCTTTTATCATCTTAAGATGGATCTCGACCCTTTCATTCAAATCCCCGGGAAGCCCGATTCCTCTTTCCTGACAGAACTCAGAGACAGTTGAATCAAAATCAACCAGGAGCGACTTAAGGGCTTCAGCAAAGTCCGTGCCACTCCAGCCCAGGTTTCCTGGATTAGCGAATTCACTTTGTCGTTGTTGAAGGACGGCCATATACTTCTTTTCGTAGTTAAGATACGGCTCTACGTCCTGAGATGCTAGGTAACCCGCAACGGTTCCTTCGTCACCCAAAAAGCCTAAGCAATCGGGGTGGGGCGGCATATTGGAGAACCGCTCCTTTCCGCCCGCGTCCCAAAGGACGCCCAAGGGATAGAGCCGGCAGACGAGCGGACGGTCGGGGTGGACCCCGCATCCTTGAGGAACGAGAAAAATGCACCTGCCGTCAGGCCTGTTGCGCAGGACAGCGCCGTCATCTTCGCAATATGTTCGGAGGAAAGTGCCGGTTGTGACCCCGAGATTTCGGGAGAGACGCAAGATTTCGTAGGGACCAGCCTCGATTGCTTTGTTGGAACAGCAGACGCTGCATCTCTGGCATTTGAAGAAAAAGCGGCTCTCCGTGCTCAGACCAAAGATGAGGGACAGGTCATCGTCTTGAGGGCTCATCGGCGCTTCCCTTCCGGGACATTATATCCGTTCGGACTTCCTTTTGTCGCTCGATTTTAATAAAATCGGGTCCGCGGATCTGGCTTCCCGGCGAGAAATCGAGCCCAAGGCATCCCGAAGGAGCGGTGGCGATGATCAAAATCATCCTGGCCCTGATCGTTTTGGTCAACAGCTATTTCGCCTACAGGTTCATCACCGATTTCATCAGGCACAAATCGGAAGCCTGGAGTGAACCCGGATCGAACCTCCTTTTTATGGGCCTGGGATTGGTCTCGCAATTTCTGGGGACATTTGGCATCTCCGATTTCGCTTTCAACACGGTCGCCTTCAGGCTGACGAAATCCGTGGAGGACAAAAAAATTCCCGGCACTCTGAACGCCGGGTGCGTCATCCCGGTGGCCTTCATGGCTCTGGCCTACATCACCGTCATCAAGGTTGACGTCCTAACCCTTGTCGGGCTGATCATAGCCCAGACCGCCGGTTCCTACTTCACTCCCCGGTTGGTCGTGAGACTCCCGGTGGGAAAAATCAGACTCGGCATCGGGATCGGCCTCCTCTGCGCCGCCCTTTTCATCCTGGCCGGAAAACTTCAGCTCATCCCGTCGAGCGGACATCTCACGGGTTTGCCTCTGCTGAAATTGTGTCTGGGGGCGGTGGCTTTGTTTGTGTTCGGCGCGTTGAACAACATCGGAATCGGCTCCTACGCGCCGACCATGGCCACGGTTTATGCCCTCGGCATCGACCCAAAAGTGGCTTTTCCCATCATGATGGGTGGCTGCACTTTCTCATGCGCCATCGGGGCGATGGAGTTCATCAGGCTGGGAGGCTACGGCCGGAAGCCGACCCTCTGGATCTCAACCATCGGGCTGCTGGGAGTTGGCGCGGCGGTCTATCTCGTCAAGAACATGAACGTCGATTTGATCAAGTGGGTGGTCTTCTTTGTGGTCCTCTATGCGTCTTTTGACCTGCTGCATAAGGAATTTTGGCGCACAAAACCGGAATTCAACTAAACAACTTCTGACCTTGTTGCCGATCGCAACCTTGACCATGTCAAGTTACTTATCGCGTTTGCATTAGTCACTTGTCACTCGTAGTTTGTCCGCGGTGTGGAGTCTCCGGAGAAAGAAGGTAAATTGGCTGTGCTCCGGGCACGGAGTACGAAGTGTGAGATAGGACTAAATTGACGGGATAGACTAGACAGACGAGACGGACGAGATACGGCCCCTATACTCAGCGTGAGCGTCTGATGAGCGAGGACGAGCAGTCCTTGAACGGGAACGCCATAGGGACAGGCGGCCTGACAATGGCCTCCGCAGCTCGAGCACTTATCTGCTTTATTGGTGGTCAGGCCGGAATACTTGGCCATGGCGTACTTTTCTCTGCCTTGGGAGCAAAAATAATGCTGGTAGCGCATGATTGTGTTGACCGGGACGCTGTGCGGACATTTTGACTCGCACCGTCCGCAGGCATGCCGGCAGTACAATTGACCGAAGGTTTCCCCATAGGCGTCGAGCCGGCTTGCATCGGTCGAAGTGAGCTTGGTCCCGGAGAGGGAAATATAAGATTCAAGATCATCATAATTCCCGATCGTGCAGCAGACGGTGTTGACGTTGGGGTTGGCCAGCACGAACCGGTAGGCCGCGCTCCGGATCTCGGCTGTGTTCGTCAGGTTCTGTTTTTTCATGAACGCCTTAGCCTGGTCGGCGACTCCTCTGACTCGATCGAGGAGCGCGGTCATGGCCGGCTCGATCTTTTGCCCTTCTTTCTTCACCTTCTCGAACTCTCCCTCTATGAAGGAGTACGTCCCCACGGGGTTGGCCTTCATGATGGTCGTGCCGATGTTCTTGTCTTTGTAGAGCTTGAGGACTCTTTCCCCCATCTCGGTCTGGAGAAAGTTATAAACAAAGAGGGCGACGTCGAAGCGTCCGTCCTCCGCCGCCGCGGAAAGGACTTGTTCCATTGTCTCCTGGACGTCATTCCATTGAGCGCCGTGCTGGGAGAGGCCGGCATATCGGACTCGGCCCTCGGCCTTCAGTTCTTTGATCATCTCATGGAATCCTTCCGACTTGAGCGTCGCCGCGTTCGGAGGGCAATGCATCATCATGCAATCGACGTAGTCGGTTTGCAGCCTTTCCAGGCATTTCCTCGCCCTGCCCAGAAGGCTCTCTTTGGAAACGTCTTTCGCCAAATAGAGCTTGGTCGAGATAAAGACGGATTTGCGGTCCCGGTTCTTGAGCACCTTTCCGATGACCCTCTCGACCTGGCCGTTGTAGTAGTTTTCGGCCGCATCGATGTAAGTGATCCCGGAGTCGAGCGCAGTTTCAAGGAGGGTTGGGTCGTTGATGGCGCCCCCGCCCAGGCTGATATCCGAGGCTTTGAAGCCGGTGCGGCCAAGGGTGCGATATTCTTTGATCTTGAGCTTGGGCGTGCTCTTCGGCTGCTCGGTCTGAGCGGCCAAGAGCCGGGCCTCCCCGTTATGCTCAAACCGGCCAGGGCTGCGCCCGCTGAGCCCAGAAAACGCCGTCTGTTCATTCCCTTGCTCGCGCTTACGGATCCTTTTTGACTTTCTTTCATAGACAAAGCCTCCTCGGTCAAAAAACAATAGTTTGTTATCCTACCCGTTTGCCCGATCCAAGGCAAGACTTATTTCTTGGGAACGGGGCAGGCTGATTTGATAAATGCCAGCGTCTTCGGTTCTTTCTCGAGATGGAAAATGAGGATGCTCTGGAGTGTCTTTCGAACCGATTCGAGCTCGGCCGGAGAGAAAGGAAGGATGTCGCCGGCCTTGGGCGGAGGATTTTTTTTTGCCCAGCCCAAGAAGAATCCAACCTCGGGCGGGACACTGTCCTTCTTCAAAGGCGCACAGTCAGCGCAGTCGGCACCGTCCTTTTTGGCCGAGAGCCAGCCGCCGCCGGCGAGCGGGCGCCGGCACTTCTTGCATCTCTTGAGATCGGGGAGGAAGCCGTTGATCCTGAGGAGCCAGGCTTCAAAGTAGCGACTGAGGAAACCGAGATCGCCCTTCAGGTCCAGGGTTTCCAATATGCTCAGAAGCAACCGGAAGAGGAGGTCCTCCCTGGTCCGGGCGGGCACGAACTCCTCCACTAACTCGGCGAAATAGGAAAGAGTGAAGGACGTCCTCAGGTCCCGCTGGAGGTCGAAGAAGGATCTGAGCAGATCGCAGCTGTTGATCGTGACGAGGTCTTTGCGCTCTTTCTCATAATAAAAGACCCTGACCGAGGACATGGGTTCGAGACTTGAGCCGAAGCGGTTGCCGAACTTTCGAGCTCCCTTGGCAATCCCCCGCAGAATGCCCTTCTCCCGGGAAAAGAAGACGACGATCTTGTCCTGCTCGCCAAAATTGTAGGTCCGCAAGACGATCGCTTCAGCCTGGTCTAGGGGCATGGGGGAATCAGTCGATAAAAGTGATGTTCAGCGTTTTGATCTTTTGCCGGAGCTGCGGTTCATCGATCTTCAGGTCGGCCGAGGTTCTGGCCACGTCCCAGTTGTTCTTCATCAGGATCTTGTGGATGTACTTGCGCTCGAACTGTTCGGTCGCGAGCCGGAGAGACTGGTCCTCCGAGATGCCGGGGATGAACTGGAGCTCGCGCGTCTCGACCAGGAGCGAGAGGTGCGAGGCGTTGATCTCATCATCGGGGACCATGATGACGAACCGTTCGATGACGTTCATCAGTTCGCTGACGTTGCCGGGCCAGGAATAGTTGAGGAAGGCTTTCTGGGCTTCCGGGCTCATCGTTTTTTGCTTCTTGCCGTACTCGTTGGAAAAGAAACCCAGGAAGTAATCGATCAACAGGGGGATATCTTCGACCCTTTCCCGCAAGGGGGGGATGCTCAGGGGAATGACATTGAGCTTGAAGAATAGGTCCTCCCGGAATTTTCCCTTGGAGATGAGCTCCTTGAGGTTCTTGCTCGAAGCCGCGATGAACCGGGTGTCGAGGGAAAGGGCCTTGGCCGAGCCGAGCGGCTCGAAGTTCTGGCTCTCGATCACCCGGACCAGCTTGGCCTGGGTCTTGAGGCTCATGTCGCCGATCTCCCCCAGGAAGAGCGTCCCGCCGTCGGCCAGCAGGAGCTTGCCCTTTTTGTCCTTGATCGCGCCGGCGAACCCGCCCTTGAAGTAGCCGAAGAGCTCGTTTTCCATGAGCTCATCGGGGATGGCCGCGCAGTTGATCTCGACGAACCTCTTCTCCCGGCGGTTGCTCTGCTGGTGGATGAGCCGGGCGATCTGTTCTTTGCCGGTCCCGTTCTCGCCATAGATGAGGACCCGGCCGTTGGTGGGGGCCGCGGCCGTGATCTCGTCCCTGAGTTTCTGGATGGAACGGCTTTTCCCGACCAGATGGAAACGGGTCTGGATCTTCTCCCGGAGCTGGATATTCTCCTCCTCCAGCCTCTTCTGACGGAGGGCGTTTTCCACGGTGAGAACGACCTTTTCCAGGGAGAGGGGTTTCTCCAGGAAATCATAGGCGCCCAGCTTGGTAGCCTGAACCGCGGTCTCGATCGTCCCGTGGCCCGAGATCATCACGACCTGGGGAGAGTCTTCGCCGGATTTGATTTTTTCGAGAACGTCGATCCCGTTCATTTCCGGGAGCCAGATGTCCAGGAGAATGAGGTCGAAGTTCTGGTCCTTCATCAGGTTGAGGCCTTTTTCCCCGCTATCGGTGGTCCGGACCGAATAGCCCTCGTCCTCCAGGATGCCCTGCAGAGAGGACAGGATGCTGACCTCATCGTCGATGACCAGAATGTTTTCTTTGATCATGACGGTATCTGGATGATGAATTTTGCGCCGTGGGGCCGGTTGTTCTCAACCATGATATTGCCGTTGTGCTCCCGGATGATCTGATTGACGATCGCCAGGCCAAGCCCGGTTCCTTTCTTCTTGGTTGAAAAATGGGGCAGGAAAATGTTGAGCTTGTCCTCAACCGAGATACCCGGTCCGGAATCCGTGATCTCCAGGTTGACGCGCTGCCGCTCTCCGTCGAAGGAAGCGACGATCCTGATGATCCCCTTTTTGTTCATGGCATCGATGGCGTTGTCAATGATGTTGATGAGGGCGCGCTTTATCTGTTCGGGGTCGAGCTGGAGCGGAGAGGGAATGTCGGGGGAGAGCACGATCTCAAACTCGATGTCGGTGAAGATCCCACGAAAGGGCGTGACCGTCTGTTCGATGATCTGCCGGAGGTCGCAGGACTGGAGGACGACCTTGGGCATCCGGGCAAAATTGGAAAACTCATCGACCAGGGACTTGATGGTCCGAGTCTCCTGGATGATCGTCTTAGCTCCCTCTTCGATGACCTCGCCTCCCACCCTGTCGCCTTTCTTGAGGGTCTTGATGATCCGCTCGGCGGAGAGCTGGATGGGGGTCAGGGGGTTTTTGATTTCGTGGGCGACCCTCTGGGCGACCTCCTTCCAGGTCGCGATCTTCTGGGCTTTGATCAGCTGGGTGAGGTTGTCGAGGACGATGATCATCCCCGAAAACTCGCTGCCCGACTGACGGAGCGGAGAAAGGGCCAGGGCCACGGTCGTGGTTTGGCCGTTGGAGACGATCTGGACCTCTTTATCGGACAACCTGTACCTGTTCTTCATCCCCAAATCGATCTGCTTGAGGATCTCGGCGTATTTGGCATGACTGAGGATCTCCTTGTATCCGTGGTCGATGAGATTCTTGTCGGCGAGGCCCAGCATCTCGCGCGCCGAAGGGTTGATGGTCGTGATCGTTCCCTGGGCGTTGACCGCCATGACACCGGTCGTGATGTTGTTGAGGATCGTCTCGATATATTGTTTCCGGCTCTCCAGCTCGGTCGTCTTCTGGGCGATCTTCTGGTGGCCGTCCTTCAGGTCGAAGACCATCTGGTTGAAGGATTCGATGAGGATGCCGAGCTCATCCGAAGCCGGATCTTCCACCCGGACGTTGAGATCTCCCTTGGAGACCTCTCGGGTCGCCTGGGCGAGTTTTTCGATCGGAACGGTGATACTCTTGGCCAGATGAAAACCGATCCAGCTGGCCGCAAAGACGATCAGGAGAGTGATGAAGATGAGGGTCAGGAAATAAAAGGTTTTGACCGGATTCTTCTGGATTTTCAGCTGCTGGTACTTGAGGACAAAGGCGGAGATGTTGTTCATCCGCTGGGCATAGTTCTGGGGAAGGAACTTTCCCGCGGTGACCAGAGCGTTCCCCACGTCCGCGAAATTCAGGGCGACGCCGCGGCGAATCATCTCACCGCTCCCCATGGGCTCGACGCTCCGGAAGACCTCGCCGAGCTGGGCCCGCTTGACGATATTGGGCTTGAGCTCACGGTAGTCGTGAAGCGGAAGGTTCGGATTGAGGTAGGAAAAGAGCTCTTCGTCTTCGAGATAGATCCCGATCTCATCGAGCTGGTATTCGGCCAGCTTTTCCCGGATGAAGCCCTTGAGGGCCTGCCTGTTTTCGGGGCTGAGCAGGCTCTCTTTCTGGATCGTTTTGGAGAGCCGTTGCGCATAGTGGAGCGTGGCCTCTTCGCTGCTGAGGGCAAAACCGTCGGCGACGCTCTTGGTGTCCTCCAGAATCTTGTCCAGCGGGGTCCGGAACCATTGCTCGATGTTCCGGCTGATCAGGTCGCTGGCGAAAAAGAAGAGAAGCAGCGTGGGGACAAACGAGAGCGCGATAAAAAACATGACCAGCTTTGTCTTGAAGTGGGCTCCGACGACCTTTCTTTTTCGCTCCAGGTAAAGCTTGATCAAGTTGCGGCCGAGGACAAAAAAGAGGATGAGGAAGAGAAGGAGGACGATGATCTGCAGCGACCAGAGCAGCATGTTGGTCAGGGACGTCGGCGAGAATTCCTGGGATTCGCGCATGTAGAATTCGATGGCAAAAAAGAGGATGATCAGGAAAACGATGACCACGGCCAGAATCCGCGGGCCCTTCTTTTTGGAATTCTCCATGGTCCTCGCCTCACCCCCTCTTCTCAGCCTGAGGGGCCTGATTCCCGGGCCTCAGGGACGACGAAATTCCGGAAGTCTTGGAGAGTGACCCGGACATCCCTGACGACTTCGCCCGGGGCGCCCAACGGTTTTCCTTTCTGGCCGTTCAAGGTGTAGGTCAGTCCTCCCGCATTCCCCAGATTGAAGACGAACTCCCGGACGGCCCGGAGGCTGGCTTTTTCACCGGTCGACTTGATGCCGTCGAGGACGAGGGCGCCGTCAGCATAGATCTGGATCCAGGTTTCTTGCGTGAAGTCCAATTCCAGAGCCAGGTCTTTTGGCTCCGGCTTGGCCGTCTCAACAGGGGGTGGCGGAGGGGGCACGGTTTGGGCCGGGGCTGAGATGGCGACCCTCTGTTTCTCCGCGGGCCGGGCAGCCTTCTGGGGTCGGGTCATATAGATGATGGAAAAAACGATCAGACCGAGGACGACGAGAGCGACAACCAGAGGAAGGACGAATTTGCTCTTGAACCTGAACCGGCCGGTGCCTGTCTTATGGGCCGGTCCGCGCGTCTCCTCCTTGAGAAGCAGGTCTTCATGATATTTGTTTAGGACGTAATCTTCATCCAAACCGATGGCTTTGGCGTAGGAGCGCAAGATGCCTTTGATGAAGAACCTACCTGGCAGCATCTCCGGCTGGTCATCCTCCAGGGCCTTCAAAAATTTCAGGCTGATTTTAGTTGAGGCGGAGATCTCTTTCAGGCTGATCCCTCTGAGCTCTCGTTCTCGTTTCAGTTCTTGTCCTGCGGATACCATTCTGCTGGAAATTTTAGGCTAATCAGTGAGTTGTGTCAATAAAACCGTCAAGAAGGAAGCATTTCTTTTTCTGTGGTCAAGGGGCTTTGGAAAGGGCTTTGCTCCCGAAGTTCCGAGGGCGGCACCGCGGCTCAGGTCGGTTGTCTGAAGGCATTCCGCTCAACGACCCCTCCGGCTACGTTTCCGACTTCTTCGACGTGGAAAGGGCTACGGTCAGAGGAACCGTGTCCCGCTCAGTCTCTCCGACGGCCTTCTTTGGAAGCGGTTCGTCGGGCGGGATCATCAACATCCTGACCCGTGACGGCGGGCCCGAGCCCATTTCCGGCGACGTCTATCTCGTGCGCGACGCTTACGGCCTCAAAAAGCGCTGGCTGAGATGGGGGGCACGTCCGGCATCATGAATTACAGCATCATCGGGTCGATGCTCTCCGGCGACGCCTACCGCGACCATTCGGCCTACAGCTCGGACAACACCCGCGGCAAGTTCACCTTCACCCTCAACCCGACCGTCAAGATTACAGCCATCCTCGGCTGGACGGATTTCTTCAACCAGAATCCCGAGGCCTCAACCTCAACTGGTTCAGCTCCGACCCGAAGGTCTTGCGCCGCAGGGCCAACCCCGATTCCTACACATTCAACGAGTACCAGAAAACCAAGCGCGCGACCGGCGGTCTGACGGGATCGATCGGCCTCTGAGCGAACCTCTATCTGGCCGTAACGGCCTACTATCGTCATACCAAGTATACGGAGGCCGTCCCATCCTCGGTCATCCACCGCGACCTTCGACACCCCCGGCGTCACGGTCCAGGTTAACCACAAGGCCGTCGCAGGCCGTCAAGAATCACCTTAGCGCCGGAGTGGACTTTGCTGGCAGGCGATCGACGAATTCAAGCACCCCAACCTCGGCGGTGCCGTGGAAGGTCCTGGTTTCCTGTCCTACCAGAATCTGTCCCAGACCGGCGCGGGGGTTTTCGTCCTCGACCGGCTCGAGCTCGGCCCCGAACTGGTCCTGTCGAGAATCGTCCGCTACGAGCGGGTCGCCAACAAGCTGAGGACCGTCTTCGGGCCGGCGGGCTCGATCTGTCCGGTAAGGTCGCGTATAAGAGAGGGACGGGCCGGGTCGGCGTAACCTGGAACCCGCTCTCCGGCTTCGGCCTTTACGCGAGCTGGGGAACGGGATTCCTGCCGCCGGGGACCGAGGAACTCGTCAACAATCCGTATTCGCTGGGGGGGTATAACACCCAGCTGGTGGCAGCCACGTCGAGCGGCGAGGAGGTAGGGGCGCGAGGTTCGATCGGCAAATCCCTGAGCTATGACGTCGCCCTGTTCTACCTAGACACGAAGAACGATTTCGGCCGATACCGGATCGTCACGCGCCCGCTCGAAACCTTCTACGGCAACGTCGGCTCGACCAACCGATACGGCCTCGAAACATCCCTGCGAAGGCAGAATGGTCGCTCGGCCTGAGGCTCGGCCTCGGCCGCGCGAGATAATAACTGGCGGAGATCTTTGCGCTGGGAATAACAGGGGGAACAGCCGAGGTCCTTGATCATTGCTGGTCTTTCTGTCGTCTTGTCTTTGGATGGTGCCCCGTACGATGTACGCGTGCCCCGTGCGTCTCTCTATAATATTCAGAAACGCTGGTTCGCGATAAAGAACGGATCACGTGCACGAAAGCGAGGAAAGAGGGGGAGTGCCACGCGCGGCCCATTTCCTGATTCATCCCTGGCACTGGTCGAGTTAACGTAGAAGAGAAACGATGACTGGCCTGTACGTTTGCAGGATTCAGGCACCTGGATGGGAAGCTCATCGCAGGTGACCGAGATTGACGGAGATACGGGTAACGGACGTCTTTTACGTTTTCAGGAACCGCGCGAGCGAGCTGGCGCTCCCCAACAATCCTATTCCTCCGCCGGCGGCAATGAGCGAAAGACTCTGGGAAAGCGAGAGATAGCGGAATCGGATCAACTCCTGCAGGGCCCCCAGCGATGGGCCCAAATAGATTGGGAAGAATTTGATGACCAGGAAAAGGATGCCCAGGGAGACAAGACTGCCCAGGGCTCCGAGAAGAATGCCTTCCAGAAGAAAAGGAATGCGGATGAAGACATTGGTCGCCCCGACGAGCCTGAGGATCTCGACCTCGTTCTTGCGGGCGAGGACATTGAGCTTGATGACGTTGGAGATAATGAAAAAAGAGGCGAGAATCAGGATCCCGCCGAGGAAGAAGCCGACCGCCCTGGCCAGCCGGCTCAGGGACTCCATTTTTTCCACCCAGTCCCGGTTGAACTGGACGTCTTCGACCCCGCTGAGGCCGCTCGCTTCGTTCACGAACTTCAGGACCTGCGACGACGCCGAGGCCCTCTCTTGGATCTTGGCTTCCAGCGAAGCGGGGAAGGGATTGCTCTTGAGATTTTCAAGAATGGACTGAAGCTCGGGAAAATTCTTCTGGAAACGCCGCAGGGCCTCTTCGGCGCTCACGTAGCGAACACCTGTGATCAGCGGATTATTCTTGATCTTCTGCTGCAGCGCCTCCCGGTCCGCGGGGCCGATGTTCTTCTTCAGGAAGAAGGTGATGACCATGTTGCTCGAGAGCTCCTTGGCGGTGAACTGAAGATTGTTGGAGAGCGCGAGGAAAACGCCGAGGATCAAAAAGGAGAGACAGATGATAGTGAGGGAGAAAACGTTGCGGCCCCGGTACTGCCAGAGACTGTTGACCGTCAGCTCGAAGAAATACTTGATCTTCTGGAAAATCAGAGTGCTTCCTTTCCGATGAGTTTTCCCGCCTGAAGGAAGAGGATCCGGTGGCCGAAATGGCGGATGAGTTCCCGGTCGTGACTGCCGATGATGACCGTGGCTCCTTGTTTGTTGACCTCTTTGAAGAGACTGATGATCTCGAAAGCCAGCTCCGGGTCCAGGTTGCCGGTCGGCTCATCGGCCAGGATGATCTTGGGATTGTTAACCACGGCCCGGGCAATCGCGACGCGCTGCTGTTCTCCGTAGGAAAGTTGGGCCGGATAATCCCACATCTTGTGATGGAGGTTGATAAGCCTCAGCGTATTGAAGACGCGGTGGCGAATCTCTTTCCGCGGAATACCCAAGATCTGAAGCGGCAGAGCGACGTTGTCGAAGACTTTTCTGTTGAAAAGAAGGCGGAAGTCCTGAAAGACGATTCCCATCGTCCGGCGGAGGCGGTAGATCCGCGTGGTCCGGGATTTTGAGGATGTTGAGGCCGTCAACGACGATCTGTCCCTCGGTCGGAAAGAGCTCCCGGAAAATGACCTTCAGGAGGGTTGTTTTTCCCGAACCGCTGGGCCCCGTGATAAAGATGAATTCGCCCCGCCTGACCTGGAGGTTGATGTCCTGGAGGGCCCACTGGGGCCTCTGATACTGTTTCCAGACATGAAAGAGTTCGATCATGCCTTTCTTTCGAGAGAGTCGAGAATCTCTTTGAGGATCTTCTGAACAAGTCTGGCGTCCGCCGCGCCCCCCATTTCTTTCATCGCCAGCCCGACCAAAAAGCCCAGGACCGGGAATTTGCCCTCTTGGTATTGTCTGACCGGACCCGGGTTTCTCTGGATGATGGCGGCAATCGTCTGTCTGACTTTTTCCTCGTCCTGGATTCCGGCCAAACCCAATTCCCGGATGATCTGCGGGGCGCTCTTTCCACTCCTCAACATTTCGGGAAAAACACTTTCCTTGGCCACGGTCAGGGTGATCTCTTTTTTCTCGATGAGACGTATGAGTTCGGCCAGATTCTGCGGCGGGATCGGGAACCGGCTGATCTCTGAGTTCGACTCCTTCAGGACCCCGAGGACCTCGCGCCTGACCCAGTTGCTGGCCTGCTTGGGATTTCGGGAGTCCTGGGCTGTTTCTTCGAAGTAGCCGGCCAGGGCCTTTGTCGCGGTCAGAACCTTAGCGTCATAGCGCGGGATTTGGTATTCCTTGATGAATCGGTCGACCTTCGCCTGCGGAAGCTCAGGCAGATCCGCCCGCGCCCGCTCCGCCATCTCCTTGCCGATGACAAGAGGAGGAAGGTCGGGCTCGGGGAAATAGCGATAATCGTGGGCCTCTTCTTTGCTCCGCATGGGAAGAGTCTTGTTCTGGGCCGCATCCCACAGCCTCGTTTCCTGCCGGACGCGGAGTCCCTGGTCCAGGAGCCCCATCTGCCGGTGAGCTTCGTATTCCAGGGCCTTGTGGAGGAACCTGAAGGAATTGAGGTTTTTGACCTCGGTTTTGACACCCATGCCGGAGTCGCCCTGTTTGCGCACCGAGAGATTGGCATCGCAGCGCAGGTTTCCTTCCTCCATGTTGCCGTCACAGATTTCGAGGTGCTGGAGAATGGCCCTGAAGAGCTGCAGGAATTCCACGGCCTCAGCCGGGGAGCTCAGCTCGGGCTTTCCGACGATTTCTAGAAGGGGCACACCGCTGCGGTTAAAATCCAGGTAAGTCTTTTGATCCGAGTCCGACATGCCGTCATGGATGGACTTGCCGGCGTCTTCTTCTAGATTGATCCGTTCGATCCCAACCGTTTTGGTCTGGCCGCCGGTTTCGATCTCAATGGCTCCCCCCCTGGCAATCGGCGCGTGATACTGGGTGATCTGGTAGCCTTTGGGGAGGTCCGGGTAGAAGTAATTCTTACGACTGAAGATGGAGCGGACGTTGATATCGGCCTTGATGGCCAGGGCCAGTTTGAGGGCCATCCTCACGGCTTCCCGGTTGAGCACGGGGAGAGCGCCAGGAAGTCCCATGCAGACCGGGCAGGTGAGCGAATTGGGAGGAGACCCGAAACTGGTGCCGCAGCCACAGAAGAGTTTGGTTTTGGTGAGGAGCTGGGCATGGATTTCCAGCCCGATCACGGTTTCATACATGAAAGATGCCTTCCGTCCGGGGCGATTATAGCATACCGGCGAGGCGAAGCAAAAAAAGACAGTGAGCGGTGAGCTGTGAGCCGTGAGCCGTGATCAAGAATAAAGGCGCTCAACAAAATAAAATTTGGCACTCAGACGGCCTTCTTCACCACCCAACCTTCGCCCTCCGAAAATAAACTTCCGGTCTGTTGAAACTATCTCTTCTCAACGACCCCCTGCTCCCTCACTTCCCCATTTTGGTGGTTTCAGGAGGACCGGGTGTTTCACTGCACAGCGCTCACAGCTGACTGCTCACTTGTTCGGGTGGGGGCACGATAGGGAACAGGGTGACGAGAGGACGAAACGACGAGATAGACGTCTCTATTTTGCGATGAGGAACATGAACCAGCCGAAAGCGATCGCGCCGAGGACCATGATCAGGAAAAGCGAAACCCCGTACCTGATGCGGTCCTTCGCCTCGCCTCTGCGGATAAGGGCCAGGACGAGCGAGGCAAAAAAGGCATAAAGGGCCATCGACAAGATGTGGCTTCTGAGGATCATTTCTTTTTTCCCACCGCAACGTCATAGGCATCAAGAGCCACGAGATAATTGAGCAGCCCCGCTCCGGCGATAAAAGCCGTGCCGAATTCAAAGGTGGCATTCTTGAGTTCGCCGGCCCCAAAGAGAAGGAAACGGGAAAGAGCGTACAAGAGACCGTTGCCAAGGTCCGCGAAAAAGGCCAGGATGGTCAGAGGATTCTCTGTCTGGAATGGATAGATCTTGCCTCCCATGGATATCCCCAGGGCGGCCATGGCGGCAATCGAGATCAGAAACGTCAGCCCCCGGGCGAATTTCTTCTGGAACAGATGGCCGAGGCCGGGAACGAGCCATCCCAGGACGAAACAGGCGACACCTTTGGTCTTCATTTTAAGGGAAAATATTAGCCGAAACGGGACGGCAAATCAAGAACAATTTGTAGTACAATGGGCCCATGCCGGAATTGCCCGAGGTGGAGACGGTCATCAGGAGCCTGTGTCCGTTGATCCAAGGTCTCAAGATTCAATCGTCGGATCTCCTGTTTGGCCCGATCCTGCGCAACGCGGACAACTCGATCCTCAGGGAGCTCGAGGGTCGCGTCATCCTCGGCCTTCGCCGCCGTGGGAAAATGATCCTGATCGACTGTGCCGGAAACCGGAGCCTCCTCATTCACCTCAAGATGACCGGGCAGCTATTTGTAACCTCTCGCCGCGAGCCGGTCGACAAACACACCCACTTCATCCTTCGCTTCAAAGGTCATGGCCGTGAGTTGCGGTTTCGGGATGTTCGCAAGTTCGGCTTTGTTCGCTGCCTCGGGACTTCGGAAGCGGACGGGTGCTCGGAACTCGCCGGCCTGGGTCCGGAACCTCTGGACCTCGATTTCCGCTCCTTCCAGAGCCTGCTCAAGGGCCGAAGGGGCAGGTTGAAGCCGCTCCTCTTGAACCAGAAAGTCATCGCCGGGATTGGCAATATTTATGCCGACGAGATTCTTTACCGGGCGAGGCTCAATCCTCGGGCTCCCGTCCAAAGCCTGAGGGTCAAGAAAATCCGCCGGCTCTGGCTGGCCATGAGAAGAATCCTGCGCGAGGCCATCACGCTCCGCGGGTCTTCGATCAGAGATTTCATAGACTCCCAGAGGAAGGAAGGGGAATATCAAGATCGCCACCTGGCGTACGGCCGCGAAGCCGAGCCCTGCACCCGCTGCGGGAGAAAAATTACGCGCATCCGGTTGGCCGGCCGCAGCACTTATTTCTGCCCTCGCTGCCAGCGATAAAGACGTTTATCCCGTCGTCTCGTCCGTTTCGTCTATCTCGTCATCTCGTAAAGAACAAGTCAATCGCAAGCTTCTTTTTCGCAGTTCCCGAAGAAATGGGCCCGGACGCGGCCACAGGCGCTGTTTTATGCCTTGAAGATAGCCCCTACTCCAGCGTTAGCCCAAAACCTCCGAAGGCTCTTTTGG
This sequence comes from Candidatus Aminicenantota bacterium, assembly GCA_963770045.1. Lineage (GTDB taxonomy): Bacteria > Acidobacteriota > Aminicenantia > Aminicenantales > CAVYOD01 > CAVYOD01. The sequence goes on along the minus strand of CAVYOD010000013.1, from coordinate 12,794 downwards.
TGGAAGGGTAGTCAACATGGAGGATGGTTTTTATCCCGAGGTTTTCGGCCACGGCTGCAAACATAGGGGTGTTCTCGACGTAGATCACCCTGTCGAGCGGAACCTGGGCCATATCAAGGGCCATTCGGAAGATCTCTGCGTCCGGCTTGCGCAGGTGAACGTAGCAGGAGGAAACAAAAAAATCGATGAAACCCGGCAACCCGAATTTCTGGTTTCTGTAGTCGCAGAGCTCGCGCCCCTCATTGCTGACGGCGATAATCCTGAGGCCGTGACGGGCCTTGATCTCGCGGACAAAATCGATCATCTCGGGATAGGGCTGCGACTGCGCGAACATGAACGACCTGAATTCCTCGAGAGAAAAAGATCGATCCCGATGGAAGATCACCCGCTTCAGGTATTCCTCGAGGCTTATCTTGCCCTCCTCGTAAGTGCCGAAAGTCAGGTTGTGGAGGCGGTTCAGCTCGTCGACGTCCAGCTGGAATTTTTCCGCGGCCCGGCGGCGCGCTGTATGGTCCCAGCCGTTGGTGAGCAGGATGCCGCCTATGTCCTGGAAGAGCGTCGTGATCTTGTTTTGCGTCATGAGCCGCCTCCCCTCAGCACTGATGTGACCGTGAGTCCGTTCGGCGCTCCGACGGTCGTCTTTATGACCCTGATCAGCCCGGATGGGTGAACACCGAACCAGACCAGAAGGAGAATCAGCACCGCGAGAGCGATTCCGGCCATCAGAGAACCACGGGATGAAAATGACACGGCTATCTTACTTTTCCTTTCTGCTTCAGGCTGGGAATACATGGCCACAATTATCCTCAGATAATAATAAAGACCGATGGTGCTGCTGATGATGAGAACTAGGACGAGGAACCATGAAGAGGACTTTATTCCGGCCGCCGCAATGTAAAACTTCCCAATGAACCCCGCGGTCACGGGAATTCCGGCCAAGGAAAGAAGCGCCACGGTAAAGACTGCGGCTATCCAGGGATGCCGCCAGAACATTCCCCGGTAATCCTCGAGCCGATCCGCGTCGGAGTCCACGGTGGACAGTACGGTGATGACGCCAAACGCCGCGATTGTTGTGATGAAGTAAGCCACGAGGTAGAAAGAGGCGGCCTCAATTCCACTCCTTCCGCCGGCCAGGAAGGCTACCAGCAAATAGCCGAGATGGCTGATCGATGAATAAGCCAGAATCCTCTTCACATTGTTCTGCGTTAATGCCAGCAGATTCCCCGCGAGCATGGAAGCTGCGGAGATAACGCTGAAGATAAGAATGAGCGAGGGATATCTGGCAATATCGACAATCATGAAAAACCGGAAGAGGAAGGTGAACATTCCACCCTTGGAAACTGTGCTCACAAACGCAGTGACGGGAGCCGGGGCGCCCTGGTAGACGTCCGGGGTCCAGATGTGGAAGGGGACGACGGCGAGCTTAAAACCCAGGCCGACGATGAGCAGGGAAAAGCCCAGTAACAGAAGCGGCGTCCTCATCCCTCCTTCGGCCAACTTAGCGGCCATGCCGGCAAAGTCCAAGGCGCCTGATTCCGCATAAATCAGTGCGATACCGAAAAGGAGGAAAGCCGCCGAGACCGAGGCCAGAACCAGGTATTTGATGCCCGATTCAACCGATTCTCTTCTATTGATGGTATATGAAATCAAGGTGTAGAGAGATACGCTCAGGATTTCCAGCCCCAGAAAGAAAGATACGAAATGCTGACTCGATGCTAAGACTCCCGCCCCGAGAGCCGCCAGAAACACCAAAATGAAAAATTCTTCCCTGTTTTCAGGTAGAGCCCGGAAGTAGCGATGGGAAAGGAGAAAAATAAAGAAGCACGAGGCAAAAAAGAGTCCCATGAAAAAGAGCGCGAAATTGTCGATGACCAGAAGAGAAGTGATGCTCAGCGGGGCAAGGTGACCGACCCAAAAAACAGAGACAAATGCCGCGGCGGACGCGAGAAGGGATAACGAAGCGACAAAGCCGTAGCTCCTCCTGATGGAGATGGAAAGCATGATCAGGATCGATGCCCCCGCCGTTATCCAGAGGGGCATCAAGGCCACAAGGTCGGTGCCGGTCACAAAGATCCTCCTCTACCCTTCCGGTCCTTCGCCGAGAGCCCTGAGCTCTCGGCTCTGACCTCCTTGATGACCGCTGGCGTGGGAGATCTGACCGCAGAAGGAGAAGCGCTGTGAGCCTGAAGGCCGAGCAGCGCTCCCTTGGACGTCGTGAGCACCGGCTGGGGATAAGCCCCGAGCCAGACAATCGCGATCACGAGAAGACCGACCACGAAGATCTCCCGCAGGTTGAGGTCGGGGAGGGTCCATTCCTCGATTTTTGCTCCATGGAAAATCCTCTGAACCATGCTCAAAGCATAAATTGTCGAGGCAATGAATCCCAATGAACCCAAGACCGCAAGCAGCACGGAAGTTCGGAAGGAGCCGATCAAGACCAGAAACTCGGCGATGAAGTTCCCCAGCCCCGGGAGTCCGAGAGAGGCCAGGGCAAAAATCAGGGTGGCCGCCCCCAGGCGCGGGGTCTTTTCCCAGAGTCCTCCCATCCGGCTCAGGTCCCGAGTCCCGATTCGTTCCTGGAGCGCTCCCGCGAGAATGAACAGAGCCCCGGTGCTGATCCCGTGGCAGATCATCTGCATCACGACGCCCTGCCAGGCCAGCTGGTTGAGGGCAAAGATGCCGAGCATGATGAAGCCCATGTGACTGACGCTGGTGTAGGCGACCAACCTCTTCAAGTCCCTCTGGGCGAACGCGAGCTTGGCCCCGTAGAGAATCCCGGCGACACCCAGGGCCATCCCCACCGGCGCGATCTTGCTCATGTTCAGAGGGAAGAGTGGAAATGCGAAACGCAGCAGGCCGTAGGCACCCGTCTTCAATAAGAGCCCGGCGAGGATGACACTGCCCGCGGTGGGCGCCTGGGCGTGGGCGTCGGGAAGCCAACTGTGAAAGGGAACAACGGCCATCTTGACGATGAAGGCCAGGACGAAACCGAGCATGATCCAAAAGCCGGCTGTCTGTCCGATCGTCGTCCCAAGAAGCTCCATATAATCAAAGGAATAGATACCCGTGTTGTTTCCGTGAACAAAGTAGAGGGCGAGGATGGACACGAGCATCGCCAGGCCGCCGGCCTGGGTAAAAAGAAAGAACTTGAAAGCGGCGTAGATGCGATTCTCATGACCCCAGATCCCGATCAGAAAATACATCGGCACGAGCATCAGCTCCCAAAAAAAATAAAACAGGAAAAGGTCGATCGCCAAAAAGACGCCGATGATGCCCGCCAGAACCCAAAGAAGGTTGAAATGGAAAAACCCGACCTTTGTTTTGACCTCGGTCCAAGAGGCTAGGATGGAGAGCAATCCGAGGAAGACCGACAGGGCGATCAACAAGAGGCTCAACCCGTCCACGGCCAAGTGGAAGCTTATCCCGAACTGCGGAATCCAGGCCCATTTCAATTCGACAAACCAGGAGGTGCCATTCGATAGGGACGCCTCCCCCGAACGGCTGGCCCAAAGGGAGGCCACCAAAACGAGATCGATCCCCAGGGCGAAAACGGAGATCCAGCGGGGCCATTTTGTGTTTCGACGGCCGGCCGCCCAAGCGAGGAGACCTCCAAGAATCAAAATCGCTACAATCCAGAACAGAATCATAAGAATACCACCACGGTGAGGGTGATGATCGCGCCGATCACGATGACGGCCGCGTACCAGCGCAGCCGCCCGGACTGCGTCCTGCTCAGCCCGTTATTGAATGCCCGGCTCATCTCGGCGATGCCCAGATAGGGGAGATCCAGGAAGTCTTCTCTGTTGATCCTGGCCAGCCAGGCTAACGGACGTATGAGCAGCCGATCATAAATCCAGTCAAAACCCCAACCGGAAAACAGGAATTGCGCGCCTCTTTGTCCGAGTTTGGTTTTAGTGATTCTTTCCCGGAGGCGCGGTTTTCTTAAGAACAAGATAGTAGGCGAGATACAATCCCAGGAGGACGATGGCCGAAGAAAAAACTTCGAGCATGATTTCGTCAGCCCCACCCTTTGGCGGGACATCTGGAGAGGGAAGAGCGGAGCGCAGAAAATTCGCAAAAATCGGAATGTTGCCGAGGCTTCGCGGAGTCTGAAGAAAGCCGACAAGCGATGGAAAAGATTGCAAGGATGATGAGAGGCACCTTCAAGCGCATTCCCGGCTTTCGCTCGATCAGGCGGCTTTCTTCGCCAAAAAACGTGATGAAAACCATCCGAAAAGTATAGATGACCGTGAGAAACGCGCCCACCAAACCGGCTGACAAAAGCCAGAAATTCCCTTTCGGCCCGGTCCAGGCTGATCGGAGAATCCATTCTTTGCTGTAGAAACCCGCCGTGACCAGAGGCAGTGCCGAAAGTGAAGCAGAGCCGATGACGAAAGTCCAGAAGACGAGCGGAAGCTGCTTTCTCAGACCTCCCATTTTGAACATATTGTGCTCCTCGTGGAGCGCCAGAATGACGACTCCGGCTCCGAGGAACAAAAGGGCCTTAAAGAAGGCATGGGTCAAGAAATGGAAGACCGCGGCGGACCAGGCCCCGACGCCCAAAGCAAGGAACATGTAACCGACCTGACTCATCGTCGAGTAAGCCAGAACCCTTTTGATGTCGACCTGGACGAGAGCGCTGAAGCCGGAGATCAAGAGGGTCAGGGCACCGATGACGGCAACCGCGAGCTGAACCGCCGGCGCCAGCTCAAAAAGAACATGGGTCCTGGCAACAAGATAAACTCCGGCCGTAACCATGGTCGCGGCGTGGATCAGGGCGCTCACAGGAGTGGGTCCGGCCATGGCATCGGGGAGCCAGGTCTGAAGCGGCAGTTGGGCTGATTTTCCCACCGCCCCGCCCAACAGAAGAGCCGCCGAGACCACGGCCAAAGAAGACCCGACAGGCCAGGTGGTGACGGCCTGATGCATCAGGTCTTGAAAATTGAGTGTCCCCAAATGAGAGAACAGAAGGAACAGGCCCACGGCGAGGGCAGTATCCCCCACGCGGGTTACGATAAAGGCTTTCTGTGCCGCCCGGCCGTTCGCGGCATCCTTGTACCAAAAACCTATGAGAAGGTAGCTGCAAAGACCGACGCCTTCCCAGCCGAGATAAAAAAGGAAAAGGTTATCGGCCAGGACAAGAATCAGCATAGAGCTGACAAAAAGATTCATGGCGGCGAAGAAACGGCTGTATCCTTCTCCTTCGGCCATGAATTCAGACGAATACAGGTGGATTACGAATCCCACAAATGTCACGACCACGACAAAAACGAGCGAAAGAGCGTCCAGCCGGAACGCGACCGAGGGCCTGAAACCTCCGCTGTTGACCCATGTCCAGAGCGATTGGGTCACTGAACTCTGTTGGGGCGGAGACGACATGAACTGAAAAGCTGTCAAAATCGAAAGGAGGGCCGAGACACCGACGAGCCCGACTCCCACCAGGGCGACAACAAACCTCGAAAACCTGCGTCCGAACAGGCCCAGGATGACGAAGCCCACCAGGGGGAGAGTGGGAATCAGCCACAAAAGCCCGTACATGCTACCCTTTCATCGTGTTGCCCTGGTCCGAATCCAGGGTCTTGAAGTGATGGACAAACCTCAGGATCAAAGCCAGGCCCACGGAGACCTCCGCGGCGGCCATGGCCAGGATGAAGATGAACATCACCTGTCCGTCCGCCCGTCCCCAGCGCGCGCCGGCCACGACGAAGGCGAGCCCGGCGGCGTTCAGCATGATTTCGATCGACATCAAAATAAAGAGAATGTTCCTGCGGGCGAGGACCCCGATCAATCCCACGGCAAAGAGTATTCCCGCGATGATCAATCCGGATTCTAAAGGAATTGAGGTCATTTTGGCGCCTCGATTTCGAAGAACCTGTGGGTGGTTCGCTTCTTCTGCCGGCCCAGGTGAAAGGCCCCGACGACTCCCGAGAGCAAGAGCATGGCTGCCAGCTCGACTCCGAGGAGATAGGTTCCGAAAAGAGAGACGCCGACATCTTTCGGGGAGATAGGAGTCGGACTGATCCGGTGGATCCCCCTGGACGTGATGACAGCCAGGAATTCGCCAAACAATACGAAGGAGAGGAAGACCGGGCCCGCCCAAGTTCTTGTGTCCAGCAGCCGGCTTTTTCCGGAGAAAGGCGCCGCCAGGTTAAACATCATCACGACAAAGATGAACAGGACCATGATGGCTCCGGCATAAATGATCACTTCGAGGGCGGCGATGAAAGGCGCGCCCAGGATGAAAAAGATCAGCGCCACCGCCAAGAGGGAAACCACAAGGTAGAGGAGGGCGTGGACGGCATTTGACCGGGTCACGACCATCAGGCTCGAGATGATGGCGACGAGTGAGGCCGCATAAAACAAAAAACTCATCTTCAACCTCTTCAGGGAAGCAAACTTTTGATATCCACCGGGGGGGTTTCGTTTTCGGCCTGACCCTTGTTCTTTCCCTTGATGGTCAAACCCGACATCCGGTAAAAATTGTATCCCTGGTATTTTCCCTGGCCGTCGACAAGCAGAAACTCTTTTTCATAGACCATGTTCCGGCGATCGTATTCGGCCATTTCAAAATCGGGTATGAGCTGGATGGCATAAGTCGGGCACGCGTCCTCGCAGAAGCCGCAATAGATGCACCTTGAAAAGTTGATGCGGAAGAACTCGGGATATCTCCGTCCGTATTCATCTTCGCCCGCCTGGAGCGAGATGCAGCCCACGGGGCAGGCCACGGCGCACAGGTAGCAGGCCACGCAACGCTCCTCGCCCTCGGGATCGCGGCTGAGGATAATCCTTCCCCTCCATCTCGCCGGGAGTTTTATCTTCTCTTCCGGGTACTGAACCGTCACCTTCTTTCTGAAGAAGTGACGAAAGGTGAGCCAGATGGTTCTCAAGATGCTCAACATTCCGCTCTCCTACTAAGGAGCCGAGTTATCTCATCAGGAGCGCGACCGCTCCCGTAACGAGCAAGTTCAACAGGGCCAGAGGGAGGAGGACCTTCCAGCCAAAACCCATGAGCTGGTCATAGCGGGGCCGGGGCAGCGAGGCCCGCAGGAGAATAAAGAAAACGATGAAGACCGAGGTCTTGAGAAAAAACCAGACCAGCGGCGGAAGAAAGCCGGGTCCCAGCCAGCCGCCAAAGAACAGGGTCACCGTGAGCGCCGAGATGAGCGTTATCCCCAGATATTCTCCGATGTAATACAAGACAAACTTCACCGCCGAATATTCCGCGTGGAATCCGGCGACAAGTTCGTTCTCGGCCTCGGGCAGGTCGAACGGAAGCCGGCGGGTCTCGGCTATCCCGGCGATGAAGAATATGATGAAGCCCACGAATTGGGGCAGGACGAACCAGATTTTCCTTTGAGCCAGGACGATCTCACGCAGGCTGAACGAACCGGCGAGCATGACGACGCCCATGAGGGAGAGTCCCATAAAAACCTCATAGCTGATCATCTGGGCGGCCCCCCGCAGCCCTCCCAACAGAGCATATTTATTGTTGGAAGCCCAAGCGCCCAGGACAACGCTGTAGACGCCGAGCGATGACATGGCCAGAAAGAAGAGCAGCCCGATGTTGAGATCGACGACGAAAATTCCTGGCGAGAAGGGGATAACCGCAAACCCCAGCAGAGCTGTGCAAACGATAATTCCCGGAGCGGCGGTGAAGATCGCCTTGTCCGCGAGGGGAGGAATCCAATCTTCCTTAAAAAAGAGCTTGATCGTGTCCGCAACGACCTGGAGCAACCCGAAAGGTCCCGATCGGTTCGGCCCGTATCGCTCCTGCCAGAATCCGAGAAGGCGCCTCTCGGCCCAGACCAGCCCGGCCGCGATGCTCAGCATGACGGCCAATACGCCGGCGATGATCAGGATCGTTTGAAGGGTTGCGCTCATTTTCAGACAGCCTTGACTTTCCCCCAACCCATCGACCCGAATCCCATGAAGGCCCGGGAGACCGTCCGGTATTCCGGCCGCGCCTCTGCAGATATCGCGCGTCAACTTCGCGGGCAGGATTCTTTTTTCACCGCCGAGCTCCACCACGACATTTTGGCCTTCCTGGATCTCGAGACCAAGAGCATCCTCCTGATGCAGCAAGACGTACGGGTCCGGGACAAGTTCGGCTATGCTCCCGCTTACGGCGCTGAGTTCTTCCGAACCAAAGATGTGCTGAACCGGGATAAAAAAGAGATCCCCCTTCTCCGGGTCGTGCGAAGCTGCCGAGGTCTCATCATAGAACTTGGGGAGAGTTTGCGACGGCTCGATCAACCGGCGTCCGGGGTTGCCCCCGCGCAGAGGTCCGCCCACTTCGCTCTGGAATTTGTTCACCGACTGGACCGAGTTCCAGCCCGGACTCCAGAAACGAGGTATCAGCGGCGAGGGGGGAATGCCGGCGTGGCCTTCCATTGAAAAGGCCAGCGGAGAGTCAGGGTCGGCAGGAGTTCTCGGTTCGCTGACATCGATCGCGGCGTGGATGGCTGTCCGTCCGCTGGAGCGGGAAGGCTGTCTTGGAATTTTCAGGCCGTGGATCCTGAAATCCGATGGCGGGGCCACGTCCCGGATGCCCGCCAGCGCCGGAATCGATTGGCTGAGCGCCAGGACAAGGTCGTCGAATCCGGTTCGGGTTTCCGGCTCCACCTGCCCCATTGCCAGGGAGATTTCGGTCAGCCACCGCCAACTCTCCCGGACACCGGGGCGCGGCTCAAAGACCTTATAAAACCTCTGGGCCCGTCCCTCGTTATTCACGATCGTTCCTTCGGATTCGGCATAGGTCCCGACCGGGAGCACGATATCGGCTCTGGCGGTCGTGGCGGTTTCAAGGTGGTCGAGAACGATGATGTTACGGCATTTGGCCAAAAAACGATCGACCGTCCTCTTTTCGGCCCGGCGATAGAGATCGTTCTCAAGGATGATCACCGTATCCGCTTCCCCATTCTCGACCTTTCCTATCGCCTCGGCCAGGCTGCCTCCCTCCATCATGCCCAGGCCCAGGGAATTGCATTCCGGGAATGTCAAGCCCAAACTCGCTTTCCGTTTATGGTTGCATAAAGCCCAGGCAATATTTGCGGCGGCCTGAAGGATCATCTCGCTTCCGCTCTGAGTCCCGGCGATGATGAGCGGCCGCTCCGACTCGCCCAGGGATCGAGCGATACTTTGGGCCCAGGAGGCGATCTCGGTGGGCAAACCTTCGGCCGGAGGCGGCAAACCCGCCAACATACGAGAGACCGCGAAACCCAGTCGGGAAATCCCGTCGGGCGGAAGACAGAATTGGGTTCCGACCTCGGCCAGCTTGGTTTTGCGTGGGGAAACGATGAAGAGAGGCCCTTTCGCTTCCTGGAGTAAGTCCCTTACGGCCAGGTCGTGCCAGAGAGGGATTTTCGCTTTCGAAGCCGCTTCCATGGGCTTCTGGCGAATGGCCTGGCGGAGAGCCAGGGCCAGGAGCGGCGCCGAGTTGGTTACATCTTCGGCCAGGACGAGGACGGCGTCCGCTCTTGCCGCATCTTGAAGCGAGGCCGCTCGGGCCGGACCTCTTCTGAGGATTTCCAGCCCGAGTTTGGTCAAAGACCATTCTCTCTCCGAGGTCCCGGAGTAAAACCGGTTCTCTCCCACGAGATTCCTAAGTGCAAAGTTCGCCTCCAGCGATGCCCTGGGCGAGCCGATGCCGATCGGCCGTTCTCCCCAGGCCGTCTTTTCCAGGACTTGGAGGATCAGGCTCTCATTGCCCATCTCTTGCTTTGTTTTCTGACCGGCTTCCGCAGCGCGGCTTGTCAATATCCGCTTTTCGCTGTTGACAAAATCATAACCGTACCTTCCCCGGTCGCACAAAAAGTAACCGTTCACCTCTCCATTGTATCGATTGCGGATCCGTCGCAACTTCCCATACCGCTCGCCGGGAATGATATTGCAGCCGAGGCTGCAGTGGACGCAGACGGACGGAGCCGTCGACAGATCCCACTTGCGTGTGAAGTGTTGCTTAAAGGTCTTGTCGGTAAAAACCCCGGTCGGACAAACCTCGACCAGATTCCCGCTGAATTCATTTTCCAGGACTCCGTCTTGATGCCGGCCGAAATAGACCTGGTCGCGGGCCGCGAAATCGGCAAGATCGCGGCCTCCCGCGTAGTCCCGGTAGAATCGCACACAGCGATAGCACTGGATGCAGCGGTTCATCTCGTGATTGACAAAAGGCCCCAGATTCTGGTCCCGGTAGGTGCGCTTCTTGAAGCGGAAACGCCGGTAGGTGTGCCCTGTCATGACGGTCATATCCTGAAGGTGGCACTCGCCTCCCTCGTCGCAGACGGGGCAATCGTGGGGATGGTTGGTCATGAGCCATTCGATGACGCTCGCCCTGAACTTTCGGACCTCCGGGTCCGAGATGGAGATGCGGAGTCCCTCGACGACCGGCTCAAGGCAGGACATGACAATCTTCCCCCGAGTGTCCTTGTCATCGTGAAACTTCTTGACGGCGCAGAGGCGGCAGGCGCCCACGGCTCCCAGGGCCGGATGCCAGCAGAAATAGGGGATGTCGAAGCCCAGGGATAGGCAGGCGTCCAGGAGATTGTTCTGAGCGTCAACTTCATACGGTGCGTTATCGATGTATACTCTGGTCATAGGCTATTTCCAGGGGCAGCTTCCCGTCTGAATATGCCGCTCAAAATCTTCCCGGAAATACTTTAGGGCGCTGGCCAGCGGTTCCATCGCTCCAGCCGCGTGGGCACAAAAAGTGTGCCCCGGCCCGAGATCGTGAACGTGGCCTTCGAGGACCTTGAGGTCCTCAGGCCGTCCCCGTCCTGTTTCAATCGCCGAGAGTGTTTCCCAGTATTTCACCGGACTTCGGGTGGATGACTTCGACGGTGATCTGGAGAGATGCCGCATCCCATACCGCCACGATCAAAACGGAGAAGAGCAGGATTTCAGACTTTTTGGCGAGAAAGACCCAGGCGATGTCTACAGGTTCTTTGTGCGGGTTCGGGAAGAAGAGTTGTATCGGTTTATTGAGAACGACTTGTTGAACGATCCCGTCTGGCCACCCAGGCAGATACGGTACCGAGATCTGAAGTTGAAAATTATAAGAACAATATCGAATTCGTCCACGAGGCTGAGGACGAATATATTTACCGGCTGGCCCGGAAAATCACCCGGGAGAACTATGCAGAGGTCCAACAGAAGAAGGCGGCCGTCCTTTCCTGCGGGAAGAACTCCGGTTGCTGGAAGAGTGATGGCAAGCACATTCCGTGGGAACTCCCGGACGCACCGGTTAACGTCATCCACCGCCGGCTGGCCACTGGCTCTGTGGTCGATCAGATGAATGCTCATCCCTTTGCAGAGCTTCACACAGCCCTGACCCATAATGGAGAGACGACCAACTATCGCACCATGTGGAACCGGGTATCTCAGTTTAACTTGACACCTTTGGCCCAGACCGATACAGCCGTAGCGTCCCTCAAGCTTCACCTACTCAGTCAATACCTGCATTATCCTTTCGATGCGCTTGTGGAATCTTTCTCACCTACAACAGGATGGAACCTGACTCAGTTGCCTCCTGAGATCAAAGAGCGCTTCCAGCGTGTGCAGGAGGTGGAGCTTGAAAGTGCACCGGATGGCCCCTACCAGTACCTTTGCGGCCGTATCGACCCATATCGTCGAGTGATTGAAAGACTGGATATTATCGATCCATCCCTGCTGCGACCCAATGTGGCCATGCTCTATGATGATGGAGAAAACTTTGTCTCCATCATCTGCTCCGAAAAACAGGGAAGCGATGCGGGAATTGAAGAGCTTTATCGTCTTGGGTTGATGCGCAGCACCTTCCCCTGCCCTCACCTTCACAGTCAACACAGGCATGGTGAGCAGGGTCTTCTACGATGAGAAGGGAAGGATTACAGGCCACGAGGTGGTTGATAAATTCGGCCGTCCGATCAAGATTCCCCATGGGGAATTTCCCTCTGAAGATGAGCTCATTCCCGTGCATACGATGCGGAATGTTCGATTCGGATCGAATCCCTCCGTTCTTTCAGGAACGATTGCCTCGTTGGGGCTTCGGGGAATTCAAGAAGGCATTGGAGGACATGACAGAGAGCTTTCCGACGCGTAAAAGACTTTGAAGAATGACATGAATCCACGACTATCTGCCTGGTTGGGATACTGGAAGAAAAGACAGCGGGGTACTCATCCATATCGCTCACGAGATATCAACTCCCTGCTCGATCGTGTCGCATCCCGTTCGACCCCATAGGCGACAATGGGATGGTTCGCGTGACCCTCAAGGATGCGCGGATAACTTGAAAAGCCCGAGAATAAGGATCAGGTGCTTGTCGTGGATGCCCGGGATTTAGGCCGGAAGGTATCGACCAACTCGGGTCCTAAGCTGCTTCCTCGATTATGCCCACCGCATGGGATGGCGAAGATTCATCGTCTATAGGGCGGGAGGCCAGAGAGGCATCGGCATGGGAATGGGCTCTGGGTTGACGTTGGATACGGTCGTCGACGTCTTCGGAAGCCCGGGGGAGTATTGTGGCGCATTTAACATGGGGCCTTGGTCCGGGTACACAACCATGCCCAGAATTTTACCGGAATGGTCATGCATTCCGGAATCCTGGAGATCCATGGTGATGCGGGCAAGGTGACAGGCTACTCCTCAAAGGGCGGGACCTTCAATATCCTCGGCAACGTAGTGGACCGGGGATGGGTTTGCGCGGTGAGCGACCCGCAGGGCCCTGGTTTGCAGGTCAATATCGTGGGCACCGCCTACGAACATCTTGGCCAGGCCCTCATGGGCGGCTCATGCTGATGCTCGGTCTCTTCCGTGGATA
>CAVYOD010000012.1:0-174976 GCA_963770045.1 Candidatus Aminicenantota bacterium | reverse complement strand
TACCGCAATCCCCAGTCATCAATAATTCGCGCCATTGGTGCCTCCCAATCGGCCTTATAGTCCTCTTCTCTGAAGAGCGTCGTGCTGATGACCAGGGCTTTTTCATGCTGAAGCAGTGGCACTCGACCTTTCGTCTCACCGCTCCAGCCCTCAGACGTTAAGGCATAAGCATCACCGTAGGCGAAGACCCGTTCGAACCATCCCTTCAGGATCGCGGGAAAGTGTAGCCAGAACACGGGCGCAATAAAGGCAAGGCCCTGGGCATTTTTCAGTTTCTCCCACTGGGCGATAACGTCTTTGGGTCTATGGTCGTGGATGAATTTCGCTACAGCTAAAGAATCCTTGTTGCGGAGCCAGCGTGAGGCGACGAACCTCTGAATGGGACCTCCTGCATAGTCCAGCACCCGTTGCTTTAGGTTCATTTGTTCGAGTATATCTGACGGCATGCTTTCATGCACATAACTGGCAAAGTCCCGCATGCGAAAAACCGGGTCAAATCGAATGGCATACAGGTCGACCACTTCGCTGACGTGACCGGCGTCCTCCAGCCCTTTGGTGAACTGCTGGAGAATGGCGTGGCAAAATGACTTGGGATTCGGATGGGCGTACACTGTCAAGACTCTCATTAGATAGTCCTCCTCTTGTGGCTATTGACTACATGGATCAGTAAACGAAGGGAATGAGTTTCCTCGTTTTTTGCTGGTAAGAGACATACTGCTCGCCATATGCTTTCCGCAACCCATCTTCCTCCACGGGAATCAGCAGGAAAATCAACACGAGATAGATGCAAAACACGCAAAAGAAAGCCCATGACTGGATCAGGCAGACCAGCCCAAAGGAAATACCCAACGCCGCTGTGTACATGGGATGCCTGACCAGTCTGTAGGGTCCATCCATAACCATCTTATCTTCAGATCGAGGAGCGCTTCCCCCTAGCTGGTAATTGCGCCCTAGCGTGATCAACGCCCCTGCCATGAGGAGATACCCTATCACATACATCACCAACCCTACGATCTCCAAAACCATCAAAATCCACGGTTCATCAATGGTCATGTGGGTAGGATCGATCGTCGCTAGACGGCGAGTGATCAGCAATATTGCGGCTATGGGATTCACAACCAACAAGAAAAAAAGGTTGAAGATATTGACGAGCTGAACCATAAGGTTGCCTTTTGGCTTATCCAAAATGGAACCCGTAGCAACTCGCTTCACGATAACCAGCATGCCCAACAGGAATAGAATTGCGATTCCGAGTATCCTTTGATCGAGTAGATGCATCTCTTACTCCTCAAAGTGAACGTTCAAACATAGGACAAAACAAGACTCTCAGCCTGATTTTGGTTTCGAAGAACTCGTTTTGGGATAAGAATTTCGTTTCTGCGCTCGATGATACAGCGGGCCTCCTCGGAGCCGTTTTCCCCTTCTCCGTCGTCAGAAATCGTACTCCAAGCGTGAAAACGCTGTCAAGGCGCTGAACTCGATCACTCCATTAGTGGCACCTTTGGCTTATGCTCCTTCAACCAACGGTGATCGCACTAATTGTGTGCTGGTCATAAAGGCATTGTCCAAGCCACTCAGCAAGTCAAGTGCCTGTCAGCCCGGCCAGCCGCTGCCTGGCGTCGGCGACGTCGGGCAGGGCGGGGTCGGGTACTTCCAGAGGTCGAGGAATTTATGGTAGTTCGTGATCCTGGAAAAGAGGGAAAAGGTCCGCACCGAGACCCTTAAGATGAGGAGGGAGTCGAACCGCTTGGCTATGCTTGAGCCTTGCCAAACGGCGTCAGCTAAATTATCATGAGAGACGGAATCCGTAGTTTAAGAAATCAGCACGCGAGTCCGAAATCGCCTGACGACATACACTGCAAGGCAGCTTCATTCTTTCCCCATGAGCTCATCGGCGAGCGGCTTTGCATCGCAGATTTTGAGCAGAGCCTCAAGTATTCCTTTTGAATGGACCAAAATCGAACGCGCTCTTGTGTCGTCATAGATAAAGCGGTTGGCCAGCCCCGGAGGGTTGATGTCGAACAGAACGCCGATAAATTCACCTTTTTTATTGACACAGGGAGAACCGGAATTGCCTCCAATGGCATCCGCCGTCGTCACAAAGTTGAGCCCGACGTTGAGGTCGATCGAAGATTTTTTCTGGAGGAAGCGGGCAGGCAGCTCATAGGGAGGCTTGTTTTCATATTTCTGGGCCTTCTCATAAAGGCTTTTGTAGGTAGTGCAGTAAGGAATCTTTCGGCCGTTGTCCACGAATCCTTTGACGGCCCCGAAGGAAAGCCTCAGGAATCCATTGGCGTCTGGCGGCCGGATGGCTTCTCCCTTGTATTTAAGCCAGGCTCTAAGGATAAGCTCGCTGTTTTTCCCTTCAAGCGAGCGGACGTCCTTTTCATACAGTGCCTTAAGTCCTTTAGCAACAGGATCAATAAGAAGGGCGAGCTTGATCATTGAGTCATTGGATTGATAGATCGCGTCCAGGCCGCTGGCGACGAGTTTCCGGACAACTTCCGGGTCTTTAAGCTGAGTTCCTGAGATGAGCTCTTTCGCCGCTTCCTCGGCGGAACGGCTGCCGAGTAGCCACTTAACCTCGATTTGGTCACCGAATTCATTTTTTAGCTGCGCCAACGAATTGGCCAAAGTCATGATTTCTAAAGCATCGTCATTTGGCTTGGGAAACTCGAGGGCGCGAGGATCGGCCTTCTCCTCCCCGCTGGCCTGACGGACGATGGACCGTGCCAGCCGGAAATATACCGTATCGAATCCCCGGCCGTCCGCAAAATAGGCATATTTATTGAAGAACGACGCGTAACTCTTCTGTGCGCCAGCAATTTCATCCCAGGCTTTTCCCAATTCTCTCTCTCGCTCAGGATTTTGCTTTACCCATTCCCGGATTTCTTTCTCCTCTTTGGCCTTATTCTGCATGATTGCCGCGTCCTGGAGGCCGGAGAGGTAGCCGTGCGCGGCCTTGAGTCCATTTTCAAGTCCCCAGACCCTTATCGAAGCCAGCCGGGCTTCCTCCGGCCCGATCTTCCCATAAGCATGAATGACCTCCCGTTTTTTCTGGCGAAAGGCGATATCAAAGGGAAAGCTCACATCTCTTAGGAACTCGATCTGGGAAACTGTCAGAAATCTTGAAGTCCCTCCAGGGGTGCCGGATATGAATACTAACTCCCCTTCTTTCGGTCCGTTCAGGCTCCAATGCATATAATGAGGAGTTTCGAGCGGCTTCCCATTCTCCCAAATACGGAACAAACAAATATCCAGGCAATGCCGAGGGTAGTCAAAATTGTCATTATCGCCTCCGAAAAAAGCGATTCCTTCTTCCGGAGCAAAGACAAGGCGAACGTCGGAGTAGACCTTGTATTTATAAAGATGATAGACGTTATCCGCATACAGGCTTACGCCCATGCACCTCAGGCCTGATTTTTCCGAACTTTCCTTTTCCAACTGGGCCATCTTCTCCTTTCTTGCCTTGAGGGCGTCAGAATAGGTCATTCCCGGCTGGACGGTGCTTAGGACCAAGGGGGTGACATCTTCTATTTCCGTGAGCACCAAGAGCTCCATATTGGGACATTTGAGTTCTTCTTCTTTTGTTTTAGCATAGAAACCAGACTTCAAAATATCCCGGTCTTTGGTGCTGAGTTCGATGAGGACGGGTGTCCCATGGTGGACAGAGATGACCAGACCATGCGATGAGACAAAGCCTGACGATCCGTCCAGGTTTGTCGATGACAATTGAAAATGATTCAGCCATTCAGGAGTAATCATAAAGCCATATTTCTGTCTCACAATCTTGAGAGGCGGCTTGTCGAAGAGCCACATGCCTTCATCGGCCGTGATGAAACTTGACAGTAGAAGCAAAAAGAGAATGAACAGCGCCCGAATTCTCAATCTTTTCAAGAGTCCTCCTTTCTTAAGCCGATGACAACGCATCATAATAATACTCTGAGGCGTGAGTGGTCATTATACAATGAAAGCGCGGGCACAGCGTAAGTTTACGAATTGTTTGACAGTGCCCAAACAACTAAGAAAATTGCACATGAACTGTGCTGATTTCTCATGATATATTTAATACCCTATCTCTAAGGGATTGCTTTGTTGCCGCGACAACACCGGGCGTAAGCTCGCTCCCAGTCAAGACTTCGAAATAGCGAACCAGGGACCGGAGGGCACGCGGCAGAGGTCCCCCAGCAGCCGGCGCTGAACTTGAATAAGATCCGCAACATCTAAGTCCGGTGAAACCGGCATCATCTAGTCTTACCAAACGAACGAACCAGTATTTATCGGCCTGGCGGTTGTCAAAGTATCGCTTCGGAGGCTTCGCACAAAGACGTCCCGCCACCATCTTAGCCCCATCTTTAGTCAATTTTCGGACAAGGTAGTGGAGATTTAGCGTCTGAGATTTCTGCCTTTAAGGCGCGCGAGGTTGCGGAACAACCCTGAAGTTTTTTATCTCTTTGAGCATTAGCTGAATGGCATTATCCAATTGGGGATCGCCCCCGTTTGTCATCAGAGAAGGGTCGTCGATAACTTTTATATCGGGTTCTACGCCATAGCCTTCCCCGACCTGCTTCCAATTGTCATCGTAAGCGCCCTCGACAGGAACCAGGGAGAATCCGCCGTCGATGAATGGAATATTCATCCCGCCGATGCCCACCATCGCGCCCATCGTGCGTGTCCCGATGAGCTTGCCGACACCTCTCTTGCGGAAGAAATAAGCCAGATCATCCCCGCCGGACAAAGAGACCGCGTTGATGAGCAGGCACTTCGGACCCTCATGCAGGTAATCGGGAACCCTTGCGCTGCTCTCGCTTCTGTGAAGATTCGCATACAGGTAGCGGTGACGGCTGAGGACTTCGATGACATGCAAAGGATAGTACCCGCCCTCATTCCAACGCTCGTCGATGATGAGTGCCTCCTTGCCGAGCTGGTCGTTGAATTGGCGCGTGAACTCCCGTGAGCCGTATTGGTGCGTGTCCGCAAGGTAGATGTAGCCGACCTTTCCGCCGCTCTGGCGCTCTACATAAGCGCGGTTCGCTTCAACCCAGGATCGGTTGCGCAACACGCTTTCCCTATCCCACACGAGCGGAGACACGGTTATTTGCCTCGCGTCCTGGTCAAGGATCGACTTGGAACTCACGGTCAGGCGAGCGCTCTTGTCCGCCAATCCTTTGAAGGCGACCCATGGATCTTGTCTGATATTCAGGGGGGTTCCGTTGACTGCTAAGAGATATTCGCCTTCTTTCACGTCAGTACCGGCACTTCGCAGGGGATTACGCGCAAACGGATCCGTCGGCGCCCCCTCATGAATCTTGACGATGCGGTAAGCACCGTTCTGAAGCTCGAAATCGACGCCGAGCATCCCGGTCTCCTCCGACGTGAATTGCTCATCTCGAGGAAGATGTAGAAAAACGTGCGAAGAACCAAGTTCTCCAAGCATTTCGCCGACGACCTCGTAGACGTCCTCGCGCTGAGCGCACGCGTCAAGCAACTTCGAGTATTTGGCGCGCATTGCGGGCCAGTTCACGCCACGCATGTTCTGGTCGTAAAAGAAATCCCGGTAGAGGCGCCAGGCGTCGTTGAATATCTGGCGTCCTTCTGCGCAAGAATCGATCTCGACGGTCATGCCCTCGAGTTTTGTCTGCTTATCTATTTTCTGATCAGGGACAGGATCGACAACGGCGAGGTTCGTCTCCTGACGAACAGCCAATTTCTTTCCGTCGGCTGAGAGCCTGAAATCGCCGAACCCGTCGAGGACGGTCTTTGCCTCCTGACCTTCACTTGAAATTGATCGACTTGATCGAGGGAGCGCCATCATGCGGTGTGAAAGCGAAGAGCAACTGCCCATCGTGAGCGACCTTGAGATTGGAGTAATTTCCGCGGTCGAGCAGGACCGGCAGCGCCCGGCGCTCGAAGTCTTGCAAATCTATGCGGAGCAGCGGCTGCGCGTGATTTGCGGCGTCGCCGGATTTGTTGCCCTTCGGCCCCCAGGGCGGCCCAATGTCCGAGCGCAAAGGCACTACCAAAGGAACGTCGGCGCTCGGGTAGATGAAGGTGTTATAGTCGACACTGTCGTACGTCGGAGGCTTAAAATTGCGGGCGCTGACAAAGAAGAGATAATCGCCCTGGCGGTCAAACGCGGGCCAACTGTCGTTGAAAGAGCCACTCGTAACCTGGTGCGTCTGGTTATCGTCAACGTTATAAAGCCAGATGGCCGTATAACGTGGACTTCCATTTGCACCCCTGACATATGCGAGCCAGCGAGAATCGGGCGACCAATTCATTTGCGGCTGCCGCACCAGGGGATCTCGATCAAGCTTCTTCGTTTCGCCGGTATCCACGGTGTGAAGATAAATGCTGCCGGTGCTGTCGTAGAACGCAATGTGCCGGGAGTCGGGCGACCAGATTGGGCGGTAACGAAAGCCGGCTCCAAGATGCGTCAACTGGCGGGGCGCTTCTGAGCCGTCGGCCGGAACCACAGACAATTCGTACTCGCCGCTCGCATCAGAGAAGAAAGCCATCCAGCGCCCGTTCGGGCTCCAACTTGGATCGCGCTCAGCAGCGCCGCTCGTACGTGTCAGATCGCGAGGCGGTCCCTTGACCGGGTTTACGCTCCAGATGTCGCCGCGGGCTTCGATCACGGACTGGTCGCCTTCGGGAGACACATTCCAATTGACGATGAACTTGCTTGCGTCGACTGTTAGAGTTTTCTCGCGCAAATCACCTGGAAACGACACTTCAACCTGGCGTGACTGTCTAGTGCCCAGATCAAGCAGATAAAGACCTGCCCCGTTCACAAAGACAATCTCACCCGTACCATTCGATCCCGGTCCAATCGATGGCCACTTCACATCGAAGTCCGTGAAATGAGTGATCTGCCGACGCACGCTTGTCCTTGTTTCGTAGGACCAGATGTTGAGTCTCCCTTCAGTACCGGCGTCCGAAAGATAGTAAATCACCCCGCCGTGCCACATCGGCGCAGTATCAGTGCCTTTCCAATCGGTGATCCGTTTCGCCTGGTGGCTGTGAAGATTAAAGAGCCAAATGTCCGGAGCGAAACCTCCGAAGTAATGTTTTCTCTTTTCTGACAGACCTTCGGCGTAAGGCGTATAAGCCAACCATTCGCCATCGGGGCTGATTGCACCGTTGGCCCCATAGGGGATCGGCAGCTTGTGCGGCAGCCCGCCTGATGCCGGGACGGTGAATAACTGCCGCACCCGCGCCTGGTCGTCGTTATCGAAGATGTGGAAAAGGCATCGCTCATGAACAGAAGCTGCCCGTCCGGTGTCCAGGAACAAAACGTTGTGGTGCCAGGATTATGAGTTACGCGATTTGCGACTCCACCTGCGGCAGGAATCGTATAGATACCGTTATAGCCGCCGGCAAATGCATAGATACCGTTATAGCTGCTGGTAAATGCAATCGTTTGGCCGTCAGGACTAAACTTTGGATAGCTCTTTGCGCCTGGTGTACTGGTCAAACGAACCGCCGCACCTCCCGCTCTTGGTACGACCCAAAGATCACCAGCGTAGACAAAGACTATGTTGGTCATACCCACATCCGGAAAACGAACTATTCCAGAATGGGATTCAGCGGCGCTATTAATGAAGAACGTCTCCGAGCTACCTGTGCCCGCGATCGTAAAGACCGAGGCAGTGAGATAGACGAGCGTGCAGAATGTGATTCCTTTCAACGACAATTCTCCTTTGATAAACCTGACCAAGTCTCATTCTCATATTGCCGGCTTTTGACTGTGCGGGTCTTGTACGTTACGAGATCCTGCACGATGTGGTCCGACTCCAGCCTCCACTGGCGCGCGGCCAGTCGGTCGTCGAGGGCCTTCCGCAGCACCAGGGCCAGGAATGAGCAAAAGACATGTTCGAGAGGCGTCAGGTCTTTCATTTTAGCTCGGGTGCTGATATCTACCTACTCAACATATATCAGTACGCTCCAGGCGCAAAAAATGTTGGCAGGAATTCTTCAGTTAGGGAAATAGAGGATAGGATAGGTAACATGATGATGTGATGCACCTCCTCGGGGAGTTTGATAGACTTCCCGTAGGATAACTTTTTTAAGGAGGTGCACGGATGAATTATGTCGGAATTGACCATCATCGTCAATACTCCCATTTGACGTTGATGGATCAAGAGGGTCAGGTCCTTCGATCCGGCCGGGTTCCCAACCTTCGGTCCGAGATCGAAAGGTTCCTTGGAGGTTTCGAGGCGGTGGAAGCCGACATCGAGACGGGGCGATCGAGCTATACGATGGTCGATGTTTTTGAGGAGATGGGGGTTGCGGTCAAGATCGTGCATCCGAATGAAGTGAAGGCGATCGCTCGGGCGAAGATCAAGACGGACGAACGGGACTCTGAGGTTTTGGCCCATCTCTTGCGGATGAATATGATCCCGGAGGTGTATCGGCGGTCACCAGAGAACCGGCCATTTCACCTTTTATTGACTGTGTCACCTAGTGTGTCACCTTCTTGCATCATTATATGCAAATAATGCAAGCAGTTGGAACAGTACCATACTCCTCAATTTCTCATAACATATTAATTTTTCAGTAAGTTACTGACAATGCTGGGCTTTACGGAAAAAGCCCATTTTCCTTCCTGGAGGATTTTAAGTCCCTTGCGTCCTCAAACAGACCTCTCCTCAAAATCCGTGTGGACAAGGTGGGGACAAAATCGCTAAAAATGGCTCAGTTTAGCTAACTCAGGCTAAAAATAAGAAATCAAAGGAAAGCATCAAAAATCAGGGGAAATCTGGTGCCGGAGGAGGG
The DNA here is from genome assembly GCA_963770045.1 of Candidatus Aminicenantota bacterium. Classification (GTDB taxonomy): domain Bacteria; phylum Acidobacteriota; class Aminicenantia; order Aminicenantales; family CAVYOD01; genus CAVYOD01. Next base: position 166,198 of record CAVYOD010000012.1, on the reverse strand, counting down.
AATCGAACCCACACCCTTGTTTCCAAGGACTGGATTTTGAGTCCAGCGCGTCTGCCAGTTCCGCCACTCCGGCATAGGCTTTGTAGAATATAGACAATTTCGCCGCGTTTTTCAACGGTAGGATTAGGATACGAGCAAGGAAAGGGCCGCGAAGTCCCTCACCAGGCGTCAGGGTGTCCCCTTGGGGAACGTCCCCCAGTCACGCGGACTTCATTTGACGTTTTCTTTTATTTTTGATAAAAGTCTTGGCTGAAGACCGTGGATAAAGAGACTCAGAAGCTTTTCGGCATCGTCGATCGCTTCGCCCACAAGAAGATCATTGTCTGGGGCGACCTGATCCTGGACGAACATGTCTACGGCCGGACCCGCCGCATTTCCCGGGAGGCTCCGGTCCTCATCCTGATCTACCAGCACCGGGAATTATCGCTCGGGGGCGCCGGGAATTCCCTCCAAAATCTCAAGAGCCTGGGAGCCGACCCGATCCCCGTCGCTGTCATCGGCGACGATACGGAAGGGCAGATCATCATCGAGATCCTGAAGGCCCTGAGGATCCCGACCAAGTACCTGTTCAAGGACAAGACCTATCTAACGCCTCTCAAGACCCGCATCCTGGCCGGTGAAGAGAACACGAGGAAACAGCAGATCCTGCGCATCGACCGCGAGAGCAGGGTGCCGGAATCGGCCCGGGTCAAAGAAAAGATGCGCCAAGCCCTGGACCTGGCCCTCCGGGACGCCTCCGGCCTCATTCTCTCGGACTATAACTACCTGACGGTTAAAGAAGATATTTATCCTAAGATCGCGCCGCTGGCTCGGAAGAGGAAACTCCCCATCGCCCTGGACTCCAGGTTCCGGCTTCTCCATTTCAAAGGGGTTACGGTGGCGACGCCCAACGAGCCCGAAATCGAGAGCGCCCTCAAAAGGGAGGTCGGCGAGAACAACGAGCTTCTCAAGCAGGCCGGAAAGGAAATCCTCAAGATCAACCAGTCCCCCGCCCTGCTCATCACCCGGGGGTCGAGGGGGATGGCCCTTTTTGAGAAGGGAAAACCGCCGACGTTCATTCCCGTCCATGGCCCGACCGATATCGTCGACGTCACCGGAGCGGGTGACACGGTTATCAGTGTCTTCACTCTGGCCCTGGCCTGCGGCGCCACCTTCAAGCAGGCCGCCCAGCTGGCCAACTTCGCCGGGGGTGTCGTGGTCATGAAAAAGGGGGCGGCCACACTCACTCCCCTCGAACTCAAGCAGGCCATAATCTCTTGAAATCGAAAAAGTTCAAGACGCTTCCCCAGCTCAAGAAAATAATCGCTCGAGAGAAGAAAAAAGGGAAAAGGATCGTCCTGGCCAACGGCTGCTTCGACCTCTTCCATATCGGTCACATCCGATATCTCAGGGAGGCGCGCAGGGCGGGCGATATTTTGGTTGTCGCCCTCAACAGCGATTCCTCGGTCCGCCGCCTCAAGGGAAAAGGCCGGCCCCTCCTCACCCAGGAAGAAAGAGCCGAGATCCTGTCGGCTTTTTCGGTGGTCGATTACATAACGATCTTCGGGAAGCTCAATGTCGAGAAGATCCTGCTCGCCCTGAAGCCCGACGTCCACGCCAAGGGCTCTGATTATACCGTCCGGACTGTTCCGGAGCGCGAAACCGTCAACAGCTATGGCGGAAAGATCGCCATTGTCGGCGGTCCCAAGGTCAGGTCGACGTCGGTATTGATCCGGGGTATCCCGGCGCCACCCAAATGAACGACCGATTTTTGATTATCCGCTTCAGCGCCCTGGGCGATATTATCCATGCGCTTCCCGCCTTCGCGGCGCTCCGACGAAATTTCCCCAAAGCCAGGCTCGTCTGGGTCGTCGGAAAAAAGGGAAAGGAGGTCCTCGACTTTGTCCCGGGAATTGACGAGGTTGTGGTCGTCGGCGACCAGGGATGGAGGGGCAAAATCAAGGACAAAAACCAGACCGCCTTGGATTTCCAGGGTCTGGTCAAATCGAGCCTGATCGCGCTCCTATCTGGAGCCAGGACAAGAATCGGTTTCAATCGGAAAAACCTCAAAGAGCCGCTGGCCTCTCTTTTTTACACGGATCGACTCGAGGAAGTTCCCGAGACGATGCACGTGATCGCCAAAAACCTCAAGCTCTTAACCAAAGTCGGTATCAAAGAAGACCGGTTTGAATTTCCGCTGAATATCCCGGAGGAGGTTCTCGATTCCGTTCGGCAGAAAATTCCAGAGCTTGGCCGCTCGGGAGATAAACGCCTCGTCATCTTCAATGTCGGCGCGAGCTGGGAGACAAAGAGATGGCCGGCCGAGGCCTGGGTCAAGCTTTGGGAACTGGTCAGACAGGAGAGGCTCTTCCCTCTGCTTCTGTGGGGGAATGAGGAGGAAAGGAGGGTCGCCCTCGCCGCGAGCGAAAAGTCTCGAATTCCCCTGGTTCCCTTCCTTTCTGTCAAAGAGGTTATGGCACTGATCAAACAGGCCGAGCTCCTGGTCAGTGGGGATACATTTGCGCTTCAAGCAGCCTGCGCTCTGGGAGTCCCCGTGGTCGGACTTTTCGGCCCGACCAACCCCGGCAGGAACGGACCTTTCGGCCCGCAAGATAGAGTCGCCTTCCATGAGCTGGATTGCGGTTTCTGCTACAAAAGAAAATGTTCCACCCTCCAATGCTTGAAAAAGATTACCCCAGAAGAGGTGGCCGGCCTGATCTCGGAGCATCTCGGAAAAAATGGCTGAAACCAACTTGTTCAAAGTGCTCGCCCGCTGGCGGGTCAGGGCGGGATCGCTGTGCCTTGTGCTTGTCCTGATTCTGGCCAAGCCAACCCCCAGGTCGTTTTCAATCGGCCTCGCTGTTTGCCTCATGGGAATTGCCCTGCGAACCTGGGCCGCCGGGCATCTCCGCAAAGAAAAGGAGCTTGCCGTCTCCGGCCCCTACCAGTACACCCGAAATCCGCTTTACCTGGGAAACCTCTTTGTTGGTTCGGGTGTCGTTTTGGGAGCGCACTCTTGGTGGGTCGTGGCGATTTTTGTTTTCTATTTCCTCCTCTTCTACCCGGCCGTAATCCAGAGAGAAAGAGCCCGGATGAAAGAGCTTTTCCCTGAAAAATACGAGGCCTATAGAAAATTCGTCCCGCTTTTCTTTCCGCGCTTCAAGTCTGGCTCCCGCTCCAACGGCATTGCTTTCAGCTGGGCTCGCTATAAAAAAAACAAAGAATATCGAGGCCTGGGGGCCGCGGCCGTCTTCTGGGCGATCATGCTCGCCAAGATGCTGTTGACGAGATAGCCGGCCGGACGAGAGAGACTGGAAAGACGATTCTGTGTTATATTCTGGGCGTGCCGACGAAAGAGCGAATCGCTAAAGTGAGGCAGGTCCTCACCTCCCGGCAGACTGGTCTGCGGGTGGTCCTGGAGGATATCACCATCACCCACAACGCCAGCGCCGTCATCAGAACATGCGATGCGGCCGGCATCCTGGACGTCGATATCATCTCCACAGTCCAGGAACCCTTGCTCGTCAACAAAGCGATTTCCACCCGGGCCGAGAAATGGGTTCGTCTTCACCATCACTCCTCGATCCGTGAATGCCTGACCGGCCTCAAGAGGAAAGGGTTCAAGGTCGCGGTCACTTTTCTGGGTGAGGATTCCCAGCCCTATACCGACCTCGATTATGGACAACCCCTGGCGCTCGTGTTTGGCAATGAATCGGAGGGGATCTCCAATGAGGCCCTGGAGCTGGCCGATTTCCGGATCAAGATTCCGATGGTCGGGATGGTCCGGAGCTTGAACCTCTCGGTTTCGGTCGGTATCATTCTCTACGAAGCCTTTAAACAACGCTCGGCCAAAGGCTTTTACGGAACCCGCCAACTGCCCGCCAGAGATTTTGAGTCACTCTACAAAGATTGGCTCAAAATCTCTGACGAGGAATAACGGCCGCAGCCGGGCTCACGGCTCACTGCCCAGTGCTCACTATTTTTTGTTGACGTACGGGGTACGGAGACGGACGGCACGAGGGCGAATGACCTTTTGCTTGAAAAAAAGGGAGGAGAGGGTTTTGTCCCCTCCCCTCCCTCAATGAGAGATGGACACCGAAGCAGGTCTAAATCTTGTTTAGACTCTAATGGCCCACTTCTTAAACATGTGCTTGAGTTGCTTGGCTTGCGCTTTGCTTTTCTCGGAGAAATCCTTGCTTTTCTTGACCACCTCTCCGAGCAGCCTGTCCGCGTCAGATTTCATCTGTTGGCCGTATTGATCCCGCCAGACGAACATCTGCTTCCGGAGAGCATCCCCGTAGGACCCATAGGAGTCCGCCCAGCTCTGCCAGCCTTCAGGGGAAAAGAAATCCGGCCGTTCATCCTCCTCTATCGTGGCCTCAACCGTCATCGATTTTTTATCCCTTAGAATATCCAATTTGATTTTGTCGCCTTCACGTAATTTCTGGATACGCCCGGTCAAATCCCTCAAGGTCTCCGTTTTTTGGCCGTCCGCTTTGAGGATGACGTCCCCCACCTTCAACCCCGCTTTATCAGCCGGGCTGTCCTTGGTGACTCTGGAGACGAGGAGGCCCTTCCCATCCTTGACGCCGAAATACTCGGAGAGCTCCGGCGTGAGCTCCTGGAGGTAAACGCCGATGTACTTTCTATTCTCCCAGTTAAAAAAGTCCCTTTTGGGGAGAGGCTGTCTGGGGGCCTTTTCAGGTTTAGGCGTAAGCGCCGGCGTCGCTGCCTCTGGGGGCACGGCGCGGGGAGGAAAGAGGCGGGGAAAACGGAGCTCCATTTCGCGCCTGGCCTCTTCCTTCGGCACTTCACCGAGCTTGACTTTGACGGTCATGGTTTTGTCATCCCTCTTGATCTGAAGGGTGACGTCCTGACCGGGTTTGTGTTTCCGGATCTCTGAAGCCAGTTCCTGAGCACTCATCGTATCCTTGTTATCGAACTTGAGGATGATATCGCCCTCCTGGAGCTTGGCCAGCTGAGCCGGGCTTTCTTCGTCGATACCGATCACCTCCACCCGACCGTCGTCATTTTCGGAGATGGAAACTCCCAGCCAGCCTCTCTGGACCCGGCCTTTTTCCCTGATTTCTGAACCAACGGCCGTGACCACATCCACGGGAACCGCTTGGGCCAGGCCGGAGGAGGGAGCCTCCGCCTTGCTGAAGACGAGGCCGGACCCTGCCTGCTCCTTGTCCTGAAATTCGAAGACGATGGGTTGGTCTTCTGTGTAGATCCCTCTCAGCAGACCGACCATTCTCCCCTGGTCGTCCACGACCGGGCTTCCGCTCGAGCCGGGGGTGACCCAGACATTCAGGCGCAGCTTTTCCGCAGAGATCGAACTGACGATTCCCTGGGTGACAGCCGGGGTCTCTTCGGGAGACAGGCTGACGACGGCGATCCAGGAACCCGGGGAAAGCTGATTTGTTTTCCCCAAGGCGATCGCCGGCAGGTTCATGTTCTTTGGCCCGGAGAAGAGCCAAGCCGGTTTCCATATCCAGGCCGAGGAATTCGGCATCGGCTCGTTTTCCCTCCGAGGTGATGATGACGATCTTCTCCTCTCGGGGAGATACCAGAGCCGTCGTGACGATCAAGCCTTCTTTATCGATGACGACTCCGGTGGCCACCTTTCGGGTTCTGTTCCTCGCTTCGACTCTCACAACTGACGGAGAGACTTTCTTCGTGAGTTCTTCAATGGCCTTATCCGCGGAACCCGGCGCGACGGGCTCGGCTTTCAAACCTACAAAGAGCAGGAATACGAAAGCTGTTAGGGTGATGATGACTTTAAAATACTTGGTCATCGTCCAAAACCTCCTTAATATATGATTTTCGTGTTCGCAGCTTCGGTGACCTGCTCCAAGATATAGATTGTCCGTGGTTCCTGAGAGGTGCTGCGGACCTCGCCAGAATAATCCACGGATTCAATGATCGGAATCGTATCGGCCGGCGCCTGTCTCTGGAACATCTTGGACGGCATCGATTCCCGGGCCTGAGGCAAGGAGACGCGCTTGTCCAGGCCGGAGATGACCGCCGGAGTTTGCTTTCTGAGAACAAAGATGTTCAAAGTGATGAACCCAACCACGATGATCGCGGTTGCGCCGGCCAAAGAAAACCGCCAGGTCCGGCGCCGTCGAGCGTTTTTTTCTTTTCGAACCGCGAGCTCCGCGAGAACCCGGCGTTCAAACCCGGGCGGAGCTTGAACCCTCTGCATTTTTTCCAAGGGGTTAAGCTCTTCCATGGGCCTTCTCCTGGCTGGTCTTGGCAAAGCTGTTTTCGGACAGGGCCTTCTCCAGTTTTTTCTTCAAGTAGCCTCGGCCGCGGCTGATCCGGGCCTTGACCGTCCCCACCGGCCGCTTCAGGATCTGGGCGATCTCCTCTTGAGAGAAACCCTCCATGTCCTTGAGGACGACCGGAATCCGGTAGCGGGGATGGAGGGAGTTGAGGGCTTCGCGGAGATTCTTGATCAGGCCGGAATCCGTGGAATCCAGGCTATAAGTCCCGGCTTCAAGGTCGTTGGCGACATCTTCGAGCGAGACCTGAGCGAGTTTTCTCGCCTTTTTCATTTCCGTCTTGGCCAGGTTGGAGGCGATAGCATAGATCCAGGAGGAAAAAGGAGCGATCGGCTTATACTTGTCGGCCTTAAAATAAACCCTCAGGAAAGTCTCCTGGGACAGTTCGACGGCTTTCTGATAATCCCCTGTAAACTGGAAGAGGTAATTCACGATCCTGTCCTTGTACATGTTCATGATCTGGGCAAAAGCCGTCTCGTCGCCTTCCTGCAGCCTCGAGACAAGCTCCTGTTCATCCATACTCATTGGTACTAAACTTTTCCTTTTGCGAATTCGTTGCATTCCCGATGAGATCCCGGAAGAGGAACCGCCTAGCCCGACACCCTCAGGACGGCGGCTCCGTTGATGCGGCCTGCTTTTAAGAGTCCGAGGACTTGATTGGCTTCCTCCAGAGAGAAAAGCTGGGTGGTCGTCCGAATCGGAATTTGGGCCGCGACCTGAAGGAGTTCCTCGCCGTCTTTTCTGGTCGCATTGGCGACACTGCGCAGCGTCCGCTCCTGATAGATATATTTCCCGTAGTCTAGCTCAGGAATCGGCGACATGAAGATTCCGGCCAGAGCCAGGGTCCCCCCTCGGTCTAGTTTCAGCAGCGCCTCTGGGACCAGTCCGCCCGCCGGGGCAAAGATGATCGCGCTCTCGAGTTTTGTCGGTGGATCATCCTCGGCCCTTCCAGCCCAGGCGGCACCAAGCTTGAGAGCCAGGGCACGATGCTCTTCACTCCTGGAAAAAACAAAGACTTTTGCCCCCCAATGGCGGGCCACCTGGATCGCGATATGAGCGGACGCCCCAAACCCGAAAAGGCCCAGCCTTCCCCCGGGCTTGACCCCGCTAAGCTTCAGGGCCCGGTAGCCTATGATCCCGGCGCAGAGAAGAGGGGCCGCTTCTTCATCACGGAAGACCCCGGGAATTGAATAGGCGAATCCCTCCGGGACGACGATGTATTCCGCGTAGCCGCCGTTGACGTGATAGCCCGTAAAACGCGCCGTCTCGCACAGGTTTTCTCGTCCGCTGAGGCAGAAACGGCAATGGCCACAAGTCGAATAGAGCCAAGCCACCCCCACTCGATCGCCCGGTTTGAAGCGAGTCGCTCCTTCCCCCGGCTTTTCGATGATGCCCACAACCTGGTGCCCGGGAACGATTGGAAGCCTGACTTCAGGGAGCTCGCCCTCGACGGCATGGAGGTCAGTGTGACAAACCCCGCAGTAGTTGATTTTTATCAGGACCTCACTGGGCCCCGGCTCCGGCCGGGGAATCGCCGAAAGGACGAGAGGATTCTCTCGGATATCCCCGAAGGCCTTGAGCGCCATGGCCTTCATGAGCCTGGACCTCCGGAATTCTTGCGGATCTTCTCATTCAACCGCTCCAGCCTTTTGGCAAAATCTTTCTTGTAGAACGGGGAAGTGACGAGAGAGAGAGACAATCCCTGCTCGGTCAGCTTCTTCGCCGCCTCATACTTTTTCTCTTTGTGCTCATAGTACATCGCCAGCTCGCGGAGGCTGCAGAGCTGGTCCTGGGCCGCGAGTTCCTCCCAGAGCCCGATCGCCCTCTCCCAGTCGTCGTTCTTCTTGAAATTGAGGGCCATCTTCTTCTTGATCAGGATCGAGATCTCCTGACTGAGCTGCCCGTCCAGGGCACGCTCAAAATACCGGAGCGACCGCTCCGTATGTCCGGCGTTTTCGAAAAGCTTCCCCACACCGAAGAGATCCATGCCGTCGGTTTCTTCTGCTTCCTCGGGTTCACCGGAAAGCAGAAGGGCGCCGATGACGACGACGCCGAGCAGGGACAGGATGTCTTCCTGATTATGGTAGAGGACGGGCTCGATCAGCGAAAAATCGCCGCTTCTCAGGTATTCAAAGTAACGGAGGGGCACTTCGGCCGAGGGGATATCCTCGGAGCGGTCCGCTTCGACGACCTCGCGGGCCAGGTTGTGGAGGCGACAGCTTTCATACTTGTGCTTCCAGAGACTCCTGGCTGAAAACAGAAAATCAAGATGGGGGAGTTCCGCCAGAGGAAAAGGCTTGCGGCGAAGAGTGAATCGCGTTTCCAGAAGCGGAAGGTCAAAGCTCTTGCCGTTGTAGCTGACGACGGACTTGAAGCCCATCTCGGAGAAAAACGAGTCCAACTCCTCGATCATCGGACCTTCCTCGGCCAGGTCCCCGAGGAAGAACTGGACGACGTTAAACCTGCCGTCCCGGTAGTAGCCCAGGCCGACCAGGAAGGGCACGGTGCCCGTCCCGCCGGCGAGTCCGGTCGTCTCCAGGTCGATGAAAAGGGCCGTAGAAAGGTCCAGTCCGGCAAACGCCGGGTCGCGGCTCAGAAAGGCCAGGACATCTCCCCTCACCTCCAGCCCCAGGCTGATCGGGATTTTGCCATAGCGGGCATCCGGAAGGTAGGGGTTCTCCAGGAAAAGGTAGGGCTCCCTGTGCTGCGGTTCCGGCCGCGGGCTTTCGATCGCTTTTTCTTTTTTGCCGCCCGTCAGACTGATGAGCCTCTGCAATTTCTCTTTGACCGAGAGGTCCTCCTTCTGGCCGATCTTCTGCCAGGTCTCCTGGATTTTTTGGGAGCGGCTCCGGACCTCCCGTTCTCTCCTCACCTGCTTGAGCTTATCTTCAATCTTCATTCGGTATCCAAGGATTTTACAAAAGGTGATTCTCTGTTTTGCCTTAGATGTTTCAGGTTATGAATCTTACTGCTCACTGCTCAGTGCTCACAGCTCACTATTTATGTTTCCATGATAAGCCAATCGCCTCTTTTTTTCAAAGATTCAAAATTGTCTATCTCATCAAAAGACAGTGAGCCGTTAGCGGCTCAAATCACGGTTCTCTTCAAGTCTCCGCAAATCTGAGGGTTGAGAACTTCGATGATCAAGATGATTGGCCCCCAGCTTTCTCCGAAATTTTTTGCTTAGTGCATGTCCGGGAAAAAAGAAATCAGGGCAGATGCATTTCAGATTTTTCACTGCTCAGTGCTCACCGCTCACGGCTCACTGTTCTTGGACGAGAGAGGCGGAAGACGGGGGACGACACAAACGGCTTTTCGGCTTGAAAACTGCGCCCGATTCGTACTATAAAATATTGCGGGGCCAAAATCGCGTAGTCAGGAGCATAAGAGTGGATTCGTATCATTTTCTGGCGTTCGACCTCGGAGCGGAGAGCGGGCGGGCGGTTCTGGGAACGCTCGAAGGCGAACGGCTTTCGCTCCGGGAGGTCAGCCGCTTCCCCAACGCTCCCGTTCTCCTCCTCGGCCATCTGCATTGGGATCTCCTTGGTCTTTTTGAGGAGATGAAGAGAGCGGTGAGATCTTGCGTCGCTTCCATGGATTCCGGGCTCCAGAGCCTGGCCGTCGATACCTGGGGAGTTGATTTCGGATTGCTCGGCCGGGACGGAAGCCTCCTGGGAATGCCGTATTCCTACCGGGATCAGCGGACCAAGGGGGCGATGGAAGAATTCCTGAAGCTCGTGGCCCGGGAAAAGATCTATGAGCTGACGGGCATTCAGTTTATGCCATTCAATACGATATTCCAGCTCTTCGCTATGGCCAGGGAAAAGTCCCCGCTCCTGAAGTCGGCTTCCGACCTCCTCTTCATGCCGGACCTGTGTACATATCTTTTTTCGGGCGAAAGAGCTACGGAATTCACCATAGCTACGACTTCTCAGCTCTATAACCCCCGGCGCAGGGAGTGGGATCAGGAACTCCTTGAGGCGGTCGGGATTCCTAAAAAAATTATGCGGGATGTCATCCCGCCCGGGACGGTCGTTGGGTCCGCGTTGCCCGCGTTGGCCAGAGAAACAGGAATAGGAGAGATCCCCGTCGTGGCCACGGCCAGCCATGACACAGGGGCAGCGGTGGCCGCCGTGCCTGCCCTGGGAGAGGACTGGGCTTACATCAGCTCGGGAACCTGGTCGCTCGTCGGCATAGAGGTCGGAAGCCCGATTATTTCGGGGAGTTCACTCGAACACAACTTCACGAACGAAGGGGGGATGGAGGGAACCTGGCGGTTCTTAAAGAACGTAACAGGCCTCTGGCTGATTCAGCAATGCCGAAAAAAATGGGCTCAGGAAAAGATTCTGAGCTATGACCAACTGATGGAACTCGCCGCTTCCGCGCCGGCGTTCAGGTCGCTCATCGATCCTGATGATCCTGACTTTCTCAACCCCCCGGATATGCCCGCGGCCATCGAACTTCGGTGCCGGAGAACCCGGCAGCCGATCCCCCGGACTCCCGGCGAATTCGTCCGTTCGATCTTGGAAAGTCTCTCCCTGAAATACAGGGCCGTATTAGAAGAACTTCGGGGCTTCGCTCCGAGGCTTCCGGCCAGGATTCATATGATCGGGGGCGGCTCGCGCAACCGGCTTCTCTGCCAGTTCGCGGCCGATGCGACCGGTCTGCCTGTCATCGCCGGCCCCGCCGAGGCGACCGCCGTGGGCAATATCATGGGACAGGCCAGAGCCTTGGGATACGTCACCGGCCTCGACCAGATCCGCCGGATCGTCCGGAACTCGACCGAACTGGACACCTATGAGCCCCGGGAAAACGAAGCCTGGGATTTGGCCTATGAGCGGTTTCAAGATATAATAAATCGTTCTCGCAGAGAGATTCCTGTTTGATAAGGAAGGAGGGTTGAAACATGGATTCGGCGACCGTCGAAAAAACCTATGCCCTCAGCCGTGAGTATTACGCCCAGTACGGAGTCGACACAGACAAGGCTCTCGAAAAACTGGACTCTGTCTCCCTATCTCTCCACTGCTGGCAGGGGGACGACGTCCGCGGGTTCGAAAAATCAGGGGCGGCGCTTTCAGGCGGCATCCAGGTCACGGGCAGCTACCCGGGAAAAGCCAGGACTCTTGACGAGCTCCGGATGGACCTTCATCAGGCTTTTTCCCATATCCCCGGCCGCCACCGGCTCAACCTGCACGCCATTTATGGGGACTTCGGCGGAAAGATCGTGGACAGGAATGAAATCGAGCCAGCTCATTTTCGGAGCTGGGTCGAGTGGGCCAAACAGGAAAACCTGAAGATCGATTTCAATTCGACCTGTTTTTCCCACCCGAAGTCTGATTCCGGCTCCACCCTGAGCAGCAAAGACAAGGCCGTCCGCAAGTTTTGGATTGAGCATGTCAAACGCTGCCGCAAGATCAGCGCATTTATCGGCCGTGAGCTCAAGAACAGCTGCCTCCACAATCTCTGGATCCCCGACGGCTCCAAAGACCTTCCCTTTGACCGCTGGGGCCCCCGCTCCCTCCTGAAAGAATCACTCGATGAGATCTTCGAAGTCAAATTCAGCGCCTCGCAGATGAAGGACTCCCTGGAAAGCAAACTCTTCGGGATCGGGAGCGAATCCTTCGTCGTCGGTTCACATGAGTTTTACCTGGCCTATGCCCTGACCAAGGGCAAGATCGCTTGTCTGGACCTTGGCCATTTCCATCCCACCGAAGCGGTTGCCGACAAGCTCTCCGCCCTACTGCAATTCATGGACGAAATCGCCCTCCATCTGAGCCGGCCCGTCCGCTGGGACAGCGATCACGTGGTCATCCTCACCGATGAGCTTAGGGCTGTCGCCGAAGAGGTCGTCCGGGGCCAGGCCATCGACCGGACCCATATCGCCCTCGATTTTTTTGACGGCAGCATCAACCGGATCGGTGCCTGGGTGGTCGGGGCCAGGGCTGCGCTCAAAGCGATACTCGTCGCCCTGCTCGAGCCGAGACAAAGGCTTAAGGAGGCGGAAGGCAGCGGCAAGTATCTCGAACGGCTTGCCCTCCTGGATGAGATGAAGACTTCGCCCAGCGGCGCCGTTTGGGATTGGTACTGTTTGCAGAAGGACCGGCTGCCCGGCCTGAAATGGCTCAAAGAAGTCGAGGGCTACGAAAAGAGGGTGCTGAGCAAAAGGTAAAATCGTACCCGGTGCCCCGTGCTCCGTACCACGTCTATCTCGCGTCTTTTCGGCCAATTCGGCTTTATTTTTCTTCAACGGGGAACGGGCTACGAGGGACGGGGACACGGATGAAAGAGATTGACGAATCGGCTGATTCCCACTAAACTGAAGGCCAGCCCAACCACAATTTGTGAAATGAAAATTCAACACCGAGGCTGATTATGGGGAAAGACAAACCCGACCTCCCACCTGAGATCCCCGATCATGAGACCTCCGGCGTCTCCCCGGAGCAACTCGCCCAGGTGCAAGAGATCCTCCAACTCCTCGGCCACACGGTCTCGGCCATGAAACTCTTTCCCTTGGACCATGCGAGCGTTAAAAAGTTCGTTGACGATCTCTGGGAAAAACTCAAAGGATATCTCGAGACCTACTGGAAGCTCGAGATCGGCATCGAAGAAAATGCCTTCACCTTCGAGGGGAACGTCGTCTATCAGGATCTCAACCCCATGAAGAGCCTCCCTTTCCTGTTCTGCAAGGACGGCATGCAGATGCTCTTCTTTTATCGAGACCTTGACCGAGAGGAGCTGCAGAGCTTTCTGGAAGTGATCCGCAAAGATTCCCATTTGCCTCCCGAAGAGAGCGACGTCGTTCTTTCGCTCTGGGAAAAGGACCTGACCAATGTCCGCTATTTTGCACCGGATGATTACCTGGAATCAAAGATCGGTGGGGGCCGGGCCAAAATCAGCTTTGACGTGGATAGACGCCTGTTCCGGAGCGGCAGGATCGAACTCACGGCCCAAGATAAGGCGGCCATTGAAAAAAGCCGATCCGCCGCCGATTCTCAGCCCGGAAGCACGACGCCCTTTCCCGCCGCCGAAAGCGCGGACATGCCCGCCGATGAGGAAGATGGTCCTGGGTTCGGAACCCTGGACAGCCGGGAGACGGGCGAGATAGAGAAGATGCTCCAACTGAACCGGAAGATCTCAACCGAAGAAGAATTCATCAATGTCCTGTTGGAGATCCTCTACCTTGAGGACCGGACGGAGCAGTTCGCGGCCACTCTCGAAATCCTGGAGAAGCATCACCAGGGGCTGGTCGAAAAGGGAGACCTGGCTTCGGACTACCTGCTCCTCAGTGAGGTCAATGATCTCAAGGGCGTTTATTCTCCAGACGATGAGAGGGCGCGGCAGATCGGAAAATTCCTGATAAAGGCCGGGTCCGAAGAGATCATCCGAGCCCTCAAAAAAACCTTGAAGAAAGGGCTTGGCTCGAATTTCCCACGCTTCTTTGAATATCTGGACCTTCTGGGCGCCGAAACGATCCCTCTGGTCGCGGAGCTCTATGAGACAAGGACTGATCTCGGGTTTCGGGAAAGGGCCGCGGACTCCCTCGAAAAAAACGGAAGGGAGAACCTTCCCCTCCTGGTCTCACTCGCCCACGACTCGAAACCCGAGCTGACGAAGTTGATCATCTCTATTCTCGGCCGGCTGGACGCTAAAAAAGCACTCCATTATTTTGCCCGGTTTACGAATTTTAAGGATCCGGCCATTAAGGTCGAGGCGGCCCAGACGCTCGGCAAGTTCCCTGCGGAGATGGCCAACAAGATTCTCCTTGGTTTTCTGAACGATGATGACAGCCGGGTGCGTCTGGCTGCCGTGAACAACCTCCATGTCCTGCCCGAGAGAGACCAGGCCGGCATCGAAAGCGTTCTGCATCTTGTTTCCACCAAGAGCTTTGATAAAAAGGATAAGGATGAGAAGCGGGCCGTGTTTTTTTTCCTCATCAGAAACCAAACGCCTGAGGTTAGCCGCTTTTTCGGCAACCTGCTGAAGAAATCCGGGCATTTTATGAACTCGAGCCGGGTCGAAACCCGCCTCTGCGCCATCGAAGCCCTGGAAAAGGCCAAAACGCATCCGGCTATCGGAATTCTGAAAGAAGCGGTTAAGTCCGGGAATAAAAGGATCCGGCGAGAGGGCGCGGCCGCCTTGGGGCGGGTGACCGGCGCGCACCCGGCCGCTGAGCCGAAGGGGGAATAGCCTATGTCCCAGTCCCTCAAATTCGACCCTAAAGTCGCCCATCGCTCGGCCATTGAAATCCTCACCCGCTTCCAGATCGTTTTTAAGATCGCCAAGATCTACGAGTCCAACAATCTTATTTTTCTCCGCCAGATCAAGATCCTCTACAACATGATCCAGGTGGCCCTCAAGAGGGAGGCGGAGGCCTTTTTTAAACTTCGTCAGGGCACTCTCTTTTTCAACCGGGTGAGGCTCAAGTTCGGCTTTTCCAACTATCACCTTTTTAAGTTCATCGTCGGTGAGTTCCGGGAAAAGGAAATCGGGACAATCGCCTTCGCTCCGGACTTGAGCGAAGACGAGCTCAAACAATTCATGTTCTTGCTCGCCAAGGTCGAGAAGGTCCCGGAGGCTCCCTTTGAAGATCTCCTCCGCGTGCTCAGTGAAAACAAGATCGTCCATATCAGACTAGAGAAGATCTCCCCCTTTGAGATTCCGTCCAAGGAAAGGGATACGGCCAAGGTCTACCTTTTGGGGATGCTCCATCTCAAGGAACACTTCGAAAAGGAGAAACAGGAAAAAATCAAGATCAACACCACCCGGCGGTTGATGCAGGCGCTCTATAACCACATTGTCGAGAACGAATATTTCGTCTACGGGCTGACCAACCTCAAGAACCACGATGAATACACCCTCAACCATTCCATGAACGTCTGCACCCTCTCGATCGCCCTGGGCCGGCACCTCGGCTTGGACCGCAACGAGCTCGTCGACCTGGGGATCAGCGCCTTCTTCCATGATTTTGGCAAGCTGGAGACGCCTCTGGAGGTCCTCAACAAGCCCTCTCAGTTGACTCCAGAGGAACGTGAAGTCATCGAAAAACATCCGCACCAGGGGGCGGAAAAATTGATCCAAGGCAAGGAATTTCAGACCCTCCCGCTCCGGGCCCTTCACGTTGCCTTGGAGCACCATCTCAAAGCCGACGCGACGGGATATCCGAAAGCCTACAAAAGAAAAAACGTCAACCTCTTCAGCCGGATCGTCAAGATCATAGACTACTTTGATGCCATCACGACACCGCGAGTCTACCGGAAAAAGTCCTTCAGCCGCCTGGAAGCTCTGGCCCATATGGCCGAGAAATCGGGTACGGAATTCGACCCGGTTATCTTCAAAGTCTTCTCCAACATGATGGGCGCCTTTCCCGTGGGAACGCTGGTCGCCTTGAACACGGGCGAGATCGGAATTGTCTTCGAAATCAACCCGGAGGCGAGCTTTGCCCTGCGGCCCTCGGTCAAGCTGATCACCGACCGCGACGGCAACAAGGTCGATGGTCAAATCGCGGACCTGACCGAGGTCGACCCCCGGACCGGCCGCTACCTCAGGACCATCCTCAAAGCTTTGGACCCCGAGGAATACAACATCAAGATCTCCGATTATTTCCTGGCCCAAGCGCAATAAAAAGCCGTCTCTCTTGTCTGTTTCGTCATCTCGTCTATTCCGTCAAAAATAAGAAGTGAAAAAAGAATTTAAGAATCACTCTTTTTCTTATTAGACGAGAAAGACGGGCGACGAGATAGGTCGAAAATATTCTTGCTTAACTTGAAGATCTCCCCTATAATTTTTTAGCGACTGAAAGCGCGGAAGCGAGGAGTGATCCCAGGCCCAGGAGGCGGGACAATGAAGATTTGCGCGCCCGAACATCTTCGATGTGAATACTTGCCCAATCCGCTGGGCGTCACCATGGCCGCGCCCCGTTTTTCCTGGCTCTTAAGTTCCGACCGTCGCGGCGATAGACAATCCGCATACCAGATCATCGTCGCCTCGGAGCTCGAGATCGCTCAGCGCGAGATCGGCGATGTCTGGGACAGCGGCCGCGTAGATTCCGAGCGCAATTTCCAGGTCCCGTATGCCGGTGAGCCCTTCCAGAGCAGCACGAAATATTTCTGGCAAGTCCGCTGGTGGGACCTGAACGGCGGGGTAAGTCCCTTCAGCCTGACCGCTTTTTTTGTGACCGGCCTGCTCAAGGAAAAAGACTGGAAGGCTAAGTGGATCAGCAAGCGCGAACACAGAGTGTTCCGGACCAAAGGGACTGTCATTTTGGGAGAGCACAGGGGGGAATACATCCAGTCCTATGCGATTTATTTGAGGCAGGAATTTGAAGTCAAACCGGGAGTGAAGAGGGCGATCGCGCACATCTGCGGCCTCGGCTATTACGAGCTGCGGCTCAACGGGAAAAAGGTAGGAGACGCTGTCCTGGAGCCGGCCCAGACCGATTACAGGAAGGCCGCCCTCTATTCGACTCATGACCTGACCGAATTGATCCAAACAAAGAACGCGATCGGGGTTGTCGTTGGAAACGGCCGCATGATCAAGAACTACGGCTACGATCAACCCAAGCTGATCGCTCAAATCGAGATCGAGTACGAAAACGGCGGCCGCGAAAGGCTCGTGACCGACGATTCCTGGAAGGTTGCCTTCGGCCCGCTGACCGAAAACGGGATCTACAGCGGAGAGAAATACGACGCCCGAGAGGAGCAGCCCGGCTGGGACGAAGCCAATTTTGAAGACTATTCTTGGGGCGAACGGGCCGTGACCGTCCAGGGTCCCCCCGTGGATTCCCGGCTCATGCCACCCATCCGGGTCACTGGACTCATCCGGCCAAAGAGTCTTGCCAGTCCCGAGCCGGGCGTTCATCTCTTCGATTTCGGACAGAATTTCGCCGGCTGGGCCCGGCTCCGCGTTCAGGGGCCCCGGGGTGCGACGGTTTCGATGAGATATGCCGAGCTCCGTCACGAAGACGGAACGTTGAACACCTCTAGCAACCAAAACGCCGAGGCCACAGATGTCTATGTCTTGAGGGGGGGTGGGAGTGAAACTTATGAGCCGCGGTTTACCTATCATGGGTTCCGCTATCTTGAGCTCAAGGGTTTTCCTGGAGAGCCCACCCTCGACAGCGTGGAAGGCTGCCTCGTCCATACGGATGTTCCCCCGGCGGGGGATTTTTCTTGTTCCCATCCGCTCATCAATCAAATCCATCAGAACGTGCTCTGGGGTCAAAAATCCAACCTCATGAGCATCCCGACCGACTGCCCGCAGAGGGACGAACGCCACGGTTGGCTGGGAGATGCCCACCTGGCGGCGGAAGAAGCCATTCTCAATTTTGACATGGCCGCCTTTTACACGAAGTACCTTGAAGACATCAGGCTCGCGCAGAAAGATGACGGGAGCCTGCCCGATACCGTTCCTCCTTATTTCGGCCATCTGTATCCCGCCGACCCGGCCTGGGGTTCGGCTTACATCATCCTCGCCTGGAATATGTATCAATTCTATGAAGACAAAAAAATCCTGGAGAGGCACTTTCAGCCGCTGAAAAAGTATATCGAGTTCCTGCGGGCCAATGCCGAAGGACACATCTTGAAGAAACTGGGCAAATACGGCGATTGGTGTCCTCCCGGAAGCATCGGGCCGAAAAAGACGCCTCTCGAGCTGACGTCCACCTGGTTCTATTATCATGACGTCGCCATTTTTTCAAAGATCGCCCAGGTTTTGGCCAGAGATGATGACTTCCGGAGCTACGGTCGCTTGGCTGAGGAGATCAAGGAGGCTTTCAACAAGGCTTTCTTGGGGGAAGAAGAATATAAGGCCGTTCACATCAGCGCGGCTGACAGGTTGACCGACCAGACTTCGAACATCCTCCCTCTCTACCTGGAAATGGTCCCCGCTGGCAAAAAAGCCAAGGTGATAGCGAGGCTTCTCCACGGCCTGGAACAGGACCAGGATTTTCACCTCGACACCGGGATAATCGGAACGCGCTATCTCTTCGACGTCCTGACTCAGAATGGAGCCTTCGAGGCGGCATTTCGAACGGCCACACAAGCGAGCTACCCCGGATTCGGCTACATGATCGCCGAAGGCGCCACCACGCTCTGGGAGAGATGGGAAAAGCTCACAGGCGCGGGGATGAATTCCCACAACCACATCATGCTCGGAAGCATCGATGCCTGGTTCTACCGGGCGATCGCAGGTCTTCGCTGCTTAGAACCCGGTTGGAAAAGAATCCTGGTCAATCCCCCCCTGTTTGATGGACTGCGGTCGGCCATGGCCGCCCATGAAACCCCGCGTGGGGAAGTCCGCGTCGAATGGGAGAGAGGCGACAATTCTCTCCAACTGGCTGTTGCGGTCCCCGTCGGCGCCGAAGCCGAAGTCCGGCTCTCCCTGCTCGCCGAAGGCACGACTCTCAAAGAAGGAGGGACTGTGCTATGGGAAAATGGCAAACGGTCCCAAAGCCAGCCTGAAATATTGGTCTCGGCAACAGAAGGGGGCTGCCTGGTCATCTCCATCCAGAGCGGCCAATACAGCTTTTCCCTCACAAAATAAATCATAATAGTCCGTCTCGTCATCTCGTCCGCTGTAGCTGTCTCGCTCGTCAAAAAGAATTAAAAAACCAAAAGCGCTTCCTTTTCCCTTAGACGAGATAGACGGGCGACGAGACAGACAAGAAAGACCAGTTCGGAAGTCGTTGCTTTTTGGCTGTGCGAAAAGTAAAATGATATTAGATTACCCACGAGAAGAGGGACATGGAGATCCTGAACCAAGAGGTCCGAGACGCGACCAAGAAGATGAACAACCCTGGACTTCTGAACGGAAAAATCAAGAAACTCAATTCGGTCTTCTATCCCCGGTCAATCGCCATTGTCGGAGCTTCGCGCCAGGAAGGGAGCATCGGCCAGTCCTTGATGGCCAATCTCATCGACTGCCGGTTTCGGGGGATCATCTATCCGGTCAACCCCAAGGCCAAGGGGATCCTGGGGATCAAGGCTTATCCCAGCGTGAGCGAAATTCCAGACGAGGTCGACCTGGCCATCGTCAGCGTTCCCAGCCGAATCGTCCCCGCCGTGCTCGAAGAGTGCGGGAAGAAGAACATCAAGGGAGCGATCACCATCTCCGCGGGTTTCAAAGAGATCGGCGGCGAAGGCGTCGTCCTCGAGCGCGAGCTCCAGCAGATCGTCCAGAAATACGCACTTTCTCACGTCGGACCAAACTGCCTCGGTGTGATCAACACCGATCCGGATTCGTCCATGAACGCCACGTTTGGGACCCAAATGCCGCGCGCCGGGAACATCGCCTTCATCTCCCAGAGCGGCGCTCTCTGCGTCGCCGTCCTGGAGTA
This sequence comes from Candidatus Aminicenantota bacterium, assembly GCA_963770045.1. Lineage (GTDB taxonomy): Bacteria > Acidobacteriota > Aminicenantia > Aminicenantales > CAVYOD01 > CAVYOD01. The sequence continues at coordinate 146,599 of CAVYOD010000012.1, read as the reverse complement.
CGCCCGGGAATCGAAGGTCGGGTTCTCCAAGTTCATCAGCATGGGCAACAAGGCCGGGGTCAATGAGAACGAGCTTCTTTGCTACCTTAGAGATGACCCGAAAACCGACATCATCCTGATGTACCTCGAGGATCTGGTCGACGGGCGCGAGTTCATGTCTATCGCCCGGGAGATCACGACTTCCGGGAAACGCCCAAAGCCGATCATCACCCTCAAATCCGGCCGGACCCTCCTCGGAGCCAAGGCCGCCTCGTCCCACACCGGATCGCTCGCCGGTTCGGACAGAGTCTATGACGCGATCTTCGACCAGTGCGGAGTCATCCGGGTGGATACTCTTGAGGAGCTGTTCGATTACGTCAAGGCTTTTTCGAGCCAGCCCCTGCCCAAAGGCGATAACGTGGCCATCATCACCAACTCCGGCGGCCCGGGGATCCTGGCCACCGATTCCCTCATCCGCTATGGATTGAACATTCCTCCCCTCCGGCCGCAGACCATCAAGATACTGAAAAAAGTCCTGCCGCCGACGGCCAGCTTCAACAACCCGATCGACCTCATTGCCGAGGCGCAAGCCGCGCAATACGAGGCCACCCTTCGGGCCATGCTCAAGGACCCCGACATCCACTCGGCGCTAGTCATCCTCACTCCAACCGTCTTTACCGATGTCGAGAAGATCGCCGAAGCCATCGTCCGGACGTCCAAGGAATATGACAAGCCCGTGCTCTCCTGCTTCCTGGGCGTCTTTGATGTCAGCCGAGGGCTTTCCGTCCTCGAGGAGAACGGCCTGCCCGCTTACCGGTTCCCCGAGTCGGCGGCCCGGGTCATCGCCGAGATGGCCAATTACACCCACTGGCTCAATCGGCCGAAAACAGGCATCAAGACCTACCGGGTGGACAAGGCCCGGGCTCGAAGCGTCATCGACCTGGCCCGCCGGGAAAAACGAACGACCCTTCTGGAGGAAGAAGCCTACGAGATTCTGGGCGCCTACAGGTTCCCCATCGTCAAATCCGTTCTCGCTGAAAACGAGAATCAGGCCCTGGAGGCTTCGGCGGAGATAGGATTTCCGGTGGTCTTGAAAATCGCCTCCCCGGACGTCCTCCACAAATTTGATTTCGGCGGAGTCAAGCTCAACCTCAAGAACAAAAGTGAAGTCCGCCGGGCTTACCGGGAGATTCTCAGGAGCGTCATCTCCCACAACCCTGAAGCCGCAATCAAGGGAGTTACGGTGGAAAAGATGGCTCCTCCGGGTAAGGAAGTTATTCTGGGGATGACCCGCGACCCGCAGTTCGGCCCGATCCTGATGTTCGGGCTGGGGGGGATCTACGTCGAGGCCTTGGAAGACGTTACTTTCCGTCTGGCCCCGATCCGGGAGCTGACCGCGCAGCTCATGATCAGCAAGACAAAAACCCACAAGATCCTCGAGGGCTACCGGGGAGGCCCGGTTTATGACATCGATGCCATTGCCGACTGCCTGAAGAGGCTCTCCCAGCTCGTCACTGATTTTGAAGAGATCAAGGAGCTGGACATCAACCCCCTGCTGGTTTACGAAAAGGGCCACGGCTGCCTGCTCGTGGATGCAAGAATCATCCTCCAGTGAGCCGTGATATGGTGAGCAGTGAGCAGTTAATAAGGGAACCATCTGACTAACAAACGAACAAAACTACACGGAAATAATCTTAAGGCGCAGGACGAAATTAAATGGCGTCCCATTTCAAGAGATGATCCAGCTCGACTCCGGGGATAAATACGACTTGGGCAATTCGGAAATCACGTGCCAGTCAGCCCGGCCAGCCGCCTCCTGGCGTCTTCGACTTCGGGCAGGCCGGGGTCGGCGTTCTCACTTCTTTCCGGTGGGGACGAGGCGCTTGAGTTCCTCGAACCAGTTCTGGACGAGGATCATTTCGGTGACAGGCGTGGGCTTCCTTTGCTCGAGCTTGACCATGAGAAATCGCTGCCCGTCGAGGGACAGGTCATAGGCGCGTATGGGGGTACCGTGAACCGTATCCGGGTTTCTCAAAAAGCAGGCGCGGCTTGCTGGTCGCGAAGCCGCCGTCTGTCCGGACATCCACGACCCACACTTGATCCTGCCATCGGTAGAAAAGCTGTTTGCCATTTCTTGCCCACAGCGGCTCGATCGCCCCCTTCGCTCGATACCTGCTGCTTCATGCCCGGACCGGGGAAGGCCCGGACGTAGACCTCGTAGCGCTTTGACTCATCAGATGTATAAGCTATCCAGCGACCGTCGGGCGAGAATTCGGGGTATGTCTCATCGAATTGCGAATTCAGGAACGGCGTCACGCGCCCTGAGCGGACGTCCAGCACAGCAATGTCGTTACCGGTATCCGGGTGACCTTCCACCAAAGCGACCGTTTTCCCATCCGAAGACCATGATCCTGGGCATTGATCGTATTCGCTTGTTGTCAGGCGCTCCATCGGTGAGCTTCCATCGTAAGGCTGCCAGAACAGGTTCGATCACCAGGGATTTTTGCCAACCGAAAAGAAGCCGTTTACCGTCGGGAGTCCAGATCGGATAGATAGCCCTTCCCTCGCCAGTCAGCCGACTGTTCGTGCCTCTGCCCAAGTCATACACCCAGACCTGCCACTCTCGTCCCAGCAGTTACGTAGGCAATTCTCTGGCCATCAGGAGAAAGACGCGGAGCGAAAAAAGGGAACTGCAAGGCCGTGACCGGCTGCTCTATTCCTCTCTGATCCACCCACACGAGCGAATTCTTTCGGTCCGGGACGATGCCACCTGCCGCATAAATGAGCGACCCTGTGTCAGAGATGCCGAACTGACCAGCGCCAGTGTTGTAGGCTGGCGCTCTGTGCTGAAGGCTTGCATGACGTTTTCCACGAGCGGCGACTGGTTGCCCGATGACCTCCAGCCTGGCCAGATCAAATCGCACGGCCATGAGCGTCCCCTGCCTCAGGAAAACAAGGTGTCCCGTGGGAACGTACCTGGCATCAGCGGCGTCCTGTAACAGGACATGCCACTCGCGGGTATCCAGTCGGAGCAGAGCAAGCCAGGGTTGTGGATCACAGCCGTGTCTCATTACGGTGAACAGCACGGCCTTCCCGTTGGGAAGCCAGGATGGCAGACGGTGGCTTGACTCCTCCCGCTTCGGGTCAGGCTTGGTCAAGGTCTCGGGCTTCCCGCCCTCAGCCGAAACCCTTGAGAGTCCCGGTGTCTGATCCATCTGCAAACACAATGCTGTTATCACGACCCCAATTCGCACCAAAGATCAATGGGAGCGTCGCACAAAGTAGTCGGGCACGCCACCTTCGACCGGAACCTTCTTCAACTTGCCGTCTGCCCAGAATCCCACCCAGCGGTTGTCGGGCGAGAGGAAGGGATTGATGCCCCCTTCCGTCCCGGCGATGGGCTTGGCTTCCGATTGGTCCATTCTCCGCAGGTACAACTGAGGCTTTGCCTGAGGGCCGGGATTCTCCTCGATTGCGCTGTAGACGACGAACCTGCCGTCGCTGGAAATGGCCATAGCAGTTCGGCTCGGGCGCTCCATCTCCATGGCCTGCGCATGCCGTCCAGCCAGTGACCCGGCTCGACCTTGATGGTTGATGTGACTACCGAAGGGGAAGGAGCGGGCTGAAAATACCTGATCAACATCGGCCGATGAGGATGCCGGCGAGAAGCGTGACAGCCGTACCAGCAGCCAGCCACAGAAGTGAGAATCGCCGGGGAGCAGTTACCGCTTCGGAGGGATAAGCCGCCGGCGCCTCGATTTCGAGCCGGGCGTCGGCGATGTCGCGCAGGCGTCGCCTGGGGTCTTTCTGAAGGCACCGGCGCAGGACGGTCCGCACGTTTCCAGGCGTGTCGGCTGGAAGCGAATCCCAGTCCGGCTCGCCTCTGAGAATCGCGGCGATGCTTTCCGTGACCGTTCGCCCGAGGAAGGCGCGCTTTCCGGTCAGGCACTCGAACAGGATGCAGCCGAAGGCCCAGATGTCCGCCCGCTTGTCGACCGGCTTCCCTGTGGCCTGCTCCGGACTCATGTAGGCGGCAGTGCCAAGAATCACACCCGGCTGCGTCATATCCGCGGTGATCGTCGGGGATTTGCTGATATCGACCTCGGAAGTCTGATCGTGGAAAGCTTTTGCCAGCCCGAAATCCAGGATCTTGACCTTCCTCTCAGGAGTGATCTTGACGTTCGAGGGCTTCAGGTCGCGGTGGATGATGCCTTTCTCATGGGCGCCTTCAAGCCCTTCGGCGATCTGGCGGCAGACTTCAAGTGTTTCTTCAAGAGAGAGTGCGCCTCGGCTCAGCCGCTCGGCCAAAGTCTCGCCTTCGACAAGCTCCAGGACAAGAAAGCGCTTGCCGTCGGCTTCTTCAACTCCGTAGATCGCGGCGATATTCGGATGATTGAGAGAGGCGAGAACTCTGGCCTCGCGCTCGAATCGGGCCAGCCTTTCCGGATCGGCCGTGAAGATTTCAGGCAGGACCTTGATGGCGACCTTGCGGGCAAGTTTCGTGTCCTCGGCCTTATAGACAACGCCCATGCCGCCCCGGCCGATCTCTTCGATGATGCGGTACTTTCCGGCGACCAGGCTTCCTTTAGATAGGACATAGGCAGGCGATTCGAGCGTTTTTGTCAGTGCAGCGGGAGGCTGGCCAGCCGGCGTGAGCTGCGTGGCGCAGTTGCCGCAAAACCGGGAAGTATCAGGATTATCAGCTTGCACTTTGGGCATTTCATGGCCACTGATGACCCCTTTTATCCTGTGTGGCTAGAGATTAGCAAAGAACAGAGGCTAAGTCAACTGAACGCAGATCTCTCCGCAGTTTCACACAAGCGCAAATTCGCTTAGGCTCGCTTAACGGAGCTTAATGGCCCGATTGCGATGGAGCGACGTCTTCCCAAAGCCCTTCCTCCCCCACGGCATGATGGGAAATGCTTGCTAAGAAAACTGCAGAATGGATTTCTTTTTGGCTTTTTCGATTCACTGCTCAGTGCTCACTGCTCACTTGCTCACTTCCAAAATTGACTTTAACGGCCTGCCTGTTATAATAAATTGCCCCATGTCTATCTTCAAGAAAAAAAAGAAAAATCGGGCCTGTGTCGTGGGTCTGGATGGTGTCCCCTACTCCCTTCTGCTCGAACTCGCGAGGAAGGACATCATGCCCGAAACGTCCAAGCTGATCGCCTCGGGACATCTTCACCGCATGAAGGCCAGCCTCCCCGAGATATCGGCCGTCAGTTGGACGGACTTTATGACCGGCTCCAACTCGGGCGGGCACGGCATCTTCGGATTCACCGATTTTAAGCCGGGCTCTTACGAGATCCGTTTTCCTAATTTTCTGGACGTCAAAAAAGAAACCCTTTGGGATATCCTCGGCGCGGCGGGCAAAAAGTGTGTCATCATCAACCAGCCCTCGACCTATCCGGCGCGTCGGGTCAACGGCATTCTCATCTCCGGCTTTGTGGCCGTCGAGATGTCCAGGGCCGTGTTCCCCCTGGTCTCAAACCTACTCTCGAGCAGATGGGTTACCAGATTGACATCGACACTCTGAGGTCACGGGAAGATCATGCTTTTTTCTGGCAGGACCTGGCCAAGACCACGGCCGGCCGGCAAAAAGCCCTGCATCGTTTCTGGGACGAAGATTGGGATTATTTTGAGTTCGTCATCACCGACACCGACCGCCTTCACCACTACCTTTGGAACGCCTATGTGGACGAGGGGCACCCTTATCACAGGAACTTCCTCGACTATTATCGCAAGGTCGATTCCATCCTCGGCGAGATAACTGCGTCCTTCAAAAAGCTCGCCGGCGACGCGGCCGGCCTTTTCTTTCTCTCCGACCACGGCTTCACCGGGATCGAGCAAGAGGTCTATCTCAACGCCTGGCTGGAGAAAGAGGGGTATCTGAAGTTTGCTCATCCCTCGCCCAAAGGGCTTGAGGACGTCCTGCCCGAGAGCCGGGCATTCGCCCTCGATCCGAACCGCATCTATCTCAATCTCAAAGGAAGATTCCCTAACGGTTGCGTTGAAATGGCGGAAAAGGAAGCCCTGAGAGAGGAGATCCGCCAGAAGCTCGCGAGGCTCGACCACCAGGGAAAAAAGGTCATCCGCGAAATCTTTCTCGCCGAAGACGTTTATTCCGGTCCGCTCGTCTCCCACGGCCCGGACCTTCTCGCCCTTTCCGAATACGGCTTTGACCTCAAGGGATCGGTCAAGAAAAAAGAGGTCTTCGGTCGGACCAACCTCCAGGGGATGCACACCTGGGACGATGCCTTCTTCTGGGCGGCCGCAGACCACGGGGAAAACCTGAAGATCTCGGACCTGGCCGAGATCATCCTGGACGTCTATTCATGACCAAGAACACGAGGAAAAAATCTGAGACTCCTCCTGACGGCCGTTTTTGTCCTGGGGGTGGCGGCACCTCTGGCGGCTTACATTGGCCCGGGCGCAGGCTTTGCCTTTCTTTCTTCGTTCCTGGTGCTCTTTCTGACATTTTTCCTGGCGGTCTTTTCGTTCCTCTCCTGGCCCTTCCGGTTTTTGATGCGCCTCGTCCGCGGCCAGAAAGCTTACAAGAAGAGCAAGATCAACAAGCTCGTCATCCTCGGGCTGGACGGCCTGGAGCCCAGCCTGGCCGAAAAATTCATGGCCGAAGGGAAACTCCCGAACCTGGCCCGCCTCAAAAAAGAAGGCTCTTATGCCCGGCTTCAGACGACGACACCGTCCATCTCTCCCGTGGCCTGGTCGTCTTTCATGACCGGCTCCGAGCCCTCGAAGCATAACATCTTCGACTTTCTCAGCCGGGACCCCAAAACTTATCTTCCCGATCTCTCCTCGGCCCACATCGGAAAAGCCAAGCGGGTTCTCTCTCTGGGAAAATACAACATTCCCCTCTCGAAGCCTGAGATCCGAGGGATGCGGAAGAGCGTCCCATTCTGGAAGATCCTGGGCGAAAAAGGAATCTTCAGCACGATCCTGAGAGTTCCCATCACCTTCCCGCCGGAAAAATTCCGCGGCCATCTTCTCTCCGGGATGTGTGCGCCCGACCTCAAAGGAAGCCAGGGGACCTTTTCCTTCTACACCTCCGACCCGGAAAAGATCAAAAGGCGGGAAGGCGGAATCGCGATCCCGGTGACCGTCGAAGGGGACACGGTCAACACCCACATCTCCGGCCCTGAGAACTCTCTTCTCAAGAAGGTTGAAGAAATCAAACTCCCGATGAGGATCACGCTTGACAAAGCTAAGAGTGAGGCGACGATAGACGTCTGCGGAAAAAAGCTGACTCTAAAAAAAGGCACCTTCTCTCCCTGGACCAAAATCACCTTCAAGCCGGGGCTGGGGATGAAAGTGAGGGCGATCTGCCGATTTTTTATCATCCAGCTCGAGCCCCATTTCGAGATGTACATCACCCCCCTCAACATCGACCCCGAAAACCCGGCCCTGCCCATCTCCCATCCATTCATCTATTCCGTCTATCTCTCCAAACTCCTGGGAAGCTTCATCACCCTGGGCGAGGCCAACGACACCTGGGCCCTGAATGAAGGCGTGCTCAGCGAGCCTGCCTTCCTGGAGCTCACCTATTCCAATCACAAAGAATGGGAGAAGATGCTCTGGAACGCGGTCGATAAGACTAAGAGAGGGGCGGCCGTTTGCGTCTTTGAGACGACCGACAGCATTCAGCACATGTTCCTCCGCTACCTGGACAAGGAACATCCGGCGCTGCGGACCGGGCAGGCCAAAATGAGCCCCAAGGTCATCGAAGACCTCTACACTCAGATGGACGAAATGGTCGGCCGGTTCAGGGCGAAGCTCGACGAAAAAAGCGTTCTCATCGTCATGTCCGACCACGGCTTCAAGTCATTCCGGCGCGGGGTCAACGTCAATTCTTGGCTCTATCTCAATGGCTATCTCGCCCTGAGCGACGGCCAGACCGAGAGCGGCGAATGGTTCAAGGGCGTCGATTGGCAAAAGACCAAGGCCTACGCGCTCGGCCTGGGCGGCCTCTACATCAATCAGAAGGGCCGCGAGGCTCAAGGCACGGTCAGCCCGGGCGAAGAGACAAAAGCGCTCAAGGCCGAGCTCATCCGCAGGCTCAACGGGCTCAAGGATGAGGAAAAAGGCCGCGTCGGGATCAACATCGTCTACGATCGGGACAGCATCTATGCCGGACCGTACAGGGAGAACGCGCCGGACATGATCGTCGGCTATAGCGAGGGGTACCGCGCCTCCTGGGATTCGGTCACCGGAAGGGTGAATAAGGTCGTTTTCGAGGACAATATCAAAGCCTGGGGCGGCGACCACTGCATCGACCCGCGAGTCGTCCCCGGCGTCCTGTTCACAAACCTCAAAATCAACTCCAAAACCCCCGCGATCTGGGATATCGCCCCCACCGTGCTCGAGCTTTTCGGGGTCCAGCCGCCGGCACACATGGACGGGCATTCCCTGGTGGACACGGCCCATCTCTATGAGACCGAAGACAAAAAGGGGAAGAAGACATGAGCGACAGTGATTCTATGAATTCTATAAATTTACTTGGACGCCGGGAGTTCATCAAAAAAAGCCTGGCCGCAGCTTCGCTTCTCGCCCTGGGAAGCGGGACCGATCTTGTGACCAAAGCTTTTGGCAAAAGCGAGACCTCCCAGAAGATGATTATCCTTGGATTTGATGGCTTGGACCCGATCCTGATGCAACGCTGGCTGGATGAAGGCCGGCTTCCGACCTTTCGGAAGCTCATCGGCCAGGGAGACTTTCGCCGGCTCGGAACCAGCATCCCTCCCCAGAGCCCGGTAGCCTGGTCGAACTTCATCGCCGGGACGAACCCCGGCGGCCATGGCATCTTCGATTTTGTCCATCGCGACCCGAAAACCTATTTGCCGACTTTTTCCGCCTCGGCGACGGACGCCGCCAAGAAGACGATCCGGCTCGGGAACCTGGTCCTGCCTCTCTCCGGCGGGAAAGTGCGAAACCTCCGGCAGGGAAAGGCCTTCTGGCAGATCCTGGAAGAGCACGACATTCCAGCCACGATTTTCAAGATCCCGTCCAATTACCCGCCCGTCGAGACGAGCCAGCGGACACTCTCGGGGATGGGAACCCCTGATCTAAAGGGGAGCTATGGGATTTTCAATTTTTACACGACGGAATCGGCCAGGATGAGCCAGGAGATGGGCGGCGGGGGCCGGATCCACGATGTCTACCTCGTCGGGAATCAGGTTGAGGCCAAGCTTCCGGGCCCGGATAATTCCTTCAAAAACCAGAGCCCGCCTCCCGAGACCGAAATTCCCTTCAAGGTCCATATCGACCCCAAGAATCCGGTTGCCAAGATCTCCATCCAGGGCCAGGAATTCATCCTCCGGGAAAAGGAGTGGAGCGGCTGGAAGAGGATCCACTTCGGTCTGATACCGACCCAGAGCGTCAGCGGCATCTGCATGTTTTACCTCAAGGAGGTTCGACCCAATTTCAAGCTCTATATTTCGCCGGTCAATATCGACCCGGCCAGCCCCGCACTTCCCATTTCCACTCCGGCTTCGTACGCCAAAGAGCTCGAAAGAAAATTCGGCCCGTTCTTTACCAAGGGCCTTCCTGCGGATACGGCGGCCCTCGGAAACAACGTCCTGGACGACGGCGAGTTCCTGGAACAGGACGATATGGTGTTCCAGGAAAGCCTGGCCATGTACGACTACGAGCTCGGCCGCTTCGATTCGGGTCTCCTTTTTTACTACATCTCCTCGACCGACCAGCGGCAGCACATGTTCTGGCGGCTGATCGATGAACAGAGTCCGGCCTACGACCCGAAGCTCGCCGCCGAGTACGGGAGAACGATCGAGGGGATCTATGTGGAAATGGACAAACTCCTCGACAAGACCATGTCCAGGATCGACAAAAATACCGTCCTGATGGTCATGTCCGACCACGGCTTCAACCCGTTCCGCCGGGGCTTCAACCTCAACACCTGGCTCAAAGAAAACGGCTATCACAAGCTTATCAACGAATACAAGCAGGAAGAAGAGGAACTCTTCATGAACAGCGACTGGTCAAAAACCCAGGCCTACAACATCGGGCTGAGCAGCCTCTACATCAACCAGAAAGGCCGGGAAAAGGAAGGTATCGTCCAGCCGGGCGCGGAGACGGAAAACTTGATCCGGGAGATCGCCCACAAACTCGAACAGGTCGTGGATCCCAAAACCGGAGAAAAAGTCATCCACCGGGCCTACATCGCCAACGAAGTCTACCAGGGTCCGTATGTCAAAGATGCTCCCGACATCATCCTCGGCTTCAACCGGGGCTACCGTATTTCCTGGAAATCTCCCCTGGGCGGCTTTCCCAAAGAGACGATCGAGGATAATGCCCAGAAATGGAGCGGCGACCACATGGGAGCGGCCGAGTTGATGCCAGGAATCCTGGCCACCAACCGGAAGGTTCTGGCCGAATCCCCGGCGCTCTACGATTTGACCCCGACAATCCTCAAGGTCTTCGGGATTGAGAAACCAAAAGAGATGATAGGAAAAGCAATATTCTAGTGAGCTGTGAGCCGTGAGCACTGAGCTGTGAAATACAAATCAGTGAGCTGTGAGCCGTGAGCAGAACAAAATTTAATAGCCAAGAGAAGCCTGAACACGAGGCTTGCACGTTTGAGGAGAGAACATGGGCAAAGCGAAAGTCAAATTAGAAAAAGATCTTCTGGAGAAGGTGAAAAAGTTCGCCGCGCTGGCCGGCTATACCTCGCCCGAAGAGTTCATCACCCATTGCCTGGAGAAAGAGATCACAAAGCTCGAAGAATCGGATTCCGAAGAAGAGATTAAGAAGAAACTCAAAGGATTAGGGTACATCTCTTAGTGAGCACTGAGCGTGAGCTGTGAGCAGTAATTAATAAGATGTGGATTGTGAATTCGGTCATCGACAAGGTCTTTGAGGTTATTTTTCTGCCTTTCCGGAGTCTGAGTCCGTGGGTGGGAATGATCCTCATTTCGCTCCTCACCGGGTTTCTGATGCTCCTCGTCTACCGCCACACCTCCAACCAGGCAGGGATCCGCGCGGTCAAAGACAAGATCAAGGCCCACCTCCTCGAAATCCGCCTCTACAAAGACAACATGAGTGTTTCCCTCCGGGCCGAGGGCAATATCGTCCTGGCCAACTTCCGTTACATCGGCTATGCCCTCAAGCCTTTGCTGGTCATGATCGTGCCGATCCTTCTCATCCTCATCCAGCTCAATTTCTGGTTCGCCTACAAATCCCTGGAGCCGGGCGATTCGGCGATCCTCAAAGTTACGCTCGACCCGGGCAAAAACCCGCTGGATTATGATGCGGCCATCAGTCCTTCCCCTGCCTTTGAGGTCGAGACTCCGGCCCTCCGGATCGACGAAGACAATACCATCAACTGGCGTCTCCGAGTCAAAGAGAAAGGAGTCCACTCGATCCAGCTCACTTTGGGGGCCCTGACCGTCAGCAAGGACATCGCTGTCGGCCAGAAACCGCTCTCCAGGCTCTCTCCCCTGAGGGTCAAGCGCAGTGTTTTCGAGGAGCTTTTCTACCCGGCCGAAAAGCCTCTGCCCGGTGGAACGCCGGTCAAATCGATCGAGGTCACCTACCCCAGCAAGAGCCTGAGCTTTTTCGGCTGGCACATTCACTGGCTGATCGTCTTTTTTGCACTCTCCATTATCCTCGGATTCGCGTTCAAGGGCGTATTCAAGGTCGAAATATAATCTAGTGAGCGGTGAGCTTAAGGCTATCTATCAATATCTGAAAGAAAAGGAAAGAACATGAAAATCAAAGTCTTTGAAATGGAACGGATGCAATCTCTCTGGGAAAATGCGGTGGACTACAACCTTTCTGAAAGCGGGGTCCACCCTCTCCTGCTCAAGGATCTCCTCAAACCGGCCGAGCTTAAAAAAACCCTCCGTACGAGCCTCGGCTACATCCAGTCCGACGGGACGAAAGGCCTGAAAGAACAAATCGCCAGGTTGTACCCCGGCGCCAGCCTCAACCAAATCCTCGTGACCTCCGGATCCTCCGAGGCCAACTATCTCACCATCTGGAAAAATGTCGAGCCCGGGGATGAAGTCATTTTCGAACTGCCGAACTACATGCAGATGGGAGGGTTGGCCAAAAGCTACGGCGCCAGGGTCAAGCCCCTCTACCTCCGGGAGAGCTTGGGCTGGGAACCCGATCTCGACGAGTTCAGGAAGCTCGTGACCAAGAAAACAAAAATGATCATTATCACCAATCCCAATAACCCGACCGGCGCGGTCTTGAGCCCAGAGGCCGTGGAAACAACGATCGACCTCGCCTCAAAGGTCGGCGCTTGGATCGTGGCCGATGAAGTGTATCAGGGCGCCGAACGAGACGGCCGGACGACGCCGAGCTTCTGGGGGAAATACGACAAGCTCTTCGTCGTCAGCGGGCTGTCCAAGGCCTACGGATTGCCTGGTCTCAGACTGGGCTGGCTCGTCGGCCCCGCCAAGGCCATCGACCGGACCTGGCCCTATCACGATTACACGACCATCTCCCTGAGCGCGATGAGCGACAAGCTTGGCCAGATCGCCCTCTCCCCGGAGTTCAGGGACAAAATCCTGAGCCGGACCCGCGCCATCCTGAACCACAATTTCCCGATCCTCAGCTCCTGGCTCAAGAGGCAGGCCGACATCTTCAACTTTATTCCGCCCAGAGCCGGGGCGATCTGCTTCGTTCGTTACAATTTCGCGATGAACTCAATCGCCTTGGTCAAAAAGCTCATCGACGAGAAAAGCGTCCTGATCGTTCCCGGTGAGCACCTCGGTCTGGACGGTTACCTGCGGATCGGCTTCGGCAATGAAGAGCCGTACCTGCGCGCGGGGTTGGCCCGGATCAAACAGGCGCTTCGTTCCTTCAAGACCGCCCGGCGCCGTTGAAGGCGCTCAGGTCCAGGAAGCCGTGTCCGGAAAGATTGAACAGGATCACGGTTTCTCGCTTATCTTCTTTTGCCTTTAAGGCTTCATCGATCGTGGCCGCTATGGCGTGGGCGGATTCGGGCGCCGGCAGGATCCCTTCCGTGTTGAGAAAGAGCCGAGCGGCATCAAAGATCCTCTCCTGGGAATAGGCCCTCGGCTCGACGATGCCCAGTTTTGCGAGATGACTGACCAGGGGCGCCATGCCATGATAGCGAAGCCCGCCGGCATGGATCGGCGGCGGCACGAAGTCCTTGCCCAGCGTGTACATATGGAGGAGCGGCGTCAAACCGGCGGTGTCGCCGTGATCATACCTGAGTTCGCCCTTGGTCAGGGTGGGACAGGCCTCAGGCTCGACGGCAATAAAACGAATGTTTCGTCCGTCTTTGACCCTCCGGCGGACAAACGGGAAAGCGAGTCCGGAGAAGTTGGATCCTCCGCCGACACAACCGATCACCACCTCGGGCGCGGCTCCGAGCTCTTCCATCTGCTTTTCCGCTTCCTGACCGATGATCGTCTGGTGCATGAGCACAGAATCAAGAACGGAGCCCAGGGAGTACTTGATGTTCTCGTTTGTGGCCGCGAGCTCGACCGCCTCTGAAATCGCGATGCCGAGGCTGCCGGGATGGTCGGGGTCCGCGGCATAATATCTTCTCCCCGACTCGGTGATCTGGCTCGGGCTTTCCACGACGCTGGCCCCGAAGAGCTCCATCAAGATCCTCCGTCCCGGCTTCTGCCGGAAGCTGACCCGGACCATGAAGACCCGGACCTTGACCCCAAAAATCGAGCCGGCATGGGCTAAGGCCGAGCCCCACTGGCCGGCCCCGGTCTCGGTGGTCAGAGTTTCGACACCTTCTTGCGCTGCCAGGTAAGCCTGGACGAGAGCGGTGTTACTTTTGTGGCTTCCCGTGGGGCTGACTCCCTCATATTTATAGAAGATATGAGCCGGAGTCTGCAGCGCCCGGCGAAGCCCCGAGGCATAGATAAGGGGCGTCGGTCTGAACAGGGCGTAAGCCTCTCTGATTTTTTCGGGAATCGGGATGAACCTCTCCGAACTTGTCTCGTGCTGAATAAACCCTTTCGGAAAGATCACCTCGAGTTCCTCGGGTTTGAGAGGAGCCTGCGTGCCGGGGTTCAGCGGAGGCAGGGGCAGCTCGTTCAAGTCGGCCTTGAGGTTATAAAAATGGGTCGAAAGATAATCGGATTTCCTCGATGCGAATCGCATGTTTTTTCTCCTTTAAAGAATATTGGGATAAAACTGAAAAGGATAAAAAGATAGAGGGGTGCAGATTACAGGGCGGTCGGGACCGCCCACCAGAAAAGGAGAGAGAGAAGTGGGGGGATGGATCATTCTTGCTTCTCTCTCTAACATGGCGTGTGCATCTTAAGGGAAACCGGCCGCGTTGTCAAGACATGGACGTGTCGACCCCAAAAAGGGTATATTGATTATGAAAGGAGTTTTCATGAACAAGACTCAACCCAATTTGCTCATGGCTTTTGCCGGCGAGTCCATGGCTCGCAATAAATACACGCAGATCGGCTTCGTGCGCTGACCTACCGGGTTTGAAACGCGGAGGGGCTCAGCAAAAAGGAGGGACTTTGGATCAGAAGTTCATTTTTTACATTGCCGGCTCACCGAAACAGGTCTGGGAGGCAATCCTCCTCCCTGAAGGGGTTTTTAAGAAAATGTATGGCGCGGTGATCAAGTCCACGTTCAAGATAGGCCGGAGGATAGAGTTCATCGGGCCGGGCCCGGATGGGCCGGAGACGGTGCAGATCTACGGCCGGGTCCTGAAGTACGAGCCGAATAAGGTCCTGAGCTACACGGACCACCCCGGACCGTCGTATTATCCCAACCACGCCGAGTTAGAATCGAGGGTGACTTTCACACTCGAGCCCGTGGGCAAGACCACCAAATTGACGCTCGTGGAAGACCAGTCGAGTGCGGGCGACGGCGAGGAAGACCAGAGCTGGCTTTGGTGGCTGATCTTGAGCAATCTCAAAACGCTGGTCGAGACAGGCAAGCCCCTGGACTTCAGCTGAAAACGGATCCCGGCTGTGCAGACAATTTTGGGGGCAAACGGAGTCATCGGGGTTGGGCTGGCCAAGAGCCTGGCCCACTTCACCGACAAGATCAGATTGGTCAGCCGGAATCCAAGAAATGTGAATCAAAACGACGAAACCCTGGCCGCTGACCTGACGAATGCCGAAGAGACGGACTTTGCCGTCGAGGGCTCGACCGTTGCCTATCTTACTGTGGCCCTTCCCTATAAAACGAACATCTGGCGGAGGACCTGGCCGGCCGTGATGAAAAATGTCATCGAGGCCTGCAAGAAGCACGGCGCCAAGCTCGTTTTCTTTGACAACGTCTATGTCTACGGCCGGGTCGAGGGCTGGATGACCGAGGAGACTCCGATCTGTCCGGTCAGCCGAAAAGGAGAGGTGCGGGCCCAAATCGCAGCCATGCTGATGGGAGAGGTGATCAAAGGAAACCTCGAAGCTCAGATCGTTCGGTCGGCCGATTTTTATGGCCCCGGCGCTCGGACGAGTGTCGTTAACTTCATGGTCTTTGAGAATCTTGGCAAGGGCAAGAGAGCCCAGTGGCTGGGCGACGACCGGGTGAAGCACTCGCTGACTTATGCTCCGGATGCCGCGAAAGCGACGGCCGTACTCGGGAACTCGGAGAAGGCTTACAATCAGGTTTGGCATCTGCCGACGGACAAAAACGCGCTCACGGGAAAACAGTTTATCGAGCTGGCGGCGAGAGAATTTGGAATCGAGCCGAGATATCGCGTGCTGAAGGCATGGATGATGCGAGCGGCCGGGTTTTTGAACCCCCTGGCCAGAGAGAGTGTTGAAATGCTGTACCAAAATAACTCCGAATATCTTTTCGATAGCGACAAGTTCGGAAGGGCCTTCGAATTCAAGACGACGACCTACGAACAGGGAATCAAGGAAACGGTGAGTTCGCTGGAAAACAAAAAGGAATGGACGCTATGAAAATCCTCATAATCAATCAGTCCGAGGTCGCCGAGTTGCTGCCCATGGGCGAGTGCATTGGGGTGATGACCAGGGCGCTCGTGGCCTTAGCCAGGGGCGAAGCCATCCTGCCCTTGCGGCAGACTCTCCGGCTGTCTGATGAAAGCTTACTCTGCTTGATGCCGTCGTATCTCAAAGATATCCAGGCGGCGGGGGCAAAGGTGATCAGCGTCTTTCCCGGAAACCGGGAGCGCGGCCTGGATTCTCACCAGGGGGCCGTGCTCCTGTTTGAGACAAAGCAGGGCAGCCTGGTCGCCGTCGTCGATGCAACGGCCATCACGGCGATTCGCACAGCAGCCGTGAGCGCGGTCGCGACGCAACTCCTGGCTCGGCCCGAGGTCCAGAACCTGGCCATTCTGGGCTCAGGCACACAGGCTCGGGCACACTTGGAGGCCATGTTGCTGGTCCGGAAGATTCGCCGGGCACGAGTCTGGAGCCTGCCCCTTGAGGATGCCTTTAAATTCGCGAAGATTGCGTCCCAGCGATACCGGATGCCGATCGAAGCCTCCGAAACGGCTCAGCAGGCTGTCGCGGACGCGGATGTGATCTGCACCACGACCTCGGCCAGGGAGCCGATTCTGAAAGGAGACTGGATTTCTCCGGGCGCCCATATCAATGCGGTCGGCTCGAGCGTGCCCTCGACAAGAGAGCTCGATACTTCCGCCGTGGCCAAATCGAGGCTGTTCGTTGACAGGCGAGAATCGGCCGTCAACGAAGCGGGTGATTTTTTGTTCCCAATGAGGGAGGGGGTTATCTCCGAAAAGCACATTCTGGGAGAGATAGGCGAGGTCTTGATGGGCAAACTCAAGGGCCGGACCTCGCCCGAGGAGATCACCCTTTTCAAATCGCTCGGGCTGGCCATCGAAGACCTGGCTTCGGCTCATTACATCTACCAGAAGGCCCGAGAGAAAAAAGCCGGCACTCTGGTCGAGCTCGGCGGCAGGTATCTTTGAAGAAACAGATGAGCCTGATAGAGATGCTAAGTCTCTGCTTCGTCAGCGATTCAGCCACCGTCGATCAGCGCAGCGTCCGGCTGAAGAAAGTCGCCATCTGCCAGAAGGCGTCTTTGGCTGGGAAACTCTCGGAGAGCTGCCCGTTTTCGATCATGAAGCCGTGGGGCTGGGCCTGGTAGACCTTGAGCTCAAAATACTTTCCCGCCGCGTCGAGATCGGTCGCATAGCGATAGATGTCGGCAATCTTGCTCGCCTCATCGTGGGTCCCGTGGATCATCAGCATCGGGACTTTGAGCCGGCTGATGAATATCGGCGGGCTTGGCCTGGTTATTGAAGCCTCCCGAGTAAGGGAATCCGTAAAAAGCAACTCCCGATTTGAACTCCATCTGGGGGAGGAAGAGCATGGTGTACCTTCCCCCCGCGCAAAAGCCGGTGAGGCCCAAGAGGCCGGAGTTGACCTCCTTTCTGGTCTTGAGATAAGCGACCGAGTCCTGGATGAGTTGACTGACCACCTCATCCTTGGGGGAACTCTCGAAGGTCTGCCACTGGGGCGCTATCACCACGAACCCCTGCGCGGCAAGTCTGTCGATCATCGTAAGGTAGCCCGGCTCCAGGCCTTTGAAGGAATGGATCAAGACCAGAGCCGGCCATTTGCCCTCTCCTTTCGGCGTGGCAAAGTAAGCGGGATAGGATTTGCCCCCGCTCACAATCTGGGGAGTTTCGCTGGCGGTCGGCAAATCCACAGAACCACGAGAGAGTTGAACCATCGATAGCCCTCCCATCAAGGTCATCAGGAGATACAGAGACAATATTTTCATTTTGGCCCCTCCTTGAGGCAAAAAATTTCCGCGGCCGCCGGCCTTTTTTCGCCGGCAGCCATTACCCTTGTCGGTTGATGATCCGGAGACGACTTCCCTGCTTTGATGCTTCCAGGATTATTATACCATTGCGGGAAGCTTAGCAGGCAGGACCTCTGTGTTCTTGCGGCCCGCGAAAGAGGGCGGGACGAAATCTTGCGTCTAGGGGATGTCCCTCCTCCAGAACCTCCAAGCGGAAAGGCCGATCGCGACGATGATAAGACCCAGCAGCACAGCTGCCGATTTCGCGGGAACCTGGTGCTTTGTCACAACATCCATCGGCGAATAGTATCCGTAAACGGAGTACCGGTGCAAAAGCGCTGCCTTCGTCCAGAGTTGCGCGATCACCTGGAGGACGTACGAGACGAGAGCCAGAATGAATCCGATGGCGGCAACGCGTCCGGCTTCGCGGCCGAAGACCGAGATGACGAGCGTAATCCCGAACCAGGCGCTCTGAAGCAAAAGATAGTTCAGCGCGACGGCGAACAGAGTGCCCGGGCCGAGCACATGAATCCCGTAGACGAGCTGCCCCAGAAGCGTCCCGCACGCGCCGATGGCACTCAGCACAGAAAGCGCGAGAAGCGCGAACAAAACTTGAGCCGCGAAGTACCGGGCGCGAGAGATCGGCTGGCTCAGGACGAGCTCCACGGCCCCGGTTTCGATTTCCCCAGCCACCGCGCGTGTCGCCAGAACGATCGCGACGGCGGCCCCGAGGGCCAGCGTGATCGGATGATTCCAGCCGAACGCCAAGATCCCGGCAGGTCCCAGGCCGCCGAAGAACTGTTGTTCCACGAGAGTGCGCGCGAACGGGGGAAGGTTTTTTATGAGCTCCTCGAGCATGCCACGGACGTTTACGGTCGCGACGATGGCGCAGATGAGGTATTCGAACCCGGCGAGGAGCGCTGTGATGACGGCTAGGAATGCCCCGTGCCGCGCGATCAATCGCTTGAGCAGATTAGCCACGGCGGGACACCCCCATACATTGGTTCAATGCATGTCCACGGAAATTTGAGATCATTTCGAAGACTGGTAGTAAGTGAGAAAAATGTCCTCGAGCTCCGGCTCGGGAAAGACAAAGTGTTCGACCTCGGCCTGGGCGATCCGGCGCAGCACGGGGTTGACGTCCCCTCGAATCCAGAGGGAGATCTCGCTGCCGGTCAGTTGCGAACGCGTGACACCCGGCAGACGCACGAGGTCCTCGGGGGCGGTGCCGCGGAAGCGGACCTGCAGGCGGCGCACCATTTTGCTGCGGAGGTTTTCGATGGATTCGACGGCCACGAGCTCGCCCCGACGCAAAATCGCAACCCGGCCGCAGATCGACTCCACCTCGGAGAGAACGTGCGATGAAAAAAACACCGTGCGGCCTTTCCTTGAGCGCTCCAGGACGAGGCTGCGAAAGGCCCTTTGCACGAGCGGATCGAGCCCCGTCGTCGGCTCGTCGAGGAGCAGGAGCGCGGGGTCGTGCTGCATGGCCGTCGTCAATCCCAGTTTCTGCTTCGTGCCGTGGGAGAGGAATTTGATCCGGCGCGTCAGAGCCGATGGCTCGACATCCAGAGCGTCAAGGAGTTGTTGCCGCAGGACGGGCGGCCGCCCCGGACGAAACCCGGCGAAGTACTCAAGCAGAGCTCCTCCGGTCATGTTTTCGTAGAGATGGAGCTCGCCGGGCAGATAACCAACGTCGACTCGCGAACGGGAGTTCGGCGCCGCGACGCCGAACAGTCTCACATCGCCCCGATCGGCCCGTACCAGTCCGAGGATGATGCGCAGAGTCGTGGTCTTGCCCGCGCCGTTAGGACCCAGGTAGCCGAAGACTTCGCCCGGATCGACGGCAAAACTCACGCCGCGCAACGCCTGAACGCTGCCGTAGGCCTTAGCTAGATTTTCGACGATGAGAGAATGCATGCTGAAATTCCCGGTGATAGGCAAATCTACGGGAAAGTCGAAAATATGTCAAGAAGATGCCCCAGTTGTTGAACTGTCGGACTCATCCGGACCTAATATTTGATCTCGACGCCCACGGTAAAAAACTCATGATCGGCGAACCAAACCCGTATTATTAATTCTACCTATCTGATGTTGATCTGGACTTCGTGTCTGACAAAATCTCCTGGGCGGCCTTCGGCAAATCCGATCAGAAGCTGGCTCCCGTCAAGTTTTGCGCCCTGGACGGAAGCGACGAGTTCGGGATGGGTCAAGCCGAGTCTATAAACCTCTCGAGCCAGGCCTTCCAGGGTCAGTTTCAACTGCTTTTCGGCGCGCTCTAATTTGATGATTTTCAAGCCCTTGTCTGGATCTCCGGTTTTTGTCTCGATCGCAGGAGGAAGGATCTCCACCGTGGGCTCAAAATCAATTTCAATCGAATCGCTTCCGGTTAACGCTATCTCAAGCACCGGTTGCACGGCCGACGACAAAGTCGACGCTTCCAGTTTGAACGGCGCGGGCCGTCCGTTCACCCTGACCGCGAGGATTTTCGTCCCCGGGCCCAACGCAGGACCAAAGACAAGGCTCCAGCCTTCGTTTTTCGCTGAATCGACCTCGACTTGAAGGCTCCGTTCTTTTCTCGCCAATGAAAAGAAACATCCGCGCCCCCGACTTGATAGTTCTCCACCGAGGCTTCTTCCCAATCGGCCGGAAAACGCGGCTCGAAGGTGATCCTCTTTTCGAGAGCGTTGCCTTCGAGTCCGAACAGACCTCCGACCAAGGGCAGCACAACGCTCGCCGTGCTGAATCCCTGGTGGGGAACGGCCTCATCCGGCCAGATATTTTGCGCGCCCGAAAAAAGCTCAGTGACATTGCCCGCTGCATTATCAAAGGTATGGCGGACCGAGCTCATCAACGATTCATAGCCCTGGATAGCGAAACCTTGCTTGAACTGGGCGATCGCCACCCAGCCGCTCAAAAAGGGCCAGACGGCGCCGTAATTATAATTGAGCGGCTCAAAGAGGCTGCTCTTGGTCGATAGGATCCTGATTCCCCAATCGGTCGTCATCTCGGCTGACCCGAGCTTTTCCAGAGTCCGCGCGCTCCGCTCCGGGTCTCCCAGCCCCCAACTGAGCCCGATAGCGCTCCAGGGCGACAGGTCCTTGACCTTTTTCCCGTCGCCGGTAAACGCATAGGAATATTGGCCCAGCTCGCTATCCCAGAATTTCGAGTCAAACGCCTGACGAGCCCTGACGAAATGCTCGCCTGCTTCTTTAGCCTGTGCCCTGTCCCCCGCACTTTGGGCCAACTCCCGCATGGCATAAGCCGCCCTTGCCCAGACCGCGGCCAGATAGATGTCCGTCTGGATTCCGGTGAGCGAGCCAAACTCGAGGGCGCCCAGCCCGGCCTTTTTATTGTCCATCAACCCGTCGCCGTCTTCATCCGTGGTCAGGCACCAGGCGAACGCTCTTTTGAGGCTCGACCAGCTTTTTTTTATGAATTCGATGTCCCCGGTCTTTTTGCAGTATTCGTAAACGGCCTCGATGTAAAACGGAGTGGTATCAGCGTGAATGTATCCATAAGGATAGTCTTCGAACCAATGCAAGTATCCCGCTGCCTGAGAAAGTTCATGGGCCATCTTGCCGTCCGATCTCTGCCATTTCTGAGTGAAAGCCAAGACGTCTCGGACCATGGAATGAAGGCCCAGGCTGTCGAGGCTCAGAGAGTTAAGATAGGCGTCGGTTCCGAAAAACCAGCCGAAACCGGGTCGGCCTCCTGACCCAGACCGTCCCAGCCCGGCCACCAGCCCTCGCCCCAGGTCGGGATTGTCAACGAAAAGGTTATCATAGGCTATCTTGGCCCATTCAAAGGCCGCGTTCAGATTGACGTCGGGCGTCTTGACCTGAAGGGAGCTTGCCCGCAGATCCCGGTAATGGTCTTTTGAAGCACGATAATACGATTCGGGATTTGCCGCGAGGCGCTCGTAAACCTTTCTGACCTCGTCGCGCGGCCCTTTCCCTCCCGCCATGATGATCGGGATGTATTTTCCCTTGACCGTGCCCTCGTTCTTAATCTCAATTATGAATTGGCTGGGCGAGTCGGAGAGCATGTGGGCCGGAGTATAAGAAATTCCCCGAGCCGCCGGAGATCCCAACAAGGCCGTGATTCTTCCTCGTGGGCTCGGAAATGAGATAGGCTTTGAGGTTTTCGTCCCAGTCAGCGGACTGGCCCCCAATGCCGGCCGGCCACATCGGCTGGAGCACGGGGACGAAGCTGCAGATGATGGACAGGGGCTCGACGGCGTCGACTTCGAGGAGAATCAGGGCCCCCGGGTCATCGATCGCGGCAATGTAATTGGCTTTGATGGTAAAGGATTGAGAGGTAAAAGTGATGGTCGTCACCTCAGGCGTGACAGTGATAGAGCGGGCGGTATCTTTTCCTTCGATGGGGACCGTGCTCGAACCAAGAAGAAAGGAGAATTCGAAATTGCGGAAGAGCTTGAGAGGATAAGCCCAGGCTTCGAATGAGCCGCTCTCGAGACCCAGGATGGCGAATTTTCGTCCCACCTTGTCGAAATACGTCCGCGGCTGGGCCAATCGCTCGAGCTTCAAGTCACCGGGCTCAAGCTTGAAAAAAGGGATCAATCCCTCTTGGGCCTGGAACGCGGGAGCACCAATGCTCAAAAGGCACAAAACGACGAGCAGAAATACCTTTTTCATGGACGCCTCGAACCGGATTATTCCCTCTTTGGCTTATAACAGAGGGAAATCTTTCTGTCAATCCGTAGGCGATTAGATCAGGCCTCGCCGAAGTCGGGCGCTTTGAACTTGGCGTCGCTGGTCAAAACGACTTCGCCGTTAACCGTGTAGCGATCCAGAACGAGAACCCGGTAGACGCGGCGGGCGGATTCGATGAGGATGATGATCGCGCAGATCATGATGATGCCTGGTCAGTGTCACATTGACCATGCCCAGGAATCTCTGGCCCGGCACAGACATCAACGGCAGGAAATTGTCGAAGATATTGCGCCAGCCGGCGTACAGAGTTGTGGTGGCTACAAAAGCCAGGGGCACCAGGCTCACCCAGACGTAGCGAACCTTGCCCGCGTTTATGATTGCGACGGTCACGACAGATAAGGCGACCCCCGCTAGAAGTTGGTTGGCTGTCCCGAACATGGGCCAGATCGTGCTGATATTTCCAGTCCAGATAAAAAAGGCCCAGCTGAAAACAACAAGAAAAGTGGAGAAGAGAGCTCCCGGCCACCAGTCCGTTTTTTCCAGTGGCTTATAGATTCGCCCGCCGAATTCCTGGACCAAAAAACGGGCGACACGCGTTCCGGTGTCGATTGTCGTCAGGATGAAGAGGGCTTCAAACATGATGGCGAAATGATACCAGTAGGACATAAGCGTCCTCATGCCTGGGAGGCCGGAAAATATCTGGGCAAACCCCACGGCCAGTGAAACCGCCCCGCCGGGCCGGGCCACAACGTTCTCCCCGACCTGTTTGGACAGGTCGGCCAGGTTCACGGGCGACATTCCCAGGGTCGCGAACTTGTCAGGGGTCAGGTTGATGGCAAAATAATCCGCCGGGAAGAGCGAACAAGCGGCAATGAGCGCGATCACGCTGACCACGGATTCCACCATCATGGCGCCGTAACCGATCAGCCTGGCGTCTTTTTCCTTGGAAATCATCTTGGGAGTTGTTCCCGATGAGACCAACGAATGGAATCCCGAAATTGCGCCGCAAGCGATGGTGATAAACAAGAAAGGGAAAAGCTTCCCCGGGATGATCGGACCGTTGCCGTGCACATACTGGGTGAAAGCCGGCATTTTCAGGGTAGGATGAACAAGAAAGACTCCGAGGATCAGGGCAATAATCGTGCCTATCTTTAGATACGAGCTCAAATAGTCTCGGGGGCAGAGCAGCATCCAGACAGGCAGGACCGAAGCGATAAATCCATATCCGGCGATAGCGAGAATGATTCCTTCCCGCGAGAGTGTGAAGAAAGACGCCAACGAAGAATGAGCAACGAAATTCCCCATTATGACGGCCGCGAACACTCCGATGACACCGATGATGCTCGCCTCAGCGATCTTCCCCCGGCGTATCCGGTACATCCACAAGCCCACAAATAGCGCGATCGGTATGGTCATCGCGATGGTGAAGGTTCCCCAGGAGCTTTCTCTGAGGGCGTTGACCACGGCCAAACCGAGCCCGGCCAGAGCGACGACGATGATGATAAGAATCGCGATCGAGGCGATTGCTCCGGCCAAAGGGCTGACTTCGTGGCGGGCGATCTCGGCCAGGGACCTGCCCTTGCGGCGGATGGAGGCGACCAGAATCAAAAAATCATGGACCCCTCCGGCGATGACGGCGCCCAGAAGCATCCAAAGCAATCCTGGGGCATAGCCAAATTGGGCGGCCAGGACAGGACCGATCAGCGGGCCGGCCCCCGATATGGCCGCAAAATGGTGCCCGAACAGAACGTATTTGTTCGTGGGATGATAATTATGGCCGTCTTTGAGGGCATGAGCAGGAGTCTCGCGGCTGTCATCGAGCGCCAGGACTTTCGCGGCAATGAAAGCACTGTAATAACGATAAGCGAGGGCTACGACCAGAAGCGTCAAGAGGACGATCGGGACCGCGTTCATGCTTGGTTTATCCTCGTTCCATTATACACCTGGCGTCCAACCTTCTGGGCTTAGATTCACAGCTTATACCAGAGGGAAATATTTCTGTCAAATCGAAGTTCGTCCATCTCGTCTATCTCAGTCTTTCTCGTCGTCTCGTCAAGAGAAGATCCTGGCCAGGCCGAAGAAAAGAAAAAGCACCCCGGTGATGAGGGCGGCGAACCGGGCGATGGTACGCAGAGTCGCGGACGAAGACAGATAGCCCACAAATAAATAGGGAACGAGGAAAACCGAGGTCACCAGGAAAAAGACGAAAAAGAAGATGAGGCCATACCAGATCCTCCCGGCAACAAACACATCTGCAAAGGCGGCCAGGAAGGGCGGACAAAAGTTGAAGCCCATGAACATGCCGAAGAGAAAGGGGGCCCGCGCTTTCTGCCAAAAAGGCGAAAGAGCCTTGCACAAACTCAGGTTTGGAAAGCCTCCCTGCAGTCCGTAGAGCACCATGAGGACGGCCAACCCCAGGAAAGAGAGGCCGATGACAAGATCGGGGCTTTTTGAGCCGAATCGGGCTCCCGCCCAGCCCACAATCAAGCCAAAGACGAGATAGGCGATGAAACGGCCGGCGATGAACTGAAGGAAAGGCATGAGCTTCGCGCGGAAGGTCTTCCTCTCCTCGGCCAGCATCAAGGGAAGAAACACCGGGGCGCAATAGCCCAGGCAGACCGCGCCCGTGGAAAGGCCGAGCAGGAGAGCCTTGAGAACCGGTTCGAACATCGGCCCTCAGCGGGAAGGCTTGGTCAGCTTGAGAGAGCCGGTTTTGGAGTCAAAAGTCCCTTCCCTGATCGGAATCTTTTTGCCCAGTTTTTCCGTCAATCCCGACCCGAAGGCGAAGAACAAAAGCGGAATCAGGACAATCAACAGCACAGCAACCAGATACATCAGTTTGACCTTTGCTTTCGTAAAAATATTCTTAAGGCGCGGCATTTTCTTCTCCTATCTCAGCAGAAAAGAGCCCGTCTGGAAGAGATGGACGATTCTCAGGATGGACTGAGCGACCATGCCGGAGGAAATAATGCTCCCAAAGAGCAGGGCTCCAAAAATGAACAGCGTATCCGGGCGAAAGACCTCTTTGAAAAAGCGGCGGCTGCCCGACGAGTCTTCAGCTCCCTTCCGGAGCGGGACACCCAGGAGCGAATACTGGATCGCTTCCCTCGGACAGACCTCCATGCACCGGCCGCAGCGGGTGCAGCTTATGGAGACTTTGTTCTTGGCCAGAGTCTCTTTGGTTATTGAAAAGGTGGGACATTGATCGGTGCAGGCGCCGCATTGGTTGCACTTTTCTTTATCGACCCGTACCCGGTAGGGGTTGATCAGGCCGGCAAAAGACTGGAAGGCGCCGAAGGGGCAGAAGAGTCCGCACTGGGTCCTCCGTTTCATAAGGAGCGGCAGGCCCACAACGAGACCGAGAAACAGAAAAATAAAAATTCCCGTTTGGACCCAGATCAGCCAGTTCACCGGCTTGACGAATTCCGTCACGGCCTTGAACGGGCAGAGCCAGCCGCAGTACACCGGCTCGAGAGCCAGAAAAGCCCAGATGACTACGACGCCCAGCAGGGCAAACGGAAACCAACGCCAGGAATAATTGAATTTTTTCGAAGAGAGCATCCTCTTGGGCAAAAGCCTGGAAAAGAATTCGTCAAACCCGCCGTAAAAACAGCCCCAGCTGCACCAGCCCTTGCCCAGGGAAAGAGTCGCTCCCAGCCATAAAAACAACATCGGGAAAAAGCCCATGTTGGCAAATAGCTTTGTCGGAAAAATTAGGACGCCGTAGACGATCCCGGGAAGGATGAGCATGGGGATCGTCAGGTGACAGAGCGGGGTATTGAGCTTGGAAATGTCCTGGGTGGTCAAGGCGATGTGGCCCCGGGTCTCCAGGAGAGCCGGGATGAAATTGAGGGCAAAACCGATCGCATAAACCGAAAAGAAGATGGAACGGTACCGGCTGACACGGCCGGTCCGATAGATCAGGTAAGTTAAAACGGTGAGGAAAATAAGATAAGCGCCGCCCGCGGCCATCATCTTCGGAGACTTCTGAAACTGGCCCAGGATCATGAAGGCCAGGAATATAAACATCAGGCCGGTCAGAAAAATCGTCGTCGGCCGGGAATGGCTGTTGATCAGAGGTTTCTTAGGCATCATGCCTCCTTCACTCTATTCGGCGGGTTTGAAGGCCAGCTTGATCTGGATGATCTCGGGCCAGCTTCCCGTGCGCACCGGGGGTCCCCAAGTGCCCACCCCGCAGGAAACATAATACTGCGATTTCCCCTTGCGGAGGTAGCCCCAGTATTGCTCGTACAACGCCTTGTTAATAAAATTGATCGGAATGAGCTGACCCGCGTGGGTGTGCCCCGAAAGCTGGAGATCGATTCCCGCCGCCTCGGCCTCCTCAAGATGGAACGGTTGGTGATCGAGCAGGATGAGCGGCAGCCGGGTGTCGACATTCTCCAAAATCTCCTTCAGCGATGCCCGCTTCTCTCCCCAACGCGGGGCCGAACGGTCTCTTCGGCCGACGACATAGAAGCTATCCTTGATTTTCACCGCTTCATCCTGGAGGACTCTCACTCCTCCCCTGGTCAAGAAATCGATGTTCTTTTTGACGCCGCTGTAGTACTCATGATTCCCGGTGACCGAAAAAACACCCAGGGGCGCCTGGATTTGCTGGAAGGTCTGGATCATGGCCTCACCTTCCCCTCTCGGAACATACATGTCCATCACGTCACCCACCAAGACCACGAGGTCAGGCTTCAAGCTGTTGATCTTGCGGACGATCTTCCGCAACCGGGAATTGCGGTTGATCGTCCCTTGATGAAAATCCGAGGCCATGACGATGTTCACGGTCTGGAGCCCGGGGGAAGGTTTATCGATCCGGATCTCGAGTTTTCTGAGCCGGGGAAAAGCGGCATTAATGGCCCCTCCGATGATTATGATCAGAACCGTCGCCAGGACAAACAGGAATGTGAAGTGGGCCGCGTGCTGAGGCTGCTCTGTTATGGCTATTGGGAAAAAATGGAAGAAATGGTTGGCCAACCTCATAAGATCGATCAGGAGGAGGATAAAAAAAGCGTAAAACATGAGGACAAAATAAATAGAACCCAGCCTGTCCAGAGATTCCGTCAGCCAACCCGGGATGATTCGCTCGAGGAAACGGGCAACAGGATAAGCCAGCACCAAGAAAAGTAAAATGCCCAGGATGAGAGAACGCCCCAATCCCATTCCCACCGCACCCTGCCAGGCGCGGCGCAGCACGTAGAAATTGACAAGGGCGTAGATTGTCAGGGCGATGATCAAAAACACAGCCATCCTGAGGCTCCTCATTAAGAAAACCAGTATACCCTAATTCGCAGAAATATAACCCAACGGGCTGAGTTGTGCCAGAGTTTTTTTTGACTTTTACAGTTCCCTGAATTCAGCCGGGTACTCAACGAGCCCGCCGGCCTCATCCAAATTTCCCTTTCCGATCTCGAGGGCAAGGAAGGCGTCATCAGGCACTTCAAAAGGGGCTTTGATCTTCCATCGGCTGGCCGGCACAAACCCGAACCTCGGATAATAGTGGGGATGCCCGACAACAACGACGGATCCGTACCCCAATTCCGTTGCCTTGGCCAGCCCTTCTCTGACGAGTCGCTTCCCTACGCCGCTCCTCTGGTGCCTCGGCAGAACGGCCATGGGAGCTAGGGCCAGCGAACCAAGGTCATTCTTATCTGATTTGATGCGGATAGGGAAAAACAAAATATAACCGATGATCTCTTTCTTGAATTCCGCGACAAGAGAGAGTTCCGGGATGAACTCGGGATTGTCCCTTAACTTTTCTACCAATTTCCCTTCACCCGCCTGTCCAAAAGCCAGGTCGAGGACCTCTTTGACCTTCCCGAAATCCGATTCGGTTTCCTTTCTGATCCGAACTCGCGCTTTCATCTGCTTTGTCCTCAAAAAGGCATGGCAAGCCGTTTCTCAATCTTCGGTCCTATTAAACCAGGCGATCTCCTCGAGCGTCTTTCTCTTTTTTTCTCCTTGCGGCGCTTTATCGTGGTAGCCCATGGCCATCATGACCACGATCTTGTATTTGCGGGGGATTCGAAAAAAGCGACGCGCTTTTTTGAGGCTGAACCAGCCGATCCAGCACGTTCCCAGGCCCAGCTCCTCGGCTTGAAGCACAATGTGCTCTCCAGCGATGCCGCTGTCGATAAGATAAAAAGAGACTCCCTGGACCTGTTTGCCCAGGCGGTTGGCCAGGACATCGGGACGGGCTAAGAAGAGGATCAGAACGGGGGCGCGGGCGGCGAAACGGGTCGGAGAATAGATCCCGGAAAAGACCTTTTCGGCGAACTTCTCTTTTATCGCTGGGTCGTCAATGATCAAGTAGCGCCAGGGTTGGACATGGCTGGCCGACGGTGCCAAACGGGCCGCCTCGATACAGGCCAGAATCTTTTCCCTTTCGACGGGTTTGTCGAGGTACTTCCGGATGCTTCTTCGGCTCCGGACGAGCTCCTGAAATGGTGTTAAAATCATTGTTTCTTTACTCACTGCTCAGTGCTCACAGCTCACTTCTCACTATCTTATGATTCGCATTTTTGTTTGGCGGCCATCCAGGAAATGGGTTCCATTTGTGGTGACGACAGCGTCCTGCTCGAGAGCGATCACGACCTCCTGATTCTCCCACTCCGGCACGCTTGCCCTGACATTGAGCTCGATGGAATGGCAGGTTTCAGGATAAAGTGGGTAATCGCCTTGGCCGGGAACGCCGCCCTGCTTGTCCCAGAGCCCGATCGTCGGACCGGCCGCGTGGCCATGAAAGCCCAGGGGATGGGTATAAATCGACGGTTTGAGACCCTGCTCTTTTGCCTTTTTCAGGGCCGCCGCCAGGATTTCGTTCCCCGTCTTCCCTTCCTTAAACTCAGCGATCAATATGTCCTGGAGCTTGTTCCCTTGGGCCAACGCCCCTTTAAGGCCCGCCGGGCAGTCTTCTTCGCCTTCCTTCAGAACATAGGCGTGTTCCTGCGTGTCAGTATTGAGATGGAGATAGTTGATGCCGACATCACAATGAAGAAGGTCGCCCCGGTGGATGACTTTGTCCTTGGGTTCGCCTTCTTTGAGCCGCTGGATGGAGATAGAAGGATGAAACCAGGTCGAGAGTCCACGCCCGCGGATCCGTTCTCTTATCCACCAGACCACGTCCTCCGTCGTCGTCACGCCAGGGGTTATGACCTTGTCGGAAAAAGCCTCGGCAATGATGCGGTGGGCAATGGCCACGATATGAGGATAGACTTCAAGCTCCTCGGGAATCCGTTTCTCCAACCAGCCCACCGCGACTCGTTCGGCGTTCTGAAGGCGCGAGGCATACTGGGGACCGATGGCTTGGACAAGGTTTTTTTTGAGTGAGGCTGAGAGTCCGTCGCCGAAGGCAAATGTCTCTGACTCGTTGATCCCGATTTTCTCGGGGTTTCGTTCCTGGATCACCTTGGCCAGGCACTGCCATTGATCCTGCTTTTCAGGGTTCCAAACGCCTTTATAGAAGTCGCCGATCCCGTAGCGGCTGACGGCCAGCTTCTCGATTCCTTCTTTTCCGCGATCAATAAAAACGAGCATGGTCAGGCGGCGGGCCGACAGTTCATCGTATGGGACAAGAGTGAGAAAGACGGGGTCTTCGTTGTACTCCCGACAGATCACAACCCACATATTCAACTTTTCCCGGCGCATGACCTCCGGGAGGACCGTCTGCAGCCTGATCTTAAGCCAGCCGTCGACCAGCCGGGCTTGTTCTCTCAGGCCCAGAATCGAGGGCAGACTTTCGTCGGCTGAGCCGAGAGGTGTCAAAAAGATCCCAAAGAGAAACAAAGCCAAAAGGACAGCATTTTTTGCGTGTTTCATGTTTCCTCCCCGTCGCGCCCTAATTTATACTAAAGAAAAGGCGTTTGACAACAGCAAAGACGTCTATCTCGTCAGCCCGTCTGATTTCGTCAAGAGCAAAAGAACGTAGTTGATTTCTTATGCCTTTTCTTGTTTTTTGACGAGAAGACGATATGACGAGACAGACCGGATAGACGATTTTGCGCGGAACTCCCAGAAAAACCATTTGAATAAGACGCCTGTTTTTTGGTATATTCGAATTGAATAAACTCTGACCAGGGAAAAATCGTATATTAGAAGAGGAGGTCATGATATGAGAAAATTCACCGTTTTTGGACTCATCATCCTATTTGCCGCTTTCTCAGCCGTGTCCTGCGGCAAGGCCGGCGCACCCAAGGCGGGTTCCGCCAAGGCCGAATCCATGCTCAACCTTCTTCCTAAGGAATCCCGAGGTGTAGTCATGATGGATCTGCACAGGATCCTGACGACGGAATTTGTCGATAAGGCCATCAAAGACCCCAAGAATGCCGAAAAATACCAGGAATTCGTCAAAGAATCTGGAATCGACCCCCAGAAGGACCTCTACTTCGTGGCCGTAGGCATCATGGGTCAAATGGCCGGGAAGAAGGAACCGGAGCCCGCAATCGTTGCCAACCTGAGGTATAACAAAGATACGCTCATGGCCGCGCTCAAGAAACATGGCAAGGAGATGCAGGAGCAAACATACAGCGGCGTCACTCTGTATACCGGCAACTTGGAAGGAGGATCAGGCAAGCCGGGTTGCGGGGCTTTCCTCGACGACTCCAACATCGTGCTCGGAAACGAGAAGACCGTCAAGGCGGTCATCGACGTTTTCCAGAAAAAAGCCGAGAGCGTCCTCAAGAACGTTGAGCTGGCCGCCGTCCTCAAGAACACCAAAAAGGAGGCCATGGTCTGGAGCGCTTTCCTCTTTCCACCGGAGATGACCAAAGAGCTTGCCGCCAAGAACCCGATGCTCAGCGCTCTCGAAGGCGTCACCTCCTTGACCCTCTCTTTTGATTATTCCGACAAAGCCTTTCAGGCTAAGATCAGGACGAGCGGCGGCGACGAAAAAAAGAACAAGGGACTGGCTGACCTGTTGAACGGATTGAAGACGCTCGGGGCAGGAGCCGCCGCGAAAGACCCGAACATCGCCGACCTGCTCGGCAGAATCGAGATCGGCTCCGGCCCGGATCATGTCGAGATCTCCGCTAACGTTCCCGAAGAACTGATCGACAAGTTCAAGGCGACGGCGGAACAGAAGATGAAGGGAATGATGCAGCCTCAGGCGGAAGAGAAAAAAGAAGAGAAAAAAGACTAGTCCTCGAAAATATATTCTTTATAGGTAAAGGCGAGGCAGGCCAGGGCGAGGAAAGCAGCCGTCAGCAGTGCGAGCGCCAGGAGAGCGAATCCGGGTCGAGTCGGTTCGAGCCGGAAGAGAAGAAAGGAAAAACCTCCGCTCGGATAAGAAGGCAAAAGAGACTTCAGATAGTGGACGATCGAGAAGCGCTGGGTTGAGCCCGGAAAATACTGGATAACACTCTCCCAGCCGAAACCAAAGACCAGCCCGAGCAAAATCGCTTTCTTCAAGATTGTTCCCAACAGGGTAAAAAAAGCCGTATAGCAGATTAGCCCAAGGACAAGGACTCCCAAATACCTCAGCAACTCCGGATAAAGAGAGACCATCAGAAGCCTGCTGCTGTTCAAGATCATAAAAGACAAAATCAGGCTGATGGCCATCATGATGACAATGAGAAGGGTGTAAGCGGCATACTTGCCCAAGATGATGGCCGACTTCGGGATGGGCCTTGTCGCCAGGTAGGGAAGGGTCTTTCCTTCCAGCTCCTCGGAGCAGACCGAGGTTCCATAGAAAAGGGCCAAGATGAGAACCAGGAACTGCAGGTCAAAAACCATGAGAATGTTGGAGAAGACGGACGTCACCGAGACGGAAGGATTCGAGCTCAGAATCTGATTGGCCTTGATGACCAGGACCAGGGCAACGGGCAAAAGACTCAGAAAGAAAAAGACCTTTGTCTTCTTAGCCCTCCTCCCCAGAAAAAGAAAGAAGGAAAAGACTTCTCCCACCGACCTGATGGATAAGCGTCCTTGAGTGCGTTTTGGTTCAGCCATCTTATTTCCCCACCAGGTAATCGAAAACAGCTTGCAGGTTATCATCCGGTGAGGTGATCTCTTCCACCTCGATCCCGTTGTCGATCAGGAGAGCGGGCAGGAGCCCGAAGAGTTTATCACGGTTATGGGTCTCCACGACCAGCGTCTCCGGCTCGGGGCCGAAGGTCACTTTCAAGATAAAGTCCTGGGCGATAAACTTGGAGGCCAGCTCTCGGGGCTTGCTGCATTTGATCGAAATAATATGAGGATGAGATTCAATCAGGTCCCGGATATAGTGAATATCCCCCCGGGCCAGGATCTTGCCCTGGTGGAGGAGGACGATGTTTGAGGTCATGGCTTCGATCTCGGGCAGGACGTGGCTGGAAACGATGATCACCTTTCCCTGGGATTTGTAGTCCTTGACCAGGTGGATCAGTTTTCGTTTGCCCAACGGATCGAGCCCGTTCAGGGGTTCGTCCAGGATGATAATCTCGGGATCATGGGCGATGGCCTGGGCGACCTTGAGTCTCTGACGCATTCCCCGGCTGTAAGCCCTGATGAGACGGTCTTTGTCTTTGAGCAGCTCGACGATGTCGAGTGCCCGCTCCGCCCTCGCTCGTATATCCGCCGGCGCGAAGTGAAAGAACTTGAGCAGCCCGGTGAGAAATTCCCAGCCGGTGATCTCCTCGTAGAACGAATCCTGTTCGTGGCAGAACCCGATCCTGGCAAACAGCGGAAAATTGTTCCTGATCCGCTGTCCATAGATCCTGACTTCGCCGATATTGGGTTTCATCTGTCCAGTCAGGAGCTTCATGAAGGTGGACTTCCCGGCACCGTTCGGTCCCAAAAGTCCGGTGATCCCGGCCTCGATCTGGAGGCTGACGTCGCTCAGGCCCAGCACATTCCCGTACCACTTGGACAGGGCCTTGGTCTCGATCACGGCCGTCATTTGATGACCTCGACGCCTTTGATTTTCTTTCGCAGAACCCAGGCGGCAAGAGCGCACACTCCCGCCAGGATCAGGAAAGAATAGAACCAGGGGACCTCAAACTGAGCTTTCTGCCGGAAGAGCAGGGCCCCCATCTGCTGGAGATTGACCTTGATCGAGAAAAGCGCCACATAGGGATTTCTGAAGACCCCGTTAAGAATCGCAAAGATTATATCGGAAAACAAATAGACCGTGAATATAAGAACGGTCACGTACCGCCTGTTTTTGCTGAGAGAAGAAAGAAGCAGAGTGTAAGAGGCGAAAAAAACGGTAACCAGGAGAGAATAGGCGACAACAGAAAGGAGAAGCCAGGGATACGTCGTGAAAAAGGCGAAGCTTCCGGAGAAGATGAGCTTCATCAGAAAGAAAACGATGCCGGGCACCAGGGTCAAGATTAGAAGAAAGAAGAAGAGGATGGAAGCCTTGCCCAGGAAATAATCCTTCTTCTGGATGGGCCGCGAGAAATAAAGCTGGAGGGCATTGTTCTTGAGGTCATCGGAGATAAGGCGCGCTCCGCTGAAGACCAGCAGCATGACCATCATGAACAGCAGAAAATCGCCGGTCAGATAGGACTTGAAATAACCCGGGTTGATCTGGAGGATCTTTTCCGATCCCTTGATCATAAAACGGAAATTCTCAATCCGTTCTGAAACATAGATTCCGACAAGATAGACGATGCTCGGGGATCAGCGAGAAAACAAAAAAGAGGCGAAAGCCCTTGATCTTGAAAGCGAGCTTGATCCCGGTCCGGGTGATCGGCCACCAGGGAAACCTGGTCTGCCGGAGCTGCCCGTCCCAGTGAGTGTAACCCTTTTCCCTGATGGTCATCAGTCCACTCCCACGGCCCTGGCGAAGAGATCTTCGAGCGAGGTTTGGCTCCGGACAAATTGCCGCACCTGGACCTGCGTTTGCCGGGCGACTTCAAAAATCCTCATCTTGTCCTGATCGGCGGGCATGTAGATTTTTAAGATCTTATCCTCAGTCTCTTCAACTTTGCAGCCGAGGTCTCTGAGCTTTTTGACAAAATCCTCGGATTCGCCTTTGATTTTGAGTTCAAACAGCCGGTAGTTGATCTCTTTGAGCTCCTGGATATCCCCCTGGGCCGCCACCTGCCCCTTGTTGAGAATGACGACGTAGGCGCAGATGGACTCGATATCCGAAAGAATGTGAGAACACATCAAGACCTGGATGTCCTTTTTCGATGAGATGTCCCTTATCAGTTCGAGGATTTCGGTCCGGCCGTGCGGGTCGAGGTTGCTCGTCGGCTCATCCAGGAAAAGGATCCTGGGGTCGTGGACGAGAGCCTGAGCTAACTTCAACCGCTGCTTCATTCCGGCCGAATAGGTCTCCAGGAGCCGGTAGCGGGACTCCCCCAGCCCGACGTAGAAAAGAACCTCGTGGGCCCTCTTCATGGCCTCCTGGCGGGGCATCCCCGAGAGCTCGCCGAAATAGGAAGTGAAAGAAACAGCGTCCATCCCCGGAATGAAGCAGTCGTCCTCGGGCATATAGCCCACGGCGCGGCGGATGAGCGGCTGCTCCTGCCTGATGTCATAACCCAGGATCCTGCCCTCCCCTGCGTCCGGGGCGAGAAAGCCCAGGAGAATCCGAAGAAGTGTGCTTTTCCCGGCGCCGTTCGGCCCAAGAGCCCGACCGCTCCCTCCTCCAGGCTGAGGCTCACGTCATGGAGGGCCCGGAGCTTTCCGTAGCTGAATGACAGGTTCTTGACTTCTATGCTCATCTCAGAAAGACACAGCCTCTTATTTTAGGAATACGAGGATTTCCGGGAAAAGTTCCTCGCTTTTCGAATTTCCTTTCACTTCTTCGCTCGCTTCAAAGGATAGACTCTGGTCCCCTCCCCGTAGACTATCGCTCGGTACGCTTTTTCAATCCGGTCCCAGTTTTCTTCTCGATCCAGAGACCAAAACCGGCCCATGACGGTCACGACCTCTCCTGTAGCCAAGGACCGGCACATCTCCTCGACTTTTTCAACATAGATCGCGCCGCTCTCCGGCTTTTCTCCTCGGCGGCCGATGAAGGCGTGGACGTAGACTCTCCCGACGCCCACCTTCCCGGCCAAGCGAAGCAGGGCAAAGAGATGCTTGATCGTGCCGTGTGAGCTGTAATGAGATACAATCCCCATCAGGTGAAGCGCTCTGCCTTCCTTCTTAGCTCCCTCCATCGCCCAGAGGAAGGCCGGGTTGGAATAGAACGACTCGTCTTCGATGGCCCGGTCGATTTTGACCCGGTCGAGAAATATCCGCCTCCCGGCGCCGATGTGGAGGTGCCCGGCCTCCGAATTCCCGACCGTGTTCGGAGGCATGCCCACGGCTTCACCGGAAGACTTCAGGGTCGCGTGGGGAAGATTTTCCCACAGCCAATGGAAACTCGGAGTCTTCGCCTCGGCAATGAGGTTTCCGTATTTCTCTTCCCGAACCCCCCATCCGTCGAGGATGATGATCAGGAGCTTCTTCCTCTTCTGGCCGGGCCGCTTGAGAATCAGGCTTTCTCCGGTCATCTCCGGCGGCTTCTCCAGTCCAACGATTTCAAGGATGGTCGGGGCGATATCGGCCAACTCGCCTTCGGGCCTCAACTCCCATTGTTCGGTGCCGTCCCCGGCAAAATCAACCAGAATGAAGGGAACAGGATTCTTTCGTATGTCCGGTGTTGACCGCGCCGTCGGGATAGAGCCATTCTTCCACCGTCCCGTGATCTGAAGTGACGATGAGCGTCGCCTTTTCCTGGCGCGCCTCGTTAGCGACAAGCCCGAACTCTCTGTCGACAGCCTCAATCGCCTGCAGGACGGCGGACTTGTTTTCGATATGACCGACCACATCGACATTGGCGTAATTGGCGATGATAACATCGCAGGTGACGTCCTTGAGCTTGGCGATGATGGCGGCGGAGACTCCCGGAGCGCTCATCTCCGGTGTATCGGCATAGGAGGCAATACCCTGCGGCGAAGGGACGACGATGCGCTCTTCCCCCGGGAACACCTGGTCATTCTTGCCGTTCAAGAAGTGGGCGACGTGGACGGCCTTCTCGGATTCAGAGATCTTGGCCACCTTGAGGCCGGAGCGCGTCAGGACCTCGGTCAGGGTGTTCCGGATCTTGACCTCGGGGGGAAAGGCGACCCTGGCCTTCAGGTGGGGAGCGTATTCGATCATGGTCACAAAACGGAGACTCAGTCCTTCTTTTATCGGGAACCGGTTGAAGCCCGGGTCGGTCAGGCTTTCCGTGAGCTCGACCTCCCGCTCCCCTCGAATATCATAGAAAATGGCAAAATCGTCGGTCTCGGGCCGGCCCAGGGCGCGGCCTTTGGCGTCGACTTTGACAATGGGCTCAAGAGCCTCGTCCTCCTGGCCCGAGCGGTAGGCCTTGCGGATGGCTTCGGCGAGCGAGAAGCTCTTGTCTTCAGTTTTGGACATGATTGTCACGCAAGGGAAAATGAAGCTTATACTATAAAAACGAAGGGCGAGGTTGTCAATCTAAATGTCACCCGGCAGAAGATCAAACGCAGGGAGCATGAAAGGCATCAAGGCGGACAGAACAGCTCAGCGGGAGACGCCCTTGAAAAGTAAATTGTTTCCCAGGGCGGGGAATCTATATAATCTTACGAAAAAGAGGTCTGGAACATGCCAAAACTTAATAAGACGCTCCTTCTGACTCGGAGCGAAATCGCCGCCCTCATGACGCTTCAAGATTATCTGGAGGGTGTCGAGTACGCCTTCAAAATTCACGGGGAAGGCCTGAGCTTCGGCACGGCGATGATCCAGGGCGACACGCCGGGAGAGCTGGAATTTCACATCAAGGCAGGGGGGCTAATCTGGCACGATCAAAGATACTATGGTTTGAAGATCAACGGCAGCTGCTTCAGCAATAAGGCGAAACGAGGCCTCCCCAATATCCTCGGAGCCATACTCCTTTTTGACGGCGAATCGGGTTTTCCGCTGGCCATCATAGATTCCGGGGAGCCGACCATAAAGCGGACCGGCGCGGGAACCGCGGTCGCCATGAAATACTTGGCATTGCCGGATGTGAATGTTATGACTGTCTGTGGCTGCGGCAACCAGGGCCGGATTCATGTCCGGTACCTGACATCCATTCTCCCCATCAAAACGGTTTATGCTTTTGATCAGAGTCCGGACATCGCGAAGGCTTTTGCTCAGGATATGGAACGCGAACTTAACATCACTGTCCTTCCCACACAAGACCTCGCTTCGGCAGCTCCACAAAGCCAATTGATCGTCACCTGCACGCCGGCAAAAGTTCCTTATCTTCTCCAAGAGCATGTGAAGCCCGGAACAACTGTTGCCGCCGTGGGATCTGATAACCCTGAAAAGCAGGAGCTGGATGCCCGCCTCTTGAAGGGAAATAAAGTCGTTGTGGACATCCTCTCCCAGTGCGCCCAGGCGGGAGAACTGCATCATGCGCTTCAAGATAACCTCATCTCGAGCAGCGACGTGTATGCGGAAATAGGTGAGATTGTCAGCGGAAAAAAGCCCGGCCGAACGAGCCGATCAGAAATCATCATCTATGACGCGACGGGGACGGCACTCCAGGATACCGCGGCGGCCATTTTGTGCTATGAAAAAGCGTTGGCTCGGAACGTCGGCCGGAGCATCAGTTTGCTTGAATGAAAGGACTGGATCTATGGACCTGAATCGATTGCAGCGACCGGTTTTTCTTGTCGACAAAGCCAAGGTTCTCCGCAATGTGGAAAGAATGGCCAAGAAGGCCCGGGCGAGCGGGGTCGTTCTCAGGCCGCACTTTAAAACCCACCAATCCGCCGATTTAGCTGAATGGATCAGGGAATTCGGCATTGACAAGATCACGGTTTCCTCGGTGGACATGGCCGAATATTTCGGCAGGCACGGTTGGAACGATATCACCATCGCCGTCCCGGTCAATATTCATCAGATTCCGAAAATCAATTCCCTGGCCAAGTCCCTCGAGCTGCATGTGATTATTGACTCGGAGTTTACAGCCGTTCGGCTCAGCGAGGGAATTAACAACCACCTCAATGTCTGGATCGAAATCGACACGGGTGATCACCGAACAGGAATCTCCGCCGATCGGATTGAGCAAATCCTGGATTTGGCGAGGATCTCAGCCAAGCCCCCGCTCTCCATTTCAAAGGCATTCTGACCCATGATGGGCACTCCTATGATGCGTCGGGCTCCGACGAAATCCTGCGGATCCACCGGAAATCCCTTGCTTCTTTGCGGAACGTGAAACAAGCCCTGGAAGCAGCGGGCTACTCTCGATCTTCTGGTCTCCGATGGGCGACACGCCGTCCTGCATGATTGTCGAACAGATTTTTGCCGCCGATTGACGAAATAAGACCAGGAAATTTCGTCTTCTATGACTTGATGCAGAAAGCGCTCGGAGTCTGCCGGGACGAGGACATTGCCGTGGGCGTTGCCTGCCCTGTCATTTCAAAAAATCTCAAGCGAAATGAGCTGGTCCTTTACGGCGGCAGTGTCCATGTGAGCCGAGAATCCCTCACCCTTCCCTCGGGCAGTCCCTTCTATGGGCAAATCGCCAGGCTCCAAGAAGATCAGGCCGCATGGACGGCGCCGATTCCCAACGTTTATCTCACATCGTTATCCCAGGAACACGGCAAGGTGACGGGGCCAGAAGACTTTATCGGTTCTGTTCAGATCGGGGACACGCTGATCGTGCTGCCCATCCACTCCTGCATCACGGCCAGCCTGTACTCCGAATATCACGTTTTGAATGACGGCGTCCTGAAGAAATTTCGTCTCTGAGTGCCTTTGAGCCAGCAACAAGAGCTGGAAGGGATCACCTTGGTGATAATCCGATATAAAGGAAAGGAGGAGCAAACATGAAATCGAAATTCAAATATCAGTGGTACCAGGAAATTTTTAACAACATCCCCAAAATCCTCGAGGAGGCTAAGAAAGCCGGAAAGGAACTCGGGCTCGACAAATTTAAAAACAAGATCGGTCTTTATCCGGGAAGCTCGTCCTGCCCCGGCTCGCTCCCGAGGTATGTTATCGACGCAATCATAAAAGCCAATAAAGTCCCCATCCTCCCGATGAGAAAAGTGGAGGACGAGCTTCGCGAGGTCATAAAAGATGTTTACGGCGATGATTATGATGGCGCCGCCGTCAACACCTGCGAATCCGCCCTTCGCGTGACCCTGGAAACTCTGTTCGCTCCTCCGACGATGCGGAAAGGAGATGCCTATCGAGGCCGCTATATCTTCCCGTATCACGAAGATATTGAGTTTATGGCGAGCTACGGCACGACCGTTTCCGCCAAGATACAAGAACGTCTGTGTCGATCGAAGCGCCTCGGCCGGAGAGCTCGGCGTCGAAGGCAAGAGCCTGGCGAACTTAGATACTATCTTTATCAAGCTCGTGGGAGCCAAATACGAAGCCCACGGTATAAAATTTAATATCGTGCCATTGATGACCAGAACCAACGCGGCCCAGTCGATCAAGAGAATTCAGGAAGTCGCGGAGCGCCACATAGAAAACTTGTCGGCTTTGTCACGGTCGGCTATGACTCACCAGGGTACGGATATGGAGAAAAGGACAAAAAGGGCGTCCCCGTTCTCAAGAAGATGATCGGCGAGCTGGCCGCGAAATATGACCTTCCTTTCCTGGTCGATTACGCCAGCGGGCTGCCCGTCGTCGGACAGTCGCCCCAGGATCTGAGCGCCGATGTGGGCATTTGGAGCATGGATAAGGCCGCCCGTGCACCGATCAGCGGCCTCATGGTGGGAAAAGAGGAAGCGATGGTCTATATCAGGAAAGCATTGGGCCTCGGCGGCCAGCGCTACGGCGAACTCTCATCGCACAGCAAAGCGCTCTTCTCGCTCTGCGACCCTGGCCGCGACGCCGTCGTCGGTCTCACCGCCGTCCTGAAGATGCTCCGCGACAACCCGAAGAAAATCCTCAAGCCCGTGGACAAGTTCCATGAGATCGTGGTCGAAGAGTTTAAGAAAATGAAGCCGGCCCGGTTTAGGGACAAGCTCATCATCACCAAGTCTCACAACATGGGTGGGACGGAGCTCAACTATGAGCAGACCTGGGATGATGGAGATTTCGGGATTCCGATCTTCACCATCGAGGACGCCTTCGCCAACACCAATCCCATGGCCTCGGCCCAGGAGGAGATGGGCGTCTATCCGGCGACGATCTACAGCGGCAACATGTTCCTCGGGCCGGGACTCGGGACTTTTGACGATAATGCCGACTTGAACGAAGACTACACCCGGCTCGGCGTTAAGTCTCTGGTCAGGTCCGTAGAGATCGTCTGCAAATACGCCGGTCTGACCGACTAGTTCCGCCGTTTAAACGACGGTTTTTGGGCTTGCGCGCGAATTCGAAATCTTATATAAAGGCGCCATGGCTCAAGAAAATCAGGAAGTCACCTTAGTCCGGAAACTCGGGCTTTTTGATTCGACGATGATCGTCATCGGCGTCGTCATCGGCTCCGGGATTTTCCTCACGACGGGCATCATGGCCAAATCCATCCCCAGTGGTTTTCTCATTCTGCTGGCCTGGTTTGTGGGCGGGCTGATCGCCTTGGCCGGGGCTCTCGCTTATGCCGAGCTCGGGGCCGCCATGCCCGAGGCCGGAGGGCAATATATTTATCTCCGGGAGGCCTATGGACCCCTGAGCGGTTTCCTCTTTGGCTGGATGATGTTCCTCGTCTACCAGACAGGCTCGATCGCCGCCCTGGCAGTCGCCTTCGCCGAATATTTCGGCTACTTTTTTCCGGGCCTGGGCACGGCCAAGACTATATTTTCGACCACGCTAACCGTCTTTCACCATCCCTTTCATTATTCCATATCCGCGGGCCAGCTCGTAGCCGTGGTCATCATCGTCCTCCTGTCCCTCTTAAATTTCATCGGCCTTGTCCTGGGCGCCATCATCCAAAACGTCTCAACGATCCTCAAGATCCTCACGCTCATCGGCATCGTCGTCCTGGGATTCTTGCTCGGAAAGGGCGGACACATCGATTATTCGCTCGCCTCGACCGGATTCGACTTTTCCAAGCTCCTCATGGGCTTCGGAGTCGCGATGATCGCCGTCATCTGGACTTATGACGGCTGGAACAACATCAATTTTGCCGCCGGTGAGATCAAAAAACCCCAGCGAAACCTGCCCCTGTGCTTGATCTTCGGAACGCTCGCGGTCACGGTCCTCTATATCGCTGTCAATTATATCTATCTCTATGCCCTTCCCATCAAGGAGCTCGAGGGAGTGGTCCGGGTCGCCGAGAAATCGGCTACTGTTCTCTTCGGCGGAGTGGCGGCTTCGGTCATCTCGGCGGCCGTCGTCGTCTCGACATTCGGAGCCCTCAACGGCGTAATTTTAACGGGACCGAGGGTCTACTATGCCATGGCCAGGGACAGACTCTTCTTCAAAAAAGTCGCCAGTGTCCATCCCCGCTACAGGACCCCGGGTTTTTCGATTTTCATCCAGGCCATCTGGGCCTGCCTCCTGACGCTGAGCGGCACCTATGAACAGCTTTTTACTTATGTGACTTTCGCGGCCATCGTTTTCTACATTGTGGCCGTGGCTGCTGTATTCACCTTAAGGAAAAAATTCCCGGACCTCCCCCGCCCTTACAAGACCTGGGGCTACCCAGTCTTGCCGGGGATTTTCATCGCTGTCCTCGTTGTCCTGCTTATCAACACCCTGGTCAATAAGCCGGCCGAGTCTCTGGCCGGATTGGGGATCGTCGCCCTCGGCCTGCCCAGTTACTTCTACTGGAAGGGCAAGGAAAAAAGAGCCGCCGAACGAAAAGCCGTTTGATTCTAGCGCCTCACGCCACTTCGGCTCCGGCCTCCAAAGTCATCAGGAGGTTTTATTTCTTTGCGGAATACGTCTCCCAAACAACCTTGCTGATCTGGATGTCCTGAACAGCCACTCCCGTCAAATCCACGACCGTGATCTCCTCCTCGGATTGCCGCTGGTATTTCTTCTCGGAGATTGCCGTGCCGAGCTCGACAAGATTTTCTTTCTTGATTGCCCCGGCTTCAAGCGCCTTGAACACTTCGCCGCGCAGCAGCGACTGAGGAATGCTGTCGACGATCACTCGGTCCGCTTTCTTCAGAATGGCTGAATCCAGCTCCTGCTTCTCGGCAGTGTCCGACCCCATGGCGGTGATATGAGTGCCCTGCGGATTTGGTCGGCCCGGAGGAGAGGTTTGTACGAAGGCGTGGCCGTGACGATCACATTGCAGGTCGAGGCGATGTCCTCGGGCTCGAAGGTCGTCTGGATCTTGAACCCTTTTGGCTCCATGTCGGCCTTGTACATATCCAGCTCTTCCTGGTTGATCCCCCAGACGATGACGTCCTTGAAATCTCTCACGAACCTCAGATACTCGAGCTGCATCCTGCCCTGGACACCGGCGCCGAAAATCCCCACCCGGCGAACCTTCCGGGGAGCAAAGTACTTGCCGACGACAGCCCCTGCCGCCGCTGTCCGGACCTGGGTCAGGTGTCCGTCGTCGAGCAGGACGGCGATGAGCTCTCCTGTTTTCTGGCTGAAAAGGAGCATCAGCCCTGAGCTCGTGGGAAGGCCTATCTTGGGATTGTCGTAGAAACCCGACGCGATCTTGATGACGTAATAGTCATCCTTCTTGATATACCCGTACTTGATGTGCGTATCGCCGCGCGGTTCCTCGAAAACGAGCTCTCCCACCGGAGGGACGACCGTCTTTCCCTGGGAATAGGCGACGAATCCCTCTTCGATCCTCTGGATGATTCCACGCACGGGATCGACCTTCTTGAGGGCCCCTTTGATTTGATCGAGGTTGAGTATGGCTGGCATCATGCCTCCTTATCTAGCGGATTGATTTTATGTCCTGCTAATTCTCTCAGACAACGCTAACAACTAGCGGGCCGTGAAGCCCCTGGTCCTCAGCGCAGGATCTCATTGACAGTTCCCTTGATGAGATCCAACCCCGTCAAGAGACAGCTTTTCTCCGCCCCGTATCCGATGCGGATAAAGGAATCCATTCCAAAGCAATCCCCCGGAACGATCAAGACGCTCTTTTCCCGGACCAGCCGAAGAGCGAAATCTGTGGAATTGATCGGCATGTCGTAATGGAGATAAGCCATGGCGCCCGCTTTAGGCTGGACCAACTTGAAGATGCGGCTGTTCTTGGGCGATCCATCCGTTGAGAAGCTTCAGGTTTTCCCTCAGAAGCCCTTTGTTTCGATCTAAAAGCCAATCTCTGAGCCGCGGCTCCAAGGCTTTGCGGGCAAGAAAGTCGCTGATCGTCCCCACGGTGATGGTCGAATAGTCATGGTAAGCCCAGGCCGAAGCGATAAAGTTCTTCGGGCCGGCGATCCAGCCGATCCGGAGCCCGGGGATCCCATAGGCTTTGGAAAGCCCGGCGACGGCCAGGACTTTATCGTAACGACCCCAGAATGAGGGGGTCCGGGGGCCCTCGAGCTCGGCTCCCTGGTAGATCTCGTCGGCCAGAATCCAGGCGCCGACTTTTGACGCGAGGCCGACAATCTGGTCCATCATCGACACGCTCAGAACGGAGCCGGTGGGATTATTCGGGTTGCAGACGGCGATCATTTTCGTTCGAGGAGTGACCAGACGCTTCAGCTCATCGATGTCCGGGGCCCAATCCAGATCTTCCCGAAGAGAAAACGTTTTCAGCGCCGCGCCGAACGCTTCGGCGATTCCGTGGATCTGCATATAGTTGGGCAGCATGTAAACGAGCTCGTCGCCCGGTTCGATCAAACTCCAGATGGAGATGAAATTGGCTTCGGCGGTGCCGTTCGTCACAAGAATGCTATCGCGATCCGCACCGCGATAAAGGAGGCTGATCTTATCTCTGAGCTCTTCGGTTCCGTTGGTTTGAGAGTAACCCAGGCTCAGTTCCGGGAAAGTAATCAGCTCTTCCGGGGTGAGCAGGTCCTTGACAGAAACCGGATGGACGCCGCTTTCGGACAGGTTATAGCGGACCTTGTGCTCCCACTCGGATTGGATTCTTTCGAGCTTGAATGTGTTGATTCTCATGGCATCCTCGCTGTTACTTTCTCTTCGATGATCCGGGGCCTCCGGCTTTGGCGTTCGTTTGTCCCTGTTTCAGCCATCCCATTCTTTTTATGTTCTATAAAATGGAACACATTGAAACAAAATGTCAACACTTTTTTTACGGACGGCCTTCAAACGAGAAACTTCGAGCAGGACTCAGCGCTCTCGATCGGGCGGCTCGTGACCCCTTGCTTTAAGAGCCGCTCGCTTCGGGCTGGCTCACGGAAAATCCCATATTCTCTAGTATATCTATAGACCTACTAAGGTTTTCCTTTTTCACCAGGATGTGGTCGGTCGAAAAGGCGGAAATCGCAAACAGGCTGATCCCCGCCTCGGCCAAAGCCCCCGAAACCCTGGCCATAAAACCCACCAGACCAAAAGGCAGGACCATGTCAAAAGTGATAATCTTCCAGCCGGGCTCAACTTCGAGGACGTCCTCGGCGTGGTATTGCGTTTCCTCGATGATCACCGTGATCTCGGTCTTGTCGCGGATATTGGCAAAGGCGCGGGGGTGAGTTCTTTTTGCTTTAATGACCGCGAACGTTTCCTTCCAGATATAAACCTTTCCGTCCTTGAAATAATCTTCGATGCTCATAGATCCCTCTCCATGATTTTCTTACCGGCCATTTTACTTAAGGA
Source organism: Candidatus Aminicenantota bacterium (assembly GCA_963770045.1). Classification (GTDB taxonomy): domain Bacteria; phylum Acidobacteriota; class Aminicenantia; order Aminicenantales; family CAVYOD01; genus CAVYOD01. The sequence goes on along the minus strand of CAVYOD010000012.1, from coordinate 101,615 downwards.
GGACTGAATTACTCAAGGTCTGGCGCCGAAGGGCATCTATGCATTTGAGTTATGAGGATCAAGGAGTGGGCTGTGAGCGACAAAAAAAGAAGACGAGATGACGAAATGGCGAGACGACAAGAAAGACTTTCGGGAGAGAGTTTGACTGGCAAAAACCTTCCGAGTATAATCCCCGAATCAGACGACGATGAAAAAAAAATACGACCCGCTCGCTTCGGTCCAGGCAGCCGGCCCGCCGGGAACGATTTCTTTTGTCTATGGACTTCCCGACCCGACCACTTTCCCCAGCGCGGATCTGGCCAAGGCGTTCCAGACTGTCCTCAAAAAAAGCCCCAGCCTCGCACTCCAGTATGGTCCCGAGCAGGGCTATGGCCCCCTGATTGATTATCTGCGGGAGAGGATTCGCCGCGTCGAAGGCCGGGTCCTCTCAAGGCCCGAGATCATGCTCACCGGGGGAGCTTCCCAAGCCCTCGATCAACTCTCGGCCTTGATCGGCCGGCCCGGAGACACAGTCCTCGTCGAGGCCCCAACCTACCATGAGGCTCTCAGGATTTTCCGAAACCACGGTCTCTGCCCGGCTCAGGTCCCGATTGACCAAGACGGCATCCTGGTTGAGGAGATCCCCCCTCTGCTCAAAAAGCTGGAGAGGGCCAGGAAGAGAATCGCCTTTCTCTATCTCATCCCCAGCTTCCAAAATCCGAGCGGAGTTGTCCTGTCCTCCAAACGGCGGCCCGCTCTCCTCAAACTCTGTCGGGCCCACGATCTCCTGGTCATCGAAGACGATGTCTATCACGATCTCAGGTACGAAGGCACGACGGCGCCTTCCCTTTTCACCCTTGATCGGAAGGGACTTGTCCTGCGCCTGGGAAGCTTTTCCAAGATTATGGCGCCCGGGCTTCGCCTCGGCTGGATCACGGCTCCGCCCCGAGTGATCAGTCTTCTGGTCGGGAGCGGGTTGCGGTGCATGGGGGGCGGAGCGAACCCCTTGGTGGCCAACGCCCTGAGCTGGTATTGCCAAAAGGGACTCCTTGAACCCCATGTTGAATCTCTCATCAGTCGCTACAAGAAAAGGCGGGACCTCATGCTTCGAAGTCTCAAGGAATCGATGCCGCCGGCCGTGCGCTGGACAGAGCCGTCCGGAGGATTTTTTGTCTGGCTCGAACTCCCGCGGCCGCTCCGCGCAGACGACCTTGTGATCAAGGCGAAACCGCACGGGCTCATGTTTCTTTCCGGCGACGACTTTTTCGCCGAGGCTCCGACGGGGCAATTCCTGAGGCTGGCTTTTAGCTATGTCGAACCCGCCAAGATCGAGCGGGGAATTCAAAAATTGGGCCGGCTCATCCGACAGGAGCTGGGCCAAAAATAGACTCGAGAAGGTATAACGATGGCGGCCCAGTCCTGGATTGTCTATTCGCTCCTCTCAGCCCTCTTCCTGGCCGTCGTGAATATCGTCGATAAGTACGTCATCACCAACCTGGTGAAAAAACCTCTCATCCTGGTGCTCATCGTCGCCGCGATGGGCCTTATCCCGAGCCTTGGTGATCTTCGCCCTCCATGGCTTTCGAGGTCTGCCCGGACCAAACTATGTCTTGGCTTTCCTCGCCGGAGCCGCGTCCCTCTTGATGAGCCTTTTCTATTTTCAAGCCGCGCGGATCGAAGAGATATCCCGGCTGGTTCCGCTCTTTTACATCACGCCGCTTTTTGTATCGGCCTTTGCGTGGTTGTTCCTGGGTGAAGTCTTTCCCCCTCAGAAATATGCGGGGGTCCTGCTTCTCGTCGCCGGCGCGATTCTCGTCTCCGCGAAGAAATCTTCAGGGTTTCTTCCAGGAAAAGCCTTCCGGCTCTTGATTCTGGCTGCAATCTCGTACGCCGCCTACCTCGTCCTGTGTAAGCATCTATTGAAGACGGCGGATTTCTGGACGGTCTTTGCCGTCTATCAGGGTCAGCATGTTCATGACCATGATGCCGGTTTTTTTCTTCGGCCTTCGCCGCCACCTCGGCTATCTCAACAGCAAAACTCAAAAGCCATGGGCTTGGTCGCTTTCAACGAACTCCTCGCCCTCCTGGGGAGTTTTTTGGCCGTGGTGGCGGCATCGACAGGACCTATCACCCTTGTCAATGCTCTCACTTCAGTCCAGCCCTTTTTCGTTCTTGTTTTCGCCCTGTTTCTCAGCACGGCTTGGCCGCACCTCCTCAAGGAAGAGGTAAACAGCAAAATAGTCGCCTTAAAATTCGCGGCGATTCTTCTCATGGCGGCCGGCGCGGTCCTCATAGCCTGAGAAGCCCAGAGAGGATTCGAACTGTGCTGCCCGATGAAATTACCTGTTGACGAAGAGCCCTCTCGGCGCGTAGAATTGTCTCGACAAACATGCTGGGACAAACGCTGAAGTTCGGATTTTCAGAGTCACGTTCTTGGTCTCTCCAGGCTGTTTTTCCGCTCCTTTTCGTCCTGGCTCTTCTTTTTCCACCCCTGGTCTTGTTTATCCTGGTCTTCATTCTTTCCTCTTTTGTCCTCTTATTCGATGCCGCCGCTCCGGCCTCGTCAAGGGTCTTGGCATGCTTGGCCGGCCCTCCCTGCCTGAGAAGCCCTCCTTTGTTTCTCTGATTCTCTGACCTTATAGAGAACCCTTATTCCATTCGACAGAGGAGGTTTCTATGCGAAGTGTCCAACGAACCGAATGCTCCCAGGCTTCAAGGTCTTTTCGGCCCATTTCGACCTTAAAGAGATTGTTCAGAAAAGTGACTGAGAATCCGGTCGAGCCGGATATCGGCCGACTCATGAAGATGGTCGCAGAAATCAAAGCCCACAATCTGGAAGGTCATTCAGACGGCGAGCTCTTGACGATGTCCGAACGTCTCATTGAAAGAAGGGGCAACGGCGCTCCTGCGGAAGATCTCCTGGTCGAAGCCTTCGCCCTGGTTCGCGAGGCGTCGCGACGCACGATCGGCCTCCGGCCTTTTGATTGCCAGATGATCGCCGGCCTGGCCATGGCCGAAGGAAAGATCGCCGAGCTTCCGACCGGCGAAGGGAAAACGCTGGCCGCTGTTTTTCCGGCCTATCTCCACGCCCTGTCCGGTAAAGGGCTCCATATCCTGACTTTCAATGATTATCTGGCCCGCCGGGACGCACGTTGGATGGGGCCGGTCTATGAATTCCTGGGTCTCCGGGTTGGCTGTGTCCAGGAAGGAAAGAGCCCGGCTGAAAAACGGGCCGCCTATGCCTGCGATGTGACCTATGCGACGGCAAAGGAAGCTGGTTTCGACTTCCTCCGCGATCAGATCATTTACCGACTGGAGGACAAGGTCCATCGGCGGTTTCACCTGGCGCTCCTGGACGAAGCTGACTCCATCCTCATCGACGAGGCCCGCATCCCCCTCGTCATCTCGGGGATCGGGGAAAAGGTGGCTTGGGATGCCGGCCGCCTGGCCGCGCTCGTCAAAGCTCTGGCCCCGGGGAAAGATTATGAGACCGACGCGGAACACAGGAATGTGTTCTTGACCGACGCGGGCCTTGAGGCCGCGGAAGGCAGGCTGGGCTCGGGCAGCCTTCACGAGCCCCAAAACCAGCGCCTGCTCGAAGCGCTTTATTGTGCGCTTCACGCCGAAGCCCTGCTCCGGAGGGATGTGGATTATATCGTCCGCACCGGCAAGATCGAGATCGTCGACGAATTCACCGGCCGGGTTGTCGATAACCGTCACTGGCCGGACGGGCTCCAGGCGGCGGTCGAGGCCAAAGAGGGGCTGACCCGCAGGTCCGAAGGAAAGGTCCTGGGGTCGATCACCCTCCAGGATTTCTTCGGGCTCTATCCCAGGCTCTGCGGCATGACGGCCACGGCCCGGACGGCCGCCGAGGAGCTCAAAGAATTTTACGGCCTCGGCGTTGTCGTAGTCCCACCCAACAAGCCGAGCCGGCGGGTCGATCATCCGGATGCTATTTTCACCCACAAGGAGGCCAAGCGGCTGGCCCTTGTCGGCGAGATCAGCAAAGAGCACGCCTCGGGCCGGCCGGTTCTGGTCGGCACGGCGAGCGTGAAGGAATCAGAAGAGCTGGCCGAAGACTTGCGCCAATCCGGAATTTCTTGTCACGTCCTCAACGCCAAGAATGACGAGCTCGAAGCAAAAATCATTGCCCAGGCGGGAATGCCGGGAGCGGTCACCATTTCCACCAACATGGCCGGCCGGGGGACTGACATCAGATTGGGAGGAGAGCTTGAGCAGGAACGCGAATCGGTGGTTGCGCTCGGAGGTCTCTACGTCGTCGGAACCAACCGGCACGAAAGCCTCAGGATCGACCACCAACTCAGGGGCCGGGCGGGCCGTCAGGGCGATCCCGGGGAAACGAGGTATTTCATCAGCCTGAAAGATGACCTGTTCGAAAAGTACGGCCTGACCGAGATGTTTTATAAACGCCACCGGCTCCGTGCCCAACAGGAAGCTCTCCCGCCGGGGCCGATCCAAAAGGAGATCGGGCATGCCCAGCGGATCATCGAAGGCCAAAACTTCGACATCAGGAGGTCTCTCCGGGAATTTTCGTCTCTCGTCGAAATCCAGAGGAAGATCATCCAAGAGTGGAGAGAGCGCGTTCTCGACCCGGCTTCGCCGCCGGAGATTGTCTCTCAGAAAGCGCCGGACCTTTACGCCCGGGGAGTGTCGCGTTTCGGCCGGGAGAAGATGGAAAAATTGGAGAGGCGCCTGACCCTCTTTCATCTCGACCGCTGCTGGTCCGACCACCTGGGCTGGGTCACAGACACGCGTGAAAGCATCCATCTGGTGAGCCTCGGCGGCCAGACGCCACTCCAAGAGTTCCAGAAGTCGGCGACGGCCGTCTTCCTCGACCTTCGGCCGAAAGTTGAATCTGAAGTCGTCGGTGCGGTCGAATCCCTGGTCATGAGGGAGGGCGCCGTTGACCTCGACGCTGATGACTTCAAAGGCCCGTCTTCGACCTGGACCTATCTCGTCAAGGAGGACCAATTCGGTTGGGGTATCGAGCTCTTGAAGGGAAGAAATATAGGCTTTGCAGCCGGGGCGGTCCTCTATGCCGGACCCCTCTTCATCCTCAACCTGATCGCGAGGCGATTTTCTAAGAAGAAGAGGTGAAAGCTCGAGCTTACGCGAAGCTGATTGACAGTCTCAGGACCCTCTTCGCGCTAACGGAATGCAGATTCTCCAAGAATGATCGGCGTGAGCATCAGGGCCCCGTGACGAGCGCTCCGGCTGCGCTGAAGACCGATGCTTGTTTAATCCTCTCCTGGTTGCAGGGAGGTTGGGTCGCCAGGAGGCCGTCTATAGCCTGGGGACGTCCCCGCGTAGGGAGAGGGAGAGCCGAACGACGCGCATTCGGACTCTCGTGGGGAATCGCATCGTGCCCTCGATAGACCGGGTCTGAGCCTGGCGCGTCTGCGGTCAAGGTTGGGCTTGGGAGCAACCCTCGCCATGGCCCCTATCTCACTCGATCGTTTTCTATTATTAGAATTTATGATTGATTTCGGATTTTAGTATTATATAATTTCATGGCAAATCCGAAACCATGAGGAGGGAAGATGAAACGACAGATTGCCTGTATCGCGACCGTTCTGATCCTGAGCTCCGGCCTTTCGGCGGCCGGGCAGACCAAGGCTCTCACTTTCGATGATTTTATCCGCCTCAAGCGGGTGAGCGACCCCCAGATTTCGCCGGACGGATCCCTGATCGCTTTTGTGATCACAGTCATGGATAAAGAGGCCAACCGTGCCAACAGCGATATCTGGCTCGTTCCGGCCAAGGGCGGCGAGCCCCGCCAGCTGACTTCGAGCCCAAAAGCGGATCATCATCCACGCTGGTCTCCGGACGGGAAGAAAATCGCCTTCATCTCGGCCCGGGGCGGAACTCCCCAGGTTTATATCATCGATCTCGCCGGAGGCGAGGCTTCCCCGCTCACCAGCCTGTCCACCGGGGCCTCAGGGGTCATCTGGTCCCCGAAGGGCACCCACCTAGCCTTTACCTCATCTGTATTTCCCGATTGTCCCGATGATGACTGCAACAAGAAAAAATCAGGAGAACAGGAGAAGAGCCCGGTCAAGGCGCGCCTCTATGACCAACTGCTCTACCGGCACTGGAATTCGTGGTGGGACGGAACTCGGAGCCACGTCTTTATCGTTCCGACGGAAGGCGGAAAACCCGTCGATTTGACCCCCGGGGATTACGACACCCCGCCGCTCGCCCTGGGAGGGGCGCAGGACTTCGCCTTTTCGCCCGACGGGAGCGAGGTCAGCTTTGTCAGAAACACTGATCCCGAGCTCAGATTGGGTCTCGGCACGAACAACGACATCTTTGTGACTCCCATCAAGGGTGGAGATATCAAACAGTTGACCACGAATCGAGCCAACGACAACCAGCCTGTCTATTCGCCCGACGGCCAATTTGTCGCCTACCATGCCATGGCCCGGCCCGGATTCGAAGCGGATAAGTACAGCCTGATGCTCTTAGATCGGAAGACCGGAAAAACAAGCAATCTGACCGAAGAGCTGGATTATTCTGTCCAGGACATTCTTTGGTCTCCCGAAAGCTCAACCATTTATTTTAACGCCGAGGAGAAAGGACGGACAGCCCTCTTCAGAATCGCCCTGAAGGCGGGACGGCCGGAAAAAATCATGGACGGACGCTTCGCGGAGTCTTTCGTTCTTTCCCGGGACGGGAAGACGATCGTCTTCCTCGGGCAGGCCGCAAACCATCCGGCCGACGTTTATTCCCTCGATTTGACGTCGAAGAAAATCTCCCAGATCACCGACGTCAACAAGGACCTCCTCACCTCGCTCCGGATGAACCCCGCCGAAGAGTTCTGGTTCGAGGGCGCCGGGAAAGAGAAGGTGCAAGGATTTTTGGTCAAGCCGCCGTCCTTCGACCCGGCGAAAAAATATCCTCTCATCATGCTTATCCATGGTGGACCCCAAGGCGCCTGGTCCGACAACTTTCACTATCGTTGGAATGCCGAGATGTTCGCCGCTCCCGGATACGTCGTGGCCATGATCAACTTTCACGGCAGCACGGGCTACGGGCAGGCGTTCACCGACTCGATCAGCGGCGATTGGGGCGGAAAGCCGTACCAGGACATCATGCTTGGCCTGGACTATCTCCTGTCCAATTATGGTTCCATAGACAAAACGCGGTTGGGCGCGGCGGGCGCTTCTTATGGTGGATATATGATCGATTGGATCGAGGGCCAAACGAACAGGTTCAACTGCCTCGTTTCCCATTCCGGTGTGTATGACCTCCGCTCTGAATGGGGTTCCACGGAAGAGCTCTGGTTTCCTGAGTGGGAATACAAGGGCACCCCCTGGACGAGCCCGGAGCAGTACCGAAAATGGTCCCCAAGCTCCTTCGTTCAGAACTTCAAGACCCCTTGCCTGGTTGTGCACAGCCAGAACGACTTCCGCGTTCCCCTCTCCCAGGGTCTCCAGTTTTTCACCTCGCTCCAACGCATGAAGGTTCCTTCGAAGCTCCTTTACTTTCCCGATGAGGACCACTTCGTCCAAAAACCCCAGAACGCCGAGCTGTGGTGGAAAACCGTCCTCGATTGGCTGGCGTCGTACCTTAAAAACAGTGAGCGGTGAGCAGTGAGCGCTGAGCAGTGTGATTTTATTCAAGAATTGATCTTTATAATTCTTAGATAGATTATTGGCCCCTACTCCTGCGCTGCTTTACCCTTTACTGTCCCTTAGTCCCCACTGCTTTTCTTTAACGAGATGACGAGATGGACCAGACAACGAGATAGACGAGTTTATTGCAGCGGCAGGTTCAGCAGGGCGAAGGGATCGACCCGGCTGTCCTGGAGTTTTACGGCCCAATGGAGGTGAGGCCCCGTGGATCGGCCGGTGTTGCCCGACTTGGCGATGACATCGCCCTTCTTGACGATATCTCCCTCTTTGACCTTGATCTTGGAGAGGTGGCAATAGAAAGTGTAGAGACCCATTCCGTGGTCGATGATCACTGCTCGTCCGGGCATGATCATGTCGCGAGCCAGGACGACCCTCCCCGAATTGGAGGCGCGAATGGGAGACCCCCAGGGCGCCAGGATATCCACGCCGGAATGGATGGACCAGGGGACATTGTTGTAGATCCTGCGTTGTCCGAAGTTCGGCCAGGCCTTGGCATCAAAGGGGATGATGAACTCCCCCTCGGCCAGCCATTCCGGGGTGACTTCCTTGTAGATGGCCGCCATGAGCTCGGATTCTTTTTGGATCCTGCGTGAGGAGTCTGGGTGGAGGATTCAGGGACCCCGGCGCCACCCTGAATTTTTTTTCAGGGAACCTCTTGGGCAGGATGAGAATCTCCCGCTCGATCGTCTCCTTGCCTCCGTCGGTCTTTTCCAGGGTGATGTCCAGAGGATAAGAGCCGGGCTTGACTTCGAGGTCGAGTCCGACCAGGGCAAAAGAATCGGAAGCTTGCCCCCGGCGTGCCGCCGCGTAGGTCCTGTCCAGAAAACGGACGGCCATGCCGGCCACCTCCGGGCTCTCTTTTTGGGTGACCAGAATGACCTCGCCGGGCTCGAGTGTCCGGTAGTCCAGTTCGATGACGACACCCCTGGGGCTCTGGAAGCTTTCCCTAGCGAGAGATAGAAGGAGGCCTGGAGCCAGCACCGATAAGAATAAGAAGGCCAGCCAAATCTTTTTTAACACGAATCTCTCATATCAAAATTTTAGCCAAAAAAGTGAACAAAGAAAAGAAAAAACATTTTGTGCCGAGAAAAGATTAGAACTTCAGGGAAAGGCTGAGGGCCTGGCCCTCTTTAGAGACCTGAAAAGAAAAGCTCAGTTTTTCTTTGCTCTGGCGCCTGTTGAGGGCGCACACCTTTTTGGCCATAAAATAGCCGACCGCCGAGCCGACAAACGCATCCGAGGCCCAGTGGTCGTTATTATGGACCCTGGAGAAGGAAACCAAGGTCGCGAGTGTATAGGCCAGACCGTCGACGATCGGACTGTCGGTCTGGTCGGCGATCGTGGTGGCCACAGCCCAGGCGGTGCAGGCGTGACCGGAGGGAAAAGAATTGTGGGCCGACCTCGTGGAGAAAGGATGGAAGCTGTGGCTTGATTCTCCGGTCCAAGGCCTGGCCCGACCGACAATGAACTTAACTCCGGTCGTAAAAACGGTCGACGTCAGCCAGCTCTCCAGGCTCAGCAGGGCCGTTTTTCTCAGGCTGTTTTCGCCGGCGATCTCTCCGGTCGCATAAAGAGCCGCCAGAAATCCACCTACGTAGAGCCCATTTCCAAGATTGGTTATGCCCTTGAAGAAATCGTTGGATGTACCTGTTCGCCGTTTTTGAACCCAATTCTGGATATTCTGGTCAAAAGCAAAGAGGAGGACGCCCGTCCCGGCAACGGCCAAAAATTTCAAGGCGTCGCTTTTGTCCCAGTGCTTGGGGGCGGTGTAGACCTGGCCAAAGTCGCGGCCGAACTTCGATAAGTAATCCTTGTTGAACCTGTCCGTCTTCTGAACCGTCTCCTGGCCCGTCTCCGCCAGAAGAACATTCTGGAGAGGCGGCAAAACCGAGCACCGGTCAGCATCATCAGGCAGAGGACAACCCTCTTTGCGAAAATGATGAATTTGTTTAACCAATTTCCTAGTGTCCCTTTTCTTGAGCGATCATGGATTCAATGGCCAGGATCGTCCGTTCCGTGGCCCCTTGGAGTGAATCCAGGACTTCCCTGGCTTTTTTTCCCATAATCTCGAACCGGCGCTCATCCTTCATCAAGAACATATCCACAAGCTCCTCTCCCTCGTGCGCCGTCCGAGCTCCCCCGGCCTGAAGGAATCTCTCAGCCAGAAAGGCAAAATTGTGCATGTGGGGACCAAAAAAGACGGGTTTCCGGTAGTATGCGGGTTCAAGCAGATTATGGCCTCCCCAGGAGACGAGGCTCCCTCCGATGAAGGCCACATCGCAGAGAGCGTAGGCCTGGGCCAGCTCCCCGATCGTGTCCAGGATGAGGATGTCCCAAGACCCGTTCCGGCTCCTCTCCGTCCTCCGGTCCACCCGGAAGCCGGTGCTTTGGCAGAGCCTCTCAACTTCCCGGAACCTCTGCGGATGGCGGGGAGCGACAATAAGGCTGAGATCCGGCCGGGTCTTCCTTGCCGCCTGAAAAGCCCGGAGCAGAATCTCTTCCTCGCCCTTGCGGGTGCTGCCGGCGACGATGATCTTGCGCCCGTCCGGAATGTTCAGGCTCTTTTTGAGATCGGCGATCGCGGCTCCGCTGTATTCGGGCAGATGGACCTCCGTTTTCAGGTTCCCCGAGACTTGGATCCGCTCAGGCGGAAGCCCCAAGACGACAAACTTTTCTTTATCCTGCTCGGTTTGGACCAGGTACAGGTCGACCAGGGACAAAAGCTTCAGTCCTAGAGACCTCAGCCTCCGGTAAGTTCCAAAAGAACTCGAGGAAATCCGGCCGTTGATCGAAAGAACGGGGACGCCCCGTTTTTTGGCTTCTCTCAGCAGATTCGGCCAGAACTCAGACTCGGCCAGGATAAGAAGGTCGGGTTCCACCGCCCTTAAGAATCGGCGGACGACCCAACCGAAATCGAGCGGGAGGAAAAAAAGTCTATCGGCCAGAGTGATTTTCTCCCGGGCGACCTTGAATCCGCTTTCGGTCAGGGTGGAGAACCAGACTTCCCAGCCGGGATGGCGGCTCTTGAGCTTCTGAATCAAGCTCTGGAGAGAGAGAACTTCACCGACCGACACGGCATGAATCCAGATGCCCGGCCGGCCGGGACTTCTCTGGGGCAGCCCAAAGCCCATCCTCTGACCGAGATGGAGCTTCTCCCGCCGCAGGACTTTGATCCGGAAGGAGTAGAGAGGTAGATAAATCAAGAGAGCGAAAAAGAGGAGGATTGAATAAAGCGCGAACACCGTCAGCTGACTATACTAAACGCGCCGCTCGCTCGTCAAGCCCAAGGCCGGCTCATAGCTGCTAGCCTAAAACCATTTCATTTTTGCCATGAGCCGTGACCCGTGAGCCATGAGCTAAAAATTTCCGTTGCCCCTGGAGGAGAATTCTGCTAAGCTAAGCGAGGAAAGGAAATGCCCATGGCAGAAGAAAAGAAGGACAAAGCGGAAGCCCCCAAACCCAAGAAAGAGGCGCCTAAAGAAGAAGCTCCAGCCCCAAGCGGAGAAAAAAAGAACAAGAAGATCAATCAAATGACCTTGGCCGAGATCGAGGCCAAGCTCACTCAGATAAAGCAGACCCAGGGAGGCCTGGTGTCCAACTATGCCCGGCAGCTCATCCGCCGGAAAAAGACTCTGGGCTCCTAGCCCCGCAGCTTTCGACTTCGCAAAACTCAGAAGAATATAGATTTACATTTTCCGCTTTTTTTGCTAAAATTATCAATCATTTAAAGGAGTAATATTTCGTGCTAACGAGAGAAGAAAAAACAAAAATCATCAATGAGTACAAAGCTCATCCGAACGATTCAGGTTCGCCGGAACTTCAGATCGCGCTCATCACAAACCGTATCAATTCGCTCATGCAACATTTTTCGATCCATAAGCAGGACTTTCATTCCCGGACCGGGCTCATGAAACTCGTCGGACAGAGAAAAAGGCTGCTCGAATACGTCAAGAAGAGCGACCCCGCCCGCTACGAAAAGATCATTCAGAAGCTTAACCTCAGAAAATAGGCCCCCGGCCTCGAAAAACCACAATGTCAGACAAAATCAGTCTCGAACTCAACAAACGGACTTTATCGATTGAAATCGGAAAGATCGGAAAACAGGCCGATGGTTCGGCCCTGGTCGGCTACGGCGAAACAATCATGTTCGTCAGCGCCACCTCCAAGAAGGAGGCCAAACAAGGCGCCTCGTTCCTCCCGCTGATCGTCGATTACAGAGAGAACACCTATGCCGCCGGGAAGATCCCAGGAGGCTTCTTCAAACGGGAGGGAAGGCCCTCGGAACGGGAGATCCTGGTCAGCCGCTTGATCGACCGGCCCATCCGGCCTCTCTTCCCTGAGGGCTATTTTTTTGACACCCAGATCGTCGCCTTGCTCCTCTCGGCCGACCTCGAAAACGAACCGGACACGCTCGGCTTGATCGGGGCCTCCGTCGCCCTCTATTTCTCCGACATCCCCTTCACGACTCCCATTGGCGCCGTCAAGGTCGGATTGGTCAACAATGAATTCGTGATCAACCCCCTGGCCTCGGAGCTTGAAAAGAGCCCGCTCAACATGACGATCGTCGGGACGGAGAACGGCATCTTGATGATGGAAGCCGGAGCGCTCGAGGTCGAGGAAGAAAAGATCATGGAAGCCATCTCCCTCGCCCAGCAGCCCATCCAGATGATCATCCAGGCTCAAAAGGACCTCTATAACAGGCTTCAGATCAAAAAACGCGAATTCGTCCCTCAAGAGCTGGATTCGGTCAAGACGGCCCAGCTCGAACAGCAGATCTCGGCGCCGCTGCTCCAGGCCATCCAGACCAAGCCAAAGAAAGCCAGTGAAGCAGAACTCGACAAGATTCTCGACTCTCTCCTGGCCGCCATACCCGAAGACAACGAAGAAGAAATCGCGGCCACAAAGGAAATGTTCCATCGAATCCAGAGTAAGCTGGCCAGAGAGATGATCCTCAATGAGGCCCGGAGATGCGACGGCCGCAGCTGCGACGAGATCAGGCCGATCACGATCGAAGTCGGGATACTCCCCCGGACCCACGGCTCCGCCCTGTTCACCCGGGGAGAGACGCAATGCCTGGCCACTGTCACGTTGGGGACCTTTGAGGATGTCCAGAGGCTGGACGGATTGGGGATTGAAGGCGAAAAAAGGTTCATGCTCCATTATAATTTTCCGCCCTTCAGCGTCGGCGAAGTGTCCTTTTTGAGGGCGCCGGGACGACGGGAGATCGGGCATGGGGCTCTGGCCGAGAAAGCCATCCTGCCTTCCATTCCCGGCGAAGAAGTCTTCCCTTACACCGTCCGAATCGTCTCGGATATTCTGGAATCGAACGGCTCGTCGTCTATGGCCACTGTCTGCGGCGGCGTCCTCTCACTGATGGACGCCGGAGTGCCCCTGACGATGACCGTCGCCGGGATCGCCATGGGCCTGGTCAAGGAGGGTGAGCGCTATTCCGTCCTGACCGATATCGCCGGCATCGAAGACCATTTCGGAGACATGGATTTCAAGGTGACCGGTTCGGAAAAAGGGATCACGGCCATCCAACTCGACCTGAAGATTTCCTCGATCCCACTCGCGGTCCTCCGCGAAGCCCTGTTCAAGGCCAGGGACGCGAGGCTCAAGGTCCTGGAAAAAATGAAAGCGGCCCTCCCCGCTCCCCGGCCGGAAATCTCGCCCTACGCCCCGCGCATTTTCACGCTCTTCGTGAGCCCTGAAAAAGTCAGCGAAGTCATAGGGCCGGCCGGCAAAGTCATCAAGAGAATCGTCGCCCAGACGAAAGCCAAGATCGATATCGACGAGAGTGGCAAAATCACCATCGCCTCGGTCGACGTGGACGCCGCCGAGAAGGCCAAAGAGATGATCCGCGAGATCACAGCCGAAGCCGAGCTCGGACAGACCTATACCGGGAAGGTTGTCCGGCTCGAAGAATACGGAGCCTTCATCGAAATCCTCCCCAACATTGTGGGTCTCCTCCACATCTCCGAGATCGCTCACCACCGGATCAACGACATTCGGGATGTCATCAAGATGGGGCAGATCATGACCGTCAAGGTGGTCAACATCGATGAAGACAACAAGGTCCGGTTGAGCAAAAAAGCCCTGGAAGAGCCGCCTGAGCAGTCGGATCGGCAGGATCGTTCCGACCGTCCCCCCCATCAGAGCCGTCCGCCGCATCGCCGCGATTCCGGACCGGACAACCGGTACAATAAACGCAGGTACTGAATTCTAAACAGACAAGGAGCCAGCATGCCTCGACGGTCTCCTCGGATCAAGGGATTCACCCTGATCGAAATGCTGGTCACCCTCACCGTCCTGGCCATTCTCGCCTCAGCCATCATTCCGCTCGGCCAGATGGCACTCAAACGGGAAAAAGAGATCGAGCTCAAGAGGGATCTGCGGCTGCTCAGGGAAGCGATCGACGCCTATAAAAAAATGGCCGATGAGAAAAAATTCGAGTTCGAAGAGGAGACCATGGGCTATCCCCCGAATCTGGAGATACTTGTCAAAGGTGTGGAGACGAAGGTCGAAGAACAAGGCAAGGAGGCCACCACGAAAGTGGTCAAATTCCTCCGGCGGATCCCCAGAGATCCGATAACCGGGACACTCGACTGGGGACTCCGTTCTTACCAAGACAAGCCCGACTCAACAAATTGGGGAGAAGAAAATGTCTACGATGTCTATACGAAAAGCCAGGGTACGGCCATCGATGGTTCAAAATACAAGGATTGGTGAAGAGGGTTTTACCCTCATCGAGATCATCATCGTCCTGTCCATCATCGGCATCCTTGTCGGCCTCGGCCTGCCTCAATTTCAGAACGCGGGCAGGCGGGCCCGAGAGGCCGTCCTCAAGGAAGACCTTTTCCAGTTTAGAAAAGTGATCGACCAGTACCGGACCGACAAGGGAAAATATCCGACTTCTCTCCAGACACTCGCCGACGAACACTACCTGCGATCTATTCCTGTCGACCCGATCACCAAATCGGCCACCACCTGGGTCGAGGTCCGCGAGACTCCTCCTCCCGACGAACTCGTCTCGGGAATGGAACTCGGAATCATCGACGTCCATTCGGGCTCCGAGGAAAAAGGAATGGATGGCACTCCCTACAATACGTGGTAGATCCTCATTTGACCGACCGAGCAACGACCATGGGAAAACCCAGGGGCTATATGCTGATCATGCTTATGGTGGCCGTCCTGGTGATGAGCATCGCCCTCCTGGCGGTGGCGCCGCTCTGGGAAACCGAGATCCAGCGGGAGAACGAAGAGGAGCTTATTTTCCGGGGAAACCAATATGTCGAAGCCGTGCGCCTTTACCAGGCCAAGCACCCGGGGACGTTCCCGCGCAACCTGGAAGTCATGGTCGAAGAGCGTTGCCTGCGCAAGGCATTCCGGGACCCGATGACGATCCAGGGAGAATGGAATATCATCCTCCTCGCCGGAGCCCCCCAGGGCGTGCAGCAATCCGCGAGACAAGCCTCTTCCCCGCAGCAGGTTCTGGTGGCCAAGCTGAGCGACATCGCTTCGATCGATAATCCGATGATCATCGGCGTGGTCAGCACCTCGACCAAAAAGTCTTTCCGGATTTATCACAGCCAGGAGAGTTATGACAAGTGGCTCTTCTTCCTGGGGCAAGATCCTAACAAGTTGCCCGAGATCATTTATTTCGGCCAACCCGGCTCGAGAAGAGAAACAGGAATGAACTCCATCCTCATCGTCGCGGGTGAAAATTCCGGCGAGAAATACGGCGCCGCCCTCGTCCGCGAGTTCAAGAAGCTCCAGCCAGCGGCCGCCTTTTTCGGCACCGGGGGAAAAGAGATGGCTGATCAAGGAGTGGAGATTCTCTTCCCCGCGGAGGACCTCGCGGTGGTTGGATTCCAGGAGGTCGTTTCTTCCTTGCCCAGGATCAGGGCCATCTTCAACCGCATCCAGGAAGAGGCGGAGAAACGGAAGCCCAAGGCGGCCGTCCTCATCGATTCGCCGGATTTCAACCTCCGCCTGGCCAAACGGCTGAAGAGATTATCGATTCCCGTTCTCTACTACATCAGCCCCACGGTCTGGGCCTGGAGAGAAAGGCGTCTCCGGACGATCAAAGAGTTTGTGGACAAGATGCTCCTCATTTTCCCCTTTGAAGTGGAGATCTACAAGGAACGGGGCATACCCCACGCTTTTGTCGGCCATCCCCTCATCGAAAGGCTGAAGACCCCGCTCAGCCGGGAAGAATTCTTTGTGAAATACGGACTCGCCGCTCGGCCGAAGCTCATTGCCCTCCTTCCGGGCAGCCGGAAGAGCGAGCTCAAGTACCACCTGCCCGTTCTCGCCGAAACAATAGCGCTATTAAGACGGGCTTTCTCCTGCCAGTTCCTTCTGCTTCAGGCCGAGAGCCTCGATCCTGATTTTGTGGCCCGCCTCGTCCCCAAAGGAGCAGGCGACCTCAAGATTCTATCGGCCGATCACTACGAGGCGCTGGCCTATGCCGACCTTGTTCTCTCCGCCTGCGGCACAGCGACTCTCGAAACCGCGCTTCTCGGGACTCCTCTCATCGCCTTTTATCGTATCTCTCCCCTTTCCTATTTCTTCGGCGTCCGGATGATGAAAATCAAAAACTACAGTATCGTCAATATCCTGGCGGGAAAAGTGGTCATCCCGGAGCTCATCCAGGCCCGGTTCACGCCGAAGAATCTTTTTGCCGAATCCTGGCGAATCCTCGAATCAGAAGACGTCCGGCGGACGATGAAGGAAGAGTTCTTGAAGATCAGGTCGACCCTGGGCGAGGGCGCCGCCTCGCTCGCGGCCGCCGAGGAACTCGCCCGTCTGGCCGCCGACCGGTCACCGAACTGAATCTTCAGCTCTCCGCTTGGACCGCAACTTCCTTCGCTTTTTTCCCTCTCACTTTGAGCGATAAGTCGTCAATCAGGGAATAAACCACGGGGACGATGAGCAGGGTTAAGAAGGTTGAGCTGATCAGACCGCCGATGATGGTGAAGGCGATCGGAGCGCGGAAGCTCGAACTCGCCCCGAACCCAATCGCCACCGGGATCATCCCCAGGATCATGGCCAGAGTGGTCATCAGGATCGGCCTGAGCCGTGTGGACCCTGCCTCCACGATCGCGTCGAATCTCTTCAATCCCCTTCTCCGAAGCACATTCGTGTAATCGACCAAGAGAATGGAGTTCTTGGTCACGAGCCCCATGAGCATGATCAGGCCGATGAAGGCGACCATGTCGAAGAGTTTGTTGGCGAGCAGGAGCCCCAGCACGGCTCCGATGATAGACAGCGGAAGCGCGAGCATGATGACGAACGGTTGGACGAACGAACCGAACTGAGATGCGAGCACCATATAGACGAAGACAACGGCCAGGATCAAGGCGACCGTGAAGGCGGCGAACATCTCCCGATTTTGTTCGACCTGACCGCCGAACTCATAGGTCACTCCGGCGGGGAAACGAATCCCCGATAGCGCGGCGTTGATGTTTTGGATGATCTCGTTGAGAGGACGCCCCTTCAGGATGTTGGCTCCGATGATGATCTGGCGGGTCCGGTCGGCCCGTTTGATCTGAGTGGGCCCATTGACCGCGTTGAGCCGGCCGACCTGGTCGAGCGTCAGGGAGCCCCCGCGCATGACGGGGAGATAAACATGGCCCAGCTCATTCAGGTCGGAGCGGACATCCTCGGAGGCCCGGACCCGGATATCGATGAGTTTATCGCCTTCACGGAACTTGGAGGTCGTGTCGCCGTCGATGAACGACCTCATGAAAGATGCGACCTGGAATGTCCCGGCGCCAAGCCGGGAGGCCCGCACCCGGTCGACCTCGATCTGAATTTCGGGCTTGGGAGGACGATTATCGCTCCCCACATCGACTAAACCATTGACCTTTTGCAGGGCGAGATAGACCTGATCGCTGGCCTTGGCCAGATTCCCCAGGTCCGTGCCTTTGAGGTTGATCTGGATGGGGAGCTGCTGAATCGAGGCGAACGCCGCCCCGCCCATTTGGTTGGCCTCCATGAAGGTGATCGAGGCCCCCGGAATTCCCGTGAGCAGGGGACGGAGTCTGTCCTGGTAGCCCCTGGCCTCTTTCGGGCGGACTTTCAATTTCACGTTGATCGTGGCCACGTCGGAGGAGCCGTCGGTTGACCCCACGACCGTCGCCAGGTCTCCGATCTCGGGCTGCCTTCGGAGAACCTTTTCCAGTGACCGGATGATCCGGTCCGACTGCTCGAGCGAGCTCCCCGAAGACGTCTGAATCTGCAGGTTGAATTCCGGCCTTTCCCCATGGGGAAAGCTTCCGGTTCCGACAATGGTGAAGAGGTAAGCACTGAGAACGAAAATGACGGTTGTCATGGCGATCACCGTTTTCCGGTGGCGAAGCGCCCAGCGGAGCGTCGGGCGGTAGTTGTTTCCCAGACTTCCGTAGAACGAGGACACGAGATTCTGAAATCGCGACGATATCGTTTTCCGCCCGCTTTTCTCGACTTTCTTGAAGAAATAGGCCGACAGCATGGGCGCGAAGGTAAAGGCCTCAAAGAGCGAAATGAGGACTGCGGCGGCCACGGTGACGCCGAACTGGCGCATGAATTTGCCGGCGATTCCCCCGCTGAAGGCGACGGGGAGGAAGACGGCAACGACGGTCAGGGTCGTGGCCATGACGGCCAGCCCGACTTCGGACGTCCCTTCGCTCGCCGCCTGGCGCGGCTCCTTGCCCAGCTTGTCTATGTGCCGGAAGATGTTCTCCCGGACGACGATGGCGTCGTCGATCAACAGGCCGACCGAAAGGCTCAGCGCCAACAGGGTGATGATATTGACGGTGTAGCCGAGCAGACTCATGACAGCAAAGGCGGCGATGATGCAGACCGGAAGGCCGGCGACGGTGATGAGAGTGTTCCGAAGGTCTCCGAAAGAGAAAAGGACGACGAGCCCGGCGAAAAGGATGCCCAGGACGAGGCTGTTGATGACATCGTCGCGGGATTCCTTGATCATCACCGAAGAATCGACTGTGGTGCGGATGTCCAGGTCAGGATTGGCCGCCTGGATCCGGGCCATCGTCCTGTGCACCTGGTCGGCGACCTTGACCGTGTTCGTCCCCGACTGTTTTTGAACGATGAGAGAGATACACTCCTGGTCGTTGATCCGGGAGATCGTCCTCTTGGTCTTGAAGCCGTCGTTGACGGTGGCGAGATCCTTGAGGTAGACGGGGTTGCCGCCGACGTTGGCCACGACGATGCCCAGCATCTCCTGGATGCTCGCAAACTCCGCCTTGGTCCGGATCAGGAAATCCTGGGACTTCTCTGTCAGCCGGCCGGCGGGCATATTGAGATTCTCGCCCCGGATGGCTTGAGTGACCTGGGCGATCGAGAGGCCCTGGGCGTTGAGCCTTCTCAGGTCGACCTCGACCTGAATCTCCCGCTCCAATCCGCCGACGATATCCACCGCCCCGACCCCGTCCACCTGCTGGACCAGAGGCTGGATCTTGTCCTCGATGAACGATCGGACTGCCGGGAGGCTCATCTTGCCACTTTTGCTCAGGACGGCGAACGAGACAATCGGCGCCGCCTGGGGGTCGAACTTATTGATGATCGGCTCGATGATCTCGCGGGGCAGCGTGTTACGAATGCCGGCGACTTTTTCCCGGACCTCGGTGGCCGCCACTTGCGGGTTCTTATCCAGGACGAAGATGGCCGCGATGATCGAAACCCCCTCGGACGATGTCGAAGTGATATGATCGAGGCCGTTGAGTGTGCTGAGAACATCCTCGATCGGCTTGGTCACCTGGGATTCCATCTCTTCGGGCCCGACTCCGGGATTGGCCACCGTGACGGCGATCACCGGGAGAGAGATGTCTGGCATCAGGTCGACGCCGAGCCTTGAGTAGGAAAGGCCGCCTATGACCACGAGCGCGGCGATGATCATGGTGATGAAGACGGGCTGTTTGATCGAGATATCGGCGATTCTCATGGCAGGAATTTCCTTATTCAGCTGATGACTTGTGCTCGACGACCTTGATCTTGTCCTTGTCGTTGAGCTGCCCGGCCCCGGTCGTGACGACCCGCTCGTCGCCCTTGAGCCCGGAGAGGATCTCCGTGACATCGCCGACGACGGCGCCCACGGTCACCTGATTGATTAAAGCCAGACCGTCGCCCACCAGGAAAACATACTTCTGCCCGGCGCGCTCTACGACCGAAAGCGATCGGGACGACGAGGGCCGAACGCTGGCTCGCAATCCATTCGACCTCGGCGTACATCCCCGGCTTAACCCGGTGACTGGCGTTGGGGATGCTGAGCTCGACCTCGACGGTTCGATTCACCAGGTTGCAGACGGGGCTGATGTTGGTCACCCGGGCCGCGAAGGTCTCTCCGGGATAGGCCTCGACGTTCACCCGGGCGGCCTGGTCGAGCTTGATGAACCGGATTTTCTTTTCGTCGACGGCCGCCACCGCCTTGACCGTGTCGATATCGACCAGGGTCATGAGCGGCATACTGGGGTTCACGGTGGCGCCGGGATTTTGGAGAATCCGGACCACGACGCCCTTGGCATCGCTCTTCACCTCGAAAGGCATGTAATCGTAGCCGACCTCATCTCGGTTGACCACGGCCACAGCCTGTCCGGGCTGAACAGCGCTCGCCATCTGCACCAGATTCTTGGCGATCTTGCCGCTGACCTTCGAATAGATCGTGATCTCGGAATCCGCCTGGATGTTGGCCGAGGCATGAATCTTCTCGGCGATGTTCGCCCTGGAAGGCTGAACGGCCTCGACCGGGACGATTTTCTCAGGCGCCGGCTGATTCATAACCTTCTTCCTCGCCTGGTAGGTGACCGAGGCCCTGTACCCGATGATGCCGATGAGGCCGAGAAGAATGACGACGACGATGATTCTTTTGATGATTTTCATGGTCTCACTCCGTTCTCTGCTCATTCATAGATCTTCTTTCCCGCGGCACGGTAGAGGTTGTAGGTGCCGAGGATGTGGTTGTAGACGAGCTGAAGCTGGTTGAGTTTGGCGCTCCCCACAGCGTTCTGGGATTCGACGAAGTCGGTTGCGCTCAGCAGGCCCCTCTGGTATCGCTCCTCGGCGATGCGCAGAGCGTCCTCGGCCTGCTTGATCTTCAATTGCTCGATCTTCAATTTCTGCTCGGTGGATTGGAGGTCGGCGAGAGCGGTCTCGATCTCGAGAGCCACCGAACGCTGGAGGTCGGCCCTTCTTGTCTGGACGGTCCTGAGCGCCGATTCGGCCTGAGCCACCTGGGCATTGGCCCTGAATCCATCGAACAGAGGGTAGCTGACCGAGAGGAGAGCCGACCAGTTCCCCCTGATCGTGTCCATGTTGGGCATATAACCGTTGCGAAATTCATAGCTGAAACTGAACGCAACGGTCGGCTTGTTGGCCGTCCTGGCCAGGTCAATCCCGGCCTGGCTCAGGCTCTCCTGGTGCTGGAGCTGGGCGAACTCGACCCGCAGCGCCTCGGCCTCTTTCAGAAGCGCGTCCTTGTTCCAGCCCGCCTCTTCGGGGTCGAGCCCGCCATCCGGGTTGAAAGGCGGCCTCGGGCTCGCGCGCCGCCAGGGAATTAAAGGTCAGGCTCAGCTTGTGGATATTGTTCTCAAAGTCGATTTTCTGAGCCCGGAGAACACTGATCTGGACCTCGATCGTCGAGAGGTCAAATGTGGAGACCAGGCCGGCCTTGTACCGCTCGGTCATGATCTCCAGCTTCTTTTCGAAGAGCTTGATGTTGTCATCGACGACTTTGATCGCCTCCCTGAAGAAGATGACTCCGTAAAAGAGAGGGACGACCTGGTAAGCCACCATCTGGTTCGTCAGCGCCACCCCGTCCCTGGCCAGGTCCAGGCCCGCCCGGCTCATTTCGATCGCCTTCCCGGTCCTCCCCCAGTTGAAGACCTGCTGGACGGCCGACGCCCGGAAATCATAGTTGTTGGGCAATCCGAATTTGAACCTGTAGGTCTGCCCCAAAAAGGCAAACTCCATCTCGCTGAACAGGCTCATCCGGGTGTAGCTTCCGCCGACGTTGATCTGAGGGAAATAGAGACTCTTGTTCTCTTTGATCTTGTATTCGGCCCCGGTCACGTTTTCATTGGCGACCTGGACGACCTGGCTGTTTTTGAGAGCCAGTCCGATGCTCTCTCGGAGAGATATCTTTTCCTGGGCAACAGCGCTCCCCGTTGCCGAGATGGTTAGCACGACCATGATTTTCGCCAAGAGCTTATTCATCGTTTGTCCTCCATGACCTTTTGCATCAGACTGAGAAAAAAATCCACGGCCGCGGCGGCCTCGCTTTTTTTGCCTTCGAGGAGTTTCATGCCGATTCCGATGTAGAGAGTGCGCAGGAATTTCAGGAGATCTTCGAACTGGATAGGAACCTTCTCCTCGCGGATTTTTTTCTCCAGAGCCAGCCGTATAAAATCGACGTGGCGAACATACTTTTTGGTCGACTTGCGGACCAGGGTGGCGTCCTCAAAATGGATGAAACCGCACATGCAGGGAAAGAACATCTTCAGGAAATTGGGGTTGCGCTCAAAATACTCGATGTAGAAATAGAGGGTTTCCCGAAGAGTCTGCAGGAAAGAGGCCCGTTCGGAGATCCGGTCCTTGACCTCCTTCAGGATGTTCGTGGATTCCCGCTCGAGAAGGTGCAGATAGATGGCATCCTTGTTTTTGAAGTGGTAGTAAAGGGTTCCCTTGCCGAGCTCGGCGGCGTCGGCGATGTCGTCCATCCGCGTCTGGTAGTAACCGCTTTTGGAGAAAACGCCCTCCGCGGCCATCAAAATCGAAGCAAGCCGAGCCTGCTCCTCTCTCTTTCTCCGCTCCTTAACGCCCATTTTCGACTCCTCGGTCAAATATAAACTAATGGGTCAGTTTAGGGAAAAAGGGAAGAATTGTCAAGCGGAACCCGTCGATCTGGTCCCTCTGGTCTGTCTCGTCATCTCGTCAAAGGCGAACGAAGAAGTGATCGTGAAAGCCGGGGGGACGCTCCCCCTAGTTTCTCATTTTTTGTTTTCGGTCATTTTGGCTGCTTGGCACTTGATCGCCAGGCGATTGGAGCACGCCTTGTCACTGAGGAATCTTGGAGCCGCCGTTACCGGACCAGAGCCTGTTGATGACGCGTATAAGGACCACGCCGCTCACAATGAAGACTCCCAAGAGCATGAACCCGTAGTTCTGGCGGCCGTAAAGGAAGTTGCCGACCGTGAACAGGGCGGACCAGATCACCGTGCATCCGGCCACCCAGCCGAGCAAGGACAGGGGGATGCTCTCGTGGGTCATTTTGGCTTCTGCTTCCGAGATGCCCGCTTCCTTGCGGACGTCCTTCCAACCGGGCCCAAAGGACGGACCTTCTTGTAGAATTCGACGAGCGTCTTGCGGTCGGTCTGCGGACCGAAAAAAGCCATCAACAGCCAGCCAACTGTGGTGATGGCAATCGTGATGAGCAAGGCATAGTGCGTGCTGATCATCACCCCGATTCGGCGAAGGATCAAAAATCCCACCGAGACGGCGAAAGAACTGCCCATCGCCACCACCTCGCACCAGGCGTTGACGCGCCACCAGAACCAACGGATAAGATAGAGCAGGCCCGTGCCGGCGCCGACCTGAAGAATGATATCGAACGTGTCTTTGGCCGTTTCCAAAACGAAGACCAGCCCCCCCGCACAAAAGAAGAGGCCGATCGTGACCAGCCGTCCCATGAGAACGTAGTGTTTTTCGTCGGCGCCCTTGCGGATGAAGCGCCGATAAAAATCGTGCACCAGGTAGGAGGCCCCCCAGTTGAGATGGGTCAGGTTGGTCGAGGAGTTGGCGGCGATCAGGCCCCCCACCATCAGGCCGATGAAACCCAGCGGCAGAAACTTGAGCATGGCCGGAAAAGCAATATCGTGGCCGAGCAGACTCGGGTCGAGCTTCGGAAAGGCCTTCTGAATGTCCGCCAGCTGCGGATAGACGAGCAACGAGCACAGCCCGACCAGGATCCACGGCCA
Organism: Candidatus Aminicenantota bacterium; assembly: GCA_963770045.1. Classification (GTDB taxonomy): domain Bacteria; phylum Acidobacteriota; class Aminicenantia; order Aminicenantales; family CAVYOD01; genus CAVYOD01. Next base: position 78,007 of record CAVYOD010000012.1, on the reverse strand, counting down.
GGGGCGCAGAACATAATGGGCGATATTGAAGAACAGCACGGAGCCGAGCGAGTCTTTCTCCGACTTGGAGGCCAGCATCCGCTGGGCGATGTAACTGCCTCCGCCCGGCTCGGCGCCGGGGTACCAGACCGCCCACCACTGGACGGCGATCGGCATGATGAACACCGCGAGGGCCATATCCCAGTTGTTTTTAAAGTCTGGCAGAATGTTCAGATAGTGAAGCCCGTTAGGCCCTGTCTTGGCCGAAAGCGTGGAGACCAGGGCGTGCATCCCGCCCACGTGTTTGACGGCGAAGTAGGCCGCCGCTATGACCGCCGTCATCTTAATGAAAAATTGGACCATGTCGATCACCAACACGCCCCACAACCCGGAGACGGTCGCAAAAACCACGTTGAGACTGCCGACGAGGACCAGCGTCTGCCACCGCGGCAAATTGAACAGAATGGCCGCGATCTTGCAGGCGGCCAGGTTGACCGAAGCCATGATCATGCAGTTGAAAAACAGCCCCAAGTAGACCGATCGGAACCCGCGCACCGCGCTCGCGGCTTTCCCCGAGTATCGGATCTCGTAGAACTCCAGGTCCGTCATCACGCTGGAGCGCCGCCACAGCCGGGCGTAGAAAAACACCGTCGCGACTCCGGTCAGTGTGAACGCCCACCAGACCCAATTCCCGGCCACCCCGTTCCGGCGGACAATATCGGTCACCAGGTTGGGCGTATCGCTGCTGAATGTTGTGGCCACCATCGACAGGCCGGCCAGCCACCAAGGCACGGATCGGCCGGAGACAAAAAACTCCGACGTATTTTTGCCGGCCCTTTTCCCGAAGAACAAGGCCGGAACAAAACACACCAGAAGGGACACCGCTACGATGACCCAATCGAGCAGCTGAAGATGCATTTGTTGAGTTCCTTTCGTCAGGATGACGGGAATCATTTTTCCAATTTTTGGCTCAGTTTGCAAGTGAGAGACGAGCGGGGGAGATGGGGCCCCGCGACGGCGCTCCCCACGCCTGCCCCCATCTCCCAAAAGTTAGATTAACGACAGGGAACGGGCGGACGGACTGATGTTCGAAAAGAAATGCCTAGGGATATCCCAGTCTTGCATTTCCCGGCGCTTGAATATAATTCTTACCAAGCAAAAAGGCCAACGGATCGAAGAAAAAGGAGGTCCTGATGAAAAAGCTTCTCACCTTTGCCATCATCGTCGTCGTCTTGTTTTCCTCCTGCGCCAAGAAAGAGCAGGCCAAAGAGGCGATCTCGACCGCTCCTGCCAGTGCGCTCGAACGGAGTCTTGCCTCGGTCAAAGACAGCGTCGGGAAGAAAGACTATGCCAGCGCCTGGCTCGCGCTCCGCTCCTCCCTGGAGGCTTTCTGGGGAGAGACTCCCCTGCTCATCAACAACCCCAGGTTCGTCACCAGTGAAAACAACACCTTCGGCATCTACACGCCGAAGGAAGGGGAGGATTTTTCATCCGGAGAGGTCATCCACCTCTACTGTGAGCCGGCCGGCTATTCGGTCAGGAAAAACGCTGAGGGTCAATACGAATTTGCCTTCAAAGCCGATTTCAGCCTCGAAGACGAGAGCGGCAAGGTCCTCGGCGGACAGAAGGATTTTGCCAACCTCAATTTTAAGTCCTGGAATTTTAACACCGAGGTAGCCCTGACCTTCACCTTCACCTTTTCGGGGCTGGAAAAGGGAAGATACAAAATCGTAACCATGGTGAGAGATGCCAATTCAGAGAAAAGCGCCAGCCTGACGAAGGTGTTCTCGATTATCTGACGATTGACTTCACGGCCCAGGCCGGCAGGGCAAATTCGAGCTTGTCATAAAGCTTGAGCTTGTGCTGGGCGGCGACTCCAGCCTTGAGCTCGAGAACATACATGGCGGGAATGTTCGAGCTGTAGGAGGGGCAGGGGTCGGCCTTGCAGGGAGGAACATCAGGCTCGATATGGACCACCCTTTTCTCTTTGTCCAGCCAGATCATGTCCAGGGAGATGAGGGTGTTCTTCATCCAGAATGATTGGATCCCCTCTTCCCCGAAGACGAAGAGCATTCCCTGGTCGGGATCGATCTTCTCCCGGTCCATGAGCCCCAACTGCCGTTCCTCGTCCGTCACCGCCAGCTCCGTCGCGATGGACTTGCCATCGGGCAGGTACAACTTTATGAACTTGTCTTTTTTCGCCTGAGACGACGAACTCAAACAGCCCACGACGAGCAGGATCATGAGCAGGCCGCAGGCCCTGGAAAATCTCCGGTTTTGTAAAGGCATCTCGGATTTCTCTCCTTTTTTCTTTTTTCAGTGAACGGAGACCAACGGGACGAACCGGACGGGGAGAAGTTTTTTCCGGCTGAAGCCCTTTTTTTTCCGCTCGACGAGGACGAGTTCCTGGTATTCGATCCCCACAGGAATGATCATCTTCCCTGAGATCTTGAGCTGTTCCTCAAGCGCTTTGGGAACGGACCGGGGCGCGGCCGTGACGATGATGGCGTCGTAGGGAGCGAACTCTCGCCAGCCCAGGCTCCCGTCTCCGACCCGGAAAAAAACATTTTGATAACCCAATTGCCGGAGCGTCTCTTGAGCCTGCTGGGATAGGGAGGAGACGATCTCGATGGTGTAGACCTCCCTGGCCAGCTCGGCCAGGACGGCCGTCTGATATCCTGAGCCCGTCCCGATTTCCAGGACCCGTTCGTCACCGCGGAGCTCGAGGGCCTCGGTCATATAGGCGACGATGTAGGGTTGGGAGATCGTCTGTCCTTCGCCGATCGGAAGCGGCTCGTCACCGTAAGCGTAGGAGCGCACGTCGGGGGGGACGAAAGAATGCCGCGGGACTTTGAGCATCGCCTGAAGGACCCGCTCGTCTTGTACCCCTCTCGCCCTGATCTGGATCTCCACCATTCTCTCGCGCTCGGCGGCAAAATCTTCACTCATATCTTTGGCCAGTTGCTTCGGAACGTGCTACGAGTGACTGGTGACGAGTGACCAGTGACTCTAGTACGCTCGGGCAAAATAAACCCAGGCTTGGGCCGTTTTCCGGCAATAGAGACACCGGTCTTCTGGATTGATCGTCTCTTGATCGAGCGGGATGACCCGGATAGTGGCCATCGTGTCCTCTTTTATCTTCTCTTCGCAGGCGATATCCCCGCACCAGAGAGCCTTCAAGAAGCCCCTCTTCGTCTCGATCGTCTTCTTGAACTCCTCATAATCCCGGGCCTCGGTGGTGTTCTCTCTCGAAACTTGAAGGCCTTTTCGAATAGCGAACTCTGGATCGCCCCGAGAACCTCCCGGACCCTGGGAAGCACGGAATCCAGGCCAAAGGCTTCTTTCGTCCGGCTATCCCGGCGGACGAAGACGCATTTGTTTTCTTTGATGTCGCGAGGTCCGATTTCGAGCCGGAGCGGTACCCCTCTCATCTCGTATTCAGAAAACTTCCAGCCCGGGGTGAATTCCTCGCGCGCATCGAGGCTCACCCGGATCCCGGCCTGGCCGAGCTCCTGTTCTATTTTCCTGGCGGCCGGGAGAACCGTTTCCCTCCAGTTTCCCAGAGAGATCGGCACGATGACAACCTGGAGAGGGGCGACTCTCGGCGGAAAAACAAGGCCCGAATCGTCCCCGTGAGCCATGATCACGGCGCCGACGAGGCGGGTCGAAACGCCCCAGGAGGTCTGCCAGGCATACTGGAGATTCTGGTTTTGGTCTTCGAAACGGATGTCAAAGACCTTGGCGAAATGCTGGCCCAGATTGTGAGACGTCCCCATCTGGAGTGCCTTTCCGTCCGACATCAGTCCCTCGATCGCGTAGGTGTCCAGCGCGCCGGCGAATTTTTCACGCTCCGTCTTCTTCCCGGAAAGCACCGGGATGGCCAACTCCGTTTCGACAAATTCCTTGTAGAGAGAAAGGATGAGGAGCGTTTCTTTCTGAGCCTCTTCGTAACTCTCGTGAACGGTATGGCCCTCCTGCCAGAGAAATTCCGTCGTCCGCAGGAAAGGACGGGTGACTTTTTCCCAACGGACGATGTTGGCCCACTGGTTGATCAAGACCGGGAGGTCCCGCCACGATTTGATCCACTTGGAGTACATGTGCCCGATGATCGCTTCCGAGGTGGGGCGCACGGCCAGCCGCTCCTCCAGCTCCTCGTTTCCTCCGCGTGTGACCCAAGCCACCTCGGGCGCGAAACCCTTGAGATGTTCCATTTCCTTCTGCAAGAGACTCTCGGGGATAAAAAGCGGGAAATAGGCGTTGGAGTGGCCGGCCTTCTTGATTCTCAAGTCCATGAGCTGTTGGATGTTCTCCCAGACTGCGTAGCCGTAGGGGCGGATGACCATCATGCCCTTCATCGGAGCATAGTCGGCGAGCTCCGCCTTCCGGATCACCTCGACGTACCACCGCGAAAAATCTTCGCTCTTGGGGGTGAGTTGCTTGACCAATCGCTCGTCCTTGTTCACGCTCGTTCGTCTCCTTCGCTATCGCGGTCATTCTATCCACGCCTCTTTTTTTTGTCAAGGAAGGAGCGCCCGCTAACCTCAATCATTTGAAAGATTTAAGGAAGTTGCCCGGACTGCGGCCTCGACCGCTGTGGTCTTCGCGGACATTTCTCCCGCGAGCCGGGGATGAAAAAGATTTCAAAAAATTCACCCCTGATATCACCGAGAGGGGTGATTGACCGCAACAAAAAGGCATGGCATTTTAGCAGCGGACTAAGGAAAAGGAAGCTGGCATGATGAATAAGGCCTCATCGGAGGACACGACTAGAATTCAGAAAATCGAGCGGGGTTTCAAGCTCCCTCTCCGGACCTGGGTGGAGGGACTGGACCGTTCGGGCAAGCCGTTCCGGGAAGAGACAATCCTCGCCTACATCAGCAACCGGGGAGCCTCCTTCTTGCTCGACGCCGAGGTCGCTCTGGGGGCGAAACTGAGGTTGAGCATCAACCTGCCCCCCAAGTTGGCCGGCGGAGGCGATCTCAACCTCGTCCTCAAAGGGAGGGTCGTCTTTGTCGAAGCCATGCCGGGTGAAAATTCCCGGCAAAAAATCTCGCTCAAACTGGAGAGCAGGTACCTGATCCAGGCCGAGAGCCAGGATCCACAAGAAAGTGGGTGCGATGAGAAATAACAGTGAGCCGGGGCGTTTGTCAATGAGGAAGGAATTAGCCCTTTTCGGTGAGGAAAAAGACGGAAAAATACCCCCGAGATTCATCTCTCGAAGGGATTGTGAAGGTTCTTGAGATGTCTCAAAATGATCTCGACATGGATTTTGCCAAGACTTTGAATAGACCCTCCATCCAAGGCGCTGCCAAGGTTGCGAAGAGAGAGCGGACCTTTGAGCTCTCTCTTCCAACTTTGGTTAATGGGGTCAACGCCTTCGGCCGGGAGTTTGAGGAGGGGACACAGCTCCTCTCCATCAGCGCCCAGGAGGCGAGCTTCCAACTTGATGCGCGGGTGCTGCTCGGCGCGAAAGTCAACCTTTCGCTGGAAATCCCCAAAACCCTGGTTCTGGAAAACCAGCTCCAGCTCACTCTGAGTGGAACCATCGTCTACGTCCGCGCCGAAAACGGCAAAGAGAAACCCCAGTTCGTCTCCGTCCGCCTGGACAAAAATTACCGGCTCCAGTCCTTCCGCTCCAACGTCTTTTAAGACGTACCACGTCCCCGTCCACAAAACAGTGACAGTGAGCCGTGAGCTCTGAGCAGGAATCAATATCCTTCCCAAGATTCGCGACCGATGGCGGTGATATCAGCTGGTCTCGGTCGTTGAATTGGTCGAAGACCCATCCTTCCACAAACATTTTCGTATTTAGCTCGGTCAAAACGAAAAGAGAATATCTTTCTTAAACAGCTCACGGCTCAGGCTCACTGCTCACCTTGTGAGGGTGCTTGACAACAAATTTCTGATTGTATAGAATCCATTCCACATCGGAACACAAAAGGTAAACCTCGTTGCCAAAAGGGTATGCACAGGGAAAGAGAATGAATTATGAATAAAAAGAAATTCGTGGACTCCAACGAAAAAAAAACGAATGTTCTTATTTTTTGCCCCTCCGACCTCATCCTCTCCGGGATCATGAAGGCGCTCGAACCGGACCCATCGATCGACGTCGTCAACATCGAGAAAAACACCATCGAAACCTTCATGGATTCCATCAGGAAACTCAAGCCGGATGTCATTCTGTTCGCCAATACCGAGCCTCTGCCCAACATCAGGGAGATCTGCAAGGCCATCAAGGAGATCTCGAAAGTCCAAACCAAATCCCAGCTCCTGCTCCTGGGAAACATCCCGGCTCACGAGGAAATCGTCAACTTGATCAATTCGGGAGCCAGGGGATACTTCGACCTCAACGATCCGTCCGGCCAGCTGACCGAGGCCATCCATGTCATCCACAGGGGTGAAATCTGGCTCCCCCGGGACAAGATGTCCAGCATCATGGACCGGATCATCTCCGTCGTCGGCGGAGAGCTCAAGGAGAAGACTCTCGACCAGCTGACGCCGACGGAGTTTCAAGTCCTCAGGCTCATCGGCCAGGGGAAAAGCAACGACGAAATCGCCGAGACGCTGTTCATCAGCAAGAACACCGTCCGCTCCCATATCAAGAGCATCTATGCCAAGCTGGACACTCACAGCCGGCTGCAGCTCGCTCTTTATGCCATCAATTCTGCTCTTTTTTAGGTTTAGGAAAGGACAAACTTGAGGAAGCTATGAAAAAAGCAACCAAATCGAAAAAAGCCGTGGCCAAGAGACCGAAAAAAGATGACAAACTCGCTCCGCCCGTGGAGATCAACCGGAGGAGGGAGTGGCGCCTCGATCTCCCCTTGACCACCCAGATTGAGGGAAAACTGCCGCAGGGGAAAAAGTTTAAAGAGGACACGGTCCTCCAGAACATCAGCTCAGGAGGCGCCTATTTCTGCTTGGACTCGGGTCTGGTCGTGGGCTCCAAACTGAACCTGGTGATTGAACTTCCCAAGGAGCTGACCGAGGGCAAAAAGATGAAGCTCTCCCTGGGAGGCATCACGGTCAGGCTGGAGCGGCGCGATCTGAAACTGAAAAAACAGGGCGTCGCCGTCCGCTTCGACAAGGACTTCAGGTTTATCCCCGAACCAAAAGAGAAAAAAAAATAGGCTCGTGCTTCTCGTCGCCTTAACCGGGGGAATCGCAACAGGAAAGTCGGTCATCGCCGAGGTCCTCCGCCAAAAGGGTTGTCATCTCGATTCGTCTGACGCCGCGGCTCATGAGCTCATGAGAACCGGGCGGCCCGCCTGGAAAAAAATACTCTCTCACTTCGGGCCCGAGATCCTGAATCCGGACCGGACGATCAACCGGAAGGCCCTGGGGGAGATCGTCTTCTCCAATCGAAAGGAAAGACTTTTCCTGAACCGGCTCATCCATCCACTGGTCCTGCGTCATAAAAAGCAGACGGTCCGGAAGCTGGAGAAAGAAGGCCGGATCAAGATTTTCGTCTCCGAGGCGGCCCTGACTATCGAAGCCGGTTTTGCCGGATTCTTCGATAAGATCATCATCGCCTCCTGTCCCAAAAAAATCCAGATCAGGAGACTCATGGACCGGGACGGAATCAGCCGGACTGCGGCGGCGCGCAGAATCGGCTCCCAGATGCCTTTGCGGGAAAGACTCAAGCACGGCGACTACGTGATCGATACCTCAGGGACTATCATGGAGACAGTGGATCAAACCGCGAGCGTCTATGCTCAGTTGATAAATGATTATGAAATAAAGCTAGTGAGCAGTGAGCGGTGAGCGCTGAGCAGCATAAAAAACGTTTCTCATGAGCTTTGTGCGCTAGGCTGCCCAGCTCTTCAGGGAAAAACGGAGCCCAGATGACGGCTCCATCTTCTATCCCATTTGTCTCGACGCTCGTCTATCTCGTCATGGGGAAAAACCATCTTTGTCTTCTTCAATCTTTTCCCATTTTTTGACAAAGAGGACGAGAAAGGCAAGAGAGGCGGCCTTCGCGGCTGGGGCGTCCACTCCTGCTCCCCGTCCATCCCCAGGCCCTGTCCATCTTCTATCTTATTGATAATCGTAGGATTAACCTGTACCAAATTGAGGAGGTTGAATTAAATGCGGGGGCTTGACCCGCAACACTATCTTTTTTACTGCTCAGCGCTCACTGCTCACAGCTCACTATTTGTTTAGTGCTGCGGCGAGAAGCGGAATCATGATCTCGTGGTGGCCGATAAAATAAAATCCTTTTCCCTTTTTTCCGAGTGGCCGGCGAACGACGTTCTGGTCGGGTCGATAATGATGGATAAAGTCAAAAACGGCCGTTGAAAAATCCTCCAGTCTTTTTCCCCTGTTGCGGACAACCGATACGGCTTTCAGGAAGACTTCCGGCAGAATGACCGCCGACCCGACGTTGGCGTAGATTCCTCCACCCCCGAGGCCCTCAACGAGGGAGCAGAGCAGCCGGAAGTCCTGGAGCGATGTCTTGCCCAGGGCCTCGCCGTCGGCCTGGGGATGAAAATGGATCGTGTCCGCCCCCAAGGCCACGTGAACGGTCACCGCAGTCGCGGACCGCCAGGCGGCAGCCAGCAGACTCTGCTTTTTATAAGGAAAAGTCGACCGCGCGATCATCCGCCCGACCGCCTCTCCCAGGCCCAGACCATCGCGAGCCGCCTCGTTGATCGTCCGGTTCAAGATTTCTCCGGTTTCTTTGGCCATACCGAATTGCCCGTCCTTGATCTGGACCTCGACGTCTTCGGATGTCTGGCCGCAGTAGGCGATCTCAAAATCGTGGATGATCCCTGCCCCGTTCAGAGCCAGGGCCGTGATCCAGCCTCGCTTCATCATGTCGATGAGCACCGGGTTCAAGCCGACTTTGATGACATGGGCTCCCAAGCCAAAGATGATCGGCCGATGTCTTTTTTTGGCTTCCCTCATCAGGGCTAAGAATTCTCTAAAGTCACGACCGGCCAGGATGCCCGGGAGACGGTTGACAAAAGTGCCGACACTGTCCGTGGCCTTTGACGGCCGGGCGAAATTTCGGATATGGACCTTGCTTTTTCTGGTTTGCAGAGAATAAGTTTTGATGGATTTCTTGGTCACTGTCGAGGATCCTCACTTTGAGGAGACCAGGCTTTTCAGTTCCTGGCCGGACCTGAATTTGATCCGTTTCCCCCGGCTGATCTTGATCTGTCGTTTGCGCCGAATATCCCGGCCAAATCCGGTCTTCTTGTCGACGACTCGGAGACTCCCGAACCCCCGAATTTCGACCTTTTCTTTTTCGGCCAGGGCTTCCTTGATGGATTCGAGGATGGTCTCCACGATCAACAATGATTTTGCCCTATTGAAATCGGATTTTTTTTCGATCGCTAGGGCAATATCATTCTTGATCATCTCCGGCTCCTTAAATCCCGCGCCATAGAATTATAATTAAATTATTGATAATAAAATGTCAAGACAAAAAAGTGAGCAGTGAGCTGTGAGCACTGAGCATTGGAAACAGAAGTGCAAGGCGCTTAATTATCGTGGCATGTCTCTCAATGCTTTTGTGGTTCCGCGTTCACAGCTCTGCGCTCACCCCTCCGGCCTGCTTTTTGTTAACTTTGTTACTTAAATCGCGCTGCTCATAGCTTACTGTTTTTGACCGAGAACGGGGTACGGGGCACGGGGTAGGGGGTTATTGACTTGCTCCATACGACAACCTATAATGAATTCACGGTGACAAAGAAATCCCTGGTTTTTTTGCTCCTCGGGCTCTGGCCTGCGTTTTCATCCGCCGCGATCTTAAAAATCACGATCGACGCCCCTATCCACCCCATTACCTCGGAGTACATCGGGAAGGCGATCGATAAAGCAGAGCGGGACCACGACAAGCTCATCATCATGACCCTGAATACGCCGGGCGGTCTCGACAGCTCGATGAGAGAGATCATCGAGCGGATCCTGAGCTCCAAGGTGCCGGTCGCCGTTTACGTGAGCCCCAGCGGAGCACGGGCGGCCTCGGCTGGATTCTACATCGGCATCGCCGCCGACCTCTTCGTCATGGCCCCGGGCACGAGCACCGGCGCGGCTCATCCGGTGGGAATCTCGATGACCGGACAATCCATGGACAAAACGATGGAGGAGAAGGTCACCCACGATGCCGCCGCCTACATGAGGACGCTCGCCGGAAAGCGGGGACGAAACGTCGGGATGGCCGAGGATGCCGTCCGGAAAAGTCTGTCCTACACTGAGAAAGAGGCCCTCAAAGGCGGAATCATCGATCTCATTGCCCAGAGCGATGAGGAGATCGTCCAGGCCTTCGACGGAAAGACCGTCAAGCGTTTTGACGGAACGGAGGTCACACTTCAGCTCAAGGGGGAGCCGATCGTCAACTTCCCGATGAGCGGCCGGGAGAAGTTCCTCCTCACGATCTCCAACCCCAACCTGGCCTACATCCTCCTCATGCTCGGGCTTCTGGGGCTCTATTTTGAATTCGCCAATCCCGGCGCCATCTTGCCGGGCGTGTTGGGGGGGATTTTTCTCCTGCTGGCCATTTTCTCTTTCCAGATCCTCCCGATCAATTATGTCGGCCTGCTTCTGATTCTCCTGGCCATCTCGCTATTTATCATCGAGGTGAAGGTGCACAGTTATGGTGTCTTGTCTGTAGGAGGAATCGCGGCCATGGTCATTGGTTCCATGATGCTGATCAAATCTCCCATCCCCGAGCTGAGGCCCAGCCTGAGTGTTATCATCCCCGTGGCCATCGGCATATCGCTCGTTTTCATCTTCCTTGTCACCCTCGTGATCAAGGCGCATGCGCGCAAGGTCGTGACGGGGAGAGAAGGAATGGTCGGCGAGGTCGGGGTGGCCCAGACCGATATCGATCCGGTCGGCCGAGTCTTTGTCCACGGGGAGAGCTGGGAGGCCGAAGCGACCGAGAGCATTCCCGAAGGGGCCGAGGTGAAAGTGATCGAGCTCAAGCCCGGCCTCCGAGTAAAGGTTAAAAAAATATAGTGAGGTTTTTTGAGGCAATAAAGCTAAGGTGAGGAGGTTAGCATGACAGCCTATCCTGAAATCATCGTCATCGGTATCATCGTTCTCTATATTCTGAATTCCATCAAGGTCCTCAGAGAATATGAACGGGGCGTCATCTTCCGCCTGGGAAGATTGCTGCCCAGGCCGAAAGGACCCGGAATCATCCTCGTCTTCTCGCCCATCGACCGGATCATAAGGGTCAGCCTGAGGCTCGTGGCCATGGATGTCCCGCCCCAAGATGTCATCACCAGGGACAATGTCACGGTCAAGGTCAGCGCCGTTCTCTATTTTCGGGTCATCGACCCGCTCAAATGCATCGTCGAGGTCCAGGACTATCTCTATGCCACTTCCCAGCTCGCCCAGACCACCCTGCGGAGTGTCCTGGGCCAGGTCGAGTTGGATGAGCTCCTCTCCGAGCGCGAAAAACTCAACGCCCGCCTCCAGGAAATCATCGATAAACAGACCGAACCGTGGGGGATCAAGGTTCAGCTGGTCGAGATCAAGCACATCGACCTGCCCGAGAACATGATCCGGGCCATCGCCAAGCAGGCGGAGGCGGAACGGGAACGCCGGGCCAAGGTCATCCACGCCGACGGAGAATTCCAGGCGGCCGAAAAACTCGCCCAGGCCGCGGACATCATCTCCCGCAACCCCCAAGCCCTCCAACTCCGGTTCCTGGGCACGCTGACGGAGATAGCGACCGAGAAGAACTCGACCATCGTCTTCCCTCTCCCCATGGAGCTCCTGAGGGCCTTCAGCTTCATCAAACCCCAAGATCAAGATAAAAAATAAGCCTTGATGAAAAACAAAGATTTCAGAGAACTGCAGATTTCAAGCTCGATTCTGGTCTTCATCTTTGTCGGGATCCTCATTCTGGGCGTGTTCATTTTCCTCCTCGGAGTCTCGGTCGGTAAAAAGCAGGTCCAGATCGCGGGTGAATCAGGCACGCCGCCCAGGATCGTCACGGAACAGGTGAAGGCGCCGCCGACGGCGAAACCCGAGCAGGTTTCCGGCGCGCGGGCCGACGAGGGAAAGAAGTTGATCGCCGATGAACTCGCTCCCCAGCAGAAGCCCCTTCAGAGCGTCAAAGAAGCGCCCAAAAAAATGGAGCCGTCAGAGAAACCGGTTGCGGCCAAAAAAGAAGTGAAGCCGGCGGCGGAGACCCCGGGCCCGCAGACCGGGAAAACGGGCCCTTTCTTCATCCAGGTGGGCGCTTTCAATGACAAGCAGACCGCGGTGAACACGGCCGAGGAATTTAAGAAGAAGGGCTACTCGGTTCTCGTGCTCGACCCGTCATCGATCATCAAGAAGTTCAGGGTCCGCCTGGGAGGGTTTCCGACGAGAGAGGAGGCGCTGAAAGCGCTGACCAAGCTCAAAGCCGAGAGCAAAAAGAAGATAGACTACTTCATCGCTAAGGACTGAAAACGCACTCCGGCCCTCGTCCTTTCGGCCCAGACCACAAATAAACGAATCCGCAAGAAAGGAATCGAAGATCAAACCACGCGATGCGCTGCTGGCCGTCTTGAGCGGAGTTTTGTCCGCCCTGGCTTTTCCTAAGTTTGGCCTCGCTTTCCTAGTCTGGGTGTCTCTCATTTCTCTGCTTTTCGCCCTCATAAAAAAAAGGCCAGGACAATCGTTCCTGCTGGGTCTCATCTCCGGCTTTGTCTTTTACGGAATTCTGCTCTATTGGGTCCCGTCCGTTCCGGCCCACTACGGCGGCCTCTCCCCCGTATTGAGTATCCTCGTTTACCTCCTCCTGGCGCTTTTTCTGGGGCTTTTTTGGGGCCTTTTTGGCTTTTCCTTTTCCATAATCGGGCGCCGCTTCCCCGCCCTGATTTTTCTCCTGGCTCCTTTTCTCTGGATAGGACTGGAATACATCCTGACTTATATTGTCACCGGATTCCCGTGGGGACTCCTGGGCTATGCTCAGTACAAAAACATTCTCTTCATCCAGCTCTCCTCGCTGACCGGCGTTTACGGACTAAGCTTCGTCATCGTTCTTTTCCAGGCGGCCTTTGTCTGCTCGATGACAGCCAAAAAAAGGGCTCCCTTTTTTATCGCCCTTTCCTTGGTCCTGCTCATCCACGCCGGCGGCTGGCTCAGCTTGAAGCCGGTCAATCCGACGCCGGAATCATTCTCCGCTGCCGTCCTCCAAGGCAATGTCTCGTCCGATATTTATTGGGACCAGATCTCGAGCCAGGAAACCCTCCGCCTCTTTGAACAGCACATCGACCTGAGCGAGCAGGCGTTCCAGAGCGGTGCCCGGCTCATCATCTGGCCCGAGTTCTCCGTCCCACTCTGTTTCAGCTGCCCGCAGGGAATGTATCAGCTTTTCAAACAGCGGCTTTTCGACTTCGTCAAAAGAACACAGGCGACGCTTCTCCTCGGGACCAATGAGACAACCGGCCCTCCCGATGATCTCAAATACCACAACACGGCGCTCTGTCTCGCTCCCGACCTCTCCATCAGCCAGTATTATAAGATGCACCTCGTTCCTTTCGGAGAGTACACGCCTTATAAAAAAGTCTTTTCCTTCATCGAGAAAGTAACCCATGCCATAGGCGACATCACCCCCGGGACCGAACATGTGCTCCATCACTTCGACGGACAGAAGTTTGGGTCGCCCATCTGCTATGAAGTCATCTTCCCCAACCTCGTCCGTCGCTTCGCTCGTCTGGGTGCATCTTTCCTCGTGACTATTACCAATGACGGTTGGTATGGAGAGACATCCGCTCCCCACCAGCACTTTTCGATGGCTGTTTTGAGGGCGGTCGAGAACAGGCGCTTCCTCCTCCGGGCGGCAACGACCGGTGTCAGCGGCATCGTTGACCCCTATGGCCGGATCCTGGCCCGATCCGAGCTCATGACCCGGACATTCCTCACCGGGACAATCACGCCCTCCAGGAAGCTGAGTCTCTATACAAGATGCGGAGACGTTTTGCCCATCGCCGGCTTGACTTTGGGGGCGGTCTTTCTTATCCTGTCCGTACTCAAGAGAAAAAATGACGGAAAAAGATAATCATCTGCACGAGGACCTATCAGGGCTGCAGTCCCAATTCTCCGGACTCTTGGCCAAGTTTGAAGAGCTCCGAGGTTTTCTTTGACCTAGACCACAAAGTATCCGCCCTCGCCGTCATCAACGACCAATTAGCGCTCCCCGAGACCTGGCAGGACCAGAAAAAATCCGTCGGCCTGCAAAAAGGCAAAAAAAACCTGGAGCGGACGATCCAGGCTTTTGGCCGTCTGAAGGAAAAGAAAGAAGAGCTTGAAGTTCTCTTCGAGCTCGCCAAGGAAGGCGAACCCGTCGCCGCCGACCTCAAAGCAGGGATCGACGAATTCGAGAGGATCCTGGCCGAAGCCGAACTCCAGACCCTCTACGACGATGTGGATGATTGCCGGAACGCCATCCTGACCGTTCACCCCGGGGCGGGTGGGACGGAATCGCAGGATTGGGCCCAGATTCTGCTCAGGATGTATCTCCGATTCGCCGAACGGAAGGGATACAAAACCGAGATCCTCGATTCCCAACCCGGGGAAGAAGCCGGACTCAAGAGCGCCACCGTCCGGATGGCCGGGGATTATGCCTTCGGGAATTTGAGTCAGGAGTCGGGCGTCCATCGCCTGGTCCGCATCTCCCCCTTTGATGCCAACAAAAGGCGCCACACTTCGTTCGCGGCGGTCTTCGTCTGCCCGGAAGTCGAGGAGGACATCGAGATCGCGGTCAACCCCGATGATTTGCGGATCGACACCTATCGCTCCTCCGGGGCAGGCGGCCAGCACGTGAACGTAACGGATTCGGCGGTCCGGATCACCCACCTTCCAACGGGTATCGTAGTGCAGTGCCAGAACGAAAGATCGCAGCACAAGAACAAGGCGATGGCCATGAAGATCCTCATGTCCAGGCTCTATGAGCTGGAGAGGGAGAAGAAGCTCGCCAAGATCGAGAAGATGGAAGACGCCAAATCGGAGATCGCCTGGGGCAATCAGATCCGCTCCTATGTCCTTCACCCTTACAGGATGATCAAAGACCTGAGAACTAAGGTCGAGACGGGCGACACCGATCGCGTCCTGGACGGCGATCTCGACGAGTTCATCAAGGCCAGCCTCGTTCTAAGAAAAAAGTCCCGCCAACCAACCTCATAATCGTTTATCTCGTCATCTTGTCATCTCGTCGTCTCGTCCAGAAATAAAGGTGAGCAATGAGCAGCGAGCAGCAGAGTCCACTCAAATCTCTTGGAGACGCTCCCAGTGATAGATCAACGATCTGCGATAGGGGAACGACTGGGGGTACGACCGCGAAGCGGGTCACGACGCCGGTTCGCTTGAATCGTGGTTCGAAAACGGTAATATAAAAGATTAGGAAGAAAGGATTTTCGATGGCTAAAAAAAACGACTCTCACAACGATCAGGATCAACCCGCGAACCCGGAACAGAACAAAGGGTTCCTTCCGCCTCTTGATTTCAGCTCCATCATCCTTCCCCTCTATACACCGGCTCTGATCAAGCTCGGACTCCTCGAGGACCCCATCACCGGGAAAACAAACGAGAACCTGGAGCTGGCCAGGAGACTCATTGACATCCTGGATCTGCTCAAGGACCGAACCAAAGGGAATCTCCAGCCGGAAGAGCAGGAGTTCCTGCAGGCCTGCCTGAGCCAGCTCAAGATGGCCTATGTGAAGAAAACCGAGGCCGTCAAAAACTAGGTCATGGAAATCTTTCCTTGCCTCAGCCAGTTCTCGCCCGCGGCGAGACCCACGGCTGTGGCTATCGGAAATTTCGACGGCGTGCACGTCGGCCACCAGCGGATCTTGAAAACTCTTGTCGCCGCGGCGAGAAAAGATGGACTGCAGTCGGTGGTCCTGACGTTCTCCCCCCACCCCGAGAAAGTCCTGGGGCGGGGCCCCATCAAGATGATTCAGACGCTGGACCAGAGGCTGGCCGGCATCGGAAGGTCCGGTGTCGACGCCACGCTCGTCGTGCCGTTCAACCGCCGCTTCTCAGGTTTCTCCACCGAGGATTTCGCCGCGAAGGTCCTGGCCGGGGCTCTCAAGGCCAGGAAAGTCCTCGTCGGCTGCAACTTTCATTTCGGCAAGGGCCGCCAGGGAGACCGGCGGACGCTCGCCGAGCTCGGGAAAAAATACGGCTTTGCCGTCTGCCCCATCCCGCCCGTCCTCAAGGCCGGCCGCGTGGTCAGCTCAAGCCTGATCCGAAACCTCCTGTCCCGTGGGGATATCGGTCAGGCGAATCGTCTTTTGGGCAGGCCGTATGAGATCGCCGGGAGTTGTTATTCGCGGCGCCGGCCGGGGCAAGGGACTGGGTTTCCCGACCGCCAATCTCGAGACCGAAAACGAAATCCTCCCACCTGGCGTTTTTATCTCCACGACCGGATGGGGACGGCGACGCCTTCCCTCCCTCAGCAACGTCGGAGAAAACCCCACTTATGGAGAGGAACCGCTGCACCTCGAATCTTACATCCTGGATCTGAAACGGAGCCTCTACGGAAAGACCCTGGTCGTCCGGTTTCTCAAAAGAATCAGGGACGAAAAAAAGTTCGAAAACTCCGAAGCGCTCATCCGGCGGATGGACAAGGACCTCGCGCTGGCAAGAGCATATTTTGCCAAAAGAAGTGAGCCGTGAGCTGTGAGCACTGAGCAGTGATATAAAAGAACTTCTTCTCCGTGAACCTCCAGTTAAGCGGGCGCCAAGAAGTGAGCACTGAGCAGTGAAACAACAAGCGCCCTTCATTCCAAGAAACGCTGCCTTGGTGCTACCCTTGGCCGCAAAGTGATTTCTTCTCCAACCCGCGGACCCCGCGCTTTCTTTCTTATGATCAGCCCTCTGATCCGGGAACAACTCAAAAGTCAAAGGTATTAACTGCTCAGTGCTCACCGCTCACAGCTCACCGATCTTTGTCCGTCCTTGACTTTTTTCCCCGGATAGTGCATTTTTAGGCAAGTCTCATCATAATCAGGAGTTTACAGATGGATGAAAAGATCAAAGCCCGGGTTATGGACTCCAGCAAAATTCGCAGGTCCCTCCTGCGGATGACCACCGAAATCATCGAGCGCAACCGGAATCTGAACAACCTGATCATCGTCGGCATCAGGACCCGCGGGATTTACATCGGAAAGAGGATATCGCAGTTGATCAAGGAGATCGAGAACGTGGAAATCCCAGTTGGAGTCCTCGATATCACCCTTTATCGTGACGACTTTGCCGAACTCGAGACTCAGCACATGGTCCAGAAGACGGAGATCGATTTTCCGATCTCCAAGAAAGACGTCCTCCTGATCGACGACGTTCTCTTCACCGGACGAACGATCCGGGCGGCGATGGATTCCCTTTTTGATATGGGCCGGCCTCAGACGATCCAGCTCCTCGTCCTCATCGACCGCGGCCACCGGGAGCTGCCGATCCGGGCGGACTATGTCGGAAAATCCCTGCCCACCTCCAGGAGGGAGATCGTCCAGGTCCAGCTCAAGGAAATCGACGACACCGATGAGGTCCTGATCCTGGAGCCGGCCGCCCTCAAATAGGAGAAAAAACTTGGAATTCAAACACAAACACCTCCTCGGCATCCAGGCCCTTTCTCCGGAGGATATCACGACCGTGTTTGAGACCGCCGACTCTTTCCTGGAAATCTCAAGCCGGGAAGTCAAGAAGGTTCCCACTCTCAGGGGTAGAACGATCGTCAACCTCTTTTTCGAGCCGAGCACCCGGACGAGGAGCTCCTTCGAACTCGCCGCCAAGAGGCTGAGCGCGGACATCCTCAATTTCAGCAAGCAGTCGAGCAGCGTCGTCAAGGGGGAGACCCTGAAGGACACGGTCCTCAACCTGGAGGCGATGAACCCGGACGCGCTGATCATCCGGCACGCCTCCTCGGGCGCTCCCCACTACGTGGCCAGCTTTTGCCGCTCCCACGTGATCAATGCCGGCGACGGATCCCACGAGCACCCGACCCAGGCCCTGCTCGATGCTTTCACCATCCGCCGGCACAAGAAGAGCTTCGAGAACCTGAAGGTGGTCATCGTCGGAGATATCCTCCACAGCCGGGTCGCCAGGTCGAATATCTTTATCTTGCGGAAGCTCGGCGCGAAAACCGTCCTCGTCGGCCCTCCGACCCTCCTTCCCCAGGAATTCACAAAATTCGAGGTCGAGGTCGACTACGATCTCGATCACGCCCTGAAGGATGCCGACGTCGTGATGATGCTAAGAATCCAGCTCGAGCGGCAGCAGAAGAGCTTCTTTCCTTCCCTGCGCGAATACCGGAATCTTTTCTGTCTGACCAAAGAGAGGATCGGCCTGGCCAAGAAGGACGCCATCATCATGCATCCGGGACCCATCAACCGCGGGGTCGAGATCACCGCCGAGGTAGCCGATTCGGCGAGGTCGGTCATCCTCGAGCAGGTCGAAAACGGGGTCGCCGTGCGCATGGCCATTCTCTACCTTTTGCTAGGAGGCAAGGACCGTGAAACTACTGATTAAAAACGGCCGGGTCGTCGACCCCTCCTCCAGGACCGACGAAACGCTCGATATCCTGATCGATAAAGGAAAGATCGTCGAGGTCAAAGCCAAGATCGAAGCCGACGTCGCGAATACAGTCGACGCCTCACGGCTGGTCATCGCCCCCGGGTTCATCGATATGCACGTTCACCTGAGAGAGCCCGGTTATGAAGACAAGGAGACGATCCGGACCGGGAGTCTGGCCGCGGCCAAAGGCGGTTATACGTCCATCTGCTGCATGCCCAACACCAACCCGGTCAACGACAGCCGCGGGGTCACGGACTACATCATCACGGAATCCAAGAAACTGGGTCTGGTCAACGTATTTCCCATCGCCGCCATCACCAAGGGCCTGCGCGGAGAAGAGCTCACCGACATGGCCGATCTCGTCGCCGCCGGCGCCGTGGCCTTCTCAGACGACGGCCGGCCCGTCCAAAACAGCCAGATCATGCGCCGGGCCCTCGAATATTCCCGGTTCCTCAACGCTCTCATCATCGACCACTGTGAGGACAAGAATTTGAGCGAGGACGGGGTCATGCACGAGGGCTACTACTCTTACCTTCTCGGCCTGAGGGGAATCCCGGCCGCCTCGGAAGAGATCATGGTCAGCCGCGACCTCATCCTGGCCGAACAGGCCAACGTCAAAGTGCACATCGCCCACCTGAGCGTCAAGGGGGCCGTCCGGGCCGTGGCCGAGGCCAGGGAGCGCAAGGTCAGAGTCACGTCCGAGGTCACCCCCCACCATCTCCTGCTGACCGATTCGGCCCTCGAAAGCTACGACCCGAACCTGAAGGTCAACCCGCCGCTCCGGAGCCGGGAGGACGCACGGGCCCTTCTCGATGCGGTCAAGAGCGGGGTCATCGATGTTTTTGCCACGGATCACGCCCCGCACACGCCCGAGGAAAAGGATGTCGAGTTCGACCAGGCTCCCTTCGGCATCAATGGTCTCGAAACAGCCGTCTCTCTGCTCCTCGACCGGCTGGTCAACAAGAACATCATCACCCTGTCCAGGTTCATCGAGATGAGCTCGACGGCGCCGGCCCGGATCCTCGGCCTCGCTTCCAAGGGCCGGATCAGCCCCGGTGCGGACGGCGATCTGACCATCCTCAACCTCCACAAAGAAGTCGTCGTCGATGTCAGCAAGTTCCAGTCCAAGAGCCGGAACAATCCCTTCGACACCTGGAAGCTCAAAGGGGCGCCGGTCATGACCATCGTCGGCGGAAAAGTCGTCTACGCGATCTGACCGGAGAAGGCTCGAACATGACGGCTCAACCCAAGAAGATCGCCCAGCTGGAGAAGATCCTGGATTTTTTCTTTTCCCGCAAGGAGCTTTTGGAACGGGCGCTGACCCACCGGTCCCACGCCTACGAAAAGCACCCGGCCGAGCCTCTGGACAATGAAACACTCGAGTTCCTGGGAGATTCGGTCGTGGGGTTGATCGTGGCCGATTTTTTCTACTCGAACTACAATGATATGACCGAGGGAGAGCTGTCGAAGCTCAAGTCCTCGGCGGCCAACACGCATCGCCCTGTCCGATCTGGCCCAGAGAATCAAACTCGACAAATTCATTTTCCTGGGAAGGGGCGAGGAGAAAAGCGGCGGCCGCAAAAAGGAAAGGATCCTCGCCGGGGCCTTCGAGGCCGTGGTGGGTGCCATCTACGTCGACGGCGGCTATGAGGCCGCGCAGGAAGTTTCTCCTCCGGTTCCTCGAATCCTCCTTCAAAAAAATAAAGCAGGAGAATTTCCTGATCAACAACTACAAATCCGCCCTCCAGGAGCACTTCCAAAAAGAGAACCTCGCCGCGCCCGTCTACAGGCTCATCACCGAGAAAGGGCCGGACCACAAAAAGAGCTTTGTCATCGAAGTCTGTGATCAGGACCAACCTCTGGCCAAAGCCAAGGGGCACTCCAAGAAGAGCGCCGAACAAAACGCCGCTCAGAAGGCCTTGAAGCGCCTCCTCGGAAAAAAGATGAAGACCCTGACCCCCGGGACCTTCATCCTCAAAAAGCGGTGAACAACTCCGATGGCCAAGTGTAAGAAATGCGGACAGAGAAAAGCGAAGCGCCACTGCCCCGCCCTGGGAAGTGACATCTGTAACCTGTGCTGCGGGGTCTTGAGGGAGAAGGAGATCCATTGTCCCCCGCAGTGTTCCCATCTGGCCCAGCACCGCCCCTACCAGGAAAAGAGGATCCTGGAAAAAAAGGAGACGCCTCGTTCACGCCGGGAGATCGCCAAGGACGACATCGTGAGCGACGATCGGATGCGCTGGCTCCTGGTCAATGCCGAAGCTCCCCTCAAAGAATTCGCCGAAGGGAATCCGGCCTTGACAGACCGCGAAGCCATCCTGGCGCTGGAATATGCCAAAGAAAAAGTCGAGAAAGGCCGAAGCCGGCTCATCCTTCCGGGAGAAGACCACAAGCCGAAAAACCAGCTGGGAGAAGCCGTCTACAAGAGCGTCGACAACTGCCGCTATGAGAGGCCGATCATCCTGACGAGCGGGCTGGAGACTTACAAACAAGAAGAGAAGCTCCGCGTTTTGAGGCGAGAAATCCTGACCGCAAAGGCGGTTTCGGAAGATAACCTGGAAGGCCGAACCTATCTCCAGCAGATCATCGATCGATTCGCCAAGATCAAAGATCTCTCGCAGAAGCAGAAGGTCATCACCCTCGAATGATTCCGCCCTGGGGCGGCCTATTTGCTGATGAGTTCCGCGGCGAATTTGAGAGAAGGAATGTTGCTGGCCACGATCTTCAGGACGGCCAGGATAGGGACGGCCAGGATCGTCCCCGGGAATCCCCCACAGCCAGTACCAGAAGAAGAGGCTGAAGATGCATGGCCAAGGGGCTCAGACCCAGTCCCTTCCCCATGAGCTTTGGCTCGAGGACGTTGCCGACCAGATTGTCCAGATTCGTGATGATGATGAAGATCCAGAAAACGGGCCAGAATTTTCCGAATTGGAGAAACGCGATGATCACGGGCAGGGCGGTCGCGATGGTCGAACCGATATTGGGGATGTAGTTCAGGAGAAACGCCTGAAAACCAAAGACGATCGCGAAATCGACTCGAAAGCACACGAGAACGACGCCCACGATCACCCCATTGATCACGCAGATGAGGGTCTTGATGGCCAGATACTTCTGCACCTGAGAATCGATGTGATCGAGGATCCGGTTGACCTGGCTGGCCCTTGTCTTGGATAAAGACCGTTCGACCTTGATCTTGATCTTCCCCCGTCCGGCCAGCATAAAGATCAGAAAAACAAATATGATCAGGAGATTAGCCGCCAGACTAAAGAAGGACCCCAACGAGGCAAGAAGGAACGAGGCGATCTTGTTGACGTCCAGATTCTTGATATAGGCCAGCGGATCCCATTTTGTCCCGGCCGTTTTGATGTGCGTCTGCAGGTATTCGAGGACGGAATTGATCCTCTCGCCGTAGCGGGGCAATTCCGAGGCGAAGGTTTTCCCGCTCGAATAGAAAACGACGACCAGAAGGTAAACGAGAAGAAAAAAGACGAACAGGATGGCCGCGATCGTGACGGTCCGGGGAATCTTGAGCCGAACCAAGAAATCCATAACCGGAGAGAGCATGAAATAGAAAAAAATCGCCAGAAAAAAAGGAAAGAGAACGGGTTGGGCCAGCTTCAGGACGACGCCGCAGATAAAAGCGACCATGATCCCGCCGAAGACCGTGATCAGCTTTCTGTCTTCCATCTTGGTTGGAAATTCCTAGGTGCGCGCCTTCAGCGCTTCGACCAGCTTGCCCAAATAGCTCTGCCCCAAGCTCTGGGACCCGTCGTTGATCCGGGTCACGCCGCAGAGGCGGCTGCCGACCTGAGCGATATAAACATGGTGGGCGTACCGGTCTTTGAGATGGTAGCCTGAGGGAAGAGTCTCTATCTCCTGGTTATTTTTCTTGGCGAAGGCAAGGTATTGATCGAGCATCTTCTGGGCCTCGTCGGGACTTTTTCCCTCGACGATAAAACATTCAAATTCGATGTCTTTATCTTTATAAGTGGCCAGATAGCCGTCGTGGAGGAAATTGAGCCCCAGGAGGTTGCGAAGGATGAATCTCTCGCTGTTGGCGACCAACCCCTCTTTGGGGAATGAGGCCAGGATCGGAGGAAAGCTGCCCGTTCGCCCGATCTTCTTCACCACTTGATCGCCGAACAGACGGAGCGTCTTTTCGGCGTCGGGCCCGCAATCAAAACAGAGGAGTTTCACGTAGTCGTCTCCGGCGGCGAAGATGAGCTCTCCCTCTCCCACGTAACCTTGCATTCCCATGGGGATGAATTTGTTCTCGGAGAATCGCTCAGCGCCGTAGATGCCGAAGCAATTTTTTTCGTTCCCCATGTTGTAGATTTCCAGAGTCAGAGAGGCTTTGCTTCCCTCAGCCTTGTATTGAGCGACCACGAGCTCTTTGAAGTCGTAGCTTAGGTAGATCTCGGCCGCTCCATCGATGTACTGGAAGAGTGTATCAGGCTGGTAGGTTTGGGGAGCCTCGGACGGCTTCCAGCCGGCGATGTCGGGCAGAAGGGAGAGAAGGGCCGATTTTTCCTGACCATGGAGATATGCCCCGGATAAAAAAGCGCAGGCGGCGGCAAGGGGCGCAAAAATTTTCACAATTCTGGACCTTCGGCATGACTTCATCTTGGTTTCTCCGATCTTATTTAATTTACTATACTTGGCGATCCTTTGTCCAATTCTACAATCTGGTCACCAGCTCACAGTCCTTGCAAGAAATTCTGAGCACGAGTTCCCCGGGAACGCTGGTGTTGACAGCTTCTCTCGGGAGGAGTAGCTTTACATTGAGCATGTCCACATCCAAAGTTGTCATTGTCCGCGGCCGGAACCTTCTGGCCTCGGGGGGAGGAGACGTCCCCCAGGCAAAAGTCTCTCTCCTGCTCAAACGCGGCCTCCAGCTCCTGACCGGGGAAGGGAATTCCGGAGCCGGAATCGGCGCGATCATCAAGAGGGATGACCGGGTGGGGGTCAAGATCAACACGATCGGCGGGAAGAAGCTCTCCACTCGGCCCGAGGTCTCCCTGGCGCTGGCCAATATCCTGACCGAAGCGGGGGTTCAGCCCAAGAATATGGTCTTTTGGGACAGGACCAACCGGGAATTAAGGGACGCCGGCTACACCCTGAACATGAACCGGGAGGGACTCAAAGTCTACGGAACGGACACGGAGGGCGCGGGCTACGGCACCGAGCTCGTCTCTCATCTGAACGTGGGCAGCCTCTTCTCTTCCATCCAGGCCAACTTCGTCACCGCTTCGATAAGCCTGGCCATGCTCAAAGACCACGGGATGGCCGGAGTGACCGCAGGGATGAAAAATTACTTCGGGGCCATCCACAACCCCAACAAATACCATGACAACAACTGCAATCCCGCCGTGGCCGAGGTGTTCGATGTCGGGCTGATCAAAGAGAAGCACCGATTGACGATCCTCGACTGCCTTCTCGTCCAATATCATCGCGGCCCTTCTTTCCACTCCCAGTGGGCCGAACCTTATGGCGGTTTCGTCTTCAGCCTTGACCCCGTCGCGGCGGATGTCGTCGGCTGGCAGCTTATCGAAAAGCTTCGGGCCGGGAAAGGACTGCCGCCGCTCAAAGAGGAGAGCCGGGAGCCGCTGTATCTGGCTACGGCTGAAAAAATGGGCCTGGGCCAAGCGAACATAAACAATATAAAAATTATCGAAGAAGAAATATAATGTTAGTGAGCCGTGAGCACTGAACAGTGAAACGTGAGGTGCAAGCGCTATATATTTACGAAGTGATGATATAATAGCATGATCGCAGAGAAAAGCGATATCGAATTAGAATAAGCATGTTATTACCCCTCACCCCTTACTCCTCACTCCTCACGGTTTTCTAAAATGAAACGGCGTGATTTTTTTAGACGAACGGCGGGCGCGGGCATTGCCTTGGGCGCCGGTCCTTCGCTTCTCTCCTTCTGCGGCGACCTCTATGCGTTCGGCGAAAAAGCCAACCTGTCTCATGTCGAAGCCCGTTATTATAATAAGAAACCCGACCGGGAGATCGAGTGCGTCCTCTGTCCCCGCAAGTGCAAACTCGGCGACAAAGAAAGAGGCTACTGCGGCGTCAGGGAAAACATAGACGGCACCTACTACACTCTTGTTTACGGCAAAGCCTGCTCGGTCAACATCGACCCGATCGAGAAAAAGCCGTTCTTCCATTTTCTCCCCAAAACGAACGCCCTCTCGCTGGCCGCCGCTGGCTGCAACGTCAATTGCCGGTTCTGCCAGAACTGGGAGATCTCCCAGGTCAGGCCGGAGCAGGTCGAGCATTCCGATTTCCCGCCCGCCCTCGTTGCCGAGACGGCCCTGAGATACAAGTGCCCGTCGATCGCCTACACCTACACAGAGCCCGTCGTCTTCTTTGAATACGTTTACGACAGCGCGGTCGAATCACGGCGCAAAGGCATTCGCAATGCCGTGGTCACGAGCGGCCACATCAACGCCGAGCCGCTCACGGACCTCACCAAAGTTGTCGATGCGATTAAGATCGACCTCAAGGGTTTCACTCAGGATTTTTACACGAACTATGTCCGGGGAGAGCTCAAGACTGTCCTGGAATCGATCAAGACCGTCCATCAGAGCAAAGCGTGGCTGGAGATCGTCTATTTGGTGATCCCGACCCTGAACGATAACCAGGCCGACCTCCGCCGGATGTGCCAGTGGCTCAAAGCGGAGATCGGGCCCGATGTGCCGCTTCATTTTTCGCGCTTCCAGCCGATGTACCTCGTCAAGAACCTTCCCCCGACTCCCGTCTCGACGCTCGAGATGGCCAGGAACACGGCCCTGGAGGAAGGCCTTCATTATGTTTATATCGGCAACGTCCCCGGGCATGAGGCTGAAAACACCTATTGCCCGAACTGCCGGAAGATGATCATTCAGCGCTTCGGCTATCAAATCGGATCGATCGAGCTCGAGGGAGGCAAGTGCAAGTTCTGCAAGACTCCCATCCCCGGAATCTGGGCCTGAGGGATTTTATCCCAGCTTTTCTGCTGGGATTCCTGGCGACCTCTTTTCAAATCTACCTCCTGAGGGAATTCTGCGTCCATTTCTACGGGAACGAGATGTCCTTCGGGTTTGTGCTCGCGGCCTGGCTGTTGTGGGGAGGGGTAGGGAGCCTGGTTGCGTCGAGGTTTCGCCTGCGTTTGGGTCCGAACAGGCTCTTTCCTGCGTACCTGTCCATGCTTTTCATATTCCCTCTGTGCCTGGTCGTGCTTAGATTCTCCAGGTTTCTTCTCGGCATTCTCCCGGGCGAGGTTACCGGGATAGTCCCGATCCTCGGGTTCTCGCTTGGCGCTGACTCTGTTCGTCAGCCTTCCCCTGGGAGCGATGTTTGTCTTCAATGCCCAATTCCTCAAAGGCGACGTCGCCCGCGTTTACCTGGTCGAATCATTGGGAGCGGCGGCAGGGGGACTTCTGGTCTATCTTCTTCTTATCCCGTTTTTTTCGAACTGGCAGGGGGCGGGAATCCTCGGCGTGATTGCCTTGGGTTTGGCCTTTTTTTCGCTGGCCAGAAAAAAAGATTTGCCCCTCGCGTTTGCTGCTTTGATTTTTCTTGCGGGATTCGCCATCCTCGACCTTCCCAGCCAGCGGTTCTATTGGAGGCCTTTCACCCTTGTCGAGAGTGAGGACACCCAGTACGGAAAGCTCCAGGTTATTAAGACGAGCGAACAGATTTCACTCTACGACAACAGCCTTCTCGTCTATTCATCGCCGGACCCGGCAGCGGCCGAAGAAGCGGTCCACTTCGCTTTTCTCCAGAACTCCCAGGCTCAGCGCGCGCTCCTCATCGGCGGCGGAGCGGGCGGAGCCTTGAGGGAATGCCTTAAGTACCCGCAGACAACGGTTGATTATGTCGAGCTCGACCCCGAGACGATCGCACTCTCCAGGAAGTTTCTGAGCGGGCAAGAAATAGAGGCGCTGGAGAGCCCCCGAGTCCATATCCTTTATCAAGACGGAAGGAGGTTCCTACAAGGCACGAAAAATTTCTACGATCTGATCATCCTCAGCCTTCCCGAACCGGCCACCGCCCAGATCAACCGGTTTTATACCCGGGAGTTCTTTCTGGAAGCTCGGACCAGGTTGAACAAGGGTGGAGTCTTCTCTTTTCGCGTCCCTTCAGCCGAGAACTACCTCAGCCTTGAGCTCCGGCAATTCCTCGCCTCGCTCTACTTCACACTTCGGGAGGTTTTCCCAATCGTCAAGGTTGTTCCCGGGGACACGAATATCTTTTTGGCCTCGGAATGCGATCTTACGATTGACCCGAACGAACTCAGCCAAAGAATCGAGCGGATGGGCCTTCACAATTCCTACGTTAACCCGCAGATGCTTTTTGCCCGGCTCAACCCGCTCCGGGTCGAACGCCTGAAAAGCCAGCTCGAGGAGGGGCCGCGGCGGCTTAATCTCGATCTGGTTCCCATCAGCTACTATGACAATTCCGTTCTCTGGAGCACACAATTCAAGAGCGGGGAGTCCGCCGTCCTCCGATTTCTGGCCGGGCTCTCCCCTTTTTGGCTCCTGGACTTCCCTCTTTTATTGATTTTGCTCGTGCTGGTTGTCTTTTTGCTGAAACCGACTCCGACGAGTCGGTATTCGGTTCCGTTGACCATCATGGGCCTGACGACGATCACCGTCGAGATCTGCGTATTGATCGCTTTCCAAACATTCTACGGCTACGTTTACGGCAAGATCGCCCTGCTAATGACCGCTTTCATGGCCGGACTTTTTCTGGGAGCACTGCTGAGTTACAAAAAGCGAAGGCCCTCGTACTCCCATCTTCTCCTCATCCAGACTCGGATTTATCCCTCTCCTCATTCTCTTTCAGCAGTCCTTGAGGCTCCGGCCTCCCGAGGTCCTTATGTTCGCCTTCCTGCTTGCGCTTGGGTTTCTGGGAGGAGACCTTTTTGTCACGGCCAACGCGCTTCTCCTCAGCGAGAAAACGAACCTCGGCTTGGGCTACGGACTCGACTTGCTGGGCTCGTTCGGAGGCGCTCTCGCGGCCGCGGCATTCATCATTCCGCTGACCGGACTCGTCCCACTTTTGAATCATCTCTGGCTCCTCAACTCGTTCTGTTTTCTCTTCCTCGTGGTCCGTCGCCGCCGCTGAATAATTCTTAGAACTGGTATATGTTTCGGGGTCGGACCGAACTAAATATAATAAAATGAAGGAGATAGCTGATTTTTTTGGCCAAAATAGCCTCTAATTTGAGCATTTTTTGGCCAAAAAACGTCGATATTAATGGTATTAATGAATGGGCAAGTGATCCACTATGCCTAGAGCGAATCGATATCACGTTCCGGGATATATCTGGCACATCACCCATCGCTGCCACAAGAAAGAATTCTTGCTGAGGTTCGCCCGAGATCGGCGGAGATGGCTGGCCTGGCTTTTTCAAGCTAAAAAACGTTATGGGCTCAGGATCTTGAACTACACGGCGACCTCCAACCACATTCATCTCCTTGTTATTGGACGGAGACAAACCGGATGTCATATCGAAATCCGTCCAGTTGGCGGCCGGCCGAATGGGACAGGAATACAATCACCGGAAGGATCGGAGAGGGGCCTTCTGGGAAGATCGTTATCACGCCACCGCCGTGGAAGGCGGGCAGCATTTGATCCAATGCCTTGTCTATATAGACCTGAATATGGTCCGGGCCGGAGTGGTCAATCACCCCGCCGATTGGCACCATTGCGGATACTATGAGCTCCAGTGGACAGAAAGAGAGGTGTTCTAATTGATTACCCGATCCTGATGAGCCTTCTTAAAGTTGACGGACTTGCGGAGCTCCGCGACCTCAGGAAGAAATGGATAGGCGAGATGATATCGGCCCATAAGTTGTTGCGGGAGAAGAAATGGACGGAAAGCATAGCCGTGGGAAGTCAGAAATTCGTCGAAGATATAAAATCGCGCTTAGAATCCCGGGCGGGTGCGAGGAAAGTGATTGCTGACGATGGAACATTTGAGCTCCGAGAGTCACGGGCTCCTTATTATATTTCTTTCCATTCGCCGGAGGCCATCGATTAAAGCTTGGTGTACTTGGTGTATACTAATAATAATGGGTTTGAATACACACATGCCGTTAAAAGAGGAGGTTCACCATGAAAAAGGCTGAATTGAAAAGTTTCGGGAAGCCCGATGAGGTTCGGGAGTTCCCAAAGGGCAGATTGGAGCTCATCAAGGTGGGCGGTGCAATGGTTGGTCGTGCCATCTTTGAACCAGGTTGGAGATGGGCAACGTCGGTTCAACCTATTGCTAAGACCAAGAGCTGCGAGGCGCCGCACTTCCAGTATCATGTGTCGGGGGTGCTGAAGATTCGAATGGATGATGGAACAGAGTTTGAGGCTCGGCCCGGTGACGTTTCGCTGCTTCCTTCGGGCCATGACGCTTGGGTCGTTGGAAATGAGCCGGCTGTCGTCGTCGATTTCCAGGGGATGGTTGATTACGCAAAATCCAAGTAGCTCTTACCGATAAGCTCTTGAGATTCGACGCGTGCTCGAGGCGCGAGCCCTAGTTAACAAGCCTCGCAAGCCCCAGCTAACAAGGGGAAAGAGATTGCTGAGATGAAACGTATGCGTTCAAAGAGCCGCAAGCTGCTTAAAATGATGTTTTTGGGGTGCAAAAAGCGCGATTTAAGCACCTAAAAACGCCCTTTTCTGAGTCTAATTAACAGATAACAAATCAGTTAGTTCGGTCCGACCCCATTTCTTTGAGTCCTGCATTTTTATCATCTCCCTCCTCCACTCACCCCATCTCCACCCTTCAATTCGCCCCATTTTCAAATACAATGGGGCCGGGCAAAGTCAGCGCCCAACCACCGCGTTCCGTCCCCATCACCCTCTCCTCGCTCACCCCGTCTCCCCTTTTTTCGCCGCTTTTTAGCGCCCCATTTTCTATGCCCTTTCCCACCCCACTTCCTCCTCCTTCACCTTCATGCTTAAGGACGAATATGAGCCTGGTTTTGGCCTAGCGAGTGCGATTCAGAATCGTTCTGTTTTCTCTTCCTTTTAGCCTGTTGGAGGCGCTGAAAAAATCTCGGAATTTTGTTGACAGAGAATCTAAATTGTGTTTAACTATGGCCTATTTCTTTGGGCCCTTTTTAAAAATCATGTCGCCGCAGAACACGCTCCCAAAGGGAGAGGGAAAATAGATGCGCACCAACATCTCCAAGAAAAAAATCCGCGACAATTTTGTCGTCAAAGTCGAGGAACTGAGCGGTCAGAGCCTTCTCGCCTGCTACCAGTGCGGAAAATGCTCCGCCGGCTGCCCGGCCGATCTCCCAGATGGACATCCTCCCGAACCAGGTCATCCGCTACGCCCAGCTCGGCCTCAAGGACGACCTCCTCAAGTCGAAATCGATCTGGATCTGCGCCTCGTGCCTGACCTGCAATTCCCGCTGCCCCAAAGGAATCAAGATCGCTGAGGTCATGGAGGCCCTGCGCCAGGTCCTGCTCCGGAAAAAGCAGGACCACGTGAAGATTCCCAAGCTCAAATCGGAGGAAAAAGAGAGCGTCCCGCCGATCGCCCTCATCAGCAATTTTAGAAAATTTACATCTTGAATTTAATGATGAGACGCTTGTCCCATTATAAATATATAAGGAATCATAATGAAAATAAGTCCTACTACCCTGGCTGCACGCTTAAGACCAATGCCAAGAACTTTGAAGATTCCACTCTCTGCTCGCTCGAGCGGCTCGGAGTCGATGTCGAAGAGCTGACCCGCTGGAACTGCTGCGGGACGGTTTTTTCGCTCGCGACCGACGACCTCATCCATCACGTCGCTCCCATCCGGAACCTCATCCGCGCCAGGGAAGCCAAGTCCGACAAGCTCATGACCCTCTGCGCGATGTGCTACAACACCCTGAAGAGGGCCCACGAGAGGGTCAAGAAGGACCCCGAGGCCCTGGAGAAGATCAACAAGTTCATCGATTCCGAAGAACATCTCCTACGCCGCGGACGTCAAGGTCCTCCACCTCCTCGAGATCCTGAGGGACGAAGTCAAATTCGAGACGATCACCAAGAAGGTCTCCAAGCCCCTCAAGGGCCTCAAGGTGGCGAGCTACTACGGCTGCATGCTCGTCCGGCCCAAGGAGATCGGGCTGGACGATGTCGAAAACCCGACCATCCTCGAAAAACTCACCGCGGCCCTCGGCGCGACACCCGTTGACTTCCCGTACAAGACCGAGTGCTGCGCCTCCTACCAAACCGTGGACAAGCCCGAGGTCGTGGCCGAGCGGACCTACCAGATCCTTCGCTCCGCCCAGAAGCAGGGCGCCGACGTCGTCTCGGTCAGCTGCCCGCTCTGCGCTTTTAACCTCGACCACCGCCAGAAAGAAACCAAGAAGCTTTATCCGGATTTCAAGCCCATCCCGATCGTCTATTTCACTCAGCTCCTGGCCATCGCCCTGGGCTGCCCGGAAGAATCCCTGCGCTTGGACCTCCACCACGTGGACCCCAAGCCCCTGCTCCAGAAAAAAGAATTGATCTGAGGACACCATGATCTACTTTGGAAATCTCAAAGCCAAAAAAGGCAAGATTCACATCAACAAGAACCGCTGCAAGGGCTGCGGATTCTGCGTCGAATACTGCCCCAAGGACGTCCTCGAGCTTTCCGAGGAATTCAACGTCAAGGGCTATCATCCCCCGCAGATCGTCCGTGATGAGGACTGCATTTACTGCCAGCTCTGTGAAGCCATCTGCCCGGAATTTGCCCTTTTTGTAACCCTAAAGAAAGAGGAGGAAGAAGGTGAAAAAGGCGAAAGCAGACCCTAAAGGAGTATTGACCGGAGCTCATTATCTGGACGGCGACTTTGCCATCGCCGAGGGCGCCCTGGCCGCCGGCTGCCGTTTCTTCGCCGGCTACCCGATCACGCCTTCCACGGAAACAGCCGAGCGATTTTCCGAGCGCATCCCCTATGTCGGTGGCAGTGTTCGTCCAGTTGGAAGACGAAATCGCCTCGATCACCGCTCTCATCGGAGCCTCCTGGGGCGGCCAAAAGCCGATGACCGTGACTTCGGGCCCCGGCTTCTCGCTGATGATGGAAAACATCGGTCTCGCCGCGATGATGGAAACCCCGCTCGTCATCGCCAATGTTCAGAGAGGCGGGCCGTCCACCGGCCTTCCCACCCTCGTCGGGCAGGGGGACATGATGCAGGTCAGATGGGGCTCTCACGGCGACATCAAGATCATCGCCCTCGCCCCCGACTCTCCCCAGGAATGCTTCGACCTCACGATTCAGGCTTTTAACCTCGCCGAGCTCTACCGCGTCCCGACGTTCATCATGACCGACGAATGCGTCGGCCACATGCACGAGAAAGTCGTCATCCCTCCGGCCGATAAGATCGAGCTCGTGGAAAGAAAGTGGTACAAAGGCCCCAAGGATAAATACCTCCCTTATAAACCTGATAAAGACCTTGTCCCCTTCATGGTCAAGGCCGGCGACGGCTATCGTTTCCACACGACCGGCCTGACCCACGACGAGCGCGGCTATCCGGTGATCAACGCCGAGGCCCAGGACTGGTGCGTCCGGCATCTCAATGACAAGATCACGAGGAACGCGGACAAGATCATCAAATTCGAAGAGGACCAGACCGACAAGGCCGAGGTCGTCGTCGTTTCCTACGGCATCACCTCCCGTGTGTCGCGGTCAAGGCCGTGCAGATGGCCCGCAAAGCCGGGATCAAGGTCGGGACCCTGAGGCTCATCACCTGCTGGCCGTTCCCCGAGAAGCGGATCAAGCAGCTCGCCGGCAAGATCAAGGCCTTTGTCGTTCCGGAGATCAACTACGGCCAGATGGTCCTCGAAGTGGAGCGGGCCTCAGCCGGAAAGGCGCCCGCTATCCCGGTCTCCCACATGGGCGGCTGGGTGCACGACCCCGAAGATATCTTTAAGGTCATCAAGGAGGCGGTGAAATGAGTGAGGAAGAACGGATCGAAGAAGAAGAAGCACGAAGCCCGATGGAAGATTACCTGAGGATGGACCGCATCCCCCACATCTGGTGCCCGGGGTGCGGCATCGGCACGGTCGTCACCTCCTTCGTGGATGCGCTGCGCAAGACCGACCTCGACCTCAACAAGCTCGCGGTCGTCTCCGGGATCGGCTGCACCGGCCGGGTCGCCGGCTATGTCAAATTCGACTCTTTCCACAGCACCCACGGCCGGGCGATTCCCTTCGCCACGGGTCTCAAACTCGCTAATCCCGACCTCAAGGTCGTGGTTTTCTCCGGCGACGGCGATATCTCCGGGATCGGCGGGAACCACCTCATCCACGCCGCCCGGCGGAACATGGACATCCTGGTCATCTGCGTCAACAATTTCAACTACGCCATGACCGGAGGCCAGGTCGCGGCGACAACACCCATCCTGGCCAACCTTTCGACCGCGCCCTACGGGAATTTTGAATACCCCTTCAGCCTCCCCTACCTCGCCGACGCCTGCGGCGCCACCTACGTCGCCCGCTGGACGGCCCTTCATCTTCGCCGCGTGACCCGCTCGATCCAGGAAGCCCTGCAGAGGCGCGGCTTCTCGTTTATCGAAGTCATCACTCCCTGCGTGACGCTTTACGCCCGCCGGAACCGGCTCGGGCGACGGGTTGAGCCTCCTCAAATATTACTACGACAATTCCGAGATCCAGCACGGGGCCGACACGCGGACGCTCGGCATCGGCTACCAGGGAAAAATCATCATCGGCAAGTTCGTGGACCGGGAAAAGCCGACCTGGCTCGATTGCATGAATCAGCACCTTTCCAAAGTCCTGGGTGACAAATATCAAAAATACGGAGAACGCCATGACTGAGATCAAGTTTTCGGGTTTTGGCGGGCAGGGAATCATCCGCTGCGGCCTGATCACGGGAAAGGCCATTTCCCTTTTCGACAATAAATACGCGACCATGACTCAGAGCTTCGGCCCGGAAGCCCGAGGCTCGGCCTGCAGCTCGCAGGTCGTTGTCTCGGAAGACCGGGTCCTTTACCCGTATATCACCAGGCCCGAGATCCTGGTCTGCATGTCACAGGAAGCCTACGAGAAGTATGAGCCGGAGCTGAGGCCGGACGGGGTCCTGATCATCGACAACGACCTGGTCAAGCTCGACCCGAAGCAGCGGAAGATCAAAATCTACGCCATCCCCTCGACCCGTTTTGCCGAAGAGATGGGGAATAGGATCTTCGGCAACCTGGTCATGCTGGGATTCTTCACGTCTATCACCAAAGTCGCCTCGGCCGAAGCCATGAAGAAAGCGCTTCCCGGCCTCGTCCCCAAGCGGTTCCTGGACCTCAACATCAAAGCGTTTGAAAAAGGCCATGACTACGGCGAAGAAATCCTGGCCAAAGAAAAGGAAGGCAAGAAATAGCTGATTCGCGATAAGTGAATAGGTAAGCCCATGAAAAAAACAGGCGTTTTTATTTGCCACTGCGGTATCAATATCGCCGGCACAGTGGACGTTAAGAAGGTGGCCAAAGAGCTGGCCAAGCACCCCGGAGTCGCCCACGCCGAAGACTATGTCTACATGTGTTCTGACCCCGGCCAGAACTTGATCATGCAGGCCATCAAAGATAAAAAACTCGACAACGTCGTTGTCGCCTGCTGTTCTCCCAACCTCCATGAGACGACTTTCCGCAACGCGGCCAAGAGGGCCGGTCTCAACCCCTTCCGCTGCGAGATCGCCAACATCCGCGAACAGTGCAGCTGGGTCCACAAAGATATGGCCAAGGCCACGCAGAAAGCGACCAAGCTCACCAAGAGCACGGTCGAGAGAGTCCGGAAGAACGAGGCCCTCGAGGCCATAAGCGTTCCCGTAACCAGGCGCGCGCTCGTCGTCGGCGGCGGCATCTCCGGAATCCAGGCATCGCTCGACCTCGCCAACAGCGGCTATGAAGTCATCCTGGTCGAGAGATCGCCCTCGATCGGCGGCCACATGATCCAGCTCTCGGAAACGTTCCCGACGCTCGACTGCTCCCAGTGCATCCTGACTCCCAAGATGGTCGAAGTTTCGAAGCATCCTAAGATCAAGCTCATGACCTACAGCGAGGTTCAGGAAGTCACCGGCTATGTGGGCAATTTCAAGGTCAAGATCCTGAAGAAGCCCACCTACGTCGACGCCTCGAAATGCAACCTCTGCGACGAGTGCACCAAGGTCTGCCCGATCGTCGTGCCCAACGAATTCGACATCGGCCTGACCGGACGCCGGGCTATCTATATCCCCTTCCCCCAGGCCATCCCCGCCTCCTACACGCTCGACGACAAGAACTGCCCGGACCTCGTCCCGATCGCCTGCGGCAAGTGCATTGACGTCTGCAAGGTAGGGGCCATCGACTACGACATGAAGCCCCAGATCATCGAGGAAGAGGTCGGAGCGATCATCGTGGCCACGGGTTTTGACCTCTATGAAAAAGAGAAGATGGCCGAGTACGGCTACGGCAAATACGCCGATGTCCTGGACGGGCTCCAGTTCGAGCGGCTCCTCTCAGCTTCCGGTCCGACCAAAGGAAAGGTCCTCCGGCCGTCGGACCATACGGAGCCGAAAGAAGTCGTCTTCATCCAGTGTTCGGGCTCGCGCGACCCGGAGCTCCACTGCGCCTACTGCTCCAAGGTCTGCTGCATGTACACCGCCAAGCACGCCATGCTCTATAAACATCATGTCCATGACGGACAAGCCTATATTTTCTACATCGACATCCGCTCGGGCGGCAAGGGCTACGAAGAGTTCGTCCAGAGGGCCGTCGAAGAGGACGGCGTCCTCTACATCCGCGGCAAGGTTTCGAAGGTCTTTGAAGAAAACGGAAAGCTCAAGGTTTGGGGCGTTGATACCCTGAGCGGGAAATCGATCGAGATCGACGCCGACATGGTCGTCCTGGCCCAGGCCATCCGGCCCTCGCAGGGGGCGCAGGAATTCGCCAAGAAGCTCAAGATAGCAGTCGACAAGGACGGCTTCCTGGCCGAAGCCCACCCCAAATTGCGTCCTGTCGAGAGTGTGACCGCCGGAGTATTCCTGGCCGGCGCCGCTCAAGCCCCGAAAGACATTCCCGAAGCCGTGGCTCAGGCAAGCGGAGCCGCCGCCAAGGCGATCGCCATCTTGTCCCAGGACAGGCTCTTCCACTCGCCGACGGTGGCGAAAGTCTACCGGACTCTTTGCACCGGCTGCAATATGTGCGTCCAGGTCTGCCCTTATGAGGCCCTGACCCTCAAAGACGGGAAAGTCGAAGTCAACGAGGTGCTGTGCGAGGGATGCGGAACCTGCGCGGCCACCTGCCTGCGCGCCGCCATCCAGGTCAAGAACCTTTCCGCCCACCAGGTCTATGAAATGATCAAGGCTTCACTCGGAGGCTAGGAATGGCTGAGGAATTCGAACCCAAAATCGTGGCTTTTCTCTGCAAGTGGTGCTCGTCCGCGGGAAGCGACCTGGCCGGAGTTTCCCGGATGGAGTATCCTGCCAACGTCGTCCCGATCCAGGTCATGTGCTCCGGCAGCGTTTCCCCGCTCTACATCTTTTCCGCGTTCAACAAAGGGGCCGACGGGGTCCTCGTCTCCGGCTGCCACCCGGGTGATTGCCATTACATCAAAGGGAATTTCTATGCCCGGCGCAGGCTGGCCCTGGTCAAAAAGCTCCTCGAGCACATCGGCCTCGAGCCGCAGAGGTTTCAGGTCTCCTGGGTCTCGGCCGCCGAAGGGACGAAATACACCCAGATCATCAAGGATTTTGTCAAAGAGCTCAAGCCCCTGGGCCCCCAGACCAAGCTGAGGAGAGAAGCCCGATGACCAAGATCGAAGAAATCAAAGCCACCGCCAAAAAACTCCTCGAGGAAGGCAAGGTCAAATACATCATCGGCTACGAACAGGGAACAAACGGCTGGCTCTCGAACCCGGTCTTCATCAAGAAACCCGAAGACGTCGAAAGATTTGTCTGGGATCCGTCCTGCGTCCATAACCTGGCCAAGTTCCTGGTGGACGAAAAGAGACGCAAATCTCGCGAAAAGCAGCCCGACAAGAGGCCGGTCGGGGTCATCGTCAAGGGCTGCGACAGCCGGGCCGTCATCGTCCTCCTCCAGGAGAAATTCATCAACCGTGAAGATGTTTTTCTTCTGGGCGTCTCCTGCGAACAAGGGGGCGTCGTCGACGACAAGAAGCTGGCCAAAAAATTGGGGAAAAAGAAGGCCAAAAAAATCGAGCTCGGTGATAAGGATAACCTGATCATTACGACCGAGGAAGGGAAGCTCGAATTTCCGGCCGCGGAGCTTCTGGCCGAACGCTGTCTCGAGTGCAAAGCCAATGTTCCCCTGATCTTTGATGTCCTGGTCGGTGACAAAACCAAGCGGCCTCTGGACAAGCCGTTCAAGAGCCTGGAGGAGATCGAAAAGCTCTCACCGGAAGAGCGCTGGAATTTCTGGCGGGAGCAGATCGAAAAATGCGTCCGCTGCTACGCCTGCCGCTCCGCCTGCCCGATGTGCTACTGCGACGAATGCGTCGTCGATTCCATTAACCTGGCCGTCGCACCGGACACTTCGGCCGAGGAAAAGGCCTTGAAGATTCGCTGGCTCGATAAATCCACCGAGAAATCGGAGAATTTTGTC
This sequence comes from Candidatus Aminicenantota bacterium, assembly GCA_963770045.1. Classification (GTDB taxonomy): domain Bacteria; phylum Acidobacteriota; class Aminicenantia; order Aminicenantales; family CAVYOD01; genus CAVYOD01. Next base: position 40,941 of record CAVYOD010000012.1, on the reverse strand, counting down.
TATCACCTCGTCCGGGCCATCCATCTCGCCGGCCGGTGCATCGACTGCGGCGAATGCGAACGGGTTTGCCCGCTCGACATCCCGCTCAGGCTCTTGAATAAGAAATTGGAGAAGGAAGCCAAACTCCTCTACGATTACGAAGTCGGCTGCGATGTCAACCAGCCCTCTCTCGTTTCGAGCTTTAAAGACACGGATCCCGAAGACTTCATCAGGTGAGACGATGGACAAGATCCTAGCAAAAAAAGACTTTCCCCAGTGGCTGAAAAAACTCGTTGGTTCCCATACCGTCTACGCTCCCCTTCCCGAAGGCGATATCTGGAACTACAAAGTCGTCTCTGATTCCGCGGACGTGAACCTTGATTTTCTGACGACAACCGTTCCTCCCAAGGGCATCATCTTTCCCCAGAGGGAAGTCTTCCTCGAGTTCCAGACTTCATCGGGTGAGAAAGGAGAAACGATCGAGGTGACCGAGGTCCTTCCCGAAGATCGGCCGGTTGCGGTCTTCGGAGTCCGCCCCTGCGACGGAAAGTCTTTTTTTCTCCAGGACAAGGTCTTCGGCGGCGATTTTGAAGATCCCTATTACTGGAAAAGAAGGAATCTCACAACACTCGTCGGCCTCGCCTGTTCGACACCTCCCTCGCCCAACTGCTTCTGCACGAGCGTCGGCGGCTCCCCGCACTCGAAAGAGGGCCTGGATATTCTGCTTACCGATCTCGGCGATCGCTACTTCGTCGAAGCCCTGACCCCCAAGGGAGAAAAGCTCATCGGCGAAGCCAAGGCGCTTTTCCCGCAAGCGAAACCGAAAGATAAAAAAGAAGCCGAGGGAATTCACGCCGAGGTCCGCGAAGAAACTCAGCCGCCAAATCAAGAACCTGGAAAAGGTCCCGGACAAGCTCAAGGGGATGTTCGATTCTCCCTTCTGGGATGAAGAGGCCATGAGCTGCCTGCGCTGCGGGATCTGCACCTACCTCTGCCCGACCTGCCACTGCTTCGACCTCAACGACGAGGTCAGCTCGTCCTCCCCGCTCAAGGGAAAGAGGGTCCGGACCTGGGACACCTGCCAGTTTCCCGATTACTCGATGCATTCCTCGGGCCACAACCCCCGTCCCAACAAGGCCTCCCGCCTCCGCCAGAGGATGTATCACAAATTCCGGTATTTCGTCGATATCCACAAGAACTACCAGTGCACGGGCTGCGGGCGCTGTGTCTCCCTGTGCCCCGTCGGGATAGATATCATCAAAGTCCTCGAGAAGGTTAGAGACTATGGCTCATAACGTTTATCTTCCAAAACTGGCCAAGATCATCTCGATCAAGGAAGAAGTGGCCGGGCCCCGCGCGGTCAAGACTTTCCGGGTGAGCTTCGTCGACGGCGACATCTTCGCCTACCGCTGCGGTCAGTGCGCGATGCTCTCGGTCTTCGGAAAAGGCGAGGCCATGATTTCGATCTCCTCTCCCCCGTCGATCAAGGATTATCTCCAGTTCAGTATCCTCAAGATGGGCCGGGTCACCTCCGCCCTCCATGAGCTCGAGGAAGGAGACATCATCGGCGTCCGGGGCCCTTACGGAAACGGCTTCCCGGTCGAGGACTGGAAAGGGAAGAACATCTTCTTCATCGGCGGCGGAATCGGCCTCGCCCCCATCTGGTCCGTCCTCCAGACGACCCTTGGCCAGAAAAAAGACTACGGCGATCTGACCCTCCTCTATGGAGCCCGCACCTCCAAGGACATCGTTTTCAACGAGGAGCTCAAAGAGCTCAAGACCAAGATGCCGGTTCACCTTTCGATCGATTGTTCCGAGCCGGGCTGGCCGGAATTCGTCGGGTTCGTGGCGGCGAACGTCCTGGACAAGAAATTATCTCCCCAGAACGCGATCGCCATAACCTGCGGCCCGCCGATCATGATCAAAACGGTCATCAAGTCCCTCAAAGACCTCCACTTCGAGGACGAGCAAATCTATACCACCGTCGAAAACAAGATGAAGTGCGGCATCGGGAAGTGCGGGCGGTGCAACATCGGCCTCCACTATGTCTGCAAAGACGGTCCCGTCTATTCCTGGGCTGAACTCAAGAAACTGCCCCAAGAATATTGAGAAGGAGATTAGGATGATGGCAACGAAGAAAGTTCAACAAAAAGAAACCCGTTAAAAAGCCCGCGAAAAAAGCCAAATCCCCGGCCGTGAGCGCGAAAGAGGAGCCCAAGAAGGCGATGGTCACGGTCTTTATCATGGGCAAAGCCCACAAAGTGCCCGCCGAAGCGACGATCATGGGCGCCATCGAATACGCCGGCTACCAGATCAAGCGCGGAGCAGGCTGCCGCGAAGGATTCTGCGGCGCCTGCGCCACGGTCTACAGCCTGCCCGGCGATTACAAGATCTATACCGGCCTCGCCTGCACCACCCTCGTCCAGGAAGGCATGTGGCTCGTCCCAGCTTCCCGTCATTCCGGCCCAGAAACCCGTCTACGATCTCAAGGAACTCGAAGCCGATGGTCGAGACCTTCCAGAAGCTCTATCCCGAGATCTTCCGCTGCGTCGCCTGCAACACCTGCACCAAGGCCTGCCCCCAGAACCTTGAAGTCATGGACTACATCCAGGCGGCCATCCGGGGCGATGTCGAGAAGGTCATGGACCTCTCCTTCGACTGCCTGAGCTGCGGCCTCTGCGCCATCCGCTGCCCGGCCGAGATCGTCCACTACAATGTGGGTCTCCTGGGCCGGCGGCTCTACGGGAAATACCTCTCCAAAAAGACCGAGTCCCTGGAGAAGCGCATCCAGGAAGTGAAACAAAAGAAATACGACAAAGAATATAAAGTGATGATGAAGCTCAACAAAGCGGACCTCAAAAAGAAATACTACGAGAGAGACTCGGAGTAAAAGGAGCGAGCGATGTATCCAGAATACATGAACGAATCTCTGAAGACAGTCGAAGAAACCCGTTCCAAGCGGCTGGACCTCGAAAAATCGGGAAAGCCCGTTTTCACTCCCATGACCGCCGACGAGCGGGAAGACGTCCTCAATAGATTCCATCCGGATTATAAGCCGGAGGCCAGGCGCGTCATCCACATCGGACCCAACAAGGGGGAGCAGCTCACGACCGAGGTCGTGGACATCCTCGAGTCGCACACCAGGATCAAACCGGAGTTTTTCGACCTCACCAAGCCCGATTATGAAACCGATATCCTGATCGTCGGCGCGGGCGGGGCCGGATGCGCCGCGGCCATCATCGCCCGGGAACACGGCGCCAAGTCCATCATCTCGACAAAGCTCAGGATGGGCGACGCCAACTCGATGATGTCCCAGGGCGGGATGCAGGCGGCCGTGACGCCCCAGGATTCGCCGACCCGCCACTATCTGGATGTTCTGGGCGGCGGCCATTTCGACAACAAGCCTGACTTAGTGCGCGCCCTGACCGAGGACGGGCCGGAAGTCGTCAAGTGGCTCGAAGAGCTCGGTGTCGTCTGGGACAAGAATCCCGGACGGCTCGATGTACGTCCTCCACGGCGGAGGGACATCGCGGAAGAGAATGCATTCCTGCCGTGACTATACCGGCGCCATCATCATGCGGACCCTGATGGATGAGGTCCGAAACCACCCTCAGGACATAACCGTCCTCGAGTTCATGCCCACGATCGAACTCATCATGGACAACAAAGGGAGATGCGCGGGCGGGATTCTCTATAATCTCGAAACGGAAGAATATTTTATGGTCAAGGCCAAAGCGACGATCATCGCGACCGGCGGCTACGGCCGGCTCCATATCCGCGGCTTCGACACGACCAATCACTACGGCGCGACCGGCGACGGGCTGGTCATGGCTTACCGGGCGGGGGCGAAGCTCCTCTACATGGATTCCGTCCAGTACCACCCGACCGGCGCCGTTTTCCCGGAGCAGATCGCTGGCTTCCTGATCACGGAAAAGATTCGGGGCGCAGGCGGCCAGCCCCTCAACAAACTCGGCGAGCTGTTTGTCTTTCCGCGCGAGCCGCGGGACGTCGAAAGCGCGGCCTTCATCCGGGAATGCCTCGAGCGGCATAACGGAATCGCGACTCCGAGCGGGCGGCAGGGGGTCTGGCTAGACTCTCCCCTCATCGAGACAATCCAGGGCGAGGGCTACCTCTTGAAGAATTTCCCGGCCATGGTTCGGCAGTTCATCCGCTACGGGATCGACATCAACAAAGAGCCGATGCTCGTCTATCCTTCACTCCACTACCAGAACGGCGGTGTCGAGATCAACGACCACTGCGAAACGAACCTACCCGGCCTCTTTGTCGCCGGCGAAGCCTCGGGCGGAGTCCACGGCCGGAACCGGCTGATGGGAAATTCCGTCCTCGATTACAACGTCTTCGGACGCAGGGCGGGAAAATTCGCGGCCGAGTATGTCAAACACGCGGCCCTTGGGAAACTCACCCTCAAACACATTACGAGATATGAGAATGAACTTAAGAAGGCCAGGATCAAGACCAACCGCGTGGCACCGGTCCTCCTCCCCATCTACACGCCGGACGAGGTCAAAAAGCGCCAGCTCACCGCCCATTACGAAGGCACGCTGAGATAAGCAATTCCTGGGAGCTGTCCTGGGACTTGGAGGCCGTGCATCCGGAGATAGCTTCGCTGACCTCAAATATTCGGATCGCTACCCGGGAATTCTAGCGATAGGCTTTTTTCCTATGCTTCACATGAAGGACGATCACCTTCTGCTCCGTCATGTCTACAGCGTAAAGGACTCGATATATCCCGTATCGGTATCTGAACAAACCCTTAAAAATCCCCTTCAGCGGCGTTCCCAAGCCTGTCGGATTCTGGACAAGGTATGTTTTCACTCTTTCGACAATCCTGCATGCATCCTTCTTGTCAATCGCCTCAAGATCTTGGAGCACTTTCTCTTGCCAGATGACTTCATAACCCAAGCTTTTTCTCCAGCTCCTCAGTGGTTAGATACTTGGCGTTCTTATCGTTCAGCCTCTCGAGAGCAGTGTAGGCCTCTTCATAATCGGCGAGTTTCTCCTCAACCATTTCCCTGATAAATGACGTTTTGGTCCTCTTCGTCTTCTTGGCCAGTGCGTTCAAACGCCGTGAGAGTTCATCAGGAAGCCTGATAGATATGACTGGCATATAGGTTTCACCTCTGTAATACTTATATTACAAGTATGACATTTGTCAACCTTAATCTTTCATAAGATTATGACGCTCATCTCAAATCATAGAGACGATTGAATTTGGTTCTTCAGCTCACCAAGTTCTCGATGTTACTCGATGGACCTGCCCGCCAAGCGCGAGGCCGTCTTCTATGTGCAGATCCTTGTCGCTCCACTCGGAAGGATGCTTCATTTGTTGCGTCCTCGCGGTTTTTCAGAGAGAATACGGCTGTGATGAAAACGCACGCCCGAGCCGCCCCGCGCACCCCACGCCATCGAAATCAACCCCGGCTTCCGCCGCGCCCTCGACATCATGGAGGGGACGGACCGTCACGTCTTCATCACCGGCAAGGCCGGGACCGGGAAATCGACGCTCCTCGAGCTCTGGCGCTCGCAGACGCTCAAGCGCATCGCCGTCCTGGCGCCGACCGGCGTCGCCGCCCTCAACGTCCGCGGCCAGACGATCCACTCGTTCTTCGGTTTCAAGCCCGACATCACTCCCGACGCCGTCCGCAAGATCTCCAAGGCCAAGGCCCGCGACGCAATCTACCGGAACCTCGACGCCGTCGTTATCGACGAGGTGTCCATGGTCCGGGCCGACCTCCTCGACTGCGTCGAGAAATTCCTCCGCCTCAACGGCCCGCGCCCCAAGGAATGGTTCGGCGGCCTCCAGATGATCTTCATCGGCGACCTCTACCAGCTCCCGCCTGTCGTCACCGGCCGGGAGAGGGGCCTTTTCGCCGGCGCCTCCGCCCCCGGGCGCGGCCGCGACCCCGCCGCCGGCCTCTCCGGCCGCTACGAGTCGCCCTATTTCTTCTCGGCCAAGATCTTCGGCGAGCTGACCTTCGACATGGAGTTCGTCGAGCTCGAGAAGGTCTACCGCCAGACCGACGCCGCGTTCATCGACCTCCTCAACGCCATCCGCAACCGCTCGATCGACGACGGCCAGATCGTCCACCTCAACAGCCGCTGCCGGCCCTCCTTCTCGCCTCCCGACGGCGAGTTCTACATCACGCTGACCAGCACGAACGACCTGGCCGCGGTCCGCAACCGCGAGAAGCTGGCCGCCCTCCCCGGCCGCGTCCGCCGCTACGAGGGGTTCATCCAGGGCGAATTCGACCGCTCCTCGCTCCCGACCGAAGAGACGCTCGAGCTCAAGCCCGGGGCCCAGGTCATGCTCCTGACGAACGACCGCAAGGGCCGCTGGGTGAACGGGACGATCGGCCGCGTCGCCAAGATCGTCAAGGTCCCGGATGACGACGATATCGTCTGCGTCGACCTCCCCGACGCCGGCCGGGTCGAGCTCTCGACCAACACCTGGGATCTCTTCCGCTTCCGCTACGAGGCCGAGTCCGACCGGATCGAGTCGGAGTCCGTGGGCTCGTTCACCCAATATCCCCTGCGGCTGGCCTGGGCCGTCACGATCCACAAGAGCCAGGGCAAGACTTTCGACCGGGTCGTCATCGACATCGGCCGCGGCGCCTTCGCCCACGGCCAGGTCTACGTCGCCCTCAGCCGCTGCACGAGCTTCGAAGGCATCGTCCTCAAGACGCCCATCCGCAAGAGCCACATCTGGATGGACTGGCGGATCGTCCGCTTCCTGACCCGCTTCCAGTACAAGAAGGCCGAGGAGACGCTCCCCGCCGCAGACAAACGCGCCCTCGTCCTCGAGGCGATCCGGGCGGGCCGCGAGCTCGAGATCGTCTACCTCAAGCCCGACGACACGAAATCGCGGCGCCGCATCCGGCCCGAAGCCGTCGAGATGATGGAGTACCACGGCCGGACGTTCGAGGGGGTCCGGGCCTTCTGCCACAAGCGCGGCGAGTGCCGCACCTTCCGCCTCGACCGCATGCTCGAGGTCCGACTATGAGTGCTGAATAATGGAACTGGGTACTTGACATGGCAATTCGATGCTGTTAGAATACATTTGAATCTATTTAAAGGAAAACGAATTATGAGTAAAACGCTAGACACTCCGTATCGCGGAAGACGACTATAACCTGCCTCAAAGCGTACGCGAAATCGGAAAACCGGAAACTATCCAACGCAATAGAAACTTTGGCTATGCGGCGCCTAGAAGAGGAACTGTATATTGACAGGTACGAAATGGACGGGATCCTGGCCGACCGGCGACCTCCTCGGACGTCTCAAAACCGGGCATCTCTTCAAGCCAAGAAGGGCCGGGGGCGCTTTGTTGAGTGAATACCGGATATTCGAGACGGAGCAATTCCAGTCCGACCTTCTGACAAACCTTGGGCAGCGCCACGAGACAAGGTGGTCTCCCGATTGCGCAACTGATGTCTATCCCCGAGCTTCGGACGCAGCCTTGTTTCGCCGAAACATCAAAAAACTCAGAGGATATAAGCCTGAAACTTGGCGGTATCGGATCGGAGGATTCAGGCTTTTTCATGAAATCGATGATGCCCGCAAGATTGTCTTCATGATCGCAGCCGACACTCGCCAGAAGAGCTATTGATTTCCGGCCATGGATCGCCTTCTCAAAAACGGCCCAGTGCGCCTCCGTCATCCTGTCCGGAGTGAACAGGCATATCCCCGCCGCGCCATTTTCCATGGATTCCCTTATCGCGGCTTCCAATTCTTCCGGCACCAGGCCATGATTCTCGGGGTCTGGCTCACCGGCCTTTTTCGCGGGGTCGGGACAGATGAACAGGCCGCTAAAAACCGGCCTTCGGTTGTGAAGCGCCGTCACCGCCTCTTTGCACATCGCTCCGATCCACTTCGTCCCCTCGAGATAGAAATCGTTATAATTCATCGGGAAGAACGCGTCCAGGTCCCATTTGTCCCATTCCTGCCGCACGATCTTCCTGGCGACGGAATTCGGACCCGGGAATACGGCAGCGGTGATCCGTTTGCCTTTGGAACGCACGTCTTTCGCCAGGCGATTGACGAGCTTCGTGATCAGATCATAGCGGAATCGTTTCCACTCCTCGACCTTCGAAGGATCCTTGACGGTCCTGATGTCCAGGCCGGTCTGCGCCTTGAAATCGGAAACGCACTTGTCGCAATAACAATAGTCGAATTGAGGGTATTCCCTGTCCATCACCAGGCCGTATTTCTTCCAGAGTCCGCGGGCGAGGATGACGTCCGGGAAGCGGATGAAATCCAGGTGGATTCCATCGACCTCCGGGACCTCCGCCACGCGGCCGTAAAGATCCGCCAGATAGAGATAGACCTCCTCGCGGTTCGGGCAGAGAAACCGGTAATAATTGACGTAAGCGGGCTTGTCGTAGGCCGACTGGCCGAGCCCGTTCAAGGCGTACCAATCGTGCTTCAGTTTGGGATCATTTTGCTGGATAAGCGTGGGGATCCAGGCGTGGAACTCCATGCCTGCCGCCTTGACGATCTTCCCGATTCGTCTGTAGGTCTCGGGATCATGACCGGCCGAGTACAGCACGCCGTCGATCCCTTTTCTTTTGAGGTCGGCGAACCGGGCTTCGAGGTCCTTATCCGTCGCGGTCCCGGTCTTGGGCCCGCTGAGCCATGCGTAACAGGGAATTTTAGCGGCCTGACATGGGCATGGGCCGCAAAAGATCGCGAAAAGAGTGAAGCCGATAGCGAAAAGCTTGCTCATGGATTCCACCTTTTTTTGATCACGATGATAGAACAGGAAATAAATAGATGAACTTGTATTGAAGCGCACATTCCTCGAACGTGCCAATCTGGGATATCGAATATTCTGGCACGGTCAGACTCCTTGACTTCTCAAATCAGGTCGGCGGCCGAGGTCGGTCCGAGGTCAGAAAATCTTGCCATCATGGAGGGCGTCCAGGAACGCGTCGACGGGGAGGACTTCAACCCCATCAAATACATAGGAGCGACTCCCTGTGTAAACGCCAATCCGCTTTTTCAGCCTAATCTCCTTGAACTTCTCGAGCGATCGAAGGGGGCCTTCCCATTCCCGGTTCCATTTTTCGGCCCGTTTCACTTCGATCGCGATGAACTCGGCGGGTTCGCCGGCGCCGCGCCTGGAGGTTTCGATAACAAAATCCACCTCCACTCCAGCGGGAGTCCGGTAATAAGCAATCGGCCGGTGCTTTCGGGCGGCTTCGTTATAAACCCGGATCTCATGAAAGATGAGGGTTTCCAGAGCGTTTCCTTGCCAGATGCGGTCGATCGGGTCGCGGAGCCAACCGGCCGCGGCCCGGGCAACCCCGGGATCGAACCAGTAAAACTTGGGATGGGCGGCCTCACGCACCTTGAGCCGGGGACGCCAGGCAGGAAGGAAATGACCAAGAAGAGTGTCCTCGAGGATCGCGAAATAGGTCTCCGCGGTGCTCCGGGCTACGCCGGACTCGCGGCCGATGTTTTGAAGGTTGACGATCTGCCCGTTCATCTGGCCGGCGACAGCCAAAAATCGGACGAACGGCGGGACGCGCCTGACCAGACCTTCTTCGCGGACCTCTTCCTTGAGATAGGTATTAAGGTAGGCCGAGAGAATATCGGCCGCCCGGCCTGGCTCCCGGAGAACAAATGGCAGCGTCCCCCAGTCGATGGCTAAACTAAGGTCAAATGCACGACCGAGCTCGCCGGCAGAAAAGCCCTCCATGTTCAGGGTCAGAGCCCTGCCTGCCAGCAGGTTGGCGCCACCACGTCGGACCTTCCGCGCCGACGAGCCGCATAAAGCAAAGCGCCACCGCCGCAATTCCATGAGCCGGTGGACTTCGTCCAGAAGCTGGGGGATTTTTTGGATTTCGTCGAGGACGATCCAGGCGCCTTCGGGCCTATTACCGGCTAAAGCCTCCAGCCGCACCGGAGAGCGGGCAAGTTCGAGGTAAAGCGCCGAGTCCAAAAGGTCGAGGAAGAGGGCGTCAGGGAGGACGTGTCGGAGCCATGTGCTTTTGCCGGTTCCGCGTGGCCCGAATAGAAAAAATGATCCTTCGGGACGAGACATCAACCGCGGGACATAAGCGGGAAACTCGGACTTGGTGCACATTGTCAACTATATTGTCATTTTACAATGCTTTTTCACAATGTCAATATATTTTTACAATACCTCCGGACGACTCCCATCGCAGCCTCAATAGAGATTTCTCTATTTTCTCGCCAGGCTACTTGTATATGCCCTCTCTCGGGCCGAAGGAAAAGAGAATAATCAGATCTTTTTCCCACCTGTAAACAAGTCGCCGCGCCTGGCCCCTCACTGTGTATTGATATAACCTCAGAAGAGCGAATTCTCCTTTCAGCTTTTTCCCGGCCTGAGGGTTCTTTTCAACTTCCAGAATCGCATCTTTCAGTGAATTTCTTTCGGCGTCCTCTCTGATCTTTTTCCGCCGCCTCCGAAATTTCGAAGTCTCGAGAATTTTCATTCAGATGTCTTTTGGATTGGTTTCAGTGACCCTGCCCATCTGATAGTCCACCTGGGCCTCGATGATGTCCTTGATTTCCTCTGTGGTCAATTCAGAGTTCTCGAGTGCCAGCAGACCGATTCTTAAATCGTACCGAAGAGCGCCGGAAAAATCCCTCTCCTCGCTTTTAGCAAAATGATCGAGCTCATTGACAAGATCCTCATCCATGGCAACCGTCTTTCTTACCATTTCATACCTCTGCATATTTTAAATGCTCGTTTCTTATTAATGTCAAGAACTCCTCATTCTCGCGGAAATTGGCCCTGGTTAGCCGAGTCCTATCCATCGTTCTTTTCTCATAACGCTCGAGAAAATCCTATGCCCGGGGGCGTCTTCTTATAAGAAAATCGGTTATCCAAAAGCTTGACAATAGTATCTATAGTGATATCATGAACCATGATGCCATAGATGCCATTCTAAAAAGAATTGGGAGCAATCCCAAAAATGTGCGCTTCAAAGATCTGCTCAGAGTCTGTGATTATTACTTCGGACCGGCAAGACAACGCAGCGGCAGTCACAGAGTATACAAGACACCTTGGCCGGGAGACCCAAGAATCAATATTCAGAATGACAAAGGCATGGCCAAAGCTTATCAGGTGAAGCAAGTGCTGACTGCAATCGATAAATTGGAGGCCAAAAATGAGCCTGAACACTGACCGGTATACATATAGAATCACCTGGTCTGAGAACGACAGGGAATTTGTCGGGTTGTGCATCGAATTTCCCAGCCTCAGCTGGCTGGCCAAGAGTCCAGAGGCGGCCTTAAAAGGAATTCGTAGGGTCGTAAAAAAAGCCGTCCAAGATATGGAGAACAATGGAGAGTCTCCTCCCTCTCCGATTTCTGGAAGATTATATAGCGGAAAATTCGTCGTCAGGATTCCGCCGGAAGTCCACCGCGCTCTCGCGATCAAGGCCGCTGAAGAAGGCATCAGTCTCAATCGCCTCGTCAGCACCAAGCTGACGAGCCCTTGAAACCATCAAGAAACCTATAAGACCATAGGAGTATATATATCACCGGTCAGCCATATACGCTTTGATTTCTTCCCAGGACCAGGGCGCAAAACCATGGCCATCTAAAAAAGTATTTCTCATCGTCCGGAGAGAAGTTCTTTGAGTTTCTTATAGATCTCTTTGCGGTGGCCGACAGCGATGACGATGATGATGAGCTGTTTCTCTCTTACTCGGTATATAATCCTATAATCGGATGTCCTGAGCGAATGCAACCCGGCCAGGTCATAGGCCAACGGCTTTCCTTTGGCGGGGTTGACGGCTAAGGATTCTATAGCCTTCTTGATGATTCTCTTGATCGAAGGGTCCATCTTCTCGACGTTCCGCTTCGCTTCTCTCGTAAAGAAAACCTTATAACGAGAATCCTTCATTTATTCGGGAAGACCTCCGCATGAGCGTGAAGCCTTCCGGTCTTCTCATCCTTGAGTCCCCGGCGGACGCTAGCCATAAGATCCCTGTCGCTTAGGATTTCCAGAGTTTCGATAAGGCTTTCGTACTCTTCGAGACTTAAAAGGACTCCCTCGACTTTCCCCCTGTGGGTGATGGCAAAAGACTCGTGTTCCTCCCGGACCCTCCGGACGAATTCCGAAAGATGAGCCTTGGCCTTGCTCAACGGAACCGTCTCTGAATAGCTCATGAGCGCCTTCTCCAAATAGGTCTATTTTTGGACTAATTTATTAGTCCATTATAATTTATGCCGGTCGCCTGCATTTGTCAAGATATAAGACGTTCGCGCTCGGCCGATTAGCTCTTAATTCTCTGGAATTCGGATCTGCCCCCACGGAACCTCGTCATATCCACGTAGAATCAGACGACAACCATGCGAAATTCTGGCTTGAGCCTATTGACCTGGCGAAGTCAGTCGGGTATAAGGAAAGAGAATTGAGTGAAAACGGAAGAGAAATCAGCCTGCCTCTGGGATGGTTCCCCAGGCTTAAGGAAGCCTCGCCGAAACAGAGAAAAAACTGGCGTCTGATCGGCAAGGGCATAGGAATTCACTGGCCGGATCTGGACGAGGATATTTCCGTCTCTGCTCTTCTCAAATAGATGAAAGGATCCCTCGTTGAGAAAGCGATTAAAAAAGAAAAGAAGATCTTGCGCTCTTTGCAAGCCTCACAAAATGGGCAAGGCATTGCGCTGGAAGGCTGCGGACTTTGATAGGCTCGCGAGTGACGAAAAGGAAATCAGGAAGGCCTTGCGCCGTGCAACCTAAGCTTTAAAAGAAGACAGAACCGTCTGCCTTTTTTTCGATCCTAAGAAGTTCTCATTATGGGGCCGTTCAGCCATATACACTTTAATTTCTCCCCAGGACCAGGGCGCAAAACCATGGCCGTCGACACCGATATCGAGCGACTTTCCGAGCGCCGGGAGTTGCCCGTGGCTGTGCCCGAATAGATGCCAGGAATCAAAGTGGCTCTTATTCCAGACTCTAAGGCAGTAATGACAAAGGACGATCGCATATCCCTCGATAACAATATCCATCAAATCGGCCGTATGGAGAAACCGGCCAGCGTACTTTTTTTGCACTTTCTTATCATGTCCCCCGCTGATCAAGATAATATCTCCGTTCAGCCGCTCGAGGATGGGCCCCCAGTCCCCCCAGGCAAAATCTCCCAGGTGATAAACAAGGTCTCCCTCCCCGACCCTGGCGTTCCACTTGGCGATCAGGGCCTCGTTCATTTCTGCCACCGACGCAAACGGGCGCTGACAAAAGCTGATAATATTGGCATGATTGAAATGAGTGTCGGCCGTGAAATAAATATTTCTCATAGCGTAATTCTCCTCCGGGAGCCAATAGGAGCGCCTTGATCCCCTCATCGACAAGCCTGCGGGCTTTTTCAAACCTGGAGCGAATCCCGCGCAGGTCTGAAAGAGCGACAATTTGCATGATCAGCAGCTCTGTGCTGTAGATTTTATCATCTGGGAAGACCGTGATATTGATTCCCTCGCTGATCTGGCGGCTTTCATCGGACGGTTTTTTTTCTGAACAGGCGGAGAAACTCATCCGGGTTCGTAATTTTGATCTTGCCGAAACTTCGAAGCGCCAACAGGTGAGAATCGCCGGATACGATGACGTTGGAGCCAGACTCGGCCGCGCATTCCAGGACTCGATTATCTTCGGGATCGTCCGGGACCGCTTCTATACGCTCCTTGGGCTCGACGAGTTCGGCTAGGTCTTCAATCTCTCTCATTAAAGCGTAGACACTTTTCATCGGAAATTGGAACTTCTTGCCCTCGAGAACTCCCTTGATCTCATCCAGGATATCGTCCGAAACGGCTATCCCAATCAGGCCTTTGATAGCCAGGTCCAAAATTTCGCGCGGCTTCCCCCCGAACAGAACCGCCGATATAAACACGTTGGAATCGAGAACGACCCTAGGCTTTTCGAGTTTCTTTTCTGGCGCGATATCTCTTAATTTCAGCGGCAACGTCTTCCTCTCGAAGCCCGAGTCGTTGAACCTGGCGGCTGCCGAAAGCAAATATCCTTTCCCACCTATTTTTCCGTCCGATGTACAGGCGAGCCGCCTCCCGGATGAGATCGGACCGCGTGCGCGACTCCTGTTTGGCAGTCTTGTCGATCTCCGCTAGAAGTTCCTGGTTGAACGAGATGTTGACTGTGCTCGCAGCCATTGATCTTTCCTCCAAAATAATCCTCCTCTTATTATATACAAACCTTGTATATAATCAAGCCATGCGACTTTCATTCCTTCCTCATCACAACACATCCAGATCAAACGGACCTCCCCGCTCCAGTGTTCTAGCTTTGGACTATTCCACGGTTTGTATGGAGGGGGTCTCAGGGAACATCTCCCAACATTTTATCCCCTTGGAAAAGCACAATTCTTTCTTTCCCTGCCAGCTTGAGCATATTTTCGGTAAAACCGCTTCTTGAAAAAAGACAAAAGTACTCTCTTCGTTCGCCTCCGTTCCATTCCACGAATTGCGTCTTCCTTTTCAACTTTTCATAGACATCCACACCCACCGGCCTGTTGCTCCACTTGGCTTCCCCAAAGAGGATTGTTTTCTCATGCTCGTTCAAGGCAACGATATCGATTTCTTCGTTTTTATCCCACCAGCGACCGACTTTGTCCATCGGGAAGAATTTTTCCTCGTGCTCTCTGGTCAGACTTTGAGCGAGATTCTCATAATTCTCCGCGACAAAGGAAGCCCAGTCAGCTTTCATCCTTTGGCCAGGCCTGTTTCATTCACGATTTCCCCGAACTTGTTCTTGCTCGAAGCGATGGCTTTCAAGATGGCAAAGTAGTTGCGCGGCTCCCTCAGCGCTTCCAGCAAGACAAATTCGACCTCGCTATAGAGGAAGGCTTCAGGCTGGAATATGTTCATCGGTCAAATTCTTGTCGAGAGACATTTTCGGGTCGAGTGAGCCAAGAAATAGAGGTGGGGCTTCTCCTTGATAAATTGCTTGATGAGTTCCGTTTTCCCGATGCGCCTTTTCCCGTAAATCACGATGAGCTGAGGCTCTTTCGTTCGCCAGTATTTCTCCAGAGCTTCGAGTTCACGCTTCCTGTCAATGAAGGTCATGGCCGCCTCCTTCGCCTCGAGTCTACTCTAAAGTAGACTACTTTAAAGTAGACTATCTGTCAGTTGTTATTGACAATCTGAATCGGGGGACGTATAGTAAGGACGTAAGAAAGTAAGGAGCATCCATGGAACTCATCCAAATAGCCAAAATGACGTCGAAGGGACAAGTGACCGTGCCGGCTCCGATCCGGGGCATCTTCAATCTTAAAAAAGGCTCATCGGTTATTTTTAAGGTGACTGATAAGGGAGTTTTCTTTCTGCCCTGCGAAATTATGGAGAGAGAAACATACACGCAGGAGGAGTGGGGCAAAATCGAACGGCTGGTCGCCGAGCGCGGCAAGAGCTACAAAACCTCGAAGGGGGCCCGGAAACACCTGAAATCCCTGTGAGATATAAGTTCAAGCCTTCTTTTGCAAGATCGACAAAAGCTCTCCGGAGACCACGATTCGATAAAAGACTTTCAGAAAAACTTTTGAATTTCTTGATATGTGTCCCCGGACTTTCATGTCCGCGGTAATTTGGGGTGACACGGAGACAGGTTTTCTAGTTGGCCCGCCGCAGGATCAACTCCTCAAGCCGCTTCAAAACGCTCTCGGTAAAATTAATATATTCTTCACACTCTTTTTCAGTCACTTCGGCTCCACCGGAATAGAAGTCCAGATTCCTTTTCTGACGCATCATGTTTCCCAAGCTTTCGATAGAATCATCGTTTAGGATTCGAGCCAAATTTTCGATTATCTTAGCCTGATTACCTGTGATGCTCTTAACTTTGAGTTGAGAATGGCTGAGTAAAGCGAGTCCCCCTTTTCTCAGTCCGTTAAGCATAATTGAACTTGACATCCAAAATATCCACCTTTTTCGATATTTCCAGATCCCTCATTGCGCTCGCAAGATTTTTCTCAATTTGTCCGTCGCTGAAATTAAATCGTATAAAAAATCTGCCCTCATAATTCATCAGACAAGCCTAATCGTCTTTCTCTGGAATATTCCGGATAGAAAAGGATCCTTCATGTCGACTCTCTTCCTGAATTCATCTTCACTCATATTGACGGAATTAATCTCCCTGCTAATCTCACGTTGGAGAAGAATTATCTTCTTCTGGAGGGCTTTGATTTCGTGATTTCCGACAATAAGAAGGTCCAAATCGCTGTGAGCACTCATCGCATCCTGGGCATATGAGCCATAAATATAGGCTTCCTCGACACCAGGCGTTCCTCTCATTATCTGCTTAAGTTTTTCCTCTACTCCGATTGTCTTCAAGACGATTTTTCTATATTCCTGATAGAGCGGGAACTGCGGGTTGACACCGTAAAGCCTTAGATTTCCTTTTTTTTCATTCTTGAGGATGCCTATTTGGTCGAGCTCATGCAGCTTTTTTACCAGGTTTCTTTTGTCCAGAGCAAGCCTCCTAGACAATTCATTGACATAAAGAGTCTCGTGGGGATTAAGGAAAAAGAGGTTTAAGATTTTCCGAGTGACCTGGGATCTGAGCGAAATCATTGTCTCTTGTTACACCGATAAGTGTAAAATATTACACTGATTTTGTCAAGTAACAAGAAGTCACACATCGTCACCAAGCGGTTGACGGAAGTGCGTATTTGGTGCCTGACACCGATTTCCTCAACTGACAAACTTGGTGATTGGCCCTAAATCCTGTTCTAGGACAATTTATTCAGTCCGGAACCGCCGCCTCGCCGGCCACCTCGCCTCCGATGAAAACGAGAACGCCCTTCTGGCCATCCTGCAACTTGAAGCTCTTTAGGTAATCTTCGAGGACATTTTTCTTGGCCTCGAAGACGTCCCGCATGGCTCCGGTCATGGATTGAACATCAGCCGCCACGGACATTCGGTCTATCCCATCCCAGACAGAAAGATGGGATTATGGTGGGATGTTTTGCTCAATGCGTTGAGTACTTTTACTCGAATGACGATATATTCTCAGTCTCTATAGATCTCTCGCCTCTTCCCGATCTTATAAACCTCAACAATACGCCGAGAATCGTCAACCGCATACACAATCCGGTAATCCCCCTGCCTCAACCTATATCTGTCCTTCCCGGAAAGCTTTCGGCAGCCGGAAGGCCTCGGATTCTGCTCCAGATCCCGGACGCGCCGGACGATTTTCTCAAGGTCCTTCCTTGGGACTTTGGCGAGCTCTCCGGCGGCCGACTTCTTGATGAGGATTTTATAGCTTTCCATCCTTGCGCAGCTTCTGGAGAACTTTTTCGAAGGAGATTGAAGGTTCGCCGGCGCGGGTCTCGAACGCTTCCAGGTCCAGGGCATCCTCGCGGAGAGCAGTTTGCACAGCTTCGTTGATGAGTTCGGAAACCGAATATTCCGTTTCGGCCGCTTTGACCCGCAGGGCTCGATGGTATTCGGGTTGAAGATAAACCGTCACACGCTTGCTGGCTTTTTCCATGTTATCGCACCTCGCTACATGAAGACATTATAACGCTATAACGTTATGACGGCAAAGATAAATTAAAAGATATTGAGGGAATAGTAATCTTGGATAATCTTAATATTAGAAGCGATTTAAAGGGTTGCGGACTTCTTGGCAGTGCGCTGCGCGATTGGGCTAAGATTGGAAAGGAGTATACAAGCAGGCTATTCTTAAGAACGAACGTTTTAGATAGCACGTTTTTCCGTAATCTCGATGAAGCAAATATATGCCTAGAAAAATACAAAAAGTTAAATCTTTAGATAAGGCGTGCTTCTTACGGAATCAACTCCGTCAACTTGTCCCTTTCAATCCTGATCTGAATCGGCTGATAGTGCACGTTGAATATCGGGCTTAACTTCTGGGCAATCAGCTCTGCCGCCGTTCCCAGGTAATTGTCTCTCCCTTCGCCCTTTGTATCGAGAGGAAATGAAACGCACAATGTCCTTGGCCTGCTCGAGAAAATGTTCTCCAAGGGCTGCCGCCGGAACCAGAAAGAGCCCAGCGAAATGGTTGGCCTGCGTCTCGATAAGCTTATATTCATCTTCTCCGATGCCCGATACAAACTCGACATAAGACGCTAAACTATCGATTTTGAACTGCTTATAATAGGCGGCATGCAAAATCATGTGCCCCAACTCATGCGCTAGGATGAAAACGATATTGGGGTTCAAGATTCACATTGTCTAAGCTTTGTCAAGATGTCCCCTCAACGGCCAAGCTAAAATGTCCCCCGGGATTGGGGGCGGGCGTTGTTTCGTAGTACACCTGGAGGATGTGTCGGATGCTATGAGTCTCGCCGGGTTGATGGGGCCGTCGACTCCGGAACGGCTCTCGCAGTGGCGTCGGGCCGTGGTGTCCGATGCACTGTCCCTCGAGCCAGACCGTCCAAGCTCCGTCGAGGTGCTGGCGGACCAAGACGCGGCGGCGGGCGTAGCTGCGGCGGCGAGGTCCCGGCGGGAGATCGATGATCAAGCCGCCGAGCCGGACCGTGTTGTCGTTGGCCACGGTGGCTTCGTAGGCGAAGGAGACGAGTTGATAGCGCTGGGCGGCATTGATTTTGCGGAAGGCCGTACCGGGCAGCTCTGGCCTCTTGGCGAAGCGGGCGTTGAAACGATCAAGGTAGACGGCCTCCAGCCAGGCGTTGGCCTGATCGATCTCGCTGATGTTGGCGAGGGCCATCTCGGCGATGAGGCGATCCTGGAAGGTTCCGCCCTGGCGCTCGATGCGACCCTTCCCCTGGGGAGAGAAGGAGGGGATGGGTTCCGTGCCAAGTTCTTGAAGGACACGTCCGACATGAGTCGGGAAGCGTACGCCGGCCAGCTCTTCTTCATGGCTCCAGTGGTTATCGTTGCGGAACAGAGCGCTGTGGCGGTCCTGATAGACGGCCGCGGGGATTCCGTGCCGCCTCAGGACCATATCCAAGAGTCTCAGATAGCCGATGGCATCCTCTTGGGGCCGGAACAGAGCGCCCAGGACGGTGCCGGTCGCGTCGTCTGCGGCATGGAGAAGGCTCGCGGCGGGCCCCTGGGGACCAAACCAGAGATGAGGACTGCCGTCCCACTGCATGAGGAGTCCGATCTGAGGTCGCCGCGGACGCCGGCTGCGGTGCTGGGGTGGCCGGCGACGCCGTTTCGGCCGGATCCCAGCCTCGCGCAGCCAGCGGCGGACCGTCTCTCTCCCGATCCGAAGACCCTCCCGCTCCTTCAGCATCTCGACGAAGTGAGTATCGTTGAACTGGGCATAGACCTCTCGGTGCAGCGCCAGAACCCGTTCGCGGATTTCCGGACCCAGCGCGTTTGGGGCAGCCCGGCCCCGGCGCCGATGGGCCAGGCCCTTCGGACCTTCTCTCCGATATCGGGCCACCAGACGCTTCGCTTGACGATAGCAGACCTTCATCAGCGTAGCCCCCGACTTCAAAGAGAGACTCTTCCGGATCACCTGCTCGAGAACCTGGATCCGCTGTGCCTCACGCCTGCTCAAGGTTATCAGCTCCTTCATGTCCGCCTCCTCCTAGGGGACATCTTAGCTTGGCAGTAAAGGGGGACACTATTGCTAGGCTATCACAGGTTTAAGATTCACATAGAGGTATTCGTCGACATAGACTTTGCGAAAATCGTTGGAAATGAAAGCATTGACCTCAAAACTTCTATACAAGGACGGAAAGGGGATAACGTTTATTTTGAGGATGTTGTCAACGAGCTTGTCAACGTCGACTGGAATATCTTGTCGAAGCCGTGCCGGCGTGCAAAATCATCGGCGATTCTCCGGATTTCTTCATAGGAAAAGAACCGAAGTTCCGGCGGCTTGGCCATCTTCTAGGTCTTTTTCAACTTTTCGATGAGATCTTCCACGCTTTTTTTCGAAACCTTCTTGCTTCTGAATGTGCGGAATATGATCGGCAAGCTCCTAATCAACTCTTCGTCGTCGAGGAATTCGCGTGGGATGATGCCCTTGGTCGCCGCGGCGAAGTCGAAGAACTGGTACCATTCGTCGGTCCCGTCCTGAGCCCCAGAGCGGAGGCATATTCCTCCAGCTTTTCTTTTGATTCCGGAGGGGGCAGCATCCCTCTTTCTAGTTTACTGATGTTGCCCGGATCGAGATCAAACCTCCGACAGAATTCCCTCAGAGTAAAGCCTTTTTCTATCCGCTTTTCCTTGAAATATTCCCCAAAAAGAGGCTTGGCTTTCATCGGTGGTCCTTTCAACTCATAACTGTTGTAATTAAAATACAACACATTGCCTCTTTTGTGAGTCCTCTTAATCAAGAGACGGTGGGAAGGGAGCGCCTGTCTCAGCTGCCCAATGCAGGGAACTGAGGAAGCCTCATATGCAAAATGGAAGTTATATCAGGTCCTTTGCCTTGGCCGACAGGCCAGCAATGCTCTTCAGTATCCCGTCCTTCTCTATCTCTTTCCTCTCCCCCACCACCCTCAGCACGCCGCAAGCCCTGCTTACCGCGATATTCATGCGAACGCCTGGAAATGGTAAGCTGAATTCCCAGGTCCATGGTAAACACTTTTCCAATGGTCATGGTAAGCAGAAATCCCATGGGCTGGGTAAATGGAATTCCCGTTGTAACTTTGTTTATCCGAAATTCGGCCTCTCGTTCCAGATCCTGCCTTCGAGAAGCCGCCCGGATTTCTTTTTGCGTACACCCCCCCACTGTTTAAAGAAGAAAGGAACTCTCGCTCTCCGGCATTTTTCTTTAACATCTAATACCCAGCTCGCGTTGAGCGGGCGCGCTCCAGGGCCTGACTCTCCGCCCACGATGACCCAGTTGATCCCATCCAGTTTGAGGTCTGCGATGGGGCCGAGCAGAGGTTCAAGAGAGAGAAACTTGACGGCCGCTCGGGTTTTTAGCAAATGATCGACACGGCCCATATATCGGCCGTCCTCTACCGTCACTCCCATCCATATATTCTCCGACCACGGCAGGGATGGAGCCAACCGCGAAAGCTGTTGCTCTCTCTTGGTAAGAATTTGGTATCTGTGCCATGGCGTTTCGGTCATCACGTCGAAAATTCGCCGGACGAATGTCTCGGGCACGTCTTCGTGAAATAGATCGCTCATCGAATTGACGAATATCATCCTCGGTTTGCGCCACCTGATAGGAAGCTCCAATGCCTCTTCATGAATTGCCACCGAAAATCCCCCAGCATAACTTGCGAGGCCCATGGCCTGGAGGCGCCTGGCCATCCTTTCCGCATAACAATTCAAACAGCCGGAGCTGATTTTGGAGCACCCGGTCACGGGATTCCAAGTCGATTCCGTCCACTCGATGCCGGTGTCAAACGCCATTCGAATAACCTTTGGACTGGTATTTTAGGCCTTGCCGGGCTTCGTTGGCCGAGTCCGCTCGCTTACTCCGAAATTTAGCCCTTTCCCCGCACTTTAGCCAAATGCGCCCGGACGTTCGCCATCTTCCACTGGATTGCCGGATGCCCCGCGACGCGCTCAGCTTCCTGCGGGGCGTCAGGAAAGATAAGTTCCATCCGAAGGTCGCCGTGATCAGCGGATTTGATATACGCCTTTTCATCATCGCTCAGGTCAAGGAACCTGCCCACGACCGCCCAGGCTCTCCCGATGAGATCGCTTGACGCGAAATCCACGTGAACGTTCAGGAGCGGGACGCGCTCCGTTCCAGGAATTCGAGGCTAAGGCTCACCAACTCCTCCCTGCGTTTTCAGCGAATTCGGGAGAATCAGGTTCCAGCGCGAGGCCAGCCATCCGCCCCGAAGGTTCCTCTCAAGATACTGGGGAGAACGAGGCCTCCTCCGCTCCATGCGCGCGAGGACGCCATCGGGCACGTAGAACGCTTTTTGGAAACGCTCCAGAAACCAGCCGGACGCCGCCCAAAGGTTGGCGATATCGTAC
Source organism: Candidatus Aminicenantota bacterium (assembly GCA_963770045.1). Lineage (GTDB taxonomy): Bacteria > Acidobacteriota > Aminicenantia > Aminicenantales > CAVYOD01 > CAVYOD01. The sequence continues at coordinate 19,078 of CAVYOD010000012.1, read as the reverse complement.
CGGCGAAGGACCTCTTCGAGAAGCTCCAAGTCAAGCACCGGGTATCCTGCGGCCGACTGCACGAGCTCATCCAGGCCCCCTGCCAGAGCCGGACGCCGAAACCCTTCGACGAGCGTCCGCTCCGGCCCCGTAGCGCTGAGCACCTTTCCGAGCCGCTCGACCTTCCTGATCCCGAAGGCCTCCTTCGATGGAATCGTCAGTGCGCGCGGGTACTCATGAAAGCAGATCGCGTTGCCCCCGAGATGAAGCGGCCGCCGGCGTTTCTCCGTATAGAGAGTCACCTGATTCCAAACAGAATGTGCCGCGCCCAAGAGCTCCAGTGCGCTATGGTGGGAAAAAACGGCGTCCGCCCGGACCGCTACGGCGGTCAGAAACGGATCCGGACGAAACTCCGCAGGGCTCGCGCCCGCCGGGACGACCGCGTATATCCCCCGCGTCACTGTCATCAGCCGCCCTTTCTCCAGATGGTGTTTCAGCCGTTCCACCATCGCTTTGCGCCCGCCCGGCGGGTTCAAGGCGGAGGTTGCCTCCCCGAGAGAGAACACGGGGTGGGTGGCAAAGAAGGCAAGCGTCGTCAATTTGCTTTCCGTGCGATTAGCGGGCATTTCTTTCCCCATATCGATGCTTTTCGTCAAGTTTCAACATTCTCGGGCCAACGTTTACTTGACGTATGGCTGGCTTACAGGGACAATTATCCCCTGTTCATACACGATATGTCAAGTAGAAATTTATCCTTCTCCATCTCCCGCCTCGCCCCCACCACCCTCAGCACGCCATACGCCCGGCTGATGGCGATATTCATCCGCACATTGTATTTCTCTACCTCGTGCTGGAGGTCTGTGACGATGATGGCCGGCCGCTCGAGCCCCTTGTACCTCAGGAACGTGTCGCAAACGATGCGCCCTCCGATATCACCGTCGGTGGCCATCACAGCCTCATATCCGCCGACCTTCTTCCTGTGGACGATGCTCCCCGGGAAAAGAAGCCCCCTCAGCGATATGACCGCGATCTCCCCCGGCTTGAACCCCTCGGCGACGAGCTTCCGGACCTCCTCATCCAGGTCTTGATGGGACTACAATGCTTCTTGTCACGCTTATAGATATCGCTCTGTCAAATAATGGATATACCCGCGGTGTTCAGGCTGATGATTTTCGGCCAAGCGAAAAATCACGTCCTGAAAAGTAAGTGCTTTGAAGGCTATCCCGTCTGATTTCACTATATCGCTGAACCGCTCGATTTCGTTCCGGTGCGCATCACCTGCGTTGGAGGGCGCGTCATACCACAGATAAAGCAGGCGGAAGTCACTCTTGTTTTTATACGCGTGCTTCAAACCCAAGATGTGCTTAAGAAGCTGAGCGGGATGGAGATGAGGAAATTCCTCATCGTTAGGGCAAATGCTCTGGGCCAGTCTCTTGCAGCCAGGAATCCCCTTCCAAAGATCTCTTAATTCCATATATGCAGGTTTTATTCCCGCATGCTTATAACTGCTATAAGCTTCCGTGAACTTGCATTCGATTGCCGTGGATGATGCCGGACAGGCAATCATCACATCGATGTGGGGATCAACGGGAAAAGCCTTTCTGTTGACCTTATCGGCGATGGGCAACTTGCGTTCATATGTAATCTTCACCAGCAGCTGACGCGGGAGGTCTAGAGCTTTTAGAAGGGGGGCAAGATTATCGATTTCCCGCCAGTATTGGAAAAGGTTTACCGTTAGGGCAGCAGACGAATGCACGGCCTGCATTTTTCGGATGCCGGCCTCATTTGCCGCCAATTCACCACCTTTCCCACATCCATATTCACTCAGGGCCTCCGGGGAGAGGGGGCGAAACAGATTCTGCTCGAGCGTTGATGTATATGCTTTTTTTCCGCGCGGACCTGCTGAGCCCAGCAGGCCAATCCCCTGCCGCATCGCCCATCGGACCTGTTTTTCTTTGAGATAAGAATAGGCATTGAGGGAGCCCATGCCTGTCCGGTTCTTAAAGTTCTTCATTATTCCTTCCTGGGCCTGTTCACTCGTTTTATTATGGACGCTATGTTTTCAAGGACTTTGAAATCAACACTAGCCTGGTTGCAATCAAGAGCATAAGTGTGCATCTTGCCTTTGATATTGCCCTCTTTTTACTCACATGCTTAAAGCGAGATTCTGTTCGGGAACTGGAACGTTTCGTCTCTTTATCCACTTTCAAGTTTATTTCCGAGAACTCCACCTAACTTGAATAATTAATCTATCGGTCGCCATATATCAGTCGAGGAGCGCGTGCAACCTTGAATGGATAGCCTTTTTTTTCTGGCAGATATAACATTTTTTCGAATACTTTGGTTTGCTGGGCGAGTTTTGATTGTCTTTAGGTTGGTATATATGGCAGGCGAGACATTCAACTCGGGATTTGTTGCTTTTGCCACGGACCGAATATATTTCGAGAGAGTCTGCTTCGCTGCGATCCATGTACTTCGACTTTTTGTAGTCACGAATGCGATAATTGCTATGGCCGGTTCCAACGTAGATGCATTTATCCTTTTTCCAAAACATATACAGAATTGGTCCCCTCGGAAAATTCTCTTTCGCCCAGGAATACAGCTGTTCTCCTCTATGTTGCTTCGGACCCCGGATTTTCTTAAGTCTTCGAGAATATATGTATTTCTTTAACTCCGCTTGCGCCTTGGCCAACAACATTTTTTCTGCAATGTCCCAGAGTCTCTGAATTCTCTCCTCGCGATATTTTCTCGTCCAGTCATGATGTTGACTGACCTTTTTAATGCCTAATTCCTGAAAAATCGGATGTGCTCTGTCAAAAAGAAGATTCTTTAGTTCCCTTCTAAATTCACTTTCTGTTTTCATTTCTGTCGCCTCCTCAATTTTTACTTTTCCGGGACCGGTCCCCAGAAAATAAAGGCTGCGCTCATTCTTCATCCATGATCATTAAGCAATAGCCCATGTTTCCGACAATACCTCCGCCTGCTCCAGCACCGTCTGAGTCGCTTTCTCCTGTTTATCCGGCGGGTACCCGTGCTTCCGAAGGATTCGTTTCACCAATACCCGCAGTTGCGCCCTCACATTCTCGCGCACGGTCCAGTCTATCGTCACGTTGGCCCGCACGGTCGCCACGAGTTCCTGGGCGATCTTCCTTAATGTCTCATCCCCAAGGATCTTCACAGCGCTGTCGTTTGTCTCAAGCGCGTCATAGAAGGCAAGCTCGTCCTCGGTCATCCCCAATTGCTCGCCCCGGGCATTAGCCTCCCGCATTTTCTTCGCCAAGCCGATCAGCTCTTCAATGACCTGTGCCGCTTCGATTGCCCGATTCTGGTACCGTCTTATCGCGAGCTCCAACATTTCGGCAAACGATCGCGCCTGCACGACATTCTTTCTCCCCCGTGCCTTAATCTCTCCTGCCAGCAACTTGCGCAACAACTCCACGGCAAGATTCCGCTGCGGCATACCTCTGACTTCAGCCAAGAACCCCTCGGACAAGATCGAAATGTCCGGTTTCTTGAGCCCCGCCGCGGCGAAGATATCTACTACGCCCTCGGACGCCACCGCTCTTGAGACGATCTGCCGGACCGCCAAGTCGAGCTCTTCTTCTGGCCTTGCATCGCCCGGCGCCCGCTTCGCCAGCACAGCCCTCACTGCCTGGAAAAAAGCCACGTCGTCACGGATTTCAAGAGCTTTCTCGTGCGGGACTGCCAGAGCGAACGCCTGTGAAAGCTCGCGAACCGCGCCCAAGAGACGATCCTTTCCATTCTCCTGGGCCAGGATATGTTCTTGAGCCGCTGGCAGCAATCCCAGCCGCTGCTCGGCGGTTCCCGATATCCACCTCGACCAATCAAATCCGTGGAATAGCCCGCAACACACCTCGTGCTTCTCCAGCATGACCGCGACGGCCTCCTCCTGGTCGATTGCTGTCTTCCCCGTGCCCCCGCTCTCCGTATAGGTCGCCAGCGCCTGCTTCAGCTCCGCCGCAAGCCCGAGGTAATCCACAACCAGGCCTCCCGGTTTATCATGGAAGACCCGGTTGACCCGCGCGATCGCTTGCATCAGCCCATGCCCGCGCATCGGCTTATCCACGTACATCGTGTGCAGCGAAGGCGCGTCGAAGCCGGTGAGCCACATATCCCGCACAATTACAACCTTGAACGGATCGCTCGGGTCCCTGAATCGCTTCGCCAGAATCTCCCGACGCTGCTTATTTCGAATATGCTGCTGCCAATCCGGCAAGTCGGACGCCGATCCGGTCATCACGACTTTGATCATTCCCTCGTCGTCCTCGGCGTGATTCCATTCCGGCCGGAGGGCGACGATCGCTCGATACAGACTCCACGCATATGCGGCGGCTCATGCACACGATCATGGCCTTGCCGTCCATGGCTTCGAGCCTGTTTTCAAAATGCGAAACGATATCCCGCGCGATGAGCTTCAGGCGTTTTTCGGCCCCGACGACGGCCTCGAGCTGGGCCCATTTCGTCTTGAGTCTTTCCTTGCGCTCGATTTCCTCGCCCTCGGTCACGTCTTCGAAATCCGGGTCTATCTTCGGGCGCTCCGCTTCATCCAGCTCGAGCTTCGCCAACCGGCTTTCGTAGTAGATCGGGACCGTCGCCTTGTCCTCGACGGCCCTTTGGATATCGTAGATGCTGATGTAATCGCCAAAAACAGCTCTTGTGCTTTTATCCGTCAACTCGATCGGCGTGCCGGTGAACCCGATATAGGAAGCATTGGGCAGGGCGTCATGCATGTGCCTCGCGAACCCGTCGATAAAGTCGTACTGGCTGCGGTGCGCCTCGTCGGCGATGACGACGATATTGCGCCGCGTGGAAAGAACAGGATAGCGATCCCCCTTTTCCTCAGGCAGGAATTTTTGAATGGTCGTAAAAACCACCCCACCCGCATCGACCCGGAGCTTTTCCCGGAGATCAGCCCGACTCTCGACCTGGACCGGCGGCTGCCGCAAGAGATCCTGACAGCGAGAGAACGTGCCGAAGAGTTGGCCGTCGAGGTCGTTGCGGTCGGTGATCACGACAATCGTCGGGTTCTCCATCGCGGGCTCTCGAATGATGCGCCCGGCATAGAAGGCCATGGTGAGGCTCTTCCCCGCGCCCTGGGTATGCCAAACGACGCCGATCCTGCGGTCCCCCGGCTCACCTCCGGGCTGATGACCTGACTTATACAGTCCCGTCGGATCCCGATGTCTTTTCTCCCCGACGCACGCAATGTCTCCTGAATTGCGACGTTGACGGCATGGAATTGGTGATAGCCCGCCATCTTCTTGTTGAGCGTTCCTCCGCCGGAGTCTTCGAAAACGATGAAATAACGGATCAGGTCGAGAAACCGCCGCTTATTAAAAACGCCTTCGATAAGAACCTGCAACTCGGGTGTTTTGGGGTCAGCCAGGCTTCCGCCTTCGATCGTCCGCCATGGTTTGAACCATTCGCGGCCGGCGCCCACGGTTCCGATGCGCGCCTCCATGCCATCGGAGACCACAAGGGCGGCGTTATAGGCAAAAAGAGATGGGATTTCCTGCTGATAGGTTTGGAGCTGATGGAAGGCCGTCCAGATCGTCGCATTTTCATCAGCGGCGTTCTTGAGCTCGATCACGACGAGAGGCAAACCGTTGACAAACAGCACGATATCCGGACGGCGGTTATGCTTGTTTTCAGCGACGGTGAACTGGTTGACCGCCAGCCAATCGTTGTTGTCCGGGTCGTCAAAGTCGAGGATGCGCGCCTGTGCGCCGGCAATTGAGCCATCAGCGCGGCGATACTCAACCGTTACGCCGTCCACGAGCCAACGGTGAATCGCACGGTTGCGCGCATCGAGCGACGGCCCCTCAGGCCGGATGACCTTACGGAAAGCGTCCTCGATGGCTTCCGGGGGAAGCGCAGGATTCAGCCGAGCGAGTGCCTGGCGTAAACGATCCTCTAAAACGACCTGCCCATAATCCGCACGCTCGGCGAAAAGCTCGCCCGGCGCAATTTCCGGACCGTGTTTGACCGCCCACCCGGGGCTTTCGATCCAGGCGAGACGCTGCCTCTTCGACAGCAGATTCCGTGACTCTCCGGCTCATCGGGCGGTCCTACTTCAGCGTCTCAAAACCACGGCGGATGATTCCGGCCATCAATTTTCGGCGCTCATGCAGAAACGTCTCATACGGCATCTGGTGCCAGTTCTCCGGCAAGGCATGCAGCTCACACATTCTGCCCCCATTGGTCGGAGGAGATGCGGTCGTCGTCACGGATCTTCGGCACATATTCTGCGGGCGGGGCATCGCTGATAGTAATATTATCTGGCCATTCCAACAAAGCGAAGTTTGCCAATTGATTTATCTTCTTTAAGTCCGCACCCCTTGGTGTTCCAACCAGCCGCGTGGGAATAGATGATGCCGTTCCAGCGGCTTCTTCTTGCCCTTGATGGCGGGGTCGAGAAGGTCTTGGACCGTTTTATGAGAAAAGAGTACGGGTGCGCCCAGGCGGTTCTGTGCCGCGATGTACGCGAACAACTCCGGATTCCGGGCCGAGGAGCTATCCAGGTTCGCAGGCAAGGTCACGGTCCAGAAATCATTGGTCAGCTCGTTTGCCATCATCTCTTCGAGAACAGCAACAAATGATTCCGCGTCCTTCGCATCTTTCAGCCGGTTGAGATCTCCATCCATCACGGTCTCGGGTGATCCTGTGTATCGCCCCGTCAAGCTTGATGCAAAAAACCACCGGCCTATCAGCTTCTGGAGCTGATGCTCCGCCAGTCCAAATCGCTTTCGCCCGATGAGGTAAAACGCATAGGCGTAAAGCAGGGCGTTCTGGGACGAGATCATCTCCCCGCTTCGAAAACCCGCCCCGATGAGACACGACAGGAATTGGTGCCAATGCGTCAGATTAAGCACCTCGGCCTGCGCATCCTGGAGCACTTTGAACTGGGCGTCCCGTCGTTCGCTAGAGAACTCGCCTGTCTCCAAGTCCTTTCCCCGGAGTACTTGATAGACGCTCTTTAACCGACCGCGCCCAAAACCCAGTGCCACCGCCACGCGCAAGAGCTGGTCTGGATCCGGCTGGATGAAGTGATTGAACGGCGAAGCCGGTGCGGTCGCCTCCGGCGCTTTGCGCGACTGCCGGCAGAACGTCTCTAGTGCCATGCGACCATCGTCCCAGAAAACGGACATAAGAGTCAGAATGAAATCCGCTTGGTTCAGCCGCACTCCTTCGCTGTTGATACGAACGAAGATGTCGGCCACTTGCTCCTCGTCCACCGTGGGGGCTATTTCCAACGCGGTAAAGGGATACTTCTGTAGGTCAAATAGCCGGTCGAGGTTATGCTCGATCCGATCTTGGTCCTCCGCGCTGAGCGACCCCTTGGCTTCGACCTGTTTGAGGAAGCCTTTAACTATCTGGTAGCTGGACTTTCCCGATGCCCAGATTTCTGAGATATTCGCGATCCACTCCGGGTCGCGGCGAATAGCCGCATCAGCAACCTCGAATTTTCCGTCGCGCGGGCGGAAAGCTACTTCGATCTGTCGTTCCCTGAAGTCCTCATCCAGTACTTTCTTCCCCCGAAAAACGGCGAACAATGAGGTCAGCCGCTGCTGGCCGTCCACGATCAGGCGCGATGGCACCGTGTGCTGCTTTCCGTCCAAGCCGATCTGTTTCGCCCCATTTCCGCTGGCATTCTCCCAGAACAGCAAATATCCTACGGGGAAGCCGCGATACATCGAGTCAAAAAGGTCGCGAACCTTCGCATTCGACCAGACAAACGGCCGCTGAATGTCCGGCAAACCGATGTCGCCGATCTCAATGTAGTGGAGTAGGCCGCTTAAGTCATAGTCCACTTTTTTGAAACAGGTTTTAAGCTCGCTCATGTTTTCCTCTCCATAATTCGCTAAGTAACCGCATTAACTGGTGCGATCCCGGGCCGAGAATAAATGCCCTATTGAGCCTTTCATACCAGGAGGAGGCGTCGGCCCCAACCGCTGATTTTGTAGATTTCTCGCTCACTCGGTTGCCCCAAAATCGATGCCCATCGCTTTGGATTCATGACGCAGAAAATACGTTAGGCACCGTGACTGAATCGCGGCGTGTACCTGTCGTACGGTTGTCCCAAAAAGCACATTTGCGAGGGTGGCTACTGCGAGAAACATCGCGCCCCCCAATAATAGCCAGCCCAAGATTGGATGCCTTCCGTGCAGCCCAAAGCCCGCGACAACTCCTAGAATAAGAAGAATACCCATCGCACACGATATACACCAAGCACATAGCAGGGATTTCCGTCTGGATTTCCAGTACAACCTCTTCTGTAAAGACTCATTTTGTCCCTTGGTTGCTGCTAGTTCATCAAGGGTTTTACGATGAGATACCTGTTCCTGCGTCAGTTTTTCGATCTCCTCCTTTTTTAATTCGTGGGTAACCCGGCGTAGAGTTTCGGTTACCGTTTCTTCTGTTAAAGCAGCTTCCTCTCCCAACGTAAATCTCATCAGCTCATCTTGTGCAAAAGGACTGCTTCGAAGTATCTGGTGATCTCGTTCAGATATTTTGCCTTGCTTCTGGAGTTTATCTATTTCGGCTAAGAACCGGTCGAGGAACGCCTGCGTCGGCTGAAGCGCAGCATATGAATATGCCAGAACTTCTGTCAGCGGGACAGACGGTGCTCCCATGGGGACTTTTAGCCAGGCCATGTTCGCAAGGCTGAAATCCGTGATCACACTCGATACGTGGAGAGATCCCTCGTGTCGTCTGCTGTACTCGTATGCAGCTTGTGCTAAACCAGCGTTACTGCTAACTAGCACAGCCTTGCTTCGCTCGATCGTATCTGGTAACGTGCCAGCTCGCAATACATAGATACTCCGAACTGAATTGATGTCGTATTCTCTAGCACGAGGATTGAAGTAGCTTACTTCATCATCCAGTATTTTTTCAAAGTCGGATTGATCGATCTGGAAATCAATAACATAAGGCGGCGTGTCCACCACATCAATTCTTGCATCCAAAAGCAATTTATTCACTTTGTCTGCCAGAAGAAGCAGATCAGACTTAGTTGTTCCATTTCGCCAAGCCTGCCTGACTATAGCACTTCTCCCTCCCGGTTTTCCGACATGCTCGGCCGCACCTTTCAGCACAAAAATGAGTTCTTCGCGTGAGTGTGAGAAAATAGCTAGCGTGCCGCCGAGTTTGCGGACTAAAGCAGTGAGCTCCTCAATCGCCCGCTTTTTTAGTTCCCCGTCCAGCCCTAGCCGCTGCACCAAAAGAGGCGTATCTAGAAAAAACCTAACCCTCTTATAGGTTCTCGGTGCGTTTTGAAGATCGGGGCAGAGCAGGGCGTTTGCGAGCATGTGTCCCTGAACCATAATAATAAAACTCTCAAATCGTTCTGGATCATTGCGCTGTAGGTGAAGCGTATTCGCTGACAAGACGATGTGCGCTTGCTGCTTGCCTCGAAACGTCGGTATGGCCGTACCCCGCAAGTACGCCTCGAGGCAAAAGATATTAAACTCGGAAAGAAAACCGCGATGGCCACTGACAGCCTCTTCTTCCGAGATGATCCTGCTGAGTGCCACCTCATAGCAAACTCGATCAGGCCGGTTACACCGCCTTCATGTGCCGCATCGGCCTTACTTTTCTTCTTTTGTGATCCCCGGGTTGGCAACCGGTGATATGATATACACCCTCTTCACGCTTAAGCGGGTGTGTCCGTGAGAGGCGCTTCAATACGATCTGTACTGTCGGCGTGGGAATCTCAAGGCCGAAATGGGTTGTAGGTGATCATGGACCCCTCGATCAGTCACTGGATCGGGTTGTTATCAACGAGTACCTGGAGAATGAAAGGTTTCAGGTAGTCCAGATAGTCTCTTCCCTGGTCAATGTTGACCTTCAGCATCGCTAGGCTGGTAAGGGTTACGGTAGATACCATTTCATTCCTCCTTAGCGGCCCAGATGCCATCCCTCAGCCGCAATTCGCCGGGAAGAGTTAGGCACTGGCGTGGTGCGCAGGGAGGCGAGGTTGTGGCTATCCTTCATAACGAGGTCTCAATCTCAAATGCAGGAATGCCTCCAATAGCGCAACTAACTCTTTCTGCCTCTGGGATGGCACAAGGATATTAACCCGGTGGGTCGCCGTCTTGATCCAGGCACCGGGCGCTTCTAGGTCGAAACCTTCGACCGTCAGCATGCGGGGATCGTTCGCAAGTGATCCGGCCAGGGTGCTCTGAGCGCTTCCTGGGTTGTAATGCTGGCTTGTGTAGCGTGTGTTCGAATGCGGCCCCGCTTTGCCTATCTTGAGCCACGTGCCGTCTCCCCAGAATCCGTAGACCGCCATTCTGCAGGTAGGCAGGCGCGGCGGCGGACAATGCGGAGCAGGCAGATACTCGACCCCGATCTCATCCCTGGAAATCGGGTCGCCAGCGAGTGCCGCCACGGTTGTGAAGGCGGCAAGCGCATTCTCAACTTCTTCGCGCCAGTTGTTCATTTGAATATCTTCGTTGTGAATAACTCGGCATAATGAAACCCGGCTCGCTCGGCGCTTGGCGGGCCGGTCGGCGCCGAGCAGCCTGGCGCCCTTTGCCAGCGAGGGCCGAAGTTCCGCGGATAGACTTAGCAAAGCCTATGTTCATGGCCCTACCTATAGTTAGTCGCATTATCTTGGCAATGCTTTCTCACCTGATCGATCCAGTTGTCATACCAGTACCAGGTTCTTTCTACTTGAACTCCAAAGCCTTTAACCCGGTCCTTGGCGTTCATCATCTGCCACAGCTTCGTGTGTGACGTTATGGTAAACCGAGGATAGCCCTCCCCTTTCATCATCTCAACAATTCTTGTAGGCAGATGCTTCGGCCGCTCCGTTTCTTTGATTAACGCATATGCTTTGTTTACGCCCAGAGCTAATTGAGAATCTGCCTTGACGAACTCAATAACTCGGTCAGCCTGCCCCTTGCGATTTGCCGTTTTCGCAACAAAAAGAACCCGATAAGCAAATTTGGGGCTGTTGAATTCTGCATCTGATAGTTGCCCTTCGAAGCCCTCGATAAATGCTCTTATATGCGAAGGCATCGTGTCGGCAGATGGAAGGGCTTCGACTTGTTCACGGCCTATGGAGGAAAATTGGAGGCTAAATGATAGATGTTTATCAATGCCATACCGCTCCCCAAAAAGCTTCTTAATGTATTCGTTATAGTTTAAACAACACGCTTGGAACTTGGCGCTGAGCGTATTATCCAGACGGGTCGTCATCTGGTGTTCTATCTCATGTCTATAGCCTATTATAAAGCGAAGGTTATTCGCAGAATCACGATCAACAGGTGATTGCGTTTCATTCAGACAACGTTCTAGCTCCCAATGCTTGAACGCTCCCGACTTAGTTTTATCAAACATGCGGCGTTTGTCTAGTTGCTTGAAGTAGCGATATTCGATCTTGTTCTTGCGGTAGTAAGAATGAAGCAAATAAGTCCAGGCGATATTCATCAGAACAATAAATATCTCAGATTTGAAAGTAATAAGAGGGCTATTGAATATCTGCACCGCAGCTAATGCCGCTTCACGAGACTTTATGAGCAATTCTGTAGTCACAGAGGACGTGCGACGAACTCGGGGTTCTTCAGGCATCAGATTTGCCTCTTGATGAAACAGGCGAAATCGTTTACTCGCAGTTCGCCCGAAATGAGCTTCGGCATGAGTGTATCACGCAGGCTCGCGAGCGTGCGATTTTCTGCTGTCGTCACTTTTACATGAGCGAAAAGCGACCTGATAAGCTTTCCAAACAGCGCCATAATCGGATCGGACGGAGAGGCGACAAGGAATTGAGATAGCGCTTCCGCCGGGACCCGCTGCCTCCCACTCGACCCGGTCATGTTTTGTATTGCGAAATCTCGGAACCCGTCGCTACGCGCTAAGCAGTATGCGTATTCGGTAGGGACCAGCGCTTTGGGTCGGAGAACAATGTATTCAGTGGAGCCCCATCCGATTTGCCCCTCCTCCAGAAAGTCAACATAGGCCGTCTTTCCGTTCTCAAGGCAGGGTGTTATCCGGGCAACCAAAGTGTCCCCGTTCGTAAAGCGCATGCCCGAGCTAAATGGACGCTTGATCACTACCTCCGGGGAGTGTCCCCATATCGGCATATTCGCCATATCTAGGTAGGGGGCGACGTCTCCTTTACGCAGCGGCCGGGTTGGATTAACATTAATCACCTCGGGTAACGAAGCAACCGACCACCCCCTCGGAATTTCTCCGAACTCCGAATCCTCGAAGGAATCCGGGAAGAGGTCGGCGATGTGCTTGGGAAGGCCGGGGTCGCGGCCTTCGGCCTTGGCGCGGACGGGATCGAAGTCCACGAACCACGACTTGAAGATCGCCCGCGCCATCGTCTCCAGCGTCTCGTTCATCCGCTGGTTCAGTTCGATCTTGTCGTCAGCGTACCTAGAATATTGACGATTATTTTTTGTTCGATAAGCACCGGCGGAAGAGATAGCTCAAGCTCAGAAACTTGGTCAAAAGTGATCTGAGGAAAGTTACCAGAACGTGATTCAGCAAGATCTGTAGTTTCTGCGTAATATCCGGCTGGTTAGGATGTAATAAAGCTTGGAAGAATCCTGCTCGATCTTGCGCGAATCACCATTAGCTTTGTCGACCACAACATAATCATCGGCCTTCGAAATCGATATAGGCCACACCGACCGTTAGCAGGCCGGATTTCGCTGAAGAGGATATCATCTTTTTTAATCGACTTCTTTGCTTGGCCCGGCCAATTCTTAACTTCGGAGTGCGAGTTGTGGAGAAACTTGCCCAGCAGCACATCCGAAGTATGAAAAAGATGAGATAGTCCTTTTCGACCTTGTGGGTTTCGGATATCGAATCAGCCAAGTCGCCAACAGGCACGATCGGCCAATTACCCGCCATACCCTAAGCTCCTTCAGGTTGGCATCGATGGCGGCGTCGAGCTTCCGGCCTTCGGCCATCTGTTCGCGGAGTTGCGCAGTCAGCCGCTTCATCTTCTCCTCGAACGGCTCGCCGTCGTCCTCTTGCGCCTCCGCGCCGACGTAGCGTCCGGGCGTGAGAACATGGCCGTGCTTACGAATCTCATCGAGCGTCGCGCTCTTGCAGAAGCCGGGCACGTCGGCGTACTTGCCCGCGTCCTTCTCGCCGCGCCAGGCATGATAGGTGCCGGCGATGCGCGCGATGTCCTCGTCGGTCAGCTCGCGGTGAGTGCGGTCCACCATCCGGCCGAGCTTGCGGGCATCGATGAACAGCACCTCGCCGCGTCGGTCGCGGAAACGGCTGTTCTTCTTATCGCGCGCGAGAAACCATAGGCAGGCCGGGATCTGCGTCGAATAGAAGAGCTGGCCGGGCAGCGCCACCATGCAATCCACGAGGTCGGCCTCGATGATATTCTTGCGGATCTCGCCCTCGCCGGATTGGTTCGAGGACATCGAGCCGTTGGCAAGGACGAATCCCGCCAGCCCAGTCGGCGCGAGGTGATGGATCATGTGCTGGACCCAGGCGAAGTTGGCGTTGCCCGGGGGCGGCACGCCATACTTCCAGCGCTTGTCGTCTTTGAGCAGTTCGCCGCGCCAGTCGCTCACGTTGAAGGGCGGATTGGCCAGGATGAAGTCGGCCTTGAGGTCCGGGTGGCGGTCGTTGTGGAAGCTGTCGCCGTGGGCGATCTGGCCGTCGATGCCCCGGATGGCGAGGTTCATCCGGGCCAGGCGCCAAGTCGTGTAATTCGACTCCTGACCATAGATGGCGATGTCGTTCTTTGCCTTACCGTCGTTGCCGTTCCCGGTCGCATGGGCCTGGATGAACTCGATCGACTGGACAAACATCCCCGAGGAGCCGCAACAGGGATCGTACACCCTCCCCTTGTACGGCTCAAGCATCTCGACGAGCAGGCGCGACAATACAGCGCGGGGTGTAGAACTCGCCACCCTTCTTGCCCTCGGCGCTGGCGAACTGAGAAAGGAAATATTCATAGACCCGGCCGAGAATATCCTTGGAGCGGCTCTCCTCGTCGCCGACGCATGATGTTGCTGACGAGGTCGATGAGCTGGCCGAGCCGCTGATTTATCCAGGGCCGGGCGGGCATAGTCCTTGGGGAGGACGCCTTTGAGAGTCGGGTTGTCGCGCTCGATGGCCTGCCATCGCGTCATCCACGAGCTTGGCCGATCGTGGGCTGCTTGGCCTGGGCCTTGAGATGCGGCCAGCGCGCTTCGGGCGGCACCCAGAAGATGTTCTTGGCGCGGTACTCGTCGGGGTCCTCCGGGTCGGCGCCCTGAGAGCGCTCGGCCACGAGCTTGGCGTGATACTCTTCGAATGCATCCGAGATGTACTTGAGGAATATGAGGCCCAGGACGACATGCTTATATTCGGCGGCGTCCATGGAGCCGCGCAGGGCGTCGGCCGCAGCCCAGAGCTTGGCTTCGAAGCCGAGGGTGGCGCCGTTCTTGGCGTTTTGGGATTTTGAAATGCGCGGTTTTGTAGTCATCGTTTATTTCCTTATCGGCTTTATATTGTTTTCCGACTTGATCTCACCGTCTCGGTATCATAAAGCCCATGTTTTGATTCCCCAGGAATGCCGGTTATTGAAGTTATTGGAACTGCTATTACTGCATCCGCATGCCTGGCATTTTCTTCTGGAATAAGTGCTTCCCTCGATACGCAAGTCCCATAATAGCCGGATTGAAGAATACCGCCTCAACATCAAATTCTTCGTTATCTTTATATGAGTTTAATCCCCTTGATCCGGCATTATCACTCTTACATATCTATCTGACATTACGCCCTGATCAGTCTTCGTATCATAGCTTATGCTTTGTGCGGGCGTTTTCAGATCGCTACAGATTATTTCTATAGCGTCCATTGTTTCTTTGTTGAACTCTTCAGCAAGTTCATGGCCAGCAATCTCTTTGCAGCTGCTGAAATGTCTTTGAGAGTATCTCTCCCTCAAGAATTCTCCCCGACAGTCTGAGGCTTCCATACGTTTGGTCATAAATGCAAACGAACTTATCCCCTTCTGAGACAAAACCGTCGTTTATTTTATATTTATCGCTAGCATAATTAATGTCGGCTCTCTCGAATGGTATTATCATTAAGAAGGCTTC
Source organism: Candidatus Aminicenantota bacterium (assembly GCA_963770045.1). Taxonomy (GTDB): domain Bacteria; phylum Acidobacteriota; class Aminicenantia; order Aminicenantales; family CAVYOD01; genus CAVYOD01. The sequence continues at coordinate 4,016 of CAVYOD010000012.1, read as the reverse complement.
ATAAAGCATCTTTGCTAGGCTTCCATTCTCACTCCGCTTTATTGAATAAGGGGTGCGCAAATACTACGCCTGACGTAAAAAAGTTTCGGGCAAATCTAGGCTGATCAAAATAAAGATTGGAAGTCCGATCCAGAGGATAATTAAAGACTAACTCGTTTGGACCCCTCCGTTCTTTAAAGCCAATGATAGCCTCGCGGACTTGCAGATTGCATTCAGCGACAATTAAATTTCCGTACTTGACGCAAGAATTAGGTTGCCATGGCTTAGGTTCGGAAATAGAGGGGTTGGCAGATTAGTAGGCACAGTCGTATATTTCTTCTCTCCTCTCGCCTCAATTTCTCGCTGTTGTACTTTTACTCGATAAATTCTATAAGGACGCGAAGTATAATAATAAACCGCGCCCGGGTAAGATTCTCGCATCAGCTGACCGTATGACAGAGAGCCTAATGACCTCCGGTCTGGCCCTCTCCTATATTCTACTCTAAATTGGACGTCCACATCTGAGAGGATATGCATGATTTGGATCATCCCCAGCTTGTTCTTTAATGCTCTGAAGTTCCAGTGGGACGAGTCCCAATCGTTCATTCCTGCATATATCCATGAACCCTTTTGGCCAATCAATACCGCTCTCAATACTCTCATCCTCAGCTATGTTTATCTGATCACATACCTGGTGATGCTCGCCTCCCTGTCGGGCTAAACACAATGCGTGGATATATTGAATACGTTGGTTTTCCAAATAAAGAGCGCCTTCTGATAACGGAAGTTTAGTAGGCTTTTTGGTTTCCGGAAAATATTCTCGCTGTATATATCGCCCCTATTTATTACGATGATTTCCCCATGGAGCTTTCCCAATACGCCCAATCCTCGGAACAAGCTTGTTGCTGAATGGGGAACTCCAACTAATATCCCAAGGTTTAGATGAGGGATATCAATACCCAATTCCAAAGCACTTGTGCTGACAACCCCGCTTATCGCGCCTTCGCTAAGTCTTTGCTGTATAACTGATCTATCGCTTTCTTCATAGCCTGCTCTGAACGGCAGTATGTTCATCTGCTGCAGATGATCGTAGCTAATAAAATCTTCTTCTGCCTCCTTCTGCTGGCTTCTTGCGACAATTGACGTAATATACTCTGTCTGTTTCCGGCTATCGACAAAAGCGATGAAGCGCGTTTTAGGATCTTGACAACAAATCCAAGAATATCTGAGGTGTTGGTCAGAAGAATCCTTGGATTGATTTGGTGTTACCAACTTGATTTGCAAGGCACCTTTAGGCGATGTATCAAGGGTTTTATCTATAATTCTGCAGCTCACTCCTAATAATTTATTCAAATGAAGTTCGGGATTCGAAATAGTCGCCGAGGGGCATATGTACCGACATGATTTTTTGAATAGACTGAGGATGTGCTGAATTCTTCTAAAAAGGAAAGCTGAATTGCTCCAAATACTCCAGTATAGTTATGAACTTCATCAATGATCATCAATGAGAGGTTAGAAAAGAAATCCACGATTTTCTTATTGCTCAGGTTAGTCATTAACCAAGCATGCAGAATATCGAGCGTAAGCACCAATACTTGGCTGTTTTTTAAGATATCAATTCGCGAGCAGACCGGGACTTGGCCATCAATCCGTCCTACCTGGCAACGAGGCCAGCCTGCTTAAAGGCGTGCTGCCATCTTGCCTCTTGTTCTTTGCCTAAGGCCTTGAGAGGATAGATCGCAAGTATTTTCGATTTTGGGTCACGTACCAAATCTTCAATTGCTGCAAGGTAAAAAACCATGCTCTTGCCTGATGCAGTGCTGGTGGTCAAGCAAACATTTTCTTTATTTTGAAATGCTTCTATTGCACTTTTTTGGTGACCATAAATCCCCTTTGGAAATGTTTTTCCTAAATAATCCATCGATTGCGCGCTCAGACGGAGAGCGCCACGTTCAAAATACTGAGCACGCTTTCCGGCTATTTCTAAGACATCAACGACTTTCCACCCTCTATCAAGGAAAAAGAGTCAGTACCCATAACTATTTCCCCTTTGCTTCTTAACTCCGGAAAGCATTCTCGTTGTGCCAGATAAGTAATTCTTTGAGTGGACGGTCCTGGGCAGCCTCGGGGAAGTGGTTCAGTGGACGGCCATGAAACGGATAGTATGATCTGCCATTTTCAAACTCTTCTTTGAGGCGGCGGCTGACCTCGATGCGACATTCGGGCGTGACGGTTATATAGCCGCGGTCGAAGAGGCGGTGGAAGTCGCTTCGGAGAAGGAGGCCGTTGTTCACAGCATGCGGGCCGCTCTCGTTGAACGGCTTGATATGGGCAGCTTCGAGACGCGGGAGGGAATGCTCTCCGTGATCGCGCATGCACGGTGGTAGGCATCCGTTACAAGGAGCGGAAAGCCCCTTGGCCTAGGCGTGGTGTAATTGTGGTTTCTTTTCCGTATCGGGCTCGTTCTTCCTCGACACGATGGGTTTCCCTATCCAGGCTAAATAGCTCTTGGCGCTCCCACGCGCGCTGAAGATTCTTCCAAATGAATTGTCCGGCTTCTTTATCGAGCTCATAGCCTTTGCCCTTTCCCCGGACGATCGACGCGCTCCAATCCGGCGCGGAAACCACATCGATTCATCGAAGAAAACGGCTGGGTCAGAATAATGCAACCGATCTGGAAATCTTCGTGGGGATTGTCGGGGATTCTTCGGATAATGGACTAAGCTGTTGCCGCATCTCCGAAAGAGGCGGCCCCGTTTCTCTTCTCGAAAGCCTCCCAGGCCAAGCTTATAGGGAGGAATGAGAAGGAGGCAAGACTCCTCCCCCGGCGATCAGATCACGGTTCCGGGTTCGTGGCTGCGGTGTAGCTTGAAAGAAGAGGTCGCCCTTCTGAGGGCGGAATTGCGGGTTCGGCGACGGCTGCCAGAAATTGACCTCGTCGATGGCCGGCAGGCTTCTTAAATAATCGAACCAGTCATGATCTGTGACGCCAGCATAGAGCTTCATCGCCTAGTCTCCTCGGTCGAATTCGTCGTCCCCAGGTCGATGCCGATCGCGCGGAGTTTGCCCGGTTTCATTTTGCCTGAAAACATTCCTATATTTATTCCTACATTAATGTGGTATTACCCCTATTATTCCCCTCTTTTAGGGATATTGCCTCTTTCCCTCATCCTGCTTTTCGGCCAAGGCACCCAGAAGCCATTTAAGTCCCTGCGAGATTCGTGGTTCATGCAGATCATACTGAAAACCTTCTCTAGAAAAGTGAGGGTCCAGATCGGGGGCTATTCAATGGGATTTGGATATCTGGTGGGCGTGATCGGATTCACTTTGAGAAAAGGGAAGATACTACAGTAACAGCCCCTACTCCCCTGCGACGAACGCGTCGCTTCCGACTAAGCCCGGCGGGCGCGGCGGCCGTGACGAGAGGATCTGCCAGACAGTTACGATCCGCGGAGTATCGATTCCTCCTGCCTTGGAGCATCCCCAGGGAATCGTCTGGATTTCGAATCGGGCCGCTTGACCTGAGCTTGCCGTAAAAAATAGCCGAAGGACTACCCGCACGGGGTGGGGTTTATTTGACGGTTACGCCGATGTGGTCCTAAAACATGATTCAAAACTTGCAGAAAGTAGGGTCCTCCCCGGACACTCCGTCTCGATCAAATATTCAATCAGGGGGGGAACATGTGTTTTCAGCAGTGGCCCTCAGAAATATAGTGGATTCAGGGAGTAATACAGGTCTGACGTGAATTCGCGGGATAATCACACTTGATCGGAATATTCCCGGAATCGCGTTTTGGATATTGCGCGTATGCATCAGAAGTCTGGCGGGGTATTTGTAATTCTTAGAACTTCATTAGGTTCATCTCCAATACCCCAAAACGCATGTGGCCATCCTGAATTAAAATTGATAGAATCACCTTTATTCAGAATATATTTACGTCCTTTAAAGGAGTCACTTTCAATTCTCCCTCTAGAACAAATACAAACTCTTGTCCAAAGTGTTGATAGAGTGTCTCATGAACTTGCCTAGGTTGCTT
>CAVYOD010000011.1:0-221637 GCA_963770045.1 Candidatus Aminicenantota bacterium | reverse complement strand
CATAATAGAGAGGCAACACCTTGGCTAACTCAAGGACAGGGAAATATCAACCTGACCATCCTTCCCCCGGAAGCAGATTACCGAGTCAATTTCAGTATATAAAACGAACCGGCGACAGTCAAATTCATACGCCCGAGTATGAATATACCGAAGAACGCGCGTTTGTCCATTATGATAAGCATCTTATTTGAGCGTTTTTGGGGCAAAAAAACGCGTTTTAGATCACCAAAAAGGCCCTAATTATAGTATAATATGTAGATAATAAATAAGATAGTTCGGTCCGACCCGATTATCCCCCGGCCGAATCGCCGCCCGGCAAGTCACATGCCCGTCAGCCCGGCCAGCCTCTTGCGGGCGTGCTTAACTTTATGCGGTCAGGTCCTCCCGCGACCCAGAAATTTCAATAGCAGATTATGCTTTTTCTATTTGCTGCCGTCTCTTTCAAGCATCCCGAGGTTTATCCTCAAGAAATTCAGGGTCGCTTTTATGATCTCACGGGATTGATCATTATCATCATAGGCGTCGAACCCATGCCGGCCTTCTGAATCATTGATGAACGTCAGAGGAACGTTATTGGGAATCGCCATCGAAACAAAATGATCCTCAATCTGGTGGAACTGCTCCGTGTCCTGTCCGGCTCTTACAATAAAAGAGCGGAAGGTCTTTATGAAAGTATTGGATTCGCTCGAATCCCTCCGTGGAAAATTTGTACTTTTTGGCCAGAGCTAAGACGGCATCGCGGTATTTTTGATCCGGCGTCAAAAAGATTCCATAGTAGAGGGCCGCACATTTAATATAATCTCTTCGCTCGCTCATCAAGATCGTCAAGGACGTCAGAACATTGGCCGAACAGGACCAGATCCCGATCCTGTTTTCGTCTATCTTTAATGAAGACGCATTCTGACGGACGAAGGAAATCAAACTCTCAAGATCAGATCCGGGATGTTGTGTCTCGTAATTGATGGCGACCATCCCAGAAGCCGCTATCAATTTCCCCCAGGATACATAAATTTCCCAATCTTTCAGCTTTGTCTTTAACGGCTCATTCGGATACCCCAAAACGATGATGACCGCAGGAACCCTCTCGTCACTCTTGATGCTCGGTGGGTAGTAGGCGTCAAGACTCAAATTCATCTCAGGAGAAGCTTTATAAACGATACCACGCTTGATTTGAACTCTTTCCATATCGGGAATATTGTAGACCACGCGGATTTTTGTGATGTCCTGAGCAGACATCAAAATTCCGATACTTGATAAACAAAAAACAAAACGATGGTCAGACCTTCAATCTTCATGATTCTCCTCGCCTGCCCTAACATCAATTCCATTATCAGTCCCTTTGCCCTTTCTGACGTAATCCGGCTGTTTCTCTAGACGTTCATACCTCAAAATGCTCCCATTCTTTCTTCACCTGCTCCATGAGCTTCTTGAAGCGGGGCTCGTTACGGATGTTGGCTAGCCAGGGATCCTTTTCCGCGAGCAACGGATAGTTTATAAAACCCCGATCGATTGCATTCTCCAGCCAATCCAAGGCTTCCTTTTCCTCGCCGAGCAAGGCAAATATGCCCGCCAGATGGTGGGAAAAAGTGATATCCCGTTGGCAAGTCTTCCGGAAATCAGGGGTCATAAGCTGGAATGCTCTGTCTTTGTCTTTTAGTATTGCGTGTTTCAACACAAGCCCCAGTTTGGTGAATGCATTGCTCGGTGTTGCGTTCGCATTCTGATCAATTATGGAGAGTGCCGAATCCAATTTGCCCAGATAGACCATTATCACTGCGAGATAGAATTGGGCAAATGGATTTTCCGGATTCATATCATATAATTTTTGCCACGGCGTGAGTGCAAGGCTGTATTCTCCGTTATAAAAATGAATCCCACCCTGCATCCATCTAGTCCCTAAATCCAGCGGATCTACTTGAACGACCCTCTCCAATAGCGGTGCAGCCGCAGCAATTTTCCCCGCCCCTTGAACATAATAGAGCAGGAAACCGAACAATACGAATACGTCATCTGGGCTGATCGAAAAGGCTTTTTTTAAGTGATCGTACGCCGCTCGTGGATCGCTCCAGCAGGCAATAATCCCAAGCATGGCGTGAGCCTTGGCAAATCCCTGGTCAATAGCCAGAGCCTTCTTGGCAAACTCTTCTGCCCTGGCAAGACTCTCTTCGTGTTCGACACCGATATTTACGAGCTGGAGGTACGCCCAGGCCATCCCTACATACAAAAGGGCATTATCGCCAAGTATGTCTAGGGCGTCCTGCAAATTCCGGATGGCACGATTCATGGCATCGCCGGTCATCTTATATACTTCCGCATTTGCTTTGAGGTAGCATTCATAAGCCACAATGTCCGAAATTGGCTTCTCGGCAATTCTTCGCTTCTCATCGGGTGTCAGCTTCAATTTGAGGGTATCGACGATAGTACGAGCGACCTTCTCTTGAATATCAAAGACATCGTTGAGTGTTCCGGAGTATTTCTCAGCCCAGACATGGGCGTCGTTTGAGGCGTCAATCAGTTGGGCTGTAATCCGAAGGTCATTTCCGGATTTTCTGACACTTCCTTCCAGGGCATAGCGGACATTCAATTCTTTGGCTATATCCCTAACTGTCTTTGGGCTTCCTTTAAGGGTCATAGCAGAAGAGCGAGATATAACTAAAAGATCGTGGACTTGCGATAGGTCTGTGATTATCTCTTCCGTCATCCCGTCGCAAAAGTATTCCTGCCCCTCTTCTGGACTGATGTTGACGAAAGGCAGGACGATGATGGATTTCTCGGGTCTTGCCAGGGCTGGTGGTGATACCGCAACTTGCCTTTTCTCAATTTCAGGCAGTCCTGCCGCCCACTGCGATAGTTTGAAGATTACCCAAGCAATCCCTAGAAGAAAGGCAACAATCCCTATCAGTAGCTTCTTGCCTGGGATGCCTGTGATTTGAAGAATTAGGTTCAGATCTATTGCCAGAGCGACGAGGATGACCAAGGGAACAAAGAGAACTTCAACTTTGACATTTCCCGGCCTTTTTTCTGTCCCCCGGAACCAGCGCCAGATGATGGTGGAGAGGAAGGCGCCGATAACAGAAACAACTGTCAGATCGATGACCCCTTCCGGCAGCCGATAGTGGGCGACAAGGAGTCTCTCGACGACTTCGATGAGCAGCCACCCACCTCCGATGAAGGCTGCCAGGGTTTCTATGATGTGCCGTTTTCTGAGCTTCGCGAAAAAGGCTTTGAAAAAACGACTCTCTGGCGACAACTCATTCTCCTTTTTCAGACGGCAAAAAATGATCACCTGACAAGGCTCGTCTCAATTCCTGTTGAACTATCATTTCTCCCATCCCATTTTCTTCAGGAGCTCCTTATACCTGAGGTCGGAGTGCAGATTCTTAAGCAAGGGATCAATCTTAAGAAAAACCATTTGACCGGCATGCTCTTCATATGCCCTTGTCAGCCATTCAAAAGCTTCGTCCTTTTCCCCCAGCCAGACATAGACTAGCCCTATAAGTAAGGCATCAACATAGCGTCTCGCTCTTAAATCCAGCAAGCGCTTCAAAAAGTTCCGGGCGTTTTCCTGTCTTCCTGATGCAGCGTAGACCAATCCCATCGTCGAAAGAAGTTGGGCGTCTTCGCGTCTCGGCCAAGCTGCTATGACTTTATCGGCTTGAGCCACGGCTTCTCGGTACATCCCCTTTGATGTATACGCCCAAATCATAACCAGCGGTGCATAAAAAAAGCTCGGATCCATCTCCAGTGTCTTTTGGCACTGGGCAATCGCTTCATCAAGGCGGCCGGCAATATAATAGCCCGTTCCCAGCTGAAAAATGGTTGCTGGCGTCGCCGGATCAAGCTCCACGGCACGCTTGAAGCCTGCGATCGCTTCATCAAATCTTCCTGTTAACTTTAAATAATGCGAGTACCAAATATAGACTTCCACACTATTGGGGGTGAGCTTAAGGGCCCGCCGAAATTCCTGCTCGGCTCCTGGCACATCCCAGTCAAAAACAAACTTGAGCCAGGCGAGCAAACCATGGGCTTCCCCGAGCGCTTCGTCGAGCTCGAGGGCCTTTATTGCTGCCTCCTTGGCTTTTGGATAGCTCTCTTTGGGAGAGAAATAGCCAAGAAAACAAAGAAAGGTATAACAGTTTGCTAGACCCACATAGGCCAGCGCATAGCCTGGGTCTTTGGCTATTGCCTGCTCGAAGTATCCAATCGCTTTTTTATAATCTTCTTCATAAAATTTGCCGGTGAAGTATCGACCGAGCATATAAGAATTATAAGCTTCAAAATTCTCAGTCGCACGCTTCGTCAGTTTCGCTTTTTCTTCGCCCAATAACGTGAGCTTCAGTTTATCTGCGACAGCGAGTGCGATCTCGTCCTGGATGGCAAAAACCTTGGTCAGCTCTTTGTCGAACGTTTCTGACCAGATATGATAGCTATCAGAGACGCTTACAAGCTGGACCGTGATGCGGAGTTGCCTGTCTTCTTTTCTGATACTCCCCTCGAGCACTGTCTGCACATCGAGCTTCCTGCCAATTTCGCGTATATCTTCAGCTTTTCCTTTGAACATAAAAACTGACGTTCTGGCCGGGACCTTGAGCTCCTTGATATTGGTCAGCCGATTAATAAGTTCCTCTGTCATCCCGTCACAGAAATATTCCTGGTCTTTCCGGGGGCTCATGTCAACGAATGGCAGGACGGCGATCGAGTTTTTCCATTTTGGGGCGGGGAACGTCTCTGATTCGGGCCTTTTCAGGTGGAGGAGGAGATTTATATCTAGGAAAACCGTGATCAGGACGACCAGAGGTATGAGCACCAGTTCCAGCTTGAATTTTCTCGGCGCCTCTCGGCCAGAAAACCAGCGCAAGAGCAAAGTGCAAATAAGAGCACAGAGGAGAGTGACTATCGTGATATCCAGCAGCTTTTCTGACAGGTGATAGTGGGCAACGAGAACCCAGTGGACAATCTCGTAGGTAAGCCAGCCCCCGGCAATAAAAGCCGCCAGAGTCTCGACGATCTTTCTCTGCTTGAGTTTGGTCAAGAATGACTTTAAAGAACGCTTCTCCGCTAACAATTCAAATTCCCTTCCGGCTATGCTGAGGAAAAATTAACACCAAACAGATACGGAGTCAAACTCATGAACTCGTTCACTACCTTAGTGATGGTAGGGCTGGATGAGATTTAAGCCAAGACTGATAATATTCATAGGGCGTCAGATAAGCAAGCGCTTGATGCGGACGAACGTAGTCATCCAAATTATGCCACGTTTCGAGCAATGCAGACGCCAAGCCTGGCCCAGCCAATCTGCAGGTCACGTGCCCTTCAGTTCTGCCAGCCGCTTCCTCGCGTCCTTGACTTCGTGAAGGCCGGCGTCGGCGTCCTTCCAGACGCGAGTCCGAAATCGCCTGACGACAAACAGGTTTCTTGTCGGGATATGATCTTCGGGCGCGGTTTTCGCAGCTGTTGACATTGCCGCCCGGCCGGCGATATAGTTTCGGTCCAGCGCGCATCTCATCGACGCCGCGATCGGGCTTCGCGGCGATGGAGGAACCATGAGAATCGCGAAGTGTTCGGAAGTTGTTGGAGCGGTCGCGATCCTCGCCGGTCTTCTCGTTTTCGGCTCCTGCGGGGGAAGGAAAAAAGACGCCGATGTCAAGATGGACGACAAGTCGCTCAAGATCGAGGGGAAGGGATCCAAGCTCGACCTGGCCGAAACAGCCGAGTGGCCGGCCGATATGTTTGAGGGCGTGCCGAAGTTCACCTTCGGAAAGATCGAACGCGTGAGCAAAGGCGAGGAAGGCGGGATGATGAAGTTCAACATCTACTTTCACGACATTGAGAAGGGGGGGGTCGAGCGGTACGTGGATCTTCTGAAGGAAGCCGGCTGGCAGGCGGACCTCAATACCGCGGGGGGGCCGGGCGGGATAGTCTCCGGCGGGAAGGGCGACCTCGGTCTGAACTTTGTGTTCAGCAATGAGGATGGAACCGGCGTGCTCGCCGTTTTCTCGGGTATGAAATAGTAAGCGCCGAACATCGTCGCGAACGACTGCGTAATCTCTCACAAGACGATAGCCCTTTATATAGCCGCCGCAGCAGAAAACGAACTTCTTATCCCTTACTCATGACCATGTGTGCAAACACACCAGTTGACCGCATCTTCGCGGTTCGTTTGTATCCGTTTTGGCAATGGAAATTGTCTGCCGGCCACTGTCGCTCGCGCTGGAAAGTGTCCTTGTCTTTGCCGTATTTTTTTTAATTACTTATCTGCCTTCACTTGGCCTGCCGGTTCCTCCCTCGTTTCTTCTACCTTTTTTTTCATTGTTGCCTTGCCTTCTTCGGAGGATTCCGTCGTTTTCTGGCTTTTGCCGCCTTCCGGCGCTTTCGGAGAGGCTGCTTTCATTTCCGCCTTTATCTTTTTTCCCTTGCCCTCTTCGGGGGCTTTCTTAGGCTTCCCGCCTTTGCCACCTTCTTGTTCTTTCTGGGGGGCTGCCGCCCTTTCCGCCTTTATCTTCGCCATTTCTTCCGTTCTCTTTTCGTCGTCGGCAATCAGCCTCAGCCTATTATTCACGGCCCTGATTTTTGCCTGCAATTTTCTAACGAGAGTATCTTTGTCGGCCTGGGGAGATTTGATCCCCTTCCCAGACAGGAAAGACAGCCGATCTTGCAGTTTTTGTTCGAAATATGCCTTTTGCCGCATTGGCATCTGCTTCCGCTTTAATCCCATTTCTTCCTCCTCTCTGATTTAGTTATTTTTCTCCGGCAGATCATAAATTATGCAGAGCTTTCAATTCCCTGCCGGCAAATAGTTGCCGAAGGTATGTATATCAGGGTTTTCGCCAAAAAGCCATCGCCTTTATGGAGGTGCCTGGATCAAGAAGGAGAAGATCCAAGAGACAATCGTACGGACTGATGGAGGAGATCAATATATCGGAAGTGAAATGGGTAATTAAAAGCCCAGCCAGCCTCTGCCGTTCGTTAATTATTTTATTAATCCGACCTTTTTCAGCAATTCAGTGGACTTCTGGTCATAGGGAATTCGATAGACGTCATCTGGCCAGATTATGGCGTAAGCCAAAAGATTGGCGCTATCTTCACAAGCCTTCTCCAACCACTTGAAGGCTTGATCGAGTTCCCCACGGGCTTTATAAACAACGAAGAAATAATAGGAAGGCACAAATTCATGTTTTGCCCTCTCCTGCAAGCTGGCAAACAGCTTATCAGCTTCTGGCCTTGCGCCAATTCTATAATAAGTAGTAGTGAGGGCCAACACAACAAGCGGATTTCCATCAGAAAGCTCGAACGCTTTCTTAAACTCTGCAATAGCCTCTTTCATCATCGATTTTCCCAGATAGGCACTACCTAGAAGCCAGTGTGGATAGTATTGACTCGGGTCCATCATGATCGTCTTCTTCAAGTCTTCTATGGCCTCTATCAAATCGACCTGCAAAAAATAATGTTTCGCCCAAGCCGCTGTGGATTGAGGACGATAGCGGATCAAGCTCCCTGGCTCGCTTCGCCTCCATAATCGCTTCTTCATGCCGTCCCTTCACTGTTAAGAACACCATATGAAGAAGATGAATAGTAGACGAATTCGGATTCAATTCCAACGCCCGTTTGAATTCCTGTTCTGCCTCTATCCAATTCCAATCATATATGGCGATAATGCGACCCAAAATCGCATGCGTTTCAGCCAGGTTCTCATCCAGAGCTAATGCCTTTTTCAAGTATGTTTTTGCCTTTGGGATCGCCTCTTTGGGTGAAAGAATTCCCACGAACGGAATATTCATAATAAACATTCGCGAGCCCAGAATAAGCCAGCGCATAGTTCGGATCTATTTGGATCGCCTGCTCGAAACACTTAACAGCATTTTCCATTCCTTCGATGGTATAGGTTAAATGTAAGATATTTGCCCTTTAAATACAGAATATTCGCTTCAATATTATCCGTATTCCGCTTGGTGACTTTAGTTTTTTCGTCGCCTAACAGCGTGAGCTTCAGTTTATCTGCGACAGTGAGTGCGATCTCGTCCTGGATGGCAAAAATGTCCCTCAGCTCCCGGTCATAGGTCTCCGACCAAAGATGATAGCCGTCAGCGATGTTGATAAGCTGGGCCGTGATCCGGAGCGCATTCCCCGCTCTCCGAACACTCCCCTCGAGCACCGTATTCACCTTGAGCTTCTGGCCGACCTCCTGGATGTCCTGGGCTTTCCCTTTGAAGAAAAAAACCGAGGTCCTTGCCGGAACTTTGAGTTCCTTGATATTGCTCAGCCGGTTGATGAGCTCTTCGGTCATCCCATCACAGAAGTACTCTTGGTCTTTTTGTGGGCTCATATCGACGAAAGGAAGAACGGCGATCGAGTTCTTCCATTTGGAGGCGGGTACGGTCTCAGGTTCGGGTCCCTTCAGGTGGAGGAGGAGATTGATATCGAGGAGGACTGTGATCAAGACGACCAGAGGAATTAGGACCAGTTCCAGCTTGAACTTTCTTGGTTCCTCCCGACCTGAAAACCACCGCCAGATAAGTGTGCAGATGAGAGCACAGAGGAGAGTGATAAACGTGATGTCGATTGTTTTATCTGGAAAGTGATAATGGGCAACCAGAATCCGGTCGACGAACTCTATAATGAGCCATCCGCCAGCAATGAAGGCGGCCAGGATTTCGATGATCCTCTTCTTCCTTAGATCTAAAAAGAAAGACCTGAAACCGTTGCTCATTCCATCCTCACACCTCAAAATGCTCCCATTCGTATTTCACCCGCTCCATGAGCTTCTTGAAGCGTGGCTCGCCTCGGATGTTGGCGAGGAAGGGATCATACTCTGCATAAAAGGGATAATTCATAAACCCCCGGGCTAACGCATGTTCCATATATCGAAAGGCCTCTTTTTTTTCATTGACCAAAGAAAACAAACCAGGCATCAATGCAGAAAAATCCGGATCATTCCATATGAATTTCTTTGTTTCGGGACTTAGGGTTTTGTGTGCTTTCTCATACTCGTCGCAGAGAGCGTATTTCAGGAATAGCAGCAATTCCTTTATTATCGTGTCAACGCCTTGATCCCCAACCGTCTGGTCAACAATATCCAAAACCTCGGTCTTTTGACCGTCTGCAGCAAGATAGAAGGCTAACCAGAACCTTAACCATGCGAACTCAGGATTCATCTGAGATGCCTTACGTATTAACTCTATAGCCCGGCTGAATTGACCCTGGGAATAAGGAATTATCGAAATAATGATGTAGTTGATTGATGTCAACGGGTCAATTTCCAGGAGTTTTTTGAATATGGGATTCGCCAGTGCTGGGCGACCGGCATACCACCCCAAAAACAACCCCGTGTACAATATGATGCCGGCATCATTTGGATCGATTTTATACGCATGAATCATGTGTCTGTACGCTTGGTATTAAGTTTCCGTGTCCTCTTTCAAGGAGGCCCAAAAGCTTATGACCATGGGCTGAATCAGGCTGCACGGCCAAAGCCTTTCGAGCATATTCTTCAGCCTTTTTAAGGACCGTCTCATCTGTTACAATGCCGAGATCAAAGTAGAGATAATAGGCCTCGCCCAGAGTCGCATAGAGGCGTGCATTTTCGCCAAAAATTTCCAAGCCGTTCTGAAGAGTCTTGATCCCTTGGTCAATTGATTCTTTGGTAAAATGATAGATTTCGTGGTATGCCTTGAGATAACATTCGTAGGCAGCAATATCTTCCTATGGGTCTCTCGGCAATTTGTTGTTGCTCTTTTGTATTGAGTTTCAGCTTGAGGGCATCGACGATGGAGCAGGAAACCTTCTCCTGAATATCGAAAACATCATCCAGAGTCCCACTGTACTTTTCAGCCCAGAGATGAGCATCGTTAATGGCATCGATTAATTGAGCCGTGATCTTCAGATCGTTTCCCGCCTTCCGGACGCTCCCCTCAAGAACATACTGAACGTTGAGTTCTCGGCCGATTGTCCCCGTGTCCTTAGGAGTCCCCTTCAACATCATCGCAGAATTCCGGGAAATCACCCGAAGTTCGTGGACATAGGAGAGGTCGGTGATGATCTCTTCGGTCATCCCGTCGCAAAAATACTCCTGGTCCTTCTGCGGGCTGAGATCGGCGAAAGGAAGAACGACTATGGATTTCTCAGGTCTTATCCCAGCCAGCTTTGAGACGTCAGACTTCTTTGCCTGCTGCGTCGGGAGTGCCTGCCGCCCACTGCAAAGACTTGAAGACTATCCAGGCGATTCCGAGCAGAAAGGCAACGATCCCTATCAGCAGCTTCTTGCCCGGGATGCCTGCCATCTGGAGAATGAGGTTCAGATCTATTGCCAGAGCGACCAGGATGATCAGGGGAACAATGAGCACCTCGACCTTAACGTTTCCCGGTCTCTTTTCTGTACCGCTGAACCATCGCCAGATTAGATGACGCAGAGGAGGGCACCGACGATGGAGACAACTGTGATATCTATGGTCTTTTCCGGAAACTCGATAATGGGCCGACCAGGAGCCGCTCCACGACCTCGACGAGTAGCCACCCGCCAGCGATGAAGGCCGCCAGGGTCTCAATGATGTGACGTTTTCGGAGCTTAGAAAGAAACACCTTGAGAGAAGATTCCTTCACTTCCTCAGAAGGAGCCTTTTGCCCGCTTGAAGAGTCCATTTGTCTCCCCAATCCGCATGCTTCTTGCTGGCCGGGCTAAGGGTAACAAGAAACACTTTAAGAGTCAAATACTGGGAAGGCAGATCTCTCCTCGAAATCCGTGTGGACACGGTGTGGACAAAACAGCTAAAAATGGCTCAGTTTAACTTACTCAGGCCAAAAAAATTAATCAGGAAAACTCTTAAAAATCAGGGGAACCCTGCGTCGGAGGGCATTTCATTTCCTGAAGTCTTTTCCGATGCTCCATGCCTTACCGGCATTTACACCAACCTTCCAGTAATTGTTGTCAGGCATACTCAAAGTAAAGGGTTTTATTTTTTTGATATCGGGTTTGCCATCGGTCAAGTAGCGTTCTTCTGTATGCGTTTCGATAATTTCCCCGATGAACAAGGTATTTGAAGGCAAATCTATAGCATTGACCAGGTCACATTCCATGCATAGGGGACACTGCTGTATCATGGGTACATTCGGGAGGTGACCGTAAAAAATATCGAATACTTTCGATTTGTCGGTTTTTTCGCCCGATACAAGTCCGCAATAATCAACTTTTTCCATTAAGTCTATACCGGGAATGTTTACACTGAAGGCTTTGTGTTTATGAATACCCGTGTTCGTGTAATGATATTTACCCAATGCCACAGCGATCATGGGGGGATTGGCGTTTACTCGTGATACCCAGCCTGCAGCCATGAAATTAGCCCGGTCATCGACAACCGTGCCGACAAGTGTCATCGGCATGGGATAAACGAAGTTATTTTTCCCGATCTTGACCTTGTTCATAATTCACCTCCTGCTTTGTTTATCGATCGCCTGATAATCCTCGATGAAGGCCACGAACTTTATTTAGGTTTATCATAAATGTCCTTCTTAACTACAGCCAACCTCTTCTCTTCCACCTTGACGGCTTTGAAATGGCCCCAGTTCATTGCCATGTAGATCACGGGATGGCGAAAGTTCCCCAAGAGCCGCCTGAGAATTGACCATGCACCGTAGAACTTCTTCCTTGTTCTTATTTTTCCGACCATCAATTCATAAGGCGACATGTTTTTCGGTTGAAAGACCACGGTGCTGTGGTCGTAGTATTTCCAGTTGTCGGTGAGCAACCGGCCCTCCTCCTTCATTTTCTGGAAAGTCTTTGTCCCCGGGTACGGCGTAAGAACATTAAAGGAAACCGTGTGGACCTTGTTCTTTATAAGGAATTTTACTGTATCATCAAAGACTTCTTTGGTGTCTTCGTCAAAACCGAAGATCATTGAGGCATGGGCGAATATTCCAGCTTTACGCATTTTTTTCAGGGCATTTTCCAATCCTTGAAGTGAGTTGAACGACTTCCGCAAGGAGTACATCTGGGCTTCCTTGACGCTCTCGAGTCCGACAAACAGGCCTTTGCAGCCGCTTTCGGCGGCCAGTTTCAGAAGCTCATCGTCCTTGACAAGGAGGGAAATGGATGACTGTCCAACCCACGAAATCTTGAGGGGTTTTAAAGCAGCGAAGAGCTCCTTGGCATAGCTGGGATGCCCGATAATATTATCGTCAAGAAACATGAAGTTTTTTCTGCCCGACTCTTTGATATCTCTCACGATATTATCGACAGGCACATGGCGGATCTCTTTGCCGAAGAGATCCGTGACGCAGCAAAAATCGCAATGATAAGGACAACCGCGGGAAGTCATGAGAGGCACTAGAGCGAAAAGGCGGCGTGTGGTGATTTTGCTGAAATCTTTGGGCACATATATCGAAAGGTCGGGCCGTGGATTATGATATATTTTCTTTAAACAGCCGTTTTTATAGTCTTCGAGCAATTCGGCCCATACACCTTCGGCTTCGCCTATCACGACGGAATCGCCATAGGGCAATGCCTCGTCAGGTAGCAGCGTCGGATGCACACCGCCCAGAACAACCGTTTTCCCTCTTTTCTTGAACTCCCGGGCAAGCCAATAGGCGCGGGATGCATTGGAAGTCATGAAACTGATTCCGACAAGATCGCAGTCATGCTCGAGATCGATGCCTTCAGCTTCTTCATCGACCGTAACAACCTGGTGCTCTTTGGGTGTCAGGCCCTGGAGGATGATCAATGCCAGCTGCGGCATCATCATTTGCTTGTTGGTCTTCCCGTTCGGGTCAACCGATGGGGATACGAGCAAAATCTTCATCCGTTTTCTCTATTCTATTCTTAGCCAAGCAATTCATCTACTCCTGAGGGAGGCTGGACAGGTATAAAGCCGATAGATAAGTTTTTCCTTTTCCGTTAAGGCCGTTGAATGACCTTCATGCGCCGATTTTAGAATACGTACCCATGGTTAGGGAAGGAGAAAACGCGAATTAGTGCAGGGATGTCAAAGTTGAGTCCAAATTAGCGTTTTTAAGGCGGAGCCCAGAAGACGCAGTGGAGTTTGTCTGCGAATGTATCTGCCGATCTCATTGAGCAACTTATCTCGCGAAAATCCGCTTAGAAAAAAAGCTGGTCGAGCCTCTCTTATCGCTGACTCTTTCTTCATCTTCCGAAATGAGCGTGGACAGGAATATGATCGGAATTTTTTTTGTCTTGGGATCTTTTCTCAGCGCGTTTGCGACTTCCCCGCCGTCAATTCCGGGCATCATGATATCAAGGATGATCACACTGGGGTGATATTCTTTCGCTTTCTCGAGAGCTTGTTCACCATTAGAAGCGATGAGGACGGAATACCCGGCATTGGCCAACGTTACCTTCAACATATTTTGGGCGATGATGTCGTCGTCGACAATCAGGATTTCCTTTTTTTCCATATGCTAGAGTTAAACTCGAGGACTTTTTTTATCAGGCTGCGTATTTCGGCCTGAAAACACACTTCCTCCTCTTCATATTAGACGCTCGAAACCTGTTTTTTTTCTCATGATGTGTGTCTCTGCCGCGGAAAAGGATTGCAGAGCGAAATTCGGGTATAATAGTGACCATGAGATTACGATTTCCCCTTTCAAGGATCTTCCCAGCGTGAGCACCGAGCGCCGGCGTCTGGGAATGAGGTTATCGGCAGTCCTTTTGGAGATCGTAATTGCGCTCCTTTTTTCGTTCGGCCAAAGCCCCGTCGCCGCAAAGCCGGAAAGCTCTCCTCGAGCAGTATATCAAGGCTGTCAAATCAGCCGAATCTCGGTGGAGAGAAGGAAATTTCCGGGAGTCCTTTATTTTGCTGAATCAGGCGCTCGGGCTAGCGCGAAAAATGAGAGACGGAGAAAAGGAAGTCCAGTGTTCGATGCTTCTGGGAAAATTGTGCTGGGCCAGCGGGCGACCTGAGGATTCTCAAAAGTATTATTCAGATGCCTTGTCGCGCGCGAAGGACCTCAACCTAAAAAAAGAAACCGAAGAATCCCAAGCCGCCCTCAGGATCTGGGAGTTTTATTCTCGAGGCAAGGAGGATCGTCTCGCCGGCGCACACGAAAGATCGGTTGAGAATTTCGATTCGGCCATCAAATTGTCCAAAACGATCGGAAGCCGGGAGCACGAAATCAGATGCCTCCGCCAGTTGAGCTTGACGCATCTGGCAAGGCACGATCTCGGCGGCTTTCTTTCGGTCAACGAGAAGTCTCTTCAAGTTGCCCAAGAGTCGAACGATCGGATAGAACAAGCCAAATCTCTGATGAATATAGGTTATTACTTTCTCAATTCTGGTGAATATTCAAAAGCTCTCAACGACTATTCCGAGGCGAGGGACCTTTCCAGGAACATCGCGAACAAAGAATGCGAGGCCATCTGCCTGAAAAATGTCGGTCTCATTTTGATTCAGCTCGGAATCTATGAAAGGTCATTAGACTATTTGCTGGAGGCACGCGAAATCGATCAACAGTTGCAGAATCTCACTTTTTTTCCCCAAGATCTGAACACCCTGGGCGAGGGCTTTCGAAGCAAAGGACTCATTTTTTCTAGCAAGTCGGATCTTTATCAGGCGCTGACTTATTTCAAAGAGGCACTCGATTCGGCAAGAAGCAAAGCAGATCAATGGACTGAGCTGCGAGCCCTCAATAACGTCGGGAATACTTACCTCGATCTGGAACATTATCATACCGCGCAGAGTTATCTCCGATCAGCCTACCAGATTGCCGAAAAAACAGCGATCACGAGGCCCTCATAGAAATCTTCATCAATTTGGGAATTTGCTGCCTCGAGACGGGAAATCGCGACAAGGCGGAAAACTATTTTCGGAAAGCCCTTCAATGTGGGGACCACAAAGGCGCTGACAGGCATCTCTGGGAACCTTTGTTCTACCTAGGACAATGTTATGAAAAAAAGCGAGCTTATGATCAGGCTTTAGCCTGCTACGAAAACTCCATCGAGACAATAGATTTTCTGAGAGGTCAAATTCCATCGGATTATTACAAAGTGGGGTTTGGAAAAAACAAATTCAGAGTCTATGAGTCGGCCATCGATCTTTTGTCCAGACTCGGTGAAGAAGATGTCTCTCCGGGCAAGGGAGAAGAGATCTTCCGTCTGGTCGAAAAGGCGAAAGCCAGGTCTTTCCTGGAGACTCTGGGAGAACCGAGGGATGAGCTCCGGCGCCACTTGGAACCGTCACGGAGGAAGAAAGAAGATGAGATATCAAGCCGTATTTCCGCCGTTGTTCGCGAAGTTTCCCAAGGGGATTTGCCTAAAGGCAGGCTTGCGGAGCTTCAGAGGACTCTCAGGCAATTTGAAGATGAATATCTCACATTCATCTCCAGAATGAATGCGCGGGAGACTAAGGTCACAAATTTCACTTCTCCCCTCCCCATCCGGGTGAAACAGGTCCAGGAACGCCTCCTGGATGAGAAAACCGCAATCCTGGAGTACTTCCTTGGTGAGAACAGCTCTCTGCTCTTTTCCATCACCAAATACGAATTCATGATTTTTTCTCTTCCGCCGAGGGCCGAAATCCAAAACTCGATCGGTGCCTACACGAAGCTTCTCTCCGATCCTCCTCAAGGAAAATGGAAAGGCGCACCCGCAGCAGAACGGTTGTCGCGCGATCTTCTTTTCGCCGCCCTGAAAAAATTGCCCAAACCGATCGACCGTTTGATCATCGTCCCCGACGGCATCCTGTTCAGGCTCCCTTTCGAGACGCTTCCTCTCCTCCGGGATCAAACCTCCAGCGAGGATCTATTGATTTCAAAATATACCGTATCTTACGGCTCGTCGTGTTCATCGCTTCTGATTTTGAAGGAGGCACATAACAAGTATCAATATCGGCGGGGCCTCTTAGCCTTCGGGAATCCCACCGACGCCTCGGTGGTTTCATCGGCCCGGAAGAACAAAATCAGCCTGGCCAACATCATGAAAGAAACTTACCAAGATCAAGGATTCGATTTTTCTCCCCTCGCTCAGAGCGACCAGGAGATCAAGGATGTCTCCCGGTATTTTTCAAAAAACAACCGGGCTGTCTATCTGGGGAAGGAGGCCGATGAAGAGACAATAAAAAGAATTTCTTTAGAAGACTACCAAGTCATTCATTTCGCCTGCCACGGTTTCCTCGACGAAAAGATACCTTTTCGATCCGCGCTCGTTTTGTCCACGCATGAAAGGTCGGGAGAGGATGGCTTCCTGCAGGTTCGCGAAATAGCCAATCTTCGATTGGCTGCCGAGCTGGTCGTGCTCTCAGCCTGCCAGACCAGCAGAGGGTATGATGAGAGAGGAGAAGGAATTCTGGGACTGACCAGGAGTTTTTTCTTTTCCGGAGCCAGGTCCGTGGTCTCCACCCTCTGGGAAATCGGCGACAAGGCCGCGGCCAGGCTTATGGGCGATTTTTATTATCACCTCTCGCAGAGAAATGACAAGGCTCAAGCCCTTCGTCTGGCCAAGCTCAGTATGCTCAAATCAAAATATTCCCATCCGTTTTATTGGGCGGCGTTTGTTTTGCACGGCGAACCCAGGTCGACGCTGGATGTCCATTGATTCACAACATCGAGGGGCGGGTCAAGACCTCGATGTCACTTCTTGACGGTGAATTCCTCAAGGCGTGAAGTGATATCCTCGCCGTCTGTGCGGCGGGCCGTGATCATCCAGAAGTAGGAGCCATTGATCTCCAACTTTTCCGCTACGGCTCTGGGAAGGACGGCATAATTGTCTGATATTCTCTCGCTCTTCCAGACCGGAGAAAGGGCCTTGTCAAACAGTTCGAGAACATAATATTCTGAATTCCTGGTCTTCTTCCATCGGAAAACCAAGCCGGAGGTTGAAATTTGTTCGTCCACCGGGTTGAGCAATTCAACCGCCGATCCTGTGCCGGCCCGATATTTTTCAGGGGCTCGAAAAATCAAGAGTCCCGCGACAAGAAGACCGACAAGGACGAAACCGGTTAGCAAAAAGGCCGTGCTCCGTGAAAACCGGAGAAAGGAAGGCCGCCTGTCTATCCCGGGATCAAATCTTCTCAGCCGCTCTCCTTCTTGGACCCCAGCCGGGTTCTTGCTGGAGAGCCATTGCCCGAGATCATCGATCAACTTCTCCTCATGTCTGAGCGCCTCAAGCAGGAATCTGAACTCACCCGCGCAGGAGCGGCAGTGGGAGATATGGTCAACGAGTTTTGTCGCTTCCCTCTCTGATGACCGTGATCTCAGCAACCTTATCATTTTTTTGGGTGAGGGGCAGCCCTTCCCAGAGGAGGGCATTTTTGATTCATCACCACCTTGGTAAATCGATTTGAGTTTCTGATCATCGAGGCTCATATTCGATCCCCATTTCCAGGAGCCTGCTTTTGAGATCAGCCAGACCCCGATAGAGCAGGTTCCGGGTTTTGTCTCTGCTCCACTTCAAAACAAGAGATATTTCTTCGATGTCCATATCAGATAGAAACATTCTGACGACCGTCCGGCGTGATTCCAGGAGCGAATCTGTGGCTTGGCTGATCTTCTCACTGAAGCAGTTGTCTTCTAGCGCGGACTCTTGATGGCATTCCCCTTGGAGAAGCGTCCTTTGTTTCTCATGCCAGATGAGCCTCTCTTGCCGTCGCGATCTTCGAATGCAATCTATCAAGGTGGAATTTACAATTCTATTAATATAAGACGAATGGTTGGTGACTTTTTTCTCATTGACGAATTTTTTCCATATTTTGATCCGGACTTCCTGGAAAACGTCCTCGGGATCAATGCCCCGCTTTTCCAACCCAAATTTCAAGATGCTGGCTTTGATAGAGTTTGAGAATTTCTGCAAAACGAGCTCGAGGTCGGCCGGGGCGGGATTGCTTTCCTTCATTGATTTACGAGTCTTATAAGGCATTTTATTTCCAATGTCAATTTCCAGGCTCGGTGCGGCGGGGCGTCCACATCGGACGCCGGCGGATGAAAACCGGGGAGCCTTGGAGGGCAGCACCGGGTTGAGGAGGGTCTTCGTGAGAAAATTCCATTTTGAGAAGCGTATTATTTATATGGAGTGATTTTTAGTCTAAATAGAGGAGGATTTTCCGATGAAAAAAATTTGGAAGTACTTTGTCGGTGTTGTCTTGGTCGTCCTGCTGGTTTCGGCTTACTCGGCCGGAACGAAGGGAAAAGAGGTCACCTCGAGTTCGCCCAAATACATTGAGGTTTGCTCCGCAGGAACGGCCTACCTGCCCCCGGGGACAAAATTCGTCACCTGCCATGGAAAAATCATGGAGGTCATCGACGTGGTCCCCCTCGTCGGCGGAGAGCAGATGTTGGGCGGTTGTGATTGCCCGAGATGCTGCAATGGGTTTTGCACCGTAACCGTCCGCTGTGGTGCGGCGCCGGAGCCATCCAGCGAGGCGGACAAAGTCCGGACCGGGAAAAAGAGTTTGGGCAGCGGGGGGCTCTGCACAGCCTATTTAGCCTGCGATTAAGGTTCTGGGCTGGGCGCTTGCCGCCGGCCGAGTCTGGGTATTGGTGCGCCTCCCCAAGCCGGAAACCGGTCTTAGGAAAAGCGGCATTGACTCTTGCCTTGTATCTTGATAACTTTTATCCCAAGTCGAGAGCAGGACACCGGCGAACGGAGGCGAAAGATGTCAAGGTCCCCGAAAGCGGCCATCGTCTGGTCTTTCATTTTTTTTGGCTTTCTGGTTTCCCTGGCATTTTCGCAGAAAGAGCGTGCCGATATAGAAGAACTGAAGAAAAGCGCCCCGAGGGTTTTCATCGACTGCGAGTCGTATTACTGCGATCTCGATTATATCCGAACCGAAATCACCTTCGTCAACCACGTCAGGGAACGCAGAGAGGCCCAGGTCCACGTGCTGATCACCTTGCAGAGCACGGGGAGCGGAGGGCTTGAGTTCACCCTTTCTTTCAGCGGTCAGAAGGAATTCAGGGGGATGGATGAAACCCTGAAATACTTCTCTCATAAGACGGACACGGAAGACGAAATCCGGCAGGGATTGGTCAGGGTCTTGAAGGTCGGGCTGATCCGCTATGTGGCCAAGACACCGATCGTCGAGTGCGTTGCTATCGGACTCACCGAACAGCCGAAGCCCACTTCGGTTGTGGACAAATGGAACTCTTGGGTGTTCAGCCTCAGTGCGGATGGGTTTTTCAGCGGAGAAAAATCCTATACATCCAAGTCCCTCTATGGCACTTTCTCGGCCAACCGAGTGACTCCCCAACTCAAAATCAATGCCTATCTCTCCGCGTCTCACAATGAAAGCGATTTTAAGGTCGACGAGGAAACAATTCGGAGCAGCTCAAGCAGCCAAAGCTTCAGCGGACTCATCGTCAAGAGTTTCAGTGAGCACTGGTCGGCGGGGGGATTTCTGGCTGCCCAGTCGTCCACCTATCAGAATATCAAATTCGCCCTGAGCTTGTACCCTGCCGTTGAGTATAACCTGTTTCCATATTCTCAATCCACGAGACGCCAGCTTCGCTTTCTCTACAGAGTTGGTTATACAAACGCCAGGTACAGAGAAGAAACCATTTATGACAAGGTCAAAGAGAATCTCTGGAACGAAAATCTGTCGGCGACGCTCGAGGTCAAAGAGAAGTGGGGAACAGTGAGCGCATCTCTCGAAGGGTCCCATTATTTTCATGATTTCAAAAAAAACCGCCTGGCGCTCGACGGCGAAGTCTCCTTGAGGCTCTACAAGGGTCTCTCTCTCAACGTTTACGGAAGTGCTTCGAGGATTCACGATCAACTCTCGTTGGCCAAAGGCGGTGCATCCCTTGAAGAGATATTGTTGCGCCGCAAGGAGCAGGCCACGACCTACCAATATTTCTTCATGGTCGGATTCAGTTATACATTCGGTTCTGTCTTTAGCAATGTCGTCAATCCCCGGTTTGGCTCCGGCGGGAGGGGTATTGTGAGGATGTTCTGAGGATCTAGAATCCGGCCCGAATCATCTCGCAGGGGAGCGAGTTTCTGTTAATGCCCGCAGCCCGTCGGCCGGACCAAGTCCGGTGACGGAACATCACAAGTTCTCTTGGTCCGTTCGCTGATAGACGAGCCTCCCGTCAACGAAGACGGCCTCGGGAATCGAATGCGTCAGAAACGGGTGCCCTCGCAGGATGAGAATGTCCGCGTCCTTTCCCGGCTCCAGGCTGCCAACCCTGTTTTCACATCCGATGATCCTCGCAGCCTCAATAGTCATAGACCTCAGAGCATCTTCTTCAGGCAATCCGTTCTTGAAGGCCAGGGCGGCCACTTCGAGAGGATCGGCGCCGATGAGCGCGAGGGGAATATACCAGGCTAAATAATCTCCGAGGGTGAAAGAGATTCTGACCCCGGACTTGGCCAGGATCGAAATCTTTTTTGGGTCGAAATCGCGATCTTCGATGTTCCCCCCGCCGCGGAAAACCCGCTCCAAAATGACAGGGATATTTCTCCTTTTTATCTCGTCCGCGACTCCAAAAGCCTCAGCGGCTCCGGAGAGGATTATTTTCAGATGAAATTCGTCCGCGATCCTCAAGGCGGTCATGATGTCATCTTGCCTTTCGCAATGGATCAGGACTGGCATTTCACCTCGGATGACGGGGACCAATGCCTCCAGGGAAAAATCCCTTGGCGTCCGAACTCCCTCCCCTCCGCTTTTATCTTTTTCCAGCCGGTTGCTATACTCCCGGGCCTTCTGCAAATTCTCCCTGAGGAGAGCGACAATTCCCATCCGCGTTGAAGGCATCTGATTCTTTCTCTTCGCGGCGACTCCCAGCCCAAAGACCATGACGGACTTATCTTTGATGATCATCTTATCGACCACAGACCCCGCCGTCTTGATCGCCACCCCCTGTCCTCCGATAACATTCATGTCACCCGGCGTCACCTGGAGTGTCGTGACTCCGACCGTCCTCGACGAGGAGAAAAGGACATCCTGGGGGTCTATGGCATGCTTGACTTCCATTTCGGGCACGACAGGCATCGATAATTCGTCAACCGACTCCTGAAACCTCCAATTCTGTGAAATTCCCACTTGAGACCTGGGAGAGATGAGTCCGGGCATGATGACGAAATCGTGAGCGTCTATGACCGCCCATCCACTGGGAATGGTGATGTCCTGGCCCACTTTTTCGATTTTCCCGTTTTTGACGAGGACTATTCCGCCGTTGATCCTGGGTCCGTTCATGGTCAGGAGCGTTCCGCCCCTGATGGCGAAACCCTCCGCATCCCTGATCTCAGCTGGAATCGAGAGCTTGCTTGTCGCTTGGGGAAGGGATGACGTGGACCGGACCCTCTCCATAGGATCTCTTTGATACTCGGTCTTTCCATCGATCATCACTCTTTCGACCGAGGTCAGGAGCTCAAACGGTTCGCCATCCAAAAATACGAGGTCCGCATCTTTCCCTTTCTCAAGACTCCCGATTCTATTCTCCAATCCCGCCGCCTCTGCGCCTCGAATCGTTATAGCCTTGAGGGCATCGTCCTCTTTCATCCCGTGCCGGACGCAAAGGTCAGCCGCGTGAAGGAGATACTGTTGTCCCGGCTGGCGGCCCGAAACGGCATCGACTTGGAGCGAAACGTTCAGTCCCGCATTGGCCAGGATCGCGGCGACATTCCGAATTTTCATCGGATCATCATAGTAAGTCGTAAACCAGGCAGGTCCGACGTTGAAATGAACATCCTTCCTGCTCTTCAGCTCGTCCCTCAGGAGAAAGGCGAAATCGCAGTGTCCCAGGGTCAGCCTCAGATGAAATTCATCGGCCAGGCGGATGCAACTCATGATCTCCGATGCCCGGCAGGTATGGATGTGAACCGGGATTTCTCTTTTCAGGGCCATGACCAGGGCATCCTTCCCCAGGTCTCTTTTGGGAGGCAGAACATCTCCTCCCTTGCTTTTTTCTTTTTCGTATTTTTCCCAAGCCTGCATATAATCCTGGGCTTCGAGGAGGGCTTTACGGGCCAGATAATAGACGGCCATCAGAGTCATCGGCATCCGGTTCTGCCGCCCATGAAAGGCCGCCGGGTTGCCCTCGATAGTCATCTTGAGGTCGCAGATCTCTTTCAAAACCATCCGCTCCGGCGGCGCGTTTTTTAACTTGACGGCGACACTTGTTCCTCCGATGACATTCCCGCTTCCCGGACGAGAGACGATCGTCGTCACTCCGCCGGCGAGGGCCGTTTTGAGTGCC
Source organism: Candidatus Aminicenantota bacterium (assembly GCA_963770045.1). GTDB lineage: Bacteria > Acidobacteriota > Aminicenantia > Aminicenantales > CAVYOD01 > CAVYOD01. The sequence continues at coordinate 199,503 of CAVYOD010000011.1, read as the reverse complement.
GGGTCTTCAAAGTTAAAAGAATCGAGTGCCCGGACTTCGGGAGTGACCGGTGTGGACATCTCGTTTCCATCCTCATTCTCTGGAACAGCGGGCACGCCATAGACACCGAGATGGGAATGGATATCAATCAGTCCCGGGATCACAATGTTGGCTTTGATTTCCTGGGTGCCACTCGGAACGGGAAAATGCTTCCCGACGAAAGAAATCTTCCCGTCCTCAATCAGAATTATCCCGTCCTCGATGACCCCTTGCGCAGCCGTGTATATTTTCCGCGCCCTGATAGCGATCCTTTCTCCGCCTGCCAGAACCCCGGAGAAAAAGAAGAAGAAAAGAAGCGAGATCGAAACCGAATTCCTTAATTTTTGTTTGGCGATCACTGATTTTTCCTTGCTTGTAAATTTTCCCTCAATCGTGCCCAGCCGAGCGTCTCTTGCGCCCTCATCGCTGCTAATACCTCCAGCTCTTCGTGTCTGAGCCGGGAGGGGCCGTCTTGATGATATGTTCGGCCATTTGTGGGGCGAAGCGCTGGTTGATGGTCAACATGGAAATCGAGAGCGGAAGGTTGTGGCCGCCGCACCAGCAATGGGGTTGACGGTCCCCATACTCCACGGACCCGTCATAATACGGATTCTTAGTGCTCTTGAGAAATTCCTCCATCAGGTAGACCGCATTGTGCAGATACCAGTTGTCCATATTGCCGGTATAGATGTGAATTTTTCCCTTTAACTTGGGCCCAAGGGTCTTCCAATCGCGCTCGAGGATGTACCGAAGGTCGTAATGCTCCCGCCAATACTCAGCCACCGAATGGTCAATAACGCCGGTCCGCTTGTCCCAAATGGGCTTCGGATAACCGTCTTCCCCGACAGGCCCAAACACCGCCTGCCAGATGTCGTACTGATAGCCCGAACGGCTGTTTGTCCCCAGGACGAGTTCGAGGTGATTCATCTCTTCATTGGTGGACAGCACTTCCCCGATTTCGTTCTGGAATCCCGGTCTCGGAGTGCGCTTCCATCGGGCGTCAAGATAGTAGGCGTTTTTGTGATCATAGATATTGACGAGCGAGTAGGCCCGAAAATCGATCGGGTCGGGACAGAAAGTCCAGGTCCCGTTATACTCATCGGGATAAAAGACCTGAACTCCGAGAGATTCCCAGCCTCCGGTGGATCCTCCATAGAGAGTCCGGGCCCATCCTTCGCCGATGCCTCGATATTTCTTCTCGATGTAGGGGATGAGCTCATAGGTGATGGCATCTCCGTAGGGCCCCAAATTGGCCGAATTCACCGCGTACGAATCGTCAAAATACGGATTGGGATGCTGGATGGTCACCAGGATCATCCTGGGGAAGCCGGGACCGGTCCAGTCTTTATAGAACTTATAACTGTATTCTTCATAGTCGCGATAATACTCCCCCCAGACACCCGGAATTCCCGCGTATTCTGATTTTTCTTTGGGATCCGGCGGCTGCTCACGGAATCCGACCAGCGTATCGAACTTGCGTTCAAAGTGCCCTTGGTAGACCATTAAGGGGTACTTCGCTTCGGGATGTTCCTCAAAGCCCTGGGGCAGAAGAATGATCGCGCCCAGAAACATCGGACGCCCCCAGAATTCGGAAAGAAGCTTGCTCTGGATCTTGATGTGTTTGATATATTTTGTGTCTATTTCTTCGGGAAAGGGAGGAATAATTTTATCCAAAGCTGACACTTAATCAATTCGTCTTTACGGGGATCGATTCTCATTTTCTTGGGAGTGCTGTAAAGATTTCCGGGGGCGAGGTTCCAGCGCTGACCCTCGCCTCGATCCATGGGGAGTTTTACGGTGTGCCCGTCGGCCCGGTGGAAAGTCTCATACTTATGAAGGAGCGCCTGGACGACATAGTCTCCCGGAGGAATCTCGGCCATGCTCTTCAAGGGAAAGCCAAAAACCGCGGCATCGAAAATCGCGGCATCCCCCGGTTTCAATCCATCAACATCGAGGCCGAAAATGAGCTGCGCATCCGAATTGCGGGAGCTGATCTGAAACCGCGGCTCTCGGCTGGCGTCATCGGAAATCATCAGGAGCATCCGGCCGTCAAGAGGCCCTTGGTCAAGCTCTTTGGAATACGAAACACCGATTCGAAGACCTGCTTTTTGGCTTTGGTTGTTTGTCTGACAAGCGCATCCCAGGGCCAAGACTAGCAAAACCGGCAAGATTCTCGTCAGTCTCGTCAAGATCATTTTGTACCTCATGTTTTTCTCCTCGTGGCGAAGCTGCTGTGACCAGCCGCTCTCCCCGTCTTTCTAATCCAGGGGGAAAAAAATAACAAAATACTCCTCGGCTGTCAAAGATTACGGAGTGACCCTGGAGCGGCTAAATTTTTTCGTCCTTGACATCGACTCCACGCTCCCATATATTTTTTTTGTCGCTTTCGGCTATTTTCGGCGGCCGGCGAGAACATGGGTGCACCGAAAACTTCAAATTCACTAAGGGGATTCGCATGATTCATGGCTTCAGGCGTTGTTGTTTTCTGGCGTCCTTTCTTCTGTTGGCCTCGTCCGTAGAGGCATATGCGCAGAGTGTGGCCGCGATACCTGACGAGCAGGTGAAGGAGCGTCTCAGCTATGTGGAGAACGCCTTACAGTCGGCCCAGCCGCGCGCCAGGACCTGGTGGTATGGCTGGATCGCAGGCTATTCAGCCGGGGCGGTTGTGCAGCTCAGCCTGGCCGGAGCTCATTGGAATGATGTCAAGTTGGACAAGAGCACTCCGGTCCCTCGCCGGGTCCGAGACCGGGCTTTTGCCCAGGACATGCTTGTGGGTGGAGTCACCTGTGCTCTGGGAGCAGGAAATTTGTTGATCACTCCCTTTTCTCCCGCCTACGCCGCCAACAGATTGCGGCCCTTGCCCGAGGGCACGCCCGAGGAGCGGCGGACCAAACTTGAGAAGGCCGAGGAACTCCTCCGCCAGTGCGCGCGGAGGGAGAGGGAAGGCCGGGGCTGGAAGACCCATGCCCTGAATCTCGGCGCCAACGCCGCGGCCGGGCTCGTGACTGCGCTCGCCTTCCATCGGCGCTGGACCGACGGGCTGGTAACATTTGCCACCAACGAGACCGTCTCCCTCCTCAATATCTTCACTCAGCCGCGTCGGGCGATCCGAGATCTAAACAATTATGAAGTCAAGTATCTGGGGAAACAAGCGGATTATGTCCACGAGCAGCCGGCCCGTCAGTGGCTTTTCAGCGTCTATCCGGGCGGTTTTAGCGTGGGGCTGCGGTTTTGATGATCAGCCCGTTAGGTATAATACGCGACTATCAAGCGTCATCATGAAACGTAAGATCGAGATCGCGTCGATCTGTCTCTTTGTCCTCCTGGGCGTCACGGCCATCCTCGTCACTCGAAGCGGCCGTGAGGAAGCGCCCACGGTTTCTCAGGCCGGCCCTTCGGTCATCGCCTCTCCGGGAAAGGAGATCATCATTCGGAATATCACCAAGCGGGAGGTAGTTTATGAAGTCAAACCGTTGGGCTCGCTCGGCACTTCGGAAAAGAGGCGCTTGAAGTCGGGGGGGATCGACAGATTCGCCGCGCGCCGGGAATTTTTGGTTTCCTACCAGCGATCGGGAAGCGAGGTCGTAGAAAGGCTGAGCCCCGGATCGGCATATTGCTTCCGGTACGACGAGAATGATCTCGTCCATCTCTACCTGGGCTCTCACATGCGGGAGGACGCCGATGACCTCGCCCCTTACGTTCCCACGCCGATCGAGGTCGCAGAAAAAATGCTGGAGATGGCTCAGGTCAGCCGCGCGGACCTGGTCTACGACCTCGGATGCGGGGACGGCCGGATCGTGATTCTGGCCGCAAAAAAATACCGGGCCAGGGGCGTGGGAATAGACATTGATCCCGCAAGAATTCAGGAGGCGGAAACAGCGGCTGAAGAAGCGGGTGTCAAAAACCTGGTGACGTTCAAGGTCGAGGACGCCATGAAGACGGATTTCTCCACCGCCACCGTCGTTACGATTTATCTCCTTCCAGAATCCAACGCCCTGCTCAAGCCGCTGTTCGAGAAACACCTGAAGTCCGGGGCGCGCGTCGTCAGCCATAATTACACGATCCCGGGGTGGGAGGACCGGGAGACAGATTCTGCCACAATGAATGATCAAACAGGGAATCGCCATACCATATTCATGTATCGCTTTTCGGCTCGATGATTTCTATCCCAGTCCTTCGTGCAAGGCAGCCGAGGCGAATCTGCAAGGGCGGAGTTCTTTCTCGGTTAATCGGGGCTAATAAAAACCTTTTTTTCGTTTGCCCGGCGAGCCCGTTTCGCCGATTTCCTCTCCGGAAGCCCTGGCATACTCTTCGATAATCCGGCGCTGGTCGGCGGTCAGGCTGGTCGGTATCTGGACGTTGACTCTGACCAATTCGTCTCCTGCAGGACCGCCGTGGAGTCCGACGATTCCCTTTCCCTTCAGACGGAAGGTGCAGTTGCCCTGGGTGCCGGGTGGGATCTTCATCCTCACTTTCCCATGAAGAGTCTGGACTTCCACTTCACCGCCCAAAATGGCCTTGGCCAACCCGATCGAGATTTCCGTCACGATGTCGTTTTCCTGCCTCTGAAAGATCGGATGGGGTCTCACTTCGATCAAGACATAAAGGTCTCCCTTTCCGCCGCTCCCGACCTCTCCCTCGCCCCTCATCTTCAAACGCGAGCCGGTATCAACTCCGGCCGGGATTTTGACCTTGATGCGCCCGGTGACTTGAACCCTCCCCTGCCCTTGGCACGTCGGGCAGGGACTCTCGATGATGCTACCCTCGCCGCGGCAACGCGGACAGGGTTGAGCCAGCCTCATGAAACCGCGGGAGGTCACGACCTGGCCCGTTCCTTTGCAGACGGGGCAGGTGGTCTTTTTCGTGCCCGGCTTCGCGCCGCTCCCTTTGCAGGTGGGGCAGACTTCGTATCTCGGAACGGAAATGACTTTCTCCGTTCCTTTGGCCGCCTCCTCCAGGCTTATGTCCACCGTGATTTCTAGATCTCTGCCTCTGCGGCTCCGGCCTCTTGACTTGGTCCCGAAGAGGTCCATGCCCAGGTCGCCGAAAAGCTGGTCAAAAAACCCTCCCCCGAACCCGGAGTCGGACATGCCCTCGAAGATGCTGCCGAAGTCTGCGCCCCTGAAGATATCTTCCTGGGCATATTTCTGGTCGATGCCGGAGTGCCCGTACTGGTCATACAGGGCGCGCTTTTTAGAATCCGATAGGACGGCGTAGGCTTCAGAAATCTCCTTGAATTTCTCTTCCGCCTCCTTTTTCTGCTCGGCGGGCACTCTGTCGGGGTGATGCTTCAGGGCCAATTCCCTGAAAGCTTTTTTGATCTCGTCGAGAGAGGCGTTCTTTTGAACACCCAGAACTTCGTAGTAATCGCGCTTGGCCGGCATTTAGGACTTCTTGTCATCCTCCTCTTCGAACTGGGCATCGATGACCTCGTCCTCATCCGGTTTCGGTTTTTCTTGTCCTGTCTCGCCTCCGCCACCTCCCGCCTGGCCGGCGCTGCCCCTGCCGGGTTGGCCTTTCGAGGCAGCCTGTTTGTAAACCTCTTCGGCCAGCTTGTGGGAAGCTTTCGTCACCTCATCCATGCCTCTCTTGATGCCGTCTAAGTTCTTGTCTTTGATCGCTGTCCTGAGGTTATTCAGCTTAGCCTCGATCTCGGCCCGCTCGTCCTGGCTGACCTTGTCCCCGTACTCCTTGAGCGATTTTTCTGTCGCGTAGGCCAGGGAATCCGCCTGGTTGACAAGCTCGGCCTGTTCCTTTTTCTTGGCGTCCTCGGCTGCGAATTGCTTGGCGTCCTTGACCATCTTGTCAATCTCGTCTTTGGCCAGCTTCTTGGGCGCGGTGATGCGGATCGATTGCTCTCTTCCGGTGCCCAGGTCCTTGGCCGAAACGTGGACGATTCCGTTGGCGTCGATATCAAAGGTCACTTCGATCTGGGGAACGCCCCTCGGAGCAGGAGGTATCCCGACCAAGTCAAACCTTCCCAATTCTACGTTATCACTGGCCATGGCCCTTTCGCCCTGGAGAACCCGGATGGTCACCGCCGTCTGGTTGTCTTCGGCGGTCGAGTAAATCTGGGATTTCCTGCGTCGGAATGGTCGTGTTCCGCTCGATCAGAACGCTGTTCACGCCGCCCAGTGTCTCAATGCCCAGCGAGAGGGGCGTGACATCCAAAAGCAATACGTCCTTGACCTCTCCCTTGATGATGGCGGCCTGGATAGCGGCTCCCAGGGCCACGCATTCCATCGGGTCAATGCCCCGTTCGATTTTCTTGCCGAAATAATCCTCGACGAATTTTTGGACAATCGGCATCCGGGTCGGACCGCCGACCATGATGATTTTGTCGATGTCCTTGGTGCTGAATTCGACGCTCTCTTTGGCGAAAGCGTCTTTGGCATCCTGGACGGCTCTTTCCAGAGGCCCGCGGCAGCGTTCGATGATCGGACTGATCAGGGAATCGAGCTTGGCCCGGTTGATCGACATCGTCATATGCTTGGGGCCGGAGGCATCGGCCGTGATAAAGGGCAGGTTGATGTCCGTCGAGAGGGTGCTCGAGAGTTCGACCTTGGCCTTTTCGGCGGCTTCGCGAAGGCGCTGCATGGCCATACGATCATTCTTGAGATCGATCCCCGTCTCCATCTTGAACTGGTTGACGATATGATCGACCAGGACGTTGTCCATGTCCGTGCCGCCGAGCTGAGTGTCGCCGCTCGTGGCTTTGACCCGGAAGCCTCCTTCTTTCCACATCTCCATGATGGTCACATCGAGTGTCCCGCCTCCGAAATCAAACACGAGGATCTTGAGCTCCTTGCCCGCTTTGTCCAGCCCGTAGGCCAGGCAGGCCGCCGTCGGCTCGTTGATGATCCTCAAGACCTTTAGCCCCGCGATCTCGCCGGCGTCTTTGGTCGCGGTCCTCTGGTTGTCATCGAAGTACGCCGGGCAGGTGATGACGGCTTCCTCGACCTTGTCCCCAAGGTAGCTCTCGGAGTCCTGTTTTATTTTTTGCAGGATAAAAGCCGAAATCTGCTGAGGAGTATACTCCTTGCCGAACACCTGGAATTTGAAGTCGGTGCCCATTTTCCGCTTGGCGGCCATGATTGTCCCCTCCGGATTGATGGCCGCCTGACGCCTGGCCGGCTCGCCGACGAGGCGCTGCCCGTCTTTGGTGAAGGCGACATACGAAGGGAAGGCCTTTCCCGAGGCGACTCCCGCCCCCTCGGCAGAAGGAATGATAACGGGCTTGTCGCCCTGCATGACGGCCGCGGCGGAGTTCGAAGTCCCCAGGTCAATACCGATTGCTTTTGGCATAGCTGCCTCCTTTTTTAGATCGTGCTTCGACGAAGCTTGGATTGGCCATTCCTAATCTGACCTCTTTAAAATTACGTTATTTCAGAACCTAACCGAGGGCAACCCGCTCCCGGGACCTGCTTTCCTGCGCTTCAAAGATCTCTGTCCGGGCCTTTCAAACGGGACCCTGTGTTAAGTATTTTAAATCAGGCAAAAATTCGAGTCAAACAGAAAAAGGTTCGGAGATGCCTGGGCCAGGCCTTGCCGGCCTTGGACCGCGGCCCGGTTCAGCCTTGGAGATACTCTCTTTCCCACTCCTCCTGAGTCAACTCGCCGACCCTGCGCCCGTACTCTTCGAGCAGGCTCCTGTAGGTTTCGTCCTCCAGGGCCTCTCCCGCGGGTGGATCGATCGGCTCGGCCTTGTGTTTTTGAATGAGGTCGTAGGCGACCCGATAATGATCTCGGATCGGGCATGGCCGCAACCAGTTTCCGATTGTCCCGTTGACCTTCGAAGGATCTTCAGAAAATCCGTAGTCCTTCTGCCACTGCCGGATGTCCTGAAACAGTCCGGATAACAAAACCGTGTTGATATCGCCCCCGCTCTCAAAGACCTTATAGATATTATGGGTTGAGTAGGGGAAGAATACGCAAGGCGTCACATCCCCGTTCCAATTGATATAGAAGTATCCGCCCCTTCTTCCGGCAGACAGGCATCCGTGGGCCATCGGCCCGCCGTTCCAGAAGTCGACGAAGAAGAGCTTTTTGTCCTCCATAAAATGCAGCTGCCGTTTGTAGACCTCAAGCCTCTGTTCGGGCGTGATCAGGAGATCGAGCGTAAACTGCCTGCCGATGGGCATATAATGGAAGAACCAACCGTAGATCGCGCCCTGCTGCTCAAACATGAAGTCTACGAATTTATCACTCAGCAGGGTTTCCACATTCTGGCGGGTCACGGTCAACGAGACTCCGAAGGGCACGCCGACCCGGCGCAGATTCTCAAAGGCATCCAGGATCTTCTGAAAAGTGCCCTTCCCTCTCCTGGCGTCCGTCTCCTCTTCAAAGCCCTCGACGGAGATGGCCGGGGTCAGGTTTCCGATTTCGGCGATTTCTTCGGCGGTCTTTTTGTCGATCAGGGTCCCGTTGGTGTACATCATGAAGTACTGATCCTGGAATTTTCGGAGCAGGTCAAAAAGACTCTTCCCGGAACTGCGCCACATCAGGGGCTCTCCGCCCGAGATCACGGTAAAATAACTGCCCCAGAATTTTTCCTTTTCTTCCAGGATCCGCGAGAAGACATCGAAGTCGAGATGAGCTTTTTCCCGGGTCGAACTGTTGGCATAGCAGCCTTCACAGAAAAGGTTGCACTGGGCCGTGGGGCTGATGACGACAAATCCCGGGGGGTGCATATGGTATTTCTCAAAAAAAGTCGCCTTGGCATTGGAGTCGGGCATCATCACCCGTCCGACCAGGCTCTTCAATATCCTTTTTCTGACGTTAGGGGAGATCATTCCCTTCCCCAGGGCCTTGTCAATGGAATAGATGAGGTTTCTCTTCCCGATGAATTCCGCCCTCTTGAGAGGAGGAGGATAGGCATCTTCCATTGAACTCTTGTAGGATTCCTTCTCCGCAAATTGCACCGCCAGATGCCTCAATCCGTCATTCGCCAGGACTTTGTCCAATAAGATGGCCGCTGATCCCTTGACGATATTTTTTGTCGTAATCATCTTGCTTTTTCTCCTCTATGCCGTTCCAGAATCGGAAGTTAGGTTTCTCCTCTGACTCGACTGTGGGGTCAACCCATATCATCCTCTAACCACCCTATTTTATTCTAGCACGTCAGGTTTAGGAGGTTCAAGCAAGGGGGCTTCCGGGACATAGGAAAATGATCTTCCCCTCCCTCCCCGTGAACCACGCGGCATGAGTCCATATCCGGACAATCCTGATTTGACTTCCCCGGAGTGAATGAGAGAAGATTGTCAAATCTAGGCCGTCACGAAATCGGGAGGAGGCACGAGAATGTCCACAAATAAGATCGGATGGAAAGCCGCGTTTGGGCTTATGGCTTTGACTGCCGTTTTTCTCTTCGGTGGTTTTCAGCCGCAAAAACAAAAGGCCCCCGCCCCATCCGGCGGGCCTGAGATCGACCCGGCCTATTTCAGCCAACTCAGGTATCGCCATATCGGCCCCCAGGGGAACCGGATGATCGCTGTTGTCGGCGTCCCGGGAGATCTTCGTGTCTACTACGCCGGAGCCGCTTCGGGCGGAGTCTGGAAATCCACCGATGGGGGAATCAACTGGAAGCCTGTCTTTGACGACCAGCCTGCCCAATCCGTCGGCTCTCTGGCCATCGCCCCCTCGGATACGAACGTCATCTGGGCCGGCACAGGCGAAACCTTCATCCGAAGCAACGTCTCGATCGGAAACGGAGTCTACAAATCCGAAGACGCTGGAAAAACGTGGAAGCACATGGGGTTGGAGAAAAGCGGCCGAGTGGGACGAATTCTCATCGACCCTCTCAACTCGGACATAGTTTTCGTGGCCGCGATGGGGCATTGCTATGGTCCCCAGAAGGAGCGCGGCATCTACCGGACCGCCGATGGAGGAAAGACCTGGCAGCAGGTCCTCTTCGTCGATGAGAACACGGGCTGCTCAGATATTGCCATAGACCCCAATAATCCGAGAACCCTTTTCGCCGGGATGTGGCAGTTGGACATCAAGACCTGGGGAAGGTGGAGCGGAGGGCCGGGAAGCGGGGTTTTCGTCTCCCACGACGGCGGAGTCTCCTGGAAACGTCTGACCGGACACGGCCTGCCGGATTCCCCTCTCGGCAAGATCGCCGTGGCCGTCGCCCAAAGCAACTCCAGGCGCGTTTATGCCCTGATCGAGACCGGCCAGCGCGGCTCGCTCTGGAGGTCTGATGACGGCGGCGAGGAATGGAAGCCGGTCAATTCCAGCCGGCTCCTCAACGAGCGTCCCCATTATTATACGCGCATGGTCATCTCGCCCATCGACGAGAACGAGGTCTATTTCCCCTCGAACTCCATGAGCCTGACCCTGGACGGCGGTGAGACGAGCACGCTCGTTCCCTGGGGCGGCGACAACCACGATATGTGGATCGATCCGAAGAATGCCGACCGCATAACCATTGCCAACGACGGCGGACTCTGGATTTCAATCACCCACGGCCGGGAGTGGGCCGAGGTCGTGCTGCCGGTGGCCCAGATGTATCATGTCGAGGTCGACAACCAGATTCCCTATTTTGTATACGGGAACAGGCAGGATGGCGAATCCTACCGTGGCCCGAGCAACAGCCTCATGGGCATGGGCTGGTGGGGAGGCGGGATCCCCTCGGGAATGTGGACGTTTGTTTCCGGCTGCGAATGCGGTTTCGCCATCCCCGATCCCGTCGACCCCAACATCGTCTGGGGAGGCTGCTATGATGCCGGCCTCGACCGCTGGGACCTGAGGACGCGACAGAACCGGTCGGTGCGTGTTTGGCCGAAGTCGACGATGGGGTCGCCGGCCAACCTTCTGAAGTATCGATTCAACTGGACCTTCCCGATCGCCATATCCCCTCACGACCATAACCGGGTCTACGTCGGGAGCCAATACGTCCATATGACCACTAACGGCGGGCAGAGCTGGGAGGTCATCAGCCCGGACCTGTCAACCAACGACCCGGCCAAGCTGGGGGATTCGGGAGGCCTGACCTATGACAACCTCGGCGTCGAATACGGATGTCTCGTTTTTGCGATCGCCGAGTCCCCTGTCACCCCGGGTCTGATCTGGGCCGGCACAAACGACGGGCAACTGCACCTGACGAAGGATGGCGGGGGCCACTGGTCCAATACGACGAACAACATCCTCGGCTTGCCCAAATGGGGAACGGTGAGCAACATCGAGCCTTCGAGGTATGATGCCGGGACCTGCTACGTCACCTTTGACCTGCATCAAGTGAACAATCGGGATCCCTTCATTTATAAGACCGAGGACTATGGACAAACCTGGAAGCTGATCAGCTCGGCAATTCCCAAGACCGTCTTTAGTTATGTCCACTGTGTTCGCGAAGACCCTTGGCGGAAGGGCTTGCTCTACGCGGGGACTGAAAATGGACTCTACGTTTCCTGGAACGACGGCGGAAACTGGGTCCCCCTCCAGACGAACATGCCGCACGCGCCCGTCCATTGGATGGTCGTCCAGAAGAATTTTAACGATCTCGTCGTCGCCACCTATGGCCGCGGCTTCTGGATCATGGACGATATCACGCCGCTGCAGCAACTTAACTCTGATGCCTTGAGCGCTCCGGCCCACTTGTTCGAGCCGCGGCCGGCCTATCGCTTTAGAAATGTGACGGGGATTCAGAGTGCTCCGAACGACCTGTGCGCCGGGACGAATCCTCCCTATGGAGCCTCGATCAATTATTATCTCAAATCGGAGTCGAAAGAAGAGGCCAAGGTCACCGTCCTTGATGCAGACGGAAAGACGGTCCGGACCCTGAGCGGACCCGCCAAGGCCGGGATCAACCGGATCTGGTGGGACCTAAGGTACGAAGGCCCCCACCGGGCTAAGCTTAGGACTAAGCCGGCCGGAAATCCTCACGTCTGGGAAGAGAAGAGGTTCAAGGATTCGGTCCGCGAGGGCTGGATTCCGCTCGTTGCCTGGGGAATCGAGGGAGGCTCCGCAGGACCGCTGGCCATCCCGGGAACGTACACCGTGAAGATTTCCGTGGGCGGACAAGAGCTGAGCCGGAAGCTTGTCGTGAAAAAAGACCCGAATTCAGCGGGGAGCGAAGCGGATATTCAAGCGCAGGTGAAAAGAGCCCTCGAAGTCCGGGATAATCTGAACACTGTCGTGGATTCGATCAATCGGATTGAATCGATTCGGAAGCAGATCGCCGATCTGAAAGACTTCTTGAAAGAAAACAAGGGGTCTCCTGAGATCATCAAAGGCGCCGACGAACTCGATGCCAAGATTTTGGCCGTCGAGGACCTTTATTTTCATCATGTTCTTGCCGAAGGGGATGAAAAATCGTTCCGAGTGCCTCTCAATCTTTATGGCCAACTCTCTGTCCTGGCCGGGGATATTGCAGGAGGCTCGGCAGATTTCCCGCCAACAGATCAGATGGTCGCCGTTCATGAAGAATTGAAGAAGGAGTTGGCAGGCGCAGAAAACAAGCTTAGCGAGCTCGTCACCAAAGACATTGCGGCCTTTAATAATCTCTTGAGGGAGAAAAATATTCCCAATCTAATCGCGAGGTGAGGCCCGCCCTAAGCTATCCTATGGGCATTTTCTGAAAGGAATGATTCAGCGGAAGCGGCCGAATTGCCAAGAAGCGGTCAAAGAGTTTAAAGAATCACTTGCCCTAGGTCCGAATAATCCTGATCCCATGATGTGGCTGGCATGGGTTTATATTCATTCGGGACGGGGAGATACCGCAAGACCTCTGGTCCGTAAACTCCTTGAAATTGACCCCCTCACTCCAATTAACTATTTATGGACAGGAGCGCTTGAGCTAATGGATGGCAAATTTGATCTTGGGCTTAAAGGATTGAGCAAGGGACTCCAAGTGGAGGGAAAAAATCCTCTTGTTCTGTATTGGTATGCAAAAGGATTAGCCTATGCTCAGCGCCCTGCGGAAGCTCGGAAGCTTTTTGACCTGATTGAAAAAGAATCACCCGGGACAGTTTGGGCAAAGCTCGGATCATTTTTCAAGTGTGCTCTCCAGAATAAGAAATCAGAGGCCCTGCAAACTGTAACAGAAGATTTCAAGATGCTGGTGAAAGAAGATGAGATGTTTCCCGTTTGGATGGCCGAAAGCTACGCCCTGATTAATGAGAAGGACGAAGCTGTTGATTGGTTAGAGAATGGAGTCAAATGGGGCTTTATCAATTATCCGTTTCTTGCGGAATACGACCCTTTCCTGTCCAATCTCCGCGGCGAGCCACGCTTCAAGAAGCTCATGGAGCGCGTCAAATACGCCTGGGAGCACTTTCGGATTTAATAATAAGGACTTTTGCCGGGGGTTGAATACCGATAATATTTGATGTATATTATGACTCATTATGAATCACAAATCGAATCATGATGGCGCCGTGAAGTCGATCTCAATACATGGGCTGGACAGGGAATTGGAAAAATTAATAAGAAAACGAGCAAAATCCGGACAGATGAGCGTCAATAAAACTGTGAAGGAACTTCTGGGGAAATCACTCGGACTGGGGGGCAAAAAAAACGACCATCAGGATGAATTCATGGATCTTTTTGGTGTTTGGACAAAGGAAGAGGAAACGAGATTCAATGAAGCCATCAAGGACCTAGAAATCGTCAATCCCGTCAGACTGGAAATGAAAAAAATTCTGCTTGACACAAATGCTTACACCCGTTTCCTGGCCGGTGATGCAAAAGTCCTCACTTCCCTGGCCAAGGCTGAACGCGTTTACATGTCGATATTCGTTTTGGGAGAGCTGTATGCCGGTTTCAGAGCCGGGGCAAAGGAAAAACAAAATAAGCAGCTGCTCGAACGATTTCTTCAAAAATCTACGGTTTGTCTTCTTGAGGCCACAAAGGATACGGCAGAGGTATTCGGCCTTATTAAAGATACTTTGAGAAAATCAGGACATCCCGTCCCGATCAACGATATCTGGATAGCCGCACACGTCCTTGAAACGGGCTCTGTTCTCATTACCTATGATGCCCATTTCTTGGTTATTCCTGGGCTGCGGCTCTGGGACGAATTAGGCTGATAGGCGTCCTCGTCACCATCTAGGCTAAAGATTCTTCCTTTTTCGATTTCTTGGGCAAAAATTCGTAATCGATATACCCGTATTTGCAGGAGTCCACGCACTTCAGACAGCGGATGCAGTCCGGGCTGTTGGGCGTTTTATAGACTTCGACTCCGACCGGGCAGTCCCGGACGCACTTATTGCATTCCGTGCACTTCTCATCGTCAACGACCATCCGGAAGAGGCTCACTTTATTGAAGATCCCGAGAAATGCTCCCAGGGGGCAGGTCGTCCGGCAGAAAGGACGCTGGGTGACGATCATCCAGGCGACAAAAAAGACCAGAACCCCCACCTTCCAGGCGAACATGAAGGCGACCTGCTTGCGGATCGCGGCGCTCAGGAGGACGAGGGGAATGCCGGCCTCGAGCGTCCCGGCCGGACAGATCCACTTGCAGAACCAAGTCTGGCCGTAGCCGAATTCATCCACGATGAGGAGGGGCAAGGCGATGACCATCACCGCCAGGACCACGTATTTCAAATAACTTAGGAATTTGGGTATTTTGATCTTCGGCCCCGGGATCTTATAAATAAGTTCCTGGATCAGACCAAACGGGCAGAGCCAGCCGCAGGGAATCCTTCCCACGAGGCCGCCGACGGCGCCCAGGAGGCCGAGGACATAGAGGCCGAATTGATATTCGGCCACGGTCAGCTTGAACCTGATCGACCCGAAGGCGTTCTGGAGCGAGCCGATCGGGCAGGCCGTGACCGCGGAAGGGCAAGAGTAGCAATTTAATATGGGAACGCACAGCCCCTTGCTGCCGCCCTGAAAGATCTGCCCTTTGAGAAACGCCGGGAGGTAGATGTTGTTTCCCAGGGTGCTCAGCCACTGGAACCACCTCCGCTTGTCTCGCAACTTCATCGGCAATCCCCGCTCCTCCGATCAGCCGATCCCGATGCAATCCAGACAGATGGTGATCGCTTTTTCCAGGACGGACCTGAATTCGCCCATGGCGAGCCCGGCGATCATCAGAGCGACAAAAAGAAAAATCAGCAACAGCGACCACTTGCGTTTCATTTCGTGCTCTCCTTGATCAACGATTGGACCGTTCTTTCGAGGTCGCCCATTTCTTCTTTTTTGAACCCGACATGGGCATGATCGATGATGCCTTTGGAGTCGATGAGATAAACGACCGGGATCTCCTGGACTCCGTATTTCGTCGACATCTCTCTCGTCGTGCGCAGCAGGCCGTCGCCTCCGGCCCCCTCCGTCGGGTCGGACAGCATCGGATAAGTGATCTTGAGCTTCTCATAGAAGGGCCTTATGACCTTTGATCCTTTTTGGTCGAGGCCGATCCCGAAGAGGAAAAGTCCGCCGGCCGCCTGGCCCGCTTTGGGTTGATAGCGCTCATAGAGTTTTTCCATATAAGGCATGGCCGCCCGGCAAGGGACACACCAGGTCGCCCAAAAATCGATCAGGACAGCCCCCGGGAAGGACTTCTCGACTTCCCTCTTCCCCTCCTTCTGAAACTCGACGAGGACCGCAAGTCTCCCGCCTTCCATCTTGACGGTGTAGGTTTTTTCGTCAATCCCTTTGAGGGAGAAGGGAAGGAATTTCTCCCCCTTGTTCAGAATCGCCAGGGCGGGCCGGCCAAAGGCCGAGAGGAGGACAAAAACGATCAGCCAGAATTTGGCTCGACTTGCCATCCCTATCTCCTTTCCGATTTTAACACAAAAATGCCTCTCCGTTCTTTTTCGAGTTCAGGGCGCAACTGATTTTGGGGCGGAGCCGTTCCCCCTGTCCGGATTATTTGATCCCTAAAACAGGGATCTGATGCAGACGCTCCCCCCAATGGTGGCGGCATAGAGGATTCTCTGCGCACCATCGATGTCCATTCCATAAACCGTTTTGACCGGGATGCTCTCGTTAAAATCTTTCCAGGTGCTTCCGGAATCAGAGCTCTTGAAAACACCCTCCGGCCCTCCGGCATAAACGACATTCGGCGTCAACGGGTTGACCTGGATGCACCGGATTCCTCTGTTCAGCTTGCGAGTCCAGGACGATCCTCCGTTCTCGCTCTTGTAGAATCCGTCGTCGGCCCCGACATAAATCCGGCTGACGGAATTGGGGTCGAAAGTGATTGCCCGGACGATGCCCGTTATCGTCCCGGTGATCCGAACCCAGGAACTGCCGCCGTTCGTCGATTTATAGAGAACTCCGCCGCTCGCGAGCTGGCCTCCGACAAGGATAACGTTGTCATTCGATGGTTGCACGGCCACGGCGTTGCCGCTGGTTCCCGCGGTCGTCGAAATCTGGATATGGGACCAGGTGACGCCTCTGTCCGTGGATTTGTGGAGCGCCAGGAAGAAATTGCTCCCGACGAGCTTCTGCCCGGCAATGAAGAGCCTGGCGAAATTGAGCCTGCTGACCGCCATATCCTGGCAAAAATCGGTCAAGATGAGCGTCCAATTGTCGCCGCCATCATCAGACTCATAAACCAGATCAGGCCCGGGGACGGAGGCAAGAGCATAAAGCACGCTGGGATTGCTCTGATTCACGGCGATCCTGGTGATGGCGTCTGCACCCGGGAAAAAGGGTGTCCGCGTCCAATTCGTCCCCGAGTCGATCGATCTAAAGAAGCCGTCGTTCTTGACGCCGGCGTAGACAATGTTGGAAGAGCTGAAGGCGACGGCCACTCCCGGAATCTCCGCGGCCTTCATGCCGCCGATCGCACTGGCCCAAGAAGTCCCGCCGGTTGAACTTTTAAAGACCCCGGCTGTCGAGGCAAAATAGACGGTGCTGGAATTCGCCAGAAGATCCGTGCAGACCCCGAGGAGTCCGGTGTACTTTGTCCAGTCGGCTCCGCCGTTGGTGCTTTTGTAAATCTCCTTGTCATACCCCCCATAGACCACCTGATAGTTGACGTTGTCGAGGGCGAGCGAAAAAGCAAACGCGGACCCGTTGTTTTTCAGCCAGGCGTCTCCGCCGTTCGTGGTCCGATAGATCCCCACAGCCGTGCCGACCAAGGCTCTGTTCATATCTGCGGGATGGGTTACGATCGACAGCGGAAGCGTGTTGATCGTGCCGGTTTTGTTCAGGTAGTTGATTCCGCCGTCCGTGCTTTTGTAGATGCGGAAATGGTCGCCCGAGGCGTCATTGAAAAAGCCGCCGACGAAGACGAGATTGGCACTGAGCTTGCTGAGCGCCAGGCAAGACGCAAAACCCGAATTGCTCCCGGTCTGGGCCAGCGTCTTAAAGGACCAGGTCTGGCCGCCATTGGTGGATTTGAGGACGGCGATGCAGGTTTTGTTGTTTGCGACATTGTACAGGCGGTAGCTCGCGATATAGAGAAAGCTCGGATTGGTCGGCTGGATGGCCAGCTGGCCCTTGTCCCCAAAACAATTGCTGGGCAGGCTATGATCGGGTCCAGGTCAGACCCTTGTTGAGAGACTTGTAGACGGCCCCTTTGGCCAGGGCATAGAACGTGTTCAGACTCGAGGGGGCGTTCTTCAGGTCGTAGATCGTATCCTGAATGGTGGCGATTCTCGTCCAGGTTGAGCCGCCGCTGGTCGATTTGAAAACCTGGGCCGGGAAACTCTTGACCGCGGCGTAGAGCTCAAGAAAACTGGACGGACTGATGGACACGAGACCGGAGATATTCCCGCCGTTGGGCCCCACAGAGGACCAGGTTGCCGCCTGGGCTGAGATGTCGGCAGGAGCCAGTCCCGCCAGAGCAAAAAAAGCCGAGAAACACAGCGCCGTTAAGGTTTTTTCCTCCTTGTTGTTTTCATGGTCTTTCCCCTCCATTCCCACTTCCCAGATTTTGGTTTTATCATACCGGAAGGCTGCTTCCTTGTCAACCCGAAGAAGCCCCCCCGCCAGGCGGAGTGGGGCGATGAAAACGGCACTCTGCTCAGGGGGAAAAATCAGGGGAAAATATCATCCTCAAAATCACCCCAAAGGGTGATTGACCTTTAGTCTTCCGGATGAAATAACATACTTCGAAGGTAGAAGAATCTCTAGAATGAGGAACAAGAAGCTTCTGATCATCGATTTTGACAAGGAATCCCTCTATTCCCTTTCCAGATTCCTCGAGGCCGAAGGCTTCAAGATCGTGACCTCAAACGACGGGCTGGCCGGCCTGGAGATGTTCCTGGCCGAGAATCCCCATCTCGTCATCCTTGAAGCCATGCTTCCCCGGCTCGACGGCTTTGACCTCTGCACAAAGATCACGACGGCTTTCCCCACGAAAGTCCCGGTCATCATTGTCAGCGGTGTCTACAGGGACTCCCTGTCAAAGACCGAGGCCCTCCGTTCTTGCGGAGCCTCGGCCTTCTTCCCCAAACCGGTCAAAAAAGAGGAGCTTCTCAACACAATCCTGGACCTCTTGAATCTCCGCGCTCCCGAAAAAGAAATCGAGGTCTCAAAGGCACCTCAGCCCGTCGACTCGCTGGAAATTCTTTCTCAACAGAGTCTGAAGGCTTTTCAGGCGACGCCCAAACCTGAAGACGGCCGGAAAAAAAAGTTGGATGACCTTATTGACAAAGAATTGAAGGAAGCCTTCGGCACTCTGACGATAAAGCCAAAAGAAAAAGAGAAAAGAGCTAAAAAACAGGGAGCCAGCCCTGAGATTGATAACATGCTCAAAAACACCCTGGCTGAATTCGGCTTGAAACCGGAAAAGAAAAAGGCCGCCGCTGTGGCCGCTTCAAAGCCAACCAATAAGGAAGATGAGTTCTGGGACCAAATCCCCGCCTTGGCCGTGCCAGAACACAAGAAAAAGGCCAATCCCGAGCGCCAAGAACGGAAACCCGAGCTGGAAGCGCTCAGGGGGGGGCTCAAGGTCGAACCTAAGAAGCCGGAGCCGCAGCCCGGGCATAAGCCGAACGCAAGCCGGAGCCAAAGAGGCAACGAGGCCGGCTCCTCAAGAGCCCCCCGTCGAAGTTGGTTCTGTTGCCGAAAAGCGTCTGTCCCAGACAAGTCCCTACGATAAGTACGCAGAGAAGAAAAAGACCCAGCCTCCTCCACGGGTCATGATCTTCGGACTGGCCGTCTTGGTGGTCGTCGGATCGGTCTTCGTCTTCTTCAGGCCGCGCAAACATGCCTCTCCACCTCCTGTGGAACAGACCGCTTTGCAGACCGCCGATATCCAGAACACGGGGCTCGATCAGCAAGCTCAAAACAACCCGCCGGTTGTGGCCGAGAAGCCTATTCCCAAAAAAGATAACCCCCAGAAGATACCTCCCGCCAAGAAAGATGGCCAAAATGTCGGTGCCGGTGAAGCGACGGCCGATAAAATCGAGCCTCTCCTTCCCGCCTCGATTCCCAATTTCCAGACTCAGATGGCGGGCCAAAAGCCGGCCGATTCTCCGGCGGGCACGCAGACCGGCGAAAACCAACCAAAGGGAAATGGTGGAGACCAGCAACTGAACTCCGGCGCCGAAAAGCCGGCCGAAGGAGAGCCTGCGGCCGACACGGCGGCAAATCCGGCCGTAACAAAATTGGGAGACCTGGTGCCTCTCGGGCAAGCGGCTACTCCTCCTCAAGTGCTCAAAATGACCGACCCGGTTTACCCCCCGCTGGCTCTCCAAAGGGAAATTCAGGGGACCGTGACCGTCAATGCTCTTGTCTCCGAGAACGGAGATGTCCTCCAGGTCGCGATCCTCAATAGCCAGGTCAAGGGCTACGGACTCGAAAAAGCCACGGAAGCGGCCGTCCGAAAATGGAAATTCAAGCCCGCCACGAAAGACGGAGTCAACGTGAGAGTCTGGAAGCCTCTATCGATAACATTTAAGACACCAAAAAAAATAACCCGTGATTAAAGAGGAGTTAAAGATGCCCTTAAGCAAGGAACAAGAGGATCTTTACCGCAAGACCATGGACGAAGCCAAACGGCAACTGGACGGCATCGATTCACAGGTGGAAAAAGAACTTCAAAAAGTCAGAGAGAAACTGGCTGACCTTCAGCAGGCCAAGAAATCCTTCAAGATGATCTATGAAGGCACCGCCAAGCTGCTCGGGATCGAGACGGAAACCGACGAGGATGAAGAATCCGATGCGACCCAGGCTATGGGAAAGATGTGACCGGTCGGAACCCCCCTCTTTTAGAAGCATCCCACCCCTGATTATCTCTGCGGATCTGATCCGTCATTAACTCCTCACAACTCCATCTATCAGTCCTGACATCATCTCGTTTGTCTCGTCACAAACACCTGCCTATTCGGTTTTTTTTGTTTATGTGAAATGGACGAGATGGGCCAGAAAAACGAGACGGACCAGATGACGTCTAAAGATAACGTTTCAAATTGACACCTCTGCTCGCTTTTGTTATAAAATACCATTCTTGTGCCGTTGATCAATCCCGACGAAAGGTAAGAAGTCCCGTGTTCGTGCTTCTCGGCATTGTGGTCGGATTCATCGCCGCGATCCCCCTGGGTCCGGTGAATGTTTTTGTCGTCTCCCAGACCATCCGGCGCGACTTTTTGCACGGCCTCTTTGCCGGGTTGACGACTGCGCTTCTGGATTTCATCTATTGCCTGGTGGCCCTGGTCGGTTTTTTCCACGTGACCATCAACCTGACCAAGGTTCTCCCCTACATGAAAGTCTTGGCCTCCATCATCTTATTCTTTATCGGGATCAGCCTGATCCGGCATTCGAAGACTTTTATGACTTCCCGACCGACTCAAAAGCCCCCGGCTTCGCCCAAGCCGATTTTTGGGGTCCTCCTCCTCTACATTTCCAACCCGAGCCTGTACTTTTTTTGGCTGGCCGTGGGAGGGACCATGACCGCCCACCACCTGGTCGCAAACAGGGGCTGGATTCCCATCATTTTTTCTCTGGCGGTCGGGGTGGGAAGCGTGCTCTGGTATTTTATTCTGGTCCGCTATGTCGCCAAGCACCACGGCCAGATCCAGCCGCGGACATTCCAGCGGATCCTGCTCGTCCTGGCCATCGTCCTGATCGCATTCGCCGCCTATACTTTCCTAACCTTTTCTTCTGATCCCTTCCGTTTCGTTCCGTTGGCCGAATTTGTCCTCCCGGGGTTCGTAATGTCCTTGACCCCCATGGCCAATTTTTCTTCGATAAAGAGACCGACAAAATTCCGGGGCTGCCGCAACATGGACGAGATGGACGCTTTGTGCTAGATTTGTTTCGCTTTGACTCATCGATGGGACGACACTGGCCCCTGCGAAAGGACTGAGATGCAGCGAAAAAACATAAAAAGAAGCGTTTTTATCTTAACCTCTCTATCTGTCATGCTCCTGGCCTTCGCTCAAGAACATTCCAGCCAGGGGCTCCCCCCTGGACAGTTGCGTTTCGCCATTTCTTTTCCGGCGGCTCGTTCACAGGCGCCTCTCGACGGCCGGATGCTCCTTCTTTTTTCCACCGACGCCGCGGCCGAGCCGAGGTTCCAGATCTCCGACGGGCCCAGGACCCAGCTCGTTTTCGGGATTGATGTCGAGGCCCTCAAACCCGGCCAGGAGGCCGTTGTGGACTTCAGGGCTTTTGGTTATCCACGACGGAGCATCGCCGAAATCCCACGCGGAGAATACTTTGTCCAAGCTCTTCTCCACCGGTACGAGGTCTTCCATCGCTCCGACGGCCATGTCGTCAAGCTCCCGATGGACCGAGGCGAGGGCCAGCACTGGAACTCCGCTCCGGGAAACCTCTACAGCCTTCCCCGCAAAATGCTGATCGACCCGAAGAAAGATGAGACGATCGGAATCGTCCTCGACCAGGAAATCCCGCCGATTCCGCCGCCCCAGGACACAAAATACGTCAAGCACGTCAAGATCCGGAGCAAGCTCCTCTCGGATTTCTGGGGACGGCCGATGGAACTCGGCGCCTGCGTTCTGGTCCCTGAGGGCTTCGACGAACACCCCCAGGCGCGTTACCCTCTGGTGATCAATCACGGACATTTCCCCTACACTTTCGGGGGCTTCCGGGAGACTCCGCCGGATCCAAACCTCAAGCCGGAATACAGCGAGCGGTTCCACCTGGATGGATACAACAAGATCGAGCAGGAATATGCGTACAAATTCTATCAAGATTGGACCGGGCCGGATTTCCCTCGCCTGGTCATCATCGAAATCCAGCACGCGAACCCCTATTATGATGATTCCTACGCCGTCGACTCAGCCAATCTCGGCCCCTACGGCGAAGCGATCAACTGCGAGCTCATCCCTTATCTCGAGAAGAGATTTCGATGTCTCGGCCAGGGTTGGGCCCGTTTCCTCTACGGCGGCTCGACAGGCGGTTGGGAAGCACTGGCCACACAGATTTATTATCCCGAGATGTACAACGGCTGCTGGGCGGCCTGTCCGGACCCGATTGATTTCCGGGCCTACACCATTGTCAACATCTATGAGCACAAGAACGCCTACTACGTTGACAGCCTGTGGAAGCGGACGCCCCGCCCAGGCCTGCGCAACTACAAAGGCGAAGTCTCCGCGACACTGGAAGAGATGAACCAGCGCGAGCTCGTCCTGGGCTCCCACAGCCGCTCGGGCGACCAGTGGGACATCTGGCAGGCGGTCTTCAGCCCCGTCGGCGAGGACGGGTATCCCAAACCTATCTGGGACAAGATGACGGGCGAGATCGACCACACCGTGGCCAAGTTTTGGCAGGAGCACTACGACCTTCGCTATGTGCTCGAGCGGGATTGGAAGACGTTGGGCCCGAAGCTCCAGGGTAAAATCCATATTTACTGCGGAGAGATGGACAACTATTATCTCAATGATGCCGTGTATCTGATGGAAGATTTCCTCAAGAGCACAAAAAACCCAGCCTATGATGGCGAGGTGGACTATGAAGCCAGGGCCGAACATTGTTGGAACGGCGATCATACCCGTCCCAACGCCATTTCGCGCTTGAGGTATCACCAGATGTTTGCGCCGAAGATCGTGGAACGGATTCTCAAGAGTGCACCGCCCGGAGCCGACCTCAGCAGCTGGCGGTATTAGGGCAGTGACATCACCGCCACTGCTTTCCTAGTTTGGCCAGAATGCCGGCGAACATCTCGATCCCATCCCAGAGGTTTTGCAGCCTGATGTTCTCGTCGGGGCCGTGCTGGTTGTTATCGTGATTGGCGATCGGAAAAAGCACAACAGGAACCCGGAGTAGATCGGAAAACAAATAGATGGGCACGCTCCCGCCAGAGCTCGGCAGCTGGACGATCGGCCCTCCAACCGTCTCTTCAACGACCTTGACCAAGAGCTTGGAGAAAGGAAGGGCCATCGAAGTCCGGCTCGGCGGGTAACCGCTCTCCCACTCTATTTTTATGATCTTCGGAGATCGAATCCGTGTCTCAATGGAAGGCGTCTCATGAACAATCTGAAAGCCGTGTTGAGCCACAAAAGCTTCGACTTCCTTCATGACCTTTTCGGGCGTCTGGTCAGGGACGAGCCGGAGGTCGATCGAGGCACTGGCTTCGGTGGGCACCGCGTTCTGGGCTTCGGCACCGACATGGCCGGAGCGGATCCCCCGGATATTCAAGGCCGGCAGCATGATCCGTTCCTCCAGCCGGGCATTCCCAGCCTCGGTCCATCCCAACCCGAAGCTGCGGCGCAATTCTTCGTCGACCCGGGGTGCATCCTCGATCGCCTTTTTTTCCTCGGCGGTGGGCGGCCGGACATCGTCATAGTAACCGGGGATCAGGATCTTGCCGTCTGGATCTCTCATCAGGGCGAGCAAATTCGCCAGGAGCGCTGCTGGGTTTGGCGCCCAGTTCCCGTAATGGCCGCTGTGGAGGGCCCGGTCGGGTCCGTAGATGGTCATCTCCAATCCGGTTGTCCCCCGGGCGCCGAAGAGGATCTGCATCCTGCGCGTCTGGTGGACCGGACCGTCGCAGATGAGCATACCGTCGGCCCGAAAAAGGTCAATATTCTTTTCAAGGATCGACTTTAGGTGGGGCGAGCCCGCCTCCTCTTCTCCCTCGAAGAGGAATTTGACGTTGATCGAGAGCGCTACACGGCTCGCTTTCAGGCGGTCAAGGGCGGCGAGGAGCGCCATGATCGGCGCTTTATCATCGCTCGCCGACCGGGCGTAGAGGCGCCACTCACCGTGGGGCTGGTCTGCGGCGGACTCGAGGGGAACCTCGCGCCCGCCCTCTTCGAGCGGTTTGTCCCTCAAGACCGCGGTCCAGGGGTTGCTCTTCCAGAGAGAAAGGGTCACCGGCTGACCGTCATAATGGGCGTAGAAGATGACCGTCCGGGAAGCCCCGGGGGCCGCCAACTCACCGAAGACGACCGGAGGGCTGTCCCTCTCCTCGAGCAACCGCACCCGGACGCCTCGCTTCTCGAGCATGCTCCGGAGAAGCTCCGCGTTGCGTCGGATGTTTTCTTTGTCGGCAGCGATATCGGGGACAGAAAGAAGTTCGGCATATTCTTTGAGAACCGCGGTTCGATCGATCGAGTTTTTTTGGTCTCTTTGACCGGTGGAGCCAGGCGCATTTGGCGCCTTGTTCTCCTTCAGCTTCGCCTGGCCATTTTTAGCGCCGAACCCAGAAAAGATCAGCGCAAGACAGATGCCCATGAAAGCCAACCGCCTCGATGGAGAATCTGATCCCATTTACGCTCCTCCTGGTTTTTTAACGGAGCTCGGCCGACGAGCCTTCCACTTTCTTCCAGGGCTCGAACCGGCCGCCCAGATATTTTCCCAAGAACTCCTCGACCCGCCCGAAGAAATCGAGCTGGTTTTCAGGCCGTCCGATCCCATGACCTTCATCGGGATAGACCAAGAAGACGACCGGAAGGTTTTTGGCCCGCATCGCCTTGACGATTTGCTCCGCCTCGGAGATCTTGACTCTCGGGTCGTTGACGCCGTGGGCGATGAGGAGCGGGGACCGGATATTCTGGACGTGGTAGAACGGCGAGATGCGTTCGTTCAAGGCTTGGTCATGCTCGGCGTCGCCCACCCGGCGGATCCATCTCTTTTTCATCGGAAGCCAAAAACTGGGAAAAGTCTCGAAGCTCGTCTTCATATTTGACATGCCACTCATGTCCACGGCACAGGCGTAGAGCTCGGGCGTAAAAGTGACTCCGGCCAAAGTCGCATAGCCTCCGTACGACCCGCCCATGATGGCCACGCGCTTGGGGTCGGCGATCCCTCGTTTGATCATCTCTTTGACGGCGTCGGTCAGGTCGTTCTGCATCGAGCCGACGCCCCATTGGCCGTTCCCGGCGTTCATGAATTTCTTGCCGTAACCTGCGGAGCCGCGAAAGTTGACCTGGAGAACGGCATAGCCGCGGTTGGCCATCCATTGGACGCCATCGTTGAAGCCCCAATCATCCCTGGCCCAAGGACCTCCATGGACAAGAAGGACAAGGGGCAGGTTTTTTGAAGGGAAGCCGACAGGCAGAGTGAGATAACAAGGGATCTCGAGCCCGTCCCTGGATTTGATGACGACGGGCTGCATCGGCGAGAATTTATATTTTGGAAGCTCAACCTGGTCGTCAAAGAGCGGCCGCGCTTTTTTGTCGGCACGGTCGTAGATATAAAACACCGAAGGCCGGACATCTGAAAAGAACTCGATCATCCACTTCCGGTCATCAGGCGTTCTTCCGGCCACACGGATGACCCCCAGGTTCATTTTCTCCAGAGTTTCGAAGTCTTCCTTGATCTCGGGATCAATGACCTTCCACTCGGGAATGAGATAATCGAAAGCCACGGCCTGGACACTTCCCGTTTGGGGATGAAAAAGGATTTGGGGGAAATCGTAGAGGGTTTGGCTCATGATGTCCCAGAGGTTGGCTTTGGGGTCGTGGGCGACGACCTCGAGCTCTTTCCCGGTCGTGGCGTCAACCTTCAGGAGCTGGGTCGTGTCGGAGTGAAGGGCGGACTGGACATAGAGGGCTTTTCCATCGGGGGTAAAGGCGATGGCCAGATCGCTCCCATAGCCCTCGATGACTCCGCTCTCTCCAAACGGCCAGACGATGATGGGCCTCCAGGGTTTGTCGACAGAATCGCGCGTGCGGAGCTCCATGCTGCTGTCCTCGGAGCTGATGGAGACGGCCGCCCTGATCTGAAGGTTCCGATCCGGAAGCCACCAGCGGACGTCCCCCGGATTCTGGGTATCCAACGTGAGCCCGCCCGTCTCGAGGCTGACCCGATACATGTCAAATATGCGCCGGTCTCTGATGTTGATCCCGATCAAGACCTCCTGGGGACGATCGGCGCTGGTGAGCAGATTCTGCACCTTCATCCCTTTGAACGGTGTCAGGTCACGGACGATCTTCGTTTTCAGATCGACAGAAAAGAGATGAAAGTTTTCATCGCCGTCGCTGTCCTGGAGGTAGAGGATGCGCTGGCCGTCTTGGGTCCACTGATAATCGAAAATCCCCTGGCGTTCGTCGAAGGTCGTTTGCACGTCATCCGCTTTGCCGAGAGAGCGGATAAACACATTGGGCACGCCTTTTTCGGTGAACCCCAAATAGGCCAGTCGGCCCCCGTCGGGAGAGAGCTGGGGATTTGTTTTGATCTTGTGAGGCTTGAAAAAAACTTCTCGGGGAATGAGCTCTGGGACTTCTGCAGCGGCCAGGCCGGCCAGAAACAGAATTATGGATAATAAAAACGCTGTCCTTTTGCCCATTTGAACCTCCTGAGTCAACTCAAGTCAAGCTTAAGCATTATTATACGACTTTTTGCCTGCCAGGGTTCTGTCTTCTCTTTAATGTTGCTTTGGGAACCAGCTCATCAAGTGAAGTCTCCATCTATGCCTAATATTGCTTCTCCAAAGCAGACCCCTTATAATTCCTACGTGCAGCGCTACCAATCCAAGAAGGAGGGTTGCCTTTGGCAAAGATACTGCTCTGGCTCATTCTCCTGGTGATTTGTTGGCCGTTGGCCCTGTTGGCCCTCATTCTCTATCCCCTGATCTGGCTTCTCTCGATTCCTTTCCGCCTTCTCGGGATCACGATCGAGGGAGTGTTCGCCCTGTTCAGAACCATCATCATGCTCCCGGCCAGGATTCTTCGCGGACCGAAATAAGGCCAAAAAACGTCCACTCGCCAATCTGAGGAGGCTTTGACCATGGCCCCAAAAAAGATTCACCTTGTCTCGAATGCGCACCTCGACCCGGTCTGGCTCTGGGAATGGGAGGAGGGAGCCGGAGAAGCCCTTTCCACTTTCAGGACCGTGGCCTCCCTATGCGAAGAATTTCCCGGGTTCGTTTTCAACCACAATGAAGCTGTCCTCTATCAATGGGTGGAAGATTATGAGCCGGCGCTTTTTAAGAAGCTGCGGAAGCTGGTGCGGCAGAAAAAATGGCATATCATGGGCGGCTGGTTTCTTCAACCGGACTGCAATATGCCGAACGGGGAATCATTCATTCGCCAGATTATCCTCGGCAAATCCTATTTTCGGCAAAAATTCGGCATCGTCCCCAAAGTGGCCGTTAACCTCGACCCTTTCGGGCACAGCCGCGGCCTGGTGCAGATTCTGGCCAAGAGCGGATACAGCGGATATCTCTTTTGCCGGCCGGCACAGGCCCAACGACCGCTCCCGGGCGACGAATTCGTCTGGACCGGCTATGATGGATCTGAAGTCCTGGCCGTGCGGGCCTCGGCCCATTACAACTCCGATTTCGGGAAGGCCAGGTCCAAAGTCGAGAAGTGGATGGAGAACAACCCGGAAAAAGAGCTGAGCCTCCTCCTCTGGGGCGTCGGTGACCACGGAGGTGGACCTTCCCGAAAAGATCTCCAAGACCTTGAAGACCTCAGGAAAGAATCCAAAGACTTCACCATATGCCATTCGACACCGGAAGATTACTTCCAGGAATTGACGAAGCACAGGGCCGGTCTTCCGCTTTTCAGCAAGGACCTCAACCCTTGGGCGGTCGGCTGTTATACCTCGATGGTCAGGGTTAAACAGAGACACAGACTTCTCGAGAATGAGACCTATTCGGGAGAAAAAATGGCCTCGATGGCCTCCTTTCAAGGGTTGATGAGCTACCCTCGGATGGAGATCCAAGAGGCGGTGCGGGACCTGGCCTTTTCTCAATTCCACGACCTTCTGCCCGGTTCCTCTATTCCCGCCGGGGAAGAAGGGGCGCTGAGGCTCCTCGACCACGGTCTCGAGATCATGGCCAGGGTCAAGGCCAGGGCTTTCTTCGCGTTATCTGCTTCGCAGCCCAAAGCCAAGCCGGGAGAGATACCGGTCCTTATCTTGAACCCTCATCCCTTCCGGATCCAGACGCTCGCCGAGTGCGAATTCGAGCCCCAGGAGCCCAACTGGGGAAAAGGCTTCCTCATCGCCCACGTTTATCAAAATGGAAACCTCATTTCCTCCCAAATAGAGCGGGAAGCGAGCAGCCTCAGCCTCGACTGGCGCAAAAAGGTTGTCTTTGAAGCATGTCTTGAGCCCTCCCAGATAAACCGATTTGATTGCAGGCTTGAAGTCATCCCGGCCAGACCGGCCCCGCTTTTGCGCGAGGCGGACGGACTGATCCACTTTGAGAACGAGGAACTGGATGTGAAGATCAACTCGGGAACGGGGCTCATCGACGGCTATAAGATTCGAGGCTGCGACTTCCTCAGAGACGGCGCTTTCCAGCCCTTGGTCCTGGCCGACAATGCCGACCCCTGGGGGATGCGTGTCAAGAGCTTCCGCGAGCTGACCGGGCGATTCAGGCTGGCCTCACCGGAAGTGGGTGCGTTCGTCTCAGGCGTGGCCGCGCCGATCCCGCCGGTCAGGATCATTGAAGACGGCGCCGTCAGGTCGGTCGTGGAGTCGGTGCTTTCCTGGGAGCACTCCATTGTCGTCCTCCGCTACAAGCTCCCCAAGCGCGGTACCGAGATCGAGGTCGAAATCCGCGTTTTCTGGAACGAAAAAGACAGGATGCTCAAGCTCTCGCTCCCGACGCCGTTTAAGGCTAGCAAATATATCGGAGAAGTCGTCTTTGGCCGGGATGAGCTCCCGGATAACGGGGATGAGGCCGTGGCGCAGCGATGGGTCGCGGCGATCTCTCCCGGAGAGGGCCGGGCCTTCACCGTGATCAACGATGGGCTGTACGGATCGGATTTTTGCGGCGGCGAGATCCGGCTGTCTCTCCTTCGTTCGCCGGCCTATTCGGCGGACACTTATGAAGACAGGCCCGCCGTGGCCCAGGACAGGTTCGTGCCCCGCCATGACCAGGGCGAGCGCCTTTTCCGCGTTTGGATCAATGGAGGCGAAATGAATGACAGGCTGGAGAAGATCAGCCGGGAGGCCCTCTCGAAAAATGAAAAGCCCTTCGCCTTGCCCTATTTCCCTCCGGGCACCGGGAAAAAAGCCAAACCGGCGATCGTCCTGAGCGACCCCGCCATTCAAGTCGTGGCCTTTAAGAAAGCGGAGATCGGTCCAGATCTGGTCATCCGGCTTTTTGAGCCGACCGGGCAAAAAAGACAGACAACTCTCTCCCTCCCTTTTGTGCCGGCCAAGAAATTGGTCACCTTGGGCGCCTTTGAAGTCAGGACGCTGAAATTCAAACTCAAGACGAAGGAATTTCAGGATGTCGACCTCCTGGAAAAGCCTTTGAAGAAGACAAGATGATCCCGTTCGCTTAAAGAGTTGAACCGTGCAGGTCGAAATCCAGAAGATCGTCTATCCGGGGAGAAGCCTGGGTTTTGCTCAGGGGAAAGCGGTTTTTACGGACAGCGGCTTGCCGGGTGAGACGGTCGAAGTTGAGCCTATCGCGGAGAAGAAGAGCTACATCGAAGCCCGCACGATCAGAATTCTGAGAGCCTCGCCGCAAAGGGTCGAAGCCCGCTGCGAGCACTATCGAGCCTGCTCTCCGTATCAAATCATCAGCTACCCATTTCAGCTCGAGGTCAAGAAAGCCCAGGTCCGGGAGCTCTTCGCCCACGATCTCAAGCTCGAGCTCGAGAATTTCGACCTGACTCCATCCCCGCAGGTTTGGGGCTATCGAAACAAGGTCAGACTGCGCGTCCTCTGGAGGGAAGGCACGGCCGCCCTCGCTTATCATGAGCCAGGCCTTCGAGATGAATTCATCGCCGTCGACCGCTGCTACCTGCTGGTGGATGGCCTGGACTCCCTCCTCCATGAAATTGTCCGGATGCTCACGGCAAAGAATTTGGAAGCCGTCGAAGAGATCGAAATCAAACAGAGCACCTCGAACCAGAGTTCGCTGTTGAGTTTGTATCTCCGGCGGGCCGTCGAAAAAGAAAAGCTCGAGAGCCTCTTTTCCGAATTGAAATCCGGCTTTCCGGAGCTGGGGTTGCGGGGTTTTCTGAGGGCCGGGAATTCCACCAAACAGGTCTTCGCCCGGGGGAGGGACTCTATCGAGGAGAAGGTCGCCGGCCGGGTTTTCCGAATCGGGCCCCGGTCGTTCTTCCAGGTCAATACCGGCCAGCTCGAAAAAGTCATCGAAGAGATGAAACGATGCCTCTCCCTTAAGGGCTCGGAGAAGCTAGCCGATCTCTATTGCGGAGTGGGGACTTTCGGGATGATCTTGGCTCCGGACGTGAGTGAAATGTTCGGTGTCGAATCGGATCCTGAGAACATCACCTTCCTAAAAAGGAACATCGGGATGAACCGGGTCGGGAATTTTTCCGTCTGCGAAGGCAAGAGCGAAGAGTGGGTCGAAGAGTTGCTGGATAAGCGCCTGGATGTTATCCTTCTCGATCCGCCCCGGAAGGGAATCGACGAGAGGGTTTGCCAGGCGCTCCTGGCGAGGCCCGCGGGCCTGGTTATCTATCTCTCCTGCAATCCCGCAACCCTGGTGCGCGACCTGAAGCGATTGCTGCGAATTTACAGGTTAAGGACCATCCGCGGCTTTGATTTCTTCCCTCATACTCCCCATATCGAGACGCTCGTGGTCCTGGACAGGGAGAAACAACGACACCTTTAGGAATCCCCGGAAGACGCGCGCTCAGTGCCCGTTTCCGGTCGATATCTCCGCCGGATTCACTCACCAGTTCGATCGATCGGTTTCACTGTCGAAGGGTCGCGCTTGGCCTGCCAGGACCCTTCGAGCGCTCCCGGTCCCTCGCCTATTTTTACCGTCCCCTTGCAGTTATTCCCGCTGACCTGGCCGACAAAATCCAGCATCTCGTCTTTATCTTTTCCCTTCAAGGCCAGCTTAAACTGGATCTTGTCCCCGGCGAGGAGAGCATCCTGCAGAGGTATCTTGGCTCCTGAATACTCGGCTGAGCCCTGGGGATTCTGGAAAACCTGGTCAAGCTGAAGTTTGAACGGGCCTTTCTTGAATTTCGGCGGCAGGGTGACCTCCCAAGTGCCGGCGATATTGGCCGGGACCACCCAGAAATAAACCGAGTGGACGATTTCGTTCACGGCAACGCTGGTGCTTTTATCGGCCTGCCATTCGCTCATTCCATAGTTATGCGAGACAACGTGAGTTCCGGGCTTGAGCTCGGAGATGATCTTGGGCCGAAGCTTGAGGTTCACGCTGCTCAGAAGGTAGAGGCTGAGGACCGTGGCTTCATGGAAGTCCGCCTTGAACAAATCACCTTCTCGAAATTGGACCAGATCATTGACTCCGGCCTTGGCCGCGTTTTCCTTGCTTTCTTTGATCCGGACCGGGTTGAGGTCGATGCCCACGCCGTGGCAACCGTACCTTTGGGCCGCGGTGATGACGATGCGGCCGTCCCCGCAGCCGAGGTCATAAAGAAGATCAGTTTTTTTCACGTCAGCCATCCGGAGCATCTCATCCACGACCGGCTGGGGCGAAGGAACGTAAGGCACGTCGAGGGCCACGTCCTGGGAATACTCGGTGATCTGTCCGGGGACGCCCGCGCCGATGCCCAAGAAAATCCAAGAAAGGAAAATGGCCGAAAACAAAAGCTTTGGACTCTTCATCTTCACCTCCTCGTTCTCAAAGCACAGCCATGACTAGCGCCTTTAAAGATCACACGCTGACAAGAAAATTATAATCATATTCAGGGGGGAAGGTCAAATGAAAAGCGTCTATCTCGGCATCTCGTCTATCTCGTCTGTTTCGTCTCTCTCGTGCTCCGCCCCGCGAAAAAGCACTGGGCTATGAGCCGTCAGCCTTAAGCAGTGCTATTCCGCGGATCCGCTCAACTAATGCAAACGCGATAAGTAACTTGAGATTGTCAAGGTTGCGCCGGAGACCACCCCTGGGACCCCGTAGCGGAGGGGGGCCCGTCGGCTTGTCCGACGGGGGAACCGACGGGACTGGTTCCTCGGGGTCCGGGGGCCAGAGGGTGGTCTCCGGCGCAACTTT
Source organism: Candidatus Aminicenantota bacterium (assembly GCA_963770045.1). Lineage (GTDB taxonomy): Bacteria > Acidobacteriota > Aminicenantia > Aminicenantales > CAVYOD01 > CAVYOD01. Next base: position 167,279 of record CAVYOD010000011.1, on the reverse strand, counting down.
GAACGGAGATGTCGCATTAGTTATTGCGTTTGTATTAGAATAACAGGCAGGGGTAGGCTTCTTTCTTCGAGACTCTTTTTGTTTTATCATTCCTCATGGGCTCCCATGAAGATTAGTTTTAGCCAACCGGCCCCGGGGGACTCCCCTCCTCGTCGACCTGGCTAAAAAACTGGGAGCTCGTGAAGTGATCCTGCCTTATTTTTCGGAGAGGGCGATGGATTGCCGGCTCTTCAGGAATGAGACCATCGGGCTCAAGTTCTTGCGTTATGACCCGCCGCAGTACCCGCAGTTCTGGGGGGAATTTCATCCGAATCTCTCCGCCCTGCGGCGGTCAGGCGAGGATATCCGTCGTCTATCTGGAAAAAGACAATTGCTTGGCCGGGCTCTGGCTGCTGCTTGAGGCCGTCTGGACAATAGCCCAGAACTTGAGGGTATTGAGCATCCCGGGCCTCATTCCGTAGCCGCCCATCCTGCCCGGACCGTACCCGCCACCCATCGGGGGTCTTCTCCCACCGCCGGGTGGCATTTCGGACGTCCCCTTGGGCAGGTTTTTCGGGTTGATCTCAGGAGTTTCGAATCCGACGGCCACGGTTTGCCCCGGCTCGGCACCCACCGCTATGGGGTTATCCGGGGTCCGCTGGAGAGGGATCTTGAGCTCATAAACGAGCATGCCGGTAGAGGGAACAACTTTGATTTCAATCCCCTTTGCCTCCGCGACATCCATCCTTTGAGGCGGCACTTTTTCTTTTTCGGACCCTAAGATTTCGAGCTGAGTCAAATTCTTTTTCAAGTATTCTTCGATGAACTCGTCCCCTTGACCCGGCCCGAGCTGCTTCGGCCAATCGCCGGGCGGAATGCCGACGGGATACTTGATCCCGAATACTCTCTCCTTCTTGCCTTGGGGATTGAACCAGACGATCAATCCCTGCATCATGATCTGGGCCCTTGTCCCCCTGTCTTCGGCGACCAGGCAGATATAGAGATTCTCTCGATCATTGAGGAAGCCGAGGTTGAGCGTTTCCGCAGGGACGACATAAAGATCCCCTACCCAATCGTCGGTCTTCCCGTCGACCGCGATCTTGTGCTTGGGAAGATCGCTGTTTGTCTGGAATGACGTAAACGAACTGCACGACGTCGACCCGATCATGAGCAAGATCACACCAAATCCCACCAAGGGGACTCTCTGAAAAAAAAGAAGCTTGAGTTTTGCTCGCTGATATCTCATCCGTTCCTCCTTACTGCATGTTGGGCACTCAGGTTCCACTTTTTTCATTATAGCTATATTATAAGGCCGCGACGCAAATAATAAAAACTGGGGGACGTTCCCCTAGCGGCCGGCCAGCTGTCCGCAGGCCGCGAGGATATCTTTGCCCTTGGAGAGGCGCAGCGTTACCCCGACATTTTTATCGGCCAGTCTCTTTCGGAATGACTCGATCACGCTGTCCTGCGGAGTCCTGAAACCCAGCCCCTGGATCGGACTGTAGGGAATCAAGTTGACCTTGGCCTTGAGCCGGTTGGCCACGGCGGCCAGGCCGTCGGCATCGCGGAGAGAATCGTTGACGCCCGCGAGAAGAACATACTCAATGGTCATTTTTCTTCCCGTTGCCTGAATATAATCCAGGCAGGCCCTCAAGACCTTCTCAAGGGGATACTTCCGGCTGATAGGCATCAGCTTGTTCCGAAGCTCGTCGTCCGCCGCGTGAAGAGAGAGCGAGAGATGAACCTGGAGTCCCAGACCCATGAACCCCTCGATTCCGGGAACCAGTCCGCTCGTCGAAACGGTGATGCGCCTCGCCGCGATGGCCAATCCTTCGGGCGAGTTCATGACCCGGATGGCTTTGACCACGTTCTCAAAGTTATCGAGCGGCTCGCCCATCCCCATGAAAACAAAGTTGGTGAGGTCGTGAGCGAGGCCAAATTTCACCTCCAGGATCTGGTCGAGGATCTCTCCGGGAGTGAGGTTTCTCTTAAAACCCTTGAGCCCGCTGGCGCAAAAGGCGCACGCGAACTTACAGCCAACCTGGGTGGAAAGGCAAAGTGTCGCCCGGCGTCCGGCGGGGATGAGAACGGTTTCGATGAAATTCCCATCCTCGAGTTTGAACAGGAATTTTTCGGTCAGGTCCTGGGCCTTGAGCTGGCCGAAGAGTTCAAGCCGGCCCAAGAAAAATCTCTCGCCGAGTTTAGCGCGGAGGCTTCTCGAAAGGTTGGAAAAATCCTCAAAACTCGCCGCCCCCTTGTGATAGATCCAGTCGAAGACTTGAAGAGCGCGGTATCCCGGCTCTCCCAGCCGCTCCAATTCGACCTTGAATTCCTCGAGGGTCAGGTCTTTGACATTCCTCTTCGTCATGGTCCATCTCGTTCCAGGTCGAGCCCGGGAATGCGCCCGCGCGCCCGGGACCATTAAACACAAACCTTCCACTCTTGTCAAAACGAACCCGCTTTTGTTAAGCTCATACGGTTCCCGGCTCGAAGGGAGACTGAGGCCAAGATCCCGAATCGAAGGAGGCTCTCATGAAAACGATCTCGAAGCGGCGGGTGCGATCACAGACCAAGCGGATATTGCTCTTTTGGCTTTTCGGCTTGGCCACGCTGATTCTGAGCCGCGGAAGCCTGGCTTTGCAGAAAACCGAGCCTTCAGGACAGCCGAGTCCTCTGGCGCCTGAACAGGTCCTGAAGCGCCGGGGGATCTCGGACCTCCAGTTGTCTCCCGACGAGACGAAAATCGCTTTCGTCGTCACAGAGCCGATCCAGGGCACTGAGCAGCGGAGGAACATCTGGCTTTACGACCTGAAGTCAAAAGAATTGCGCCAGTTTACGACCTCCGAAAAAACCGATAATCTGCCCCGTTTCTCGCCGGATGGCAAAAATCTATCATTCTTATCTAATCGCAACGGAAAAACCCAGATCTACCTCGTTCCCTTGGCTGGAGGCGAAGCCACAGCCTTGACCGAAAGCAAGACCGCAGTGCAAGGTTTTGCCTGGTCGCCTGATGGAAAACAGATTGTCTTCATGGCCTCTCCTCCGCCAACTGAGGAGGAAGAAAAAAAGGAGAAGGACAAAGACGACGCCCGGCTGGTCGCCCGCTCCGACAAAAATAGCCTTCTCTATGTTTTCGACGTCGAAACGAAAAAAGTCCGACAGCTGAGCCAGGAAAAGTGGCGGATCTCAGATTTTGTCTGGGTTCCTCTGGGAGGTCAACTCGTTGTCACGGCGACAGATGAGCCCCAGGAAGAGTTGTTCAGTGACCGAATCTACTCGATCGCTTTGAGCGATGGAAAGATGCAGGAACTCGGGAGGCCGACGGGACCATTCGGAAATCTCAAAGTCTCTGCTGATGGAAAAACCCTGGCCTATATCGGATCCCGGGGAGACGGACCCACTCAACACGATCTGTATTTTCAAATTTTGACTGGAGGCCCCGCCCAAAATCTAACGGCCTCCATCCTCGACCGGCCCGTGAATTCTCTCGCCTGGCTCAAGGACGGGCGAATTCTCATCCACACCTCATCAGGTTTCACTCCCTCTCTTCTATATATCAGCCGGGATGGCAAAACCCAAAAATTAGATCTTCTGCCGGCGTCGCCCGGCGGCCCATTCGTCGCCGGGACGGATGCCCTTGCGTTTGTCGGCGAGACGGCCGTCCAACTTCCCGAGCTCTGGATAAAAACCAACACTGCCTCCAAGGCTGAGAAGATCTCCTCGTTTAACAAGGAATGGGAGCGTGTTTCCCTTGTCAAGCCGGAGATCATCCAATATGTGAGTTTTGATGGAAAGAAGATCGAAGCTGCGCTTTTTCTGCCTTCGGGATACGATCGGGCCACCAAGATCCCTCTCGTGGTCTTGGTCCACGGGGGCCCGACGGGAGAATGGTCAAACGCCTTCAATTCCTGGGCTCAACTCCTGGCAGCCCGTGGCTTCGCAGTCCTCTGCCCTAACGTCCGCGGCTCGACAGGCTACGGATATGAGTTCATGGTCATGAACCGAAGAGACTGGGGCGGAGGCGATTTCAAGGACGTCTTGGCCGGCGTGGATTTCCTGGTGGCCAATGGGACCGTCGACCCCGGGCGCCTGGGAATCGGTGGCTGGTCCTACGGAGGCTACATGGCTGCCTGGGCCGTCACGCAAACCGACCGATTTAAGGCCTCCGTTTCGGGCGCTCCGATGACCGACCTTGCCCTGGAGTACGGCGCGGAGGCAAGCGGCATCAATGCCTATGATACCTGGTTCATGGGAAACCCCTATGAAAACTTGTCCCTTTTTGCCGAAAGGTCGCCGGTGGCACATCTCAAAAACGTCAAGACGCCTACCCTGATTCTGTGCGGGGAGAATGATGCGACCGATCCGATCGCCCAGTGCTACCAGTTCCACCGCGGCTTGCGGCGCTACGGGGTCGAAACCGAATTTGTCGCCTATCCGCGAGAGGGTCACGGCCTCCGGGAGGAAAAGCACCAGCTCGACATGATGAACCGGATGATCGAATGGTTTGAAAAATACTTGCAAAAAAAGTGATCAGTGAGTGGTGAGCACTGAGCAGTAAAAAATTACCGGGGAGTGCGAGTGTCATTGACTGCTTGGCCCCCTGGAACTAGATTGCAGCGGTTCGATCTCTTGGACAATCCTGGGTTCGACAGATCGCTCTTCCAAAAATATTGATTCCCGAGCTGCTATCGCCAGCATCCGCTAAGCTAAGGTTCGCTGTTTTGAGATTTGAATAACCCGAGGGAAGTTTGATTTTATTTGTCACTTCTCACGGCTCACCGCTCACTGCTCACCTTCTTTTGATTTGGCGTTTTGTCAAACTTATGTTATAAAGCGTCTCTTTTAAAGAAGATTCAGATGTTGTCGAATTTCACTCACCCCGGCGAAGCGATGGCCCTCAGTTCGGCCATCGTCTGGGCCTTCTCCGTGATTCTCTGGCGAATCAGCGGCAAGTCCGTCCATCCCCTCGGCCTGAACCTTTTTAAGAATGCCTTTGCCGGGCTGCTTCTCATCCTGACAATGCTTGTTCTGGGCCAGCCGCTTCTGCCCCCCCTGACAGCCTCCAAGTTCGGGCTCATGTTGCTGAGCGGAGTCTTTGGAATCGCGATTTCCGACACGCTGTTTTTCTGGAGCCTGAACCTCCTGGGAGCCACGCTTGCCGGAATCGTCGATTGCTTCTACAGCCCGTTCGTGATCGGATTTTCTCTCCTCTTTCTCGGGGAAAAAATGAACGGCTGGCAGATCTTCGGGGTCCTGCTCATCGTTTCCGGGATCTTCAGCATCTCCTCAAAAAAGCACGAGCGAGCTATCCCGCAAAGAGATCTCGTCCAAGGAATCGTCGTCGGGATCCTGGCGATGTTTTTTATGGCCGTGGGCATCGTCCTCATCAAGCCCATCCTGGCCGAATCGCCTCTGCTCTGGGCAACCTTCTTCAGGATCGTGGGCGGGCTGGTCGGGCTCGTCCCCCTGTTTTTATTTCATCCAAGGAGGCGGTCTATCATCAAATCATTGGCCCCCTCGCCGACTTGGCGGTCCATGGTTCCCGCCGCTTTCCTGGGCTCTTACCTGGGCCTGGTCTTATGGATGGGAGGACTGAAGTACGCCCTTGTCTCGATCAATGCCCCCCTCAATCAGCTCAACACCATCTTCGTCTTCATCCTGGCCGCGATATTTCTCAATGAACGCATCACCGTCTGGCGCGTCCTGGCCGTTGTGCTTGCCTTTGCCGGTGCCTTTCTGGCCTCATTTCCATAAACCAAAGCGGACCAGACAGACGTACGCGCTTATTGGTTCTTGGCCAGTTTGATGTCCACCCAAAAAGACTGCTTCTCCGGACCTCTCCTCATCCTGGCCGAGAGGCTCCCTCCGCCGGGTGCCGTGACATCCTGTTCTTCGCCCATTTTTTCCGAGCCCAGAGAGGATTCATCTCCCCCGCCGCCTTCTGCGGCCAGCCGGGCAGCGAGGGCCTCTTTCATCTCTTTGGTGAGTCCGCCCCACTCGAACCCCAGCTTGAGGCCCTTGGCCGATTCCTGCGGGACTCCTGGGACTCTGTCCTCGAGGTTGCGAAGGGGCAAGCGGAATTCATAAACCATCGTCTCACCCTTCGCCATGCATTTGAAAGTTGGAGGAGTCGGAAGCGCTCCGGCAGCCATCTCGATGGTCTTTTCGTCTTTGTCGACAGGATCGCCCTCGAACAAGACATAGTGGGTCCTGGACTTGATCTCCGCTTTTTTCTGTTCCGTGAGCTCTCCCCCCTGCTTCTCAAGTCTGGCGATGAGTTCATCTGCGGTGACCTGTTTTTTGAAGAACTTGAAGCCTTCGGCTTTTTTCTTCTTGCCCTCGGCATTCACCCAGATCGTCAGGCCGGTCGCTTCGATCGAGCTAAGATATTTGCGATCCGTGAAGACGAAAAGGACGTAGAGGTTGGAAGCGTCATTCTTCAAAGCGTAATTGACCTTGACGCTTTTTTCAAAGTTGAGGGTTTCTCCGCTCCACTCATCGTCTAGACCGTCTATGCGGACGGGAGCCGCCGTCCACTTGCTTTCGATGATAGTTTCTTTGGCTAAGCCTGAAGCGGCCATAAGCAATACGGCCGACAGCGCGATGAGGCTCATTCGCTTCATACTCTCCTCCCGGTCATTGCGGTCCTGAACGAGAGAGGCAATGACGCTCTTTGTTGAAACAATAAGATATTATTTTATACCAATCGTGTTTGTTCGGCAATCGTCATAGCCAGGTGAAGAGTAAGAGGTTAGGAGTAAGGAGTTTGAGAAAAATTTCTGAAATCTCTTATTGCTCAGATCTCTGGCTGAAGAATAATGAAGGGACCAGCGAGCTTATTTTGCCTGGTCAGCCCGGAAAAAAGCGCCTTGTTTTTCACTGCTCACAGCTCACTGCTCAGGGCTCACTATTTTTTTATCCGGCCGACCTCTTCCACGGCGCTGGCCGCATCCGGGGCATAGCCCGCCGCGCTGATCTTGACGGCGTAATCACGCGTCACCGGAGCTCCGCCGATCACAACCGGCGTTGGAAGCCCGGCCGAGCGAAGGGCTTCGACAACATTCTTCATCTGGACCATGGTCGTAGTCAGGAGGGCGGACAAAGCCACGATGCTCGCCCTGTTCGCCTTTGCCGCCTCGACAAACCTCTCCGGAGCCACGTCGGCTCCCAGGTCGATGATCTTGTAGCCGGATCCCCGGAGCATCATCGCCACCAGGTTCTTCCCGATGTCGTGCAGGTCTCCCTTCACGGTGCCGATGACGACTGTCCCCCTGGGTTCGACCTTATCTTTGATCAGGAACGGCTCCAATTTTACCAGTCCCGCATTCATGGCCCGCGCTGACACCAGCACTTCCGGGATAAAGACTTCGTTGTTCTTGAACATCGCACCCAGCTTTTCCATCCCGGCGATAAGCCCCTCATTCAGGATCCGGGCCGCCGGAATACCCGAGGCCAGAGCCTTCTCGACGAGGGCTTCGACGGCGTCTTTCTTTCCCTTTAATAATGCTTCCTCAATCTCGTTTAACATCCCGTCATTCTCCTCTCAGGTCAAGCGCCTTTTTGTTTTTAAATTTATCTCATTAACAACCCCAGGTTGTCAAGAAAATCTAGCAGTGAGATGTGAGCTGTTAGCAGTGAACAGATAATAGAGCGCAACAGGTTTGATTCTCCTTCTGGTGTTTGTTGGCCACACATCCTGGCGGATGAAACCGCGGCCGAAATTGGTCCTACATCATCGTTCACGGCTTACTCTAATGCAAACGCGATAAGTAACTAGACATGGCCAAGGTTGCGCCGGAGCAACCTTGAACTGAGATGTCGCATGAGTTATTGCGTTTGTATTAGCTCGAGAGTATCCCCAGATTCCTACCGTGCTGAAATCAGTAGTCAACAGGACAGCCTTTTTGTTATGATAAATAAATCCGCAAACGAGCCAAGGGAGCTTGCCTCAGGATCTCATGCCCAAGAGCAGAGGACGCAGCCTCAGGCCGACGAGAGCTATGGCCAAACAAAAGAAAGAGCTCAAGCCGGGCACGCCTTTTTCAGTCATCTTTGACATGGACGGCGTCATCGTCGACAACCGCCGTTATCATTTCAGAGCCTGGAGGCTCTTCGCCCGGAAATACGGAATTCCCTTCGACCCAGACCAGTTCAGGAACCATCTCTTCGGGAGGACAAATGACCAGATCCTAAAGGGCCTCTTCAAAAGAAGTCTGCCGGCCGAAGAAATCGGCGCTCTTGCGGAAGAAAAAGAGGCTCTCTATCGGAAGATTTATCAGAGCCACGTGCGGCCGGCCCGTGGATTGGTGAAGCTTCTGGCATCGCTCAAGGCCCATCGGGTTGGCCTCGCCGTGGCCACGGCGGCCCCCCGGATCAACCTGGATTTCGTCTTGGAGCAGACAAGCCTGAGGAGCCATTTCAGCGCGCTCCTCGACGTCGCCGAGGTCCGGCATGGAAAGCCGGCTCCTGAGATCTATCTCAAGGCTGCGGCCCTGCTGAACACGGCGCCGAGTCGGTGCATCGCCGTCGAAGACTCTCTTCCGGGAATAGAGTCGGCGCTCCGGGCGGGAATGAAGGTCGTCGCCATCACAACCGCTCATCCACGAGAAGATCTCTGCCACGCAGACTTGGTCGTTGACCATTTTGCGGCTTTATCGTATGACATATTCCGCACCCTCCTGGATCGGGAAAGCGCAAAGCCGAACAGGAACCTCAAGGAGGAAAAATGAAAAGGTATTTGTCAGCCAGCCTTATGACCGTTTTGACGTTGATGTTGCTCGGGATTCAGGGCTATGCCCAGGACGCAGGTTTCACGGTCCAAGAATTCCAGGAGCGCCGGGAAAAACTCCTGGCTTACATTCCCGATGGAATCGCCATCCTCGACGGACCGGTCTGCTATTATTTCACCGGCATTGATTCGGGCGACGTCAAGCTGATCCTGATCCCCGCCGCTATCGCCGGAAAGACCCCCGCTCCGTCTGCTTGGAAAACGACGATCTATCTTCCTTCAAAGCCGCCCGGGGCGGGCGTGTGGGACGATGTCAAGCCCTCCTTCGGCGGCGATACGATGAGCCTCTGCGGAATCGAAAACAATGCTCCGATTTCGAGCTTCTATGGAGACGCCGCCCGGCTTGCGAATATTTCCGATACGATTTATGTCCCCTATCGCGCAACCGCGGGTCCGTCCGGGGATCTTCCCCGCGACCTCACCTTCGTCGACTCGATCCGGAAGATTCTCCCCAGTGCGAAAATCAAGAATCTGACTCCGGTGATCGACCAGCTCCGCTGGAAGAAATCGGCCAAGGAGATCGAGATCATGAGAAAGGCCTGCGCGATCACCGTCAACGCGTTTGACGAGGCGGCCCGCAAAGCCAAGCCGGGGATGTTCGAATATGAGGTCGAAGCGACGGTCAACTATGTCTTCCGGACAAATGGAGGCCGGGCGGAGTTCTTGATTATCGGATCCGGGCCCAACTCCTGTATCCTCCACCACATGACGAACGACCGCCAGATGCTCAAGGACGAGTTGGTGGTCATCGACATCGGGGTCGAATACAGGTCCATGGGCACGGACCTGACCCGGACCATCCCGGTTGCTGGAAGTTTTACGCCGGAACAGCGAAAAATCTACGGCATCGTCCTCGAGGCCCAGAAGAAAGCCATCTCCATCGTCAAACCCGGCGTGACCTTGACAGAAGTGCATCGCGCGGCCTTTGAGGTCATCGAAAAAGCGGGGTACGCCAAATATTTCATCCATGGCACGAGCCACACTCTCAACGGCGGCAGCCCGTCCAATCCCCTGACGGACGGGTTGTTTGTACCTCAGAAACACGACAATCGCTATTTCGCGAATGATACCGCTCTTGTCTCCGGGAGCATGTTCACGATCGAGCCGGGCATTTACATCCCGGAGAAAAACCTGGGCGTCCGGATCGAAGACAGCATCCTGGTCACAGACAATGGGTTTGAGGTCTTGACCGGGAGCGCGCCAAAGGAAATAGGTGACATCGAAAGCCTTGTAGGCCGCAAGAAGTAGTCGGCGAGCGAAAGGCGTTAAAGATCGCATTTGTGGTTTGATCGTTCGAATCGAATGACGTTGACGGCCATGGCGCAGCGAGGGTAAAAAGATGAGCGCACTGAGGAGAATTTCCAAGGTCCTGGCTTCTTATCTTATAGGGATGGCAGTGCTGATGGCGGCCTACTTATTCCTGATCCGTCCCTGGCACAGGAACTGGGGAGCCAGCAGGACCGAAGTCGGCCAGCCAATGCCTGGCGATGAACTTGTCCCCCGCACTAATTACTTGACCACCCGGGCCGTGGCGATCCGGGGGGAGCCGGAGGACATCTGGCCCTGGCTGGTCCAGATGGGGCACAAACGGGGCGGCCTCTATAGCTTTGATTGGCTCGATCGGGCCGCGGGAATCCTCGACCGCCCGAGCGCGATCAGAATTCTTCCCGAGTTCCAGCAACTCAAACCCGGAGACAAGATTCCCATCGGCGGAGGCCCCAGCTGGCTAGTTCACTCTCTCGAGCCAAATAAGTCGATGGTCCTCGACATCAAGCAACCCGGAGTCCACATCAGCTGGTCATTCCAAATTTACCCCGCGGATTTAAACTTGTCGCGCCTGGTGCTTCGTATCCGGGGGTATTTGGAGCCTCCCGGGCCGCTGCTGATGCCCCTCTTTGTCCTTCTCGATCCGGCCGAGTTCATCATGGTCCGGAGAATGCTGACGGGCATAAAGCAGAGAGTCGAGAGAACGGCCGGGACTCCCACCGACGAGCTCCTGGAATTGCTGGCGTGGACCGTTGCCCTGCTTATTTTTATCGTCGCGGCGCTGGGAGCTCTGACCAAAAAAGATTGGGACAGTCCATACATGATCTCCTGGTTCTCGATTCTGGCCTTTTTTTTCATGGCTTTCTGGCAGCCCCCCCTGATCGTCGGTTTCATTTTGGATGTGGCTCTGCTGTTTGGCCTGGGCTTAGCCCTCAGGGGCAGGCTCTAGTCTGTCAAGAATCAACTTGGGTCGATCAGGACTTTGCTGCGAGTGCGCTCCAGTCTCTAACCCAGCTCTTGGACCGCCCCGCCTCGGACCGCTCGCCGAGGTGCCGAGGTGGAAAAATACGCCGCCGGGGATATAATAGACGAGGAAAGAATTATGACTGAAGCAAAGAGACTGGCCGTCCTGAGGGTTCTCCTCAAGAATCCCAGGATTTTGAAGGCTGGGATCCCCCTCAATCTATTCCTTCTGAAGATATATGAAAAAATTCAGGATCCAGGATGCCGGAGGGAATCTGATCGTCCACTCCCATCTTCCCCCGCTCAACAGCCGAGCCTACGGAAGGTTTATCGAAGAACACCTTTTGAAAAGGACCGAAGGACCGTCTCATGCCCAAATCGGCTTGACGAACGCCTGTCCGCAACGTTGCGTCTATTGTTACAACCGCGACAGAACAGGCACTCCGCTGGATAAATCCACGATTCTAAGGGTCATCGACGAGCTAACAAAATTGGGCGTGTTTTGGCTGGGGTTCACCGGAGGAGAGCCCCTCCTCAACAAAGACATCGTCGAGATCACCGAGATGGCGAGCCGCGATTGCGCCGTAAAATTGTTCACGACCGGCTGCACCTTGACTGCCGGATTGGCCTCGGACTTGAGCCAAGCCGGTCTCTTCTCCGTCTCGGTCAGCCTGGACCACTGGAAGGAAGAAGAGCATGACCGCGTCCGGGGATACAAGGGAGCCTTCCGCACCGCCCTCAAAGCGATCGACATCTTCAAGCAAACTGGGGGACTTCAGGTCGGAGTCTCGGCCGTCCTCTCCAAAGAGATGATCCGTCGGAATCAAACCGAAGAGTTTCTCAGCTTTTTGATCAGCCTGGGCGTTGACGAGGCCTGGCTGAGCGAAGCCAAACCCTCGGTGGCCGCGTTTTGGAATGAGGATCTCGTCATCTCCGAGGACGAACGGCTGCAGTTGGTCCACCTCCAGGACAGGTACAACCGCGAGGGCAAGATCACCGTCAACTACCTGGGTCACTTCGAGGGAAAAGAATACTTCGGCTGCAACGCCGGCCGCAAGATGATCTATGTGGATGCCTTCGGAGAGGTCAGTCCCTGCGTTTTCACACCGATGACGTTTGGCAATGTCAGGGAGCGGCCCCTGGGGCAAATCGTCGGCGAGATGCAAAAATGCTTCCCTTCGCAAAACCGCTGTTTTATCAATTCCAACTTCAGGCTGATCCAGAAACATTCGCGGGATTCTGCTCCCCTCTCCAGGGAGGCGTCGCTCCGCCTGCTGCAGGAAGTTAGATTCGGCCCGCTGGCCAGATTCTTCGAGCTTTATTATTCTTAGGTTCGAGAAGAGACAGTGAAAAAGCGCCTGTCCTTGAGTTTATATAAGAGCACGAGCTACCTGCTCGCGATAGTCTTCGCTGCGGTTGGTTTGATTTTTCTTTTCGCCCCGGATGGTCTTATCGGGTTTTTCAACGGGATATCCGGGCGCTTGGGGATGACGCCATCTCCTGAGAACGGGCTCGAATTTTTTCTTATCCTCGCAGCAGCCTACATGTATCTGGTCACCGCCCTGGCCTGGATGATGGGCCGCCATGCGGAGAACCCTATCTTCCCGCTTCTTCTGGTCAACGGCAAGATCGCCAGTTCACTGCTTTCCTTCGGCTTCTTTTTTATCTCCAAGCCGTACTTGATATTTCTCGTTAACGGGATCGTCGACGGACTCATCGGCTGCGGCGTCCTCCTCTTGTATTTCAGAACCAAGGGGATTCGACGATGAACCTGCGGTTGAAGGCGGCGGCGCTCACGAGCGGCGTTCGCTTCGTGAAGTCCAGAGGACTCGTTGAGCTCGGCCGCCTCGCCGCCGATGCCTTTGAAACCGAATACCCCGCCTGGGAAAAATTATCCTATCCCGAGCAGCTCGGCCAATTCGCTCGTTTCACCAAGCAGGAAGCGGAAAAAGCCCTCGCTTCCGGAGTTTCGCTCCAGACGATGAGAGGCCGTCTTCGAGACAACGCCCGCCGCTTCGGCCGGAAAATCCGGCGAAAATTGCGCCTGAGTTCACCCGAAGAGGTCATGGCCGCGGCGCGGATCCTCTACCGGGTGATCAAAATCGACTTGGAGGGGACATCGCGGGGTGAGATCGTTGTCCGAAAGTGCTTTTTCAGCTCCGTCTATTCTCCCCGGGTTTGTGAGCTTATCTCGGCCCTGGACGAGGGGATCCTGGCCGGACTCGCCGATGGGGGCGAGCTGCGATTTATGGAGAGGCTGAGCGAGGGCAAAAACTGCTGCCGGGCACAATTTTCATTCGGGCAGGAGCCGCGATGAAAAAAGCCATTGTCGTCGGGAGCGGCGCCGGCGGCGCCACCGCGGCCAAAGAGCTCCAGGGGAAATTCGACGTGACCGTCCTGGAAGCGGGACAGCATTTCCGGCCCTTCTCGTTCAGCCTCGAGACCATGGAGACAATCAAGAGATCCGGTCTCCTGATCTCCGAAAAACAGATCCAACTCTTCTTCCCGGCGATGAGAATCCTGAAGACCTCAGACAAGATGGTCCTGGTGCGAGGAATAGGAACCGGCGGGACAACGACTATCGGCGCGGGCAATGCGCTCCGGATGGACGCCGACCTCAGAAGGCTGGGGATCAATTTGGACCAGGAATTCGAAGAACTCGGCCGGGAGATCCCGGTCTCGACGGCTCATCAGCGAATCTGGCGCGAGACGACGCGGCGCCTGTTTAAGATCTGCGAGTCCATGGACCTCAATCCGGTGCCGACGCCGAAGATGGGCCATTATGAGCGCTGCCAGAACTGCGGCCGCTGCGTTCTGGGCTGCCCCAACGGTGTCAAATGGGATGGCCGCGAGTTCTTGAAAGAAGCCCTGGCCGGAGGCGCCCGGCTGATCACGAATTGCCGGGTTCGTCGTATCCTGATCAAAAGCGGAAAGGCCACCGGAGTCCTCGCCGATGCCGGATGGCAACGGCGCTTTTTCCCGGCCGACTTGGTGGTCCTGGCCGCCGGAGGGATGGGAACGCCGGCCATCCTTCAGGATTCGGAAATTCCCTGCGAGCCCAGGCTCTTCGTCGACCCGGTCCTGTGCGTCGCGACCGAATGGAAGAGTGCCTTTCAGAATCAAGAAGTACCGATGCCGTTTGTCGTTCAGCGCGAGCATTTTATCCTTTCACCTTACTTTGATCATTTGAGCTTTTTTTTCAACCGGAAATGGAAATCAAGGGCCCGGGATATCCTCAGCTTGATGATCAAACTGGCCGATTCAAATTCGGGGAGAGTGACCGGAAGCAAAGTCGACAAAACCTTGAACGACCTGGACAAGAATCGTCTCAAAGACGCCGTGGCTCTGGCGGCGAAGGTATTCGGCCGGCTGGGCATTGGAGAGAGCTCGCTCTTCCTTGGGACGATCAACGCCGGCCATCCGGGCGGCATGCTGCCTCTTGCGGCCCGAGATGCGGAGACGCTTCATCCGGACCGCCTCCCGGAAAACCTCTTTGTTGCCGACGCGAGTCTCTTCCCGGCTTCCCTCGGCAATCCCCCCAGCCTGACCATTATGGCTCTCGCCAAACGAATCAGCAAAATCTGCCGGACTTCTCTCTGAGAGAGCGCGGAGTAGGACTGCGCTTTTAACATATCCAAGAATGGCATATAATTTAAGGCATGAAAAGCAAAAAAGGCATCATCGGAATTCTCACCGGGGGCGGCGATGTCCCCGGCCTTAACCCGGCGATACGGGCGGTGACGATCCGGGCCCTCCACGAGGGCTATGAGGTCATCGGCATCCGGCGCGGCTGGGCAGGCTTGGTCGAAATCGCAAGAGACAAAGAAGCCCCCAATGCCGAGCACTTCCAGGTCCTGACCGAGGAAATAGTGAACAAGGTCGGCCGCACCGGAGGCACGTTTCTCCACACTTCGCGCACCCGGCCGAGCGCCGTGCCGGACGTCAATGTGCCCGCCTATCTTAGGAGCAAGTACAAGAAAAAAACAAACGACCTGACGACCGAGGTCTTGAAGAACCTGGAGTTCCTGGGAATCGATTACCTCATCCCTATCGGCGGTGATGACACCCTGAGCTACGCCGTTGACCTCCACCACCAGGGTGTCAAGATCATCGGCATTCCCAAAACCATGGACAATGATGTCCCCGGCACCGACTACTGCATCGGCTTCAGCACCTGTCTCTCCAGAACGATCAGCATGACGAACGCCCTCAGGACGACGGCCGGGTCGCACGAGAGATTCCTGGTCATCGAGATTTTCGGCCGCTACGCCGGTTTCACCGCCCTGCTTCCCACCATGGCCGGGGCGGCCAACCGCTGCGTCGTCCCCGAGTACAAGTTCAACATTGAGCGACTCTGCGAATTGATGACCGAGGACAGGGTCGAAAACCCGAGTCTCTATTCGGTCGTGCTCGTATCCGAAGGGGCGATGTTCGAGGGCGGCGAGATGGTCTTTGAGGGCGAAGAGAAGGACATGTACGGCCACAAGAAGCTCGGCGGCATCGGTGACGCCATTTCCGCCCACCTCAGGGACCTTTCCCCCAAATACAATAACGGGCGGCGGATCAATGTCCTTAGCCAGAGGTTGGGCTATCTCGTCCGCTGCGGGGACCCGGACGCCGTCGACTCGATCGTCCCCATGGCCTTCGGCAACCTGGCCCTGGACCTGATCATGGAGAAGAGGACGGGGCGCATGGTCTGCCTCTGCAGGGGCCACTACGAGGATGTCCCCATAGAAGTCGTGACCAGCACAAAAAAAGTCCTGGACGTCGACAAATACTATGATACCGAGCGCCTTCGCCCGCTCTATAAAAGCTTCAGCCTGAAGCCCCTTTTCATCTTGACGAGCGATTAATAATACGTCTCTCTCGTCTATCTCGTCTGACGTCTGTCTCGTCAAAAAACGAAAGTGAAACCATTTTACGGATTCTCGTTTTGCTCGTTCACGGCGAGATCACGAGACGGACGCTCAGAGACAAGATCGACTATGTTATTCCCTTGCATCTGCTCTGGCATTCAGAGAGAATAGCCTGGTACGGAGGATTACCCATGGCAAAAATGATCTCGATCTGCGGTCTGACTTGCAGCGAGTGCGGAGCGTTTATCGCCACTCAAAAGAATGATCCCGACCTGCGAAAAAAAGTCGCCGAAGAATGGTCCCGCCAATACAATGTAGCGGTCAAACCCGAAGATATCATCTGCGATGGATGCACGAGCCCGACGGACCGCGTTTTCAGCTACCCTAGGATCTGTGAAATCAGGAATTGCGGCAGACAGAAACAGGTCCAAAACTGTGCCTACTGCGGAGAATATGCCTGCGACAAGCTCACCAAGTTCTTCGAACTGGCGCCGATCGCGAGGAAAACCCTGGAAGAGATCAGGAATCGGTCTTAGCTCGCCTCGCTCTGCACCCCTGCCTCTCACCGTGTTGATGACAGGGACGGACTTATGGTATAAAACTAAGAAACGCAAAGGAGGCGAGCATGTCGGATCACAGAGGTTCTTCCGGGCGCATTTTCTGGGGGCTTTTCCTGATCCTGATCGGTGTCCTGTTCCTTCTCGACCGGATGGGGAGGTTCGACTTCGGCTACGCGGTTTCCCATTATTGGCCGGCGATCTTCATCGCCATCGGGCTGTCCATCTGGTTGGGCAGCGGGTTCCGAGATTTCGTTTCCGGCCTGCTCTTTGTCGCCTTCGGAACCGTGTTTCTGCTCGTCCGCCTCAACGTGCTGGGGCATCATTTCTGGAATTATTTCTGGCCGCTGCTCATCATTCTCGCGGGCCTGTGGGTCCTGCTGCATCCGGCCCTCCATCACCGCAAAGGGAGCTTCCCGGAGATCAAGGAGGGTGACCTGAACATCTCGGCCGTTTTTTCAGGCGTCGAAAGAAGAATCGAAGCGCAGAGTTTCAAGGGTGGTCACGCCAGCGCCGTTTTCGGCTCGGTCGAGCTCGATTTTACGCCCGCCGGCCTCGCCGAGGGCAAAGCCACGGTCGAACTGTCGGCCGTCCTGGGAAATATCGAAGTCAGGGTCCCCAGAGACTGGCAGGTCGTGGTCGACGGAACCCCGATCCTCGGCACGATCGACAATAAACACCGGGCGGTAGCTCCGTCCGAGTCCAAGGGAACTCTCTACGTCAAAGCAACGGCCGTTTTCGGCTCGGTCCTGGTTAAAGACTGACATGAAAAACTTTGCCCTCTGGACGTTGGCGGTGATTGTCACCCTGGTTTCCGCCGTCTATCAACGGATGACCGGCCCGACTTATCCGGTCCACGGAAAAGTCACCCTGGCAGGCTCGGAGATCAAGTTCAGACTGCCGCGGAGCGCCGAGAGCGTGAGGGATTGCGAGGTTAGCGTCAAAGTAAGCGATCCTTCCGTAGGCGGCTCGCTCCTCTTCAAGAGGCACAAGGTCGATGAAGCCTGGACTCAAGCTCCTTTGGAGAGGAAAGACGGCGCGCTCACGGCGAGCCTGCCCAAGCACCCCCCGGCGGCAAAGGTCGTCTACAAGGTCATCCTCAACCGTGATCAACAGGAAGTTTCTCTCACCGGAGAGAAACCGATCGTCCTTCGTTTTAGGGGTGTCGTGCCTTCATGGATCCTCATTCCTCACATCCTTGTCATGTTCCTGGCTATGCTATTTTCGACTCGGGCCGGGATCGAGGCGCTCAGACGCTCCGGCGATCCCCGGAGACTCGCGCTCTGGACTGTGGCGCTCTTGCTCATCGGGGGTTTCGTCTTCGGACCGGCCGTGCAGAAGCTTTCTTTCGGCACGTTGTGGACGGGAATCCCCTTCGGGTACGACCTTACGGATAACAAGACCTTGCTGGCTCTAGCCGTCTGGGTTGTGGCGGCCGTTGCCGGCCGACGTGGAAAGCCGGCCAGGGGATGGGTGTTGGCCGCAGCGATCGTGCTTTTGGCCGTCTTTCTTATTCCCCACAGTGTCCTGGGTTCAGAGTTGAAATACTGACGGGTTTTTCTGACTCATCCATCCGGCCGGGACAGTGCACTCTCAGCTCCAGATCTCCCAAGGCGCTCGCATGACCAGATAGACCCCTCCAAAAGAGCGCACCGGCTTGACAATTTCAGAATCTCCATCCAAACTAAAAATGAGGCCGATCTCCCTAAAAAGTTCTCCGGTCGGAGATCCTGGGAGCATACCGAAAGGCTGGTCACGACGATTTGAACGATAAACAATCGACCAGAATACGACAGTCTGGAGGAGGCACGGGATGAAGAAGACCCCGGTTTTTATTTTCTGCAGCCTTGCCCTAATCTCTGTCGTTTGGCTCTCAACCTGCAAAAGCTCGACTTCGACGGGTCCGCCCGGCGTCATCATCGGAGACCCTTCCTTTGTCACCGATATTGAAGGGATCTTCAGCAATACCTGCAGTGCCGTGACCTGTCACGGGGCCGCCAGGCAAGCCGAATTGACGCTTCTCAGAGGCCAGGTTTATGGCAACCTCGTCAATGTCGCTTCTAGAGAAGTCCCTACGAAGAGACGTGTTTTTCCCTTTAACGCGGAAGATTCTTATGTTGTTATCAAACTCGAGGGCCGCCAGACCGCCGGCGCCAGGATGCCCGCTTCAGGGGGGCCCCTGAGTGATACGGACATTCAGAATATCAAGAACTGGATCAACAAGGGCGCAAAAAACAACTAGGACACGGATGGGGAGGATCAGATGAAAGGGAAATATCTAAAAAGCTTCCTTTTCTTTTTTTTGACGGCAGGAATGATTTACGCGCTGGGCCCGGATGGAGCCCAGAGTGACCTTCAACAAAAAGCCGGCAACATCATCAAACAAAATTGCAGTGTCGCCGGCTGCCACATGGGGAAGTACCCGCAGATGGGATTGAACATGGAGCCCGGGAAATTTCCGGGAACGGTTGTTGATGTTCCCAGCACTGAGAGGCCTTCACTCAAAATCATTGATTCACAGAATCCGGAGAAGAGCTATTTGCTCATGAAGATCAAAGGGAGCCCGGAAATTGTGGGCAAGCAGATGCCCCTGTCGAGGACACCACTCCCGAGTGAGAGCATTCAAACGATCGAAGATTGGGCCAAGAGCATTAAAGGAGGAGCCTCAGCCGGAGCTCAGAGACAGACTCCCGCCCAAAATCAAAGCCCCGGCCGAGCACCGCAAAAGACGCCGGAGCATCCCTATCATAGGCCCGCCTTTTGGGGCACACGGCTGATCAATCTGCCGACTGCGGAGACGACCGAAAAAGGGCATGTCCTCTTCCGGATCTCGCACCGCTTTGTCCCCGAGGTGAGCAGCGGCTACGATTTTTTCTACGGGCTGGCTGGGCCGGCCAACATGCTTTTGAGCCTCGGATACGCCCTGAGCGATAAGGTCACAATTACCCTGGGCGGGACTAATTTATTCCAAGAATTCGAGCTGGGAGCCGACTGGCTTTTCCTGGAACAGAAAAAAAACGGACTCCCCTTTTCGGCGGCAGCTCATGTCAGCGAGAGCCTGGTCACCAGGCGGGAGAAAGGCGTCGGACTTTTCGACTCCCGGAATCTCAAGTTCAACGCCCAGATCAGCCTCTCTCATCAATTCAGCGACCGTCTTTCCTTTCTCCTCGTTCCCGCCTATTCATCGAACACCGATCACTGGGACAACCCCTCCAAGGGAACGCTGGCCCTGGGAGTCGGCGGACGGTTCATGTTGCTGAATGAGATTTCACTGATCGCCGAATGGATTCCCGTCCTCAGCGGCTACAAAGCCGATTTTCAGGGCGTTGGGATCGGCCTCGAAAAGAAGATCGGAGGACATGTTTTTCAGGTCTTTATTTTGAGCTCGTCCGGCGTGACCTCCGACCAATTCCTCCCCGGCGGAGACTTGAACCTGTTCAAGGGAGGGATTCACTTCGGGTTCAATATATTCAGGACGTTTTGAAATAGACCATAGAAGCGCTATTTTAGCTGAAATCTAACCGTGACCGTAAAAACGACGGGCGTGGGCTTGCCGTTGATGATCATCGGCTCGTACTTCCACTGTTTCACGGCAGTCGATCAGCGGCTTTATCCAACGACGGAATCGATGATCAAGACCTTTACGTCCATCACGTTTCCCTTCTCAGTCAGTCCTGGCCGCGAGGATCACCACGCCCTCGACGCGGTTCATTCTCGCGTTTTGGGGATAAACGGGTGAGACTGACGTCAAAAGCCGGGGAGGTTTGATCTGGTCGCCGACCATCACGGCACCCTTGGCGAAATCTTCTAAGTCTTTGAGGTTAATGGTGCCGGTCGATGTCCTGACCTCCTCACTCTTCTTCTTCTCTTCACCTTTGAGCTGAAACCGGACGGTGACGGTAAAAAGGACTCCGACCGGCTTTCCCTTGATGACCAAGGGCTCATACTTCCACTGTTTCACGGCAGCGATGGCGGCCTGGTCGAGCGCAGGAATAGACCTGAGGATCTTTAGCGTCGACGACATTTCCGTCTTTATCGGTCTTGGCTTCCAGGATGACCACGCCTTCTATCCCCGACTTTATGGCTGCTTCCGGATAAACAGGCTCGACTTCCTTGATGAGTTTGGGCGGCTTGATCTCGCCCACGGCTCTGACCGCACCCTTGGCGAATTCCTCCTGTTCCTGCTCACTGACCACTCCGCCCATGACCGCCTCCCTCGACCCCTCCCTCGACTCCGCCCTCAACGCCTCCGGTAACTCCGCCTTCCACACCAACTGTAACACTCGTCTTTTTTTCTCTGTCGAGCCTGAATGCTACCGTGACAGTAAATAGTGCCGACTCTGGGTTTATTGTCGATCATAAAGGGTTCATAAACCCACTGCCTGATAGCGTCCATGGCGGCCTGGTCAAGCAGTGGAATCGACCTCAGGATTTTGACGTTGGCGACCCGTCCAGATTCATCAATCCTTGTCTCAAGGATCACCACTCCCTCAACTGCCGCCTGCCTCGCAATTTCGGGATAGACAGGCTCAACCATCTTCAAGATTTTGGGTGGCTTGATATCGCCCTTGATTCTGATGGGCCCCTCGGCAAAGACCTCCTCGATCTTGGGGCTCAAAACATCGGTGATGAGCCTGTCTGCCACATGGAAGGAAAGGAAATAAGGCTTTCCCAGCTTGTCCTCAAATCCGAACACGGCCACATTCTTGTAGGGCAGGATAATTTTTGTATCCAAGAGGCTCGTTCTTTGAACTCCGCTCTGCTCAAAGACCTCCAGCCTGAACTGATCTCCTTTGGAAGGGGTAATCAAGACCAGATATTCTTTGCTGTCCAACCTCAGGGTATGGGAAATCTGGGCCGAGATCTTGGAGTTCCAGATGAGGCCGGCTTCTGTCAGCAACCTCACCGCGCCAAGATTAAAGACTTTTTTTATCTGGCTCCGGACTTCCTCCAATTCAAAATTTGATTCAAGACTCGCCTGGACTGTAGGATGCAGGTAGGAAGAAGTAACCGCTTGGGAGACCTCGGTTTCCGCAGCCTTGACGGCTTCAAAAAATCTCAGGTTGATCTTCATCAAAGTATACTCTCCCCGGAGCGGAACCAAAGACATCCCCATAAAAAAGATCCCCGCCGTTATGAGTTTCTTGTTTGCCATGGTTTATCCTCCACTAATTGTTTTTTCGGCCCAAATGATGATGATGTTTGAATTTTGGGGCTGAAAGACAAAACTTAGGGCGGGCTCATCTCCAACCCTTAAATACTGGATTTGGAATCGCCTGCCCGCCTCATCCCCTTGCTGTATCCTGTCAGGCTCGTAACCCAGATAAAGCCAGAGGCAAGTGAAAACCGCGATCATGAGGCCGGTCAGGCCGATCGCCCAGCGCCAGGTCAGCCCGACGAGCGGCTTCCGCGGTTGCTTCTGCACACAAGCCGATTCGAGTTTTAGCCTGGTTTCCGGCCACAGGCCGCCCAGGCCTTCCATATCTTCGGCTTGGACGAGAAGAGCTTTGACTTCCTCCCTGGCTGCCAGCCGTTTCTCGCAGGCCGGGCATCCATCGACGTGGCCGCGGATGAGAAAGCCCCGCCAGATTTTGAGAGGCAAAAGGTCATAAAGAAAATTGACCGCTTTACAGACTGACATCTTGATTCTCCATCATGGCTTTGATCTTTCTTCTGGCGTTGAAGAGGAAAACCCGGGCGGTGCTCGATGAGCACCGTAGAACCTGGGAGATCTCGGCAGCCGTGTAACCCTCGTTGGCCCAGAGACTCAGGACCGTCCTTTCCCTTGGGCTCAGAAGGCCGAGAATCTTCTGGGAGAGAGGCGGTTTTTCAGGGGAAGGGTTTGCTTTTTGCAGAGCTGCTCTTGGATTCAAATCGCGCTCGGCTTCGCTCGACATCCTGGCAAAGGCATCCCGGAATCGGCGTCTCTTCCTCAACTGGTCAAGGCATTTCCGGTAGAGAATGGTGTAGAGCCAGGTTTTGAAATTGCGTTCGAGGTCGAATCGGCCCAAATTTCGGAAGACCTGGATGAACGTCTCCTGGCAGACGTCCTGAGCGTCTTCTCTGTTTCCCAGAACATTCACCGCCAGCGCCATGGCCGGACCACCATACTTAACGATAATACCTTTGAAGTCCTCCATATCACCGCGGAGGCAGGCTCGGATCAGCTCTCTCTCGTCCATCGAACCGATCAATTCATCTTTCAGATTATTCTACGCCTATAAAAGCCAATGTGTTTAGCTCAGTGCTCACTTTTTGAGTTTTGCGATCAGCTCCTCGGATTTTTCTTTGAAGGCGGGGTGGGAGGCGGCCCGTCGGGCGAACTCGAGGGCTCTTGTTTTGGTCCCGGCATTGAAATAGCCGGCCGCGGCATCGTAGAAGGCTGTGGCTTTGGTGAGCCCGATCGTTTTCAGCTGGTTTTCTTTAACTCTGATGAGTCTCGATTTTCTCTCTTCAGCCAGAGAAGACTCTTTGATCTCCTGGATTTTGGTCTCGATCACCGATTCGGTCCTCTCGTCAGCCAAGCCGGCCCTTTCGTAATAGTCGCCGGAACTTCGCCACTGTTCTTTCAGGGCGTACAGTCTTCCCAGGTTGAAAAGAGATTCGGTGTTGTCGGCGTTGTAGGTGAGGGACTCCTTCAGGTCCTTCTCCGCCTGCTCCAGGTTTCCCCGCTCGAGGGCGATCGTTCCCGAAAGGCCGAACACTTCCGAGTCTGTGCCGAGGCGGCTCTTTGCCTGCTCGATGTTCGCCGCTGCTTCCTCGTTCCGACCCAATTGATGCAGGTTCCAGGCCAGCCAATAATGGCTCTCCCCCATCAGCCAATTCCCTAGCGCTATCAATTTCTCAAGGATGGCCATAGCATCCGCGTTTCTCCTCAGGTAACTGAGACAGATCGCCTTGCCCAGGAGAGCCTCCCGGTAGTCAGGACTGATGGCGAGCGTTTTGTCATAAAACTCCAAACTTTTGTCCAGTTCTTCCGTAGCGAAGTAGACGCTGGCGAGTGATATTGTGATCTGAGAGGACTCGGGAATTCCTTCTCCGGCCTTCAAGAGATTCCGTTCTGCCTCGAGCAGCTTCCCTTCTTTGACAGCGATATCCCCGAGATGGTAGTAGGCTTCATAAAA
This sequence comes from Candidatus Aminicenantota bacterium, assembly GCA_963770045.1. Taxonomy (GTDB): domain Bacteria; phylum Acidobacteriota; class Aminicenantia; order Aminicenantales; family CAVYOD01; genus CAVYOD01. Next base: position 143,746 of record CAVYOD010000011.1, on the reverse strand, counting down.
ATCAGGATCGCGCTCGGTGAGTTGGATCAACAGTCCCTTGTCCGCCTCGGAGAAAGTGGCGGCCCTGTACTTTATAAGGAGAGAATCCGGATATTTTCTGGAATATTGAGAGATATCAATTTTGACCCCTTTTCCTGAGAAATAATATTCATAGTAGCCAAAGGCGGTCGTAAAAATATAGGCCGCAATTTCGTCGGCCGCCGCCTCGGTTTTCAGCTTATTGAAGTTCTTGTCAAGCATCGCCTCGGTTTCGCGCCAATCGAAGCGGATGCCAATGTCCCCCATCACTCCTTTCTGCTTGGCCCAGATCGCGCGGGTGAGATCGGTGTACAGCATGTACTCCCCCAAGGCCCGGTTCGCTCTAATCGCGGCGAGCGCTTTCTCAAGATAAGTGACATCGACGATTCCGATTTCTTTCTCCCGGACATCGATGAGAATGGCCGTTCTGACATAGGCCGGGCCGATCCTTCGCTGCAGGCCGGGATGAGCGTACAATTCTTCATAGATGGCGAATGCCTTTTTAAGAAAAGGCAGGCTGGCTTTTTTGAACAGGGCGGCCGCTTCGGCCTCCCGGGCCTCGATCTGGACAAGGGGCGGAGTAAGGACCGCTCTTTGCTTGGTTCCACAGAAAGAAAAGACGACGACACCGGACAAAAGCAAAACCTTCTTCAGCATCCGTCCCATCTTATTACAAGTTGATTTCTATTTAAATACGCCGAGGCCCTCTAAATCGTTTAGTAATTTGGGGACGTTCCCCAAGGGGACACCCTTCATGATTTTAGAATCGCCTATCGCCGTCCCCTGAAGCCAAATTTCAGGTTTAACAATCAAAGGGTGTCCCCTTGGGGAACGTCCCTCAGTGTTTTGATTTTTGCTTCTTTGGTTCTTTTGACATATCATGAAACGCTCGCGTGGAGGACATTATGAAAAAAGCTAAAACCTGCTATATGATGTTCATGATCTTTATCATTCCTCTGTTTCTTGATTCGATGTTTGCTCATGACTCAGACTGCGGACCCAAACTCAGAGCAAAACCACGCCCCAAACCCAAGTTCAAACCCCCCGCCCGATCGCACTTGAAGACATCCTCGCCTGGAAGAATATCAACGTCCTCTCGTCGTCTCAAATGATGGACAGTGGTTCGCCTATCGCCTTTCTCCCAATGAGGGCGACAGCGAAGTCATCATTCGAAAAACGCGGGAGGAGAAAATCTACAAATTCCCCGCCGGCGAAGCCCCACGCTTCCCCTCGGGCAATGAGCTCGCCTTTTCGGACGACTCCAAGTGGTTCGCTTTCATGGTCTACCCGGACGCTAAAGAATCCAAGCAGCTCCGCAAGGACAAGAAAAAGATCTTCACCAAAGCCGCCCTGATCAACCTGGGAACGGGCGACAAAATCGAATACGAAAAAGTAAAAGCCTTCTCCTTCTCGGGAGAGAACTCGGGCTGGCTCGCCCTCCTCAAGTTCCCGGTCGAAAACCAGGAAAAAGAAAAGGACAAAGATAAATGGACCGGAGCCGACCTCATCCTCCGCGAACTGGCCGCGGCCAAGGAGCTTAACATCGGCAATGTCAGCGAATTCGCCTTCGACAAAAAAGGAAAATGGCTGGCCTGGACGATCGACGCTCAAGGGATGAGCGGAAACGGAATCGAGGTCCGGAACCTTGCCACCGGCGCCGTCCTGTCTCTTGACAGCGATAAAGCCGTTTATAAGGGATTGACCTGGACGGAAAAAGGTGACGGGCTGGCCGGGGTCAAAGGAAAGGAAGACACAGGCTACGAAGACAAACTCTACAGCCTTCTCGGGTTCACCGGTTTTGCGACCGGCGCTCCTGTCAAAACAGCCTATGACCCCAAGGAGGACAAGAGTTTTCCCTCCGGAATGACGGTGAGCCCCAACCGCCAGCCGGCCTGGACTGAGGACCTCGACGGAATCCTTTTCGGAATCCAGGAGCTGAAGAAAAAAGAAGACGCCGGGAAGAAGCCGGCCGACAAGCCGGATGACAAATCCGCTGAAAAAGAAGAGAAACCAAAGGATGCGAAGCCGGAGGCATCTGATGAGGATACGCCCGACCTCATCCTCTGGCACTGGCTTGACAAGCGGCTCCAGTCCCAGCAACAGGTTGAGGAAAAAGAGGACAAGAACTACAGCTACCTCAGCATCTATCGCCCCAAGGAGAAGGCCTTCTTCAGGCTGGCCGACGATACCCTGCGCGACGTCGAAGCCGCTCCCAAGCAACGCTGGGCGATCGGGATCGACGAATCCCAATATGCATTGATGGGCAACCTCGACGGACGCAGATATCGAGATATCTATGTCATTGACCTTCGGACCGGCATCCGCAAGCCGGCCCTCAAAAAGTGCCGTTGGTATTTCGGCCCATCCCCCGAAGGCAGTCGCCTCCTCTACTATGACGACGGAAATTATTTCAGCTATGATATGGCCAGCGGCCAGTCCAACAACATCACCAAAGACGTCCCCGCCTCATTCATCAACACCGAAGACGACCACAACGTTTCTAAGCCTCCCGTCTATCCGATCGGGTGGGTCAAGGACGGCGTCTCCGTCCTCCTCTCCGATAATTGGGACGTCTGGAACGTGCCCGTCTCCGGCGGGACGAAAGCGGCCAACCTGACTCTCAATGGCAAGAAAGACGGCATCCGCTACCAACGCCGCTTCCGCCTCGACCCGGAAGAAAAGGGGATCGACATAAGCGGGCCGGTCTATTTCAGCGCCTATGGCGAATGGACAAAGAAGGCGGGAATAGCCCGAGTCGATAAGGGAAAGCCGGGCGCGACAATGCTTCTCTGGGACGACGCGTTGTTTAACCAGCTCCGAAAGGCCAAACGCGCAGAAACCTATCTTTACACCCGCGAAACATACCGCGATTATCCCGACTTTTATGTCACAGACGGGACTCTGGCCAAGGGCGGACGGATGACGCGAAGCCAATCCCCAGCAGAAGGATTTCCTTTGGTCGGCGGGGTCGATGCTCGTTGATTATCAGAGCGCCAAGGGCGATAAGCTCCAGGCCGCCCTGTTTCTCCCGGCCAACTATGAAAAAGGGAAGAACTACCCAACGATCGTCTATATTTATGAAAAACTTTCCCAGAGCTTGAACCGTTATTTCACGCCCTATGCCAACGGCTTCAACAAGTCATTTTACACAAGCAACGGGTACGCCGTCCTGATGCCCGACATTGTCTATAAGGTCAACGACCCTGGCATGTCGGCGGTCTGGTGCGTCGTTCCGGCGCTCGAAGCTGCCATCGCCACTGGGGTCGTAGACAGAGCAAAGGCGGGCCTGCAGGGCCACTCCTGGGGCGGCTACCAGACCGCCTTCCTGGTCACTCAGACCGAGGCCTTTGCGGCCGCAGTTGCCGGCGCACCATTGACGAACATGATCAGCATGTACAGCTCCATCTACTGGAATACCGGCTCAGCCAACCAGCCGATTTTTGAAAGCAGCCAGGGCCGGTTCAGCGGGGGCTACTGGGAGAACCTTGACGCCTACACCCGCAATTCGCCGGTTTTCTTCGCTCCCAAGGTCACGACCCCTCTGATCATTCTCCACAATGACCAGGACGGAGCCGTAACCTGGAACCAGGGGATCGAATACTTCAACACCCTTCGGCGGCTCAAAAAACCGGTGGTCATGCTCGAATACGTCGGCGAAAACCACGGCCTCCAGAAGGCGGCCAACCAGAAGGATTACACCGTCAGGATGAAAGAGTTCTTTGACCATTATCTTCAGGGAAAGCCGGCGCCCAAGTGGCTTGAGGAAGGGATCCCCTATATCAAGATCAAGGACTATCTGAAGGAAAAAGTCAAAGAAAAGAAATAACGAAATAAACCATTTTTTTACTGCGCAAAGCAGAAAAAATCAAAGACGGTCTTCGCGATCAGCGCGATGGTATCCTCGGTATGGTCGGGGTCCGTCTCCTTGCTCAAGACGCTCAAGGCCACGTGTCCCGCTCCGCCGGGGAGATAGATGATCCCGCAATCATTGATCGTTCCGCCAACCGTTCCTGTTTTATGGGCCACAGCGGTTCCGGCGGGCAGCAGCCCTCGAATCCGCTTGGGGCCGGTTTGGCAGCCGAGCATGGTGTTGAGGATGAAATCGCAGCCCGACGGATCAAGGATCTCCTTTTTGAAAATCTTCTCCAACAGCTTATTGATGGCCTGGGGCGTAGCCTGGTCGGCCATTTTCTGGGGGAATTTTTCTCCGGCTTCCTTGATCAAGCGGGGATTCTCCGCGGTCACCTTCTGAAAGACAGCCACCAGTTCATCCTTGGAAAGATTTTTGTATTTCGCCCCATCCATCAAAAAATAATCGAGCAGAAGTTCCTTGACCGTCCGGCTGACGATGATCTTGTCGAGGCCATAGGAGCGCAGCCGCCCGTTGACCGCCGGGATTGTCACCCTATTCAAGAGGAGGTCCGTGGCCGTGTTATCACTCAGCCACATCATCATGTTGATCACGTTTTCGACCGTGAGCTTCACGCCTGGCGCCTTGAGGTCGGACAACAGGCTTCCTTCTGGGAACTGGTCCGATTTTTGGAGGCTGATCTCATCGGACAATTTGAACTTTCCCTCCCCGACCTGGGCCATCACCTCGACCAGGATGGGGAGCTTGAAGACGCTGGCCATAGGGAAAAAAGTGTCGCCGTTGACGGCAAGTTCCTTTCCGGACTCAAGGTGTTTCACTGCCACGCCGACCACGCCGTCTGAAGCCCGGGTGATACCTTCGAGCAGCATCTTAAGCCGGTCCATCGGCGGTTCGTTCCCGGCGGTTTGGTCCGAGGAGAAACCGGGAGACACCGACACCAGAACACAAACGAGGCTGAGAAAAGCACAAATTCTCACAACATCATGTCTACCAAGCATGAGACTCTCCTTTTTATTCTTATTTTTATCATGAATCCCCGGCCGGTTAAAGAAAAAACTTGATCGCTTCTGTGACCCCCGTTTGAGAGACTGCTGGCAAAAGTTCTCCCAAACTCATAAAATAGGAGGCGGCTCATGCTCGGGCGAAGGTTGATCAGATGAATGACTGGAAGACCCATCTCGCAGTCCTCGGGTTGTTTGTCGCCTTGACCTTCCTCATGACCTACCCGCTCATTTTGAACCCTGTCACAAACGTCAGGAGTCCTGGGGATACGCTTCTCAACACCTGGATCATCTCCTGGGACGTCCACAAGATCCTCAGCCTGGATTTCAAGCACTTCTTCAACGCCAATATTTTTTACCCTTATAAACGGACCCTGGCCTATTCGGAACACCTCTTTCCCCAGGCCCTGCTGGCCCTGCCCGTTCTGGTCGCTTCGGGCAACCCTCTTTTGGCTTATAATGTCCTGTTTTTTTTCGCCTTCATCACATCCGGCTTCGGGATGTATCTTCTCGCCCGCCATTTGACCGGAAACCCTCCAGCCGCCGTGATCGCCGGAATGATTTACGCTTTTCCTCCTTTCATGGTCTCTCACGAAGCCCATCTCCAGGTCCTCACGGCCGGAGGCATTCCCCTGGCTTTTCTTTTCCTCCATAGATTTTTCGAGCGCGAACGGCTGGCGGACCTGTCGCTCTTCGGCCTCTTTTTTCTCCTCCAGGGTCTGGCCAACGGGTATTATTTTTTTTATCTGACGTTTATGGCCGGAATTTTCGTCCTTTATCAGACCATCTCCAAAAAAAAGTACCGGGACTTGCGATTCCTAGCCAAACTTGTCCTGGTCGGCCTTGTTGTTTCGGCCCTGGCCAGCCCATTTTTCTACCAGTATGTTCGGGTCCGGAGAGAGATGGGTTTCTTCCGGAAGAGCATCATGTCAGCCGAGATCACAAGTTTTCTGGCGGTGCCGCGTCTCAACAGGCTCTACGGGGCGGCGTCTAGCCGCTTCCGAATCCCGGAAGGAGAACTCTTCCCGGGTTTCATTCCTTTCGGTCTGGCCGTCTTGGGGCTCGTCTTTTGCCTGGGAAAGAAAGAGTCGGGTGATGACGACTCCTGCATCGAGACGCAGGAGCGCGGAAAAGAGTTCCTCCGCAAGCGGAATGCCTTATCGGGCGCGGGAGAAGAACGATCTCCGCGGATCTACCTGGCGATATGGATTCTCGCGTTTTCCTTCGTCTTCGGCCTTAAAGGCCCTTATTATGTTCTGTATAAACTCATCCCCGGCTTTGACGGGCTCCGGGTGGCGGCCCGGTGGAACATTTTCATTGCCCTTTCCCTGGCGGTTTTTGCCGCCTTCGGAATGCGAAGCCTGCTGCGCCGGCTGAAGGGTTTCAAAAAGAAATTGGCCGGGATTGTGGTCCCGCTCCTCATTCTCTTGGAATATTTGTCTATTCCCATGCCGGTTGTCACTCTCCCCATTAAAAAAAGTATCCCCAAAGTTTACTCTTGGCTGGCTGAAAAGCGGGGAGAGCATTTTGCCCTTGTGGAGCTCCCCCTCCCGGAGGCGGGCAAATCCATAGCCACTATTGAATGTCCGCGGCTGTACTATTCAATTTACCATTGGAAGAGCCTGGTCAACGGCTACAGCGGCTATTTCCCTTTTTTTTATAACCGGCTCAAGGACGAATGGCCCCGGCTCCCCATGGCCCTGAACATAGCCCGGCTCAAGGAAATCGGGGTGCGCTATATGGTCATTCATTCAGAGCTGTATAATCGTGGAGATCTCAAGAGGCTCAGAAGGCAACTCGCCCGCCTTCCCGACGATGTCGGCTATGTGGCCCGGATAGGCGAGGCCGACGTCTATGAGCTGGTCTATCCTCCCGGAGAGAGAGACAGGATATTTGCCTCTCCCCCCACCCCTCTCCCGGCCAAAGGGTCTCCTCCCCGCCCCAAAAAACCTTCCCTGCCCTGAACCGGGTTTAATTTTAATTAAACCATTGACTTGTCCCAATTCCTAGAATAAAATTAAATTGCTCGCTGGCTGGAGAGGGATCCTCCTTAGCCCCGCTTCCTTTTCCTTTAAACCTTGGCGCCTTTCCAGCCAGCCCTCTTCCATCGCCCCTAGGGGAATCCAAAAACACTTGAATTTTTGCAACGAATAGCTTAGTATCTTAGTTATTATATATGTTTAGTAGGGTATAGTGAGGGAAATTATGGCCAAAGAGCACCATCAAGCTGATAAAGACGTCCGGCGCCAGCCCGGCAGGCCGGCGCACAAACCGGAAAAAGACGACTTTTTCCCGGAAGAGATCGACGGAAACGCAGCCGACTGCCGGGAATTATCACGGGGACCCAGGTCACTGGCCTTGTCCCAGGATGATGACGAACGGAGCCTTATGGAAAGCCATTTCGGGCCGGCCTTTTACAGGAAGGACAACGAATACGTTAGCCCGGAGGATATGGGCCGGACGACCGACCTGGTCAAACTCTACATGAAGGAGATGGGCAGCGTCCTCCTTCTGACCAAAGAAGGCGAGATCGCCCTCGCTAAGAGGATCGAGAAGGGCGAACGGAGCATCACCCACGCTCTGGCCAGCACGCCGATCACCCTGAAGGAGATTCTAGGGCTTGAAAAGAGGATTCAGGAACGCCCGGAAATTATCAGGGAGATTTTTGATGTCGGCGACGACTACAGCGATGAGGGACTGCGCCGGCAGAAGAAAAAGATCCTTCTCCGCCTGGCCCGGCTCCGGGAGACCGGCGCGAAACTCAGACGGATTCCTGATAACAAGAAGAAACGACTCAGCCGGGGTCGGCTGCTTGTTCAGATGATTCATCTGGTCGATGAGCTCAATATCCGGCCCGAGCAGCGGGCCAAGTTCTCGACCCGGGTCGCCAGGGAACTGAAGGGCTCCCGAGGGCGAAAGATCTTCCGGCACATCGAGCGTGGAAAACAGGCCCGGGATAAAGCCAAAAGAGAGATGGTCGCCGCCAACCTCAGGCTGGTCATCTCCATCGCCAAAAAGTATCAGAACAGGGGCCTTCAGTTCCTGGACTTGATCCAGGAAGGGAACATCGGGTTGATGAGGGCGGTTGATAAATACGATTATCGCCGGGGGAACAAATTCTCAACCTATGCCACCTGGTGGGTTCGGCAATCCATCAACCGGGCCATTGCCGACCAGGGACGGACGATCCGGATCCCGGTCCACATGACCGAAACGATCCAGAAGCTCGTTCGGACGAGCCATGAGTTCCGGAGGGAAAAAGGCCGGGAACCCAGCTACGCCGAGCTGGCCAAAAAGTCCGGACTGTCCGCGGCTAAAGTCGAGGAGATCCTGAAGTTCTATCAGGAGCCGGTCTCGATCGAAATGCCCGTCGGAGAGAACGGAGACGGCCACCTCGGAGATCTGATCGAGGACAAATTTGTGCCTTCTCCTCCGGACACGGTCGTTCACAATTGTCTCAAAGAACAGATCGGGGAGGCCTTCAGGAGCCTGAGCGATAAGGAGAGCCTGGTCCTGAAGATGCGGTTCGGGATCGGTGACAGCGGCGAGCATACCCTGGAGGAAGTCGGGCGGGCGTTCAAGTTGACACGGGAGCGGATCCGTCAGATCGAACTCAAGGCGATTAAGAAGCTTCGCGGCCCGCTCATGAACCAGAAACTGAAATCATTTGCTAATAACTGATCCCCGGGCTCAAGAGCGTCGATCGCGTGCCTGGTCCTCAATCTATCCCGTCAAATAGTTCAATTTTCAGTTTGCGTTTTATGTTTCCCGTTTACGGAGGTATTGGACGGCCCGCATGGCGGCTACCCCTCCTTCTCCGCAGGCGGTGATGATTTGCATGCCGCCACAAGTCACATCACCGGCGGCAAAGACACCTTCCAGATTGGTTGACTGAGAGCGGTCGACGGCAATGCACTGCTTGTGGTCGAGGTTGAGTCCGGCCTTGAGGAGAAGGGGCGAATTCAGGACTTCGCGGAAGATAAAAAAGGCCGCCACTTCGAGGGCCTCTTCCCTTCCCTCTCTTTCGATGATGACCTTCTCGAGCCGCTCTTCGCCGACAATTTCCTTGACCTTCGTTTTGAAATAGATGGGAATGTCTCTCTTGGCGATGCTCTCGACCAAGTGAGAGGGCGCCCTGAGGACGTTCTTTTCCCCCGGGACCCAGGTCACCCGGCAGCCGCTCTGGTCAAGTGCCAGGACATCGTCGGCCGCCTCCTCGGTATCGCCCCAGACCCCGACCCGCTGGCCGCGGTAAAAAGGTCCGTCGCAGGTCGCGCAATAGCTCACCCCAAAGCCCAGGAATCTCTCTTCCCCGGGGATCATTTTCTCCTTGAGGAAGGGCTTGCCGGTCGCGAGGATCACCGTCCCGGCCTGGACCATTAAATCGCGGGTAACGGCGTACTTCGGATCCGCGTCAAGGCTGAAGTCCATCACATCGGCATTTAAGATTTCGGCTCCGAAGTGCTGGGCGTGTTCCCGGAATTTCAGCAGGAGCTCTCGGCTGTCAATCGACAGAAACCCGGGATAATTTTCCACCGCATAGCCGGCCGACAGGCGCGAAGCGCCTCTCCCCGCGAGGACGATGGTCTTGCGGCCGGAACGGGCGGCGTAGAGGGCCGCGGTCAAGCCGGCCGGGCCGCCTCCGATGATCAAGACGTCGGCCGTCAGATTCTTAATGGCCATGATCAGACCTCCTCACTATTCAAAAATCACCTCATCCACGAAAAGCCAGTGATCGCAGGCCCGGCTTGCTCTGACCCTCAGGAATTTGACCTGATGAGCCGGGATGTCGATTTCGATCTGCTTAACTGGTGTGAGTTCTCTCTAATAACCGAGATCTTTCTTTTTTTGCTCGAATTCTTCTTTGTTGATCTCTCCCCTGGCGTATCTCATCTTGAGAACGTCGAGGGGTGTCTCGCCGGTCTTCGTCTCCCTTGGCTTATTCTGCCGGCCCCACCACTTGATAAAGTAGACCAGGCCAATAAGAATGGCTATCCAGAAAAGCCAAAAAAATCCGCCCAGAAACCACCAGCCGTGTCCAAATGGCCACCACATCTTGCTCATCTCCTTCCTCTCTACAGGTATTGTGCCAAATCGGCCTCTCCGAAGCAACCTCTTGGGCCCGGTAAGGAGTAAGGAGGCCATTTGGAAGCATTTTTTTTCTGTGATTACGGGGCTTTGGAAAGGGCTTTGCTCCCCAAGCTCCGATCGGCGGCCCGCCTCATGGTCGCTGCAGCCCTTCCCAAAGCCCCTCCTCCACCATCACATGATTGGAAATGCTTACTTTGCGATTTTATGGACTTGACAAATAACGAGAATAATATATAATGATTTCTTTATATAATGATTTTGGAATATCTCTGACAACGGTTAGATGACAGAGAAAGAGAAATATCGAAGGATCGCCCGGAAGTTCAAGGCGCTGGCCCATCCCGCCCGCCTCAAGCTTCTGGAGAAAATAGCCACGGAACGCTGCTGTGTCTCGGAAATCGAGAGATGCCTGTCCATCTCCCAGCCGAATGTTTCCCAGCATCTCAAAATCCTCAAACGGGAGGGAATCATCAAGGGGAAGCGGGAAAAAAGGCGGATCTGTTACAGGATATCCGATGCTCGGGTCCGTGGCCTTCTCAAAGACTTTCTAAAAGGAGAACGTTGAAATGGCCAATATTATGGATGTTACGGATGGCACTTTTGAAGCCGAGGTCTTGAAATCCGCGCTCCCCGTAGTTGTTGATTTTTGGGCGCCTTGGTGCGGCCCCTGCATGATGATGGGGCCGATCGTCGAAGCCCTGGCTGCAAAGCTCAACGGGAAGATAAAGTTCGTGAAGCTCAACACCGATGAGAACCTCCAGACAGGCCAGAGATACAAGATCACGGCCATACCGACTCTGATCGTTTTCAAGGGCGGTGCCGAGGCCGAGCGGGTGATCGGAGTCAAACCCCAGCAGCAGCTGGAAAAGCAGCTCCAGGAGCATATCCTCCCCTTCTCCCCGGCCGACCCGGCAAAAGGGAGCTGACGCAGAGGGGGACCGACCTCGAAGCTCGATCCTTCCTTCCCATCGCAAGAGTCCGGAAACTCAAGTAATTCATTTAATATCAACATGTTAGCCGGATTGGTCCGGTTTTTTCAAATCCTAGGCCAATATTTTGCCCGAAAAAGGCCGCAATTATTTATTTAGTCTATTATCAGCTACTTAGATCCAAGAAGCAGAAGCTTTGGACTCTTTTGACTTGACTTTATTAATGGCCAATCGTGCTATAATATGGCGTTTAGCGCCGGGTCTTCATCCTGAGCAAGATCGCAGAGATTGTCCCAGGCTATACGACCAATGAACGAGAAGCGGATCGAGAGGGCTTGTTTTATCGCCCCTTCCACCTGCCTCTCGCGTCATGATAAAAGGGCGCTCAACCGGACCGTCAACCTCGTCAAAAAAACACTCTCTCTCGAAAACGTCTATCTCAGTCCTTTTCTTTTCTCTTCTGACGAAAAGATCGACCATGTGACGGCCTCGGCCGAACAACGCCACGAGGACTTCAAGAAGGCCATCCGGGATCACGACCTCATCATCTCGGTCGCCGGCGGAACGGGGGCCGAAGACCTGGCCTTCCGTTTCGACCGCAAGGACTCCCGGGTCATTCGGGAGCGCAGGCCGATCTTCCTCGGCTTCTCCGATTTCACATTCCTGGCCAACGAAATCTATTATTCCTCCCGCGTCCCGGTCGTCTATTTTCCCTCGCTCAAGCTCGGCCGGGGCAACCTCAAAAAAATTCAGGGTCTCGTCGCGGGCGATGAAATCCAATACCAGGGGTCGCGATGGTTGACCCCTCCGCCCCGCCTCAAGTTCTCGGGCATCCCGATCGGGGGGAACCTCTCCACTTTCGTCAACTTCCTGAACCGAGTCAACCCGCCCAAGTTCAACTGGCGAAAGTACGTCCTTTTCTTCGAGGACATCCAGATCGATGTCGAAGACCTGCACCGCCTGCTGGCCGCCCTGAGGCGTCACAAGATTTTCAGGAACATCCGAGGCATCGTCATCGGGTCGCTGAGCCTCCCCAACAAGAACGGGACATACCGGAAACACCAAAGGGAGGCGCAGAAATTCATCGGCACCTATCTGAGCGATATCATCAAACGCAGACGCAGACAGGGATACCCACTGCCGATCCTGTCGGTCTCGAATTTCGGCCATAATATCACCCGGGATGTGATGGCCGTGCCCATCGGCGGACACGTCAGCATCTCCAAGAGCAAGAAAATCACTTTCCGGATGCGCAAGACGAAATAGCGCCTGCGAACCACTGCCCAAAATTCCCTTTGCGGACAAAGAAGAATAAAATATAATACCGCTTTACCATTCCGTGAGGAGGGAACGTGATGAAACTGAAACGTCTTCTGGCAGTAAGTCTCTTGTTTGCCATCCTGGTCTTGTCGTTTTCATTTTCCCAGGAGCACACCGAGCGTTACGTCACCGGGGACAAAGCCGACACCAAAATGGTCAACCGCATCTGGGACGAAGGTGTCAACCGCTCCCGCATCATGGAAAACCTGAGCTACATGACCGACGTCATCGGCCCCCGCATCAACGGGACGCCCGCGATGAAGAAGGCCTATGACTGGGCGGTTGCGAAATTCAAAGAATACGGAATGGAGAATGTCGCGGTCGAGCCGAGCGGCGAGTTCGCGCCGGGCTGGTCGAACGAGTACGTCTCCGTCCACTTGATCGCGCCCGCCTACCAGCCGATTGTCGCTTACCCTGTACCCTGGACGCTGAGCACAAAGGGGAAGATCTCGGGCCAGCCCGTCGTGGCCCTGATCAGGACCAAGGCCGACCTCGAAAAATACAAGGGGAAACTCAAGGGAGCGATCGTTTTTACCCAGCCCCCTCGCCAGGTCCATCCCTCCTTTCAAGCCCATCGCCAGACGGCTCTCCGATCAGGATCTCAAAGAGCTGACCGAAACGCCGATCCCGCTGAAGCCCAAAGAAGAGGAAAAAAAGCCGGAGGAACTCAAATGGGAGGAGCTGGTTGAATTCTACAGAGCCGAGGATGTCGGGCGTGCTTGTCCAAACAAGTGATGGCTATAGGAGTGATTTCGGAACCGTCCATGTCGATGCCTATGCGGGCAACGGCAAGGACCACATCACGCCCAACCAGAGCCCCCGCATCGTCATGGCCGCTGAACCGTACGCCCGGATCTGCCGCATCCTGGACTTCAAGGTTCCGGTGACGCTCGAGGTCGAGGTGCGGAACACGATCTACGATCAGGACCGGGAAGGATACAACGTCGTAGCGGAGATCCCGGGAACGGACAAGAAGAGCGAACTGGTCATGCTCGGCGGGCACATCGACTCCTGGGCCAGCGGCACGGGCGCGGTCGACAACGCTGCCGGCTGCATGGTGACCATGGAGGCCATGCGCATCCTGAAAGCCCTCGGGGTACAACCGCGCCGGACCATCCGGGCCGGTCTCTGGACGGGAGAGGAGGAAGGCTTTTACGGCTCTCGCGGCTATGTCTTCAAGCATTTCGGAGACTCGGACAGGAAGACCCTGGAAAAACCCGATTGGGAAGCCTATGAAAAGAATTGGCGCAACCCCCTCGGCGATTCCAAGAAGTTGATTATCAAGCCGGACTATAACAAGATTTCGGGATACTTCAATTACGACAACGGCTCGGGCCGGATCCGGGGCATCTACATCCAGGAGAATTTCCAGGTTCGTCCGATCTTTGAAGAATGGATGAAGCCGCTCCGGGATATCGGGGTGACGACGATCGCCCTTCAGCCGACCGAAGGGACCGACCACCTGCCCTTTGATTATATCGGGATCCCCGGATTCCAGTTCATCCAGGACCCGATCGACTACACTCCGGCGCTCCACCACACCAACCAGGACCTCTACGACCACTGTTCCAGCGAGGACCTGATTCAGTCGGCGGTTGTCATGGCCGTGTTCGTTTATCACACGGCGATGCGGGATGAGATGCTTCCTCGCAAACCCCTGGCGCTCCCGGTGGAGATGCAGAAGTAAAGAGGGCGAGATAGGTCGGCGCCGGGCTCGCTGCGCGCGGCTCGCGGCTCACTTCTTAAAGCAGATAGCCGATGCTGAATTCCAGGCAGAGGCCCTGGACCCGCAGAAATTTATCGCGGCGGGGGCCCGTCCGGTTGACATAGAGATTGGTGACATCCCGGTTCCTGCCCGGACCGCTCGCATAGAGGAACCCCAAGAACCGGTATTGAGCGCCGCCCATCAGGAAGACGCGCGGCGAAACGAAGGCCAAGAGCCCGCCGCCGGCGTGGATGCCCACGCCAAGGTAGGTGGCGTCGCTCAACAGGCCGCCCTTTTCAGCGCCCTGACTGACCGAGGCCCAGGGGATATCAAAACCAACAAGCACGTACGGGCGCACGGGGAACTTTCTGACCAGGTAGCCCAGGCCGCTGACCTCGAGGGCATGGTAGGAAGCGCTGCTCTCTCTTCCCTGGAAGGTCGCCCTGTGAGCGGACCTCACCAGAGAGACGCTCCAGAGTCCGGCTTTACCCAAGCCTCCAAATCTCACCCCGAAACCCACGTGCGGATCGAGCTTGGGCACGTAGAAGGCTTTCTCGGAGTTGCCCAAGACGAGCGTGCCGTTGAAATCACCGATGAATGAATCACGCAGAGTGAGCCCACCGATAAAAAAACGATACGGCTCCGGGGTCAAAGCCCTCTGGGCCAGGACGGGCGCGGCCGCAAAACAAATAAAAACGGAAATCCCGACGATCACAATACCGAAGATCCTGGTTCGTACGAAAAACTCTCTCATTTTTGCTCTCTTCTCCAAACCGGTTCCTAGTATAGCCGACGGGCGAACATTTGCCAATATTTAAATGAGCCCAAAATCGACGAAGGGAATTCCAGCCAAATCCCGACAACCAGATAGGGATTGCGGACCCCGGCTTCATTCTGTTACATTTGATTTTGAAGTGATTTACACGACAAAATTCGGCCTTACGCCCATCCCGCCTTACAATTTCGACCTGAGCATGGCCATCTTTTCTACCGGAGATCCCCAGGTCAGAAGATATGAGAACGGCAAATTCTGGAAAGTGGTGAGGTCGGGCCGAAAAATCGCATTGGTTACGGTCTCAAGCCGAGGGACGGAAAGCCGCCCGAGTTTATATGTCGAACTGAAAAGCGGCACCAGGCTGAGCCCAAAGCAACGAAACGGATTTCGCGCGGTCGTTCAGGCGATTCTGCACCTCGACCTGGACCTCAAACCGTTTTACAGGGCGATAAAGAAAGACCCGGTCATGAACCCGCTGACGCAGCGGCTGAGAGGCCTCAATTTTCCCACCGTCGACACCGTGTTCGAGGCCCTGGTCTATGCCATTTGCGAACAACAGATATCGCTCGCCGCAGCCCGCTCGATCCAGTATCGACTCATTAAAGAATTCGGTGACAGGCTGACGGTCGAGGGGAAGATCTATTTTGGTTTCCCCACACCCGAGAGGCTCGCCGCCGTCAGCATCGGAAGACTCAGACGGTGTGGACTTAGCACCAACAAGGCCAAGGCGATCAACAACCTCGCCGTCCTCGTCGCCGGCCGGCGTTTCGATCCGGAAAAGCTCAAGAGCTGCCCAAGCAGCGAGGACGTCATCGCCGAGCTGATGAAGCTCAGGGGCATCGGCCGCTGGACGGCTGAGTACGTCCTGATCAGAGGGATGAGGCGGCTGGACTCCGTCCCCGCGGATGATATCGGCATCCAGAGGAGCATCGGCCACTATTACTGCCGCGGAAAAAAGGTCGATGGAAAAACGGTCCGGGAAATCGCCGCCTCGTGGGGGCCGATGGAAATCGGTGGCTCTCTTTTATCTCATGACCGCCAGCCGGCTGGGGTCGAGATTCAGGCTTGACTTTTCCGGATTTCAGGTTTAGTAATGACAAACAAGGTCGATCGCAAGGGAGGCAACGATGCTCAAAAGCAAACTGGTCAGAAGAGATTTTTTGAAGTCTGTTTTGGCGGGAATTCCAGCTCTGGCGCTCAATTGGGACTCCTTTCCCCGGGGCGATAGCCCGTCGTCGCCCAAAGATCGGTGGGATGCCGTCGTCATCGGAGGAGGGCTGGGCGGTTTGAGCTGCGCGGCCGCATTTGCCCGCCAGGGATTCAAGGCTCTGGTTCTGGAACAGCACCAGGTTCCCGGTGGATACGCCACCACGTTCAAACGGCCCGGCGGGTTCGTCTTCGATGCCTCCCTGCACTCAACCACGGTCGGGGAAAGAAACGGCATTCACAACCTCATCGAGGGATTCCCGGAGATCACAGATATAGAATTCGTCCCCCACAAGGTCCTCTACAGGGCCATTTTCCCGGACTATGATTTCCGGGTGCCACCAAAGGATGTCGAGGGATACATCAAGACCCTGGCCGGCTATTTTCCCGAGGAGACGGAAGGCATTCAGAACCTTTTTAGGGCGATGCAGGGCCTGACCGATGATGTCAACCGCTATTCGAGGTCGGGCGGCAAAGTCGATTTTTCAACCTTTGCCAAAGACTATCCCATATCTGTTCAAGTTCTCCAGCAGCACCTGGGGACAAGTCCAGGATACCTTCATCAAGAATCCCAAACTCAAGGCGGTGGTTTCCTCGATGTGGGGATATTTCGGCCTGCCCCCGTCGAGGATATCGAGCTTTTATTATGCTTTTCCGCTCATCGGCTATCTTACGGCCGGAGGATACTATCCCGTCGGAAAATCCCAGAAGATCAGCAACGCCTTGGCCAAGTTCATCGAAGACCGGGGCGGAAAAGTCCTTCTGCGGACCAAGGTGAGCAACATTCTGGTTAAAGATCACGCCGCTTTGGGGGTTAGAACGGCAGACGGAACAGAGCATTCAGGGAAAGTGGTCGTTTCCAACGCCAATGCCTACGACACTTTCCACACGATGATTGAGGAGAAGGAATACCTCAAGGATTATCTGGCACGCATGGACACATTCAGTGTCAGCCTTTCCTGCCTCCAGGTTTTTCTGGGGTTGAAGAAAGACCTCGTGAAAGAGGTGGGGATTACCGATAGCGAGATCTTCTACGAACCCGGATATGATGATGACGCCGGCTATAAAGCCGCGTTGAACGCCGAAGTGGAGAGATTGGGCTTCGGCCTGGCCCTCTACGATAACCTCTACAAGGGGTATTCGCCTGAGGGAAAGAACACCATCAATATCATTGTTCTCCAAGGCTTTGACCCCTGGAAGAAGTACCAGGCCGATTATTTCCAGGGGAGAAAGGACGCCTACAGGGCGGAGAAAGAACGGATGGCGGATATCCTGATCAAAAGGGTCGAAGAGAAGCTCCTGCCCGGACTCGCCAAGTCAATCGAGGTGAAAGAAATCGGGACCCCGCTAACCAACCTGCGGTACACCGGCAACTACCGCGGAGCGATCTACGGCTGGGATCAAACGCTAGATAACTCGGGGCCGCGACGTCTTCCCCAGAAGACACCGATCAAGAACCTATATCTGGCCGGCGCCTGGACCAGCCCCGGCCACGGATACGGCACTGTTATCGCCAGCGGGCTCACCTGCTTCGCCGAGATCATGAAGGAATGGAAAGAAAATGGGTGAGCCATGAGCCGTGAGTTGTGGGAAGTTAAAAATCTCGTCATATTTGCTATGAGCTATCAGCTATGAGCTACGAGTGGCAGATCACAGCGAATCGATTTATCAGTGGCTGGAAAGCGGCATTCCACCGTCTCTGAGAAATTCACGTGCTCATCACGGAAATGGCTCCTGTCCGGCCAATCTTTCCACTGAAGTCGTGAGAACCCGCCGCAGCCTGGACCGGTTCCAGGGCGGCTCGAAATCGAGCAGGATCATTCTCCCATCTGGAACCAATAGGCGTTTTGCCTCGGCGATCATCTGGGACCACAAATCAGGCAGGATCGTCCTGATTTTCCGCGTCACGCTCAGTTGATATATAATGAGTCCGGAAAGAAAAGGAGGAGCCATGGATAAGTCTAGCCGAAAAGTTGCGCTTTGCCTGGTCCTGGTGTGCATGCTCTCTGGCCAGACATGCTCTAAGAAGACGCCCACCGCCACCCCGGGAGAGTCCGGCCTCTCTTCAAAGAGGCTTGAGCGGATCGACAGCGCCATCCAAAAAACGATCTCCGAGAGACGCATCGCCGGCGCCGTCGCGCTTGTGGCCCGCCGTGGGAAGGTCGTGTATCTCAAAGCTTTTGGCATGGCCGACCGCGAAGCCTTCAAGCCCATGCGCACCGACAACATCTTCAGAATCTGCTCCATGACCAAGCCCATCACCTCCGTCGCCGTCATGATGCTCTACGAAGAGGGGCGCTTCATGCTCAACGAGCCCGTCGCCGATTTCATTCCTGAATTCAAACGCATGAAGGTCATGGACCCTCCCTACCCGCAGGACGCAACGTCTCCTCCATCAGCCCTTGTGGACGCGAAACGCCCGATCACGATTCTCCATCTCCTGACCCACACCTCCGGGTTGGCGTATCAATGGAATCCCCGGCTGGGACAGCTCTACCGGGAGGCCGGCGTCGGCTCGGGCCTTTTGCAGCAGGAGGGAACGATCGGTGCGGCCGTAAAAAAACTGGCCGGTCTCCCGCTCCTCTTCCAGCCCGGCGACGCCTGGGAATACAGCCTGGCGGACGATGTTCTCGGCTACCTTGTCGAAGTGGTCTCCGGGATTCCGCTCGACCGATTTTTCGAGGAGCGGATCTTCAAACCGCTGGGGATGGAGGACACTCATTTCTATCTGCCTGAAAAGAAAATCTCCAGATTGGCGACGGCCTACACCTTTTACCCGGGCAAGGGACTCCGGCGTTTTCCCGACAAACCCATCGTGGAGGGCGACTTCTCCTATTCGGCCGATTATCCTATTCGCGGGCCGAGCACCTTCTTTTCCGGGGGGGCCGGGCTCTCGACGACGGCGGAAGATTATTTCCGATTTTGCCAAATGATGCTGAACAACGGCGAGCTCAGCGGGACGCGGCTCCTGAGCCGAAAGTCTGTGGAGCTGATCAAGTTGAACCACGTCCAGGGCAAGCTCGAGGGCGAGGGCTATGGGCTTGGCTTCGGGGTCAACACGGAGCCGAAGTTCCTGACCGAATTGGGGACGGTCGGCTCTTTTTATTGGGGCGGATTCTTTTACACGTCGTTCGTTGTCGACCCGAAAGAGGAGATGATCGCCATCTTCATGGGGCAGCTCCATCCCGCCGGCGGTCTGGACCTGGATCAAAAAGTCTTGAGATTGGCGTACCAGGCGATCATTGACTGAGAATGAAGCGGGAGCAGAACTGCTGCGGCTATTTCAGGTATTGAACGAGCTCGGAAAGAGGCCGCCTGGTTTTGGCCCTCCATTCATCCGCAGGGTAACCCAGGGGAGTAATGGCCACCGGCTCCACACCAGCGGGCAATTTCAGTATCTTCCGCGCCTCCGACGGGTCGAAAGCGGCGATCCAGCAGGTCCCGAGTCCAAGCTCGGCGGCGGCCAGGATGAGATGGTCCATGGCGATCGTCGTATCGATGTCGGCGTAATTTTTTCCGTCCCTCCGAGTCCAGGCTTCGGAAATTACGGCACAGGCGCAGATAACGATTGGCGCCTTGGTAAACCACTCACGGCCGTAGATGCGTTTGAGATCCTCTTCCCGGCCTTTGGTCTTGATGACGATGAATCGGAACGGCTGCTTGTTGGCCGCCGTCGGAGCAAGACGCGCCGCCTCCAACACCTGATGAAGCTTCTCTTCCTCCACAGGCAATGTTTTATAGGCCCGAACGCTGTATCTTTTTTGGATCAAATCAGAAAATTCCATGTTTCTCTCCTTGATGAAGCGATATGTCCCTATCCTTTTCTTTATTTTTCCATATTTTCTGATCCTTGACAATGATCACGGGCAGAAGATATATTTTTGACGGGAAAGCTCGGACTGGCCGAACAAGGGGTTCGACTTCGTGCTCGTCATTCGATTTCGCCGCCGCCACGTCTAGAGTGCGCAGGGCAAGCACGCCCCGTCCCGGAGTTCTTACCTGCAAGCCCGACAAGGTTGCGACCTTGCCGGTTATCGATTATCTGGCTTTGATCCCGAGATAATAGGCCGTGTTCGCGTTCGGATCGATCCGGGTCTTGATCTTTCCCGGGAAGGCGCTCAGGACGACGTTCAATCCGGGGCCGTGTCCCCCGAAATTGCTAAACCCGTGAATGACTGTGCCGATCGTCACCGCCCCCTGATATCTTCCCGAACCGTTAAAATCATAAGCGTCTTTGATGGCCACGACATCTCCGAGCCGGAGCCTCTTCAGGCCCAACTCGTCGACGATCTGGGGACAAGTCGTCTGAATGTCATAATCAAGCGACTCGATGAATGAAGACCCAAGCCCTGAACCCATGATATACGCGGGCACTTCCATGACGACGGGGACGACGAGCTCTGCGCCCTCGACTGTTATCCCCATTTTCTCCAGGACTTCGGGCGAGAGCTTGTTCACTCTCACATCCTCGAAGCCTTCGATCTTGAGTCCAACCCCCCGGGCCTTGACCTGGATCTTGTCATTCAAGGCGAGCTTCTCTTTGATTTCCCTGGGAAACCAGACCTTGTCATCCGAGCCGGCGTGCCTTCCGATATAAATTCCCTTGGCTCCCTTGGCGTCTCCGGTCAAGACCTCCGCTTCGTTCCCGATGCAGGCCAGGATGGCCAGGGCGCAATCGCTCGGAGACGGCTTGTCCCGGCCCTGAATGGTGACGTCGGGCTCGACATGATCTCCGCTCGCCCAGCCATAGGTCGGGTCGCCAAGAGAGACATTGTAGTTGATTGAAGCCATACCGACATCCTGGATTGGCTTTCCATCGTAGGTTATCTCATAGGGTCCACCGGACGCGGGCTGGACCACACCCTGAACGGCCGTCATCAGGAGCGTGTCCTTGTTGGTCCTCAAGGGGCCTGCGGCCGGCGTGGAGGTCGGCCCTCTTCTTTCACTGCCCAGGCCAAGATATTTCCCGATGTTCGCCGCAGGGTCGATTCTGCCGGTGATTTTCCCAAACCTTGTCGAGAGTATCGGGGTGACTCCGATCCCCTGACCCGACATATCGCTTGGACCATTGCTGATGACGCCCACAGTCGCGCCTCCCCTGAAATAACCCTTCCAGTAATCGGTTTGGACATCCTTCAGGAGCACGAGGTCCCCATACCTGAGTTCGTCCAGCCCGTATTTCTTGACGTCCGGGGGAAAGCAGGTCTGGATGTGCCAGTTGCCGGTGAGGCTCGGTCCGCCTGGTCCCTGCCCCATGATCTCGGCCGGAATCTCTTTGACCACCGGGACTTCGAGCTTGCCGCCGACATTCTTGACCTCGAGTTTATCGAGGACCTCGGGCGCGAGGTGATGAACAAAGACGTCATTGAAACCGTTGATCTCGAGGCCGACTCCGCAGGCCTTCACTTGGATCGTATCGCCGATCGCAAGTTTGTCAAGGACAGGGGCGTCAAAATGGATCAGGATGTAAATGCCCGACGTTCCGATGACGACGCCCTTCTCCCCCGCTGCCTTGCCGCTCAGAACCCGGGCTTCATTACCAATCGAACTGTGGGTTAGCCAGGCGCTGTTGTATTTATCTTCGGCGGTCGCTTCCGCCGCGACACCGACAGTCGCCTTATCGGCCGCGGCCCAGCCGAACACCTTGTCGCCGATATTCAGGCTGTAGTTGATGCCGCCGTTTCCGATCGCCAACTTGGCTTTTCCGTCCCAGGTCGTCGAATAGCCCCGGATGACCTGGGAGGGAGCAATCTGTCCCTGGACAGCGTGAATCAGAAGCCTGTCCTTGTTGGTAGTAATGGGCTGCGGTTTGGTAGTTTGCTTATTGGCCTGGCCAGCGGTGAGTGGGGCACCGACGGCGACAGCCGCCCCGAAAGTCAAGATGACAAGTAGAGATAAGGTTTTTTGTTTCATGTCTCCTCCACTCGAAGAAAGATAGGACGGAGGAAAGATTAATCGCACAAGAAGCAAATGTCAATTTTAGCGGAACCATTGAGGCCGGTCTGTGTATTCAAGATACTGCGGCCTCTATACCTAAGACCGTCGCGGGGAGGCCAAGAGGGCGAGCCATCCCTAGCTTTCCTAGACGTACTTTCGCGCCATGTCCTATACTTCCCACAATAATTGGATTGGAAGATCGACATGAAGAAGCTCCTTCGGCTAGCGCCGCCGAAAAGGAGTTTCTTAAAAATCACATTTCCATCCCTTCTATTACAGCTCAATCGTCATTAACACGGCTTGCAGTTTCTTGGGAGTAATGCTAATATGATTCCGGCGAGGCGGCCCGGAGAGTGGTGGGGAAAATGAAAGCCTTTTGGAAAATAGGGGCTTTTGTTTTGGCGCTCTTGATCGCGGCCGCGCCTCTATTTCTGCCTGCCGCCCAGGAGGGCTCGAAGGCCCCTGCGGATGATGCGGTCCTGAATAGTGCTTTGGAGACGGCCGGACGCTATTGTCAGAAGCTGCAGAATTTCGTGTACTATTTCACCTGCCTTGAGGAAGTCGTGGAAACGATCCGGGGCGTGGTCAGGATGCAATGGTCCCACCCGATCAGCGGGCAGGACCCGACCTCTGCTGAAGCGGAGGGATCGGCCGTCTCAGCCACGGACTCAACCCTGCAAAACACGTATCTCTATGATTATCAACTGATCCGGAAGAAAGGGGTCAACCAGGAGAGCCGGACGCTGCTCGAGAAAAACGGTCAGAAAAAAGTCGAAAAGAACGCCCGGCTCGAGGCGGTGAAATTCTATTTCCAGAACATGGCCTTCGGCCCGATCGACCTCTTCGGCGAGAACGGCAAGCGCAAGCATAATTACCGGATCCTCGATGCCGTTCTGGTGGACGGGCAGAAGGTCCTGGTGATCGAGGCCGCGCCGAAGGACGATTCGCCCGACTACAATCCGTCGGGCAAAATCTGGCTCCGCCAGGAGGACGGCGCGATCCTGAAGATTGAATGGGACAAGAGGTCCTTGTTCGGTTTCAAGGACGTCCAGGCCCTGGCCGAGGAACGCGGGCTCGTCCCCTCGCTCACCCTCGTCTCCGAATATGGCATCGAAAAAGACGGGATTCGTTTCCCTAGCCGGGTCTTTTTCGAAGAAGCCTATTTCCGGAAGAAAACCAGGAAGACACAAGTGGTGTCAACGGTGACGATCAAATATAAGGATTACAAGTTTTTTTCCGTAGATGTCGACGTCCAATTCAAAAAATAACCATGTAAGGGGGGCACGAGGAAGAACGTTTTGGTCATTCGGGAAAATGTTATCCCCTCATTGCCTTTTCATTTCATCCTGGTGGCCTCGACGAGGAGGTCGCCCGAGCCGAGACGGAGCCGAAGGCGTCCCGATGCGTCCATGTCAAAAAGAAGCGGTTTCGAAGGCCTCACGCCGCCATCCCACGAGGCGAACTCTTTTTCGGAAACAGGGAAGAAGCGGAGCTGCGGCTTAAGCCCGCGTCTTGATGTGCCTTTGAGGACGGCTTTTTCATCCAGGCTCCAAACGTAGGTCCTCTCTGACTTCCCCTTCTCGTAAAGGAACCTGACCACCGTCTCATCCCGTTCGGTCGTCCGGGCCGTGCCCAGAACCTCATGCCCTCGCAGGCGGCCGTATTGTTCTTCGAGCTGCAGCACCAATTCCTGCCAGCGATTTTTCAGCTGATCGAGAGTGACCTTGCGGCCGTAGGCCTTATAAAAAGGACGGAAATCGTTGGCCCGGCAGGCGGTTATCGCTTGATCGATGAGCCGGCTGAGTTCGTCCTCCCGCTTGGGATCGAGGGGCCGTACGGAATGGAGCAGGGAGAATGCCCTTCGTCCCTCAGGTTCAACGATCAAGGTTTTCCCTTCCTGAGCCACTCGAAGGCCGCCCTTGATCTTTGTCAATTTGATAGACCCCGTTGAACGCGGCGAGCACTGGCTCCGGGAACTTCGATGACCTTGGGCACGTCCGGGTATGCTTTATCCGCGGCGATCCGCTGTCCGATCTGAGCCAGAAGCTGCTGGGCCCCCGGCATGTCCGCGACAACGTTGGTCTGAAGAAATATCACGAGTTTTGTCTGCGGCACGAGCGCCAGGTCGGCAAAGAAGATTCCGTTGCCGCCGTTGTGGGTAATCACCTTCAGGCCGCCCGGAGCCGTGACGATCGACCAGCCGTACCCGTAAAACGAATCCCCTCCCTCCGAGACGTGAGGAGCCCAGTACTTGGCCATGGATTCCGGCTGAAGAACCCTGCCGTCCATCAAAGCCTGCGCCCAACGGAGCATATCATAGCAGTTGGAGTGGATCCCTCCATTGGCCCGAAGGACCCAATAAGGACCATCCGAGTCCATCGGGCGGCCGAGCGTTGTGCCCCAGAGCTCATCCCCCCGATAACCCTGGGCCATGCGGCCTTCGCCCCAGACGGGGAGGATGTAGCCCGTCTCATACATGCCCTGAGGAAGAAAAAGGGCTTCGCGAATGTGCTTCTCGTAAGAAACGCCGGTCAATTTTTCGATGATCGCGCCGAGCAGGCTGTAACCCGCGTTGGAGTATTCGTAGCCCTTTCCCGGGGAGAACGCCAGCGGCTGGTTCAGGGCGAGGCGGATAAACTCCTCGCGGCCGATGGGATCCCAGTCGTCGCGGCCCTCCAGATCCACGATTCCCGAGGAATGGGTCAGGAGCTGATGGAGGGTGATTGAGCTCTTGTCGGCCGGGACATTTTCAAAATACTTGGTGATCGGGTCAGTGACGTGAAGCAATCCTTTTTCCTCAAGCTTGAGGATGGCGGCTCCTGTGAACTGTTTGGTGATCGAGCCGAGATCAGGAAATTGTGGAGGGGTCCCAGCGATGCCCCCGCTCCCGGTCCGCCAGGCCGTATCCTTGTGCCAGGACCGGCTCTCCGCCGATGGCTATGAGCACAGAGCCTGCAAACCCGAGCTTTTCCAAGCGATTCAGGTATTCCTTTGTCTCGGGGACGAATTTCCGGCTCTGTTCTTCGACCGCGGGTCCAGTGCTTTCAGGTAAACAAAACGTGGTGACGAAGCCGGTTATAAAAATGGTCAAGATCGATGTTGCCCAGAATCTTTTCATGAGTTTTCCTCCAGAAGGGAGATTACTCCAATCTATGAATTTCTTCTATAGCTTTTAGACGCCACTATTCCCAAATCAGTTGCGCGCACTCATGAGAAAAAACCCGGGAACTTTGGCAAAAGTCGCGCGGCTTTACTCCCGCCGCTCGATGGCCCTCAGCGCGGTCAGGGCATAAATCGTGGTGCAGTTGAGGACTTCGGCGATTTGCACGTATTCGTCGGGTTTGTGAGAGACTTCAAGGATACCGGGGCCATAGGCTATAGGCGGGAATTCCCCTTTCAATGAAAAATCGCGTCTCCAGAAGACCGGGACAGAGCTCAAACCTCGCCCTTCTTCCCGTGACCTCCTCGACAGCCCGACCCAGCGTCGCGGCGAGCGCGGTCATCTCCCCTGCGCTCGATGACTCCCCTTCCTGGAGGACCTCGACATCCAGATCAATCCCTTTCTTCTTCTCCTTTTCAAGGACGGCGAGAATTTCCTGTTTGGCGTCGGCCAAGGTTTCCTCGGGATTTATCCGCCTGTCCACCGTAAAAAAAGCCCTTCCCGGGACGACGTTAAAATTCTCTCCACTTCCCGACTGCCCGCCGATGAGCATGACCGACCCCCGCGCTTCAGGAGGAGATGTGTTGAGCGCGGTCTCTCTCTTCACAACCTTGGATTTGAGCTCCAGCAAGGCGTGGGCAACCTGGGTCATATGTTCGAAAGCATTCACACCCTGCGAGGCGAGTCCCACGTGGGCCTCTTTTCCCTTAATCTTGATCTTTAAGGAGAGTGCTCCCTTGCTGGCGCTCCAGATGACTCCGCTCGTCGGTTCCGGCATGAGCATCCCGAGGGCGGGTTTCTGGAGAAGGTCGTTTTCCGCCAGAAAGCGGGTCCCATTTCTCCCCCCGGTCTCCTCGTCGGGCGCGATCGAAAATGTGACGCTTCCCCGGGCGCTCGGCCGAGCTTCCTTGACGAATTGGAGGGCATAGAGCATCGCCACCAATCCCCCCTTCATATCCGAGCTTCCCCTTCCCGTAAGCATGCCGTTGAGCTCCTGAGCCTTGAATTGCTCGGGCGATTGAGCCGGGACAACGTCATAATGGCCGTGGAAATGGAGCACGGGGTCGCCGCATTCCGTGGAACCCAGGATCGAAAATCTGGGGAACTCGGCCTCGCCAGCCGCCTTGATGATATCAAAGGCGATCTTCCGCTCGGACAAAAATCGGCCCATGGCCGCGACGCAGGCCTCATAGGATTTCCCCGGTGGGTTTTCTGTGGGAATCGAAATGAGTTCCGAAAGAGTCCTCACGATTTTTGGCCGATTTCGAACGGCCCAGTCTTTGATATCTCCGCTGTTCATTGGATGATCTCCTGGGGCTCATGGTTCATGACACCTTTGAGGAAGCAAAGTCTTGCCCGGTTGACAGAACACTCGGATCCGCAATTCGTGGCACCATCTCTGTCTCAGCTACAAAAGCCGGCTTATGAGCTGGGCTGATGTTCGAGCCCCAAGGCGCGGCAAAAAGTATACCACGATTTGCATGAACGTTGGAGGAGTGAAATCAGGAGCGGGGGCGGCTCAAAGCGGGCGAGCTCGCGCAGGCATTTTTTAGCGGCTTTGGATCGAGGACCTGCCGGTTCCCATTGGAATTCCTCCAGGTCGATTCGGCCATGCCGGCTGACGCGGACACCTTCCTCGTGAAGAATCCGCTTCTGTTCTTCGAATCCCTTGTCCTCGTTTAAGGGAGATCCCGCCCCGGCTGTTGATGACGCGATACCAGGGAAGGCGATCCTTCTCCGAGGACGAATGCAGAACCCAAGCGACCTGTCGTGCCGCCCGGTAGTTGCCCGCAAGAGCGGCGATCTGGGCATAAGTCGCGACCTTGCCGCGAGGGACCGCCAGGATCGCTCGCTTAACCCGGTCCTCAAATTCCATGGTCTATCCTTCCCAAAAAATCCTACTATTCTCTGGCCCCCGCGTCAATTTTAGGGAGGTGCGCTGGAACGGCCCGGCCAAGGCCTTGGAAACATGATCCCCACCCCTTGACAGGAATCTCGTTCTCGCACTATCCTTCTTTCACCTCAAGTCGGCCGCTCGATGGGATTGAGGGGAAATTTTTGGCAGCGGGAAGACGGAGACAAAAACCCGCTGAATGGAGAATGACTCAATGCGCAGCGAAGAACAGGCAAGGCTACGCCGCCGGGAGGCGGAGCTTCTCCTGCGGATCGAGAGATTAAAGAAATCGATGAATGAAACCACGGAGTTGAATACCATCGCGCTCAAATCCAAATTATACAAGGAGGCTCGGGAAGAATTGAGGAGGATCCAAGAAAAACTCACCGGCGCTAATACGGACGGTGACTAGTCTCTCGGGATAGGAAAAAAAACCTCTTGCGATCTTGACTGCGAGAAGCAGAAAGGGGGAATCGATGACGAGAAAAACGATCGCCGGCCTCGTTATTGCGGCCGCCGCGACGCTGCTCTTCGCCGCAGATCCGTTTGCTGGCTTCTGGCGTCTAGATTTGGCCAAGTCCAAGCTACCCCCTCCCCTGCCGCGGAGCCAGACATCGAGGATCGACGTGGACGGCGATAGCATCCACATCCGCGAGGATATCGAGAATGACAAAGGCGAAAGGATGACGATCACTGTGGACGCGCGTTTCGATGGCCGGGATTACCCCATTCACGGCACGCCGTTCGCGGATACAGTGGCCTATGAGCGAATTGACTCGCACACCCTCAAAGGCACGGTCAAGAAGGCGGGCCGGATCATCTCGAATGAGAAAATTGTCGTCTCCTCCGACGGCGCCACGATGACGTCAACCTATTCCGGCATCGACGCCACCGGCAAAGAGGCAACCGCGACCGCGGTGTTTGAAAAGGAATGATGGATATTCCAGTCTTCTATTTTGAAAGCCCTTCGATGATTTCAGCCAGGCGGCGGTTGAATTCCTCCGGCCGCTCGAGCATCGGATAGTGACCGGTGTGCGGCAGCACGATCACATCGAAATCCGCTTTCACCTGTCGAACGCCTTTCAGGTCCGTAGGATAGAGGTCGCCGTTGAGGGCGCGGAGCGGTACATTCAGCTTCCGGGCTGATGCGCTCACATCATAACCTCCCAGGGACAAGAACATCTGGTAAGCCGCCTCGGGCGAACTCTTGGCCATTCGACTTTCCGCGTCCGCCATCAACTTCGGGTCGGCATCGGCATGAAAAAGGGACCGCACCATCGCTTTGACACTCCCGGCGAAATCCCGTCGGAAGGCCTCAGCCCTCTGACGCGCTTCTTCCGGCGTGATCTTGTATTCAAGACTCTGAAAGGTATCGATACCGATCACGCCGACGGCACGACCGGGAAGCAGCAGGGCTGCCTCGATAGCCACGGGTCCGCCGAGCGAGTTGCCGATAAGAACCACTCGTTTCAATTTCTCGGCATCGACCACGGCGCACACGTCGGCCCCGAATTCGGGAATTCCCCATTTCTTCCGATTGACGCCCGACTCCCCATGCCCGGGCAGGTCCAAGGCAATTGTCCGGTGGCTGGCGGAGAACGCCTTGAGCTGTCCATCCCAGAAGGTCCGATCGGCCAATCCTCCGTGAATAAAAACCAGAGCCGGTTCGCCCGACCCGGCTGCCGAATAAACGATCTTCACCCCGTCGGTGCGCCAGACAGGTCTTTTTTTCGATTTTCGTCATCGTCGCATTTTCTCCCCGCGCTCCCGCCGTCGCGACTGCCGCGGCCAAGACCAAGATCGCAAGCGCACCAAAAATAGTCCCGAAGGTCATAAGATATGAGCTATGATTTGATCTGCGCATTGTTGAACCCCTGAGCATTATTATAAAGCATGGCGGTAACCGATGGAAGTCAAAAAGTTGTCTAGAGATGAATATCAACGCTGCTCGGAAGCACTCCAGATTTTCCTTTCCGTCCGATCGGCGGCCGCCCGCGTGCCCGACTTGACAATATCTGGTATAATAGGGTTTGGAAAATGGAGAAGGAGGAGCATGAATAAAAAATCTTTGAGCTTTGTTATTGGTGCGTTATTTTTGGTCTTCCCTGTTCTGCTCCCGGCCCAAGCCCGGACTCAGGGCGAGCCCAGAGGAACGGTCGGATTCATCAGCCACACCGAGGGGGAAGTCTTCTTCCAGAATAACGAACGAGCAGAGCCAGACATGGTCGTGACCCAGGGTGACGAATTGATGACTCAGAAAGGGAGAGCCGAAGTCGACCTCGGCAGAGGAAACTGGCTCAGATTGGACGAGCACACCCGGGTGAGTTTGACCAGCCTTCAAAAAAACTCCGTCAAACTGAGTGTCGAACAGGGGAGCATCTATCTCCATTTGGAATCAAAGACGGCCGAGGTCCGCACCCCCACGGAGACTTTCCGTCCTGAAAGTGGGCTCTGCAGAGTGGATGTGGAAAAGAACAAAGCAAAGATCTACGACAATCCAAGAGTCGTTGACCGATTCGATAGCTGGAACTCCCGCCTTGAAGAACGACTCAATCGCCCAGAGTACGAATCGAATTACGGTGACTACGGAAATTACGGCTACGGGTACGGGAATTGGTACGGCGGATGGAGGAACCCTTATGGCTGGGGCGGGGCCCATATTCCAATTGGTGGTCCCCATACTCGTCTTGGTACGGGCCCTCATGGTCCTATTTTGGCTATCCTTCCTGGCTTTCCTTCTATTCTCCGTACTTTTATGGCTATGGGAGATTACGGGATACAGATTTGGGAGGTCAACAGTCCACCGGGGCCAGCTTCAGAGACCCTTCTTCGGCCGGTCTTCTTATCGATCGAGGTATACCAGCGGTTCATATTTCCGGGGCACTTCAAGATCATCCTTTTCGCGGCCGTCTTCCAGATCCTCCCATCGGCATTGAGGGTCGGTAGGTTAGCTTCGCCTCCCGTTAGGACCAGTTCGCGCGGATGCTGACCGGTCCGGTTGGGGGCGTCGCACTTTTGTTTGCCTTCCGGAGTGCAATCGAAGCTATTACCCATGTGCCCGCGCATTTCCCGGCTTGCCACAGTCGAGCTATATCGAAGCGAAGCCGAAAAGCAGAATAACGGCCAGATGTAAAAAGCCAAGGGAGAAGTTCTTTTTCTGTGATAAAGGGGCTTTGGAAAGGGCTTTGCTCCCAAAGCCCCCCCTCCACCATCACATGATTGGAAATGCTTACTTCCAGAGTAGGAAATTTTGACACCTGATCGATTCAGGGTACAATGGAGAGCTGGAAATACAAAATAAAGGAAAAGTCAGGAGGGCGCAATGAAAAAAGACATCTACGAACAGCTGGCCAAGCATCTCGACGACCTGCCGGGAGGATTCCCGCCCACAGAAAGCGGCGTCGAACTCCGGATCCTGCGCCACCTCTTTACGCCGGAGGAGGCCGCGCTGGCAATGCGCCTGACGCTCTTTCCGGAGGAAGCGGCGAGGGTCGCCAAAAGCCTCCATCGTCCGGAAGATGAAACAGCGCAGAAGCTCGAGGACATGGCCAAAAAGGGATTGATCTACCGGATCCAGCCGAAGGAGGGTCCTCCCAAATACATGGCCTCACAATTTGTCATCGGCATCTGGGAATTTCATGTCAACTCTCTCGACAGCGAACTCATTCGGGACATGGATGAATATATCCCTCACCTCCTCAATTTTGAAACCTGGAAAAAAGCTCCTCAGCTTCGCACGATTCCCGTAGGGCAAAGCATCGCCGTCGAGCACAACATCATGCCCTATGAGCTGGCTGAAGAGATGGTGCGCTCCAACCGGAAAATTCTGGTCGCGCCCTGCATCTGCCGGCGGGAAAAACGGATGGCGGGGGAAGGCTGCGATAGACCTGAAGAGTCCTGCCTGGTCTTTGGAATCGGAGCCGATTATTATTTCAAAAACGGTCTGGGACGGATGATCGATCAGGAAGAAGCTCTGCAGATCTTACGCCAGGCCGACAAAACGGGCCTGGTTTTGCAGCCGAGCAATTCCCAAAAAGCCGTGAATATCTGCTGTTGCTGCGGTTGTTGCTGCGGAGTCCTCCGGACCTTGAAGCGGCATCCCCGGCCTGCCACGATCGTCTCTTCCTCCTTCAGGGTTTCCTACCAAGCTGACTCTTGTCAGGCCTGCGCAACGTGCGTCGATCGGTGCCAGATGGAAGCGCTGCAGCTCGAGGGCGAGAAAATCGCGGTTGATCTGGGCCGCTGTATCGGCTGCGGCTTGTGCGTTTCCACCTGTCCGACAAAATCTTTGACTCTGGCGCGCAAGCCCCAGGCCGAACAGCCCAAGGTTCCGGAAACGATCACGAAAGCTTATATCAAGCTGGCCCGTGTCCGGGGCAAACTCAAACCTGCCCACCTCCTGAAGATGTGGGTGAAGTCAAGGCTCTGAGCCCGCCCGCTATCCTTTTTGGGGCTGATCTGATAAACTGGATATCTTATTGCCTCAAGGATCCAATACCATGATCAAGAATGTCGTGCGCATTTCCGTGATTGCTCTTCTGGTTGCGGCAGGCGCTGGTATGCGGCTCGACGACAGAGCGATCGGTCTTCAGGAACTTCAGGACGCCATCGACGAACAAATCCACCTGAGCCCGGCCATGCTTTTCGAACTGCCGAACCAGCGGCCGCTGCGGGGCCGGATTCAGCCAAAGCTGGTTCAATTCTATCATGAGAGAGACATGCTGCCTCTCTGGACGACGGCTATGGGTCCGAACGCAAACGCCGAAACACTGCTCGCCGTCCTCCGCGCCGCCGATAGCCATGGACTGAATCCCTTGGATTACTCGATCGATCAAATCAGCCGCTATTGGGAAAAGAAAGACGCCCCAAACCTGGCACGCCTGGAACTCTTGCTCACTCTGGCCCTGGGGGACTATATTTCCGACCTCGTTGAGGGCCGGCGGCATCCGCGGGAGTTCGACCCAAGACTCTTCCCCACGGCGTGCGATTGTGATATGGATCCCGCACTCCTGGCGCAGCGGGCCATCAACGCCCCCGACCTGAAAGCTTTTCTGGAGGAACAGGCTCCGCCCTTCCTGCAGTATCGTCAGTTGCGCGACAAGCTGGCCGAATTCCGGGCCATCGCCGCCCAAGGTGGCTGGCCGCAGATCGGGCCGGGGCCGGCGCTGAAGTCCGGCCTGCAGGATCCAAGGGTGCCGACGATTCGCCAGCGTTTGAGTATCACGGGTGAATTACCCTCGGGCGATCCGCTGGATAGCACTGGAGTATGACGAAATCGTGATGACCGCGGTAAAGCAGTTCCAGCGGCACCACGGCCTCGAGCCGAACGGGATATTAGGGCCGGCAACGCTGGCGGCCATGAACGTCCCGGTTGCCAAACGCATCAATCAGATCATCATCAACCTGGAGAGCTGGCGCTGGGTGGAACGCGATCCCGGAGATTGGTTTCTGATCGTCAACATCCCGAGCTTTGAGCTTCAGGGGATTCGAAACAACAAGGTCGAGATGTCCACGCCGGTGATTGTCGGTGAGCAATACAGCACCAAGATGACGCCGGTTTTCAGTGATAGAATCCGTTACGTCGAGTTCAATCCCTACTGGAATGTCCCGATGAGCATCGCCCGGAGGGAGATGCTTCCCGAGCTCAAGAAGGATCCGACCTATCTGAAGAAAAAAAACATCCGGCTGTTCGAGGGGCACGGACGCGAGGCGCCCGAGATCGACTCCTCCACCGTTGATTGGGCGCAGGTCAATCCACAGGACATGGATCGCTATCGCCTGCGGCAAGATCCGGGGCCGGACAATTCGCTGGGAACTGTGGAACTCGCGTTCCCGAATCAGTTCGACGTC
Source organism: Candidatus Aminicenantota bacterium (assembly GCA_963770045.1). Classification (GTDB taxonomy): domain Bacteria; phylum Acidobacteriota; class Aminicenantia; order Aminicenantales; family CAVYOD01; genus CAVYOD01. Next base: position 110,989 of record CAVYOD010000011.1, on the reverse strand, counting down.
TATCTCCATGACACCCCGGCAAAAGACTTATTCCAGCAGCCGAAGCGGGCGTTCAGTCATGGCTGCATCCGCGTGGCCAGAGTCCAAGAGGTCGCAGCTTATGTCTTGGGCGGCCAAACCAAGGGCTGGGATGAAGACCGGGTCAAGGCCGTTATCGCCGAGGGCAAAAATCGGATTGTGCACCTCGAGTCGTCGCTTCCGATTTACATCCTTTACCACACCGCGGTTGTCAACCTGGATAACAATGAGCTATACTTCTACGATGATGTCTACGGACGGGATGCCATTCTGGAACAGGCCCTCTTCTGACGGGCCGGGCATGATCGCGCGATCGAAGACGCGAAGTTTCGGCTTGGCCCTGTTGGCCGTGGTTGCGTTAGCGGCGGCACTCGTCGGGGCGCAGACGACCGAGCAGGAGCGCACTCTGTCCTTCTACAATATCCATACGGGTGCGCATCTTGCCGCCACTTACCGCCGCGGGACCGAATACGATCCGGAGGGGCTCGCGCAGATTAATCACGTGTTACGGGATCCCGTTTGCGGCGATGAGCACTCGATTGATCCCCTTGTGCTCGACTTTCTTTATGACCTGATGGAGAAGTTGGGATATCATCGAGAGGTTCAGATGGTTTGCGGTTACCGGTCGGTCGAAACCAACACAATGATGCACAAGCGCAGTAAAGGCGTCGCCTTGGGAAGCATGCACACCCAGGGCCGCGCCCTGGATTTCCGGCTGCCAGGTGTCGACACGAAGAGAGTTTGGGAAATCGCCAGGTCCATGAAGCGCGGCGGAACCGGTTACTATCGGGTTCTGATTTCGTCCACATCGACACGGGACCCGTCAGATCCTGGTGATCCGGCGTGGCCTTCATATAGAAAATACCATCTTCTGAGCATCTTACTCGAGCATCTTCTTCAATAATGGCTTCCCGTGCAAGATGCTCTGGCACACTGAGCGTTTCCTCGTCATTCTCAGAGGACGTTTTTAGAGGGTGGCTGTCTGCCATCAGGAATCAAGAATAAAGGAGAGGCCGAAGATGAAAACCAAGGCTCCCCGGCTCAACCATCTTTTCTGGGTACTTTTGGTCCTCGCGTTGTCCACAAGGGCGGGGGCCGGGCCGCAATCGGGACCAGCCGACCTGTTTGCCCAGGGAAAGGAGGTCTTTTACTCGACGATCAGGAGCGAGATCACGAATCATCCGGGCTCTTATCAGCTCAACGATGAGGAGCTCCGGAAAATCGCCCAGATCGAAACACTCTACCCGAATCTTTACGGAATCTTGATCAACTACTATTTCGCCAAGGAGGAACCCGCGCTTCGGTCGCTCATGGAAGATGGGAGCATTCAGTCCAGAGACAGTCTTGGTCAACGCTACCTGGAGCTCTCGCGGTTTGCCGCCGGACGCTTTGTCCGCTGCTTTCAGGTTCCCGGCCATAATATGGAGCATTTCAGGAATCTCTTGAGCCAATTCAAAGGTAAGGACACGGTGGAGATCGTCGTTATGTCGGCGGGCTATTGGGCCGACATTCACCTCCCAATTCAGAAGAAGACTCGCACCCTGAGTCCTGAATTCCAGAAACAATGGGGGCTTGACGCCGCCAAATTCCGGACGGCATTCGCCCTGACCAAGGGGAAAGGAGCTCGTGTCGCGGTGATAGATTCAGGCATCGATCCGAGTCATCCAGTTTTCGCTCAGACGGACCTGGGAAAACATTTCAATTTTGTCGGCCGCTACGGCCCCCCCTGGGAAGGAGAAGCCCCGATGGTGGACTGGGGATGGCACGGCACCCTGGTGAGCTCCATCGTGGCCACGTATGCCCCCGAAGCCCGGATCACCGTCTACCGGACCATGGATGCCGACACGATGAACAATCCACCCTATCCGCTCCTGGCGGGCGATTTCATGGGGGCGGCCATTTACAAGGCCGTCCATGAGGGGAACGACGTCATCAACATCAGCGCCGGAGGATTTTTTGACGATGATTACCTGAGGGAAGCGTGTCAGTATGCCTATGACAATAATGTCATGATTGTTACGGGCAATCCCTATTATTTGGGCCGCTATCTCGGAGAGAACGACAACTTTCCGGGCCAGTTTGAGACGACGATCTCGGTCACCGGAATCGACAGGCTGGCTGAGGGAAAATATGGTTACTGGGAAATCGCTTCACCTGATTTTGCCACGACCGTGGGCGCGCCGGCGGCTCCTTTTGTCGCCTTCCCGACATATTCGGCGGAAAAGGACGCTTATGCTCCCGGCATTTCTTGCGCCACGCCAATTGCGGCCTCCCTGGCAGCCCTTGTTGTCTCAGTTTATCCCCGGCTCGGATCAGAAGAACCCGGCGAATATTATAGAGCCCTCAAGAAACTCCTGATCGAGAACGCCGACCCCGAGGCGGTGGGATTCCAGGGATTTTCACCGGATTGCGGCTACGGTTTGATCAACGCCGAGAAGACAGTCCGGGCCGCCCTGGAGCTGAGAAAGCGCGTCTGAGCCAAAAAGGGACGAGGAGGGGACGATGAAGAACCGGACTTCGTAGGGTGCTCTTCTTGGCTCTTGCGTTTCTCGCTTTTATGCTGAACCCGAGTGTCGCCCGATTGCACGATTCAGGCCGGGCCGGCTGAGTTGGATGCCGTTTTTCAGGAAGGTCGGGCTGCGTTCTACAAAGAGCTGCGGCTCGCCTGCGGCCTTCAGCCTCAAAAATATCTTCTCCTCACTTCGAGTCTGGCCAGGATGGAGGAAGCGGAAACCAAGATCGCGGGGCTTTATGAGAATTTGATGAACATCGTTTATCCCGGAGAAAAAGAGCTCAGTCCCTTTCGGGACAAATACCTCGAGCTCGTGCGGCAGACGGCGAGAATGTTTGTCGAGTCGCTTTTTCTCGAGGACCCGCGTCATCATGAGCTCTTGGAGCAGGGGTCTTTTGTTGGGCTTGACCGCCTCCAATGCATCCTTCTCTCTCTTGGCAGGAGTGATTCGCCGTCCGGTCTAAAAAAAGATGTGTCTTTCACTCCCGGCGCCGAGTTCCGGGATGACTCCTGGCCGTTCCGCGTCGCCCGCTTCGAGGAGGCTCAAAAGGTTTCAAAAGCCAGAGGGATCAAAGTCGCCGTTATCGATTCTGGGTTTGATCCCCAATCCGAGTTGGCCAAAAACGTTCAGGTCGAGCATGATTTTGATTATTGCTTGCTCAACCGGACGGAAGCGCCCTGGAAAGCCGCGGGGCCGGATGTCCGGGATGAGATGGGCCGCGGGACTCTGATGATTGCGCTGGCTTCGAGATGTGCTCCCGAGGCGCAGATCCGCGTCTACAAGATCTTTGCCTCTCCGTGTCCCTTCCCGTATTGGCAGGCCATGGAGCTTTCCCAGGCGATCCGCAAAGCAACCGAAGATAAGAACGATGTCATTGTCACTGGAGTGAGCCTCGGAAATAATTTCGCCTTTCTCAAGCAAGCCTGTCAGTTTGCCTATGAACGGAATGTCATCATCGTCGCGCCCAACAACGACCTGGTCTCGGACAATCCAGAGGTCGGATCGGCTTTTCCAGCGCACTATACCTCGGCCATCGCTGTCGCCGGCGCCGTCACCTCGCCCCAAGGCTCCCCCACCTTATGGGAAGAATCCGCGCCGTCGCACCACACCTTGGTCGCTGCGCCCGCTTCCTTTGCCCGCGCTCACTCTCACGCCTTTGCCGCCGCGACCTGTGCCGGCCTGGCTGCGCTTATCGCGGCAGCCCTTCCCAGGACCGAACGCGATCTCCAGGGGCAATACGTCCAGAGGATCATGGAAATCCTGGCAAAATCGGCTGACCCTCAGGCTTTCGGATTCAAGAGTTATGATGCCAGAACCGGCTACGGCTTGATCAACGCCGCGAGTGCCCTGGGGCCGGGGCTCCAGACTTACATCAAGAAAATGAATACGGTCGAGGCGAACTATCAGAAAAGAATGGCCGAACGGGAGAAGGAGGCCGAAAAGGATCGAAAGCAGGCCCTCAAAAACAAGAAAAAATGAAGGCCCATTTTCATTCGAGGAGAATAGAATGAAGAAGAAAATATTATCTTGCCGGCTCGGATGGGGGGCCCTCGTCACGCTCATCCTGGCCTGCCTTTGGATTCAGGCGGGGTGCCGCCAGAAGACCAACGGCGTGGGTTGGCTGGACAGGCTCCATGGAGAGGCGAGACAGCTTTTTTACCAGACCCTGAGCCAGGGCATCAAGCTTCATCCGCAAAGGGAGAGACTCACGACCGGGGAGATCGAGAAGATTCAAGATGCGCAGAGCCGGTATCCTAGACTCTTTGAGCTCTTGATCAACGTTTTTTATCAAAAAGATGAGCCGGTTTTCACCGCCCTCCTGGAGAAAGGAGATTTTGATTCGAAGGACCGTTTTTAGGCGAATGTACCTCGATCTCGTCCGGTTTGCGGGGCAGGCATTTGTGGATTGTTTCTTCAAAACTGACGCCCAAACGGAATACGTCAGAAGCTCTGTCCCTGTCCTACAAGGGACTTGATGCGGTCGACCTCGTCATTCGCTCCATCGGTTACCAGGCCAAGCTCGACATTCCCCAGAGGAAAATGTTCGCCAACCCTGTGAGCCCCGAGTTTGAGAGGCAGTGGGGGCTCGACGCGGCCAGGTTCCGCGAAGCTCATAAGATGACCAAGGGCGCAGGCGCCAAGATCGCGGTCCTGGACACGGGAATCGATGAAAGCCACTCCATCTTCAAGAACACAAAATGGGGCCGCCATTTCAGCCTCGTCGGAAGAGAAGGAAAACCTTGGGCTTCAGACGTGACGACGATCGACTGGGGATCTCATGGGACGCTCATCAGTTCAGTCGTCGCCTGTTATGCTCCCGAAGCGCAAATAACGATGTACAAGTTCGGCGACGGAGATACGCAGAATGACCCGCCCTACCAGTCTCTCCTTCAATACATCGTCGCCGCGGCCATCTACAAGGCCGTGCATGACGGAAATGATGTCATCAGCCTGAGCGCATCGGGAGTCTCGCTGGAGCTCGATTATCTCAAGGAGGCGGTCGAATACGCCGAGCGGAACAACCGGGTCCTGGTGAGCGGCAATCTCTACCACCACGTCCTGCGCCGGGGCCAGAACCTCAATTTCCCCGGTCAGTACGGGACGGTTGTTTCTGTGACCGCGATCGAGAAGCGGGCCGACGGAACGCTCGGCTATTGGGACATCTGCGCGCCCGACGATTCGACGACGATCGCCGGCCCGAACGGTGTGTTCGGCGCCTTTCCAACCTATATCGGCGAGAAGGACACCTATATCCCGAGCATTTCGGCGGCCATCCCCGTCATTTCCTCGCTCGCTGCCCTGGCGATCTCCCAGTATCCTCGGCTCGGGACCGAGAAACCCGGAGAGTACGCCGCCTCAATAAGAAAGCTGATCACGGAAAATGCGAATCCTCGGATTTTAGGCAACGAGGGATTTTCACCGCAGTGCGGTTTCGGTCTCGCGGATGCCGAGAAAACGGTCGTGGCGGCGAGGCGGATGGAGCGTAAGCGACGGGACTGGGTCGCCCGGCCTCAACCATCCGGCCCCGCACCGGACAAGTTGTATGACGATGGGAGAAAGGCCTTTTATGAGAGATTGAAATACGACCTGGCGACGGACCAGAGAAGCTTCGAACTCATTCCCGCCGACCGGGAAAGGATCCTGAATGCGGAAAAAGACTTGCCTCATCTTTATGAAAACATCATCAACATCTTGTTTCCAGCTTTCGAATCTCACGCCGGCAGCGGCGAGCGAGGAGATAAATTCGAGACCCTATTCCTGAGCCTCTGCCGGGAAGGAGCCGACCATTTTGTCCGGAGCCTCTTCGCCGAGGATCAAAGAACCGAGGCGCTCGTTCGTCTTCCACGAAACTCCCAAAAAACCCGCCTCGAGCTGGTTCTGGAGTCATTCGGGTACCTGCCTGGGGATGAGCCACCCAAGCGAGAGGGCAAGTTACTCGGTGCGTCCTGGGGACTCAAGGTTTCTAAGTTTGATTCGGCCCAGGTGACCGCGAAGGGAAAAGACAGGAGGGTCGCAATTGTGAGTTCCGGCGCCGATTTCGATCATCCGCTCGTGGCCAAGGCGCGGCTGGATCGGGAAAAGAGCTTTTGCCTCGTCAACAGAGTTGGCGCCCCTTGGACAGAAGAAAAAATCCTTCCGAGCGATGAACGCGGGAGGGGAACGATCTTGGCGAGCATCGTATCCACTTTCGCCCCAGAATCGGAAATCCTGATTCTTAAGATAGCCTGTGATCGTGAACAGCCCTATCCTTATTGGCCGGCGATGCAGGTCGCCCAGGCCATTTATAAAGCGCTTGCCGAGGGAGCAGACGTCATTGTCGCGGATGCCGGCTTCGTCTCCGACTTCGGGTTCCTTCGTGAGGCCTGCCAGTTTGCTCATGAACAGAATGTTGTCATTTGCGCACCGTCGGGAGACTCTCTGGATGCGGGTTCGGCCGGTCAGGCAGTTTATCCAGCCGCCTACAATTCGACAGTTGCGCTTGTGGCGGCCGTCCCCGAACCGTCAGGAAAAACCTCGGTTTGGGAAAAATCCCTTCCCCAGAGGAAAATTGATTTCGCTGCCCCGGCCATCCTTGGCGGCGAGCCTTCTTTAATCAACTCCGCAGCAGCCGCGGCGACAGGCGCCCTTGTGGCTCTCATGGGCGAGAGGATGCCCAAGACGAAGGACCATCTCCCCGGTCAGTATTATCAGGCGATTTATGAGATCTTGGCGAGCTCGGCCGATCCTCATGCTCTTGGATCAAAGAGTTATGCTCTTCGGCATGGATATGGACTGATCGACGCCGAGCTTGCAACCGGAAAGGGAATCGAAGACTATCTCGCGAAAATCAGGGCCGTCGAGGAAGCCAGAAGAAAGAGAATGGAAGAAAGGGAGAAGAAGGAGAAGAAATAGAACGGCCGGCGACTTGGCTCTTGCGGCTAAAGACGCCAGAGATACGACACTTTGAAAAAGAAACCGCGCTGTGTCTCCAAGAACCGGCGGCTGCTCACATACTCGTTGCCGTTCCAAGCCAGTTGTTCGAAGGCCGACCCATAGCCGATGTGCATGACCGTTCCCGGGATATAAGTAAACGAAGCCAGCGTGTCCACGGTCATTCTCTTGCGAAAATCGTTGTATTCAAAAATGGCCCGCAAAAACAAATACTTATTGAGCTGATACGTGTTCCGGCTCCGGATGATGGCGTAGCTGTAGATCCTCGCTTTGTCGGATTCACGATAGAAGTCGTTATAGACGAGGCTGAGGAGAAAATCGAACTTTTCGGTTGCCTGGTAATCCACCGCAAGACTGCCGGTGTTGCCATAGCCCTGAAAAGGGCTGGCGGGATCGTAGAAAATCTCTCCTCCGCGCCGGAAAAGACAGTTCAGATAGATTTGCTTGGTGAGCTGGGTAAAGCCCTGGAACCCATAAGCGCTGCGATTAAATCTCCTCCCCAGGTAAACCTCGTTCGCCAGGAGGCCGTCGAGGCGGAATTCGCTGCTCCTCGGCAGATTAAACCGGATCGTAAAGAGGTTGAGCGTCTCATACATGTTGAAAAATGTGTCATATTTGTGTTGGCTCCAGTAAAAGGGCTCGATCTTCTGGAAGAAGCTGGATTTGGGATAGAACGTGTACATGGAAAACAGGTTCAGGCTTCTCAGACCGGTCCGGGTCAAGAAGCCCGTGTCCACCTCGAAGTTCTTGGAGATTTCCTGATAACTAGTCTCGAGGTGAACCGTCCGAGTATCATAGGAATATTTGAGGGCAGCGGCGTAACCGTTCAGGGTCGTGCCGGGCCCTGGCGGCCTCGTGAACGAGCCAAACAGATGATACTCCGCGACTGATGCGGCGGAGAGCCGGATGCGGCCGTCCGACCCGGCGACACGGTTGGAACCTCGGCTTTGGCTCTTACGCGGTATAAAATCCCCCGACGTAGGAATCACCCGCGAGCCCGTGTTTGAAACGAAGGATGGAAAAATCGGGATGGGTGTCAACCGCGCTGTAGGGGATGTCATCTCTGGAATAGATGGCGGCGATCATGTTTTTCGGACCGAGCTTTCCCGTCACCTTGAAGCCGAAGGCGGGATCGACGATTGTCCGAGTGTACACAATGGAGACAAGAGGAGTATCTTGGATCGCACCCGCAAACTGGAATATCTCGTTGTTCTCGAGAAAGAAGGGGCGTTTCTCCGGGTAATAAAGAGCATATCGCAAGTTGAAGTCAACTTGGCCGGCGTCGGCCTCGACCTGGCTGAAGTCCGGATTGTAGGTTCCGTCCACGGTGATGTCGGAGGTCAAGCCGAATTTGGCCGTCAGACTGAGATCGCTCTTGTTTTCGTTTCTGCGCAGAGTCCCGGCGTCCTGCCCGTATCGCTGGCTGTGGGTCAAAGCCGGGAGAAGTTCGACCACGCGTTTGTATTTTAGCCCGGTAAGGGAGACCGGTTGGGTTTGCAGGAGAATGCCTCCCTGTTCAGGATGAAGGGCGGGATAGCTGGACGATTCGGAAGTTCGAACCTGCTGTCTAATGATGACCATGCCCATCGTCACGGTCTTCTTGCTGGGGAAACGGATGCTCTTCAGAGGGATCTGGACTTCCACGCTGAAGCCCCGGTCATCAATTTGCCCTTTGCTGTACCAAACCGTGTCGAAGTTGGCCTCCAGGCTTCCGGAGGCATTCATGACGCCGTCGCCTTGGACCCCGAGTGGGTTGACGAAGAAGCCGTAGGCTTCCTGACGGTTATTGAAAGCGTCGATTAGGATGCAGATATAGTCATCCTGGAACATGCCGTCCCGCTTCGAGATCGAGGCCTTGATCTTCTCAGGGGATTTGTCATGCGCCCGGATGGCAAAATAGAGATTTTCGGCATTGCAAAGCAGATAGGCTTCGGTGATTTGGGAGGGATCTTTGCCAAAATCCGGCTTGAAGGTCCTGAAATCTGTCAGCTTGAGAGCAGTTTCCCAGGCCGGATCATCGAGCTTCCCGTCGATGACGGGCGCCGTCACCGCCTTGGGAACTTCCAGCGCGGCGGAGGGAGGAGAAATAGCAGAGAGGCGGGCAGAGAAGGTCAGCATGGTCAGCAAAGCAAATAAAAGGCAGGATCTTTTCAATATGATCTCATTATTGGATACGGTTTTCTTACGAAAAAAGTTCTAGGCCCACCCAGAGGCTTGGAGCTGAGGCCATTTGAGGCTAAAATATAAAGACGAGATAAAAAATATGAAAATTCCGCGGGATTCCTTTTTCGGAGGCCTGATCGTCTCTGTCCTCAGCCTCGGATTAACGGCCGTGCAGACTGGTTTTGGGCCCGGGTCGAGAGCCGACCAGGACATCGATCAGAAAGTCAGGAGTTTCCTCGAGAGCCAAAGAGGCAAGTGGCACGATATGAACATTCCGGCAGAGGACGGCCGGGTGCTGTACAACCTCATCATCAAACACGGCTACAAAAAAGCTCTGGAAATCGGGACTTCGACCGGCCATTCGGGGACATGGATCGCCTGGGCACTGAGCAAGACCGGAGGGAAACTGATCACGATCGAAATAGATAAGGAACGCCATGATCAGGCGGTCGAGAATTTCAGAAAGGCCGGGTTGGCCGATTACGTGGACGCACGGCTGGGTGATGCCCATGATCTGGTCCCGAAGCTCGAGGGGCCTTTTGATTTTGTCTTCGTCGACGCCGACAAGGAGTGGTACACGAATTATCTCAAGGCCGTTCTCCCGAGACTCGAGGTCGGCGGCTGTTTCACGGCGCACAATGTGAGGAATATCGGGTCCATGAGCGGGATCAGAGAATTTTTAAATTATGTCAGGAGTCTGCCCGACCTGGAAACGACGATTGACGAATCGAGCGGAAGCGGAATATCGATCAGTATTAAACGAAAATAGAGTGGTGCATTTCGGCAAGACTTGGGCAATCTAGGTTTTGCTGTAAATAATCTTCCCATCCAAAATCGTCGTCAAGACTTCGGTCTTCAGTATTTCTTTCTCATCAATCTTCATTATGTCCTGACTCAACACAACCAGATCAGCCAGCTTGCCGGCTTCGAGACTCCCTTTGATATTTTCTTCAAAAGCGGCGTATGCGGCGTCAAGAGTCAGCATTCGCAAAGCCTCTTCCCTTGTAATTTTCTGCCGGCCGTACCATTCTTCGGGCACGCCATAGGGGCTCTTCCTGGTGACCGCGGCATAAAAATTGGTCAGTGGGTTTCCGTCATCAGAATCCGGGCAATCTGTTCCCCCGGCTATCCTCACCCCGGCATCCAGCAGTTGTCTGAGAATAAGAACGCCCTGGACCCTCTTCGGTCCCAAGCGGTCTTCAGACCAACGCCCATACTCCCCAACAAAGATGGGCTGCATGGAGGCTATGACATTGAGCTCTTTGAACCTCGGCAAATCCTCCGGCGCGATCACGGAGGCATGTTCGATCCTGAATCGATGATTTTGAATGGGGCTTTCTTTCAGAGCTCGTTGGTACAGGTTCAACATCATGTGGACCGCCTTATCTCCGATCGCATGAGTGCAGACCTGAAATCCCTTTTCTATCGATCTCTTGATGATGGAATAAGCCTCCTCTTCCTTCATCATCTGCAGGCCGGACGTGTCGGGTGAATCGGAATAGGGCTCAAAGAGCAAAGCGCCTCGAGAACCGAGCGCCCCGTCAATGAGAATCTTGATGCTTCTGGCCGTAAGAAAATTATCAATCCGAGGCCCTTGGCTCAGAGCCTCCGCAAAAGCGGGACCGCGTGCGCTGACCATGGCATAGACTCGAACCGTGAGTTCACCTTTTTGCCTGAGCTTCTCATAAACCCGCAAAGACTCTTCGTCCGCGCCGGCGTCGTGGATTCCGGTAATCCCCCATTTCCTATATTGTTCCATGGCCAGCTTGATATAGTTCTCCTTGCGCTCCAGTTCATCGCCAGACCGTTCTTTTTCGATGAGGGCCATAGCTTCATCAATGAGCATCCCGGAAGGCTCTCCGCGGGCATCTCGCAAGATTCGGCCGCCTTCAGGATCCTTGGTCTTCTTATCAATGTGAGACAGGCGAAAAGCTTGGCTGTTGTACCAGCCTGAGTGGCCATCTATTCGAGTCAGGGACACCGGATTATCCGGCGCTACGGCATCCAATTCATGTCGAGTTGGGAACTCCTTTTCCTTCCAGAATCCCTGATCCCATCCCTCCGCCTCAATCCATTCCCCTTTCTTCGTTTCCTTGGCTCTTTGGGCCACTTTTTCCAGGATCTGCTCTTTATTGAGCCCTTTCAAATCAAGAATGGTCAGAGCGCGGCCGGCACCAAAAGGATGAACGTGCGCGTCGATCAGACCCGGGATAACCAGCTTCTGTTCCAGGTCGATGACTTTTGTCTTATCTCCGACAAGAGGCATAACTTCTCTATCGCTGCCCACACGAAGGATACGGTTTCCGGCTATGGCCACGGCTTGGGCCCGGGGGAGTTCTTGACTCATCGTGACGATATTTCCATTCCATACGACAAGATCAGCTTTTGCTGCGGGAGCTTTTTGCTCACAACTCAAGGTTACAGAGAGAATCGCCAGGGCAGAGACGTGGAGGATGGACTTAGCTCTGATTAACAACTTAACTCCTTATCGATCAGCCTAAGAAATGGGAGAACTCTATTTGCCCATCTCGAATATGGAATCGGCGATGCCTGCGTTGATCTTGAATTCCTTGAAAGTGATCTTTGAGTATTCCGCGCCGTTCTGGTAGGTGACAATCGAGTGGGCCATGGCCATGGACCCCTCCTTTTTGTAATCGGACAAGACCTGCTCAAAATCGTACGAGACGCCTCCGGAGAGAAGCTTGGATTTCAACTTGTGGATGAGATAGGTCTCCGGGTCGACGTAGATCGTGACCTTGAGGCCGTCGGGATAGGTTTCTTCCAGGACAAGATATTCCTTGCCCTCGAGCGCCTCTTTTCCCTTGGAGACGTAGGAGAGGCCGTACTTGGCGGGATCCAGAGAGGCGCCGATCGGCATGGACTGTCTTTTCAGGTCCTCGGCTTGCTCTCCGGATACGACTTCCTTGTTTCCGGTCTGGGGGTTGGTCCACCAGGCTGTTTTCCCGTCATAGCATTGGGTGATGGTCATACCCATGACCTCTATGTCGGTGCGTCTTTTATCCGGTTCCTTTTTATAGACCGTCAGGGAGCCGCTCACCCCCTGCTGGACCAGGTCTATGGAGCCGGTGATGGTCAAGTCCTGAACGCTCTTGAGGGCTTCCGGACCGCCCTGGGCGTCGACCATCTTCTTCTGGATTTCAGCCGCCGTCTGAGCATGAGCCGCGCCAATCAGAAGTCCGACGAGGCCAATGCAAAATAAGCCCGCCATGGATTTTCTTTTCACGATGTCCCTCCTATGATGACCGCCTCTAGAAAAGCTGAGCCGAATATTCAGATGCACTGTCATTATACAACTTCGTGGCGTGAATGTTTAGTCCCTTGCGCCCTCCTAAACTCGTTTGAGCTTTGGGCGCCCCCGCCGCCCCGTCGGCCTTATTTACGGCACACAATGACAAACTCCCTCGATTCCGAATTTAACGGAGTTTCATTATAGCCCATTATCCCCTTTGGGGGCTTCTTTCGGCAGGCTAATTTTGAGCCGCCGCCGAGGGATAGGCCCGCCTGGGCGCGGCGTCGTCGGCTTTGAAAATGCCGGCCATGTCTTTCTCCTCCCCGGTCTTCTATGCTTTTTTCAAGGCATTCACGTAGAAGCTATTGAGATATTCCTTGAGCATCCGGAGCGTCGAGAAACGGGAGGCATTGCTCTTGATGGATTCTTTCATCACCTTGACCCAGCCGTGGGGGACGCCGTCGGCGGAGACCGCATAATAAAGAGGGATAATCTCCTTTTCGAGAAGATCGTAGATGGCATCAGCGTCCGCCTGGTCCCTGTTGCCGGGGATCTCTTGTTGGCCGAAAGCCCAGCCATTCTTCCCGTTGTAGCCCTCGATCCACCAGCCGTCCCAGATGCCCAGCTGCGGGACCCCGTTGAGAGCGGCCTTCATCCCGCTCGTCCCGCAGGCCTCCAGGGGAGGCAGAGGATTGTTGAGCCAGAGGTCGACACCGTGGGTCATGTACTGGGCGATCAACTCTCCGTAATCTTCAACAAAAGCGATGCGTCCGCCCATCTCCGGATCTCTGGCCGAGTTGAAAACTTTCTGGAGGAGGCGTTTTCCCGGCTCGTCGTTGGGGTGGGCCTTGCCGGCGAAGATGATCTGGATGGGCCGCCAGGTATCGTTGAGAAGCTTTTTGAGCCTTTCCATATCATTGAAGACCAGGTCAGCCCTCTTGTAAGTGGCAAAGCGCCGGGCAAAACCGATCGTCAGCGCCGAGTGATCCAGCATCGTGCCTTCGGCCAGGACCAGTGAGGAGCTGGCTCGGTCTCGGCTCCAGCGCTCCCGGGCCCGCCAGCGGATGGCGTCAATCAGTTTGATCTTGAGCCAGTAGTGGGCCTTCCAAAGCTCCTCGTCGGGGATTTCATCGACTCGTTCCCAAACGGCGGGGTTATCGTGGCTCTCGAGCCAGCCGGGACCCAGGTGCTTGTCAAAGAGGAGCTGCATCTTGGGTTCGATCCAGGTGGGGACGTGCACCCCGTTGGTGATCGGGACAATGGGAAGATCTTTTTCGGGGACGCCCGGCCAGAGGGGCTGCCACATTTTGCGGGCGACGTCCGCGTGCTTCTTGCTCACCGCGTTACAGTAGCCAGACAGCCTGAGAGCGAGGACCGTCATATTGAACCCCGCCCCGGGGAATTCGGGATGAGCACCCAATTTGAAAAAGGAATCGCGGTCGAGGCGAAGGGCCGGCCAGTAGGCTCGGAAATACTTTTCCATCAATTGAAAAGAGAAGACATCGTGACCTGCTGGGACCGACGTGTGGGTCGTGAAGACCGTCGTATCTCGCACCCGCAAAACCGCTTCCTCATGGGCCAGGCCCTTCTGGACGCATTCCCGGACCCGCTCCAGGAGGGCGAAAGCGGCATGGCCTTCGTTGAGGTGGAAGACCGAATGAGTGATGCCGAGGGTCTGGAGGACCTCGGACCCGCCGATGCCCAACACGATCTCCTGGCGGAGCCGCTGCTCGATGTCTCCGATGTAGAGGTATTTAGAGATCTTCCGGTTCGCCTCATCGTTCTCCTCGATGTCCGTATCGATGAGATAGAGAGGCACGCGGCCCACCTCGATTTTCCAGACCGTCAAATAGATGGGGGGTTCAATAAAGGGAACGCGCACGACGACCGGCTTCCCATCTTTCCCCAGGACTCTGGAAATGGAAGCCGCCTCGCGGTCGAGCGGCTCTCCCGCGTCTTCCTGCCAGCCGTCCTCGCGGATCCGTTGGCCGACATAACCCCCGGGATACATGAACCCGACCGCCACCAGGGGGATGCGGAGGTCGCTGCACTCCTTGAGGAAATCGCCGGCCAAAAATCCCAGGCCTCCGGCATAAAAGGGCAGGGAATGGTGGAGTCCGTACTCGGCGGAAAAATAGGCGATCGGAAAATGATTGGGGTCGATCCTCTCCTCGAGAGCCAATCCCTCCTCGGGGTCCAAGTCCTGCCGGAACTGGTCAAGGACAAGCTCGATAGTGCCGCATGTATTGGGGGTCTTTCGCGGCCGCTTCGAAAACGGCCGACGGCAACCTCCTGAGCATCACTACGGGATTGTGGGTGCTCTCCTTCCAAACCTCCCGGTCCAAGCTTTTGAAAAGCATCCTGGCCGCGGGGTGCCAGCTCCACCAGAGGTTGTTGGCCAGATCGGCCAAGCCGCCGAGATTTTCCGGAAGGTTCGGGAATTCCTGCCGCTTCAGTTGTTCAGGCTTTGCCCCCATGTCTTGTTTCAGTTTTGAATAGAGACGAAGACGCCCTTCGGCTCAGAGCCGTAAGTTCAGTCCAATGATCTGGAGTTGCGAAACCTCTTAACCCACCTGGTTGCTGAGGTAGATACCCAGGCCCATCTGGGCCATCTGATCCTGCTGTTCTTCGATCCCGTTGATATGCTTATCCTCATCGCTGAGGATGCTCTCCAGGACCTCGCGGGTGGCAAAGTCCTTCACATCTCCGGCCAGCTTGACGGCCGCGTTGTAATTCTTGTTGGCGTCTGCTTCGAAGCCGTGGTCACTCGCGAACATCTTGGGGACATCGGAGCCGATGTGCATCTTCCGGAGCTCATTGACGGTCGGCACTCCTTCCAGGAAAAGGATCCGGCCGATGAGCTTCTCGGCGTGTTTCATTTCGGTGATCGCCCGGCTTTCGATCATCTTGTGGAGTTTCTCGTAGCCCCAGTTATCGCACATCTCCGAATGAACCATGTACTGGTTGATCGCGGTCAATTCATCCGCGAGCAAAGAATTCAAAGTCGCAATGAGTTTCGTGTCGCCTTTCATAAAAACCTCCTTTTATATAATAGTATTTTATCAGGCCGGCGCGCCTGTGTAAAGGCGAATAATTCCCGCTAGGCCGCGGCAACTTTTTCATTGGCCGGCATAACTTCCCCTGTGATTTTGCGTATAAACATGTATAATATAGGACTTTATCGTAGCTTCACGGATGGAGGTCAAGATGCTATCCCGAAAGAACCTGATTGGAACTGCGATTCTCGCGCTTCTCCTGGTCTTCGCTCTTGCCGGGCCCGCAAAACTGGGAGCCGGCGCGCAAGCCCAGGCTGCGCCGCAAAAAGCCGAAGAAAAGAAAGCCGGCGGAATCCCCGCCTCACTGGCGGGTTTTTCCGACGAAGGGCTGTTTCACCTCTACGTCAACGAGGAACCCCTGGCCGAGATTACTTATAAATGGGAGACAACAGGAAAATTCTCGAACACCGCCGTCATCAAGATGGCCGGACAGTCGGTCACAATCGAAACCGGCATCGAAGTAGACAAGGACGGGCGCTGGGTCAAGATCCTCCAGAAATCCCCCCAAGGAACAGTTGAGATCGTCCGGAAGGACGGCGTGGCCACACAGACTTTCAAAGAAAAATCGGTCACCATCGACCTCAAAGAGGGCGCCATGCTGTTCGATAACTACTCCCCCGCCCTGGTGAGCCAAGCCATCCGGGCCTACGACGCCAAAAAGGGCGGAAAGCAGCCGTTCTCTCTGTTTATTGTTCCGGGAGCCATGGTCGATGCCTCGCTGGAACTGCAGGGCACGGAGGAGCGGACGATCGGCAACAAAGATATGAAATTTAAAAAATACGTCCATGGCATGCCCGGTGTCGATGTCACCCTCTGGGCCGATGACGAGGGGAAGCTCTATTACGGGTCAATCCCGGCTCAGAAGGCCAGCTATGTGAGAGACGGCTACGAGGCTCTGATGCACGAGCCCGAGACCGACCCTCTGATCTCAAAGCCGACCTACGAGGTCGTTGAGGAAGCCAACGTGGGCGTCCCGATGCGCGATGGGATCAAGCTGGCGACGGACATCTACCGGCCGAAAGCCGATGGAAAATTCCCCATCATCCTGACCCGCACGCCGTACAAAAAGGACATGGACGTGCTCCAGGCCCGATTTTATGCCAGGCGCGGCTACGTCCTGGCGGTCCAGGACTGCCGGGGCCGGTTCGGGTCGGCCGGGATCTGGGAACCCTTTATCAATGAACCCAAAGACGGACACGATGCTATCGAATGGCTGGCCGGACAACCCTGGTCGAACGGCAAGGTCGGAATGATCGGCGGATCTTATGTCGGCTGGGTCCAGTGGTGGGCGGCCAGGGAGCACCCGGCTCACCTGGTCACGATCATCCCAAACGTTTCGCCGCCCGACCCCTTCTACAATCTCCCCTATGAATACGGAGCCTTTTTCATCTTCGGGTCGATCTGGTGGGCCAATATCCTTGAAAGCAATGCCACGGCCGACCTCTCCGGCGCGGCCATGAGCCAGATCAACGAAAAAAAATACCAGAAACTCCTGCGGGATCTTCCGGTCGTCGATCTCGATAAAAAAATCCTCGGCAAGGAAAATCCTTACTGGAGGAAATGGATCGACCACCCGAACAATGACAATTACTGGGAGCAGGCGAACTTCTTGGATTACTTGAAGAACGTCAACATCCCCGTCTTCCACCAGTCGGGCTGGTTTGACGGGGACGGCATCGGCACCAAGCTCAATTACCTAAGGATGAAGGCGAACGGCCACCCCAACCAGAAGCTGGTCGTCGGCCCCTGGGGGCACACGGACCGGGCGGCCCGCATGATCGGCGACATAGATTTTGGGCCCCAAGCGATCATCGACATGCCGAGGCTTTACCTGAGGTGGTTCGATTACTGGCTCAAGGGCATCGACAACGGAATCATCAAGGAACCGCTGGTCAAGATCTTCCTCATGAATACCAACAAGTGGCTCGAAGGAAACGTCTATCCGCTTCCGGAAACACAATTCCAGAAGTGGTACCTGACAAGCGGCGGGAAAGCGAACACATCGAAGGGAGATGGGGTGTTGAGCCCGTCTGCGCCGGCTCAAGGCGCTGCTCATGACGCCTATGTCTATGATCCGGGCGACCCCACGCCGAACCCGGGTTATTACGAAGAGACCGAGGAACAAGAGAAAATCGTGAAATCGGTCGACGAGAAGAAAAAGGAAGTTGAGGCCCTTCATGAAAAAGTGACTCAGTCGAGGCCCGACATCCTGGTTTATCAGACAAAGCCGCTGGAGAAGCCGCTCAGCTTCGCAGGTCCCCTGTCTGCAGTTTTGTATGCCTCGAGCTCGGCTAGGGACACGGATTGGTTTGCCCGGCTGGTTTGGATCAAAAAAGACGGCAAGACATTTCAGCTGGCCGAAGGGAAGATCCGGGCGCGTTTTCATAAGTCGATGAGCCAGCCGGAGTTTCTCAAGCCCGGGGAAATCTACGAGTACACGCTGGACCTCTGGCACACGGGAATCACGATCCCGGCGGGAGATTCTTTGAGGGTGGAGGTGGCATCGGCCTCGTTCCCGATGTTCTCACGTAACTTGAACACCGGCGGCCATAACGAAACAGATACAACCTTCGTCAAGGCCGAACAGAAGATCTATCACGACAAGCTGCATCCGTCGCACCTTCTGTTGCCCGTCATCCCCGAAGAAAAACTAAAATAAACAAGTAGCCTGCTCCTTTTCTTTGCCTTTTCTTTACACACCATCCCCTAAATATTACTAATTTTATATATTAACTAGTGTATTGACTCGAAAAAAGAATCGTTTTAAAATAGATACAATGAGTATGATTCCTTAAAGGGAGAGAGAAAAATGAAGTACACTTTTAACTGCACGATGGACAATGCCGTTCTGACGGTCGAGGCCAAGGACGACGCCGAGGCCGTGAAGAAGTTGATGGCCGTGGGCAAAAAGCACATCAAGGAGGCCCACCCAACCGCAGCTCCCATGACCGATGCGGAAACGGAAAAAATGTTCCGCTCCGGCTGGAAAAAAGGTTAATTAAAAAAAGTGTGCCGCCAGGCCGGCCAGGGCTCCGCCCAGGATGAGCCAGGTGGAGTTGATCTTGAAACGCAGAAGGAAGTACATCGAGATCGCTCCGATGACGAGCGTCGGCAAGTCGATAAACGATGTCCGGCTCAGTTGAAGAGAGACGGCCCCCATCAGGCCCAAAGCCGTGGCGTTGACCCCGTCGAGGAAGCCGCCTGCCCAGGGTGATGTGAGCCGCGGGGCCGCCGAAAGCCGTGGCTCCGAGCCGCAGAAAAACCTTGGCGATTTCAACTAGCCTGGTACGCATGGACAGTTAAGAGAAACGTCTGCCGCTTGGTGTCAGCCGGTACCCGATGGTTTCTTGATCTTTGCCACTTGCTCCTTACCACTCACTGTCTGGAGAGGAGCTTGAAGCGGTCGGAGGGAATGGCCTTTTTTTTGAAACGGCCGAACCGACTCCCCTCGCCGTCCTCGGTCACGTTCCCGAAAAGCTCTTTTTCACGGGCGGAGGCATCCAGCTTGAAATATTCTTCAAATTGGGGCCGGGGGAGAGATCCCAGGTTCCGCAGGGCGCGCAGCATATCGGGTGTCGAGACACCGAAATAGCGCTTGAAGTAGAGCACATCCTCAAAGCTCAGTTTTCGACTTCCATAATCCCGGGCCACCAGTTCCTGCACCTTCGAGGGCGGCATCAGGAAACGGGCCGCAAAGAGCTGTGCGAACTGTTCCCGTGGATGGTAGAGAGAGACATATTCATCGATGAAAACGTCCGGGCTATCGATGACCGGACCCTCGAGCCTGTCCTTGAGGAAGTGGGCATACTCGTGGACGGCGATGAAGGCCTGTCGTCCGGGTGGTTGGGCTGAGTTGATGAGGGCGAAGGCAGCGCTTCTTTCCTCAAGGAAGATAAAAATACCGGAGACCTTGGAATCTTCAGGCATCGGTTGGCGAAGCAGACGCAGTCCGTTCATCTCGATCAAGCCAAAGACATCACGAATCGGCTCTTCGCCTAGACCCAAACGGCGTCGCTCCTCGGCCGCCAGTCGTTCGGCCGACAAGCCCGAATAGTGCGGAGCAAGCTCGAGCCGCCTGCCGGCGGCTTCCTCGAGGCGCAGATACTCATTCGCATAGGCGCTGAACGCCTTCAAAATTTTCTTCTCTTTAACGTCCAATCCTTCGGACGCGAGGAGGACGGAGAAAGCCGACTCTTTCTCCTTGAAAAAGTAGGAGATATCCTTATGGAGAAAGCCCGCGAGCCGGTCCAGGGTGTCAAAGCTCGGCGTCCGCTTCCCCGCTTCCAGAAGTGAGATATATTCTGAGGACAGGCCGATAGCTTTGGCGAAGGCGCCTTGACTGAGGTTGATCTCTTCCCGGGCTTTTTTGAGCCTTGGTCCAAGGATTTTATTCATGGTCGACCCCTTGCTTTTGGAGGATAACTGTTAGTTAGGACAAAGTCAAGTCTCAAAAGGTGAGGGGCAAACGGTAAGGGGAAAGGGGCGAAATGAGTGAGGTGTCGGGCGTTTTGTGGTATTATCAAGTGCGACGGAGGCAGAGACAATCATGAATGAGAAGCTGAAAATGGATTTCGCGGACAAATGGAAAAAGTACTTCAAAGGCGCCGAACTTCCTTTTGTCTTCTTTTATTCCGATGATAAAAGATACGAGTCCATCCTGATGCCCCTCAAACCGGAAACTGAACGGATGTGTATGATCAGCCAGCTCAACATTGTCCGGCGGGGGAAGAACCTCGCCTTCACCAAGGACACTGTTATCTGCCAGGGTGGACTTCGCTATTCCGGGTTCAGGATGGGCATGCGTCCCAACTTCCGCTATTTCCTCTCCTGCGGCATACCGGGAAAGCTCGAGGGCGAGCGCTATAAAAAGACTCCGGAGATCGTTGACGAGGCCATGAAAGAACAACTCCGACATCTCAGCTCCGGGGAACTTCCTTGTATTCAAGCGCTGGGACAAGGTCGAGACAGACGAGGAGCCAGAAGCCGTCATTTTCTACGCGACACCGGATATCCTGGCCGGGCTTTTTGCGCTGGCGAATTTTAGGCTCGCCCAGCCGCTGGGCGTGATCGCGCCCTTCTCGGCCGGGTGCGGGAGCATCATCGGCTATCCCCTCAGAGAAAATAAAAGCGAGCAACCCCGGGCCGTCCTGGGGATGTTCGACGTCAGCGCCCGGCCGCACGTCGAAGAGGGAATCCTGTCTTTTACCATGCCCAAAAAAAAGTTCCACGAAATGGTCGAGGACATGGACGAGAGTTTCCTCATCACCAAGAGCTGGGCGCAGGTCGCGAAACGGATCGCCAAAGCGGCAAAAGCCCAGGGCTGAAGCAGTCCCTCAGATCTTAGTTCATCAATAATTAGTGTTTACAGAGCGCTTTTCTTCTCATTTTTTCTATTCACTGCTCACTTCGATGTGCTCAGTGCTCACGCGCTCACTCCTCACTCATCGCATTCAAGAAATCGCGACCCTATGATTCGATTGTTTGATTGCCAATGACAAGTGCCTAGTGACCAGTGACTGGTGATTGGTGACCATTGACCGGAAACAAGGGTGTCCCCCTGGGGAACGTCCCCCAGTGCGTTTGCTTTCCTCTGGCAAAAAATATATAAAGAAATTTCTTTAGATCGAGGGAGGAAAATATGAAAAGAGCGATTTTGGCCTTGCTGGCTGTTTTTCTAGGCTTGGGTTTCATGTCTATGAGCTACGCGGCAGACAATGAAGCAAGGCTGCTGAGGTTTCCGGACATCAACGGGAACCTGATCGTGTTCGTCTACGCCGGGGACATCTGGTCGGTGCCGGCGACGGGCGGCGAGGCCCGCAGGCTCACTTCGGACATCGGGCTCGAGCTTTTCCCAAAAATCTCTCCCGACGGCAAGTGGATCGCCTTCTCGGCCGAATACTCGGGGACACGCCAGGTCTACATCATGCCCTCCGGCGGCGGCGTTCCCGTCCAGCTCACCTACTACAATGACGTGGGAATCATGCCTCCGCGAGCCGGTTGGGACTACCAGGTCTGCGACTGGTCGCCGGACAGCAAAAAGATCCTGGTTCGGGCCAACCGGACACCCTGGGGTGAGCGGATGGGCAAGTATTTCCTGGTGAGTGTCGACGGCGGCCTCGAAACCCCGCTCCAGATCCCGGAGGCGGGCGGAGGAACCTTTTGCCCCTGCGGCACGAAGATCGTCTACACACCCATCTCCCGAGAATTCCGAACCTGGAAACGGTACAAGGGAGGACGGGCCCAGGACATCTGGATTTACGACCTCGTGAAAAACGTCTCCAAGAGGATCACGACCTTCCCCGGGACGGACCAGCACCCTATCAAGTACAAAGAGAAGATCTATTTCGCCTCGGACCGCGACCTGACCCTGAACATCTATGCTTACGATTCGACCAACGAGCAGGTCGAGAAGATCACCAACCACACTGATTACGACGTTCTCTGGCCTTCAGGCAAGAACGGCGACATTGTCTACGAGTGCGGGGGCTACATCTGGAAGCTGGACCTGGCCACCCGGGAAGAAAAGAAGGTCCCGGTCGCGATTCACTTCGATAACCCCAACCTCCTCGCCTCTATCAAAAACGTCAGGGGGAACATCGACAGCTTCGACATTTCGCCCACGGGAAAACGGGCCGTCTTCGAGGCCAGAGGCGAGATCTTCACCGTCCCGGCAAAAGAGGGCGTCATCTATAACCTCACCGACTCGCAGGGCGTGCGCGAGATCTATCCCCGTTGGTCTCCCGATGGCAAATACGTCGCCTATTATTCGGATGTGAGCGGCGAATACGAAATCTATCTTATGGAGACGACGAAAAGCAGCGGAAACAAAATCACCCAGCTCACGACGGGCTCCAAGATCTGGCGTTTCCCCCCGGCCTGGTCGCCGGACAGCACCAAACTCCTCTTCGGGGACAAAGACCTGAACCTTCAAATCCTGGACGTCGCCACCAAGAAAGTGTCCCTCGTCGACAGGGCCCGCAGCTTCGACCTCACCGACTACGGCTGGTCGCCGGATTCCAAATGGGTGGTTTACGGAAAGGACGGCGAGAGCGGGCAGAATGCCATCTGGGTTTATTCCCTCGATCAGGCAAAAGCTTTCCAATTGACCGACAGCCTCTACTCAGACTTCTCGCCCGTATTTTCCCCCTGCGGAAAATATATCTATTTCCTCTCGGACAGGACCTTCAATTTGTCCTTCTCGAGCTTTGAGTTTTATTACGTATACAACCGGTCGACGAATATCTACGCCATGACGCTGACCAAGACGGGGGGACCGCTTTTCAAAGACAAGAACGATCTCGAGGAGATCAAGCAAACCCAAGTGCCTCCGGCGAAGGGAACGAAGGATACAAAAGCTGAGACACAGCCCAAGACAAAAGCAGAGGAAAAACCCGCCTCCACGGTCCAAATCGATCTCGACGGGCTCAACGACCGGATCACCGCCTTCCCGCTCGAAGCGGGCGCTTACCAGGCTCTGGCGGCCATCGAGGGCGGGATCATCTATGGAAAGGATGGCGACATCCATAAATTCACGATCGAAGACAAAAAAGACGTGACGATCATCAGCGGTATCAGCGGCGCAACGCTTTCAGCGGACGGCAAGAAACTCCTGTACCGGTCCGGCGATCGGTTCGGTATCGTCGAGTTGTCGCCCGGACAGAAGGTCGGCGATGGTGAGCTGAACCTGGCCGACCTCAACGTCCGCATCGATCCCCAGAAGGAATGGCAGCAGATCTACAACGATGGCTGGCGGATCGTGCGCGACTGGTTTTATGTCAAGAACATGCACGGCGTCGATTGGGTCAAGATGAGAGAGAAATATGGCCTTCTTGTCCCCTACGTCAGCCACCGCGCCGACCTGGATTTCATTTTCGGAGAGCTCGTGGCCGAGCTCAACGTCGGGCACGCTTATGTGGACTGGGGCGATTTCCCTCATCCAAAGAGGCTGGAGGGCGGATTGCTCGGCTGCGAATTTCGCGCCGACGAGAAAGCCGGACGATACGTCATCAGCAAAATCTACAAGGGCGAGAACTGGGATGAGAGTTCGCGCTCGCCGCTCACCGAGCAGGGCGTCGGCGTCCGAGAGGGTGACTATCTGATCAGCCTCAACGGCCATGACGTCACACTCAAAGACAACCCCTACAAATACCTGGAAAACACGGCCGGCAAGAAAGTGAATCTTCTCGTCAACGCGAAACCGACAGCGGAAGGCGCCCGCGAATATTGGGTGAAACCCATCAAAAGTGAACTGGGGCTCTTCTATCTCGACTGGGTGCGGACAAGACGCGAGATGGTCGATAAGCTCTCGGGCGGCCGGATCGGTTACATCCACGTTCCGGACACGAATATCGCCGGAAACCGGGAGCTCTTCAAGGGGTTTTATGCCTATCACAAAAAGGACGCTCTCATCATCGATGAACGCTACAATGGCGGCGGCTTCATCCCGGATGAGATGACCGATCTCCTGGGCCGGAGAATGCTGAATTATATCGCCAGGACCGGCCTCGAAATGGCCTCGACACCCCAGATGGTTCACGAGGGACCCAAGGTCATGCTCATCAACGGGTACGCCGGCTCGGGCGGCGATGCCTTCCCGTACTATTTCAGAAAGCGAAAGCTCGGGACGCTCATCGGAACAAGGACATGGGGAGGACTGGTCGGCCTATCCGGGAACCCGGGCTTGGCGGATGGGGGCAGCATCAATGTCCCCACATTTGCATTTGTCAGCACCGAAGGCGAGTGGGCCGTTGAGGGAGTGGGAGTGAGTCCGGACATCGAAGTCTGGGACCTCCCGGAACTTGTGGCGGCTGGGAAGGACCCGAGCCTTGAGAAGGGCGTCGAAGTGCTGATGGAGGAGCTCAAGAAGAATCCGCCCAAAAAAGTCCAGAAGCCCAAGGAACCCGACCGGTCGAAATGGGTGGAAAAAGACATCAAATAGTGAGCAGTGAGCTGTGAGCACTGAGAAGTTAAGAATCCAGCGCAAGACTTTTTAAAGAGACATCTTGACATCAAGCTTACCCCTGACCACTCACCCCTCACCTTTTGACTTGGTTTACGGAGTACGTGGTACGCCCTGGATAGACCCCTTTTCCTTGGGGGAAAAGGGGAATTAAAAGGGGGAGGTTTATTGAGAAAATTTAGAGGAGGGCACCTTTGGAGAATTTTTGAGGCTGAAGGCCGCGGCATTCAGACTCGAGAAAGATCTTGTTGTTATTGTGGTCCCGATAGAGGGCGAGATCGATCTCCGCGCCGACTATTTTCCACTGGGCGTGGAATTCGACCTGGCCCAGAGCCAGGGCTTCGCCCCAGGCAGAGGAATCTCTCTTCTGGGACGCATCCATCCAGGTGACTTTGTCGCCTTTGGGCTCGCCGTGCGTCTGGATGAGAAGGTTTCGCAGCCGCTGATAATCGGCAATATGCTGATTCGTATCGGCATGCTGCTCGCTGAAGCCGAATCTCTCGCGCACGAGCTTGTTGTCGGCAAAGACGTACTCGACTTCGCAATCCATTCCCATGATCCTCGTCTGGTAGGTCAGGACGTCCAGGCCTTCGATTTTGTCCAGGCGGTCGGGATTACCCTCAGCATCGACGAATTTTTCCTGGCTCGTCCCCCATCGTCTCTCTCTGAAATAGCGGCGGTCGTTGTTGTGCTCCATGGATTTCCCGGTCCCCGTGGAGATGGTGATTGACTTGACATCCGCATAAAGCTTCTGGACCAGGGAATCCAAGATGTAACCCGACCTGGTCGATCCTGATTCGGCCGACGTAAAGTAGACATAGAACCAATTGATCCGGGACTTGACGGGGCTGGCGAGGCTCATGGTTGCGCCTCTTTCGAGTGATTCGACGATCGCACTGTTTTCATCGGGATTGAGATGGACGTCCGCTTTGTCCACGATCACTTCCAGCTTCTTGGCCAGGGAGTTGGAGGAGAGCAACCCTCCAAGAGCTAGAAATAGGGTCAGGGATATCACGGCTGATTTGATGTCCCCTCTCGCTGAAACTCTCATCTCTCTGTCGATTCCTTTCCGCACAGTCACTTGAGGGACTTTCTCCTCCCGTCCCGAGAGAACATACTATCAACCCTCGGTTCCCGCCAGGCAATCGTCTTTTGAGATGATTCCCAGCGTGATTTTAGCTCACCCCTAGGGGTTACCCCACATCGCGGGTGAGCTGTGAGCAGTGAGCCGTGAGCCGTAATTAATTGATAAATAACGATTTACGCTTATGCCTGGTGAAGGTTAAACCTTAAACTGGGGGACGTTCCCCAAGGGGACACCCTTCCAAAAAACGTGAAATGCAGCGTCGCTGCAATTTATCTCACGCCAGGGGTCGCTCAAGTCTCACCCCCCTCCGCGCACACCCCCAACGACTCCGCTATTGACCGTCGTCGCGGGAAGGGAAACGAGGCCCATCAGATGCTGCTTCGCGAGGAATCTTCTCTGTGAATTTAGGATTCCTTGTGCACTCTGCTCACGGCTCACCGCTCACTGCTCACTAGTATTATTGCGAGCCGCCGGAGGACGGACTGGCCTTCGCTCCAAGGAGGAACGGCCGGCGAGGCAATTTTTCTCCTCTGGCGACTGCCCCGCCCTCCGGCGCCGCAATGGCCTCGTATCCATCTCCGTCTCACCTCGCCCTTCCCTCCCCCACGAGGGGGGAGGGATAGGGAGAGGGAGCTCCAAAAAACGTAAGTCGCAATCCCAAGAGGGGACGGTCCAATGAGCCGTCCCCTTTGCCTTGAGTGTTTGTCTTCCCACAATTCACTGCTCACAGCTCAGTGCTCACTACTTGAGTTGGAACTTGACGGTGACCGTGAAGATGACTCCCCGCGGACGGCCGTTGATGATCATCGGCTCGTAGACCCACTGCCGGACCGCGTCGATCGCCGCCTGGTCCAGGAGCGGAATCGACCGCAGCACCTTCCAGTGCGACACCCGGCCGTAGATGTCCGTCGTCGCCTCGATGATCACCACCCCTTCCACTCGCGCCTGCCGCGCGATCTCAGGATACACCGGCGACACTTCCTTGATCAGCTTCGGCGGCTTGATCTCGCCCACCGCCCGCACCGGCGCTTCCACCTCTCCAACCACGCCTCCCAACACTCCTCCGACCACGCCTCCTAGAACTCCGCCCACAACTCCGCCTTCGACTCCACCCTCGACTCCGCCCTCAACCCCGATGTCGCTCAGCTGTTCCTCGGCGATCTCCTGGGGAATCTCGACGGGGGCGACCAGGCGTCCCGGTTCGATCGGGGACGGGGCCTGAACCGGCTTGATCCGCGTCTTGGCCTGGGAGCTGGCCCGCTTCTTGGCCGGCGGCGGTGGCGGCGGCGGTGGCGGTGGCGGCGGCGCTAAGAACGCGCTGTACACCTCCACCTTCGGCAGGTTGCTGGTCGTCAGCAACGGAAGGATGATGATGAGCAGGGCAATGAGAGCATGGGCCGTCAAAGACAAAGGAAAAACGACGGCCTTCAACCCGATGTTCTTGTCCGGTTTGATGAATGAATCTCTGAACATCTTAGCCTCCTTTCTCGAGGCCCCGGAAATCTCCCGGGCGAGCCTGGCTTTAACCCGGTCTGGAAAGGACGCCCAATAGTCGCCCTCGGAAGGAACCACCGGAAATTCTCTGGGCAATTCGTTCAACCGCTCCAAGAGGCGCAATTCCCGGCCGCATTCCCGGCAGGTCTTGAGGTGAGATTCCACCTTCGCTTTCACCTTGCTCTCGAGCTCTCCGTCAAGATAGGCGCCGATTAAGTCTCTGATCTTTTTGTGTCTCATCTCAGCTTCTCCTCTTAAGGTAATCGGCGAGTCCGCTCTTGAGCTTCTGGCGAGCTCGGTTCAACCGGGACATCACAGTTCCGCGGGGCAGGTTCAGGGCTTGGGCGATCTCCTTGTAGCTCAGGTTTTCATAGAACCTCAGGATGAAGATGGATTTCTGATCGGCCGGGAGGGCGTGAAGGGCTTCCTTGAATTTCCGTTCGATCTCGGCGCGCTGGAGGGTGTCCAGGGGCAACTCTCTGTGGACGGGGGATGGGTTGTCCGGATTCCTGATTTCGGTCTCAGCCAAGGGGACTTCCCTTTTCTGGGCCTTCAAATAGTTCAGACTGTTGTTGACGGCGATCTTCCGAAGCCAGGCATAGAAATTCATCTGCTCTCGGAACTGAGAGAGGGCAAAATACGCCTTGATGAAGGTCTCCTGGGAGAGGTCGTCGGCGGCCTGGTGGCTTCCCGCCATCCGGCGACAGAGGTA
This sequence comes from Candidatus Aminicenantota bacterium, assembly GCA_963770045.1. Lineage (GTDB taxonomy): Bacteria > Acidobacteriota > Aminicenantia > Aminicenantales > CAVYOD01 > CAVYOD01. The sequence continues at coordinate 83,306 of CAVYOD010000011.1, read as the reverse complement.
ATAGATCGTCTGCTGGTACTTGCGAACGAGCGTTTCAAAGGCTTCCATGTTTCCCTCTTTGGCCCTGGCGATGAGCCTGGCTTCGTCCTTTCTTTCATCTTCGTTCATTGGAGCTCCATAAATAGATACAGCCGAAATCAGGAAATATTCCAAGAAAATGCGGTGAATGGTAAGGGGTAAGGAGTGAGGGGTTAGAAGCGGCAATGCGATTCATCGCAATTGGCCTTGTCCGCTGCTTCACGCTCTGGCGTCTCTCGTTGTTGCTTTGCCCAGGGGTTTATATTACCATTTTTTGGATCAATGCAGAAAATGGAAGATCCGAGGTCGCGGCGGCTGGCCTGGCTGTGGGTGGGGCTCTGCACAGCAGCCATTTATGCGATCATCCCCCTCGCCCGGGCCATCCAGCGGTTTGTTTCCACACATGGGGGCCGGGCGCTATTCGGCTATCTTGTCGTTGGGACGACGGCGGCCGCGTTCTGCGGTCTTGTTTATGTCCTTTATTTCCGACTTCGGATCCGCTCAATTCCACGCTATCTTTGGCTCATCCTCGTGGCCGGCTGTTATATTTATTTTACGCTGAGACTTTGGAAGACTCCTGAGGCTGCCGTCCATTTTTTGCAGTATGGTCTCCTCGGCTATTTCTTATTTCGGGCCCTGAGCTTCTCGATCAAGGACAAAAGCATCTATCCGGCGGCTCTTTTGATCGGGTCGTTGATCGGGACTTTCGACGAGATCATCCAATGGGCGGTTCCCGGACGCTATTGGGACCTTCAGGATGTGGGGCTCAATGCCATCGCGGTCGGACTTTTCCAGATCGCCCTCTGGCAAGGCGTGAAGCCAAAAATAATATCGGAAAAAGCGCGGCCGGAATCATTCAGGCGGATTTCGATCCTTCTGGGAGCCAACCTAGTCCTCCTCGGGCTTTGTCTGTCAAACACTCCTCGCGTTGTGGCCTGGGTGGCGAGGCGTCTTCCGGCCCTCGCATTCCTGGAAAAAGAAGAGGCGATGAGCGAATACCGTTATAAACACAAGGACCCGGAGATAGGGGTGTTTTATTCCCGGCTCAACCTGGAGGACCTCAGGGAGGTTGACCAGGAGCGGGCAGATGAATACGGCCGGCTTCTCTGGGAATGGAAGGATAAAAATTACGACGATTTCCTGAGGACTTTCACCTCCTCGACCCATCCCTTCATGTACGAGCTCCGGATCCACGTTTTCCGAAGGGACCGGAAGTTTGAGGATGCTCAGAAAACTCAGGATGAGGAGAGAAGAAAGAAGCTTCTCTTTATCGCCTGCAAAGAAAACCGGATCCTGGAAAAATACTTCGGCCGGACCCTCCAGAAGTCGCCCTACCAATGGCCCCAGGAAAAAAACTGCTGGCGTCGCCGCCGAGGTCGATTGCGGCGCTTTTTACAGAAGTCCTGTTAGTGCAGGGCTTTTCGCCACCCTCAAGGGACGAACCTTATGGGCGGCGATAGGCGCTTTCTTGGCGCTCTTAATTCTCTTTAATCGCTTCGTCGAGCGGCGTTCCTAAAAGAGTCTGGTCGATGACCCTTCCTTCGGAAACATAGCCCACGTGGATCAGCTTCTTCATATAGTCACGGACAAGCTCTGTATTCGAAAAGCCCGGTCGAAACCGGGTCAGGGACGGTTGGATCCAACGACTTCAAAACCCGATAGACCTGCTCGTTCATGGCCACGTTGTAGGGCGCGAGAGGATTGATGGGACTCCCGTTGACTTTTACGGAGGAGTAATCCACCCTTGCTCCTGCCGGCTTTAGCGAATCATAGTTAAAGGTCAAACCCGACGGCTGCATGGACATGTCATAGGTATAAGGGAATCATAGAAAACAGAGTATTCGAGCCCCTGCAGTATCTGCATTCCGGTCAGTGGAACAATGACTATCTTGAAGCCGAGGCCGCTTGTCGGATCGTAGCCGTAGGGCACAACGCTCATCACGTCTTCGCCGACCACTTTGCCCTCTGTAGATCTTGCTTCCGATGTAGCCCAGGGCCTCGAGAGCGATGTCCACAGGATGGCCGGCCTTCTTAACGCCCCATTTCATGGCGTCCGCGACAAGGTCCCCGATGGCTGTGTCTCTGAAGGCACTCCCGTCCGGCCAGGATTTCTCCATGTCAAATTCCGCCTGGGCGACAAACTTGCCGAGGACGGGTCCGAAACGGGGATCCAGGACCAACCCCACTCTGAGCGCAGCCAGCGGCAAGAGCAGATGTGGATCTTTTCGAGTTCTCCAATCGACCTTGTGCAATTTATAATCGGTCCCCCGAAACTCCGCCGTTATCGATCTTCACTTTGAGCTCGCCCAGGAATTTCCCGAACTCTCCGGCCTGGACGATGATCTTTCCTCCGGCCAAGATGGGGGAAGTCAGGGCGTCATGAGAATGTCCGCTGATGATGATGTCGATGTTCGGAACCGCTGACAAGCCCAGCTCGTCGGTCATCAACCCGAGATGGGAGACGCAGATGACGACATCGCAGCCAGCCGCCTTGAGCAATCCCGCCTGCGTGCCGGCAGCGACAAAAGGATCGGTCAAGAAAGCAAAGACCTCGGACGAATAATTCTGTTCTTCGATAGTCACAACGCCGGTGATCCCGACCTTGACACCGCCGACCATCTTGATGATGGAAGGCTTCACGAGTGAGGCAAGTGCGGCCGGGGCTTTCGTCATGTCAATGTTCGCGCAGATAACAGGCATGGTGATGGCGGGTTTATTCGGTATGACCCCGCTCAGCACCCCGATCAGCACATCTGTCCCGAGGTCAAACTCGTGATTTCCGAGCTCCATCGCATCGTACAGCCCTTCCATGATCTTGAGCTCGGGATAGCCGAGGTACTTGTTGAACTCGAAGGTGCCGACAAAGACGTCTCCCGCGTTCAGAGTCAAGACATTCTGATCCTTGGCTTTCAACTCTTTGATGAGCGTCGACATCCGGGCTATCCCGCCCAAGGAGTCATTGGGACCAAGAGGAAAGAGATTCGAATGCGTGTCGTTGGTGTGGAGGATGGTGAGGATCTTCTGGTCGCAATGGAGGAACGGGACCGCCGCCAGAAAGATAAAAAGAACCAAAACCCTCAAAAACCTGTGGCTCATGCAAAGCCCTCCTACGTTAAGATTTTTTTATGCACAAAAGCGGAAGGGAAAGTTCGACCTCAAAAAACAAATCACGATGATGCCCTGCTTCCTTATGCAAAAAATCTAATCTGATTCCCGCACAATGTCAAGGAAAAAGTGCAGATCCGGCGCCGGATTTTCCAATCGGCGCTTGGGGCGCGGAAAGATTACGGCGCGATTCCATGGGTCAAGAGTTTGGGTTCATTCTCCTGAATTCGCTGAGCCTTTTGGGCTGACGGTTCAGCCGGCGCGGAAAAGCGAGAGAAAGCTCTTCACCAGGGCCGAGAGAACCAAAAACACGATCAGGGAGGCGATGATCGACGGCCCCGCCGGGATGTTCAGCCCTACGGAAATGGCGATCCCGGCCAGACTTCCGGCAAAGGCCACCAGCCAACCGACCGCCAGGCGCAGTCCCTTCTTTTGAGTGAAGAGAAGCGCTATGACAGGGGGCACGACAAGAAAAGAAAACACCAGCAGCACGCCGGCGATGTGAACAGAAGAGGTCACGACAAGCCCGAAGGACGCGTAGAACAGAAAATCCCACCAGCCAACTTTCCAGCCATCTCGGATGGCGCCCGCCCGATCGGCCGACAGCCGAAAAAACTGTTTTCTCAGAAACCAATGGAAAGCACCAACGGCCGCATAGAGGATAGCCGTCGTGACTAGGTCGTCCACCCGCACCGTCAAAAGAGAACCGGCGAGCATTTCTTCCAGCTCTTCCGTTCCGCCGGGGTGCTTGGCCAATAGCAGCAGGGCGGCGGTCGAAAAACCCGCATAAACGACTCCGATGAACGCTTCCTGGGGTATGCGGTCATCACGAGTCCGCGATAGCGAGATGATAACCGAAGCGGCGAAGGTGAAAAACAGACTCACAAAATAAGCTGCCCAGCTGTGTTTTTCCAGGCCCCAGACGAGGCCCACGACGGCTCCGAAGGCGGCCGCCTGGGCGATCGATATGTCCACGAAAATCACTCCCCGGCTGACAATATGAAAACCCAGATAAGAGTGGATCCCCGCCAGCACCAGGGCCGCCAGAAGAGCCATCTGAACAAAGGGATACGAAAATAGATGAATCACGGTTCATTCCTTACGGCAGACGTCAAACGGGATATCAAGACTTCGAAGAGGGAGAAATAATTGTCAGCGCCTTCGGCTCCGCCGACGGAGGGAGGCAGGTCAACGACCTTCGCTCCCGTCGCGGCCGCGATCGCCCTTGGCGCCCGATCTGAGTAATATGGCTCTTTGCCGATGATCTTGATGCCGCGAGCTTTCATCAAGGTGATCAACTCTGCGGTGTGGCTGGCCGTGGGTTCGATTCCGGGCTTAGGTTCGATGAACCCCGCAACCTTGATCCCAAACGCCCGGCAAAAGTAGGCCCAGGATTCGTGATAGGTGACAATCTCCATCCCCCTGAGAGGCTCCGCCTCCTTTTTCCAGGTCTCAATCTTTGATCCGAGCTCAGTCTCAAACCGCTTGAGAGCCGCCTCATAAGAGCCCGCGTTGACCGGGTCGACCTGGGCCAGGCCTTTTTCAATATTTCTGGCTATGAACAGACCGTTGGCAGGGTCCAGCTGGTAATGGGGATTCCCCTGCGGATGAACGTCTCCCATCGAAGCGTTGACCGGGCCGGCGGGCTTTCCCAGCACATCGATCCCCTCCGAACAGTCCACGATCACGAGCCTGTCATTGCGCGATCCGTCTATGATCGGCTGGGCCCAAAAGTCCAATCCAAGCCCCAATTTAAAATAGATATTTGCCCTGGAGACCATAACCATGTAACTCGGGAGGACCTCAACGAAGTGAGGATTGTCTTTTCCGGTGACGATGGCTTTGACACTGACGTGATTACCGCCGATGTAGTCGGCGATCGCCTTCAGATCGGATGAAGAAGCGACGACATTGACTACGGCCGCAGAACTCATGGCCACGATGGCGAACAGGGTTAGCACAAACACGAGGAACCTTTTCATAACTATCGTCCTTAGATCAAAATTGGTGAGGCTTGTGGGGCCCCAAAGACCACAGAAGCTGAACTTCGATCGTCTGAAATGATTTCACCAGCGCCGTGCCCTGATCATGCCTGACCAGGAGTTGGATCCGGTAGGTTTCTTCGGCCACCGAAAAGCCGGCAAAGAAGCCAAAGCCCGTTTGGTGAACCTTGTTATCGGTCGGTGTCTGGCTGTAATCCAAGAGAAAGCCGGCGTTGTATCTTCTCCTGAACTGATAGTCGATCGCCATAAAGGTGCCCGAGGAAGTCGTCTTTCCCGTTCCGGAGGCGCCAGGGTTCGCGTACTCCCTTGAGCTCACGAGAGCTTCCAGAACGAGGGTCAATGAGCGGTAAGCATCGGGGCGCCATTTATACTTAAGATCGATATCCCCCATGACTGGGGGCGTCTTTTCAGCCGGATTGCGCCCGGCGGCAAAACCCGAAACGCCGGCTTCGAGAGATGAATGATTAGAAAAGGTGGCGAAGAATGATATCCTGGCGCTTCCGGCAAGATTGGGAGTGCCGGCGATCTGATCTTCGCCGACCAATGACGGCCTTTTCAAGAGACTCCCCGATATCGTGAGCGCGCTCGCTCCCACCGGAATAAGAGTCGAAGCGTTCAGACCCGGAGCCTTGAGGCCTTCCTCGCCGAAGAATCGTTTAAACATCAGCGGCCGCTCCATCCAGGACCACTGGTGAGCATGCTGACTGTTGATCTTGCCGAAATCCACGAGATATTGCCCGGCCTTGATCTGGAGGTTCCAGGGCAAGCCCTTGAGAAGCGTGGCGTACGCTTCTTCTATATCGATTCCACCGCTGGACACGCCCAAGGTTAGATCGGCCCGGGCGTAGGGATTCAGGTAGCCACCGGCCGCCAATTCCAGCTCGTGAAAATCCAGTCTGAGCTTGCCGTTGCTTCCGTCCTGAGGCGTCCCCCGATTGCCGATGATTCTCATGTCCCCGATAAAACTGATATCGGGATTTGTCGTCGTCTGAGCTTTGCCGGAACCGGGATAAACGAGCACTAAGAACGCCGCCAGCAAGACAAGAAAATGTCTTCTCATAATTCCTTTACTGATCTGCCGAAAAATCTTCTTTATATAAATGATATCCTGTAGAAGTCGAGAAATCAAACGGCATCGCTTTCGGCCACGGACATCTTAATCGGGGCTGTCCCTCTCTCGAATCCCAGAAGGTTTTGAGGAGATCTTCTTTTGCTGGAGCAAAAAGACGGGCTCTTGGTTCAATTATGACAGTTTTGGGATACCAGCGGGGTACGTTCTTCTTATAATTTGTATAGGCTTCCCCGAATTTTTCTTCGAGTTTCGTTTCTTCGATATGCGGCAATGTGGTTGTAAAAAAAGAACATAACGGCCAGAACTCCCAAGACGGCAAGCGACAGAGTCGAGCCCCACAAAGCCATGAAAAACAGCATCGTACCCAGGTACAGTGGGTGCCGCACACGGCCGTAAGCGCCGGTGGTCAGGAGGCGAGGTTGAGTGGTTATTTCAAGCACTTTGTGACCGGCCATCATGAAGATAAATCCAAGGGCCGCAAATGCCGCCGTCCATCCAAGGCGAACAATAGAGGGGTACGTGGGCCGCCAGTATGATCGAGAACTTTAGGAAAAATGAATCCAGCACCCAGACAAGCATAAAAACGATCAAGAGGAAGATCTGTCCCTTGTCCCCTAGCGGATGTTCACCCGGCCTGGGCATTGATTGTCCCCTTTCTTGTCGAATTTCCAAAACTCTCTATATTATTATACAAAATATCGTCTCGGGGACAAGCTCGGCCAGCCTCTGCTTTACATCCTTGAGCCGCGGACTGGACGGGGATCCCGGCCTGCGCCTGCTCCAAGACTTGTAAAATACTCGCTGGGTTTTCAGATGCTGGAAGCCAAGCCTTTCGTAGAAGACCTTGGCCTCATTCCGGACCACGTTGGAGTTCACTCGGAGCGCAGAGCATTCTTTTTTGCGCGCCCACTCTTCAGCCCGCTGCACGAGAAGCCGGCCAATTCCCCTGGCTCGATAGTTTTGTCCACAACGAGCTCTCCGATCGTGGCCTCTGAGTCGGACACGACCTGCAAGCCGATATAGACGTGAACAAAACCGACCACGAGCCCATCCGACATCTCTGCGACAAAAAGGCCGTGGTCCTCATCTTTCGAGATATTTTCCAGTCGCGGCCCTATTTGAGCCGGCGATGAAGGATACCCGAGCTGGGTGGAGAGTGCAGCGATCGCTTGGATGTCTTTCAAATCTGCGGTTCGAATGACAACGCTCATTCCGACGCAGAATATAAGCGAATCAAACCAAAATGGCAAACCCGGCGAGAACGCCACGCCGCCTGTTTTTTATTCCGTCGTTTTGCCGTCAAACTCCGCTTGTTTGGCCTCAGCCTCTTTTTTGGTGGCGCGTACAATTCCGTCCTTGTGGTGCGCAGGAGAATAGATAGTGTAAAGCTTTAAATCATCGGTTTCAGAAGTGTTGATGATATTGTGCTGGGCACCGGCTGGCACGATGATGACCGAGCCGTCTCCCAGTTCATACGTGTTCCCATCGATAATACATCTGCCCCGCCCTTTTTCAAATCGGAAAAACTGGTCGTTTTCTTTATGGACTTCCAGGCCGATTTCCTCTTTGGGCTTTAAACTCATCAGCACGAGTTGACTGTGCTTTCCGGTATAAAGCACTTTGCGGAAATTCTTATTTTCCAAGGTCGCTTTCTCAATGTTGGCGTTAAATCCTTTCATAATTTTTGGCTCCTTTATTCTAAGGTTGATTGAGTTCGTGGATGAGATTATACCGCAGAAAAAAAGAATTCATAACTGCTTTATAAAGGTCCCGTTCCGGTACTCCCGGAAGGCGAGGTCGAGCTCGGCCTCCGTATTCATCACGATCGGACCGCCCCAGGCCACGGGCTCGCCGATAGGTTTCCCTGAGACGAGAATGAACCGGAAACCGTCGGCGCCGGCCGCGAACCCGACTTTTTCCCCGTCGCCGAAGAGCGCGAGAGTGCCCTGGGGAATGGGTTTCCCGTCCATCGCGTTGACTCCGCTTCCCTCAAAGGCGTAGGCGAAGCACGTATGGCCTTTTTTGACCGGATGCTCGAAGGTGAGGCTTGCGGGGACGCTCACGTCGAGGTACTCGGGGTCGCAGATGATGTCCCTAACCGGACCGGCCAGTCCCTGGTACAGACCGGCGACGATTCTGACGGAGATCCCGTCCTTAGAACGGAATTCGGGGATGTCTCCGGCTTTGATATCCCGATAACGCGGATCCATCATCTTGTCCGCCGCGGGAAGGTTCACCCAAAGCTGGAAGCCCCGAAGATAGTCTTCTTGCTTCTGGGGCATCTCCTGGTGGACGATCCCGCTTCCGGCCGTCATCCACTGGACCTGGCCGTCGCTGATTTCCCCCTGATTCCCCATGCTGTCGCCGTGCCTGACGACACCGTGGAGCATGTATGTGACTGTTTCGATCCCCCGGTGGGGGTGCCAGGGAAAACCGGGGAGATAATCTTTGGGATCGCTGGAACCGAAATCGTCGAGCAAGAGAAACGGGTCGAATTGGGGGACTTCGGAATGGGCGAAAATCCTTTTCAAGCGCACACCGGCGCCGTCATGTGTCTTCTGCCCTTGAAAAAGGGCCTTGATCTTGCGTCTCATCGTCTTATCCTCCCAAAAATCGCTGAGCGTTTAATTCCTACTATTTAGATAGTATTACTAAATACGCCGGAAGTCAACGGGCCCGACGCGTCCGGGATCCTGCCAGGCCGGGGGTCGGCGTCTTCCCTAGAACCATCACACCTCAAAATGCTCCCATTCGTATTTCACCCGCTCCACGAGCTCATTATCGCATGGGCTTCAGGTCTTTGAGCAGCCTCGAGAAGGCAACAGCCCGGACGCCCTCGGCCATGAGAAAGGTCTGCTCTCCCGCATGGATCACGTCCAGAGTGTTCAATTTCAGGTCATGTGAGGCGTTGCGCATCGACGGAGTAAGGCGAGGGGAACTCGTCCGCTTAACTTCGAATCCGAGCCGCAATCGACCCCTGACGACCAGGAGGTCCAATTCGCTTCCAGCGTGGGTGCCCCAAAAATAGCATTCATCGGGTTTCGCCCCAAGTTGCCGGATGACCTGACTGATGACAAACCCCTCCCACGATGCTCCGAGTTTCGGATGCGTTTCGAGGTCCCGCAGCTGGGTGATATTGAGGAGGGTGTGGAGAATCCCGCTATCCGCGAGATAGACTTTCGGCGACTTGATTTGTCGTTTGCCTATGTTTTCGTGCCATGGTTGAAGCTCGGTGATGACCAGAGCCGAGGCTAGCACATCGAGATAGTTCCGAACTGTCGTGTCGGCGACGCCGAATGAGCGGGCGAATTCCGAAGAGTTCCAGATCTGGCCATGATAGTGGGCCAGCATGGCCCAAAAACGGCGCAGCGTCGTCGACCGGATGTTGATGCCGAGTTGGGGCAGATCCCGTTCCAGGAATGTCCGAATAAAGCTGCTGCGCCATTCATTGCTCGCTGCGGTGGTGCTCGCCAGATAGGACTTGGGAAATCCTCCTCTCAGCCATAGCCGCTGGTGGTTCATGACACCAACTTCATCGAGCGCCAAGCCCTTCAGCTCGTGATAAACGATCCGGCCGGCCAGCGTCTCAGACCCTTGGCGGAGCAATTCAGGCGAGGCGCTTCCCAGAACGAGAAAACGGGCGGGAAGGCGGGGCCGATCGACCAGCACCCTCAGCACCGGGAAGAGGCCCGGTGACCGCTGAATTTCATCGATTACGATAAGACCTTTTAGTCCTTTAAGAGCGAGCATCGGATCGCCGAGGCGTGCTTCGTCTTCGGGATTTTCGAGGTCGAAGTAATGAGCGGGCGCTCGCATTTGGGCCACAAACAAGCGAGCCAGGGTGGTCTTCCCAACCTGTCGCGCGCCGATGATGCCGACGACGGGATTCCGGGTGATGAGCCTCCGGAGCGTCTTGATTTCTCTCGGACGGTCTAACATGGCCACAGATTACCTTGAAATTTCGGTCACGTCAACCGAATTTTCAAGATAGTATTATTGGAGGCATCGTGAAGAAAATGCTCACACCTCAAAATGTTCCCATTCGTATTTGACCCGCTCCATGAGCTTCTGCTGTAAATTTATCTTCGCACCCTATTCTGCATCCAGGCGCTCATTTCACAAATCCCATTTTTTTTAGGAACTCCTTATACCTTGGGTCCGAGCGCAATGGATTCAGGAACGGATCGACTTTAAGGGAAAGCATACCAATCGACCGATCTTTATACCCTCTTGTCAGCCAATCGAAGGCCCTGTCTTTTTCGCCCAATCCCGCATATACGCACGCCACGCTATAAGGATCAACATATTTTCTGGCCGATAGATCCAGCATTCGTTCTAATAAGACTCGGGCTTTTTCCTTTTCGCCTGTTACGGCATAACACCAGGCCGCACTAGATAGAAGTGCAGGATCTTCCTCCAGAGAATAAAGGGCCTTGATTTTATCGACAAGAAAAGCAACCTCTCGCTTCATCCCTTTCATGGCATAAGGCCAGGCGAGTTCCACAAGAGTCCAGTAGTTATTCGGGTCCAATTCAAGAGTTGCTTTTAGCTGGGCAATGGATTCGTCATAACGACCTGCGAAAAAATAACCCCATCCCAATCCCCTATTCGTAAAGGAGCTGACCGGATCAAGATTTATGGCCCGCTTAAAACCAGCTATGGCTTCATCAAATCGTCCGGATTGCCCCAAACACCACCAGTAAAAAATATGGATATCCGCACTGCGGGGATTAAGCTTGAGGGCCCGAAGGAACTCCTCCTCAGCGCCAGCAAAATTCCAGTCGAAATTAAACATGACATTGGCGAGAGAGGCGTGGGCTTCCCCAAGCGAACCATCGAGATCCAGGGCTTTCATGGCTGCTGCTTTAGCCTTGGGATATCCGTCGGCGGGAGCGAGCCAACCATTAAAGCCCAGCGTACAGTAGCTATCAGCCATTGCCGAGTAGGCCAGAGCAAACGAGGGCTCTGTATTGACAGCTTCCTCATAGTATTTGATGGCCTTCTTTATGTTGGCCTCTGGTCCCAAATAAAAATAGTGGTGGCCTAATAAGTACAAATTATAAGCTTCAAGGTTCTCAGTGGGACGCTTGACAAGTTTGGCCTTTTCTTCGCCCACGAGGGTGAGTTTCAATTTATCTGCGACAGCAAGTGCGATCTCGTCCTGAATGACGAAAATGTCCCTCAGCTCCCGGTCATAGGTCTCCGACCAGAGATGATAGCCGTCAGCGATGTTGATGAGCTGGGCCGTGATCCGGAGCTCGTTCCCCGCTCTCCGAACACTCCCTTCAAGCACCGTTCGCACGTCCAGCTTCCTCCCGATCTCCCGAATATCTTGTTCCTTCCCTTTGAAGAAAAAGGCCGAGGTCCTTGCCGGAACCCTGAGCTCTCTTGATATTACTCAGCCGATTGATGAGTTCCTCCGTCATGCCGTCACAGAAGTACTCCTGGTCTTTCTGGGGACTCATGTCGACGAAGGGAAGCACTGCGATGGAGTTCTTCCATTTGGCGGCGGGGATGGTCTCTGGTTCGGGGCCTTTCAGGTGGAGGAGGAGATTGATATCCAGGAGGACCGTGATCAGGACCACCAGAGGTATGAGGACCAGTTCCAGCTTGAATTTTCTCGGCTTCTCCCGTCCGGAAAACCACCGCCAGATCAGAGTGCAGATAAGAGCACAGAGGAGTGTGACAATCGTGATATCCAGCAGCTTTTCTGACAGGTGATAGTGGGCCACCAGAACCCAGTGGACAATCTCATAAGTGAGCCAGCCCCCGGCAATAAAAGCCGCCAGGGTCTCGATGATGTGGCGCTTTCGGAGTTTAGTAAGGAATGTGCGGATGAAGGAATTCGGTTCCTTGGAAGGAGCCTTTTCCCCTTTTGAAGAGCTCATTGTCTCCCCAACCTGTATGCTTTTTGCGGGCTGGGTCAAGGGTAACAAGAAACAACGTAATAGTCAAACGAAGCTGCAATCTAAACCGAAGAAGCAAAGCTACATACGACCACTGATCCCCGCTCGTCCAGAATTATAAAAAAGTGTCGAAAACATCTCTGTACTCACACATTTAGATGGATCAGATGAATTGCCTGCAATATATACAATATGAGACTTCTATTGACATGTTGTATGTTTTGTCGTAGTCTGAATCCATGATTGCTCGCCGTGCCTCCTCTGCTCTCCTAAATCTCGCTAAGGGATTCCCTGTTGTTGCCGTCACGGGTCCCCGCCAATCCGGGAAAACCACTCTCGTCCAGGCTGTCTTCTCCGATAAGGCGTACATCTCCCTCGAAGACCCCGATAAGCTCGAACTCCTATCCTCCGACCCCCGGGGATTTCTCGAGAACTTTCCGGAGGGCGCGGTGATCGATGAGGCGCAGAGATTCCCCTCCCTTTTTTCCTATCTTCAGGGCCTGGTCGATCGGAGAAAAAAACCCGGTCTTTTCATCCTGACAGGGTCACAGCATTTCGGCCTCCTCTCGGGGATCAGGCAATCGCTGGCCGGTCGGGCTGGACTCCTCCAGCTCCTTCCCTTTTCGATCGTGGAACTTCAAGCCGCAAGGATCACGATCCCCGGGCTTACGGCGCTTCTTTTTCAAGGATTGTACCCTGCCTTGTACGACAGACGGCTTGCCCCCGGGGCCTGGCACGCAAATTACGTGATGACTTATCTCGAGCGGGATGTCCGGAATATCCTCAATGTCAGGAATTTGAGCATTTTCCAAAAATTCCTGCGAATGTGCGCGGCCAGAGTAGGCCAGCTCCTAAACCTTTCCGCCATGGCTGCCGACTGTGGGATCACTCATAACACCGCCCAGAGCTGGCTTTCTGTGCTTGAAGCAAGCTACATCGTATTTCTTCTCAGGCCTCACTTCCGCAATTTCGGCAAACGGCTCGTCAAATCGCCGAAGCTCTATTTCCACGATCCAGGATTAGCCGCTTGGCTATTGAACATCCAGAATCGTGAGCATCTGGCCATTCATCCTCAGAGAGGAGGACTTTTTGAGTGCCTGATCGTTGGGGAGTTGCTGAAAGACCGTTTCAACCGAGGGCTGGAGTCCAATCTTTATTTCTGGCGGAATAACTTCGGGGATGAGATTGACGTCGTGCTCGACCAGGGAACAAGACTAATTCCCGTTGAGCTCAAGTCTGGAGAGACATTGAATCCGGATTTCTTCAAGGGTCTGCACACATGGAAAAAATTCTCGAAGGATACAAAGAGCCCCGCCTACCTGATCTACGGGGGAAAGGAGAAGCTAACCCAGCACGGAATTCAGGCGGTTCCTTGGAATAGAGTCTCTCAGGAAGTCCGGAATCACTGACTTTGCTCTCACTCCTCAAAATGCTCCCATTCGTATTTCACCCGCTCTATGAGCTCCTGGAAGCGAGGCTCGCTGCGGATGTTGGCCAGCCAGGGATCTAATTGAAATAGCATAGGGTAATTTATAAAGCCACGATTAACCGCATTGCTCAGCCAGTTCAGAGCGTTCTCATTGTCGCCAAGCTTGGCATAAAATGTGGCTAGATTATACGAAGTTTGAAGGTCTCTTTCGGCTGTGCTTATGAACTCCGGGGTCAATAGAAGATTTATCTTTTCCTTTTCACCTTTGAGAGCATATTTCATAAAAAGTCCCAGTTGGGTTTGTATATCTTGATGCGTCGCTCGAGCCCCTTGATCAACTAATGAGAAGGCTTCATTGAAGCGTTGATTGTAGGCCAGCATTAGAGCATGCCAGAAGGAGGTGAAAGGTATCTCAGGAGCCATCTTGAAGGCCTTGGAGCTGGAATCTAGAGCTAGGTCAAATCGACCCTCGAAGAATCCAACTCCGCTTTGGTGCAGATAACAAATTGGATTAAAAGGATCGATTTTTATACATCTTGCGACCAAAGCCCAGGCCGCTGACGTTTTCCCGGCTTCACAATATGCAAGGGCCAGCATCAATAAGGCGTCTAGAGCGTTTGGGTCGACCGTAAGCGCCCTCTTGAGTTGGCGAACACTTGCCTGAAGGTTTCCCCAAAAGATGAGGTTGAAAAGACCAAGAACGAGATGAGCCTGACCGCATTCAGGATCTATTTCTAGAGATTTGTTAATATTTAGTTCTGCTTTAGAGATATATTCTTGCTGATTTATGCCTTTGATCCCAAGGTTAACATATTGCCAATAAACAAATGCCAAACCTGCATAAAGAAGCGCATTCTTGCCGATAATGTTCAGGCCATTTTCGAGATAGGTAAAGGCTCGTCTTAATCCTTCTTCAGTGCCCATAAGTATTTCATGCTGGGCTTTAAGATAGAATTCATAAGCCTGAACATTTGGGATCGGATTGCGTGCGATCCGCTGCTCCTCTGCCGGCATCAGTTTTAGCTTGAGGGCATCGACAATGCGCCTGGAAACTTTTTCTTGGATATCAAAAACATTATCTAGGGTTCCGCTGAACTTGTCTGCCCAGAGATGGACATCAGTATCTGCGTCAATGAGCTGGGCCGTGATCCGAAGGTCATTCCCGGTTTTTCTGACGCTTCCTTCAAGAACGAATCTAACATTTACCTCTTTTGCGATCTCATTGGTCTTCTTCTGAGTCCCTTTGAAAGTCAGCGCTGAGTTTCGTGAGATAACAAGCAGGTCATGAATGTGAGAGAGATCAGTGATGATCTCTTCTGTCATGCCATCACAGAAGTATTCCTGTCCCTCTTCAGGGCTTATGTTGACGAAAGGCAGGACGACGATGGACTTCTCGGGTCTTGCTGGGGCTGGCGGTGATACTTCGACTTTCTTCCTCCCCGATTCAGGTGTGATCGCCGCCCATTGTAATGACTTGAAGATTATCCACGCAATTCCCAGGAGAAAGGCGACGACCCCTATCAGCAACTTCTTGCCATAGATCCCTGCAATTTGGAAGATGAGGTTCAAATCAATGGCCAAGGTGACAAGGATGACCAGCGGGACGATGAGAACCTCTACCTTAACATTTCCCGGCCTCTTCTCCGTACCGCCAAACCAACGCCAGATGATTGTCGCAAGGAAAGCACCGATGACGGAGACAACGGTCAGATCGATTGTCTCCTCAGGGAATTTATAGTGGCCGACAAGGAGCCGCTCGACGACTTCGACGAGTAGCCACCCGCCCCCAGTAAAAGCCGCCAGGGTTTCGATGATGTGCCGTTTCCGTAGTCTGGTGAGGAACGTTCTGAGGAAAGACTTTTCCCCTTCCTTATAAGGAGCGTTTTCCCCTTTTGAAGAGCTCATTGTCTCCTCAGCCTTATTTGCTTTGATGCTATCTTGATAGCCCCTCCTGAATGGCCCGCCATACGTCTTCTAGATTGAGTTTCTTTGCCCATAATGAAATATATTCTCGGTCGATCATTTCGCCGGAGATCTTAAGCATCCCCAGAATATCCCGGATGTGTTTTTCGGATGAACCCTCTTTGTAATATTCCATTTTCTTAATGATCACATCCTCTGGAGAGGCGAAGTTTGCTTCCGTATCTTCTAAGGGACGCATTCTCTTTATCCTGCTGAAGCGGCTTTTATCGAACGCGTCTCTTTTTGAGATCATGACGTCTATCTTCAATCCTGAGGCGGGATGAACAATATTGAACTGATGTCTGCGTTTGATCGCTTCTCGGATCGCATCTGAATCCACATAAAATTCTTGTTCAGGGAAACATTCCTTGAGTTGAGCGATATGCTCGTCCTTGACATCTGCCACTATATCGATGTCGTTCGTAAACCTAGGCTCTCCATAAGCAATACAGGCCACAGCACCAGTGACAAAATAGGGCACTTTTAATTTTTCAAGACATCTAACAAGATATCCCAGGAGCTCATGTTGCTCCATGAGAAAGTCTCCTTGCCACTTCGCGTTGAAGGCGTTTTGCATCCCACTCGGGATGCATCGAACGGAGATTATTAAAGAGTAGGATTCTTGCCGATCGCCACAAGCCGAAGGCAATTTGCAAACGCTCCGAGGGAGTCTTCCTTTTATATATTTCAACCATGGCTTCATCGACCGATTCCATCTGTATGTTGTCCAATCGCATGAGGTCTTCCTTTTCCTAGCTTATAGCATAGGCGTTATGACAGATCAATTTTCTTTGCTCTCCGTCACACCTCAAAATGCTCCCACTCGTATTTCACTCGCTCCATGAGCTTCTTGAAGCGTCGTTCGCTGCGGATGTTGGCTAGGAAGGGGTCATATTCGTTGAGGAAGTGATAATTTATGTATCCAATGCTCACGGCATGTTCCAACCAGCCCAAGGCTTTTTCATTTTCGCCGAGCAGGACGTAAATATCCACCATAAACAATGAATAGGAAAAATCTCTCTTTGCCCATGTTTCAAAAGCCGGATCTTGGAGTGAAGCGAGGATCTCGCTAGTTTGACCCTTCAGTTCAGAAACAAGGCCATAAGCCATTCGGAACCAATAGTTTTTCGGATCATCCTTGACCAGCCCCGATAAAATTGTGAGAGCCTCCTCTATCCGGTGAGTGTAAGCATGGGCTAATCCATAAAGGCTTTGGGTCATAAGGTCGTCCGGAAACGTTTGAAAGCCTTTATGAAACGATTCCAATGCAAGGTCAAATCGTCCAGCCCACATTTGACAAATGCCGGTCAGCGATCCGCTCATAGGATGTAAAGGCTCCAATTTCAAAAAGCGATCAATAAGGGGAATTGCGGCTTCGGGCTTTCCAATGATGGAAAAGAAAGCAGCTAGCCATAAAATTGTATCTGAATTATTAGGATCTAATGCCAGTGCGTATTTTAAACGTCTCATGCCGTTTTGAAGGTCTCCACGCCACGCCTGCAAAAGGCCTAAGACCAGGTGCCCGATCGGCGATTTCGGATCGAATTCAAGATTTTTATTGGCGTATTCCTCAGCTTTTCGCAGATATAGCTCGTCTGATTTAATGCCCATGTTGACATAGCTATAATAAACGTAGGACATCCCACCGTAAATTAGGGAATTGTCGCCTCCCAAGTCCAAACCTTCTTGAAGATATTTTAGAGCTTTGTCATATCCTTCTTCTGACCATTTATAAATCTCATGTCTCGCCTTAAGATAACAATCATAAGCATAAAAGCTCGGAACGGGCCGTTCGGATATCCTTAAATTTTCTTCTTGAGTCAGCTTGAGTTTCAGTTCCCCAACGATCGAGCGGGAGACTTTCTCTTGGATGTCGAAAACGTCATCCAGAGTTCCCGAATACTTCTCGGCCCAGAGATGAGCATCGTTAATGGCATCGATTAATTGAGCCGTGATTTTCAGATCGTTTCCTGCCTTCCGGACGCTCCCCTCAAGGACATACCGGACATTAACGTCTTTTGCGATCTCGCTGGTCTTCTTCTGGGTTCCCCTGAAAGTCATGGCAGAGTTTCTTGAAATGACAAGGAGTCCATGTATGTGAGAAAGGTCAGTGATGATTTCTTCCGTCATCCCATCACAGAAGTATTCCTGATCCTTCTGCGGACTGAGATCAGCAAAAGGAAGCACAACGATGGACTTCTCCGGTCTTGCCGGGGCTATCGGTGATATCTCAACTTTCTTTTTTCCTGTTTCAGGCATACCTACTGCCCACTGTGATAGCTTGAAGATTACCCAAGCGACGCCAAAACAGAGAGCAACAATCCCCATCAGCAGCTTCTTGCCTAGAATGCCTGCGATTTGGAGTATGAGGTTCAGGTCTATTGCCAGTGCGACCAAGATAATCAAAGGAACCAAGAGAACTTCGACCTTGACGTTTCCCGGTCTCTTTTCTGTTCCACTGAACCATCGCCAGATTAGAACGCAGAGGAGGGCCGCAAGCAGGGTGAAGAAGGCGACATCGAGCCACTTCTCGTTGATATGATAATGGGCAATCAAAATCCGGTCGACGAACTCCAGAAACAGCCAGCCGCCGGCGATAAAGCCTGCAAAGGTCTCGATGATGTGCCGTTTCCTGAGCTTGGTGAGGAAGGTTTTGAATTGAGATTGTCGCTCCACCATCCTCACACCTCGAAATGCTCCCATTCGTATTTCACCCGCTCCATCAGCTTCTTGAAGCGTGGCGAGCCACGGAGGCTGGCGAGCCAGGGATCTTTCTCAGCGAGCAGCGGATAGTTGATGAAGCCTCGATTGACTGCATTCTCCAGCCAATCCAAGGCTTCATTTTCCTCGCCAAGCAAGCTGAATATGCCCGCCAGGTGGTGGGAAAAAGTGATATCCCGTTGGCAAGTCTTCCTGAAATCAGGGGTCATCTCCCGGAATACTTTGTCGTTGTCTTTCAGTACCGCATATTTCAACACAAGTCCCAGTTTGGTGAATGCGACGCTTGGTGTTGCGTTCGCACTCTGATCAATTACGGAGAATGCCGAATCCAATTTGCCCAGATAGACCATTGTCGCTGCGAGATAGAATTGGGCAACTGGATTTTCCGGATTTATATCATATAATTTTTGCCACGGCGTGAGTGCAAGGCTGTATTCTCCGTTATAAAAATGAATGCCACCCTGCATCCATCTAGTTCCAAAATCCAGCGGATCTACTTGAATCACCCTCTCCAACAGAGGTGAGACCGCAACAAGTTTCCCCGCCGCTTGAACATAATAGAGCAGGAAACCCATCAATACGAGTGGGTCATCGGGGCTGATCGAAAAGGCTTTTTTTAAGTGATCGTACGCCGCCCATGGATCTCTCCAGCAGGCAATAATCCCAAGCATGGCGTGAGCCTTGGCAAATCCCTGGTCAATAGCTAGAGCCTTCTTGGCAAACTCTTCTGCCTTGGCAAGACTCTCTTCGTGTTCGACACCGATATTTACGAGCTGGAGGTACGCCCAGGCCATCCCCACATACAAATGGGCATTATCGCCCAGTATGCCTAGGGCGTCCTGCAAATTCCGGATGGCCCGATTCATGGCATCGCCGGTCATCTTATATACTTCCGCATTTGCTTTGAGGTAGCATTCATAAGCCACAATGTCTGAGATTGGCTTCTCGGCAATTCTTCGCTTCTCATCGGGTGTCAGCTTCAATTTGAGGGTATCGACGATAGTACGAGCGACCTTCTCTTGAATATCAAAGACATCGTTGAGTGTTCCGGAGTATTTCTCGGCCCAGACATGGGCGTCGTTTGAGGCGTCAATCAGCTGGGCCGTGATCCGAAGGTCATTTCCGGATTTTCTGACACTTCCTTCAAGAACATATCTAACGTTTACCTCTTTTGCGATTTCTTGGGTCTTTTTCTGAGTCCCCTTGAATGTCATCGCTGAGTTTCTTGAGATGACGAGCAGGTCGTGTACGTGAGATAGATCTGTGATTATCTCTTCGGTCATGCCATCGCAGAAATATTCCTGTCCTTCTTCCGGACTGATATTGACAAAAGGAAGCACGACAATGGATTTTTCGGGTCTTGCCGTGGCTATCGGTGATACCACGACTTCCTTTTTCCCTGTTTCAGGCATACCCGCCGCCCACTGCGATAACTTAAAGATTACCCAAGCGACCCCCAGAAAAAGGCAACAATCCCTATCAGCAACTTCTTGCCCGGGACGCCAGCCATTTGGAGGATTAGGTTCAGGTCTATCGCAAGGGCGACCAGGATAATCAAAGGAACCAGAAGAACTTCGACCTTGACGTTTCCCGGCCGCTTCTCCGTTCCGCTGAACCATCGCCAGATTAGATGACGCAAAGGAGCTCCGAGCAACGATGGAAGCAACCGTCATATCCATTGTTTTTTCCGGGAACCGATAATGGGCAACCAGAAGCCTCTCGACAACCTCTATAAGCAGCCAGCCGCCAGCGATGAAAGCCGCCAGGGTTTCGATGATGTGCCGTTTTCGGAGCTTAGCGAGGAACATGACTTGAGAGAAGATTCCTTCACTTCCTTGGAAGGAGCCTTTTCCCCTTTGAAGAGCTCATTGTCTCCCCAACCTGTATGCTTTTGCGGGCTGGGTCAAGGGTAACAAGAAACACTGTGAGAGTCAAATACTGAGAAGGATGGGAAGGCAGACCTCTTCCCTTGTCACGCCGGTGTAACAGATTTTGCTAAAACCCGCTTCATCTTGGCTAATGGTGCTCAAAGGAAAATGCTGGTTTTCCCCATATGAGGAAGCCAGCGGGGGATCGAACCTCCGACCTGCTGATTACGAATCAGCCGCTCTGCCTACTGAGCTACGCTGGCTTAGCGGAAATGATACCCTTGGCAAGCTCCAAAATCAAGACCAACGCACTGCGGCTTATCTGCAATGCTAAATCTGGTCGATGCCCCGGGCCCCAAATTTTGCCCTTTTCAATTCCGGCCAATTCGAATACAATAGGCTGTCCGTAAGGCTCCTTTGATAACGCGCTCACGGCCATTTTCGGAGTGATCGAGAATTCCAGAGATGTTCATTAAGAAACTCGAACTGCAGGGGTTCAAGTCCTTCCCCGACCGCACCAAGCTTGTCTTTCACCCGGGGATCACAGCGATCGTCGGCCCAAATGGCACCGGCAAGAGCAATATCGTCGATGCCTTCCTCTGGGTGATCGGGGGCAGCCGGCCCAAGTCTGTCCGGGGCGAACGGGTCGAAGATATCATTTTCAACGGCAATTCTCGGCAGCCGGCCCTGGGCATGGCCGACGTGTTTCTCACGCTCGGGAATGAGGGAGAGGAGATGACCATCTCTCATCGGGTCTTCCGGACCAGTGAGGGCGAATACCGCCTCGACGGAAAAGCGGTCCGGCTCAGGGATATCCAGGAGACCCTCTGGAAAAAGGGGGTGGCCGAGAAGGAATATTTCGTCATCGAGCAGGGGGCCATCGGCTCCTTTGTCACCTCCAAGCCGACCGAAAAAAGGCTTCTCCTGGAAGAAGCGGCCGGAACGGCCTTCTACAAAGATAAGAAAAAGCAGGCCCAGAACAAGCTCGAGATCAGTGAGCAAAACCTCATCCGTCTCGAAGACATCATCTCCGAAGTCGAGAAAGCTAAGAACTCGCTCCAGCGACAGGCTCAGGCTGCCAACCGCTACAGGAAGCTGAGGGAAAGGATCCGGGAACTGAGCGCCCTCCACTATCAGCGCAAGCTCAGGCAGCTTGAGAGGCGCCAGGAAGAAGTCATTCGGCACTACAACGATTGCCTCGACCGGGAGAGATTGGTCATCTCGAGGTTGAAAACCGAAGAAAAAGACCTGGCCCAAAAGAGAAAAGAGCTCTGGGACCTCGAGAGGTCGCTCAAGGAGAGCAGGGAGCGTCTCTTCAGCCTGAGGTCACAGGTGACCAGGCTCGAAACAGAGATTGACAAAGATACCAAGCGCATCGAACACCTGCAGGATAAACGCAAAGAGGACGACCAGGACATCGCGGAATTGGGGGACGATCTCGCCCAGCTCGAAAAGGAACAGGCCCAGGCCGAAGACAACCTCAGATCGCTCGAACTGGACTTCGCAGCCAAGCAAGACGAACTGGGCCGGGCAGAGCTGGAGAGCCGGGCGGCCCGGGAAAAAACGGTCGACGGGTCAAGACAGCTCGAAAAGACCAGGGATGCGTATCTGGCCAAGATCTCCGAGCTGACCGAGGTCAAGAATGAGTCGGCGAAGGTTGAGAAGGAGCTGGAGCTCATCATCAGGCAGGAAGAAAGGCTCCAGAGCCAAGCCGTCGACCTCCAGCTCACCCTCCAGCAAAAGGAGGAGTTCCTGAGGCAGCTGAATGATTGTCTGACCCAGAGTCAGCTCGAGCGAGAAGAAAAAGAAAGGTCACTGGCGCAACAGCGAATCAGACTGGAAGAGCTCAGTCTGTCTCTCGAAGAAACCCGGCGGGAACTCGCCTCGGTCAAGGAAAAACGCGAGGAGGATAATTACCATCTCCAAGCTCTAAAGAAAGTGCGTGAAGCCCTGGCTCAGCCGGATCAGGGTGACAGCCTGCCCGGCTCGCTGGGCGTCCTCTCCGACCTGATTGAGGCAAACCCTGAGGATGCTCCTCTGGTCGACCTATTCTGGAAAGAAGAAGTCAGATCGGTGTTGATATCCTCAGAAGATTTCATGAAGGGCTTGGCAGGGAAAAGGCTCAGGGGCAATTTTCTCCTCCTCCCCCCGAAACCCAAAGCCCTTGTTTCAGATGAAGTGCTTGCGAATCCCCAAGTGCTCGGCCTCCTCAAGTCGCGCCTGAAGCCGGGCGACAAGCTCAAAGAGCAGATCTCGCATCTACCGGAGGCGGTCATCGTAACAAGCGTCCAGAGCGCGATCGAGCTCTGGCTCGAGCACCCTTCCCTCAACTTCATAACTCCGGCGGGTGACCTGCTCCTCTCCTCCGGCCTCCTCAAGCTGGGGCAATCGGAGGAAGGAATCATCGCCTTGAACCAGGAAATCAAAAAATTAGGCGAGAGGGTCTCGGTGCGCGACTCAGAGATCCAGCCCCTCGCCTCCCGGCTCGAAGAAAGGAACAAGGAAAAAGAAAAACTCGACGACGAACTCCGCGGGGAAGAAGAGCTTCGCGCGCAGCTGCAGAAGACGATCGGCGACCTGGAGAAAGAGCGTGAATTCACCCTGGCCGAGAAAGAGAAAATCGCCGGCA
This sequence comes from Candidatus Aminicenantota bacterium, assembly GCA_963770045.1. Taxonomy (GTDB): domain Bacteria; phylum Acidobacteriota; class Aminicenantia; order Aminicenantales; family CAVYOD01; genus CAVYOD01. Next base: position 60,593 of record CAVYOD010000011.1, on the reverse strand, counting down.
CCCACACGATCCTGAACCAGGAGATCGTGACTCTCCGCGCCGAACGCCAGTCCCTGGCTGGAAAGACGGAAGTTTCCCTCGAGCGGATCAGGGTCCTGAATGAAGAAGAGAGGGCCCTCAAGGAAGCTTCAGAAAATCTGGAGCGCGAGCTGGCCCTGTATCAGCAGAAGGACCAGGAAGAGGGACGACTCTTCTTCGAGCTGAAAGGCAACAGGGACCTCGTCCAGGAACGGATCCAAAACACGGGAACCCAGTCTCGGAGAATCGCCGTCGGGAAAGAGGGCACCCGGGCGAAGATCGAGGCCCTGAAGGAAGAGATCCGTGACGGCGAAGCGGCCGAGCTCGCGCTCAAAGAACACATCCGTGAGCTCGAGGAGCGCGCCAGGAAATCCGAAGAAGAGAAAAACGCCGGGGAAACGGCTCTCAGCGAAAAAGAGCTTCTTTTCCAGAAAACGCAGGGCGAGCAAGAAGCCTTGGAACAGGGGCTCAAAAAAACGCGAGAAGACGAAGAGAAAATGAAAGAGGACCGGGTCAAGTGGGAGATCACCAAAGCCGAGCTCGAACGAGACCTGCTCAACCTCGAAGAGACCTGCTGGCAGGACCTCAAAAAGACGCTTCACGAGGTGAAGGTCGAGAGGTTCGAAGAGAGCATTGCAGACGACGAAATCGAGGCTCAGCTCAGCGAGGACAACGAAACCCTCCAGAAGTACAAGGCCGTCAACCTGATGGCCGAGGAGGAATTTATCGCCCAGAAACAGCGCTACGACTTTCTGGTCCAGCAGAAAAAGGATTTGCGCGAATCGATCGATTCCACCCAGGAGGCTATCAAGAAGATCGATGAGGAGAGCAAGATTCAGTTCCTGACCGCCCTGTCCGAGGTGAACAAGAATTTCCAGGAGGTCTTCGCCCTTCTCTTCAAGGGTGGAGTCGCCGAGGTGAAGCTCCTCGACACCGAAAACCCGCTCGAGAGCGGAGTCGACATCATCGCCCAGCCGCCGGGCAAAAAGGTCCAGAATCTGGTCCTCCTCTCCGGCGGCGAAAAGTCGCTCACGAGCCTGGCTTTTCTGTTTGCCCTCTTCCGCTACAAACCCACCCCCTTCTGCTTTCTGGACGAGGTCGACGCGGCCCTGGACGACGTCAACCTGGCCCGCTTCCTGGACCTGATGAAGAACATCAAGAGCCAGACCCAGTTCGTCATCATCACCCATAATTATAAGACCATGGAGGTGGCCGACTACATCTACGGAACGACCATGGTCGAGCCCAATGTCACCAAGATCTACTCGGTGAAATTGGAGAAGAAGGAAGAACAGCCGGCTCTCGATCATTCATGAAGGTTCAACTCTACGTCCCGCCCGGCGGCTACTTTGCCGAACGCTGGTCCAAGGGCTCGTCCATGCCGCCCCTCGGGATCCTGTCCATCGCCGCCGTCCTGGAAAAAAACGGGATCGGAGTGGAGGTCGTTCCGGCGGATATTCTGAACCTGAGTTGGCGAGATATTCGGAACAAGATCCGGGACAATCGACCGGACATTGTCGGCGTCACCTCGACGACAGAAAATCGTTTCCAGAGTTTCAAGCTGGTCAAGATCGCCAAGCAAGCATTTCCTGAAGCCTTGACCGTTCTGGGCGGGCCCCACGCCTCCATGGCCGCCGAGGATTGCCTGGCCCACCTTCCCGAACTGGACCTCGTCGTCAAAGGTGAGGGCGAAAACACCATGCTCGAGCTATGCCGGGCCCTCGAATCCAAACCGGGCCTCGCCGCGCTTGAGCAAACACCGGGGCTCGTCCTGCGTAAGGATGGCAAAATCGTCTCCACCGCCCCCCGGCCCCCGATCAAGGACCTCGACACACTCCCCTTCCCCGCTTTTCATCTCGTGCCCTTCGAAAAATACAATTTCACCGTCGACGTCCCGGGACAAGGCCCCTTGCCGGCGGTTAACATCATGGCCAGCCGAGGCTGTCCCTTCGACTGTAACTTCTGCGCCACTCCGATCAACTGGGGCCGGGCGGTGAGGATGCGGAGTCCCGAGAACGTCGTCCGAGAGATCGAGCAGCACGTCAAAGATCACGGGGCCAGGGTTATCTTCTTCTACGATGACACCTTCAATTCCAATCCGAGGCGAGTCGAAGAAATCTGCGACCTGATCATCGCCCGCCGGCTGGACATTTTCTGGAGGGCCGAGGTCCGGCTTGACCTCATCTCGAGGCCGCTGCTGGCCAAGATGAAAGAAGCCGGACTCTTCCACATCTCTTTCGGCCTCGAAGCCGGCTCCGAGAGGGTGCGGAACGAGATCATCAATAAGAAAATAGATATCCAGGACTTCCACAACCTGGTCGGCTGGTGTCATGAGTTGGGAATCATCCCCAATGTCTTTTTCATCTTCAGCCACCCCACCGAAACTTGGGAGGAAGCCCTCGAGACAGTCGAGATCATCGAACGATACAAGGGCTCGATCGAATCGACAATCGCAATTCTCCACGTTTATCCCGGGACTCCCCTGGAGAATACAGCCAAGGAGACTGGAGTCCTGCCCAAGGACTTCACCTGGACAAAGAAATACCGGTCCAAGATCACGACTTTGCCGCTGGCCCAGGGGGATGTCCCACTCTTTTTGGATAGGCTGACCTGGGCCCAGGTGAGCGAACTTCTTTTCCGTTGGTCGGAGAGCCAGGGCAAAGGCTCCGTCATCAAGAAAATTCCAAAGGCACTCGGCCAGATCCGTTCTTGGGGCGACCTCAAACGGTATCTGATCATGGGCTTTGTTTATCTGAAAATAAAAACGGTAAGGGGTAAGGTTTTATGAGGAGGGTTCGATGTCGATTTATCTCTACATCATTCTCGCCTATCTTCTCGTCCTGACCGGCTTCAATTTTTACCGGTCCCGGCGCATCAAGAACCAGGAAGATTTCATGGTCGCCGGCCGGCGGTTGAAGACTTCGGTCATGGTCTTTACCCTCATCTGCACCTGGATCGGCTCGGGGACGTTCATCGCCGGAGCGGAGTTCGCTTCCAAGGCCGGATTTTCAGCCCTCTGGCTGGCCGCCGGCGCCTGGGTGGGCATCATCCTGATCTACTTCCTGGCCGGCAAGATCCAGACCTTCGGCCAGTACACGATCGGCGATATCCTGGAGGTCCGCTACGGTCCTGTGGCCAGGGTGGCCGGAGCCATCGCTCTGATCATCTCATTCACGGTCATCGTCTCTTATCAGTTCGTCGCCGGGGGTTTTATTCTCAACGTCGTGACCGACGGGAAGATCCCGGCCTCGACCGGCACCATGATCGCGGCCCTCTTTGTCATCCTCTTCACGGCCCTTGGCGGCATGGTCGCGATCGCCTATACCGACCTTCCCAACGGCATCATCATCGTGCTTGCCTGTCTCCTCGCGGTGCCTTTTGTTTACGCTGCAGCAGGCGGCTTTTCCGAAGCGACGAAGGTGCTGGAGCCGGGCTATTTCGCGGTCGTCAACAACACATTCGGCGCGCACCCGATTTTGAAGGCGGGAGGCTACTTTCTCTCGACACTCCTTCTCCTGATGGGTGTGCAGAGCATGTACCAGAAATTCTACAGCGCCCGGAGTGCCAAGGATGCGAAAAAAGCGGTCATCCTGTGGACGATCGGGACGATCTTCGTGGAGACGGTCGTCGTGGTCATCGCCGTTTTCGCTTACAGCAAGTTCAAAGGCCAGATCGACCTCTCCATTCCCAAAGAGGGGGGCAAGGTCGTCCTGATGGCGGCCCGAAGCCTGGTGCCGGCGCCTGTCGGAATCCTTCTCCTGGGCGCCGCCTGCGCCGTCGTCGTCTCGACGGGCATGAACTATCTCCTCTCGCCCTCGACCAACCTCATGCGCGATATCTATCAACGCTTCATCAACAAAAACGCGAGCCAGGCGACGTTGGTCGCCATGCAGAAGATCTTGATCGTCATCCTGGGGATCGTTGCCTTGTTCCTGGCCACAAAGCTAAAATCCGTGCTCAACATGGCTTTTTTTGCATACACGATCTACGGCGTCGCCATAACCCCGACTCTGATTGCCGCCCTGGCTTGGAAAAGGGCGACGAAGGCGGCGGGAATCGTTTCCATCATTTCGGGGACCGCAGCCTGCTTCGGTTTCCGGATCGTGGCCGCCATTTTGCCGCCGGGCCAAGCGCCCGATGGGGACCCCTGGGGAATTCCGATCATCTATCCCGCGCTGGCTATTTCTCTCGGAACCTTGATCATCGTCAGCTTCCTCACGCCGAAACCAAAGCCGGAGGAGTTGGCAAAGATTTTTCAAGAAAAGCAATTAGTCGCCCGTCACTGGTCACTCAGGAGGTAAAAACAGGGACGTTCCCCAAGGGGACACCCTTCAAGCTTAAAAACCTAAGGATTAGATTAATTCTTCAGAAATAAAGGGTGTCCCCTTGGGGAACGTCCCTCAGAGGTGATTGCAATGAGGACAGGGATTGTTAAGGATAGACGATATCTTGACCACAACATGGGCGCTTACCATCCGGAAAATCCCGGACGGCTGGAGGTCCTCTATCGGATGCTGCAGGAGGAAATCTCGTTCCCTTATTTGGCGATCGAGCCCAGACGCGCCACCGAAAAAGAAATTGAGCTCGTCCACACGCCTGCCTATTTCGGCCTGATCAAGGAAACGGCGGGCAAGGAGAGAGTCTATCTGGATCCGGATACATCCACCTCACCACTGTCTTTTGAAACGGCGCTCCTGGCGACGGGGGGCCTCCTCAAGGCGATTGACCTAATCCTGAAGGGGAAAATCCAGAACGCTTTCGCCTTGGTCAGGCCGCCCGGACATCACGCCGAGCCATCCCGGGCCATGGGATTCTGCATTTTCAACAATGTCGCGGTCGCCGCCGAATATCTGATCAAAAAGCGCGGCTTTCATAGAATCCTGATTGTCGATTGGGACGTCCACCACGGGAACGGCACCCAGAATGCGTTTTATTCCCGGCGCGACGTCCTTTATTTTTCGACCCATCAGGTGCCCTTGTACCCCGGGAGCGGATATTGGGCTGAAACAGGAGCGGGCGATGGCGAGGGCTATACTATCAACGTCCCGCTCTATGCCGGCAAAACGGACGAAGATTATCTCTTTATCTTCCAGAAAATTCTCGCACCGCTGGCCTCTCAATATAGACCCGAATTCATCCTCGTCTCAGCGGGGTTCGATATCAGCCAAGGCGATACGCTCGGGGGAATGCGCATAAGCGGCGATGGATTCGCGGCGATGACCTCCGAGCTCCTGAAGCTTGGCCGAAGGATTATGTGAAAACCGGATCGCCCTCTCCCTGGAGGGCGGTTACGATTATCAGGGTTTGAAGGAAGGGGTCAGGAATGTTCTCCTGCAGCTTTCCGGAAGTGGCGGAACGCCGGCCATCGAAGGGGAAGCCTCCGAGGAGACAAAGCAGGAGCTAACCAGAGTCTTTGAGGCAGTTAGAAAATACTGGGAAATATAGCAACTGTGCCGCCTATGAGGTTGTCCTCGCCGGGTCCAATCGTCCCCTTTTGAGGACAGAAATCAGGCGGGAAAGCCCATTTTAAAGGGCAAATGCTTGGCATAGTTCTTGCATAAAGCAAGAATGTCAAGGAGACCGCGATGAGAAAAATATTCTGGTCCGTGGCAATCCTTTTCTTCGTCTTAGGAACCGCCTCGCTTTTGGCGGATGAATCAAGATACACAAATGAGTCTTTTGCCAGGCTGACCTACGTTACGGGGAAAATTTTCCTCCAGAGGGCCGCCGACCTGGGCTATGAGGAGGCAGTGATCAACACCCCCATCCAGGAAGGAGACCGGGTCGGCACGACAGATGGGCGGGCGGAAATCTATCTCGGCCATAATAATTTCCTCCGGCTGGATAACAACACCAAGGTCGACTTCATGGACCTCCCCAAGAGGGACAATGACGTCATCCGAATTCGGGTCTGGACCGGAAATATCTATTTCGGCGTAAGCTACCTGAAAAAAGAGAAGAGCATCGAGCTCCACTCCCCCGACGCGTCTTTTTATATCCTGGATAAGGGTCTTTACCGGTTGGACGTCCGGGAAAACGAAGAGACAGAAATTCTGGTCTTCCGGGGCCTGGTCGAAGCGGCCGGGGAAGAAGGATCGACCCTCGTGAAAAGTGAGCAGCATCTCCAGGTTTCCCAGGGCAGATTTGCCGACCGCCCGGCCCAATTCATGGCGACCGCCGAGGATGCCTTTGACGAATTCAACGACTCGCGGGATTCGGAGTTCTCGAGGACGGTGGCGAATCGTTATTTGCCGGATGAACTCGAAGACTTCGAATCAGAGCTTGATTCCAACGGCGAATGGACCTACCTCAGGCCTTATGGATATGTTTGGAGTCCTTCCGGAGTGGACGCGGGATGGCGTCCTTATTATAACGGCCGGTGGGATTGGCTGCCGCTGAGCGGGTGGACCTGGCTGCCCTACGAACCCTGGGGTTGGGCTCCGTTCCATTATGGCCGCTGGGGATGGACGACAGGCATCGGCTGGTACTGGATTCCGCAAGCCTATTGGGGCCCGGCTTGGGTGAACTGGTGGTGGGATGATGACTATTATGGTTGGGCGCCTTTGAGCTACTGGGGCTATCCCGTCGTCATCGTAGATAATTTCTACTATGATCGCTGGGACGGGCACGGTTATCCTTTCAACTCCAGGGCCCTGACCGTTATCCGAAAGGACCAGCTCAGAGGCCAGGAACATCGCCCAGGCTGCGCTTCACCCGGAAGAGCTGAGGAATTTGGGCAAGATCAACCTCTCTAACCCCAGCCTGACCCAGAGGCCAGAAATCGGCGGTGTCAGAGTCGAGCCATTGGGAGACAAACGATATATTCTCAGGAAAGAGGGACAAGGGGCCGAATCGAAGGGACCAGACAAAGGCCAGGCCAAAGGGACGGAGAAGGTAGCGCCCAAAAAGCCTTCCGGCAACGCTCCCCCCGCCTCGACCAACCCTCCCAAGGAGAGGCAGATTCGAAAGAAAAAGGAGCCGTCGGCATCGGCGAGCATCGAACGAGGCCCTATCCGCTCCCTGGGAAAAGATTCCTCAGGGCTCAGCCGTAGGAACTCCTTTGGCTACCCTGCCTCGCCGGAGATCGACCTCAAAAAATACGGCGCCCCTAGCGAAGGCGAGAGATCCGGGTCTTTCATCAACCGGATCTATAACTACATCACGGGCGGAAGCTCGTCTTATCGGTCGCCTTCTAACCGGGGGACTTCCAGCTCAGGCAGCATCTCCTCCTCGCTCAGGCTCCAAGGGGTCTTCTTCGGGAAGCTATCGCGGCTCCTCCTCGGGCCGGTCGAGCTCTTCGGGATCGAGAACCTCGGGGTCGGCAAGAAAGAAATAAATTCCGTCCCCTCCAAAATGGGTCTATTAGGGGTCATCTCGCCATTCAATCAGCCAATAAATTTCTTGGAAATAATATGCCCTTTTTGGTTTCTCTCGAGAAATCCGTCAGGCATCCGGCATCTGTTCGGATCGGGATAATTTGCATTCTTAGCCCTCACTCCTTGCTCCTCACACTCACTATTCTTTTGACGGAAGACGAGACGACAAGATGACGAGATAGACGTCTTTAGTGTTCTTCTTTGGCTTTCTCGACCGAGTAATAGTCAAGAATCCTGAGGTGGTCTTCATGGGAGCAAAAGCGGAGAGGTTCGGTGCCGGGCAAGAATACCTCCCGCAGGGGATACAGGCAGATCGGTGTCGCCAGCAACCCCGTTTTGCGGTCGATCTCAACAAAAGAAAGATTGGGAGGAACCTCGAACTCTTCCCTGACGGGATCGCTCCCCTGCTTTTTGGCTCTCTGTTTTTCTTCGCCGATAACCTTCCCGAAAAATTCCATCCAGATCGGAAGAGCGGCCACCGCTCCGGCTTGGTTGCTGCCGAGAGATATTTTCGCGTCGTTCCCGACCCAGACCCCGGCGCAGAGCGAGGGCGAGAATCCGACGAACCAGGCATCGGTGAATTTATCGGTTGTTCCTGTTTTCCCGGCCAGCGCTTTGGTTTCCGCCAGCGGCGCCGCCATCCAGGCCGTGCCCCTCTGGACAACCCCTTCGAGCAGTGAGGTCATCATGTAGGCGATTTGGGGGGAGACGACTTCCTCCGCCTCGACTTTGTTTTCCTCGAGAATGTTCCCGTCTTTGTCTTCGACCCGGGTGATGAAATAAGGTTTGACCCGGACACCCTTGTTGGGAAACGTCGTGTAGGCGGAGACCAGCTCCAAAAGAGTGACTTCAAAGGTGCCCAGGGAGAGCGAAAGATAGGGATAGATGTTTGAGGTGAGGCCGAACTTGCGGCAATAATCGACACCGACCTGGGGGGAGATGGAATCGAGGAGACGAGCCGTGACGACGTTTCTCGACTCTTCGATACCCTTCCGGACGGTCACCGCGCCTTTGTACAGCCGGTCATAATTCTTGGGGGCCCAAGGCTGCCCCGTCCACTTATCGATGAAGGTCGTCGGCTCGTCAACGATAATGCTCGCCGGCGTGAAATTGTGTTCAAGAGCCGCGGTATAAAGAATCGGCTTGATGGCCGACCCGCACTGCCTCATGGCCTGGGTGGCCCGGTTGAACTTGCTCGTCTGGAAGGAATACCCCCCGACCATCGCCTTGATCTGACCGGTGAGAGGATCGACGGCCAGGAAGGCTCCCTGGACGAGCGGCTCCTGATCGAGAGAAACGAGCAACTCCTTCTTGCTTTCATCGATCTGCTTGATCGTGACCTGGATGATGTCGCCTCTCTGGATGAGCGTCTCGAGGTTTTTCGTCCTCGTCCAATCGATGTCACCGTTCCGCAATTTCCCGGAGTAGCCTTTGACTTTGACCTGGGCCTCGTTCTTGGTGACGTTCAAGACGATCGCATCCTCAAACCCCGCCGGTTCGACCGAGGAAACGGTCCAGCTCGGGAGCCAGCTTTCCTCTATTTTTTCGATCCCCTCGCTGACCAGATTCACCTTATCTTTCCGCCAGCCCCTTTTCTTGTCCATGACCTTGAGGCCGTTGACGAGAGCGACTTCCGCGTTTTTCTGAAGGCCTGGATTGAACGTCGTATAAACCTTCAGGCCCGCCCGGTAAAGGGCTTCGCTGCCATAATTCTTCTCGATGTACTTGCGGACTTCTTCAAAGAAATAGGCGCCGAAGTCAGAATCCTGGCGGTGGAGGGGCAGGACGCTCATGGGCTTTTTTTCGGCAGCGTCGGCCTGGGCCCGGCTGATGAAGCCCTCTTCGACCATCCGGTTGAGGACATGGTTTCGGCGCTTGAGTGTCGTCTCGGGATGGAGATAAGGCGAATAGCCGGACGGCCAACGAAAGATTCCGGCGATGAGCGCCGCCTCTTCCAGGTTCAGCTCAGCCGCTTTCTTTCCGAAAAATAGGTTGGAGGCCGTCTCAACTCCGTAGACACCGTGCCCCAGATAAAACTGGTTGCAGTACATCTCGAGGATCCGCTCTTTGGGATACCGCTTTTCAATCTGCAAGGAGAGAAAGACCTCCTTGAGCTTCCGGCGGACCGTCTGTTGGGGATAAAGGAAGAGGGAGCGGGCCAGTTGTTGGGTGAGGGTGCTCCCGCCCTGGAGCCGCCTCCCGCCTCTCCAAAGCTTGAGGTTTTCCTTGACCGCCCTGAGAATGCCCCGGTAATCCACGCCCCGGTGGCGGAAAAACCGCGGGTCTTCGGTGGCGATGATCGCGTCCTTCAAGACTTGGGGAATCTGGTCATAGGGCACTTCGACCCGGCGTTCGATAGCGAATTCCTTGGCGATCGTCCCGTCATCGCCGTAGACTGAGGTGATGATGTTGGGCTCGAACTTTTCAATCTCCGAGACATCGGGCAGGTTCTGGCGGACGGCCATCCACAGACCGAGGACGCCGCCGAGAACGCAGACGACGCCGAGGATAAAAACCAAGAGCAGCGCGCGCAGAATCTGACGTGGGCTGGATTTTTTGATCTTGATCTTCGTCTTCATGGAAGAGAGGCCTTCAATCATCCAGAATATACCAGAAAATGGTCAGTTTCGTCCATCATCCCAAGGAAGGAGTAAATGGCAAGAGGTGAAGGGGTGAGAGCTAAGGGCATATACGTTTTTTTTCTTTAGTTGTGTATTTCTTGATACAGCGCGATACGCGCGCCGCAATCTTGCGGGCGATCTGGTCTGGCGGGGCGCTCGCGTCGACGTGCACGATGTTCTTGCCTTTGAGGCTCTTGAAGATCTTCCCGACCTCAACCAGGTAATCTTCGCGCTCGAACAGGCGGTCTTTGTCCGGACGATTCTTGATCCTGCCCAATCCCTTTCGAGCATCTACGTCCAGGATGAAGACCAGGTCGGGCTCGATCACGAAAGGCTCGTGGAGTTCTCGGATCCTCTGCCGATCGATGCCCTTGGCGCCTTGGTAGGCAATCGTTGAATAGTAATACCGGTCAAGGATGACAATCTTTTTTCGCTTCAAAGCCGGCTCCAGATTCCGCCGCACGTTTTCCTTCCGGTCCTTCAAGAAAAGGTCGAGCTCCTGTTCCGGGGTGAGCGAGTCGGGGCGTCGGGCTTTCCTCTTGATCTCCTTGCCCCATGCCCCGCGGATGGCTCTCGAAAGGAGAGGGCGTCCAGACCCAGGCGTCGGAGGCATTCAAGCAGGAGCTCGGCCTGGGTGGACTTGCCCGAGCCGTCAATTCCCTCCAGGACGATGAGGAGACCCTTGTGTAAGCCCATGGCGCTTCGAAATTTGATCATAGCTTCCTGAGGACGTTTATGCAACTTTTTTCGAGCGGCGAGAGTTTTGGTCAAGTTAGCTGAGTTGAATTTTCCAGAGGAGTATGCTATCTTTTGAACTCACTTCCCGGAGGGAAAAAATGAAAAAGATCATCTGGATTGCCCTGACGGCCTTTGTCTTGGGTCTACTCGCGGCAACCTATATTTTTGTCTATCTTCCTGAAAAGAAAGCCCCGGAGCCCAGCCTCCAGGCCAAAACTTCATCTTCTGGGCTTGCATCGACCCTGTTCGCCTCCGCCGCCGAACTCAAGCCCGACCTCGACTTTGTCAAGATTTCGGAGAAGGTCGGCCCCGCGGTGGTGAAAATCGTGAGCCAGAAGGTTATCAAAAGGAACGCCCCCGAAATGGGCGGGCAAGACTGGCCCTTTGAGGATTTCTGGGATAAATTTTTTGGGCGGCAGCCGGATCGGGAGCAGGAATTCCGCTCCGAGGCCCAGGGGTCCGGGTTCGTGATCAGCTCAGACGGCTACATCATCACCAACAACCACATCGTTGAGAAGGCGGCCAAAGTCACCGTCACCGCCGGGGATCAGTCCTACACGGCCAAAGTCGTCGGGACCGATCCCAGGAGCGACCTGGCCTTGATCAAGATAGAGGGGAAAAACCTGCCCTCCGTTGAGCTGGGGGATTCTTCGCAGGCCAAGGTCGGAGAGTGGGTCCTGGCTATCGGCAACCCCTTCGGCATGGAACACACCGTCACCTCAGGCATCGTGAGCGCCAAGGGACGCCAGCTGGGAACGGGGATGAACGTCCCGGAATATCAGGACTTCATCCAAACCGACGCGGCCATCAACATGGGCAATTCGGGCGGCCCTCTGGTCAACATGAAGGGTGAGGTGATCGGCATCACCAGCAACATCCTCACTCCCTCGGGTGGGAACATTGGGATCGGTTTCGCCATTCCCTCCAACCTCGCTAAGAAAGTCGTCGCGCAGCTCAAAGAAAAAGGCCGCGTCGTCCGCGGCTACCTGGGAGTGACCATCATCCCCATCACCGAGGACGAGAAAAAGCTTCTCAACCTGACCTCGAGCAAGGGCGCGGTGGTCAATTCGGTCGAGACCGATGGTCCCGCCGAGAAGGCCGGGCTCAAGCGCTACGACGTCATCATCGAGATCAACCGACAGCCCGTAGAGAACCCCAACGACTTGAAGTTCAAGATCGCCGACCTCAATCCCGGAACCAAAGTGGACATCAAGTTCATCCGCGACGGCAAAGAAATGACGCTGACCGCAACCATCATCGAGCTCGAACCCCAGGAAGAAAAGGAAACTTCGACCGCTCTGGAAAAGGATCTAGGCATGTCGGTCAGCGCCATCACACCAAACCTGGCCAGGAGGTACGGCCTCCAGACGCGCGAGGGACTGCTGATCACTGAAGTCCGTCGCTATACGGAGGCGGACCAGAAGGGGATCGAACCAAGAGACATCATCCTTGAAGTGAACCGCCGCCGGGTGACATCTGTAGCCGAATTCAAGGGAATCTTGAGCAAAGCCAAATCCGGCGACCCGATCATGCTCTTGATCCGGAGGGAGTCAGACGGCGAGACGCAGGATTCCATCGTGACGCTGCGGATTCCTTGATGACGCTCACCAAGGTCCACTCTCTGGGCAACGATTTCCTCGTCCTCGATCAAAAGGCGGGTGTCGAACCGTCCAACATCAGCGAATTCGCGAGGAAAATCTGCGATAGGCACACAGGAGTCGGGGCCGACGGGCTGCTCCTCATCTTTGTGAGAAACAAGAGCCGGGCTCTGGTGAACTTTCGGATTTTCAACGCCGACGGCACGGAAGCGGAAATCTCGGGAAACGGCCTGCGCTGCGCGGCCGCCTATCTCTATCATCAAAAAAAGGTCGATCCGCCCCTGATTCGTTTCGAAACCCCCGCCGGAGAGAGGGAATGCGAGCTTCTCAAGCAAAATGACAATCTCTTTGAGCTCAAGTTGGATATGGGTGAGCCCCGCTTCACTTCGAAAGACATCCCTTTTGACGACGGTGCCTACCACGAGAAGATCGTCGACTACCCTCTCAGCATTCACCAGAGAGTCTATCCCATCACGTGTGTCTCAATGGGAAATCCTCACTGCGACGTCTTTGTCAAGAGCTTTCCCGCCCGGATCGAGTGGCATCAGACCGGGAGAGAGATCGAGTCTCACCCCTTCTTTCCCAACAGGGTCAATGTCGAATTCATCCGGGTCATGAGCCGCGAAGTTATCGAAGTCCTGTTCTGGGAGAGGGGGGTCGGCGAAACCCTTTCCTCGGGCAGCGGATCGAGCGCGGCCGCAGTAGCCTCCATCTTAAAAAACCTGACCGATAAGAAAGTCAGAGTTCGGACCAGCATGGGATCGGTCACAGTTGAATGGGAAAAAGAGAAGGTCTTTCAGTCCGGCCCGGCTGAGGTGGTTTTCGAAGCCCAATACTTTTCGAAAATCAGTTAGCAAATCTCGAAAGGCTTGGTTTTCTCCCTCCGCACTGTTCAGGGCTCACGGCTCACCGGCTCTTGAAGTGCTGGTACCCTTTAACGGGCAAGATTTTCTTCTTTCCGTTCTGGTCGATGACGTAGATGCCCTTCGCTTTGGTCATCCGGCCGATGGGAGTAACCGCGATTTTCTTGGATAGAGCCAGGACGGCCCTGTACTTTGCGGGAGAAACCGTAAAAACTAGCTGATAGTCTTCGCCCCCGTGTAAAGCCAAGGGATAGGGGTCCTTTTCGAAGTCCCAAAGCTGAGCCGAGATGGGAAGACGACCGAGCTCCACTTCAGCCCCCAGGCCGCTTTCCTCGCAGAGATGGAGGAGGTCGACCGAGAGCCCGTCGCTGCTGTCGATCATCGAAGTGGCAAGCCTCGAGTTCGCAAGCCTAAGGCCGAGTTCGACCTGAGGAACGGGGTCCAGAAAGGCCTTGAGGAGGGGGTCTGCCCTCTTGTCTTGGCCGAGCTTGAATCCCCTTCTCAACAACCGAAGCCCGCCCGCCGCATCTCCCAAGGAACCCGAGGCGAAGATGAAGTCCCCGGGCCGGGCGCCGCTCCGCCGGATGATTGTCCGGCCTTCCCCAATCGCCGTGACGGAGATGAAAACAGCCGCGGCTTGGGACAGATCGCCGCCGATAAGAAGACGCCAGATTCCGTCGCCGCCGACCTGAAGCCTGTAAAGAATTCACCAACCCACCGTGTATCCACCGTGGGAGGCAAACCAAGCCCCAGGAGCGCATAACGAGGAGTCCCGCCCATGGCCGCGATGTCACTCAGGTTGACGTTCAGGCTCTTGCGGCCCAGCCAGAACGCCGGCTGCAGCGTCCTTATGAAATGAGAGTCCTCGATCAAAACGTCCGTCGTCAGGATGAGGTTTTTTTCCCCGGCCTTGATAACGGCCGCATCGTCGCCGATTCCGAGGATCAAGTCTTTTCCGGGCTTAGAAAAATCTTTCCGGATGGCCCGGATAAGCTCTCTCTCGCCAAGATCTTTTAATTTCAAAACGAATTCATTCCCACCAACTGGACGGCGCTCATGATCAAGTCTTCTTGGCCTTGAACTTGAACGGCTGTACCAGGGCGTGATTGAACACTTCCTTGATATCCTCGACGAAGATGAACTCCATCTCTTTCAACACCTTAGGGGGGATGTCGATCAGGTCCTTTTTGTTGGGGAGCGGGAGGATCATGTGCTTGACGCCGGCCCGCTGGGCGGCCAACACTTTCTCTTTGACCCCACCGATCGGAAGGACATTTCCTCTCAGAGTGATCTCGCCGGTCATGGCCACGTCCCATTTGACCTTCCGGTCGGTACAGATCGAAATCAGGGCGGTGGCGATCGTGACTCCGGCGGAAGGACCGTCCTTGGGGATGGCGCCTTCGGGGATGTGGATATGGAAATCGTTCTGGGAAAAGATTCGGTTATCGATCCCGAATTCCCTGGCGTACGTCCGGGCATAGCTCAGAGCCGCGTAGGCGGATTCCTTCATCACCTCGCCCAGCGATCCGGTCAGGGAGAGATTGCCCTTGCCCTTCATCTTGGTGGCTTCGACGAACAGGATTTCTCCCCCGGTCTCGGTCCAGGCCACCCCCATGGCCACCCCGACCTGAGTCCTTTTTGAGAAGCTGGTCCTTAAAGATTTTGGGCGGGCCCAGGAAAGACTCGATGTTCTGGGAGGTGATCCGGCTCAATGTTTTTTTGCCCTCCGCGACCCGGCGGGCAACCTTACGGCAGGTCGAAGCGATCTCGCGCTCGAGGTTTCTCACCCCGGCTTCCCGAGTATAGAGAGAAATGATTTTTTTTATCGAACCCTCGGTGAAGCAGATCAGTTCATTATCCAGGGCGTTCTCGGTAACCTGCTTGGGGACCAGGTGCTGAAGGGCGATCTGCAGTTTCTCCTCCTCGGTGTAGCCGGGAAGCTCGATGACCTCCATGCGGTCCCTAAAGGCCGGTTGGATGGGATCAAGAAGATTGGCCGTGGTGATGAACATGACCTTAGAGAGATCGAAGGGCACTCCAAGATAGTGGTCCCGGAAAGAGAAGTTCTGTTCGGGGTCGAGGACTTCGAGAAGGGCCGACGACGGGTCGCCCCGGAAGTCCGCCCCGATCTTGTCCACCTCGTCCATCATGAAGACGGGGTTATTCGAGCCCGCCCGCCTGAGTCCGTCGATGATCCGGCCGGGCAGCGCCCCGACATAGGTGCGGCGGTGGCCCCGGATCTCCGCCTCATCGCGGACTCCGCCGAGTGAGATGCGGATGAACTTTCTCCCCAGGGCCCGGGCGATGGACCGGCCGAGGGAGGTCTTCCCCACCCCGGGCGGCCCGACGAAGCAAAGAATAGGGCCTTTGATCTTCTTGGAGAGCTTCCGCACTCCGAGATATTCGATGATCCGTTCCTTCACTTTTTGCAGGCCGTAGTGGTCTTCGTCCAGGATCTTTTTGGCCGCTTTGAGGTCAAGGTTATCGACCGTGCCCTTGTTCCAGGGCAGCGAAAACATCCAGTCCAGGTAGTTCCTGACAACCGCGGTCTCGGCCGATTCGGGATGCATCTGGGAGAGCCGGCTGATCTGTTTTTCAAGCTCCTCCCGAACTTCCTCGGCCACTTTGAGCTTCTTCAGCTTGTCCTGATAGCCTTTGAGCTCTTCCTGAAGCTCATTCCCTTCGCCCAGCTCCTTCTGGATGGCCTTCATCTGCTGGCGCAGGAAATACTGCTTCTGGAGCTTGTCCATCTCCCCCTTTGCCTCGGTGCTGATTTTCGACTGGACATCCAGGAGCTCGATCTCCCGGGTCAAAAGCTCATAGACTCTCTTCAGCCTCTGGAGAGGGTCGACTATCTCCAGAATCTCCTGAGCCTCCTGAACCTTGAGCTCCAGGTTCGAGGCGACGAGGTCGGCCAGCCGCCCCGGTTCCTCAACATTCGTGGCGATGATCAGGACCTCGGGGGGGATATTCTTGCCCAGGGAAGTCGCCTTTTCCAGGCCCGACCGGACGTTCCGGATGAGGGCCTCGCTCTCCAGCGTTTTTTCGCCCCCCTCGCTTTCGTGGATGACCGATACCTGAGCGCTCAGGAAGGGGCCGTCTTCCTCGAAGGTTTCGAGCTTGGCCCGGATAAGCCCCTGGGCCAGGATCCTGACCCTGCCGTCGGGGAGTTTGAGCATCCTCATGATCAGGGCGACGGTGCCCATATCGTAAACCTCATCTCTCTTCGGTTCCTCGATCTCCATGTTCTTCTGGGTCACGAGGAAGATCATCCGGTGGGTGGAGAGCGAATTGTCGATGGCGTTCTTGGATTTTTCCCGGCCCACGAACAAGGGGACGATCATGTAAGGAAAAACGACGATGTCGCGGAGAAGAAGGATGGGCAGCTTGGGCGGGATGTGGAGTTTGTGATCGCGGTCTTCGATCATCTCATCGAACTGTTCGCCGTTCTTATTATCGACGTTGGCCATAGTCTCCTCCCTGTTTCTCCTCCGCTCTTCTTTTCTTTTTCAGGACGACCGTTAGGATCCCGTTTTCCAGATAGGCGGCTGTCTTCTCCGATGACACCGCGGTCGGCAGAAAGATGATCCGCCGGAAGGCCCCGAATTCCCGCTCCAACCGCAGGTATCTCTTGCTCTCTTCTCTCAAGGTTTCTTTCTTGACGCCCCTGACCTCGATCCGGTTGCCGTAATGCCAGATCTTGAGGTCCTTCCGGGCGACGCCGGGAACTTCTATTTCGACGACGACCTCGTTCCCCTTCTCGCAGATATCGACCGAGGGGATCCAGCCCTGGTGATAGCCCAGGACTTCGCGCTTCTGGATCAGGACCCCTCCGCCGGCACTATCTATGTCGGCTTCTATTTTGATGACTCTCGAAACGGGCTTAATCCTTCGGATCATCGCTGCGGGTTCTATTTTTCTTTGAGAAGGGTTTCGAAATCCGATACGTCCTTGAATTCCCGGTAAACCGAGGCGAAACGGACGTAGGCCACCTTGTCCAGGGCCTTGAGCCTTTCCATCACGAACTCTCCGATTTCCGAAGTCCCGATTTCTTTCTCCGGCCGCTCCTGGAGCTTGCTCTCGATCTCCTCAACGATTTCCTCGAGCTGGCTGATCTGGATCGGCCTCTTCTCGCAGGCCTTCATCATCCCGCGGAGAAGTTTCTGGCTGTCGAAGGGCTGGCGGCTCCCGTCTTTCTTGACGACCATGTAGGGAATTTCTTCGATCTTCTCGTAGGTTGTGAACCGCCTCTTGCAGGCCAGGCATTCCCGGCGGCGGCGGATGGAGAGTCCTTTCTTGCTTTCCCGGGAATCGATCACCTTGCTCTCGAGAGAGTTGCAGAACGGACATCTCATGATTTTTGGTTCTCTCCCAATTTCTTGAGCTGAAAGAGCGACAGTCCTTCGGACCATAATATAGCATAACCCAGCACGCAAGTCACCACCAGCTGGATGGCGTGGACAACGATGGTCATGCCCAGGGCCAGGTTGGGGTCGATATGATAGAGGGAGGTCATCCCCAGCTTGCTGAAATAGTGGTATCCTCCGGCCATGCCGGGCGTCGGGACGGATGCTCCGACCATGGTCAAGAAAATGTAGGGAATGAGCGAGAAATAAGGCAGATGGACATGGTAGGCGAAGAAGAAAACCCAATAGTAGAGGGTGATGCCGAGCCAGACAACGAAAGACAGGAGAGTATAGACCAGGACATTCCCCAGGGAATGGAAAAATTTGAGTCCTTGGATAAATTCCTGGGCAAGTCCCAGGACCTTTTGGCTGAAACCTTTGAGGAAATGGCTTGAGGAAGAACGACATGACCTTGAGCGTCCTGTCCCGGAAAAAGTAGAGAGAAAGGCTGACGACGAGCAAGGCTGAGGCGACGGCGAGGCCCACTATCCCCCAAAGCCTGAGATGAGAATAGGCTTCCGGCTGAACCTTGAAGAAGGAAGAATAGAGCGGCCTGGCCAGGAGAAATGTCCCCAGCAAAAAACACATCGTGAACATGTCGAAGATCCGCTCGACAACGACCGTGCCGATCGCATAACCCTTGCGGATGTTCTCCTTTTGGGCGAGGTAGAGAGGCTTGACCAGCTCTCCCAGTCGGCCGGGGAAAATGAAGGTCACCGTAAAACCGACGGCATTTCCGGCAAAGGTATTAAAAAATTTGACAGTGCGCTTTTCGGGCCTGAGCAGGTATTTCCAGCGGAAACCTCGTGTGGCCAGGTGGATGGGGGCCATGAAAACGACGAGAATAATGAGGGGGACGTTGACCTGGGCGAGATAGCTGAGGACCGCCTTCCAATCGACTTTGCGGAAGAAAAAATAGAGGAAAACAAACGTCAAAAGGAGGACGGCGGCCATCCGAACCCAACTTTTCTTCATTTTGAGCCGTCAATCTTATCATCAGCTTGGAGGGGTGTCAACGCAACTCGTACCCCGTTCCTCGTACCCCGTGCTCCGTAAGTGAATGTGAAGGGTAAGGGGTAAATGGCAAGGGGTAAAAAGCCAAACTCTGCATTGGAATTAGCCAACAAAAGTCTCCGTCCGCTTGATCGCACAAACGGGTTGAAAAATCGGCGAAAATCTATTATCATGAAACGCCGTTGGGAAGTCGTCCAATGGCAGGACACATGACTCTGGATCATGTGATCAAGGTTCGAATCCTTGCTTCCCAGCCAGCCTTATTTCTCAGTTTTCCCCTGATTTTAATGCATTTTCGTTTGTTTTCCTTTTAAGCACCTTTATCCTAGTGTACTGTTAACATAATATCTTGACAATGACTAAAAACTGTGTAATACTCGGGGCATGTGGAATCCATCCGAACCTTTGCCCATGAGTTTGGAGGAACGAAGAACCTTGCAGGCTTGGGTCAAAGCCCGAACATCTGCCCAACGCATTGTCCTGCGCTCCCGGATTTGCCTTCTCGCCGCCGACGGAGTCTCCAACAACTCCATCGCCAAACGTTTGGGGACCTCCCGACCCACCGTCATCCTGTGGAGAACACGGTTTGCCAAGGCTGGTCCGTCCGGAATTTCCGAAGACGCGCCGCACGGGGCGAGTCCGCGACGGATCGACCCGGAAACCGTCAAACAGATCGTCGATCGGACGCTGCAGTCGCGGCCTCCGGGCGCAACCCATTGGAGCACGCGGATACTGGCCAAGGAGGTCGGAGTAAGCCATGTGACGGTGGCCCGAGTCTGGGAGGCCCACGGACTGCAACCGCATCGAGTTAAAACCTTTAAGCTGTCGAATGATACTCGGTTTGTGGAAAAGCTCACCGATGTGGTCGGACTTTACCTGAATCCCCCCGAGAAAGCGCTGGTTTTGTGCCTCGACGAGAAGTCGCAGATTCAGGCCCTGGACCGGACACAGCCGGGGTTGCCGATGAAGAAAGGCCGGTGTGGGACGATGACCCATGATTACAAACGCTGCGGGACGACATCGCTGTTTGCGGCGCTGAACGTCCTGGAAGGGACGGTCATCGGCAGTTGTTATCCGCGGCACCGTCATCAGGAGTTTCTGAAGTTTTTGCGTCGGATCGACCGCGAAACACCCGAAGAGTTGGATCTCCATCTGATCCTGGATAATTACCGGACGCATTCTCATCCCAAGGCCGCGCTGTGGTTGGAGAACCATCCCCGTTTTCATTTGCACTTCACGCCGACGAGTGCCTCTTGGCTGAACCTGATCGAACGGTGGTTCGCCGAACTGACTCGCAAGAAGATCCGCCGCGGTGTCTTTCGAAGCGTTCCCGAACTTGTCGCCACCATCAGAGATTTCATTCAGGTCAATAATCGAGAGCCCAAACCGTTCATCTGGACCAAGAAAGTCGACCAAATCCTTGAAAAACTTTCCCGTTGTAAAGCCGTTATGGAAACACTACACTAGGACAAGTTTCCGACACGCCCGGGTTCAGTTTGAGGAGGTGACGGATGACAACATTGTTGCGCGTGCTGATCGTCGAGGATTCGCCCGACGACGCCGAGTTGATGGTCCAACGTCTTGAGGAAGAAGGATTCCAGCCGGACTGGCGGCGAGTGGAGTCCGAGCCGGATTACCTGGGGCCCTCGAAACGATCCCTGACCTGATTCTGGCCGATTGGCACCTGCCGCATTTCAGCGGCCTGCGCGCCCTGCAGTTAATGCGCGAACGCGGGCTGGAAATCCCGTTCATCATCGTGTCGGGCAGGATCGGCGAGGAAGCCGCCATCGATGCGCTGCAGCAGCGGTGCTGACGATTATGTTTGGAAGGACCGTCCGGCCCGGCTTGGTCAGGCCGCGCGCAATGCTCTGGAGAAAAAACGGCTGCGAGAGGAACAAAAGCGGGCGGAGGAGGCGCTGCGCGGGAGCGAGGAGCGTTTTCGCCATATATCGTCTGCCATTTCCGATATTGCCTATTCTTGCGTGACCTCGCCGGACGGCGATTATTCAATCGACTGGATGGCAGGCGCCTCGGAACGCATCACTGGTTATACTGTTGAAGAAATCAAGGAACAAGGCTGCTGGCACTTCCTGGTCGTGGAGGAAGATCTCGCCTTATTCGAGACACATGTCACAGACTTGGCCCCTGGCTCATCAGGCTCCTGTGAACTGCGGATTCGGCACAAAGATGGACAGATTGGGTGGGTGGCTTCGTATGCAGATTGCGTTCTGGAGGCGGAGGAGCCAAGACGAACTCGGCTGTACGGTGGCCTAGTGGATATCACCGAACGCAAGACGGGCCGAGGAGGCGCTTTCGCAGAGTAACCGGGAGTTGCAACAGGCCCTGCTGCAGCTCGAGCAATCCAAAGATACGCTGCAATTGGTGATCGAGTCCATTCCCATCAGGGTCTTTTGGAAAGACCTAGATCTGCGCTATTTGGGCTGCAATACTCTGCTCGCCCGCGATGCCGGGTTCAGTCATCCGCAGCAGCTTCTTGGAAAGGACGACTATGCCATGGGCTGGAAGAATGAAGCTGAGATTTACCGGGCCGACGACCGGGGGGTCATTGAGTCCCGCCAGCCCAGGCTGAACTTGTCGAGCCGCAAACCACACCCGAGGGCACCAAGATATGGCTGGAAACCAGCAAGGTTCCTCTGCAGATGCCCAACGGCGAGGTCTTCGGGGTTCTGGGAGTCTATGAAGACATAACAGAGCGCAAGCTGGCCGAGGAGGCGCTGAAAGACTCTGAGGAACGATTTAAGATTATCTTTGAATTTGCCCCGGACGCCTATTATCTGTGCGACCTCCAGGGCAATTTCACCCACGGCAACCTGGCCGCAGAGCGGATCACCGGCTATAAAAGAGAAGAGCTGATCGGGGCGAGCTTTATAGCATTGAACCTTCTGTCCCCAGACCAAATTTTGAAGGCGGCTGATCTTCTTGCTCTGAACGCCCAGGGAGAAGCGACGGGACCCGACGAGTTCATTCTGAATCGTAAGGACGGGAGCCAGATTGCCGTGGACATCGCGACTTATCCGGTCAAAATCAAGGGAGTTACAGCCGTCCTGGGGATCGCCCGCGACATTACCCAACGCAAGAGAGACGAAGAGCAGCTCAAGGCCACTCTTAACGAGCGGGAAGTCATGCTTCGTGAAATCCATCATCGGGTCAAAAATAACATGCAGATCATTTCCAGCCTGCTTCGCCTTCAATCTCGATCCATCACGGACGAAAAGACGCTCGAGATATTCAATGAAAGCCAAAGCCGCATAAGATCCATGGCGCTCATTCACGAAAAATTGTATCAATCGCGGGATTACTCTCGGGTCGAGTTCGCTGATTATGTCAGGAAGACAATCACTCATCTTTTTGCCCTCTACGAGATTCCTGCGGATAGCATCAGCTATAAAGTCGAAGCAGAAGATGTCTATCTCGACATCGGCAGGGCCATTCCCTGCGGATTGATCATCAACGAGCTCGTCACCAATTCACTGAAACACGCCTTTCCTGGAAAACGAAAGGGAGAGATTATCGTCCGGATCAGCAAGCAAGACGACGCCAGATATCGATTGACGGTAAAAGACACGGGAGTCGGTTTGCCGGAAGATTTCGACCCCGACAAACAAAAAACGCTCGGCTTCCAGATCATCAGGGATCTTGTCAGGCAGCTCGAAGGGTCGATGAGGGTGAAGAAGGAACCAGGGACTGAAATCATCATTCAATTTTAACCCTCTGCGCCCATCGTCCTCACCCTTTGAGGGGGGATAATAGCCCCAAAAACCACCCGCCGGATCGTCCTGTATGGGGATGGCCAAGCCGCAGGGATTGTCCTAATATGAAACCGGGAGAAGAATATTGCTTAAGAGGGAGCCTGCTCAGAATGGATAGGGTTCGGATCCTTATCGCCGAAGACGAGCTTATCGTAGCCCGAGATACGGAAAACATGCTGTTGAGCTTCGGCTACGAAGTCCCGGGCATTGCCACGACGGCAGAAGAGGCGATCGCCTTGGCCGGCGAGCTCTCGCCTGATCTCATCCTCATGGACATCAGGCTCAAGGGAGATGCCAACGGGATCGAAGCCGCCATACGGATCCGGGATCTTTACGGCCTTCCTGTGGTCTTCGTCTCGGCTCTCGCCGATGAAACAACCCTCGAGCGGGCCAAAATCGCGCAGCCAATGGGCTATCTTCTCAAGCCTTACGAAGAAAAAGATCTGCGGATGATGATCGAAATGGCCGTCTTCAAATGGAAGACGGACCGGGAACTGAGGAAAAGGGAATTGCAGTACCGCAATCTTGTCGAAAACCTGCGGGAAGGCATCGCTCATATCGATACCGAGGACCAATTCATTTTTGCGAACTCCGGCCGCGCACGAGATTTTTGGCGTCGAGCCAGGCAGTTTGGTGGGGCGGAGACTGCCGGAATTCGTGGACGAGAAGAACCTTGCCTTTCTCCGGACTGAGATGTTTGACCGTCGCTCCGGTCAGACAAGCACGTATGAGCTGCGCATCCAGCGACCCGACGGAGGGGTCCGTGATCTCTGGGTCACCCGCACGCCGCAACTCGACTCTAAAGGTGAACTCCAAGGGACATTTTGCGTCCTCCATGACATCACCGACCGCAAGCGCACTGAAGAAGCCATCCAGAGAGAAGCCAACAAGCTCTCGACGATGATCGAAGGAATGGAAGAGGGTGTTGCTTTCATTGACAAGGCGGGTCGGTTCATTGAGGCGAACGAGTTCTTCCTGCGGCTTTTTAAAGTGGCCAAAGGGGATATCCTGGGCAGAATCCTCTGGGAGTCCGAGCTGGGCGCGACCTTCGAAGAATTCAGGGGCGTCATCGCAGACTTCGCCTGCTTATGCAATTCCGGCCAGGTCATGATTCAGAAGCAGGTCTCCGGTCTAAAAACGGTCGTCCGCGTTCAGCCGATCTATCGTCATGACGTTTATGAAGGCTCCATCTTCAATGTCATTGACGTTACGGAGCTCGTGCTGGCGAGAGAACAGGCCTTGGCCGCGAGCAAGGCCAAGAGCTCGTTTCTGGCCAACATGAGCCACGAAATCCGCACTCCCCTTAACGCCATCGTCGGAATCACCGATTTGATGTTTGACACCGGCCTTAGTCCTCAACAAAAAGACTATGCCGGCACGATTCAGGAGAGCTCTCAATCATTGCTGGCCATTGTCAACGATATCCTGGATTTCTCCAAGATCGAGGCCGGCCGTGTCGAGCTGGAAGTCTCGGACTTCGAATTGCCAAAGGTGATCGACGGCGTGTGTGAAATCCTTGCCAGCCGGGCCCAAGGGAAAGGTCTCGAATTCGCCTGTTCGGTCGACCCTCAGATTCCTTCACTCTTAAGAGGTGATTCGGGGCGGTTGCGACAGATTCTGCTGAACCTGGGAGATAACGCCGTTAAGTTCACAGCTCAAGGAAGCGTTACCATCAGGGTTGAACCAGAACGCCTGAGCGAGGAAGGCGCCCTCGTCCGTTTTTCCGTCATCGATACAGGAATCGGCATCGCCCCGGAGAAACAGGAGATGATCTTCCAGGGCTTCACGCAGGCCGACTCCTCCATCACCCGGAGATTTGGAGGAACAGGGCTCGGATTGAGCATATCCAGGCAGCTGGTCAAGATCATGGGGGGCGAAATAGGCCTCACGAGCCCCCTCAATGGAGCAAACGGGGGCGGGAGCTGCTTCTGGTTCATAGTTCCGTTTCAGGCCCAGGCCGCGGACGAACCGACCAGGAAATTCTTCACCCCCTTAACTCCTGTGGTCGACGGTGCGGCCCCTGAGACATCTGAACCTTTCCCGGTTCCCACGGTCATTGGGTGTCCAAAGACCATCAAAATCCTGCTCGCGGAAGACAATCCCATCAATCAAAAGGTCACCGTCGCCATTCTCCAGAAGGCTGGTTACACCGTCGACGTTGTCGATAATGGCAAGAAGGCTGTCGAGGCCGCGGAACGGATTTCCTATGATCTCATTCTTATGGATTTGCAGATGCCCGAAATGGACGGCCTCAGAGCCGCGGAGCTCCTCCGCGGGAAACCGGAGCGCAAGGGTCTGCCTCCCGATCATCGCCCTGACGGCCAACGCCGAGAAAGAAGAACGAGAGCGCTGCCTAAGCTCCGGCTTCCACGATTATATCTCTAAACCCATCCAGCCCAAAGATCTCATCGCCAAGGTCGAAAAATGGACCAGGCGCGCCGCAATCTGACGGGCAACAAAGACCCCTATTGCAGTTTCTTCTTTAGGTGGTGAAGGCCGGTCGCGCCGCTCGGGAAGGATCCGGCCGATGCCTCAATTTGGGGTGTGCCGTCGCCTTCGCGGCAGCGGACATAGAAGGTGTGCGAACCCGGCCGGAAAGGCCAATCGTATCGCCAGATCGTCCAAGTCGTGGGGGAGAAAGGCTTGCGCAGCCCGGCTTTGTTCCATTCGCCATCATCGACTTTGAGTTCAACTCCGGAGATTCCCCGTGCTCCGGCCCAGGCAATCCCGCCCACCGGGACCAGCCTCTCACCATTATTTGCAGTCACGACTTCCTCGACGGCGACCGTATCAATGACCGAGTCGCGCGGGCGTGCGCTTCCTTGTCCCAGCCGCGCTCGACCCAATAGCCCGGCCGGAAATCAGCCACCAGCTTTGCTTTGATGATCCACTTCGGCTGCTTCATCCCATAACGATCGGGGATGTAAATCCGGAGGGGGAACCCGTGCTTGGCTTCCAGCGGCTTGCCGTCCCAAGCGTAAGCGAACATGATCCGCTCTTCCTTCCGGATCAACTCGAGAGGCACAGTTTCATAGAAGCCATCGGCGGATTCGAGTTCGAGGAACCTGGCCTCGCCCTTCACTCCGACTTCGTCCAGGATTTTCTGCACTCTGACACCTGTCCAGCGCGTGGTGCTTATGAGGTCACCACCGATCGTGTTGGAAATGCATGACAGCGTGATGAGCTGGTCCATGGATTCGTACTTGGTCATGAGATCGTTAAGGGTGAGCCTGACCGGGTTCTTGACCAAACCGGTGATGGGCAGCGCCCAGGTCTCAGCATCCACGACCGGAGGCGCGAGGTTGATATCGATCCGGTAGTGATCCTCGAGTGGTGTGTACTCGGGGCGAGTGCCGGGCGCGGGCGTCAGGAGTTCACCAGCCGGCAAAGCTTCGCTGGCCGCCTGATTGCTTTTCGGGAGAGAGTTCGAAGGAAGTACCGGTGTTTTCTTCCCGGGGCGCGTTCTGGTCGCCAGCACACTCCCCAATCCGGCCCCGACGACAGTAATAGCCGCGCTGGCCGCGCCGAGTGAGACGAGAAATTTGCGGCGGCTCGTCATTTTCGACGGTCATTATTCCCACCCGAGCAGGTTCTTGCCGGCGAACCGCTCCGGCGAGAGACCTATAAATCCAAACAAATCCGTATCCCCAGACGAGGAAGACCGCGAGCGTCCAGACAGGATTGCCCAAATTAGAAAGGCCCGAACTCTTGTGCAGGTTCAGATTGATTAAGGTCAGCGGAAATCCGACGGCGGACCCAAGGATGAGTCCCACCCATATCCTCCAGGAGTCGCGAGCCCGCCTCAGGACTGCAAAAAGAATCATCCCGGCGATGACGCCCATGGCCAGGAACATTCCCAGGACCATGATGATCTCAGCGGGTTTGGATGTGGTGCGCAGGCTGAGTCCTAAGGCGGTCAGCGTCCTGGCCAGCGCCTCAATGCCCGCGTTGAGAAATCCGCCGGGGACCTTGTCACGCAGCCAATCGAAAGCATCGAAGGGCGGGAAGGCCAGCCCGGCGAGCCGGTTGGCCAGATAAAGCACCGCGACGAGGGGGGCGGTCAAGAGCAGCCCGGCAAGCGCACCCGTTGCGATAGTTGGTTTTTTCATGACGTTCCCTATCACAAAACTAAACCATGATTTCATCCAGTGATGCTTATTAAAATTATAACATGACGGCGGGGGAGAGAGCAGAGTATTTTTGATGAGTGATCCCGAGCCTTCCGAAGGGCGGGCTTGGGCATTTTCGTTTTCTTGACGTCGAGGTGTGTTTGGTTTAAGCTTTCCAGCGATGCTGGTCGCTTTGATCCTGAGCTTGAAGGACGGAGAAATCGCCCTCGGCCTCGATTTCCTCAGCGTGTTTGCCTAGGCTGGCGATGGGAGAAGTGTCAGTGGGTCGACAAGACATAGTCCATGTTGCTGTAGCTCCCCCGAATACACTCGATGCGGACCTCGTAAAGAGGGTGGCTTCGCTCGTGGGCAAAGAGAACTTTGACACGCGCCTCCTCCTCGCCGGAGAGATTCCCAGAATCATCGCCCACTATCCCAACACTGAAAGAGCGGACTCGATAGCTCAGCGCGTGAGGGAGGCTGGACTTGTGGCCTTTGTGTGCAAGGATTCTGAGCTTCGAAACCGCTCGGCCGGCTTCGTGGCACACACCGCGAAATCCGGAGAGAGAGAAGTTATGTTCTGGGACAAGCGTGGCGGGGAGGCTAGACTTGAGGCAGCCGATGCATTCCTGATTATTCGGGGAAGGAAGCAAAGTTACACGCAAGAAGTGACTTCAACCACAAAAATGAAGCTCAACTTGCCGGCGACGGTGCTTATGGGAGGCATGCCTATCATGCGCCGGGTCACCCAGAAAACCACCAAAAAGTCTCTCCGAGCGGATGACTTCGTGAGGGTCTACGACAGGATCTCCCCTGATCCCCGCGTGGAGATGTTCCAGAACAGCCTTGACTACTCCTTTCTGGGCCCTGAGCTTGCCCCTTCCACCCCCGCAAACTTCAAAACCGTCGTCACACAGCTTCGGGAGTGGTTCCCCCAGGCAATTTTCGATGAGCGGCTGACCAGGCCTTTCAAGACCGATGTGCCCGTCGCCGGACCTGAGGAGGCACTTGAAATCAACTGCAAGTTGGTCTACCTATACTACCAGACCCTAGACGGATAAGTCCTTTTTGGACTTCTGGGAAAGCTTTTTGCCGTCTTGACATCGCTCACACGGCGCCCACCTCGGGCAACCAGCAACCATGGAAGTGCCTGAGGACGACTTGGCCAAGAATCTTGGAGGCTACCTGGTAGCGGCTGTTATGCTTTCAACTCTCGCAAATCGATTTTCGTCAGATCGTCGGTGCCCAGTCCTTTTTTGGCGCAAGCGGATACGTGGGTTGCTATATCTCGAATCGAATCCAAATTGTGTGCCTTTCTTTTTTCTTCCAGAATTTCGAGGCCGATTCTATCCATAGCCACCGGATCCTTGCTGAAGAAGACCCGGTTATCCTTGGCGATTTGGGCTCCGGCAACACTGACGGTTGAAATCTTCGCCGCTTCGCCGATGTGCAGGACCATTTTCTCCTTCAGGCACGGCATACTCAAAATTTCCGGAATGGCCTTAGCGCAATAGTCAATGTGAAAGCGGACTTTGTTGGTTGTAACACCCAGGCCGATGTTCTTGGTGGCCCAGGTCACGCCGCTATCCTCGTTGTGTTTGAGCACCGCGATGTTGACCAGCTTGGTGATTTCCTTGGTGACGATTCGGGAAAAGAATGACTTGTCTTCGTCCTCGATAGTCACATCATTGAATTCGTTGGCGACCTCTTGGGCTATCTTTCTGATGCCGGCGCTGTCGCTATAATCCATGTACAATCGCTTGATTTCGTCCCTGTATTTTTGAGCCTTTCCGTTTCCCATCTGGATGAGGGTCCACAGCCAGGACACGGAATTGAAAATTTCTCGGTGCGTCCCGCTTTGGGTGAAGTCCCGGTTGATGAGCTCCCGGAATTTCTTGAGTGTCCCGTCTTCGAATGAGACAAAGACGCTCTTGTCATATCCTTCCACCCAGGGAAGAACTCCTTCCCAGTCCGTCGAAGCGCCCTGGACTCGAATTCCGCGCGGGCCTTTGTTGATCTGCAGCCCGGTCCTGGCGAAATCCCTGTCCATCCGATCCCAGATGATGATGTTGTTCTCTTTGACTCCGGCGCTCCTGAGCCCGGCGATCGTCTCGTTGATCGATTGGAGCGATGAGGATATTTTTGGCGCCCCGATGCAGTTGATCTTGATCCCGACCACGTCGTGGGGGGAGAAGATGGATGACCAGGCGTTTTCGAGCGTTTTTTCTCCGGTCAACTCCTTGAGACCCGCTGCGTAGGCCCGATGTATGGCCTCGGGGTTGTAGCTCCCCGCGATGAGCATATCATCGGCCGCGACTGAAACGACCCTGCTTCCGGGGAAACGCTCGCCGACACGCCTGCCCCGAAACGCATCACCCAGCAGGATCGTCCCTCCGGCCGCGACTGCAGATTCTTTTATGAACTCTCGCCTTGTCGTCATGCCCTATCCTCCTAGTCTTGGTCTCATCTTTCTATGTTTAACGAAATTCTGGGCAAACTTCAAGGATTTTGCCGCCGCACGGCTCCCATAGTCTGTTGACAGGGGTTTTCCCAATAGGATAAATTCATCTTGGGATGTTTGTTGTTGTCGTGGCTGCGCAGGGATAGATAAATCGTCGCAGGATGAAAATTAGAATTTCATCCCCGGAATCGAGGAGGGAATCATGAAGGCGATTCGAGTTCAGGAGTTCGGACCACCCGAGGTCATGCGTTTGGCGGAGATCCCAGACCTCCGGCCGGGTCCAAACCAGCTGGTCTTGCGAGTGAAAGCGGCGGGAGTCAATCCTGTCGATACTTATGTGCGGTCCGGCACATATGCGCGAAAACCTGCTTTGCCCTACACTCCGGGCTCAGACGCGGCCGGAGTCGTGGAATCGGTTGGCGAAGGCACGGCCCGGGTAAAGGTGGGGGCGCGCGTCTATACTTCAGGCACCCTGACCGGGGCTTATGCCGAGCAGGCCCTCTGCGATGAGAGGCAGGTTCACCCCTTGCCCGAGAGAGTCTCCTTTGCGCAGGGAGCCGCGGTCAATGTTCCCTACGCAACGGCGTACCGGGCTCTCTTTCAGCGCGCCAAGGCGACACCGGGAGAGACCGTCCTCGTCCACGGGGCGACCGGAGGAGTCGGC
Source organism: Candidatus Aminicenantota bacterium (assembly GCA_963770045.1). Lineage (GTDB taxonomy): Bacteria > Acidobacteriota > Aminicenantia > Aminicenantales > CAVYOD01 > CAVYOD01. Next base: position 30,955 of record CAVYOD010000011.1, on the reverse strand, counting down.
ATTGCTGCCGTGCAGCTGGCGGTCGCGGCCGGGTTGAAGGTCATCGGGACGGGAGGCACCGAGAAGGGAAGGAGCCTGGTCAGCCAGCAGGGTGCCCAGCACGTTTTAGACCACAGAGGCGCCGGATCATATGGACCAGCTCCTCGCGCTGACCCAGGGCCGCGGTGTCGAGATCATCCTTGAGATGCTTGCCAACATCAACCTCGGCCTCGACCTGAAAGCCCTGGCCTTGGGTGGACGACTCGTCGTTATCGGAAGCCGGGGCCGAGTCGAAATCGACCCGCGCGATGCCATGAGTCGCAGATGCTTGTGTTCTGGGAATGCTTCTTTTTAACGCCTCTGAGGCCGAACGCGCAAGTATCTATGCCGCTCTCGGCGCGGGCCTGGAGAACGGAACACTCAGACCTGTAGTTGGGAAAGAAATCCCACTGGCCGACGCACCCCGGGCCCACCACGACGTCATGGAGCCGGGGGCATACGGCAAGATCGTCTTGATTCCCTGACGACGTGGGGCTTTGAAATCATCCCAGCCCGTTTTCACCTTCGCCGAGCCTCTCCTGGATCTCTTGAGGCGGTTTGAGATTCCGAAAGCTGCGATATAACAGCAGGTCATAGACGAGCTTGAGCCCGCCGGACAGGAAAAACGGAAAGCTCGAGAGCGCTCGCTGCCCCAGGAACGCCCCGGCCAAAACAGGAGAAAGAGACGCGCCGGTTGTGCGGGACATCCCGGTTATGCCCGCCGCCGCGGAACGTTCATCCGGGTCCACGACGGCCATGGTGTAAGATTGACGGGTGGGAACGTCCATCTGGGAGATGCTGAAGCGAAGGAGAAGAACAGCGATGGCCAGCGGAAGGTTGGGCATGAGGGGGACCAGGATCAAAAAGATGTTCGAGGGGATGTGAGTGAAGACCATAGTCCTGATCAATCCGATCTTGGAGGCTATTTTGGCAGCGCTCAGGGCCGAGAGTCCCGCGAGGATGTTGGCGCCAAAAAAAATGCCTCCCAGGAGCGCCGGGGGCGCCTTGAAGCGGACGTGAAACCAGTAAGCAAGAATGGTCTGGAGAACTAAACCGCCGGCGAAGGCGTCCAGGGAGAAAAGGGCGGACAGCTTGATTATGACTCCCCAGGAACGGTGCAGGCCCAAACGCTTCTTGGCCGTGGAGTTGGACGGGGAAGAGCTTCCTGCGGGGGGAACCTCGACCGAGGGCGAAAGGAAGGTAAAAAATAAGCCCAAAACGAGCCCCATGACGGCGTATCCGATGACGATGACCCGGTAACTTCCGAGCGCGGTCAGGCCCCGTCCCTGCAGGATCTGGGCCAGCCCTCCACCGAAGAGCGCTCCTAAGGCCGTGGCAAAAGAGCCGGTCAAGTTATACCAAGCGAATGTGTGAGTGCGCCTTTCTGCCTTCACGATCTGCGACAGGCCGGCCTGCTCGATGGACAAGAATGGTCCGACTTCAAGCCCGCTCGGACTTATCACTCCTATCGTCGCTGCGATCAGGAGAGGAATAAAGCTGCGGCTGAATGCAAAGACTATCCCCGCCAGAACCATCAGGGCGGCGCCGAGAATGAGCATCCTCCGCCTTCCCATACGGTCTGCCCTGGTCGTGATCCACAAGGAGATCAATGCGTCCCCCAGCAGTGTCAAGGTGAGGAGGAGGCCGATCTGGGCCTCGCTCAAGCCGACCTGAGCCAGGTAGAGGGCCAGGATAACCGAAAGGAACCCGTAGGCGAACAATCGCAGGGTCCGCGTGCTGAAAAGAATGCGAAAATCCCGCCTCTGCATACCTTCTTGTTCTTGAATCATCCTGAAGCCGATGGCTAGGATTTCAGTCCCTCTTATTTTCGGGCCTGAGATTTCGAACGGAGATCAATTCCTCAACTTGCTCTTTTGTGAGCAAACCTTTTTGCTGCGCGAGTTCAACGATCGATTTTCCCGCCCGGAGCGCTTCCAGGGCCAATTCCGAGGCTTTGTGGTAGCCGAGGATCGGTCTCAGAAGCGTCGCCAAACCCGCGCTTTTGAGAGCGTAATTGCGGCAGACTTCTGCGTCTGCCTTGATGCCCTTGACGCACCGTTCAGTGAAAACCTTCAAGCCGTTCGTCAGGATCTTGATCGATTGGAGGAGGTTGAAATTGATCACCGGCATCATGACGTTAAGCTCGAGCTGGCCGGCCTGCACGGCCGCTGAAATCGTCAGGTCGTTGCCCAGGACTTGGAAGCAGACCATGTCCAGGGCCTCAGCCATGACGGGATTCACCTTTCCCGGCATGATCGAGGATCCGGGCTGCACGGCCGGCAGTTCGATTTCGGCCAGTCCTGTTGACGGCCCGGACGCGAGCAAGCGCAGGTCGTTGGCTATGCGGATGAGTTCCAGGGCCAGGGCCTTCAAACCCCCGGAGACTATGGAGAGGGGGGCGTTTGACTGGGTAGCCTCGAAAAGATCACCGGACAGGCGCAGGTTTCCGACTTCGCCGCTCATGAACTCCGATATTCTTCTGATCATGCCCTCCCGGTATCCAGGATGGGTGAGAACCCCCGTTCCCACAGCCGTCCCACCGATGCCCAATTCACGCAGAAAATCCGCGCATTCTTGAAGATGTTTTTTGCACCTGCGGACGGCCCGGGCATAGCCACCGAATTCCTGCCCGAGGGTCAGCGGTGTGGCATCCTGAAGATGAGTGCGGCCGGACTTGACCACGTTTCCAAACTCCTGGGATTTTGCCTCCAGCGTCCCGGCGAGATGATCCAGCGCGGGAAAAAGTTCTCCGAGTCGTCGCAACGCCGCCAGCCTCATGGCGGTCGGGAAGACGTCGTTGGTCGACTGCCCCAGGTTGACATGGTCGTTGGGATGGACGAGGTCGTGGTCGCCGCGCTCGCCGCCCAGGATTTCCGCGGCGCGGTTGGCCAGGACCTCGTTCATATTCATATGGAAGCTCGTCCCGGCTCCGGCTTGGTAAACATCCACCACGAACTGGTCGAGGTGTTTTCCTTCGATGACCTCTTCGGCCGCCCGGACGATGGCCCCGGCTTTCTCGCGGTCGAGACGGCCTGCCGCCGCGTTCTCAAGAGCCGCTGCCTTTTTGATGATGGCCATGGCCTGGATAAACTCGGAGTTCGAAACGAAGGCCGCTGATCGGGAAGTTTTCCAGGGCCCGCAGCGTCTGAATGCCCCAATAAGCATCTGCCGGGATCTCGCGCTCTCCGAGGAAATCCCTTTCCCGGCGGGTTTTTGACATCCTATTTCTCCCTCTCGATTCTCTTCTGAAGAAACAAAATCGCCCGCATCGGGTCGCACATCCTTGGGGCAGACCTTGACGCAGTTGCCGTATCTCGCGCAGTCGAAGACCCCGCCCTTCTCTCCGGCCCGCTTGAGCCTCGCGGCGGTCTCCGCCTCCCGCGGATCGTAAACGCGCTTATAAATCTCGACGCAGGCCTCCGGGCCGATAAAACTCTGGTCCTGCTGCCGCTTCGGGCAGTCCGAAAAACAGGCCTGGCATCTGATGCAATAAGCGGCGCGATTCCATTGGTCCAACTCCTGCGCGGATTTGCCCGCCGCATAGTCCACCGGCTCATCGGGCTTTCGCTCATGGTCTTCGATCAGCCAGGGATAGGTTTTCCTCATCTCCTCAAAAAAAGGTCCCTGGTCGACCACGAGGTCTTTGATCACGGGCATGTTCAGGAGAGGTTCGAGGACCACAGTGCCTCCTTCCTCGGCGACCTTGCTGATCTGGGTTTTGCAGGCCAGAGCCGCGATGCCGTTGATTTTCATGGCACAGGAGCCACAAATGGCCCCCCGGCAAGAATAGCGAAAGGCCAGCGTCCCATCCTGGTAGTCTTGGATCTCATAGAGGCCGGCGAGCACGGCCGTGCCCGGCTCCGCCGTCAGGGAAAATTCCTGCCATCGAAATCCGTTTCCGCGGTCCGGCGAAGTCCTTTTGATCTTGAAGGTCACATTCATCTAGTATTTCACCTCCGCTTCGATGGGGATATCTTCGACGGTGACAGGACGTGTCGAGAATTCCGGCTCGCCGCCGCGGCCTCGGCGCACGATCGAATGATAAAAGAAATTCCGGTTGTCCATCAAGGGATAATCGGTCCGGAAATGCCCGCCGCGGCTTTCCCTGCGCCGCAGGGAAGCCTCGGCCTGGATGATCGCGACGTCGAGCATCGCTCCAAGCTCGAGAGCATGGACGAAGCTCTGGTTGAAAAGGGTCCCTTTATCGGGGACGAAGACGGATTCAAAGCGGCTCCGAAGTTCCCTGAGCTTTTCCAGGCCCTGGATCATTCCCGTTTCGTCTTTGAACAAGCCGAACCTGGAGCGGACGATTTCTTCCATCGCTTTTTTGATGTCGGCCGACCGCTCTCCCGAGTCTCGGGCGAGAATCCTGGAGAGGCGATCCTCTTCGGCCTTCATTTGATCAGCGGGCAAGGGCGCCCAGGGGCTATTCTTGACGAACTCGGCGGCGCTCTCCGCCGCCCGCGGGCCATAGACCATGGTCTCGAGAAGGGAATTGCCTCCCAGCCGGTTCGCACCGTGCACCGAGACACAGGAGCATTCTCCGGCGGCGAAAATCCCCTCGACCTCGGTCCGGCCTTCGATATCAACGTCCACCCCGCCCATCGTATAGTGGGCCGTCGGCCGGACGGGGATCGGCTCGGTCACCGGGTCAATGCCGCCGAAGTAGATCGCGAGCTCCCGGATCTGCGGCAGGCGGGACATGATCTTTTCTTGCCCCAGGTGACGGAGGTCCAGATACACGTATTTGCCGTCTATTCCTCTCCCTTCGTTGATCTCGGTCTGGATGGCGCGCGAGACCTGGTCACGGGGGGCCAATTCCATGAACTTCGGGGCGTAGTTTTTCATGAACCGTTCACCGGCGGCATTCAGCAGGTATCCTCCCTCCCCTCGAATCCCCTCGGTCATCAGGATCCCGTTGGGGAGACCCGTGGGGTGGATTTGAAAGAACTCCAGGTCCTCGATGGGCAGCCCGGCCCGGTAGGCGAGCGCCAGGCCATCGCCGGTATTGATGAGGGCGTTGGAGCTCTGGCCGAAGATGCGGCAGGCGCCCCCGGTGGCCAGGATGCAGGCCTTGGCCTGGATGCAGTTCATCTCTCCCTTGATGAGGTCAATGGCCAGGAGCCCGCGGAATTTTTTATCGGCCACGAGGAGAGCCGTCACCAGCCACTCCTCATAAACGCCGACTTCCCTCCGGAGGACCTGTTCATAGATCGTGTGCAGGAGGTTATGCCCGGTGTGATCGGCGACAAAACAGGTCCGGTTCCGGCGCTGGCCGCCGAAGGCGCGCTGAGCGAGAGTCCCGTCGGCCTGCCTGGTGAAAGGGGCTCCCAGAGACTCCAGCCACCACACGGTCTCCGGCGCCTTGGAGCACAGAATTCGAACGGCGTCCTGATCGGCCAGGTAACCCGAACCCTTGACGGTGTCGAACATGTGGTCCTTCCAATTGTCATCGGGCTTAATGGCCGCGTTGATCCCGCCCTGGGCGGCGCCGGAGTGGGAGCGGACTGGGTGGACCTTGGAAAGGACGGCCACGTCCGTTCCGCGCTCCTTGGCCCGGAGGGCCGCGGACATGCCGGCCAGACCGGCGCCCAGGACGATGATCTCATGCTTGATGGTGTCCTTCACTTTGAACATAGGCTTCGCTCCGCCAGGTCATGAAGGTCCAAAATGTTTCTAGTCAATCTTGAAATCTCCGTGTTTTTTGATGTGCTCGACGAGCCCGCCGTCCTTAAGAATATTTCCCATCACGGTTGGAAGCGGCGGAAAAGAATAGGATTTGCCTTTGGTTAGATCAGAGAGCGTCCCGGCCATCAAATCGAGCTCGAGCTCATCCCCCTCGTCAATTCCGTCCGTGTCGAGAATGATCGCCGGGAGCCCGACATTGATGCAATTGCGAAAGAATATTCGGGCGAAGCTCTTGGCAATGACCGCGCTGACACCGGAGAGCTTGATGACGGTCGGAGCGTGCTCGCGGCTCGAGCCCTGGCCGAAGTTCCGCCCTCCGACGACGAAATCGCCGGGGCGGACACGGGAAGCGAAATCCGGCCTGGCATCCTCCAGGACGTGTTTGGCCAGCTCGGGGAGGTTGCTGCGAAGGTAAAAAAGCCTGCCCGGAGCGATGTGATCCGTGCTGATCCCGTCTCCGAATTTCCAGGCCTTCCCTCTGAACGTCTCCATTTTGGTCCCCTTGCCCTCCGTTAGAGAAAATCCCTCGGGTCCGTGATCCTGCCTGTGATCGCCGCCGCCGCAGCCGATGCGGGACTCGCAAGGTAAATGAACGAATTGGGGTTGCCCATTCTCCCTTTGAAATTCCGGTTCTGTGTCGCGACACAGACCTCCCCGTCAGCCAAAACTCCTTCGTGAACGCCGACACAGGCCCCGCAGCCGGGTCCGGTGATGATGCCCCCGGCTTCGGCCAGCGTCTGGAAAGTCCCATCGGCCAGCCCTTCGAGAAGAACCCGACGCGAACCCGGAGTCACGAGCAGGCGGGTCCCGGAAGCCACGGTCTTCTCCTTCAGGATGGCCGCAGCCTGATGAAAATCTTCGAGGCGGCCGTTGGTGCTGGTCCCCATAAAGACCTGGTCCACATGGATGGGTTCGACCTCGCGGATCGGCTTCACGTTGTCGACAAAATGAGGGCAGGCCATCATCGGCTCAAGGGCGCCGACGTCAAACTCCAGCACTCTTTCATAGAGGGCGTCACGGTCGGCGCTCAAGGCAAGATATTTTTCCGGCCTGCCCAGCCTGTCGAGATATTGCCGGGTGAGTTCGTCGGAGTTGAAGAGGCCGACCTTGGCCCCGCACTCGACGGCCATGTTGGCGATCGTGAGACGGCCGGCCAGAGAAAGAGAATCCATGGTCGGGCCGACAAACTCGAGGGCCTTGTAGACAGCTCCATCGGCCTTGATCGTCCCGATAAAATGGAGCATAAAATCCTTGGCGTAGACGCCTTTTGGAAACGTTCCCGTGACGGCCACCTTCCAACTCTCCGGGATCCGCATCCAGGTGTGGCCAAGGGCCATGGCCACGGCGACATCCGTTGAACCCATTCCCGTGGCGAAGGCGCACATGGCGCCGTTGGTGCAAGTGTGGGAATCCGCCCCGACGATGACTTCTCCGGGGTTGGCATACTCCTCGTTGGCGACGTTGTGCGAGATCCCGTGGCCCACGTCGGAAAGGACGGCGCCTGTCCTCCGGCAGAAGTCGCGCAGCAGCTTGTGATCGTTCGAGAGCTCGAGTCGGGGACTCGGAGAGGCATGGTCAAGAAAGACGATCGTCCGATTCGGATTGGCCAGCTTGGACAATCCCATCTTGTCCATCTGGCGGACGGTCAGAGGTCCGGTCCCGTCCTGGACATAGGCCAGGTCGACCCGGACGATGGCGAATTGGCCCGGACGGACATCGTGACCCGCGTGAACGCTCGAGGATCTTTTCGGCCAGTGTCTTGCCCATCTTCTATGTTTATTTTCCCACGGCCAAGAGAGATGGTCAAGCCGGCATGGACTCGAGGGCCGACGATGATTTTTTAGCCCAGTCGATCTCGTTCGTGACTCAATACCATTTGCTGAAAGTAAAATCGTGGGTATGAACGGAACCGTCCGCGTTGACGGCTGAAGTTGTGACGGTCACGTCGCCCCCGTTTGAATGGACATCAATCGCACTTGCGATACGGTGACAGAGTGGCTGTGATAATCCGATCGTCGAGGTATCTCGAGTTATCCCCCCGGCAGGAGGACTGTCGATGTCAGACCTGTTCATAGTAAACGTGTGAGTATGCGAATTGGCCGTGGTCGATGTGAAATCTTTTGTCTGTCCCGGTGTCGAAGGGGAGCTTGAGCTCGAGCACTTTGCGGCTAACAAAGCACCGACCCCGACCAAGCTTCCCGCACCCATCATTTTCAAGAATTCTTTTCTTGTCATGTATTTCTCCTCCCCAAACAATTATATTTGCGTTCAAAGGCACCTATTTGGCTTGATTCTTCCCACAAACAGCTTTGACCCAATTTAATCCTCACCCGCTTTAACCTGTATCAAGAAACGTGTCTCCTCTCCTTATTTGTTTTGTTATCAAAAAGGCAGTTCCCTACGATTCAGGCCTCCCCTTCAGATTAGCTCAGTTTAATTTCACTTTAACCTAGTTTAATGAGGATCAAGAAACTGCCAAATCAAGAAGTGAGGGAAAACCGCTTTTTTGGGTGCGAATCGTCCCCTAAATACGGTTTCCCCTAGCGATCCGGGCTGAATTCGTCTTTCCTAACGGGATTGAATCCTACAAGTGAGGACTGGCTTTTTTTATCAATAAAAAAAAGAATGTCAGATGTTTAGGCCGGACTCGGCTCCTTGGACATTAACTTGTTGATGAAATAGACAATGACACCGGCCGCGGTGAAGCCGATGCCGGCCAGAGACTCGTACGGCCTATAAAGCAAGCCATAGACCAGGATCCAGATGTTGATGACCAGAAAAACAATCGGAGTCACCGGATAGCCCCAGGTCTTGTAGGTCCGCGGTATCTCCGGATGCTTGACCCTCATGACGATCACCCCGAGCACGGTCAGGAAGGTGAAAAGATTGAGGGTGAAACCGATGAAAATGATCACCTGGTCGAAGGTCGAGGTCATGATGTAGACGATGGAAAAAAGGCCTTGGGTGATGATAGCCACATAGGGAATGTCTTTGGCGCTTTTCTTGGCCATCCACCGGAACAGGCGGTAGTCTTCGCCTATGACCTTGGAGATGCGCGGCCCGGCGATGATCATCGAGCTGATGGTCGACAGGAGCAGGACGGAAATGAGCGTGCCCATGATCTTTCCGCCGCCGACCCCGAAAACCCGGCTGGCGAAGATGATACCCGATCTCGATTTTTCCCGAGAGCTCTGTCGCGGGAACAGTGTAGAGAAAGACGAAGTTCAGGAAGACGTACATGACGACGACGATCGCCGTCCCTCCGATGAGGCTGAGAGGGATATTTCTGAGGGGGTTCTTGATCTCATCGGCCACATACGCCGCCGCGTTCCAACCCGAATAGGAGAACGTCACAAAAAACATCGACACGACAAAAGCGGGGCTGAGGATGTCGTGAAAGGCGCTCTTATTCAGGGCGAAGCTGATGGCGCTCGACTTGCCGTAACTCAAACCGACGGCGATGAGGACGAAGATGATCAGCACCTTGAGCGACGTGATCACGTTCTGGAAATTGGCACCAAAGATCTTGTTGGTCGAGTGGATGAAGGTGAAAAAGATGATGATGGCGATGGCGACAAGGGAAGGAGTCTTGAGGAAGGAAACTCCCAGCCCGAGGTCTTTAGGCCAGCCTACCGAGCTGCAGAGATAATTGCCCAGGGCGATGGCCGCCGCGGCGACGGGCGCAGCGAACCCGACCAGGAAAGAGACCCACCCCGCGAGAAACCCGGGCAGGGGATGATACATCTTCGAGAGAAAATGGTATTCTCCTCCGCAGCGGGGCATCATGACACCGGCCTCCGAGTAGGCCAGGGCGCCAAAAAGGGCGATCAGCCCGCCGATCAACCAGAGGAGAAGCAGGGCCGAGCCGGAGGAAAGGCTGACCACCTGGAAACCCAGGCTCGTAAAAACTCCCGTCCCGACCATATTGGCGATGACCAGGGCGATCGCGGTGTAGAGGCTGAATTTTGTCTTCATCGTCCGGCTCAGTGGCTCCCGGGAAGGGAAGATATTCTTTTTATGAACAGCAGTGAATCGAGGTTGCTGCCCCAGTGATAACCGAGGTGGAAGGGCAGCGGCTTGACTCTGGCCGGGTCGCCGTAGGCCGCTTTGAGGTCCGGCTGTTCAACGCCGGAGAAGTCCTTGACCGGTTTGATGTACTGTCCATAAAGCTGGACCTCCCAGTCCTTCGGAGGGAAGTATCGGTAGGGGACCCCGGTGTCGTCTTCGAGGATGTAAACACTTTTGGCCAGGATCATATCCCGTAAGTTCGAAAATTCTTTGTAATGAAGGAGGTAGGAGCCCGACTTGATGTAAGTGGTCACCCGCCCCAGCCTGTCCAGATAGATGTGCAACTTGGAGCTTCGGGTGAACGCGCTATCGGCCAGATCACAAGAAAAATAGTAAAGGCTCTTGACCTTTCGGGATCCCTCCGGCAGGAAGAGCACCTTGACCCCGTACGGCCGGCGAACTTTTTTCGGATTTTCCTCGTAAGGCATTTCCAAGAGATTGCCCTGGGCGTCGAGCTCGAGCCGCTTGATCTCGACGATCGAGGCCTCCGCTTTTTTCACGAAGAAGCAAAGGAGAGGCAGGATGCCATGGACCTTGGAAGGCTGGAGGGATTCATTCATATCGTGAGTAATGAAATAGCTCTTTTTGAGAAAGTCCGAGAGCGAAAACTCGAGGTTCTCGAGATACGCGTCGACCTGTTTGGAGGTTTGTTTCTCGAATTCGGGCAGGCTGCCGACAAATTCCAGGCCGAGAAGGATATACGTTTCGGCGGCGGGAAAGAGCTGATAGGCGGTTAAGAAGTCGGGCCCGCCGAATGGATAGAACAGGACCTTGGTCTCGTGGATGGCATCGGCAAACTCACTCTGGGCCCAATCGCGCATCGGCTTCAGCCGCTTGGCATCGAGCTCGGCCCAGCTCGTCTCCATGAAGGAAGCGAAGTTCTTCCAGGCGGCTGTTTCCTGGAACGGCCGGAGAACGGGAGAAGACGTGGCCAGGCCGCAGAGGAATCTGGCCAGCTCATCGTGGACAACGTCTATGGGAACGACCGTTTTTTCCTGAGGGGGATTCTCCTGGATCGCGGAACCCGAAACCTTGGTGTCTTTTGCCGGACTGCAGGAACAGCAAAAAACCAGGGCGGGGATCAAGATCAGGGACAAAAGGACGGGCACTCTTCTCATGGTTCTCTCCCGAAAGATCATAAAGCATATCTAATTTTCCGCGGAAAAAGCCACCTTCTGGCGAATTGCCTGCCATATTTTTTTGTGCTATAAGCTAGTCCATGCCTGATATTGCCCGGGGGGTCCGTGCTTTCACCTTTGGCACGGCCATCAGCCGGGTCATGGGGCTTGTCCGCGAGCAGGTGTTCGCAGGCCTGTTTGGGGCCAGCCACTCGACCGATGCCTTCAACGCGGCCTTCCGGATCCCCAATCTCCTCCGCGACATGTTCGCGGAGACGGCTCTTTCCGCCGCTTTCGTCCCCGTCCTGACCAGTCAGAAGCAGAAGAGCAAGGAAGCCGAAAACCTCCTGGCTTCGAACATCTTTAATACCCTCCTGGTCGTCGTTGGTTTGGTGACGGTGGCCGGAATCGTTTTTTCTCCCGGGCTGGCCAAGGTCATCGCTCTCGGATTCGGGAGTGTCCCGGGAAAGCTGGCTCTGACCGGCAAGCTCACGGCCATTACTTTCCCCTTCCTGCTCTTTGTCGCCCTGGCGGCCTGGGCCATGAGCTACTTGAATACCGAGGGGTCCTTCTTCACTCCCTCCCTGGCCCCGGCGTTTTTCAACATCTTCTCCATCCTCGTCCCACTGGGTCTTTTTGGCTATTACACGGCCCGTGGCGGCGACCCGATTTTCGGGGCGGCGTTCGGTGTCACGATCGGCGGCCTGCTGCAGTTCGCGATCCAGGTCCCGGGCCTTTTCAAGAAGGGATTCCGGTACAGTCTCTTCCTTAACTTCCGGGACCCGGATTTCAGGAGAGTGATGGCCCTCTTCATCCCGGTGGCCATCGGACTCGCCGGATCGCGGATCAACGTCGCCGTCAACACGGTCCTCGTCTCCTTCCTGGAAAAGGGAAGCATGAGCTGGCTTAACTACGCTTTCCGGATTATGCACCTCCCGCTCGGCTTGTTCGGGATCGCCGTCGGCACTGTCGCCTTGCCGACTTTTTCCAGGTTTGTGATCGAAAATAACCTGGCCGAGATCAGGAGGACGCTGACCGATTCCTTGAAGATGGTTTTCGTCCTGACCATCCCGACATCGGTCATCATCGCCTTTCTTTCCCATCCCATCACTCGAGTCATTTATCAGCATGGAAAATTCAGCGCCTCCGATACAAACGCCACGGCCGGAGCCCTGGTTCTTTATATCCTGGGCGTGCCCTTTGTGGCGGCCCTGCGGAACGTCGCCGGGGTTTTTTATGCCTACAAAGACGCCAGGTGGCCGATGTACGCCAGCTTTGCTTCGATCGGGTTGAATCGTCGTTCTCAATATCACCTTGATGAGGGTCATAGGTTTTCTGGCCTTTCCGCTCTCGACGACGATCGCCGCCGTCGTCAACATCGCCGTTCTTTACACACTTCTGCCGCGGAAGATTGGGGCGGTGGACTCGGCGCCACTCGCGAGGTTCTTCGGCCAACTGGCGCTCGGCTCAGCATTCGGGGGAGCCGCGGGCTGGCTCCTCAACGGCTTTCTCCTGGCCAGGCTCGGTGCATCCCTGCTCACGACTCTTCTGAGCCTGGCGGTCAGCGGCATCGTGGCCCTGGCCGTGTTTTATGGGGTCTCGCTTCTCCTCGGGGCAAAGGAAACGACAGACTATCTCAGACGGTTCACAAAACGAAGATAAAGAGCCTATCTCGTCTATCTCGTCAATCAAAACAAGGATTTGTTTCTTTGGTCAGATGGACTAATACAAACGCAATGACTCATGCGACATCTCCGTTCAAGGTTGCGCCGGAGGCCACCCTCAGGCCCCCGGACCCCGAGGAACCAGTCCCGTCGGTTCCCCCGTCGGAAAAGCCGACGGGCCCCCCTCCGCTACGGGGTCCCAAGGGTGGCCTCCGGCGCAACCTTGATCATCTCTAGTTACTTATCGCGTTTACATTAGATAGACCAGATAGACCAAATTGACGAGATAGACCTCTTAAAGTCTACTTGACACATCGATTTGCTAAGAATAAAATGCCTATGGAAGTGATTGGCCAGAGAGGCGACATCAATGCCAAGAGAGAATAATAAAAAAGGGATTTCCCGGCGGGAGTTTGTCCGGGACCTTGCGGGAGGGCTCGTTGTCTCCTGCCTGGGCTCCTTCGCCAAGCCGCTGGGCGCCCAATCCGGGATTCAGAATGACCTCTTTTGGGTCAAAAGCGTGCCGGACGATCCTTATTATGGGGCAGGCCAGGGGAACAACCACATCGGGGTTGACGCGCTTCTGAACCTGATGGGAAACCGGGGCCTGAAATTCTACCGCTCCTCCGTCCAGTCGAACTTGAGCGGCCCGGAGGGTCTCATCGGCCCTGACGACGTAGTCCTGATCAAGGTGAACGCCCAGTGGAAGTACCGCGGCTGCACCAACAGTGACCTCATCCGGGGACTCATCCAGAGGATCCTCGACCACCCCGACACATTTACGGGTGAGGTCGTTCTCTTCGAAAACGGGCAGGGGCGGGGAAGCCTCAACTGCGACACCTCGGCCTCCTATGGGAACAAAGAGATCCACGCCAACGCCAACGACGAGAGCCAGACTTTCCTCTACCTGGTCAACCACACTTTTCATTCCCCCCGCGTCTCGGCCTACCTCCTTGACCCGATCCGGGGGACGTTTATCGGCACGGACGACCATCAGACGGACGGCTACCGGACTTACGAGAATGTCAGCTATCCCTGTTTTACGACGACCAATGGCCGCCGGGTCGAGCTCGCCAAGGGCATCTGGACGGGAAGCTCTTACAGCCAGAATCTGAAGGTCATCAACGTCCCGGTTCTCAAACACCATGATGTCGGCGGCGCTGAAATCACCGCTTCGCTCAAGCATTTCTTCGGAGTCGTCTCGATGTCGGACGGCCAGAGTGGATTCCGCCATTACGGCGGTCTGGGAGAGACCGGCGGCAAGATGGTCGGTTCCGTGGCGACCCCGGTCCTCCACATCGTCGATGCGATCTGGGTTTCCCTTTCCCAGCTCAAGGGATATCCCGCAAAGACCACGGCCCGGACGAACCAGATCCTGGCCAGCCAGGATCCGGTGGCCCTTGATTATTGGGCCTCCAAGTATATCCTCTATCCAGTTGATAACAATCCGCGCCACCACCCGGATTTCAGCGGGATCGACGCCTGGTTGACCCAAGCGCGCGACACGATCAACAGCCGCGGCGGGCTGCGAAATCCCTCCAAGGGCGTCGTTGTCGGAAAGGTGACCAAAAACGAGGCGGAGATGCGTGTCTCGAGCTCGGTGCCCGCAATCCTGAGTGTCGCCGGAAAGATCAACGACGAAAACTCCGCAGGGGCCGGCCGTGGCCGATGTCGTGCTCCGGGGCTTCCCTGAAAACACGGTCTCCGATTCCCGGGGTGTTTTTAACAGCCGGGTCGTCAGCGGCTGGAGCGGGGAGATCAGGCCGGAAAAAGAAGGCGCCACTTTTGTTCCTGAAAAGAGGGTTTACTCCAACCTTGCCGCCAACAGTTCCGCCCAAAATTTTGTCGCCCTCAAGACCATCTATGCCCCACTCGATCTTACCGTCCGACAATTGGCCGTGTTGCCCCGGCCCAGGGGGGGTGTGCAGGTCCTCCTGGCTTGGCGGCCAAACGCGAAGAATGCCGACCGGAACATCACCAAATACCGGATCTACCAGGTGCTCGGCGGACAAAAGACCGCACTGGCCGAAGTCGATGCCGTCATATTTCGCTACATCCACCGCGATCCGAAGAATGACGTCCCCTCTACGTATCTTGTTGTGGCGGTGAACAACTTGGGCCGCGAAGGGGCTCCGGCCGCGACAACGATCGTGCCGTCAGCCGTCAGCGCTGAGCCGAGAAATATCCTCCAAAAAAGAGACATCAAGAACCGAACGATTTAGTTAGATAGGGGACGTTCCCCAAGGGGACACCCTTCATCCTCCGAAAGATTCATCTAATCTATGCTTCCTTATAGGGGGAGGGCTGATTCTTTTCTTAGCCGTTCTAATGGAAAGGTTGAGATCATGAAGGGTGTCCCCTTGGGGAACGTCCCCCAGTTGCTCCCGCCAGTTGACTTTTTCCCTTCAAGCTGATAATTCTTCCCAAAGGGAGTCAACGAGGCATGGATGTCCTGGCCAAGTCTATAGGTTTGAGCTTTGTGGATTGGCTGATCATCGCCATCTATTTTGCCTTCGTCATCGGCATCGGCTTCTACCTCAGGCGTTACACCAAGACGGCGGATGACTTCTTCCTCGCCGGCCGCAAGAGCACTTCCTGGGTGGCCGGGCTCGCCTTCCTTTCGGCAAACCTCGGGGCTCTTGAGCTCCTGGGGATGACCGGCAATACCTACAAATATGGGATGTATGTCGCCCACTTCTATTGGATCGGGGCCATCCCGGCCATGATCTTCCTGGGCGTTTACATGATGCCCTTCTACTACAGCAGCCGGATCAAATCGGTCCCGGGTTATCTCAAGCTCCGTTTCGATGAAAAAACCAGGGTCCTCAACGGTTTCTCCTTCGCCATCATGACGCTGCTTGTTTCGGGCATCAACCTGTATGCGATGGCCCTCGTCCTCCATACCTTCCTCGGCTGGAACTGGGACGCGAGCATGTGGGCATCTGCCCTGACCGTGGCCCTCTATGTCACCCTGAGCGGCCTCATGTCGGCCATCTTCACCGAGATCATCCAGTTCTTCCTGATCTGGTTCGGCCTGTTCCTCGTCTCCGTCCTGGGGATCGTTGATATCGGAAGCATCCACGAAATCTTCCGGCGCATCCCCGAGGCCTACAGCAAACTCTGGTCGAACTCCGGAGACCCGGCCCAGAACGGCATGGTGATCACATGGGCGGGAATCGTCCTCGGGCTTGGGTTTGTCCTTTCCTTCGGCTACTGGACGACCGACTTTCTGGTCGTCCAGCGAGCCCTCTCGGCCCGAGATCTCCGCTCGGCCCGGAACACTCCCATCCTGGCCTCCTTCTTCAAGATGGCCGTCCCCTTCATCGTCATCCTGGCCGGCCTCATCGCCCTCGTCCTGGCCAAAGACCCCAAGGCCGCGTTCGCTCTCCTTCAAGATGGCGGGAAGGTCAACTACGACTCGGCCCTGCCTCTTCTCATTGCCCGCTACTACCCGCCGGGGCTGATCGGCCTGGGAGTGACGGCGCTTCTGGCGGGCTTCATGGCCGGCCAGGCCGGAAATATCAGCGCCTTCAACACCGTCTGGACCTACGACATTTACCAGTCGGTTTTCAACCGGAAAGCATCCCCGAACCATCTTCTCTGGATGGGCCGGATGGCGACGGTCGCCGGGATCCTGGTCAGTGTCGTCACCGCCTACTGGGCTAAAAGCTTCCCGAGCATCATGGACTACATGCAGGCTATTTTTTCTTGGGTCAACGCGCCCCTCTTCGCCACGATGCTCCTTGGAATGTTTGTCCGCTGGATCACACCCAACGGCGCTTTCTGGGGATTGATCGCGGGGATGGGGTCTTCGTTTACGATGTTTCTGGCGGTGAAGTTCAGCTGGATCCAGCCCCATCTGATCACCCTGTCCAAGGTGACCAGCGACATGGCGGTCAATTTCTGGCGCGCCTGGTGGGCCTGGCTCATCTGCTTCGTGGTCACGATCGTCGTCAGCTTTTTCACCAAGAGAAAACCGGACTCCGAACTGGTCGGCCTGGTCAAAGGCCTGACCCCCCGGACTCTCGGACAGCCCGTGCCGCTCCACCGCAAGCCTGAGTTCTGGGCCGTGCTTTCCCTGATCATTTTTATCCTGCTGAACATCTATTTCTGGTAAGGGAGGGGAGAGAGATGAGCGACGGCGAGAAAAAAATGAAGCCGATCTGGTATTTCGTCGGGCTGATCCTTCTGGCCATGGGCGGCGTCGTCTTCCTGTCCGGCCTCTACACTCTCATCTTCCGCGTCCAGCACAAAACGGCCCTGGCTGAGCTGCATCCCGACCTCTGGTGGGGAGCGATCATGGTCATCGCCGGAACGATATTCTTTTTAAAAAATAAAAAGGGACGGTGAGCAGTGAGCTGTGAGCAGGTCATTATATTATGTGGAAAGGGAACAGTTACTCTTTGCCAATGGCAAAGGTTGCGGAGCAGAATAAGGAACTGTTCCGCAAAGTGGCTGAGGAATGTAGTAAGGGGAACTTCGATTTTTTGAATGAGGCAAACGCTCCTGACTATGCCTACTTCAGTCCATCAATAAATCCGAAATCAATGTCCAACGAAGAAGTGATAGCGCTTCTAAAGACGTTTAAGGAAGGTTTCCCAGACATCAGCTTCGATCTTGTAGAGTCGGTAGCAGTAGGAGACATGGTCATGTCAAGGTATGTCATCAGAGGCACTCATAAAGGAACGTTTCAGGGTATCCCGGCGACTGGAAACAAGGTTGAATTTAGTATAATGAACTGGTGCCATTGGAGAGATGGAAAAATAGTCACGGAAAGAGAAGAAGCTGATATGCTGGGTTTGATGCAGCAGCTCGGCATGGAGCTAAAGCCGAAGGAAGTAAAGAAATAAGGCTTCCCCCAGCAAACCTTATTTGACACTCGTTGTCTGATTAAGTATCGGTCAGACCAGCTAATGCAAACGCGATAAATAACTTGACATGGTCAAGGTTGCGCTGGAGGCCACCCTTGGGACCCCGTAGCGGAGGGGGGCCCGTCGGTTGTCCCGACGGGGGAACCGACGGGACTGGTTCCTCCGGGTCCGGGGGCCAGAGGGTGGCCTCCAGCGCAACCTTGAACGGAGATGCCGCATTAGTTATTGCGTTTGCATTAGTGACGAGTGACTAATGACCAATGACTTCTGACCGAGGGCTCATGACATGGAAACACTGATTCATCAAATATTCGACCGATTCAAAAGAGAATTCAAGGAAGAGCCGGTGCTGTTCAGGTCGCCCGGCCGGGTCAACCTGATCGGGGAACACACCGACTATAATGAAGGATTTGTGCTCCCGGCGGCCACCGACAAGGCCATCATCCTGGCCCTGGCCGCGCGCGGAGATGACGCCTGCCATCTCGTTTCATCCGACCTCGGCCAAGAGTTCAGCTGCGACATCCATTCGTTTGCCCCCTCCTCTCTGAGTTGGCCGAACTATCTTCTCGGAGTCATCGACCAGTTCTTGAAGAGCGGGCTCAAACTGCGCGGCTTCAATTGCGTATTTGGCGGCAACGTCCCCATAGGGGCGGGGATGTCCTCTTCCGCGGCTATCGAGGCCGGCCTGGCCTTTGCCCTGAACACGATCTTTGACCTCCGGCTGTCAAGCCTCAGCCTGGTCAAGCTGGCCCAGAAGGCAGAAAACGAATTCGTTGGAGTCCGCTGCGGCATCATGGACCAGTTCATCAACATCCACGGACGGGAGAAAAAAGTCCTCAAGCTCGACTGCCGCTCCCTCGAATATGAATATTTCCCCTTTGAGCGGGAGAACCTGAGGATTGTCGTCTGCGACACGCTCGTCCGGCGGGAATTGGCCTCGTCGGAATACAACGTCCGCCGGGGGCAGTGCGAAGAGGGGGTGCGAATGCTCAGCCGTTATGCGCCTGGGATCAAGAGCCTCAGGGACGTCACGCCGGACCTCCTCCGATCCCACCGCGGGGAGCTCGACCCGGTCGTATACCGGCGCTGCGATTATGTGCTTCGGGAGAACGAAAGAGTGGGCCTGGCCTGCTCCGACCTCAAGGCCGGCGATATCGCCTCATTCGGCCGCCGGATGTACGAATCCCACGCCGGCTTACGGGACGATTACCAGGTGAGCTGCGCCGAGCTCGATGCCCTGGTCGAAGCGGCTTCCCAAGTCCGGGGTGTCTACGGATCGCGGATGATGGGCGCCGGATTCGGCGGCTGCACCATCAGCCTGGTGGAGGAGAGCCGGATCCAAGAGTTTGGGGAGCGGGTGTCCCGATCTTACGAACAGGCTTTCCAGAAGACACCCAGGATCCACGTCATCCGGGTGGAATCCGGGACGCAGATCATCGTACATTAGCATCGTAGCTAGCAGTGAAGATTCAGTAGCTCGTCGACAGGCTGCTCTATTACGGATAGACACATGAGCGATAAGTTCTTGACGTTTCTTAACTGACTCTTGACAATCTCTTAACAAAATCTTGACAACTCCCAGCCGGCCCAAGCTTAGATTAATGGCGAAGAACAAAATGCGAAAAAAGAGTCAACAAAAAACTTTTCAAGAAAGGAGATTTTCAATGAAAAAAAGGTTCTTGGGGATTTTGGTGATTTTAATTTTTTTGACGGGCGCGCCGCTCCTCGTTCTGCGGTCAGAAAACCCTGACCATCCTCCACACCAATGATACGCATTCGGCCTTGTTCCCATTCGGGCCCGGCGATTATTATGGAGGCATCGCCAGGATGTCGCACCTGATCAAGAGGCTGAGATCGAGGAACGCCCACGTCCTGGCCTTGAATGCCGGAGACGTCTTTGTCGGGTCTTTCGAGTTCAACAAGTACCTGGGTTATCCCGAGCTCAGGATCATGCAGAACCTTTATGACGGCATGTGCTTGGGAAACCACGAGCTGGACCTGGGGATTGATGCTCTGACCGGCGTCCTGAGCGGGGTTATCCCTCAAGATCAACCGATCGCCCTGCCCGTACTCTGCGCCAACATTGACTTGAGTTCATATCCTGCTCTCAACAGCATGATCAAGCCCTCGATGATCAAGGAAATCGGCGGGATGAAGATCGGAATCATCGGCGTCGTCAACACCGATGCCCAGAACTATTCACCCGAGGTGGGCGCGCTTCTGACAGATCCATTCCAGGCGGCAGGAGTCCAGGCGGCGACACTCAGGGCCCAGGGCTGCAACATCGTGATCTGCGTCTCCCACTTGGGCTTGGTCTACGATGTCGCCGGCCTCTCTCAAGTTCCGGGAATTGACATCATCGTCGGCGGCCATTCTCATGATGCACTTAAAAAAGCTATCCTCGCCTCGGGCAAGATCATCGTCCAGGCCGGTGAATACGGGCGCTGGCTCGGTGAGCTGAAAGTCACCTATGATGGGCAGAGCGTGTCCCTGAAGAGCTACACTCTGCACCCTGTCGATGGGAGGATCGAAAATGACCCGAGTTTGCGCCGCTTCCTGACCCTGCTCCGGACGGGGATCGTTCAAGACCCGAGGTTCGGCGAGGTTTATACGGACCGAGTCGCCCGCGCCGACTGGACTATCGATAACGAATGGAAGCCGGGAAGTTCATATAGAGATACGCCGCTGGGAGATTTCGGGGCCGATGCCATCAGGTTCGGGGGTCCAACAGGCCGGCCACAGCGTCGATATGGCTCTTGATGTCATAGGCTATATCGTTTCCAAAATCTATCCGGGCAAGGTGGTCGGAAATGATCTTCTTCGTGTTGTCCCCTACGGGTATGATCCCGGCTCGGGGCTCGGGTTCAAGATCAATATCGTCGAGCTCGACGGAGGCACGCTGCTCGCTCTGCTCGAATACTCGGTCTCCATGGTCGAGTTCACTCGCGACCTCTGCCTCGATCCTTCGGGCATCACCTTCAAATACGACTCGAGCAAGCCGGCCGCGCCGTTGGGTCAGTTCAGCCGGCTTGACCCGACTTCGGTCATGGTCAACGGCTCTCCGATCGATCCGATGCAGTTGTATAAGGTCGCCATCAACGAGCAAATTTACAGAACACTCCTCGGCCTCGGCGTCCAGCCTTACAGCGTGACCGAGACGGGTCTGTTCCTTTATAACGTCGTGCGCGATTATGCCAGGAGCCTCAACCATATCCGGTCCAAAGCCGAAGGCCGGATCATCGACACGGCTGTTCAATAAAGATTTTCGGGTGTCAGCAAGACGGGAGAAGGGGCAGCCCCAGGCCGGGGCTGCCCCTTCTTCTTATCTCGGAATGATGGGAAGGATGATCCTGGACGGGTATTTCCGGCCGTAATAGATCGTCTGGTTTGCCGCGACCATTTCACCGTCTTCGCCGTAAGGATGTCCGGTGTTCAGGTTGCGGTCGATAAAAGGAAAATAGCTGGAAGAGATCCAGACCCTGAGGCGGTGTCCGGCTTTAAAAACGTAGCTCGTATACATCGAGCCGATCGTGTATTTATAGATTTTCCCAGGGACGAGGAGGGTCGGGGCCGTTTCCGATTCCCTGTACCTTGCCCTGATCACTCCCGAAAGAGGCGCCGTGATGTTCTGGGAGAAGCCGGCCGGAGAGACATCTGTCACCTTGACCACAAAATCGGTATCTTTGGCGGAGGAGGAAGCCCAGACCTCGGCCTGGATCTCTCCCGTCACTTCGGTATCACTTGGTCAGAGGGGGCGTGGTATAAACGAGGACATCGTTCCGAATCTCGATGGGCCTCAGGTCGCGCGGGCCGGGCTCTTCGAAGAAATAATCTGTGACGGGGTTGGCCGGATCATAGGTATAGTGATCGTGACCATCGCCCGAGACGGGCTGCTGGCTTAACTTTCCTTGGCCGGCCGACGAGTTAGCGGGGCCCGAACCGCCGAGATAAAAGAAGGTGCGCTTTGCCCGGGCGAGCGGCCATTCGGTCTCAGAGCGCCATTTGTTATCGCCCATGACAAAGATCTTGATCGGCGGCTCCTGCATGATCCCATTGTCGATTCCCTTGAGCCAATAATCGAACCAGCGGAGGGCGAGTTCGTTGACGTTGACCGCAGCCTCTTGGCCGTAGTCGATGGGACCGGCCTTCGAAGCCGGCTCGCAATGAGTCCAGGGCCCGATGATGAGTTTTTGCCCGTCGCGGGCTTGGGCGGTCTTGCCGTTTTTCCGCATCCCGAGAAAATTCCTGATCGCGCCGGGCTGGCCGTATCCGTCGTCAAACCAGCCGCTGAGGTTGTAGGCCGGGACACTGACCTCGGAGTGCTTCTTTTCGACGTTGGCGAAATCCCAGAAGGGACCATCATCGGGGTGGGCGATCCAATCATAATAATACGGACAGAAATCTTTGAGCAGTGGGAAATCCTTGAGGGGAAGGTAGCTCAGCCATTCCCATTTGTGCGCGGCCCAATCGATGTCGGCGGCTTCCTCGGAAGCGCTCTTGCCCATGATTCCGTGGTGCCGTTTGATATCGGGCAGGCGGCCGTTGAGCCAGGATATCCAACTCAGGTCGAAGGTCCCGCCGAAAAAGAAGAAATGACGGGCATTGGAAAACGTGCACTGGGGAAAGATGGCGACGAGGTGAGGAGGGTTCATCACGGCGGCCTGCCATTGGTCGGCGCCGAGGTAGGAACATCCATCCGTGCCCACCTTCCCATTAGAAAAGGGGAGACCGGCAGACCATTCTACCGCATCATAGCCGTCGTTGAGCTCCTGGACATAGGGCAGAAACTCTCCCTTCGACGAGAAGCGGCCCCGGACATCCTGGACGATGACGGCGTATCCATTTTGAGCTCCGAGCCGGGCGAAAGAGAATTCGCCTCCATAGTGCTCTTTGTTGTAGGGCGTCCGGATGAGAATGACGGGGACTTTGTCGGGGATGTCGGGGCGGTAAATATCCGCATAGAGTTTGATCCCATCGCGCATCGAGGAGGCGACGTTTTTTTCAACCTTGAGTTTGTAATTCGGGGTTTCGGCGCTCCACAAAGACTGAGACAAAGAGTGCAAAAATAGGAAGGAGGCAGCGCTGAGGAGTAGCAGTGACGGTCTGAGCAGTCGTTTCATTTATCTCTCCTTGGCTCCATTTCACCCGGCGGGGCTATCGACAAAAGAGTCAGCTGGATCCTGATCGAGGTGTTACCTCCCTAGTATAATCGCAGACACGTGCCGAATTCAAGAATTAGGGGATTGCCCGGCTTTTGTGATAAAATAAAAAACAGAAAATATAAAGAGGAGGGCATGATGAAACCGAAGAAAAACTTGATTCTGGCTTTTTCGAGTTCGCTCCTCGTCCTTGTTATCCTTCTTGCTCTGACGGCTCCGACGGCCGCCGCGCGCAAAAATCCCGCCGAAAAGGAAATGGAGCGCCTCGACAACGCGATTGCCGCTCTCAAGGACCTTACCGCCATCCCTGACAAAGGCATCCCCGTGAAGCTCTTGCAGAAGTGCTCGGGGATCGCGATCATCCCCGGCGTCATTAAGGCTGCGTGGGGGGTCGGAGGCCAGTATGGCAAGGGAGTCATCCTCCTGAGGAGCGAGACGGGAGTTTGGAGCGACCCAGTTTTTATCGGGATCTACGGGGGAAGCATCGGCTGGCAGATAGGCGTTCAGAGGGCCGATCTCATTCTGGTCTTTAAAAGCCAAATGACGGTTCATAATGTCGCCAATGGGAAAATCACCTTGGGAGCAGATGCTAGCGCCACGGCCGGACCTGTCGGGGTGACCGCTCAGGCCGACACGGATATCGAATTCAAGGCCGAAATCCTGTCGTATTCCAAGAGCCGAGGGCTGTTCGCCGGGGTGTCGATCAAAGGGGCGGCCATCGAAATCGACAAAGACGCCAACAGGGTCTTTTATGGAAATCCCGGAATTCGTGCCGACGATATCTTTTCGGGTCAAGACATCAAGGCCCCGGCCCAGGTCCAAGAGCTGAAGGAACTGCTGGCCAAAATCTTGAAATCAATCTAGAGGGGAGATCCGGTATCACTCTTCTGGAGATAGACCAGGATCATTCTCGAGATCATAAAAATAATCCCGCCGACGATGGCCATGCTGTAGACGGTGAGGAATATCGTGTAAACCAAGGACTTCTTCCGAGAGATCTCTAGGGGGAGCAGGAGATCGGTGATCGTTTTTCCCAGGAGCATGACCATGATGGCGATCCCGGCCGCCGATCGATAAAGATAGGCTTTGGCATTGATCAGATTGACGGTGTCGAGGACCACGAGCGGGTAGAGGAGCCAGGCCGTGACCAGCCAAAAGATCAGGATGAGCCCTATCTTGATCCACTTGCGGGGCCCGAGAGACTTTGACTTATCCATCTTATTAAGTTTCTATTGTGCTCCTTAGCCCGAATTTATGCAATTCGAATTTCGTGAGACACCTCTCTTGACGTTGCTCATTCTCCCGGTGTGTGAACAAAGCCCTGCCTGCGGCGGTCCTCTTTTCCCCGGACCATCGAAAAGCCGGCCGCGATAAGACAGAGCGCGATCGATAGCCCAAAGGCGCTGCGCATCCCAATAACGAACTCCTGCATCGTCTGTGATCCCAGGGTCACATCCTTTCCGACAAAAATCTGCATCATGACTTCCCGTGGCAGGCTCGCCGCAGCGACGGCCAGCGACAGGGCAAAGCCAGTCACCATTCCAGCTTGGCGCAAAGTCGCCAGCGCGGCCGAGGCAACTCCGATCCGATGGATCGGCGATGCGTTCATCGCGGCGCTGGTGTTCGAAGGATAAAAAAGCCCCCCTCCGAGCCCCATCAGGGCAAGCCCGCAAGCGATCTGCAAGTACGGCGTCGAGGGCGACAGCCTGGTCAACCAGGCTACCGCGACTCCCTGGACGAGAAGCCCCACCGTGGCGGGCCCGCGGGCTCCGATGCGGTCCGCGATCCATCCGCCCACGGGCGCTATCAGGGAATTGACGATCGGCATGGGGACGAGCAGCAGGGCCGCCTTCAGCGGATCATAGCCGCGCACGCCCTGGAGATAGAAAACGATCAGAAAATTGACCGAGAAAAGGGCCAGGCCCTGAATCATGGCCGAGATGACCGAGAAAGTATAGACGCGATTCTTGAAGAGGGAGAGGTCGAGGGCCGGGTTCGTAGCGCGTCGCTCCCACAGGAAGAATGCGGAGAGAGCGATCGCCGACACGCCGAAGAGGCTCAGGATGGGCCATGACGTCCAACTGTGCTCGATGCCGAGGGTCAGGGCAATCAACAACGCCGTCAGCCCGAAGCTGAAGATGGCCGCGTCAAAGGGATCGAATTTCTCGTTGGACCTGCGCCGTGAAGTCTCTTTCAAAACCCTGAAGCCCCAGACCGCGCCGGCGATTCCGATCGGCACGTTGATGAAAAAGATCCAGCGCCAGTTCGCCGCCGTGAGAATGAAGCCGCCTAGGATTGGACCGAAGACTCCTCCGAAAGACCAAGTGATGGCGTTGATGCCGAGAGCCCGGCCGCGCTCGTTGGGCGGGAAGACCTCGGTCAGGATGGCCATGCTGTTGACGATCATCATCGCCGCGCCCGCCCCCTGGACGAGCCGCGACAGAATCAGGTGGATGGCGTTCTGGGACAGGCCGCAGAGCAGTGAGCCGGCGGTGAAAACCACAAAGCCGAAATTGTACATGCGGACGCGGCCGAACATGTCTGCGACTCGTCCGAACGTGAGTAGGAAAACGGTGCTGACCAGGATGTACCCCATGATGACCCAAATCATCTGGATCAGCTCGGCGTGAAGGTTGACCATCATCTCCGGCAGGGCGAGGATGACGATCGTTCCGTCGATCGCCGCCATGAGAGCGCCGATCGTGGTGACGCTCAGAGCGATCCATTTGTATTCGAGCCGGCGCCGCCCAGGAATGTGAGACCGTATCGCTTCGGGATTCACCTTTTGTGTTTCAAAAAAAAGGGCCGCGGGTCCTGCTCAGGAACAGTTGTTCATTTGAGTGCCCGCGTCCTGAGGCGCGATGGGGTCGGGCACATGGTTGCTCAGTCGGGGAATCGACTGCAGATAGGCGAAGATAGCCTTGAGATCGTCGTCCGTCAGGTGCCCAAGGGCGCCGTAGGGCATGGGCGGCAGGACCTGTCGCCCCTTTCCCATGATGCGTCCCGAGCGCATGGTGTCGATGAAGGTCTGGGCCGTCCATTTGCCGAGGCCTGTTTCCGCATCGGGAGTAAGGTTGGCGGTGAAACTGACTCCCCACGGTCCGGCCCAGGCGGTCAGGGTTGCCGCGAAAGTCCCCATCCAGGGGCCGGGGGGCAGTTTGGGAGCGGGGGGCATCACCAGATGCCTCCGGATGCCCGGAAAGCAGACGGGCCCGGTCCGGCTCCGGACCTGACGGCCCCATCTTGAGCGGAGTGTGACAGTCGCCGCAGCCGGTGCCTGTCACGAGGTATTCGCCTCTCTGCGCCTCCTTGGACGCCTGCGGCGTCGCCGCCGCCGCAATGACCCAGGCACCTGCCACACAGGCAAGTGCAGCCAGGACTGCGAATTTCGTCTTTGTAGGTTTCATGGGTTCTCCTTGTTCAATTGATTTTGTGATCGCTCAGGTCTTCTTGGATCCAACGCCGGATCAGACTCACGGCGTCCGCATCGGCGATCTTTGTCCCCAGGGCCGGCATCTGGCGGTAGGGATTGCGCGTGGACATGCGATAGAGGACGGCGCTGTGCGCCGGATCGCCAGGACGGATAAGATAGGTATCGCCCGGCGCCAGGCCCGGTATCCGGAAGCGGCCCTGCTTATTGATAGCCGTCTCGAGCGCAGGCTCGACGGACGCATTCGGCGCGACGACGTGCCGCAAGAGAAGGTTGAGCGCGTCCAGGGTTCCATACTTGTTGTGGCAATTCCCACAGTTGGCATGAAGATAGCCGAGAGCGGCGCGCGAGGTCGGGCTGGGGGCATCTATGCGGAGCGGCCGCTCGGCCCAGTCTCTCGGGTAATTTCGAATGAGCCTTCGATGGATGAGCGTTTCGAGGTTCACCATGCCGGGGCCAAACGGTTCAGCGTGGGGAGCGTTCGGGTCGCGATCCGATGAGAGTTGCAGCGCGCTGAACCCGAGGAGCTCCGTTTGCCGGTTGACGTGGCAGGCCTTGCAGTCGAGGACCCCTGGGATATTGTGCCTTATCCCCGGCTCAATCTCGGCCACATCGCGCAGACCTCCTTCGGGAGCCAGGGTGGCGTCGGTTTCGTCCGCATTCCAGGCGTAGGCCGCAAACCTCCACTCACCGCCGCCGAGCGATTCGATGAGGCGAGTCTCGACGCGTCGCCCATGAAACGAAAATTCCTTCCAGACCTTCGTGCCCACGGGGAACACCCATACGTCCGGATCAGAGGCGTCGATGGACGTCCCCGGCGGGATGAAGATCCAGCGCCGTTTCGCCGCGCCGTCTGACCAGAGGGGGTACTGCGGAGAATAGGAGAGATTCCGGGGATCGACCGTCCGTGCTGCAAAGTCGGAATAGAGTCCGGTCATACGGAGATTGAGCGGAGCAGTCGAAACTTCAGAACATACTCCCGCAGCCGGGAACGCACCCAGGGCAATGATCACCCCGCTCAGGAAAACGAACGCGACGGCGTGTCGCTGAATTCCGGCAAAGCTGCGCATGTTCGCCTCCCTCGGGTCAAAAACGATGCTAATCTATAGAAAGGATACGAGCTAGTCATCTGATACTGATTATAATAGTATAGCTTTGGCGAGAGAAGAGCGTCAAGGAACGTCCAAGAAAACGGCCAGAGGCCACCGTCAAGCCGCAGGTTGAGTGTTGATGAGTTTAAGTCCGCTTCTTTGGTGTCCTTGTCACGACATAGCAGGACGACGACCGTCATCGCCGCGAGAACGACGATATAGGTCAACGGTTCGGGAAGCCGCAGACGAAGGGCATAGTCGAGAGAATAGACTCCCGGACCCACGAGGCCTATGACGAATGAGGCTGTTGCCAGGGTCAAGGGGAACTCAATACCGCCGCCCGAATTCCAGAACCCCTTGGCCCAGTGGACTTTGACGATGGCGACAATCATCGAGCCCAGGATTCCGGCGGCGGCGAAAGGAGTGAGCAGGCCGGCCGCGACTCCGAGCCCTCCGAAGAACTCACCCGTGGCGCTGACGAGCGCAAACAGGCGCGCCGGGCGGACTCCCAGCATTTTCATGAGACCAGTTTGGCCTGAGATTCCCTTCCCCCCGAACCAGCCGAAAAGTTTTTGTGAGCCGTGACCGACGAAGATCAGCCCGACGACAAGTCGCAGAATCAAGAGCCCGATGTTCGCTAAGCTCCACATGACATACCTCCCATCAGAGAAAAAAATCGGATCCTCCCATCACCTGAATAATATATTCTCGACCCGAGACCGGTGTCAATCTGAGGAGGTGTTTCTGACTTTCTCGAGTGGATCATCGGGCAATCTTTTCGCGACTTTTCGCGGCCATTGACAGGGCCAACAGGCCGGAGATATACTTCCGGCATGTCGAGGCGCGGAGATTCATCGCCAAGAGCGGGAATTCAGCTCGCTCGGAAAAAGCAAATTCTTATATTTCGAAAAGAAAATTCCTATCAGTTCCTGGGAGGATGCAAATGAACCAACCGATCCGCATGACACGAACAGTTCTGATGGTAGTGGCGGTAGTATTCTGTTTCACCGGCGTGGCCGCCGCCCAGGGCGCCCAGAAAATCGATGCATGCACTCTGCTGACCAAGGCCCAGATCCAAGCCGCTGTCGGCCAGAACGTCGGCGACGGCAAGCTGAACGCCAAGGCCAACCCGGCAGTGGGGACCCCCTGCGAATATGTGATCGGCGACTACGGCGTGTTCAGCATTCTGGTCAAGGCGGTCGGGCCCGGCGAAACTGCCGACAAGGTGATGGCGGAACTGAAAAAAATGAAGATCGCCGTTTCTGACGCCCCGGGCATCGGCGACCGCTCGTTTTTCTCAAGTCCGGGCTACGGCATGCTCCAGCTCAACACCTTCAAGGGCTCCAGGTATCTGATCATCACTCTGCTGGTGCCGGGCGCCACCGAGGCCGCGCAGAAAACCGCCGCCGAAAAGCTGATGCGCGAGGCATTGACGAAAATATGAGCCCCGGGGCAGACGCGCATTTATCTGGCCCGTGAGTATTGTTGCGATATTATTTGCGCGTGACTATCACGATTGATACAGCGCCCGGAGCGGGTATTTCCCACACCGCGCAACCTGGTCAAGGCCGACTTCAGCTCGTTAAAGAACGGCAAGTGACGTACGGACCGCCAATATAAGGAAAGAGAGAGGAGATAGACAATGAAAAAGGCATTGATCCTTTGGATGAGCACGGCGATTCTCTTTGTGGCGACGGGCATCGCCGCCCAGCAGTCGGACAGCAAAGACTGCAAGGACCACCCGCTGTTCCCCACGCGCATGCCGGAATACCGCATCGGCAACTGCAAGGTCGAGGATTTCGGAGTCTACGAGTTCTTCGCGACGAAGGGCCCAAAGACCCCGGTCGAAGGCAAATTCACCTTCATCACCTACGCTTTCACCGGACCACGGGCCAGCGAACCGAGCGGTCTCGCCGTCGTCCGGAACTACGAGAACGCCATCAAGAAGGTGGGCGGCACCATCTTGCAAAGCGATCCGGAGCGGTGGGTAAACGGGAAGATCGTCAAGGACGGCCAGGAAGTGTGGGTGCAGGCCGAGAAGGGGAATGGGGCAATCTGGCTCCGGATCGTCGAGAAAAAGGCGATGGAGCAGTTCATCGTGGCGGACGCGGCGGCCTGGGGCAATGACATCCGGGCCACGGGCCACGCGGCGGTCTACGGCATCAATTTCGACACCGGAAGTCCACCATCAAGCCCGAGTCGGCCCAGGCCATCGGTGAGATCGCCAAGCTCCTGACAGCCGACCCGAGCCTCAAGCTCTTTGTAGTGGGCCACACGGACAACGTGGGCGGCGTGGACGGCAACATCAAGCTCTCCCAGGACCGGGCCGAGGCCGTCCTCCAGGCGCTCGTCCGCGACCACGGCATCTCCTCTGCCCGTCTGAGGGCCTCCGGGTGCGGCCCGTTTGCGCCCGTTGCCTCAAACGACACCGAGGAAGGCCGGGCCAAGAACCGCCGGGTCGAACTGGTCAAGCAATAACACATACTTTATGTCGCGAGTCTTGTCGATTGGCTCGCAGAAGGCCTGTCTAGCCAGAAGACTCCCTCGGCCATGTCGGTTCAGTCTCGTTAGAGAGCTAACAGTCTGAACAGTATCCTGTCAATAATGTGAACTCGCAAAGGACGGATACGGCTAGCTCGTCGGCTGGCAAGTCACGTGCCAGTCAACTCGGCCAGCCTCTGCCTGGCGTCCTCGACTTCGGGCAGGCAGGGGTCGGCGTCCTTCCATCTGTTGAAGAGCCGACGAAGAAGTGGACCTTCCGCCACAGGGAGTGGGCTATGATGTACTCCCAGAAGATCGGTCGTCCAATCCGCGGGCCGTCTGATACCAGTTCTCGACTTCTCGCATGCCTTCGGCCAGGGTCGTTTTGGGCGCGAATCCGAGTTCCCGCTCGGCCTTGCGTCCGTCATACGTCGCCGTGGCCATCGTCGCTAGGATCTCTTGCCGGGTGAAGACCGGCGGACGCCCGAAGACCCGGGCCGTCCATTCGGCCACAGTGGCCGTCCCGAGCGCGAG
The DNA here is from genome assembly GCA_963770045.1 of Candidatus Aminicenantota bacterium. Lineage (GTDB taxonomy): Bacteria > Acidobacteriota > Aminicenantia > Aminicenantales > CAVYOD01 > CAVYOD01. The sequence goes on along the minus strand of CAVYOD010000011.1, from coordinate 833 downwards.
ACGGCCCGGGATCGAAGGAAGACGCTTCTTTCCGAGCATCCGGGCGAAGTGCGAGAAATACTTCCGCATGCTTACGGCTTCGGGCCCGCATAGGATGTACGTTTCGCCGAGGCGTCCTTTTCCGGCGGCCAGGAGAACACCCTGGACAAGGTCATCGATGAAGATCGGGTGGATAGAGCCCCTTCCTCCGTCAGCCAGGACCATTCGGCCCGTCCTGATGAGTTCGAGGGGTCGTCCCGTCCAATTGGGATCGCCAGGTCCGTAGACCTCGGACGGCTGGAGGATGATCGCCGGTAGGCCCCGCTCGTCAATCGACCCTCGGACCACCCGTTCCGCTTTGAGCTTGGTGTCCGAGTAGGCCTGCCCGCTTTCCCGGCAACCGGAAGTTTCACAGGTTCCAGGGCCGCTCCACAGTCCGTATACCCAAACCGTGCTGACATGGATGAACCGTTCGACGCGTTCTCTCAGGGCGGCCTCGGTAAGGAGGCGCGTACCTTCAATGTTCACCCGCTCGAAATATCCGCGGGGTTTGAATTCGTTCGTGGCCCCGGCGAAATGGAAAACGGTCTTGGCAGCTCTGAACGGCCCTTTCGAGTGACACCGGATCCGTCATGTCCCCGGTCACCACGGATGCCCCGGCGCTTTTGAGTCCCTGGCCCTTGACGGGGTTTCGGACCAACGCCCGGACGTGGGCCCCCTGTTCTCATGAGCTGTTCCACAACGCGGCTCCCGATGTAGCCGGTCGCCCCCGTCACCAAGATCGTCTTCCCGCTGAGGTTATATTCCATGCTATTTCTCCAGGCGGAGTGTGAGACGCGGGGATTATATCACAA
>CAVYOD010000010.1:0-139258 GCA_963770045.1 Candidatus Aminicenantota bacterium | reverse complement strand
AGGCTCCTGGCAGCATCAAAATGGACGAGTTAGGAAGACTGAGTTTCGTGACGCCCCGCTTTTTGCCCGCTGTATCCCCCTTTGATATGAATATGTTGGTTATCCTAACTCCGACTTTCTGATACCCTCGGATTAGCCATTTTTCGCTGACCGTCACGAAACTCGAGGGGCCCATGAAAAATGTTCCTCTTTTCAAGGCTGAATACCTCCTCCAAGAGCCCGATATGAGAAATTGTTCGAAAACCTCCCGCTGCTTCCGGCTCTTCCGAAGGCGACGGGGCGCCCCCCCTTTTCCAGGGACGCCATTCTGCGAGCTCTTATCTACAAGAACCTTCGAGGTCTTCCATCGTTAACCGACCTTGTCTTTGAACTTGAGAACAACCCTGTCATGGCCGAGGTTCTTGGATTTTCCCCGGGCCGGCCAGCCCCTTCCAAAGAGCGGTTCTCTCAATTCCTGAGAACTTTATCTCCTGCCGATCTTCAAGCCGTTCGTCTCACTCTTGTGCGCTATCTCATCCAGGAAGGTGTGATCACGGGGAAGCACCTGGCTCTGGACTCCTGTTCGATCAAGGCTAACGTCAAGGAAAATAATTTCAAAGCCTCGGCTCAAAACCGGTTCGATAAGACACGTCAACTCCCGGGCGACCCCGACGCCAGGCTGGGTGTTCTCCTCCATTACCCTCAAGCGTTTCAAACGAAAATCGCTTGGTTCTGGGGATATAGAAATCATATTCTGAATGACGTGGTCTCGGAACTTCCTCTTCATGAGAAGACTCTTCCGGCGAACCATGACGAGAAAAAGCAGGCCGTTCCGCTTCTCCGGGAGGCTCAAGAATCTCTCTCCCTCTCCGCAGAATGTGTCATCGGGGATGCCAACTACGATACCGAAGAAATCCTTTCCTATATCTTCTTCGAGATGAAAGCTGAACCCATTATTCCCCGAAACCTCCGATACACTCCCCCAACTTCCTTCACCATCAAGAAAGGAATCGTCATCTGTCCCGGCCTTCTGGAAATGCACAGAAGGGGAAAGATGACCGTAAAGGGGAGAACGTATATCCAATACGCCTGCCCTCTTCACTGGGGAAAGAAATATCGCGGCCAATATCTTCTCTGCCCGGCCGCCCATCCAAAGTTCATCAACCAAAAGGGCTGTAACTATCTCATCCGCCTGAGCCCCAGCGTTCGTGATCAGATCGATTATGGAACGAGGCGATTCAAACTCATCTATAATCAGAGGACATCGGTGGAACGGATCTTTTCCCGCCTTCTCGCGATCTCAATGCAGCGACCCACGGTGATCGGCTTGGCGGCAACAAAAAATCACTGCACGATCGCCCATATGACCGTGTTGCTTGTCGCCCTCACCGCTCATCGGCTGGGCTACGAGGATAAAATCCGCTATGTGAAATCGTTCCTTCCCAACCTGACTCTTCAATGAGTTTCGTGACGCCCTACTAATGGTGCTTAAAAGGAAAACAAACGAGAATGCCCACATATCAGGGGAAAACGGGATTTTTAGGTTGGCAGCGCCACGGGGATTCGAACCCCGGTCTGATGGCTGAGAACCACCTGTCCTGGGCCTCTAGACGATGGCGCCGTAGGCAAGAAAATACCAGAGAAGGCTTGACCTGTCAACAATTTATCGGCGGCCCGCCATGAGCATCTTGGCTGCCGTCTCGCCTCCGTTGATGCGCCAAAGGATGGGAAGCGGCCGGTCTAGGTCCTCGACATAGTCCGGGCTGTTCTCCCAACGATAATTCAGGATCAGATTGTAATCCGAGAAATGCTGCCAGCGCCGCCTCGGCAATCCCATGACCATGTGAAAATGGTTTGCCGGCAGCCCGACCTTGGCCGAGCTCGCCGGAACATGGTCCAGGACGACGAACGTGTGCGGCCAGGTATAATCCGAAGCATGACAGATCCGCTCGGCCAGTGCCGACGGCAGCTCAACGCTCTGAGCCTCATCCTGAACCATCGTGAACATCCCACACAAATCGGAAAATGCTAATCTGCCAGCGACTCCTTTAATACCCTTTGGCGATAAAAATCCCACTGAGAATCCGAGACCCGGAAAATAGTACTCGACCGCCTTGAAGAGAAAATGCTTGTCCGCATAATCCAGCGAAGCCGAGCCCGAGTTGTTGCCGTCGATAAACCCCCGCTCCATCCAGGGCTCTTGGGCATAAGGCGACAGGTCGAGGCCGAGCAGGCGCGCGTTTTCCTTGATCTCCCAGGGCTCGTAGACCTTCCGGAAATCCATGAACAGGGTGGGTTTCCCGCCCGAAAGATAGCAGTGAGAGATCATCGTCAAAAGACCTTGGATATCGTTTTCGGTCGAGAAGGGAATGACCGTCTTCTTGCCTGTGTGGTCCTCGGTCGAGTTGAAGAGCGATTCGGCGATGTCGGCGGTCGTGAGCGGAATACCGCGCCGGTCCGAGCCCCAGGCCAGCTGGTTCGTCCAGCCGCCGCCGACGGCGTTGATCTCCCGCATGTAGTTCCGGATGATGAGATAGAGGGCCAGTCCCTCGTCGAGTTTCTTTTTGTCCTCAGGCCTTAGAGCGGCGGGCTTAACGTCCTTGCCTGTGTACACCGCCTTTTTGAACTTCAGAATCTCCCCGCTGTTTGCAAAAATCCGGCCTTTGAATTTCACATTGACGATCCAGTTACGAAGCTCGTCCAGCTCTTCGGGGTCGTAGCCGCTTTTTTTGCGGAGCATATCGGCAAAGAGCTTCATCGATTCGCGTGTCGATTCAAGCCCGAAAAAGCGCCGCGCCGCATGGACGTGGTTGAGGGCGGTCTCCATCTGCATCGAGTCGGTATCAACGGCCAGGAATCTCTTCCCTCTGAGAGCCACCGAAGTGAGGACCGCATAGGCCAGGTCGACGATCTCCTCTTTAGCCTTGGCATCAAAATCCGGATTTATCCCGGTCTCGGGCATATCACCGATGACCATCGGACAGAGGCGTCCTGTCTGGGCATACGCGCCAACCAGGGCATCGATGCCCACGACGCCGGGCTTGGGGGCATTGTTGCCGCCAACGCAGGCGAGCGGCGTCGTCGGAGGAAAATGAGCCGTCAGGGCCATCGCGCTCTTGCCTGGAAAAAACCAGGTATCCGGGACGATGAAGAGTGCCTCAACGCCGGCGTCTTTCATCTCCAGGGCGCCGAAATCGGCCGTGGCTTCGCTATCGACCAAACGGGAGCAAGAGAAGACATTCGGCGGGCCGCCGTCCGGCAGTCTCAGCCGTTCGGCCAGCAACCTGGCTGTTCGGAGCCCGATATTAAAGGCCCTTTTGCGCGCCTCCTCCACGATCCGGGGGTCGCAAGGGACAAAAACTCCGAGGCTGGGAATCCCGGCCCTTTTTTTGGCAATGAAAGGCATGGCCCTTTCCTTACGATTATATGTATTCGATCGTCGCCGGAGGCTTGGAAGTGAGCTCGTAGGCGACCCGGGTCACCGTCGGGAGCTCGAGGGTTATCCGCTTCGAGATTTTCATCAGGATCTCCCACGGGACCTTTGTCGGTCGAGCCGCCATCGCGTCTCTGCTCTCCACCGAGCGGACGATGACGATTTCGCCGAATTTCCTTTTGCCTTTTTCCACCCCTGTCCCTTTATCCTGAAGCAGGACCGCAAAAGCCTGGAACGGCTTTAAGGGGACGATTTCCTCCTCGACGATCCGAGTGGCCTTTCTGACCAAAGCGACTCTTCTCGGAGTCACTTTACCGACCACCCTGGTCATGAGCCCCGGGCCCGGAAAAGGCATCCGTTTATAGATTTTCTCCGGAAGTCCGGCCGCCCTGGCGACTTCCCTGACCTCGGGCTTGAACAAGGTTTTGAGGGGCTCGATCACCTTATATCCATAAGCGCTCTGGGGGTCGATCCCGATCTGTTCGAGGATGTTGTGCTGAGTCTTCACGCCGCCGCGAGTCTCGATGATGTCGGCCTTGATCGTCCCCTGGATGAGGAAGCGCGCTTTGCTCTTCAAGACTTCTTTCCCAAAGACTTTATAAAAGGTATTGCGGAAGGCCCTGCGCTTTGCCTCCGGATCGGTTTTCCCTTTCAAAGCGGCAAAAAACCTTTTGCGGTAGTTCAGGACCTCGACCTTGATGCCCAATTTGGCGAAGGCTGCTTTCACCTCCCGAGGCTCCCCCACTCTCATCAGCCCATCGTCGATGAAAATGACCCTGAGCTGCTTGCCCAGGGCGCGGGCCGCCAACACGGTGCAGGTGGAGCTGTCCACCCCGCCGGAGAGGGCGGAAATAGCCTTTTCCGAACCCGCGGTTCTCTTGATCTCCTTGATCTGTTTTTCGATAAACTTTTTTGTCTCCATCCACTTCTCCTTTTGTTAGGTTGCAGGAATCATACAACAAAAATACTGAGCAGTAAACTACATGCAGTGAAGGGTGAGAGGTAAGGAGTAAGGCGCATAAAATCCGCAGATATCGCTTCTCTCTTAGCTCTTTACGGCTCACCCTGCTCACTATTTTGTGTGGTCCTCTTTTGGGGTGAAAAAAGGGCGGCGAAAATCATCCCCCCGACCACCCGGAAAGACGATTGACAGCGGGACCACCTGGCTGCACGATGAACAGCGGAGGGCCACCCTCAACTCATCCAAGGTTGCGGCGTCAAGGGAGCAGGAGGCCAGCGAGCTTTCCTCTCCCGGCCCTCCTTAATCAATATTTAAAGGAAAACCAGGGTTCTTTGAAGGCGTTCTTTTGAATCCATTCGCCGACATCATCGCTTGCCCCGCACTATATCTTGCGTCCCTCAACTAAATAAATACGACAGCTTGATGAGCTTGTCAAGTTTTATTTATTTTTATATGATAGCGTTTTGAAGATTTGCCTAGGAGGCAGGTTTTGAGACAAAAAGCGATTCTGGCATGCGTCACTACTCTTTGCGTATTCCTAGCGCAAGGCGGCCTATCAGCGGCTTCGAAAAACCAGGATAAGAAAATCCACGAACTGACCATGGCAATCACTTCCCAATTAGTCAACATCCAGGAGGATATCCACTGCCACCCTGAGCTTGGCTTCCAGGAAAAACGGACGGCCTCGATCGTCGCCGATTATCTCCAAAAACTCGGCCTGGAAGTCCGGACCGGGATCGGCGGGACGGGGGTCCTCGGAATCTTGCGGGGCGGGTTGCCCGGCCCGGTCGTGGCCATGAGGGCGGATATGGACGCTCTTCCCATTACCGAAGAAACCAACCTCCCCTATGCGTCGAAACAAAAAGTGAACCGGGAAGGCCGCGAGGTCGGCGTGATGCACGCCTGCGGTCACGATTTTCACACAACCTGGCTGCTCGGCGTCGCCGATGTTCTCTCCCGGCTCAAGAGTCAACTTCCCGGGACGGTGCTCTTCATCGCCCAGCCGGCCGAAGAATGGGGAGACGGAGCCAATGAAATGATCAAGGACGGCGTCTTCAGGGACATCAAGCCGCAGGCGCTTTTCGCCTTCCATGTCGAAGATTCGGCCAAGGTAGGCTATCTCAAATACACGCCTGGGTATTCCGGAGCAAATTGTGATGGTTTCATTCTGACCGTAAAATCGAAAGGCTGCCACGGCGCCCACCCCTCGGCCTGCGTGGATCCGATCGTCGTGGGCTCCCAGATCGTGGTTGCCCTTCAGGTGATGATCTCCCGGGAGATCGATGTCCACAACGACACCGTCATCACGGTGGGCTCTTTCCATTCCGGATCAGCCAGCAACATCGTACCCCAGAGCGCCGAACTCCGGGCGACGATCCGGAGCTATGGGGACGACGAGCGGCAGGCCATCAAAGTAAAAGTCGCGCGGCTGATCAAGAACGTCTGTGCGGCCTCGGGTGCGGAATACGATCTGGATTATTATTTCGGAACGATCGCCCTCTACAATGACCCCGACCTTCTCAAAGAAATCCTGCCCACGGGCGAACGGATTCTCGGCGGGAAACAGTTCCTGAGCCAGGAGCCGCCGAGCATGGGGGGCGAGGATTTCAGCTACTTTGCCAAAATCGCGCCCGCCGTCATGCTCAGCGTGGGCGTCGTGCCCAAGGAAGTGACGGAGACGTCCGTGCACTCCCCCACTTTCGTGGCCGACCAGGCGGCTGTCCCCCTGGGTGTAGAGTTAATGTCGGCCATCATTGCTGATTATCTGAACGGCCATAAGAAGAAATAGTCCGGTTGCCATTCGCCAGAGTTCATGTTAGATTTTTCTTGTAGGCGATCTGAATCATGAGTGGAGGACCGAAGATGCGCAGGGTTGTTGCTTTATCATTGCTAATTTGCTTCCTGATGTTCAGCTTGAGCTGTGCGTCTTGGAACAAGACCAAGAAAGGAGCGGCGATAGGCGCTGGCTCGGGAGCTGTGGTGGGTGGCTTGATCGGAAAAGCGGCCGGCAATACGATCTTGGGCGCAATTCTGGGAGCGGCCATAGGCGGAGCGGCCGGAGCCTACATCGGCCATTACATGGATCAGGAGGCGGCCGAGATGCGGCGCGACCTTCAGGGAGCCCGGGTCGACCGCATCGGAGAGGGAATCAAGATCACCTTTGAATCCGGCCTGCTGTTCGATGTGGACAAATGGACCCTGAGAGACGCCAGCAAGAAGAATCTGGCCAGGCTCGCCAAAATCCTCAACAAGTACCGGGATACGAACGTCCTGATCGAGGGCCACACGGACTCCTCCGGCCCCGAGGATCACAATCTCATCCTCTCCAGACATCGGGCCGAATCCGTGTCCTTTTATCTCGCCGAGCTCGAGGTCAGCTCCAGCCGTTTCTCGATGATGGGCTATGGCGACAGCCAGCCCCTCGCCACTAACGACACTCCTGAGGGACGGCAGCAGAACCGCCGGGTGGATATCGCCATCATGGCCAACGATAAATTGAAGAAGGCCGCGCAGGAAAACGTCAAGAGCAAATAGAAGGCTCTCTATTTTTTCGTTCGAGCGAGCTCGGCTTCGGAGGCGATGAAACCGAAAGCGGGCCAGTACTTACCCTCGACAACCTTTTGGAAATAACTCTTTGCTTTGTCCGCGTTTCCGTTGTAAAGGCTCCAACAGCCGAGGCCGTAGCCGACCGTCGAAAAATCCAGCTCCGAAGCCAGGGAGGCCTTCTCGAGGTCGGCCTCGGTCTTGAGTCCCTTGTAGAGAGACAGGAGGTCGTAGTAGGTTTGATTCTCAACGACCTTCATCCCTTCTTTGATGCCCTCCAGGATCTTCGAAGCCTCGTCCTTGCGGTCCAGACGCCGGAGGGTGATATAGAGCCAATTGGAGATGGCAATCTTGGAATCGTCGTCCTGCGCGCAACTCAGGCAGTTGCGATAGGCCTTTGCCGCCGGGGAAAATTCTCCTCTGAGATAATGGGCCAGCCCCAGGTGATACCAGATGTCAAAGTCATGATCATTCAACCGCGCGGCTCTGTCGAGATCTGCGGCGGCTTTGTCAAAAGCGCGGATGGAAATATAGCGATGGCCCCTGTGCCGGTAGAGCATGGCCTGATTCGGATACTCTTTGATTCCCCGGCTGAAGACTTCGATGGCGTCGTGGTAGCGCCAGAGATAGGCGAGGCGTCGGCCGTAGAGGATGATGGCTTCAACATCTTTCGGGTTGGCGACGAAGTTTTTCTTGGCCTCGGCAAGGTCCTTCTGGAGTTTCTGCAGCTCCTCCCCCTGAGCGGGCGTCGCATAAAACTTTTTCCCGAGGAGAGAGATGATTTCCGGCTTCTCTTCCGTCGCCGCTGGCAGAGTCGAAAAAACAAATGATAAAATGACGCCACAAAAAACGATACGCTTTTTGAGAGCCATAGGACCTCCTACCAAGATTGTCTATCTCGCCTCTTTCGTCTTTCTAATCTTTCTCGTCCCAAAAGTCAATTTTGTTCTTATGCCTGCCACGATTCCAACTAAGTGACGCTCGAACAGAAGCCTTAAAACAGTCACGGTGATGTTTTCGGAGAACAGAACCGAGGCTTCCAGCCTAAGCGACTCGAAGTCCTCCGAAGCGGCCTTCGAGGAAACCCGTGTTCCTCGCCTCCTTTCGAGCGGCATTTGGGCGACTCTTGAACCCGAGGGGATTAATTTGGAATACCTTAGATTCCGAAGACGCGCTTCCTGAGGTGCGCGCGCCAGCGGTTCTCGGATTCCCCCTGGAGTCCCGCCTTCTCGAAGTACTTCCGAGGCAGATGAGCAAGATCAACCCTGCTCGGGGAGCAGGTGCCTCGGACGTCCGCCTCGACGCGCTGCGGCGATGTTGTAAGAAATAACGGGCTTTGTTTTTGACGAGAGACGAGGAACGGGGGACAGATAGACGTCTTTTCTTGACTTTAGACTTAGAATTTTGTACTAAAGCAAAAGCAAAGACATTCGGATTATTCAGAGGAGGAAGTTTCTATGTCAGCTCATCGGAAATTGTGCTCACGACTTCTTATTATTCTTCTTTTTGCTCTGTCCACCGGCGTGATTGGGATCTCGGGGGAGCAAACGCAGCTCACCCCGGACCTTCTGAAGAACCTGAAATGGCGCCAGATCGGTCCCGCCTGCTTCGGAGGGAGGATCGACGATATAGAAGCTGTCCCCGAAAATCCGAATATCATCTTCATCGGCGCGGCTTCGGGCGGGATTTTCAAGAGCACGAACAACGGCATCAGCTGGAAGGCTGTTTTCGACAAAGACGGAACATCGCTTTCCATCGGTGACATCGCCCTGGCCCCCTCCGATCCCAACCTGGTCTGGGCGGGCACAGGAGAACCGAACAACCGCCAGAGCTCGTCCTGGGGAGACGGGGTGTACAAATCCCTGGACGGCGGCGAAACCTGGAAATACATGGGACTCAGAGATACTCACCACATCGGGCGCATCGCTATCCATCCCCAAAACCCGGACATCGTCTTTGTGGCCGCTCTCGGCCATCTCTGGGGACCGAACCCGGACCGTGGTCTTTATCGAACTAAGGATGGCGGAAAAACTTGGGAGAAAATCCTGTTCGTCAATAATGACACGGGAGTCGTCGATGTCGCGCTCGAAAACAACGGCCGGATTCTTTACGCCGCCGCCTACCAGCGCCAGCGCAAGGCGTGGGGATTTGTCGGCGGAGGCCCGAACGGCGCTCTCTATCGCTCGCTCGACGGCGGAGATACATGGACAAAGCTCAGCCAAGGTTTGCCCGAAGGAGACATCGGCCGGATCGGGATCGATATTTCCAAGAGCCAGCCCAACATCGTCTATGCCAGCGTCGAAAACAAAAAAAAGGGCGGAATCTATAAATCCGAGGATCGCGGCGAGACCTGGACACGGGTGAGCGAATTCCACGGCCGGCCGATGTATTACAGCGAGCTTCGGGTTGACCCTCAAAACTCAAACAAAGTCTGGCTCCTCGACAGCCCTCTCTTTGTTTCGATTGATGGCGGCAAAACATTCTCCAGCGAGGGCACGGGCAACAAGATCCATGTTGACCACCACGCCTTCTGGATCGACCCCAGGAACCCCGACCACCTTCTCCTCGGAAACGACGGCGGATTCTACATGACCTATGACGGGAGCAAGAACTGGCAATTCGTCGACAACCTCCCCATCGGCCAATATTATGCCATCGGTGTCGATACACGCGACCCCTACTGGATCTACGGCGGCACCCAGGACAACGGGAGCTGGGGGATTCCGAGCCGGACTTACAGCTCGGCCGGCATTCTAAACGCCGATGTCGTCAACACCGCATATGGTGACGGATTCTATGCCGCCGTTGACCCCAAGGACTTCACGGCGATCTATTCAGAATCGCAGAACGGCCGGCTCTACTTTGTGGACCTCTTGACCAGGGAAGAAAAGGGCATTCGTCCTGTCCCTGATGATCCGGATAAACCTTACCGCTGGAACTGGAGCACTCCGCTTCTCATCTCTCCGCATGACAATAGGGTCCTTTATTACGGCGCCAACAAGCTCATCAAAACATCGGACCGGGGACACAGCTGGACGGAAATCAGCCCGGACTTGACCCGGAACCTGGAGTGGAAAAAGCTTCCTATCATGGGCGTCGAGAGGAACGAGGACACCCTCTCCAGGGACGACGGCGTGGATGCCTATGGGACTCTCACAGCCATATCTGAATCGCCGCTTCTCCCCGGATTGATCTATGTCGGGACGGATGACGGGAATGTCCAGATGACCCAGGACGGGGGTAAAACCTGGCAAAACCTAACCGAAGAGTTCAAGCTGCCCGTCGCCCACTGGGTCAGCCGAGTTCTTGCGTCCTGCCATAACCAAGGGACCGCCTACGTTTGCTTTGACGGGCACCAGGATGATGATTTCAAACCGTATATCTATATGACCACGGACTATGGAAAGACTTGGAAAAGTATCTCCGGAAATATCCCGACGGGCAATGTCGTGAACTCGCTGGCCGAGCATCCCAGGAATCAGGATCTTCTGTTCGCCGGAACCGAGTTCGGGCTGTTCATTTCCATGGACCGCGGCAAGAACTGGACTCTGGCGGGAGGAGATCTGCCCCGCGCGCCGGTGGACGACATTATTGTGAGCGCAAGAGATAATGACCTCATTTTGGGGACCCATGGCAGGAGCATCATCATTTTGGACGATATCAGCCTGTTCGAATTGTCGGGACAGGCGACCCTGGGCTCAGAAGTCTATTTTTTCCCGGTGAGGGAGGCGACCCAGTCCTATGAGAAGAGAGACCTCCCCGATCCGGGCGCCGCGAAATTCTCCGGCCCAAATCCCGAATACGGAGCGCTCATCACTTATTATCTTAAAAATGACCCACCTCCACCGCCGAAAGAAGTCAAGCCTGCTCCTTCCAAGGACGAAAAAGTCGCGCCCTCCAAAGAAAAATCAGAGAGGGCCGAGAAGACCGAGGAAAAACCAAAGCCCGAAAAAGAAGTCAAGGTGCCCAAGGTCAAAATCACGATCCTGGATCAAGAGGGAAAAATCGTCCGCGAACTGGAAGGTCCGGACCAAAAAGGCTTCAGCCGGATTAGCTGGGACCTCCGCTATCCCCTTCCCTTCGAGGCCAAGAAGGGAGAGGAGGGCTGGTTCGGTCCCCTCAAAGGGGTCTTTGCGCTTCCAGGCGAATACACGGTCAAGCTGAGTGCGCGCAACCAGGAGCTGACCCAAAAAGTGAGAGTCAAGATGGACCCGCAGGCGAAGACCGATCCGGACGCGCTCAGGGCACGCTTCGAAGCAGGTCTCAAGACTGGTGAACTCCAGAGAGCCTTCAAGGACGGCCAAAAGGCAACAGAATCCATAGACAAGGAATTGAAGCGCATTCAAGAGATCGTCAAAGCTAAAAAAGACGTCCCCGAGGAGGTCAAAACTAAGATAGAAGGCTTCAGCAAGAAATTCGAGGAGAAGAAAAAAGCTTTTGGCGGAGGCTGGGACTCGCCCGAATTCCCCATCATGGACCTGGCCGGGCAACTCCAAGCGTCGACCTCAAGGCCCACCCAGGCCCAGCTGAAAATGATCGATCAGCTGGCCAAGAAACTCGAAAAGAGCATCGGCGAAATGAACGAAATCTTAACCAAGGATTTTCCCGAGCTCGAAAACTTCCTGAACAGCAAAGGGATAAAAGGCGTGAGCCCGGAGCCGGTCAAACCTCCAAAAAAGTAAGAAAAACCCAGGGCTATTTTTTTTCGAAGACGAGATCGCCGTTGATATAGACTTTTTCCACCCAGGTCTTGGCGTTCAGGGGATGGCCGTCGAGGATGAGGACGTCGGCATCCTTCCCGGGTTCGAGGCTTCCGATCCGGTCGGCGACCCCGAGAATTGACGCGGCGTTGATGGTCACCGCTTTCAAGGCGTCCTCCTCGGAGAGGTCAAACCCAGTCGCCAGGCCGGCCTCGAGCAGCAGCCATTTCCCTTGGACGGCGCCGCCAAATCCCCCAAAACCGAACCCGAAGCTGGCGATGGCAATCTTCACTCCGGCTTTGACCAGGAGAGCGGCATTGTGCTCGTCCATCATTCGTGAGAGCTCCGGAGTCATACTGACTTCGCCGCCCGTGATGAAAGGATGAGAGGTGGGACCCAGGACGACCGGAATTTTCTTCGCGGCCAGGATATCCTTGACAAGATAGGCTGTTATTCCGGAATCAAGGATCAAATCCAGCTTGAATTCATCGGCCACGCGGATGGCTGTCCGGATGTCGTCGACAAGATCGGCTTCGATGCGAGCCGGAACGTCCTTGTGCAAAAGGTCGACCAGAGCCTCCATGTTCAGGTCACGGGGAGGCGCGGGAACATTTGTTTTCTCTTTCTCCGGCTTCTCCTTATAGGCCTTGAGGGCCCGGTCATATTCTTGAGCATCGATCAGGCTCTTTCTGAGCAGGGAAGCAATGCTCATCCTGGTCACGGGTGATTTTTGGTTCGCGCCAAAAGCGGCTTTGGGCGGGTCGCCGATCGTCATGTCGATGGCTGCCGGCTCACGCAGGACCAGGCTGTCGAAGTTCTTTCCATAGGTTTTGACGACCGCCCCCTGCCCCCCGATGACCTGTCGGTCGCCGGGCGCGATGTAGACCGTCGTCACTCCCCCACTGAGGATCTCTTTGTTGGGTTCGATGCCCCCCTTTCCGGCCATCAATTCTCCGAAGGGATAGTAGGCCTGGATGATCCTGTTTTGGGGGGTTACGGGATTGGTCTCGTCGTTCAGGTCGAATGGCCGGATTCCGTAATAAGTCATGGCGTCGATGACCCCGGGCATAACGAACTTGCCGGAGGCATCGATCACAACCGCATCCGAGGGAATCTTGACATCAGATCCAACGGCTTCGATCTTCTCGCCCTTAATGAGGACAACGCCGTTGGGAATGGTCCTGCCCGCCATCGTCAAAACCGTCCCGCCCTTTATGGCGATAACCCGCTGGCCGGCGTCGGAGGCTCCCTGGACCATAAGAACGGCGATAAAAAAGATTCCTACTATCCTGAGGGTTTTTTTCTGTTGATGCATGGCCAATACTCCTATAAGGACTTTTCGCTTTTGCTCCGGTCGTAGGCCAGGACTCCATCGACAAAAACCATATCGACGCGAGACCTGAGCTCATACCAAGGCCCGTTGAGGACAACAAGGTCGGCATCCTTGCCTTTCTCGATGCTTCCGACGCGGTTGCTGACCATAGCCAGCTCGGCGGGATTGATTGTGAGTGCTTTCAAGGCGGCCTCCTCAGGAAGCCCGTATCGCATGGAAACCACCGCGCAGAGCCTCAGCCACTTCTCCTGGGTAACCGGATGGTCCGTATGGAAAGCAATTTTCACACCCGCTTTGTAGAGGACGGCATTCCCCCGCATCAAGTCTTCCGAGAGCGGGATCCTCATGACCAAGGGAAGGCAGACGCAGCCGACGTTTCGCTTGGCAATTTCGTCGGCGATCTTGTAAGCTTCGGTGCTGTGTTCGAAGGTCAATCCAAAGCCGAATTCATCCTTGAGCTTGAGCAAAGACATCATGTCATTGGCGAAATGGACGTGGCAGCGAACGCGCTCCTCTCCTTTGAGGACTCTCACCAAGGCCTCCATGGCCAGGTCCCGCTTGGGCGGAGGCCCCTTCTTGTCCCCGGAATCGTACCTGGCCCAAGTCGCCATATATTCACGAGCCTTGATGAGAGAATTCCGGATCGACTGGATATGCGACAGGTTTCTGGCGTTCACGGCCATCTTCACTTCACCGGCTTCTTTCAAAATTCTCTTTTCCAGGTTGTCGCCAAAAGTCTTTATAGTGATGGATTGACCGCTGATCCTCTCGCCGCTCCCCGGACCAGTGACGAGGGTCACCACCCCTCCCTTGACCGCCTCCATCCAATCAGGCGACTCCAGATTCAGGGCGTCGAGAGCCCGGTTTTCGGGACCGATCGGTTCAGGAAACTCATTAGAATCCTCAATGACACCCAGATGAGAATGAATGTCGATGAGGCCGGGAATGACCACCTTTCCGGAGAGATCAATAACTCTGACGTTGGGGGGAATGGCGATGTTCTGACCAACGGCGACTATTTTCCCGTTTTCGATCAAGACATCCGCCCGCTCGATCGCTGGCTTCGAGGCTGGATAAACGGTCGCGCCTCTGAGGACAAAAGAATCGTCCTTCGGAGAGGCTGAAGTGCCCGAATAGACCATGATCACAAGAAGGACAAGCGGCAGGGCCGAAATTGCGAATCGTCTCATTTCCCTTACTCCTGGCTCAGAGTGTTCGATGATTCTGAAGACAAGGTGGTGTTTAACACACCGAGAAAGCCCTGTCAATCTCGAGCAGGCTCGGGTCAGGTCACTCGAGGGCACGCCGCGATTTCCCCAGCGAGGAAATCTTGCTCGCTTCGTTCCTTCGCTCTCACTCTCCCTTTGGTCTGGGAACCATGCCCGTTCAGTCTCTCAGTACGGCCCTCATTGCGACCAGATCCTCGCCTGTCAAGAGAAAGAATCAACAAAAATCGCCTGCATACTACACTTTTCGTCGGACCCTCTCCTGCATAATTCTTGCCCCGTTCTCAGTATCCACCATAGATATGGAGAGCAGGGAGTTATGAGCAGCTTGGCCAGATTGACGGAGTACGGAGCACGGGGGACGTCTGGGATTTGACACTGGGGCGACTTTTCGGTACTCTCAGCCATCATGCGGCCGGGTACGATCAAGTTCTTTTTAACGGTTTTTCTGGTTTCATTCTGCGGAGGGATGACCATGGCTCAGAAGGGAAAAACCCATGTTCTGAAGGCAACGCCGAAAACCGTTCACACGGGTTTTTTTGACGCGAGCTTTCCGCCCGTTTTGACGATCGAATCGGGAGACACAGTCGTCCTTTCGACGATGATGCTCATGGACGGCGAGCTCCGCTGCGGGATGACCCTGGAGGAACTGATCGCCAAACGGAAAGAGTGGGCGGCTCGAAATGTCGGAGTTCACACCCTGACGGGCCCAATCTTCGTCAAGGGAGCCGGGCCGGGTGACGTGCTCGAGGTCAGGATAAAAAAAATCGTCCCCGTCGCCTGCGGTGTGAATTATCATTTCCCGGCCGCGATGAACATCGGCGGGCTACCGGAGGATTTTCCGGATGGGCAATTCAAGACCCTGCAACTTGACGTCCGGAGGATGGAGACTCACTTCGCGCCGGGCGTGGTCATACCCCTCAGGCCTTTCTTCGGAGTGATGGGAGTCGCCCCGCGGCCCGGGGAAAGGAGACCGGCCGCGGTTCCAGACTATTTCGGCGGAAACATGGACAACAAAGAGCTCGTCGCGGGGACGACCCTCTATCTCCCGGTCAATGTCAACGGAGCGCTCTTCTCCGTCGGCGACTGTCATGCCGTTCAAGGCGACGGGGAAGTCAACGTCACGGCCATCGAGACCGCCGCCGAAGAGGCCGAACTGCAATTCATCGTCCGCAAGGACATGACACTCGAACGGCCGATGGCTGAGACTCCCACCCACTGGATCACCATGGGCTTCAACGAGGACCTGGACGAGGCCGTCAAAACCGCCCTCCGGGATGCGGTTCGCTTCATCTCCAAAACCAAGGCCCTGACCGCGGATGACGCCTACGCCTTGGCCAGCCTGGCCGTCGACCTCCGAGTGACTCAGATTGTCGATAAGAATAAGGGAATCCACGCCATGATTCCCAAGTCAATTTTCAAGAAAGACCGGGCCCGTTCCCGCACCTAAAATGCGCCCGAATCCGGCCAAAACCAGAGGACCCAAAATCCTTTTTCTGGCTTTGGCGGCCAGCCGTCTGCTTGCTCAGACAGCCTTGGCCAGCGACATAGAAAGGAAATTCTCGCTTGAGCTCACCTACGAGCGACACGACCTGATCTTTAAGCTCAAGCCCTTCGACTACACGTATCTCACCAAGACACAGCGGGTCGACTTCCTCGCAGGAAAAAAATTCAAGACCGGCTGGGGTGACCTTCGTGCGTTTGCCTACCTCAAGATCGACAATCACAATCAGAGCTGGTTGGGGACCCGGGTGGATTTCGGCAGGAAAGCCCTCCGCGAGCGGCTCAATTTGGATCTGGAACTGAGGTTTTTTCAGGGGTTGAACGGAAAATCCGGCAATCATTTTTACGTTATACCGTCCGCCTATTATACGCTCGACAAAAAGGGCCGGTTCACGATCGGCCCCTCCGGGTACGGAAAAAAGGTTGTCGGAGAAAAACCATTCTTCTATCTCGGCCTCGATGGCCTCATCAAACTCACCGGATTTCTAAGCACCCTGGTATCCTACAGCAGGGATACATATGGCGCCGGAGATATGGTCTGGTGGATCCTCTATCTGAATTTTTGATCGTCTCTCTCGCCGTCTCTGAATCCCAGGTGGCGCCGGAGGCCCCCTTGGGACCCCGTAGCGGAGGGGGACCCGTCGGCTTGTCCGACGGGGAACCGACGGGACTGGTTCCCGGGGGTCCGGGGGCCAGAGGGGGCCTCCGCCACCAAAAAAAAGCCCCACCCCGGTCAACCGGGGCGGGGCTTGAGATTCTGCTTGTGCCTGAAACTTAGAACAGCACTCGGAGCGAAACCTGAGCGGTTCTCTCTCCGATTCTTCTCGTGACTTCGCCGAAATGTGCTGAGGGCAGTAATCCAGCTACAGGTGTTTCCCAGGGCTGGAACTTCATACAGGTTGAACGCTTCTCCGATCAGCTGGAGGGTGACTTCCCGAGCGCCCATCGGGATCTTAAAAAACTTTTGCAGCGAGATATCCAGGTTATGGGTGGGGATACCAGGTGAACTGGTTTCTCTTGACAAATTTCTGGTTGTAGTAGTTCGAGGTCGTGCTCTGCCGCGGGAGGATTTGGTGTCGCCACCATGCTCTTGTCCAAATAGGGGACTCCATCTGCGTTTTTCTTGATGAAATCGCTGCTGTTTCCCGATAAAAGAGGCCAATCCCAGCGGATGCCGTCTTGGTTGAAATCCGTCCCCGGAGATGCGCCATAGATAGAAAAGCGCCCTCCCGATGTGACATGGAAGGAGCCGCCGAGCTGCCAACCTCCGAGGACATTTCTCATGGCCCAATTTTTCGAGTTCTTGAAGAAGGGAAGTTCAAAAACAAACCCGCCGACCAATCGATGAGCGTGGTCGTAATCTGCGTAGTCCGTAATCCATGTCCTCTCGCTCAATCGAACTCAGAGGTCCCCACTGGTAAGCAGAGATGTAGTCCTTGGATGTACTGTAAGTGTAGGCCGAATACCAGGACCAGCCGTTGGTAAACCTCTTGCGAAGGACGATCTGTCCGGATGATAATTGGATTTATACCTGTTCTCCCGGAAATAGACGTCCCGGATCCCGGCATAGGGGTTATATCCATTGTACCCGCCGTGAGACTCCGTCCCCGTGTAAACCTGTTGATGGCCGTCAGGGTCCCGATGCGCCGGCCGGCAGACCCAGTATAGTCGATTTCTACACTAAGATTCGTTGTCAACTCTCTCTGGATTCCTAAGAGCCAGTTGTGGGCCATCTGGGGCTTAAGATCCGGGTCCATCCATCTCAATGAAGTCCTGAACCCGGCCCGATTCTCGGGAGGAGGGAGGCTGCCGGGGAGTCGTCGCGTACAAAGGAGCGAATCCTTCGGGTGATCCATAGAATGAGGCGAAGCAAAAATCGGGATAGTTGAACCGCTCGTTCTCATAGTTCCGGTTCATCTGCCGCTCGTAGCCGATGCCGTATCCGCCACGGAGAGATGTCTTCCCGTCGCCAGTCAAGTCGTAAGCAAAGCTCACCTTCGGGGCAAAGCCGCCATAATAGGGATTCCAGAGTCCCTTCTCCCAGGAGCTTTCTTCCGTCGAACATCAGGTACTGAATTCCTTCTCTATTCGCCGGGTCGGCAGGGTTGTCGAGGATTGTATTTGCCTTCGATAATTTGCATGGTATCGAACCCCTGCTTTGTGCCGAACGCAGGCTGGTTGATCCCCACGCCCGAGAATTCCTGGGGAACTGAATAGTAATCCCACCTTAGCCCTGCCGAAATTGTCAATCTGTCACTGATTCTCCAGTCGTCCTGCAAGAAAACTCCGGCTTCGATTCCCTTCCAATTTCTCCAAGTTCAAGCCGAAGCCAGTCTGCCACTCTCCGTTGGGATCGCCGGGAACATAGGGATTCCCAGCCACCGGATCAGGGGCGGTTCGCCCCGAGGAACAGGTAGTCGCAGCTTTGGTTATTGATCCAATCCATGCCGCTGAGATACTGATATTGGCCTAACACGTCCGCATCGAAGTTGCTGCGCACTCTCCAGTACCGGAGCTCACCACCAATTTTAAGGCTGTGGTTTCCTTTCTGGAAATTCAGGACGTCGCTGATCTGATAGGTCGTGTTGTTCTGGTACATAGGGTATCCGACATCGCCCACGGCCAAGGGCTCATCAAAGAAACCAAACCCGGCCATGGTCGTGTCCTGGGTCTTCTCTTCCCAGTGTTCCCTATGGAAGCCCAACCGAACCTCATTGTAAGCCGTGGGGCCGAAGAGATGGAGCCAGGAAAGTCCACCGGTGTTGTAGTTCTGAGGTCTTGTGAGCTGGCTTCCCGGCACCCAGTAGTACGGCAAATCCGTCTTTGTACTGATTGTAGTTATACAGCCAACGAAAAGCCACCCGATCCTTTTCGCTGAAGATGTGATCGATCTTGATGCCGCCGCTGTAGCTGGTCAGGGAATTCTTATAGTTACAGGGGCGCCCGACCGTAATCATTGATCCCATCGCCGTTGGCGTCGATGAAATGAGAGGTCGGCACCGGGTAAACCGATCCGTATTTATTAAAGAAAGTCTTTGCCGCTCCTTGGGCGCTGGCGATCGCCTCCGGCGTAAAAACATAGGGATTAGAGATGTTATTGATGTCTCTGGCTAATCCCTTCGAAGGTGGCGAAGAAAAAGGTCTTGTCCTTCTTGATCGGGCCGCCGAGAGTCGCCCCGTACTGATATCGCTTGTAATCGGGTCGCTCGCCCGTTAGCCAGTCCGCCGACCTAAAAAGGGAGCCCGCGCCACGGTAGAACATCCAGCCCGAACCGTGAAGTTCGTTCGTCCCCGATTTCATGACGACATTGAGGAAACCGCCCGTGTTCCTTCCGTACTCGACGTTGAAGTTATTCGAGACCAAGCGGAACTCCTGGATGGCTTCCGGCGGAAGAGAGCTGATGCCGGCCGTCATGGAGTTATCCGTCATGTCGTTATTGTTGATGCCGTCGAGCATGTAATTGTTCGACTCGCCCCTCATCCCGTTGACGGCAAATCCTGAGCCTCCGATCGTCGGGGCATCGGGCTGAGTGCCCGGGGCGTAAGCCATTAGGTTCAGGAAATTTCGGTTCGCCTGAGGATAGCTCAAAAGCTCCTTCTCGGTCATGACCGTCGAGACCTGCGAGCGGGTCGTTTCGACCATCGGAGTCTCGCCGATAACGGTCACCTCTTCCTCGATCTTTCCGACCTCCATCTTGAAATCGACTCTGTTCTCGCCGCCTGAAAAGAGCTCGATCTTTTCCTTGATGCTCGTCTTGAACCCTGAGAGGCTGGCCGTGAGTTCGTAGACGCCGCGGGTGAGTCTCTCGATCCTGTATCTCCCCTGGGCGTTGGTGATGGTGGACTGGGTCAGACCGGTCATGGAATTCTTGGCCGTGATCGTCACTCCCGGGAGCGGGTTTCCTTCTTCGTCAGCGACATTGCCGACGAAGTTCCCGATTTCCTGGGCGAGCACGAGAGAAGAGAGAAGGAGCAATGAAAGACAAAATAATGGGAGTTTTTTAGGTTTCATCCAATTCCCTCCGTCTAATTGTGCCAAATAGTCTTTCTTTTGCCTCTTGCCCTGGACCTTAAAACCTGCTCAATTTCGGTGGTCCAACGTTTTGCTTGAAGGTAAATTCCTGCTTTGATTATCACCTCCTTTTTAATAAAAAGGTATCGGGAAGCGCAGTGCAATTTTTGTGCCAGGATCGATTCTACCCCATTTTCATCAAACCACTGCAAATAAATAAAATAATTTTTACTAAGTTTTCTCTTTCGGACCAAGAAAATTCAATTAAACGAATTCAGTTCAATTTATTGGATTTTATACAACATTATAGAATTAAGGTTTGAGCCGACTTTTGCTTACACTATCGGCCCTTGAGTCGCGCTTCCCAAAGGCCAAGCGCTTTTTGGGCAGCCGCCTTGCGCGGAGTATCCTTTTCAGGGGTCGTTTCGAGATAACGCTTGAGATAGAAAACGGCCTCACCCAAATCGCCTATTTTTTCAAGCAGAATGGCATAGTTGAAATAGGTCTCGAAGGAAGGGTTGAGGTCGACAGCCCGCTTCATGTGCTCCCTGGCCTGCTTCATGTCGTGCAGGGATTCGTACATGATGGCCATATCCTGGTAGATCTTGTAATCGTCGCGGATATTCTTGTTTGAGTTTTTCATAGATCTTGTTGGCTTCCGTTCCGCGACCATTGGCCACCAGGCAGAAAGCGTATTCGAGCTCGAGGGACACATTTTCGGGTTCGATTTCCCTAGCCCTTTCCAAGAAACCGAGACCGTCTTCCCATTTTCCGAGGTTCACAAGCGAGAGGCCCATGACGTACAGGGCGTCGAAGTATTTCGGATCGATCCTCAAGACGGCCTGAGCGGCCTCGATGGCCTCCTGGAGCCTCCCCCCTCGGACGTCCATGCTGGCGAGCCGCGACAGGATTATGAGGTTATTAGGTAGGCGCTTATTCCCCAGTTCCAAGACCTCGATCCCTTCTTTGATCTTGCCCATTCTTCTGTAGAGGAGGGCCAAGTGGACATAGTTCCAGGCCACCTCTGGGCTGAACTCAAGCGCCTGCCGGTAATATTCCTCGGCCTTCGGATAATCTCCTTCGAACTCGTACTTTTTAGCGTAGACATAGACGCTGTACTCGGCCGTTTTGTCCTTGGGATCTGCCAGGGGCTTATTGGAGGAGCTCTCCAAGGCCTGGCCGCCGACATACCCGAGAGCAGAGAGCCTCTCCTGCTCCTCGAGGCTCAGTTTTCTTCCTCCGGGGGCCGTCTTCGAAGAGTATTGAGCGGTCATCGCCTTGAGTTTGTCCTTCATGCCGGCCGAGACCTTGGCTTCTTTCTGAAAGAGATTCGCGTTCTCTTCAGAGTCTTTGGCGAGGTTATAGAGCTCCGGCTTCGGGGCCTGGATATACTTGTATTCGCCATCGATCAGGCCAACGAGTTCTGACCAGCCGTAGTATTCCCTCGGCATGAAGGTTTCGATATAAGTGGGGAGGCTCGGCCTCCTTTTCCCGGTGAGTTGAGGCACGAGACTCTCTCCCTGAGTCTGCGGGCCGGGAGCTATCTTGAGGATGTCGAGGATGGTCGGCAGGACATCGATGACCCTAACTCTCGATGGAACGACGAGGCCTTTGGGAATATGCTTTTCAGCATAAAAGATTAGGGGAACCCGGAGCGTGACATCATAAAGGAAGAGCCCGTGATCGACTTCGTTCTTTTCACCCAACGCCTCTCCGTGATCTCCGACGCAAATGATCAGAGTTTTGTCCAGGATGTTCTTTTCTCTCAGCTTATCGATCGTCTTGCCGAGATAATAATCCACGAAGGCAACCTCGCCGTCATAAGGCCGGTCGGCGAATTCCTCCTTAAAAGGCGAAGGAGGATTATAAGGGAGGTGGGGATCGAAATAGTGGACCCAGCTGAAAAATTTGTTTCCGGAGTTCTGGTCCAGCCATTTCCAGAATGAGGCCGAAGTCTTATCGGCCGTCCTCTCCGACCTGAAGCTCTTGAGGAATTCGTCGGTCTCAAAAGTGTCGTCGTAGACATCGAACCCCTGGTCGAGGCCGAACCGCGAATCCAGTGAAAAAGAGCTCACAAAAGCCGACGTCTTGAATCCCTTGCTCTTGAGGACTTCCGCCAGAGTATCGAACTCGGGGGCAAGAGTGTAGAAGCCGTTGTCATGGACGTGGTGGGAAATCGGATACGTGGACGTCATCAGCGAGCAATGAGAGGGGGATGTGAGTGGGACCTGGCAATAGGTATTGGCAAATCTCACTCCGTTCGCGGCCAGGGAATCCAAGGTCGGGGTTTTCGCCTTCGCGTATCCATAACAACCGACGCGGTCCGCTCTGGTCGTGTCCAAGGTGACAAGGAGAACATTGAGTTCGCTGCTTCTCTTGATTCGATATTTTGGTTTCAGGGCCAAAAAAAACAGAACCAGCGGCGAGGATGACGAATGAGGGGAATAAGAAAGACAATTCTCTTGATGCCCTTTTTCGGCGCCTCCTTGGCCGGCATCTCTTCATTCTGTTTTGGCCGGAGCGCCTGAGAAATGCCCCCGGGCTTGCCCTTGACTTGTTTTCTTTTCTTCTTTTTACTCATGGCCTCTCAGACAAAATATACTAACCCCAATGAAAAAATGTGCAAATCGAATGTTCGTGACCAGACCTTTTCAGGGGTACGGGTAAACGTTTAAGCGGAAGGACAACTTCTGATGCTCTAGGCGCAAAAAAGATTTTTACGCTACTGGTTGGACTTGAATTGTGAAAGGACTTTGTGTAATGCTTGCCAAACTTAGTTGGAGCTCAGTAATACATCTTCTTTAGAAAGGAGGTTCAATGAGAAAGTTCTTAATGTGTTTCCTGGCCATCCTGATCTGCATGATCTCCCCGGGAACGGCTCAGGATTTGGCCCTCAGAGGGGGGACAATCCTGACCATAACGCAGGGTGTTATTGAAAACGGCACGATCCTCATCCAGAATGGAAAGATCACGGCCATCGGCAAAGACGTGGCCATCCCGGCCGGCATCAAGGTCCTCGATTTCCGGGGCCGCTACATCATGCCGGGCATTGTCGACAGCCACTCCCACATCGGCTTCAGCGGTGATGACATCAACGAGATGACCGATCCGGTGACCCCCCAGATATGGATGAAAGAGGCCCTCAACCCCTGGGAGGACTCGATCCTCAAGACTCTTTCCGGAGGCGTGACGACCGTGAAAACCATGCACGGGAGCGCTAACGTCATCGGCGGGGTAAACGTGACCATCAAACTCAAGTATGGAAGTTCTGTCGAGGAGATGATCGTCCCCGGCGTCCGCCAGCAGCTCAAGCTGGCGCTCGGGGAAAATCCGAAACGCGTTTACGGGCAAAAGGGCATCATCCCCTCGACCCGGATGGGAAACGCCTACCTTCTCCGCAAGGCTTTCACTGAAGCCAGGGAATACATGGAAAGATGGAGCCGCTATGAAAAAGACGTGGCGGCCGGAAAAAAGAACCTCTTCCCTCCCAAGAAGGACCTCCTCATGGAAACGCTCAAGCTGGTTCTGGAGAAAAAGATGGCGGCCGACTGCCACACCTACCGGGCCGACGAGATCGTCTGGGTCATCAATTTTGCCAAGGAATTCGGGATCGACCTCAAACAGCTCAGCCACTGCGTGGACGGCTACAAAGTGGCCGACATCATGGCCAAGGCCGGCGTCTCCTTCGGCGGCTGGGTGGACTGGTGGGGATTCAAGGACGAAGCCTATGACGGCTGCCCCTATGGCTTCAAGATTATGTATGACGCGGGCACGAACATCGTCATCAACTCTGACAGCGATGATGAAGGCCGCTATCTCAACCTCAACGCGGCCAAGGTCTTGAAATATAACGATATCCCAGAAGCGGAGGTGCTCAAGATGATCACGCTGAATCCGGCCAAGACGCTGGAGATGGAGGGCCGCGTGGGGAGCCTTGAAGTGGGCAAAGACGGAGACATCGCCGTCTTCGAAAAACATCCCCTGGACAGCACGACCAAGTGCCTGATGACTATTATTGAGGGAAAGATCTATTTTGATTATGCCAAAGACAGTCTCGCCGCTCGGGAGGTCAGCCATGATTAAAAGAAAATCGTTGCTCCTTGTCGTCTTTTTTTGTTCTCGCCCTGATTTCATCCGCATTTTCCCAGCAGGCCATCCTCATCCGCAACGGCCGCATCGTCCCTGTGGTCGGAGCGGTCATCGAAAACGGCTGCCTCTTGATTGAAAAAGGGAAAATCGCCAAAATCGGCCCGGACATCGCGGCTCCCCCGGGCGCTCTGGTCATTGAGGCCAAGGGGCTATCCGTCTATCCCGGGCTTGATCGCCCCGATGACGGCCATCGGGCTCACGGGTTACCCCGGCGCCGGAGACGACACGAACGAGGCCGGCGTCTCGGTTCCCCAAATGGACCCCTACGACGCCTTGAATCCCGAGGACGAGTGCATCGAAGTAACGCGCCTCGAGGGCGTCACAACAGTCATGGCGATCGCCGGGACCAGGAACGTCATCAACGGGAAATCGATCCTCCTCAACCTCGACGGCGAATTTGCCGAGGACATGGTCGTGAGAAGGAATGCCGCCCAGATCTTCAACCTGGGAGCCAGACAACAGGGGAAATATCCGGTCACCCTTTCCGGAGTCATGGCCTTGATCAGGGACAAGCTGAACCAGACCAAACGGTATATAGAAAACAAGAAGGCCATGGAGAAGAGACCCGCCCAGAAGAATGAAGAGCCCGGAGGAGAGGGGATGGGACGGGAATATTTCATGCTCAACCCGGAATACGAGGCCCTCGTTCCCGTGGTCCAGGGAGATGTCCCCGCTCTCTTCATGACCGACAACGAGGTGACCATCCATAACGCCTTCGAGCTTATCAAGGAGTTCAACCTCAAGGGTATTCTCTACGCGACGGCAGACGTTTATAAATTCGCCGACCGGCTCCGCCAAGAAAAAATACCTCTCATCTGGGCCGGAACGACAAACATCCCCAAGAGATGGGAGCCCTTCGATCTCAACTTCCACGCGGGCGCGGTCCTCGCCGCCAAAGGAATTTTGTTTGCTTTCGACCAGCTCGGCTGGGGTCCCGGGAAACAGGAACGTCCGGAACCTTCCCGTCCCCGCGGCCCACTCCGTGGCCCATGGGCTTTCGGAGGATGAGGCAATGAGAGCCATGACCATCTACCCGGCAAAAATACTCGGCGTCGAGAGCGAACTCGGCTCCCTCGAAGTGGGAAAAACGGCCAACCTCGCCCTCTGGAGTGGAACCCCGATCCAGATGAGGTCCCGGGTGGAAAAGGTGATCATCAAAGGCCGGATCATCCCCCCCACCAGCCTGCAGACGCGCCTCCGGGACAAGTTCGAGAAAGTGGTCCGGGAGCGCAGGTCGCGGTCCGGGAGCTAAGGAGCGGCTTCGGGCGATTGACGCCGTCTTTTTTTTGATATATAAGAATTGAAGGGTTGAATCATGAGAAAAAAACTGTTCGTTTCGTTGCTTCTGACTTCTCTTTTCTGTGGCCATCTCTCGGCCTCTACCCAGGGCGCCCTCAGGGGGACGGTGAAGGACAAAAAAGGCAATCCCTTGGAAGGCGTCAAGATCACGATCCTCTCCATGAGTTATTCGATTGTCAAGTTCGTTGTCAAATCGGATAAGAATGGGCAATTTTCCAGATCGGCCTTCAGCCGGACTATTATCAGCTGAGGTGCGAGAAAGATGGTTTCCTTCCCGTCGTGATGGAGAAAAGAGTCCCGGTCGGCGAAACGGTCGACGCCAGTTTTGTCATGGAAGAGGGCGAGAAGCCC
Source organism: Candidatus Aminicenantota bacterium (assembly GCA_963770045.1). Classification (GTDB taxonomy): domain Bacteria; phylum Acidobacteriota; class Aminicenantia; order Aminicenantales; family CAVYOD01; genus CAVYOD01. The sequence goes on along the minus strand of CAVYOD010000010.1, from coordinate 113,768 downwards.
ATGGGCGAGCCGGTCGGAGAAAAAGATTTTAAGCGGGGAAACGACCTTTTCAGTGCGGGGAAATATGAGGAGGCGGCCGAAGCCTACAAGCAGGCCATACTCAAGGAGCCCCAAGAGCCTATCTACCAGAATAACCTCGGCATCTGCTACACCAAGCTCGGAAAATACGATGCGGCCATCGAAGCCTTTAAGGCCATGCTCAAGATCAGGCCGCAAAGTTATTCCGCCAACCGCAGCCTGGGCGAGCTTTATGGGCTTCAAAAGAAATATGAGGAAGCGCTCCCCTACTTCGCCAAGGCCTCAGAGATCAGCCCGGACGACCCGGAGGCCTTCTACAACCTGGGCGCGTGCTTGATCAACACCCACGAATACGAGCGGGCCGCCGCGGCCTTCCTTAAAGCGAAAGAACTGAAGCCGGGCTATGCGGCTGCCTATTACCAGCTGGGAATGATCTCCGTCAACCAGAACAAGAAAGAGGAAGCGATCCAGTACCTCGAAAAATTCCTCGAGCTGGCGCCTGAAGACCCCAACGCGGCCATGGCCAGGCAGCTTTTAGACTATCTTAAGAAATCTGTCTCTCCGTGAGGCTTCGGAGAATAAAATGAAAAAGGTGCGCTTTCGTCCCGTGGGATTTTTCCTAGCTATATTGGTGTTCTTTGGTTTTTTGCTCGGCTCGGAACCTCAACAAAAACCTCAAACCGAGGCCGGGAAAACGGTGGAGCTTCCGGCGAAATATAAGAAATGGCTGGAGGAAGAAGTCATTTACATCATCTCCGACAACGAGCGCGCGGTCTTCAAGAACCTGCGCAATGATGAGGAGCGCGAGGGTTTTATAAAGATCTTCTGGAAGAGGCGTGATCCGACTCCGGAGACTCCCGTCAATGAATTCCGCGAGGAGCACTACCGGCGTCTGGAGTACGCCAATCGGAACTATTTCGAAGGAAAAGCCGGCTGGCGCTCCGACCGGGGAAGGACCTATATCATGTTCGGGCCGCCCGACTTCTTCGAAACGAACCCGGGCGGAGGAAGAGGCTTTCTCTTCGATCCCTCCGGTCCGACGGCAGAATTTCCTTCCGAGGTTTGGACTTACAGGTCGATTCCGGGCGTGAAAGACAGGTTTGGGCGTATTGAACTTATTTTCGTCAACTATTATAATTCCGGCTCTTACCAGCTGACGACCGATCCCGCCTTGGCCAATGCCCTCCGCAATGTTTCCATGCCTGCAAGGAACGTTGGCTATGAGGCGGACAAAAACGCGGCTGTTCCGGGTCAAAACGACCAAAACATGGCCGTGAACCCCCTGGAGCAGCTGGCCTTGCTCTCCGAGCTGACCAAGTCGCGGGGCGAGGTTCTGGAGGAGATGGAGAGAAGCGAGCGCCTGAGAAAACTCCGCGGAATCGTCGAGGCCAATGAGTCCTTGACCGCCATGCCCTTCATTGCCCAGGAGAGCTTTCTTCAGGGCGGCGAAGATTTGACCTCTATCCCCATCAGCATTGAGATTGCCGGAAAAGATGTGGTGTTCAAAAAAGCCGGGGACCGCTATAGAGGGATGGTCAATTTTTATATCGAGGTCAAAGACCAGACCAAAACCGTATACCAATCCAGCGACCGTCTCGAGATGAACCTGAAGGAAGAGACCTACAATCGCAGGCTGTCCGATTCCTACCAGTATAAGCACCGTCTCGAGCTCAAGCCCGGGGAATATTTCTTCCACATCGTCGTCTGGGACGAAGCCAGCAGCAACGTCGGCTACCAGGATAAAAAGGTCACTGTGCCTCCGTACTCCAAAGCCGAGTTTTGCCTCAGCGACGTTATCCTCGGCCGGAGCGTCAAAGTGGTCGAAGCCAAAAAAGAGCCGGTCGTTGTCAAGTCCAGCGATATCCCAGCGCTCAAGGCGCTCGAGCGCACCAAGCTTAAGGTGCCGCAAAAGGTGGAGATCAACAAGCTCCCGGGCGACCCTTTCACCTTTGGCAACCTGGAAATCGGCCCCAACCCTTCGTCCATCTACAAGCCCAACGAGGAGTTGGTCTTTTTTTACCAGATCTATAATCCCGTCTTCGACCCGGTCCAGGGCAAGAGCCGGAGTTTTAATCGAACACCAAATCTGGCAGGGCGACAAGCTGATGGCGACGATTGATCAACCGCAGGAAGCCCGCGTACCGGCCGACCAAAAATCAAGCACCCTCAACAGCGGAGCCCGCTATACTCTGAGTAATTTCGCCGCCGGCGGATATACCCTCTTGATCAAGGCCAGAGACGTCTTTTCGAACCGAGTCATCGAGAAAAGAGTGAATTTTACGGTTAAGTCAACCCGAGATTCAGCCGCGGAGGGCAATCGGGCTCCGAAATCGAGGGGGGAGGAAGTGATGAAGTCGAGGAAAACAACGATTTTGAGCCTGTTGTTCTGTCCGGCTGTCTGGCTGTTGGTCTTTTTTCGGGTGGGATGATCCTCGGCCGAAGTCTCAGCCAGGAAGAGAAAGAGGCGTCGGCGCCAACCCGGAAGATCGGCTATTTCACTTTTCTCAATGAAGACAGGTCCGTCGCCCTGGTGGTCGATGTCGAACTCGCGCGGATGCGAAAGGCTGAAAAATACCTCCCCCTGGGGATCAGGGTGGCCAATAAGGATATCTATACCCTGAAGCTGGACCGGCAGAGCCTCCTGCTGGTCGATTCGGCAGACAAGACCTATTCCATGCCGGGCTACAAGCAAGTCGAAGCCGCCTACGATAAGTATTCGCTCGACGCCAAATATTACGCCCGCAAGCTTTTTACCGAAGGTGATATTTTGACCGGCTTTGCATCCTTTCTTAAGCTCCCTTGCAGCTTTTTCCCCCACCCGTTTAAAGACAGCGTGATGCATGACATCCTCATCGATTCGATCGACATGCCGCAGAGGTCGTTCATCGAAGACCTCGTCTATTTCCCCAAGCCTGGGTCCGATGTGGCCGGGCAAAAGCTCAGACTGAGGATCCAGGGCCCCGAACTTGAAGAGCCCTGTGAAGTGGCCTTTATCGTGGATTAAGTGGCAACCGCGTCCGCGTTGATATTCGCCTTCCTCGTCTTCGTTCCGCTTTGCTTTGGCCAGATCGAGATGAAACCGGAGGGATTTTTTGAAGCTCCGGGGTTCGCCTTTCTCGTCTATCACAACACTTATTTTGAAGGCAAAAGAGGCGGTCTCGAGGTCTTCCTCCATGGCCGGCGAATCATCGATGCCGGCGAAATCGTGGCCGTCACGACCCAGGGTCGATTCTTGGACTTCGAAGCCAAAGAGACAGGGAAGAGAATCGTCGATACCGGGAAAAGCCTTTCCATCATCCCGGAGAAGATCAAACCGCTCGACCTGTCTTATCAATTGACCTGCCGCACCGACGGGACATCGATCTTCATCAACCTCAGCACAGACAAACCCGTCGATTGGACTAAGCTCCGCAGCCTCGGGCTCAAGCTTGAAATCTATCCCAAGGAATACGCCTACAAAACCTATGAGGCCGGAGAAACAACCGGGTATTTTCCCGAAAGGTACATGGGAAAGACGTTTCTCGTGTCCCAGGCCAAAGAAATCAGGATTGCCGCCGAGGACGGGCTGAGGTCCTTTGTCCTGAGCTCGGAGGACTCCGTCCTCAGTCTAACCGATGAGAGGGAGATGAGCGAAAACGGCGGGTTCGTTGTGATGGCTTCTCTGCCTCCGCACTCCGCCCAGCAACACCTGACCTTAAAGCTCACGCCCAAGATTGATCCGAACTGGAGGAGAGAGCCGGTCATCCAGGTGTCGCAGGTCGGCTACCACCCGGATCAAAAAAAGATGGCCGTACTGGAGCTCGATTCCAGAGAAAAAAAGATCGAGGAAATGAGGCTTCTCTCACTTGAAGAAGACGGGTCGAAAAGAATTGTCAAGGCCGCGAGGCCGGTGAGCTGGGGGCACCTCTTCGATTATGATGATTATGTTTTCGATTTCAGCGAGATCCGCAAATCGGGCCTGTATTATCTCCAATATGAGAATGAGGAGGCAGGGCCGATCGCCATTCGCAACGACGTTTACAAAGAGGCCTGGTGCCCGACTCTCGACGTCTTCTTCCCTGTCCAGATGTGCCACGTCGATGTCAGACAGGGATACAAAGTTTGGCACGGCGCCTGCCATCTCGACGACGCCCTCCAGGCTCCTCCGAATCAGGTTCATTTCGATAGCTACCGCCAAAAGGCAGACACAGAGACCCGGTACAAAGCGAATGAGCATATCCCGGGCCTGGATTGGGGCGGCTGGCACGACGCAGGAGATTTTGACCTGCCTTCGGGAAGCATCTGCTCGACGGTCCTCTGGCTGGCCCTCGCTCAAGAGGAGTTTGCTGTTCAGAGGGATGTGACCTCTCTCCGGCGAGAAGAACGGCGCGTCGAATTGTTCCAACCGGACGGAAAAAATGACCTGCTCCAACAGGTCGCCTTTGGAATGGAGTTTCTTCTGAGGCTCTACCGGGCCCTTGGGACATATCGGCGCCGGAGTTATCGAGAATAACAGCCGGGACTATGGGCTGGTCGGCGATCCGGCGAATATCACGGACAATCTCATCTACGACCCGGCCCTCAAGCCGGCGGATAAAAAAAACGGCCGCTCCGGGAAGTTCGACGACCGCTGGGTGTTCACGAACCGTAATACAGGCGGTCAGTATCAGCTGGCCCAGGTAGCCGCCGTCGCTTCCCGTGTCCTCAAAGGTTTCGACCTAAGGCTCGCGGAGGATTGCCTGAAAACGGCCATCGAAGTCTGGGAGTATGAACAGACGCACCCGCGAGTGGACTTTGAGGTCAGCTATCAACCCCAGGAAGATACCTACCATTCCTGGGAGCTCGCCGCCACCGCCGAACTCTTCCTGACGACGGGCGAAGTGAAATTCGGGAGAAGGCTGGCCGAGCTAACATCCTTCATCCAGAAAATGCCGGCCTCCACATTCTGGAATCTCGCCGGATTCACTCTCGCCCGGGCGGCGGCAAAATTCGAAAACGGAGATTTCAAGCTGCGCGGTCAAGAATAAATCCCTGGAGCTGAAGTCGGAGATGGAAAGGGAATTCGCCAAAAGTCCCTACGGCGTCTATTTTGAATTCGAGATCTGGGGAAACAATTGGGACGTTCTGGATCTCGGGGCGAGGTCGTATTATTTCATCAAACACTTCCCCGATCTATTCAGCAAGGATTATCTCTTTTCGGCTCTCAACTACAATTTCGGCTGCCACCCGGCCACGAATCACTCCTATGTGTCGGGAGTGGGGGTCCGTTCGGCCACGGTCGGCTACGGGTTCAACAGGTCGGAGGTGACTTACATCCCGGGCGGCGTCGTCTCGGGGGCCTCATTCTTGAGGCCAAAGTTCATTGAATATCGGGCGGGCGAGTGGGATTGGTATGAAACGGAGTATGTGATCGGGGGCTCAGCCGCTTATATCTTTGATGTCCTGGCCGTTGATTCTCTTTTGAACAACTAGAATAGAGGTCTTAGGGAGGAACGCTGCTCACGAGCTCACTTCTTTAATGAGTCGACGAGCTTCTTGATATTCTCCTGATCGGGGCTGATCTCAAGAGATTTCTGCCAGGCTTTGAGCGCCTCGTCTCTCTGCCCGAGTTTGTAATAACAAGTCCCGAGCTGATTGAGAATATCGAGGTTCGTCCCGACTCTGGACAGATAATTTTTGTAGAAAGTGATCGCCTCATCATACCGGCCCAAGCCATGGGAAGTCCTTCCGAGGAGTGAGAGCACGTCGGCCGTCTCTTCCTCTTTGCCGGCGAAGGGCGACAGGATCTCCATCACTTTTGCATAGTCTTTTTTCAGGTAAAGGACTTCTCCGTACCCCAACGCAAACTGCACCCGCCCAGGGTTGCGGCGGTAGGCTTTTTCCAGGAAGGGTTCGGCCGCGGCCGGATTTCCTTTGTTCATAAGCTGGAGGCCCGAGGTGAAGACGTATTCATCCAGCGCCGAGACCGGCATCACCTTAGCAAAGACAAAAGGCCGGGGCATTCAGGCACCGAAGAGATCTCGAAATTTTCGGCCTGCGACTCCAGCGCGGTTCCGGATTCCCCAATCAGGGAAACCGCTATTTTGTAGTAGGCGGGAGGAAAGTCCTTGAGTTCGAGTGTCTCGGCGAAATTCAGGACGCCGGGGTAACCGGCGAGCCTCTTGCTCCAGGTCCTGAACTCTTTGTCTTCCTTGAAAACGGTGAACCTGAGCGAGCCCCGAGACTTCAGGGTCTCGGTCAGATTGTAAACCTGGAAGAAAATGATCAGCGCCTCTCTTGAGGCAAAAGTGTTCCGTGTAGGGCAAAGGAGCTGCAGGTCGCCCACTTTGAAGGGGGTGATCTCTTTTGTCCGGTCAGCCGCTGTTTCAGCTCTGTAAGCGAGAGTCAGAGGGCTCAGCTGGACATTGGAACCGGGTTCGGGGACGACCACTTCACACTCGGCAGAGCTAAATTCTTTGGAGGTTTTGTTCTTGAGGAGGAGGTCAAGCCTGTAGCGGCCGGGGACAAGCGGGAACATGTCCTGAAGCTCGAAGGACTGGGATCTCACATCCTGGAGCTGCCCCACGGTCAGGCTCAAGGGAATTTCTTTGTCGTACTGAAAAACAGTCCGGCCGGTGGAGTCGGATATCCTCCCGTTGAGCTCGAAGTCTGCCTGATATTTGCCGCTGGTGTCTTCCACTGAGAGCTTCTTGGGTTCGACCGAATAATGGACCAGGAAAAAACCCGAATCATCTTTGAGGACTCGGACCAGAGCGTCGCAGCCGATGTAGTTCGCCGTGTATTCCACTTCGACGATATCTTTGTATTTAAGCAGAGCCTCCGCATAGCTATCCGACACCCTCCTTTGGGGAGCAGAATAGATGTGGCTGATGAGCATATTCGAAGCCATTGAAATCGTGCCGGGCGGGACTCGCTCTCCCGGAATGAGGGTCAGTGTTTGCCGAGCCAAATTCGGCTCGAGCTTCCTGAGCGCCTGATACGCCGCCTGTTCGTTTTGAAAGCCACCCGAAGAAGCGGCAATCAGGCTCTCGGGGCCATCGTCAACGGGTGAATAGAGGACATAGTCTCCCATCCCCTCCTTCTTAAAGAAGATTACGTTAAACGCCGTGGGCAGTCCGAGCTCGGGATCGCCGAGGTAAAACCAGATTTGGGTGGGATAGACATTCGAGACATTTTCGTAGCCTTCGATATTTTTCGGTGGTCCCAGGATGATATGGATTCGTCCTCTGTCCGTTTTCCAGCCGGGCAAGGAAGTTCCCCTGCCGTAGATCTCATTGGCGTACTGAAGCCGGCGATAGTGTTCCTCTCTGAACTCATTGCGGGGAGCGCCGGGATTCGGGTTTCGCTGCTTCCAGAAGGCTTCGATGAACATTTCCCTTTCCCGGTCGGACTGGAGCTTGAGGAAAACATCACGCTCCTTGGCGGTGATAATGTAGACGACCTCCTCGTCGAGCCATTTTTTGTATTTTTCGGGAACTCCTGTCCCGGCTTTCTGCTGCGCCGCCGCGGGAAGAAAAAGCACGACGAGCAGGGCCGCCGCCCAAGTCCTGGTTTTCATTGTTTCCTCTGGACGTAATCTAGCCGATTTGGGCCAATTATTCAAACGAAGGAGTAAACATGAATTTCCGAAGTCGCGCTTTAGGACTCTGAATAAGTGCTCTTCCACCCCCCTACCCCCCTTCTAAATATGGGGGCTCAAAAGCTGGACGCGACCTCGGTCAAGGAAGCCCGGAGGGGCTGATCCCCTCCGGGCTTCATAATCGTTATCTACGCGTGCTTAGAACTGGTACATAACGCCCAGCCGGAAGTTGCGGGGAGCAACCACGCCCACGACCCGGCCGACATCCCTGAGCAGAATGTCGGTGCCCGAAACGCCGATTTTCTTGAGCATGGCGTTGGTCACAGCCTTAGAATTGAAGATGTTGAACATGTCAAGCATGACACGCAGCGTGCTGCGGCCCACCTTGAAGCTCTTGTCAAGACGCAGATCCAGGATACTCAGGACGGGCATGTAAAGCGGTTGGGTGGCATCCTGCGCCACGATTTGCTGCGAGGCCCCCCCATTGGTGATGAGCACAGCATGCTTCAGCAATTCGGTGTCGTTTGGATCATAGTTCCAGGACTCAAGTATTTGAACATCGCCAAGCACCCAGACGGGACGACCCGTGTGCAGGCGGAAGCGGAAGCCCAGGTCCAGTTCGAGCTTGGGGATGGTATAGTTTCCGTTGAGCTTGAATTCAAAGCGCGGGGTGAAGGGCATGGGGCCCACCATGTTGTTGACGGTCTGGTTGACGCCGCCCAGCCATTGGTCGGACCAGATGTTTGTTCCCTCCATGTTGTAGTCCTCGTCCTGGCGCTTGTTGCGGCCCGCGAACCCGGTCGATTTATTGAAGAGCAGCGAGCCCATCAGCTGCCAGCGGCCGGAGTAGCGCTTCTTGAACGTCACCTGCAGGCCGTCGAACTTACGCTCCGCCTTTACGTTTGGGCCGCCTGCATAATTTGGCCAGTCGGGCATGTTGCGCCACTCAAAATCCTGGTGATTATGGACCCAATTAATATCCTGCCCGTCGATAACGCCGTTACTATCGTAATCCTTCAAGACGATGCTGTAGAGAGAGACCTCCTGGCCGTTGATGACCTGCGTTTTAACCTCGTAATCCCAGGGCTGCTGGGTGACCTGATTCAGGGGCCATTGCACGATCACGTTTCTGGTAATGCGGTTAATATAGGTGACCCCAACAGAAAAATTCTTGAAGATCTCGCGCTCCAGGTTGACGGTGAACTGGTCGGTGTGCTGATTTTTCAGGCCGGGCTCGATTTTCAAACCAAAGGCAGGAATACTACTTCGGAATATATTTGAAGGGAAGTCGGTGCCCCACTCGGTACTGATCGGGGTCAAGTTGGGGAGCTGCCGGGCCGCGTTGGCAAACTCGCTGCCTGTAATAAAGCCATCTCCATTCAGGTCGAGGCCGGCCCAGGGAATTGCGTAGAACTGCGTTGTGCTGTATGTTCGATCCAGGTCAGGACCGCCGCCGCCGAAGCTCTCGACTCCGATCGGGGTGTAGTATCGTCCGAAGCTGGCCCGAAACACGGTCTTCTGGTCGCCGGTCAAGGCGTAGGTTAAACCGACGCGCGGAGACCAGTTCTTGAAGTTGAAAAGGTTACCCGAACCCTGGCGGTCGCGGATGACTTTGAGATCTTGCTGCCAGGCTTGGGGAGTGGCCGGCTGCTCCAGCATCTGGCCCCTTGGCCGAACTTGGCGGTCATGTGGTCGTAGCGCAGGCCGAGGTTCAGGGTCAGGCGTTTGGTAGGCGACCACTGATCGTCGAAAAAGAATCCCAGGCCATCGGACGTGCGCACGGTGCGATGGGGCTTGCTGTAACCTGTGGCGACATAAAACATCAGCCCGGCGGTGTCGCCGTAAGTAGTTCTGCAAATAGGCGATGTCATAGTTCCAGCGATACGGGTAGGCACCGGGATAAAATCCGAAAAACCCGAGGTCCGCTCCGGTGTTCGGGTCGATAAGCTCTTTCCCGAAAAAGTCGCCGCTGATGCTGTTCAAGCGGCCGCGGGTGTACTGCACGCCGAACTTGATGTCGTGTTCGCCCAGGAAGTCTTCGGCATAGTGCGACATGTCGGCCTGGACCGTGATGCGGTTGGTATTATCTTTTCTCGCCCCGGGGAAAGCGCCGCCGACGCCGGAATCGAAAGGAACGCCTTTCCACCAGTTGATGTATCCTGGGTGGTCTGGAGCACCGCTGGGAAGTTGGTTTCTCTCATTGACCCAGAAACCCAGGAACTTCGCCGAAAAGGAAGGTGCCGCTGCTGGGGAACCACTGCCATTGGGAAGAGACAGCGTGGCTCTGGGTATAGCTGTCGTAGGCCATGGAAGGGTCCCAATCCAGGGAACCGTCTGTGGAGCCTCCGCCGTTGTTGTTTTCGTAGTGGTAGGACACCCAAGCGTGTTGGTTCTTAAAGGGTGTCGCGGTGAGCTTGAAGTCGCCATACCGGTCCGAGAGACTTCTGAATGGGCTCCCAATTAAGGGCTTTGGTTTTATTGTTCAGGTAGTTGAGGGCCGCAAAGAACCAGACGTTTTTGGAAAAGAAGGGGCCGCCGAGGGTCAGGTCCAGTTCCAGGTCGGATTTGGGATAGGATCGATAATCGTCGCCCGGCTGGAGATACAGCCAATTGCGGCCCAGTTGGCCGGCTTTCGGCTGTTGGCCTGCGGGAGTACCCAGCTGGCTGTAGACAGCCAGAGAACCCTGCAGCTTGTCGGAGCCGGACTTGGTGATGACGTCGATGGCCACGCCCGAGAAATTGCCGTATTCCGCCTTGCTGCCGAGAGCGATCAGGCGGACTTCCCGGACGTTATCGTAATTCACATTGATCATGGAGCCATAGCCAGCACCGCGGGGGTTGGTCGTGTCCACGCCGTTCACCAGGAAGATGTTTTCCATGGTCGATCCCCCGTACGCCGTGGGACTCCCCATCACGTTCTTGCCCACGTCGAACATGCCCGGTGTCGAGAGCGACAGGTCATAGAACGAATCGCGGCTGGTGGGCAGTTTGTCCAGCATCGCCTGGTCGATCTTGGAGTCGATGGTCGAGGTCTTGACATCGACCACCGGTGCCGCGCCGATCACGGTCACTGTCTCTTCGATCGCCCCCAGCGGCAGAGCCAGGTTGACCGTCACAGAGCTTCCTGCTGTCACAGCGATATTTTCCTGGACGACGGTCTTGAAATTGGGCATGGAGGCCGTGAGCTTATAGTTCCCAATCGGCAAACTGAGGAAAACATAGGCCCCTTTCGCCGTGGTGACGACGGAGCGTTTCCCCATCATAGCGGGGCTCGTTAGCTCTACGGTCGCTCCGGGAAGTGGCTCACCTTTATCGTCGGTGACCGTGCCCGTTATCTTCCCTTCCAGGATGGACTGGGCCCGGACTAGATCCACACCAAAAAAGACAAGGGCCGTCGCCATCAAGCACCAGACCAGCAAATGCTTTCTGAAACCGTGCATTTTTTCCCTCCTTTTTTTATTGCTTATAGAAAAAAGTTGTTTTTCCGAGGTGCGAGCCGAAATAAAGAATAAACATCTCACCCCAAAAAATCAAACGCCTTCACATCCCAGCAGTAAAATAATTATATTTTTTTTTGGTTAATGTCAAGTCCCAAATGCCGTCTTTCTCATCTCTCTCGTCGTCTCGTCCATCTCGTCAAAGAACGGGAGTTCACTTCTTGATCTGTTCCTTCAATTTCATAATGAGGTCGTCCAAAAATTTGACTTTTTCCGCGTCCGTGTTTCCGGTTTTGGCCTTCTCCAGATAATCAATCGCCTTTTGAAAATTGGCCTGATTGATGTAACATCTCCCGGCCATCTCGAGATAAGCGGGATCATCCGGCTTTAGACTCAGCGCTTTTTCAAAACGGACCAAGGCCTCGTCGACGCGGTTCAGCCCGAAAAGGATCAGGCCGGAGTTGTAGGCAGCGTCCGGGTTATTAGGGTCAAGCTCGATTGTCTTCTGGTAAGAGTCGAGGGCCTTTTCGAGATCCTTTTGCTGCTGATAACAGACCGCCAGCTCAAAGAAGGCTGGCGCGAACTTCGGGATCTGCTCTGTAACTTGAGTCAAGGCGTTAATGGCTTCCGCATACATTTGTTTCCTAGAGTAACTCATCCCGAGGAGGTAAAGCGCATTGGCATCCTTGGGATTCTTCTCCAGGTCGCCTTTCAACAGCGCGATGGCACCGTCATAGTCCTTCTGCTTGAATTTTTCGGCGACTTCTTTGATCGCCCCCTGCATTTCCTGCAAGCGCTTCTGTTCCTGAGCCTGACCCTGGGAAACGAGCACGACAGGTGGAATCTCAACTTTCTGTATTTTTTCCTGGGGCATTTCGAATTTCCACTCGTCCTCTTTCTCGGCGTAACCTTCCTTCTTGAAAACGACCTTGTATATACCATGAGGCAATCCGACGAACTTGTATTCGCCGTCCTTTTTGGTTTTAGCGGTGTAGCTGCGGTTGGCATCGGCGTCCCGGATCGAGATTTCGACTCCTTCCAGCGGATTTTTCTGTGTGTCCAGGACCTTTCCATAAAGATAATACTCGCGGTACTGGCCGAACGTCGGAAGGGGCAGAATCAGTCCGATCAATAAAAATAGTGTCCAAAAGAATTGGCGGGTTCGGCAGCTCATAATTCACTCCTTCTTCGGTTTGTATGAGTTGGCCCGGCGCAAAGCTTCGTTCATCTTTTCCGGTTGATGTTCGCGGTTATAGACATCAGCCAAAAGAAAATAGCCGAAGGCTTTGAGCTCGGACGTTTCGGCGAGGGCAAGCCCTTTTTCCACCAGCGCCCTGACTTCATCGAGCGGAACCGGCTCATAGAGCAGGCCTCTGGCGAGCAGGAGGTGCCCTTCAGCCAGCTTGGGATTGAGCTTGACGACCTCCCGCATTTGCTCTAGAGAACCGGCCGCGGTCGCCGAGTTTAAAAAGGACCTTGCCTAAATTGAACCGGGCTTGGAATTCCCGAGGGAAGGCAGAGACTTCTTCGGCATAGGCTGTCCTGGCCTCTTCCAGCCTTCCCTGATCTTCATAAAGCAACCCCAAATTGAATTTGGCCCGGGGGGAATTCGGGTATTCATGGATGATTCCTTTCAACATTGTTTCGGCCCGGTCATATTGTTTCACCCCCACCAAACTGGCCGCCAGATTGAGGCGGTTCCGGGTTAACTTCGGTTGGATCTCCACGGCCTTTTCGAAATAAGGGAGGGCCTGGGCGTGGTTTTCTTCGTCTATATAAACCTCTCCGATAAGCATGTAGGCCTGGACGTTTTTCTCATCCACAGACAGGGTCCGTTTGCAGAGGGCAATGACATCTTCTTTCTTTCCTTCCCTAAGGAGGATGTTCGCCAAACTGATGAGCGCCTGAACATTCTCTGGATCATCTTTCAAAACCGAATCAAGTTTGACTTTCGCTTCCTCATTCCTCCCCAGCTCCGTATAGCAGGTTGCCAGTTGCAGCAGAGCCTGCGGGATAGCCGGGTCTTCCCGAAGGGCAGCCTCCAAGTTTTCTGCAGCCCGGGCATACTGGTCTCTCGTGATCAATTCCCCGGCCTGCTGGACAGAGGCAAAGACCTGGAGCTTATCCTTGGGGTCGGCCAGCGCCCTCGAGCCGCTGCCGGAAGATTTTTTCGTGGAAACGGGCGCCCCGATATAGCCGAGAGCGGCCAGCCTCTCCACTGTTTCCTTGTCCAGGTTCGCGGCCTGAGGCGCAGGAGCACCCCGGCTCGTTTCGGCCATGAGCCGATCCAGCTCGTCTTTCATTTTCCGGGCCAGATCAGGATATTGTTGAAACAGATTCATATGCTCGTCAGCGTCTTGAGTGAGATCATACAGCTCAGCCCTGGGCGCATCGATATATTTATAATGCGGTGTCCGCAAGGTGCGGAGAGGGCTCCACCCGAACTGAATATTGGGGGCCATAGATTCCCCGTAGGCGTAGCCTTCCACCTTTTTCTCGGGCCGGAACATCATCGGGAGAAGAGATTGGCCCTGCGGTTTGACCGGGGCTTTGACCTTGGCCAGGTCAAGAACGGTCGGAAAAACATCTACGGTTCTGGCCTGGGAGGAGACGCGCTGGCCGCGGAGCTTTTCAAACGGCGTGACGACGATAAGCGGGACATGGACCACGTATTCATAAATATAATAGCCGTGCGTCTCCTCGCCGTGGCTCCCCAACCCTTCTCCGTGGTCGCCGACAAGGATGAGGACGGTGTTTTTATCCAGGCCGTTTTTCTCCAGCCAGGATACGCACCTTCCGATCTGTTCATCCATGAAGGCGATCTCACCGTCGTACAGACCGACGAGGCCCCTCTGGCTGTATTCGGATCGATAAGGCTCCGGCGGCTCATAAGGGGCATGCGGGTCATAGAGATGGATCCAGGCAAAGAAGGAATTTTGTTTCTCGCCTTCGAGCCAGGCGAGCGCTGCGTCCATCACTTGGTTGCCCGGTCTTTGAATGGCCCCGAGGTCAAGGTGCTTGTATTTTCTCAGGTCAAATTGATCATCATAATGCTGGAAACCTTGCTTAAGCCCCCACCGGCCGTCAAGGACAAACGCGCCGATGAAAGCCCCGCACTGGTAGCCCCGCGCCGAAAGCACTTCGGCGATCGTTGTTTGTTCTTCGCTCAAAGCGGTGTTCCCGTTGACCCGGACACCGTGATACGTGGGGTACATGCCGGTCATGATCGAGCAGTGCGACGGGAGGGTCAGGGGCGAGGCTGAGGCGCATTGTTCAAACAGGACTCCCCCGCGAGCCAGGGCGTCCAGGTTTGGGGTCTTGATATTCGGATACCCATAGCAGCCCAGATGGTCGGCCCGCGTCGTGTCCATCGTGATCAGGATGACGTTGGGCTTTCTGACTCCGCTCTTCGCCCAGAGTCTCTCTATCTTTTCTGCAGGATCTTTTTCAGGACGCAGAAAAATCCAAAGACAAACGGCAACGATCAACAGCCCCGCAGCGAGAAGTAACCATTTTCGGGTCTCCGTTTTTGTTTTCATCTCAAAAGATAGAAGATATCGCGTTATGGCCTATTTTTCAAGAATGCTTTATAAACCGCCTAAAAGATGCCAGACCTCTGCATCGCTGCTCTCTTGGACTCAACACTCTGCCCGTTGGCGAATCTTCGACACTCTCATGATCACCAACTGCAGGATGATTATCATACCGCAATTGACGACCGGAATGAAAAGCCCCTGGCGGAGGCTCGAGCCCTGGGCGACTTTTCCGGCCAGCCAGGGCGAGGTCATCCCGCCGCAGAGGGCGATCGTCAGGACGATGCTGAAGGCCGTCCCGGAAAACGCAGGGAAACTCTCTCCGACCGCGGCAAGCGTCGTCGGGAAAATGGCCGCGAACCCGAGGCCGATGCCGATGGCTCCTGCAGAGGCCAAAAACCCTGAAGGCGAGGACGCGAGCAGCGCCGCCGCAAAAAAGGCCAGAATGGCGCTGGCCAAGACCAGCTTCTCATTCTTAAACAGCCGCACGATCTTGCTCGAAATCAGCCGGCCGGCCACGATTGCCCCCCAATAGCCCGCCAGGACGAGCGAGGCTGCGCCCGAGGACATTTTGAAAGACTCTTGGAGATAGGTCGAAATCCAGCCTCCGATCGTGAACTCATTCCCGGATTCAAAAAAAAGGAGAAACCCGCAAAGCCAGAGAAGAGGGCTCTTGATGACCTGGTCGGCCCGGAAGAGGGGGAATCCTTGAGACTGCTTTGGCCTTGGAAAAGAAAAGAGAGAAAAGAGGATAAACGGAACAAGGCCCAGGAAGGTCGCGAACAAAAGGATATTCCGGAGCCCTACGGCCCTGAGCAGGGTCCCGATCAGGAAAGGGATGGACAGGGCGCCGAAGCCAAAAAAGATGCCCAGGAGGTTCAAGGCCGAGCTGCGTTTGTCAGGATGGATATCCGAGGTCAGGGCGTTGGTGCCTCCGTTGAGCCCGCCGCCTCCGAAGCCCAGGATAACGGCCGCCAGAAGCACCAGGGCATAGGTCGAAGCAGAAGTCAGGACAAAAAAAGAGGCGGCCACGAGGGCAGAGCAAATCATCAAAAATATTTTGAAGCCAAAACGGTCAACGATCGGGCCGAATAACAAAGACATGACCAGCATCGCCAGATTCATGCAAAAGAAGAGATTCCCCGCCTCCCCTTTGCTGAACTGGATCCTGGAAAAAAGGGATGGCAGGATGGCCCCTAGAGTCGCCATGACAATGCCGAACACGAACATCCCCGCGCAGGCGGAAGACATAAGTTGAACAACTCTCGTGTCTCTGGGTTTATCAATTTCAGCCAACGATCATTCTCCTGGCCGTAGCGTTGTGTTTGCGTAATAATCCAGGTGAGCAGTGAGCTGTGAGCACTGAGCTGTGGGGACAAAAATAACAAAGGCAAATACAAATTGGATTCATCTTATTATTTACTGCTCACAGCTCACTTCTCACTGCTCACTTCTTTAGCGGTCGGCTGTAATAAAATTCCGTAAACGCCTGATAGACCTTGGCCATGTGGTCTTTGGGAACGCCCTGGACATTGGGCGAAACAAATGTCGGAGGCACTTTCCCCTTTTTGGCCAGGAGCGCGGCCGTCTCGGCCACGAGCGACATGGCGATGGCCACGGCGGCAACGGTCGACCCGGCGGCGACTTTCTCGATCTGGCCGACATCGACCAATGAATCCTCGGGCGGGACGCAGTTGTCTATTGCCACGTCCGCAGCGTCCGAAAGGACTTTTCCCGAAGAGTGGGACCGGTTCGCAATTTTGATATTTTGGTGGGAGGAAACGGTGATGACCTTGAGTCCTTTGTTCCTGGCCTCGAGGGCCATCTCGAGCGGTGCGGCGTTTAGGCCCCCATGCGAAAAGACGAGCAGACAGTCCCGCGGTTCCAGGGGATAGCTTTGCAGGAAGACCTTCGCGTAACCTTCCTGTCGCTCCAGCCAGAGAAGTTCCCTCGCCCCACCCGGACCGATGACATTGAACCACATCAGCCTGGGGTCATAGAGCGGGAAAAACCCGACAAAACTTCCATACCGCGGGAAAATATCGAGCACCGGAATAACCGAGTGGCCGCTTCCGAAAAGGTAAACCCGACCGCCGTGGGAAATGGATTCTGACATGATGGCTGCGGCCTTTCGGATTTTTTTGATTTCTTTGGTTTTGATTGTTTCCAGGATCTCCTGGATCCTGTTCAGGTATTTCGTGGCCGACATCCTTTAACCTCCTTCAAACTGGGAACTGGGGGACGTTCCCCAAGGGGACACCCTTTGCCTATCGATTATTGGTTTGTGGCTTAATAATTAGATGAAGGGCTTTCAAGGGTGTCCCCTTGGGGAACGTCCCCGATCTGTCTGATTTTGCCACGCTAATTTGGCGGCGCCGTAAAGACCCGCATCCTCACCGAGGCGCGAGAGTTCGATCCGGACGGTTTCGGCGGCCAGAGGTTGGGCCCATTTTCTGAACCCGGCCCTCACCGGCTCCAGAAGGATCTCCCCCGCCTGAAAGAGTCCTCCGCCCAGGACGATCATCTCGGGATTGAGCAGGCTGACGAGATTGGCGATCCCCATTGCCAGATACTGGACGGTCAGCTCGATCGTCCTCCGGGCCAGGAGGTCTTTCCGGCGGGCGGCTTCGATAACGGTTTGAGCGGTAGACGTTCGAGTTTTTGCCGCCGACCATCTCGCGCATCAAAGAAGGCTCTCCCGATTTGAGCATCGCCATGGCTCTCCTGGCAACGGAATTTCCGGAGGCCTCGGCCTCAAAACAGCCCATCTCCGCGTATTCCGGCTTATAGTCCGGGTTGAGAGCGAACCAGCCCACGGCGCCGGCGATATCCTCGCTTCCGCGGCAGATGCGCCCATCGATCATCAAACCGGCTCCGATTCCGGTCCCGACAGCCAGAAAAATGATATTCTTCAAACCCTCGGCGATCCCGCGCCACTGTTCTCCAATGACATAAGCGCTGCGATCGCTCTCGAGGAGCAAGGGCAATTTTGTTTTTTCCTGGATTTTGGAGCGGAGATGATAATGTCTCCATCCGGCAATGTTGGGAGCCCAAACGACTCCGGAATCATGATAAACCACCCCGGGTACGCAAATGCCCAAGGCCGAGAGCCGTCCGCCCTCCTCGGAGGAACGAGACACGAGGTCCTGGATGAGCTCGACCGCTTGACCGGCGACCTTCTCCCCTCCCTCTTTATCGACAGGCACCTTGCGCTTGCCCGACATCGTTCCGTCCGAGGTAAAAAGGGCAGCCGAGATCTTGGTCCCTCCGATGTCGATGGCTCCGCAAAATTGCTTCTCTCCGCGTTGTTTGGACACATCCCCCTCTCAGTCCGTGGATTTGATGGCCACGACCCAGACCTCTCGCGGCTCCAAAGTCTTTTCAATTGCAACACGTCCTTTTTCGAGAGCATAGGACACGCTATTTTTTGTTTCTAATTCGCTGACCTCGAATTTTTTCCCGCTTATGAGAACGGCGAATTTAGCGAGGACTCTTCTCTCGCCCCGGTTGAACCCGAACAGGATCCTTGAACCCTCGCTTTCGAGGACCCGACCCTCGACCAGGACTTCCGGGTCCGAGGAGGTGACTTCCATCGGCCTGCTAATTTTGAGCCAATCCGCCAGGCCGGCGAAAAATTTCCCGTTGTTGGGGTTTTTGAAATGATGATAGGCCGAGCCGAGAAAGGAGCCCACGATCAAGGCCTTCCCTTTTCCATAAGATGACAGAACCGCGGCCGGTTTTCCGTTTTCGAATTCGGCCACGACTCTGGCGTCCTTGCCTTGGAGCTCAAAGCTCTCCTCAAAAAAGAGCGAATCCAGCTTGTCGCCGGGTCTTAGAAGAGGAAGAAAATCCTGGGCAGACTTGATCTTTATCGTCCCGGTCTTGGGGATGGGCATGAGCTCGGCTTCCCGGCAGCCGAAGACATCGTGGAGACCTCCCCCCGGCACCACGGCCGCGGAAAAACCCCGTTCGTCGATCCAACCGCAGCGGGCTTCAGACACCAGTGTCCCTCCCTCCCGGACGTAAGCGGCCAACTTCTCGAGGTGGGGCCGTGACATCATCACGGGATAGGGGACAATGAGGAGCTTGTACCGGCTCCACCGATCCGGCTCGAGGTCCCGGGCATGGAGAAAGTCCACAGGAATATTCCTTTCATAAAATGCCCTGTGAATTCCCTGCAGCGATTCGCTCAGGTTGTTGACACCGACCGTCTGCCCCTCTCCGGTAAAGGTCTGCTGACCTCCGACCATGTGGGCGAGTGGATCATAGACGATGGCGATCTCTGCCCTGGGCGGGAGGCTCTTGAGGAAAAGATCCTTGTTTTCACTGACGACCCGGGCGATCTTGCCCGCCGCGCTTGCCCTTTCCGTAACTTTGCCGTCCAATTCCACCAGGCCGTAGCCGCCCGCCTCATATCCGGAGGACATCGGGTAATAGGCATAGATGTTGACCGCCCTGGCCCCATAGGCGACGGCGCTCCACATCCAGTCCCGCAGGTCTTCGCCCACAACCGGGACGCTGAGCTTCATGCCGAAGACGCCGTAGCCGGCCTGCAACTCTCCGATGTAGAAGCCCGAGTTCGTCAGGCCCATTGAGCGGACAAAATCGAGCCCGGCTGAGCGAAAGAAGGGCGACCAGGGTTTGATCGTCCAGGCATGTTTGGGATAGATGGAAGCGCCGTAGAAATCAACGCTGTCGGCCATCTTGCGATCGTCCGGTGTCCCGCTCCAGTCCGGCCGGCTGAAAATCCCCGGGGTCGCCGAATGGCTGGTGATGACGGCGTCGGGCACGACCGCCCGGACGGCATCGGCCTTCATTTTTAAATCTTGAGCCAATTTATCGGAGATGTATTCTTTCCAGTCAATGTAATCGGTGTAGGTCAGAATCGTTCCGTAGCGGGGCGGCTCGACCTCATCCCAGGCTGCGAACGTCCGGTACCAGGCTTTGTTCAGGTTCTCGAGGGTCTGGTATTTCTGCCTCAGCCAATCGCGAAATCGGGCCATGCTCGTGGGACAGTAACAGAATTGGATGTATTCAGGATTCCCCAGATAATAGATCTCCGCCCAGTTGATGATGTGAGGCTCGCTCCAGAGGTCCCAGCCATAAAACGCCGGCTTTGTCTTGACGGCCTTAGCCGCTTCGGCGAAAAACCTCAAGACCCGCTCCCGGACGCCGGGGTGATCGAAACAGAATCCGGGGGCGGCCTGCGACTCAACTTTGAGACTGTTGCTGCAGACAAATTTAGAATCGGGAAACCTCTTCCCCACCCAATCCGGAGCTGAATCAACATAAACCTGGACGATGACCTTGAGCCCGACTTTCTCGGCCAGATCGCAGATCGTCTGAAGGGCCCGGAAGTCGTATTTCCCCTCCTCTTTCTCGCAGGCCGTCCACTCCACCCAGCTCCGGACCGTGTTGAAGCCAAGGCCTTTGATTTGCTCGAGATCTTTTTTCCAGACGGCCGGCGACTCGGGAGTCACAGACTCGAGCATCGGGGCCCGAGCCTTGCCGCCGGCATACCAGACAGAGACCGGAAAAAAGCCGTGCGTTTTATCCGCGGCCAAGGCGCACACGGCGAGCAACGCCAGGTGAGCTATCATTCCCATAAGAATGTGAGCGCTTCTTTTTCTTAAGATAGCCGACATGGGCCTGCTCCTTTCGCTAACGAATAGGCTTTCGCTTTCTTTGGAAGGCCGCGCCGACGACCTCGAGAAGTTCGGCTTTCCCACGCCAATAATCCTGGCTCAGCTCCCAGATGATGATCCCGGCCGCCTGCTTTTCTTTGACATATTGGCATTTGCGCAGGACCGATCGAACGTCGTCATAGGAGACAATCTCGCTCATGTCTGGGTTCTGGACGTAGGGGACCTGGGCACAACGGTCCCAAATGATACCGCCAGCCGTACGATCTCAGCGTCATGACTTCCCGGTAGCTGCTCTCATCGCTCGTCTTAAAGGGCATGTAAAGTCCGGGGCAATCAAAGGAGTGTCCATAGAACGGGACCCCGAGGAGCAATTTTTCGTTCGGGATCTGACGGCTTCGGGCATAAAGATAAGTGTCGTTAACGGAACCATCGAGGTCATTATCACAGCTATAGAGGGGCGAGTTGTGGCCGGAGTGGTCCGTCCAGGGGCCATGGAAGTCATAAGTCATAAAGCTGATGAAATCAAAGTCGGCGATCAGCTCTTCGTAGTTGATCCATTTCCCATAGAAATCATTGGAGGGCGCGGCCATGGAAAGCAGCATCGGCGGCGTCTGGGATTTGAGAGCCGCGGAAAGCTCTTTTATGAAGAAGACGAAGTTCGCCTGTTCCTGAGGGCTGGAGACAAATTCCCAGTCGATGTCGACTCCGTCGTAGTGATGGTTCAGGCAGAACTCCACCACCTCGCCGATGAAGCGGGTTCGCGTCTCCGCAGTCGCTGCCATCCCCGGAAACCCCTCGCAATTCCCCCACCCGCCTATGCTCATAAGGACCTTGACGCCGTTGGCGTGAGCGGTCGCGACAAGCTCCGGATAAACGAACTCCGGGTCAACAACGAGATGTCCATCAGAATCAGGTTTGGTGAAGGCCTCCGCGATATAGGTTAAAAAACGATAATCGATTTTGGTGTGATCAAACTCGGCTTTCTTCCAGGAGGGTAGTACCCCAGGACAACTCTATCCAGCTGGAAGCCTAAGGGCAAGAGGGTCTGCGGTCATTCTTGGCGTCTGGCAGCGCCCGTCGGCCAGAGCCAAAAAAAAGACGCTAAGCCGAGACCCGCGATGGTCCTGGAGGAATTGCTCATTTTGTTGCTCGTTCGACGAATCTTGCGTTTCCCAGAAATTTATAACCTTTTTGCGGCGTTTTTTCAACGGAGAAAAGCGCCGGAAATAATTTGTTTTTATCCGCCCAAGAAAAATCCTATAATAGTCGCGACAGAGGCGAAAGAGAGGCCGTCGAACAATGGAAGTCATCATCAAAGACAATTATGATCAGATCTGCGAAGAAGCGGTCCGGCTGATTCACCAGAAGTGGCAGGTCAAGAACGACCTGGTCCTGGGCCTGGCCACCGGCAGGTCTCCCCTGGGAGTTTATGCGCGCCTCATTGAGCTGAATCAGAGGGGCCTGATGGATTTTTCCCGCGTCACGACCTTTAACCTCGACGAATACATCGGCCTCGCCGAGGACCATCCCCAGAGCTTTTCCGCCTACATGGAGAAAAACTTCTTCCGGCACATCAATATCAACCGGGAGAATATTCACCGGCTCAGCGGTACGCCGGATGATATCGAGCGCCATTGCCGGGATTATGAAGAAAAGATCAAGACGGCCGGAGGGATCGACATCCAAATCCTGGGAATCGGCCGGAACGGCCACATCGGCTTCAATGAGCCGGGCTCGTCCCTGGCTTCCCGGACAAGAGTCAAAACGCTGACCAAGAGCACGATCGAGGCCAACGCCCCTGGTTTTAAGAACAAGGATGAGGTCCCCCGCTATTGCCTGACGATGGGCATCGGAACGATCCTGGACGCAGGCATGCTCATCCTGCTCGCTTCGGGCCATGAAAAAAACGAGGCAATCGCCAAGACCGTGGAAGGACCGGTGACAGCCTCTGTCCCCGGGTCCGCCCTGCAACTCCACCGAACGGCCAAGGTTATTATCGATCACCAAGCCGCCAGCCGGCTCCAACGGAAAGATTATTATCTCTGGGTTTACGAGCACCGGGATAAAATCACAGATTTTCTAAAGAAAAGATAGGATCCGGTTTCCGCTTATTTTTTGCCGGCAGCCGCGGCCTCGACGAGTTTCTGGACCGCCGGGATGATGACGAGATCAACCTCGTACTCCGGTTTTTCAGGGCCCTTGAGAAGGGCCAGGTTTTCTTCTCTCCAGCCGGGGGGCACATCAAGGTTATTCACCAGGTAGTCGAGCGCCTTGAGCCCCGATTCGGCGGCGATCTTCAGACGTTCGGAGAGCGGGATGATTTCCTTGAGGAGATAGGATCCGTCGAGGATGGGTCTGAGCAGAGCCTCATTGTTGCGCCAGCGGACCAGCTTCTCGATGACTTTTTCCCGGTTAACGCCGTAAGAAGGACCGTCGGCGAGGAATCCCTCGACCAATGCCTGAAATTCCCTGGCCTCAGTGCTTTCCGGCCTGGCCGCATCCACCAGCCGGTTCAAGGGAGTGAACTGGGTGTACTCACGGACGTCGGGCCTCAAGTAGAGGTGGAGCGGCTCGACAATGTCAGCCAGAGCACGAAGTGAAGCGACGGGATGATGGCCAGCCAGGCGCCGGAGCATGGCCTTGTAATTGCCGCCGTCCGAGATGCCGAACAAATTCACCAGGCGACCGGTGACATCCAGTCGGCGGTACATGTCGTTGACGTCTTTGGTTGTTTGAGGAGACCAGAAACGCTCGGCGATAGCCGCCAGCCGAGGCCAGATTCGCGAGTCGATCGTTTCCGGATTGACGAATTCTCCCCACATGCAGGCCTCGCCTCCCAGCACCCTGACTTTCTGCTCGTTGCTGAGGTCAGCCGTCTCCTCTTCCAGCGGGTCGACACCATAGTGTTCCGATGCCGGGAGCATATGGTCAAGATAGTAGCCCGCGGAGAGGATGCCCATGTATCCTTGGCGGGCCGCATCGGCCAGCGACTTCTGGCCCCGCCAGGATTGGATGACGATGTCTTTCGGCAGGTCGGGATGGAAGATCTCATCCCATCCGACCATCTTCTTTCCGTGCTTTTTGATAATAGCCAGGATCTTATTGTTGAAATAGGCCTGGAGGTCGTCGTTGCTTTTCAATCCGTTGGCCGTTTTGAAAGCGGCGATGGCCGGGTTATTGTCCCACTGCTTCCCGGTGACTTCATCACCCCCGATATGAAAATATTCGTCGGGAAAGAGACGGGCCATTTCGCCGATAAACTTGTCGAGGAACTTGTAGACTTCCTTGCGGGTCGGGTCCATGGTGGGATCGAAGACTCCCCAATGCCGCTCGATCGCATAGGGCCCAGGAGCGGAAGCGATCTCCGGATATCCAACGAACCAGGCCGTTGAGTGCCCCGGCATATCGAATTCGGGGATCACCCGGATGCCCAGGTTTCGGGCGTGCTCGATCACTTCGCGGATCTCGGCTTGGGTGTAATAATTTCCATCCGAGCCCGATTCCTGGAGCTTGGGGAAGACCTTGCTCTCGACACGGAACCCCTGATCCTCAGAAAGATGCCAATGCAATACGTTGAGTTTGACCGCAGCCATGGCTTCGAGGTTGCGCTTGATGACGTCCACCGGCTCCCAGTGGCGGCAGACATCGATCATAAGACCACGCCAGGGGAATCGAGGGGCATCCTGGATCTGAAGGACCGGCATGAAGAAACTGTCTGCATCCAGGGAAACGAGTTGGAGGAAGGTCTCGACCCCACGCAGAATTCCGACCGGAGTCCCGGCGCGCAGAACCGCCTTCTGGGACGTGATTTCGAGCACGTAGGATTCATCCTCAGCGACCGTTTGGATCTTCTGGCCGGATCCGGAGCAGCGGATTTCGAAGAGCCGCCCTGGCAGGATCTTTTTCGATCGTCAAGGGAAAGAGGAATTCCGGTCAGGAGCACCAGCCGTTTGAGAAAGTCGGTCAGCGGCTTCACCAAGCCGCGGCTCTTGATAGCCGCTCAGGCTCACCCGAAAGGAAGAGTCAATCTTCAATTTGCCCGGGCCGAAGACAATCTTGGCCGGAAGCGGCATCAGGTTGACGGCGGTTTTGGAGCCGAAGGAGCCTGGCCGGCCCAAGCCGACTGGCCTAAAAAGCGCAAAACCAAAAATACGACGATCCAGAGGCTGAGTTTTCTGGGAAGGGTCAAGGTTCTCTCCTATAAGGACCGCTTTTTGGAAGAGCTTAACCCAAACCGGCGAATCAATCAAGAAATGGCGGACCCAGGCCTGGAATCTAATTCGAAGCTAAGATTTCAGAATTTCTTCTATCTCTCGCCGGGCCTTGGCGATGACTTCCCTGATTTGCCGGAGCTTTGAGACGTCCGCTCGCCGGACTCTGTGGCCGAACATGCTGCCCAGCTCACCCCATTCGTACCAAACGTCCTTATTTCATCACGTCTGTCTCCGGACTCCAATCGCCCCACCACTGTTTTTGACTTGTTCTTTGAAGGACTCTCTCTCACCGGCCTTCTCAGCAAGGTACTTTTTCCCTTCCTCTGTGATCGTGTAAACCTTTTTCCCATCCTGCGGCGCAGAAGTGACGTAGCCTGCTTCCTCCAGCCACTGGAGCGTCGGGTAGACGGAACCCGGGCTGGGAGCATAAAATCCATGGAACCGGTCTTCTAAGTCCTTCATGATTTCGTAGCCGTAGCGTGGCTTTTCGTTAAGGAGCTCGAGAATCAGATACTTGAAATCTCCCCGGTTGAAAAAACGGTCGCCGCGCGGCGGAAACCTGAACCCATAAAACTTGAAATTACGATGATCATGCATCCTTATCTCCTTTTATAAAGATATATCGTGATATATCCAGATATATTATTAGATATATTTTTTTATTTGTCAAGGGAAAAACGTTCCCTGTACCCCGTACCCCGTTCCCCGAGAACTAGTCCCTTTTACCGTATGCCCATTCCCCCGAACTCTTTCAACCGACGCAACTGCAATCTTACGACTATTCTTAGCCGTTCACGGCTTACAGCTCAGTTTCCACTGTTTTATGACGAGAAAGGCAAGATGGACGAGATGACGAGATAGACCGTTGTGCTTTTTGCCTTTGAATATTTTCCGAGACAATGAAATAATGAAAGAGAAAGGAGGCTTTCATGTTGACAAAGCGGCGACTCGGGCAATCGGATCTGATGGTCTCCGCTCTCGGCTTGGGCTGTTGGCAGTTCAGCCGCGGCCAAGGTTTGGGCGGGAAATACTGGGCGTTTCTCCCGGACGCGGAGATTCGAGAGATCGTGCGTCTTTGCCTGGACGGCGGGATCAATTGGTTTGACACGGCCGAATCTTACGGCAAGGGCGAATCCGAGAGATCTCTGGCCCGGGCCCTAAGAGCTCTAAAAAAATCTCCGGGCGATGTCATAATCGCCACCAAATGGCAGCCCGTGTTTAGAACGGCGGGTTCCATCCTGGAAACCGTCGACACCCGGCTCGCAAATCTCGACGGGTTTCCCATCGACCTGTACCAAATTCACAACCCCTTTTCGCTTTCTTCGATCAAGGCCCAGATGAAAGGGATGGCCAGACTTGTCCGGGACAAGAAGATACGGTCTGTCGGGGTCAGCAATTTCTCGGCCCAGCAAATGAGAAAAGCGTATGCCGAGCTTTCCGCATTCGGGCTCGGGCTGGCCACCAACCAGGTGCGCTACAGCCTCCTCGATCGTGGGATTGAAACCAACGGCGTCCTGGATGCAGCCAAAGAGCTAAGAGTTTCCATTATTGCCTATTCTCCCCTGGCTCAGGGGTTGCTCTCGGGAAAATTCCACGAGAATCCGGGCCTTATCAGAAAGCGTTCGGGCTACCGGAAATACATGCGGGCCTTCAAGCCCAGGGGACTGGAAAAGAGCCGGCCTGTCATCCAAGCGCTCCGAGAACTGGCCCAAAAATACCAGGTGACGCCGGCTCAAATCGCTCTCAACTGGCTGGTCAATTTCCACGGGGAAATGGTTGTGGCCATCCCGGGAGCAACAAGTGCGGCACAGGCTCAGGAAAATATCGGCTCGTTGACGTTTGCGCTCAACCGGGAAGAATCGGACCATCTGGACAAAGTATCCTCGAGCTTCAAAAAAAACTGAGGGACGTTCCCCAGGGGGACATCCCTTCATGCTTCAAAATTTGCTTTCGTTACAATTCGTGCGGCTAAAGTTCAGTTTTGAGCCTCAAGGAGATTCCATTGATGTCTGGCGTCTCGCTCTTCGCAAGATATTTTTGGCAAGGTTCGGAAAAATCAAGAGGTGGGGAAGTTTCATCGAATACCAATAGAGCCTTCCTGAGAGCCCTTTGGGAAGAAAATAAGCCGTCTGGACAAATGTCCGGCCCTGGATAGAGAATTCCAGCCAGGCTCTGCCGGGCAGCCTCATCTGGCTCAAGAGGAGCAGCCGCTTGTTCTCCTTGACGTCCTGGACTTTCCAAAAATCCAGACTGTCCCCGATGCGGAGCTCATGAGGGTCCCGCCGTCCCCGATTCAGGCCCGGACCCCCGGCGAGCTTGTCCAGGAATCCTCGCAGCCTCCAGAGCCAGTTGTACCGGAACCAACCTTGGTCCCCGCCGAGCGAACTGAAGGATTCAAAAACTTTCTCACTCTGCACGTCTCCGAGATCGTATCTGTGCCTGTCGGTGTAGACCGCTTCGGCAGTTTTTTCTGGCCCTTGAATATCGCAGGCTTTCTTGGCGGAACTATCGCACCAGCGGCTTAAGACTTGATTTCGGGTGATCTCCTCGATGGCTCCGATCACGGCCTTCCTGTATGGCATCGGCCTGATCCCGGGGAAATATTCTCGGGCTTTATCATTTTCAACGAGTGTTTCTGATTTCAAGCCATCTACGAGGGCTCGGGCAATGCTGTAAGGAACAGGGCTTAAGATGAGCAGCCAGTATGAGGAGAGCCTAGGGGTGAAGAAAGGAAAGGTTATCACGCGCCTCTTCAATCCCATCACCTCGGCCGCTTCAAGGATCATCTCCCGAAAGCTTTTTGGCTCACCCCCGATATCGATGATCAAGTTCCCGCCGGCGTTCAAGGTCAAGGCGTTGCCCAAATAATCGAGGACATCGGAAATGGCCACCGGCTGGGTCCGATTCATGACCCATCTGGGTGTCACCATGATCGGTATCTTCTGGACAAGATTCCGGATGATTTCAAAACTCGCGCTTCCCGAGCCCACGATAACCCCGGCCCTGAACCAAAGCGTCTGGATCGACTCGGGTCGGGCACTGAGCAACTCTCCGGTCTCGATCCGGCTCAGGAGATGCTCGCTGGCCGTCTGTTTGGTCCCCAGTCCACCGAGGTAGATGATCCTCTTGACCCCCGCCTCAACACAGGCGTCCCTAAAATTTAGAGCGCTCGTTCGTTCGAGCTGGGGAAAATCTCTCCCGGCTCCCATGGAATGGATGAGATAATAGGCTGCCTCAATTCCCCTGACGCCTGCCCTGAGAGAAGCAGCATCGAACGTGCTCCCCTCAATGACTTCAATATTTTCGCGAGTTCCCGTTTGGACCTTCAGCGCATTCCTGACGAGAAGACGAAGCCGGACGCCAGGATCAGAGGCAAGCCTCTCCTGAAGGCGCCTGCCCACATAACCTGTCGCTCCGGTCAAAAGGACATTCATCCGCGCTTTCCCTAAGTCTATTATATTCGAAAAATGCTCTTCTGGGGCGGAGTTCACGTATTGAATGTTTGGCCAATTTGTCATAAGGTAAATTTGTCAGTGGTTTGAAAGACGGTCAGGAGAGAAAAACAGGCCATGGCTAAAGACAACATCATCCTCGGACCCACTTTTGAGGAAATGCTTCACCCCGAGACGGTCCCCATCGCAATCAGGCGCCAAGCCCAGGAGATGAAAGACAGGGATCCTCTCGATCCGGTCAACCTTTTCAATATCAGCTGGCGGGATGGCCAGAACCGGATCTATTACCAGATCTTGCCCAAGTCGCTGACGGCGGTGGAGTCTCCCATCGTAGTCATCTATTCCAAGGACTTTCCGACCGGGAGTCACAAGGTCGGAGCCGCCTATTCCGTCTTGGTCGAACAGGAGTTGATGGGAGGTGTCGACCCCTCACGGCACACGCTGGTCTGGCCCTCCACCGGCAACTATGGCATCGGAGGAGCCTATGTCGGCTGCCGGATGAATTTCGACAGTATCGTCATTCTTCCCGAGGACATGAGTCAAGAGCGCTTTGAGCTCATCCACGGCTATGGCGCAAGGACGATCGCAACTCCGGGAAGCGAGAGCAATGTTAAAGAAATATATGACAAATGCAAGGAGCTCAAAGCCGCCGACCCGGACGGGATTCGAATCCTCAACCAGTTTGAAGTCATGGGCAACTATCGTTTTCACTTTTATGTCACCGGCAATACGGTTCTTGAACTGGCGCCGGAGCTCGCGGCGCAGGGGGTCGGTGACGGGAAGATCGCCGCCTTCGTCTCGGCCATGGGTTCGGCGGGAACGATTGCCGCCGGCGACCGGCTGAAGCAGGTCTGGCCCGGCCACCGGATCGTCGGGGTCGAGCCTGTCCAGTGTCCCACTCTGTACATGAACGGCTACGGCAGCCACGACATCCAGGGAATCGGCGACAAACACGTCACCTGGATCCACCACGTGGGGAATATGGACGCGCTGGTGTGCGTTGACGACCTCCAATGCAAAAAGGGCCTGCGGCTCCTGACCGAAGAAGCCGGCCGGAAGGTGATGGTCGACCGGTTAGGAATCCCGGAGCCTGATGTCCGCCGGATCTCGCGGATCTTCGGGATTTCGGGTGTCTGCAACGTCTTGGCGGCCATCAAGACGGCGAAGTTCTACCGGTTCGGGAAGCGCGATGTCATCGTCACGGTCTTGACCGACGCCGTTGATCGTTATTATTCGGTGATGGAAGAACTGACCGCCGCCGAAGGACCGATGGATGAGCGCGAGGCGGAATCCGGCCTCGGGGAGATTTTTCACGGCCAGAGCCTGGATTGGACCCAGGAGGGGACGGCGGAGGCCCGGGCTCGCTGGCATAACCTCAAATATTTCACCTGGGTTGAACAGCAGGGCAAGACCGTGGCCGAGCTCGATGCCCAGCGCGACCCCGGATACTGGGAAGCCGAACAGGAAAAGATCGCTGACGTCGACCGGCTGATCGAAAGAGCCAGAGAAAAATAGGGGGCCAGCCAGGCCGTCGAAACCGGCGGCTTATCCAAGCGCCTTGGCCGCTTTCGCGTAATACTCGTTGACAAACTTTTCCTGGACGCTGAACGACCAGTGGATGTCGCGGATGAAATCAGCCGCCTCCTGCTTTTTGCCCTGTTTGATGAGATCGATCAGAGTCTGGTGCTCACCGATCGACGTCTCTTCCCATTCCCTGACATACCCTTTTTGCCTCGGAAAATCGTAGAGCCTTTTTTTGAGGGTGTTGACGATCCTGATCAGATTCTCGTTGTCGCACAAGTTCAAGAAGGTATTGTGCAGGTTCAGGTTTTCCTCATAATAGAGATCGAAATTGTCGTTCCCGATCGCCTTTTTCATGCCGTCATTCATTTTTTGCATGTACTCGATGTGGGTCTCACGGATCTTCCCAAAAGCGAGGAGGAGAGCGGTGCTCTCCAGAGCCCCGATGATCTGGTAATAATTTTTTATATCTTTTATGGTCAGGGTATTTACGACGACTTTCCGGCGCGGAAGGATGGTGACGAAGCCTTCCATCTCAAGCTGGAGAAGGGCGTCGCGGAGCGGCGTCCGGCTCACGCCCAGTTTTGTGGAAGTCTCTTCCAGGTCGATCGCGGAACCGGGAAGAATGTCCCCTTTCCGCATCTGCTCTCGAAGGTATTCGTAGACCTGCTCTTTCAGGGACTTGATGTTCAGCAGAGGCTTATTCTCCATGTCCAGGGGACCTCGCTCGGGTATTTGCTCTGAGCAAAGAATAGTCAATCTGAGGCGGCAAGTCAACTGGGGGACGTTCCCCGATTTGACAGCCCCCCGGGGCGATGATAAGCTAGCAACCTGCCTCTCTCGTCATCCTGCACTTCAGGAATCGGTCATGAAAAGGAGCGCCTTATGAAAAAAAACCACCTTTTCCCCAGAATCCTCGGAATCGGGTTTAGCCTGATCCTCTTTCTGGCTTTTTCTCTCTCGTCGCTTGCCCAGAAAACCGCCAAACTAAAAATCTACATCTCGGCCGACATGGAAGGCATCAGCGGGATCGTCCACGCCGACCAAACTTCCTCCGAGAGCCGTGAGTACGCCGAGGCGCGGAAATGGATGGCCGACGATGTCAATGCCGCCGTCGGAGGCGCCTTCCTGGCAGGGGCAACGGAAGTTGTGGTCAACGACGCCCACGGAAGCCAGCGCAACATCGATCCCGCAGACCTCGACTCCAGGGCCGTCCTCATCTCCGGCTCACCCAAGCCTTTCGGCATGATGCAGGGAATCGACAGCTCCTACAACGCCGTCATTTTGATCGGCTACCACGCCCGGGCCGGCACGCAGGATGCAATCCTGGATCACACGATCTCGGGGAGCGTTGTCCGGGCCGTCCGGATCAACGAGGCCGAGCTTCCCGAACTCGGGATCAACGCGGCCCTGGCAGGTTTCTACGGTGTGCCGGTTATCCTCATCAGTGGCGATGTGGCCGTCTGTCAGCAGGCCAAAGATGTCCTGGGAAACGAGGTCGTCACCGTTCCGGTCAAAGACGCCATCGGCCGAACCGCGGCCCGGCTCGTCCCCCTGGCCGAAGCCCACCGCACGATCAAGAACCGGGTGGCAGAGGCGCTGAAGAAGCTGGGCCAATTCAAGCCCTTCCGCCTCAACCCGCCCTGCCGCTTCGAGCTCGAATTGTTCAACTCCGCCCAGGCAGACCTGGCCGCCATGATCCCGACCGTAAAGCGGCTGAACCCGCGCGCCGTCTCATTCACCGCAGACGACTATGCCCAGGGATTCCGGCTTCTCCGGGCTCTCATTACTATGGCTTCGCGCTGAGCAGACATGCCCTAGACGATCGAGCAGGCCGAGCGCCTGTCCTCTAACCGAGTTGGCTGGCGAGTTTGTCGTAAGCCTGCCAGATCTCGTAGGGGATGTGCCGTCCGAACTGCTTGAGGAAATTTTTGATTTCCTTGAGCTCGTCCGGCCATTCCTTGGGGTTGATTTCAAACAATTTTCTGAGGTTTTCCCGGGGGATTTCCAGGCCGTTCGTATCAAAATCCTTGAGGTCCGGGATGAGCCCCAGAGGTGTCTCCTTGGCGCCGACCCGCCCATTGACGCGGTCGATGATCCACTTCAGGATCCGGATGTTTTCGCCGAAACCCGGCCAGAGGAATTCGCCGCGCTCGTTGATTCTAAACGCGTTCATCGAGTAGATTCGCGGCGGATGGCTCAACAGCCGGCCGATGTTGATCCAGTGCTTGAAATAGTCGCCCATGTTGTAGCCACAGAAGGGAATCATGGCCATGGGATCTCGCCGCAAGACGCCGACCTTTCCGGCGGCGGCCGCTGTCGTCTCCGATCCCTGGCGTGCCCCCAGAAAAACGCCGTGCTCCCAGTTGAAGCCCTCGACGATAAGCGGGATGAGCTTCGAGCGTCGGCCCCCCAGAATGATGGCAGAGATGGGAACTCCCAGGGGGTCATCGTAGCAGCTGGAGAGTGTGGGACAGTTATAAAGTGAAACCGTGAAGCGCGAATTCGGATGAGCGGCTTTTGTCTTTTTGGATGGGTCCCAGGGTTGCCCTTGCCAATCGACCAGATGCTTGGGAATCGGGCCGTCCAACCCCTCCCACCAGGGCTCGTTGCTGTCGAGGTCGAGGGCGACGTTAGTGAAGATCGTCGGATAGTACCCGGAGGCCCTGAGCGTCCGGATCATGTTGGGGTTCGTCTTCATCGAAGTTCCGGGAGCGACCCCGAAAAAACCAGATTCCGGGTTGATCCCATAGAGCCGGCCGTCGGGGCCGATGTTGAGCCAGGCGATGTCGTCGCCGATCGTCCAGACGCGGTATTCGGGCAGAGCGGACTGCAGCATGGCCAGGTTGGTCTTCCCGCAGGCAGAAGGCATAGCCGCCGTCACGTAGGTGACCTTACCGTGCATGTCTTCGATCCCCATGATGACCATGTGCTCGGCCAGCCAGCCGTATTTCATCCCCAGGTGGGAGGCGATCCGGAGCGAGAAACACTTTTTCCCGAGCAGGGCGTTCCCGCCGTAACCGGAACCGATGCTCCAGACGAGATCGTCCTCGGGAAAATGCATGATATAACGTTTGTCCGGGTCGAAGTCGCCGACGCTGTGCAGTCCTTTGACGAAATTCTCGCCACTTCCGATCTTATCGACAATGGGTTTGCCCATCCGGGTCATGACCCTCATGCTGATGGCCACGTAAGAGACATCGGTCAGCTGAACGCAGGCTTTCGCGTAGGGCGAGTCCGGACGGCCCATCATGTAGGGCAGAACGTACATGGTTTTGCCGCGCATGGCGCCCTTGGAGAGCTTGGTCAGGAGCTCCTTGGCCTTTTTGGGATGCATCCAGTTGTTGTTTGGGCCGGTGTCCTCTTTGTCAGGGAAACAGACAAAGGTCAGGTGTTCGGTGCGGGCGACATCGGTGGGGTGGCTGCGATGAAGATAAGACTTGGGCCAGGTTTTCTGGTTAAGCTCGCGGAAGATATCGTTGGTCCCGATCCGCTCCTCGCTCATTCCCATTTCGATGAGACGGCGGGCCTCCCCCTCCGTTCCGTCGCACCAGTAGATGTGCTTCGGTTCGAACAAGCGGGCCTGTTCTTCGACCCATTTTTCAAGCGGCGTCGTCATGTTTCCTGTTCTGAAAGCCCTGAAGAACGGAGCTGGCAATTCTTCAGCAGTTTGTTATTTTCTCAACAAACGGAAAGAAAATCAATTTCCGGACCATTCTTCGCTTGGCCGGAATCACTTCGCTTCAAGGGTGAGAACCTGATTAGATGTCGCTAAAGACTTTTGCTTCGGCAAGAAAAAAATTGAGCGCCTGCTAAAGAGACTCGTAGTCGGCCAAGGTTACAAACCAGTCCCGGGCCGACAACCAAGTCAAATCGTATTCGGGCACATCATGGACGAAGAGGGCAAAACGGAAAACCCGCGGCGCCAGGGCTCGCGGCACAGGTCGGTACCCCGCCCGCCGCAAAATGCGATATTCGACCGCCGAGGAGACCATTAGCCCTGGCAGCCAGTGACATCTCCTGGGCACGAAAGTTAAGAGACGTGGGTCAGCTAAACACAGGCTTTCACGTAGGCGAGTCCACGCCATCAGGGCAGAACGTACATGGTTTTGCCGTGCATGGCGCCCTTGGAGAGCTTGGTCAGGAGCTCTTTGGCCTTTTTGGGATGCATCCAGTTGTTGTTCGGACCGGTGTCTTCTTTGTCAGGGAAACAGACAAAAGTCAGGTGTTCGGTGCGGGCGACATCGGTGGGGTGACTGCGATGAAGATAAGATTTGGGCCAGGCTTTCTGGTTAAGCTCGCGGAAGATATCGTTGGCCCCGATCCGCTCCTCGCTCATTCCCATTTCGATGAGCCGGCGGGCCTCCCCCTCCGTTCCGTCGCACCAGTAAATGTGCTTCGGTTCGAACAAGCGGGCCTGTTCTTCGACCCATTTTTCAAGCGGTGTCGTCATGTTCCTGTTCTGAATGCCCTGAACGAACGGAGATGGCAATTCTTCAGCAGTTTACTATTTTCTCAACAAATGGGGAGAAAATCAATTTATAGAAACCGTGCGCCAATCGGGAGTCACTTCCTAAAAAACCAGACGGCCATCTCGCCGACGTCCCGATGCGCCCAGGCGTAATAGGGGATGGCCATAAAGTCCTGCTCTTTTTGGGAAGCGATTTTCCCATCCTTATCTCTGGTCAATTCTGTGGCTGTCCCTTTTAGGATTCAACGCCTTGCAGCAGATCGGGACGAAACTCTGCCCTGAAAACAGCGTTATCCTGCAAGGCCAAGTCCAACACCTGTCCTCCATTGTCCACTCCCTCCGCACAGAAGACGATAGGTCCGCGCTGCAAGGCGATTTTGCCCGCATCATCCTTCACCGCATCGTGGGCCAAGACTTTGCGCACAGGCATGGGAAGGTCGAGTTCGACGATATCACCCTTTTCCCAAGTCCGCTTAATCCGCGCATATCCCTTGTCCAGATCCAGCGCGACTCGTGCTCCGTTGACCTTGAGAACCGCCTCTTCGCCACTTTTATCTAAGAAGCGATAGAGATCGCTGGGGACAGGACTGTTCTGCGCCCAGCCGGGGATGCGAATATCAACCGCGAACTCGCCGGATCTCTCAGGTTCAACCGCGATCTTTACGTTTCCTTCCCAGGGATAGCGCGTCTCCTGAATAATCGTGACCGGTTCTCCCTTGACGTCGATCTTCGCCGAGCTGGCCACGAACAGGTTGACATAGAGCGTGTCTCCCTTTGTGGCATAGACATAGCCGGGGATCGAAGGAACAAAACGGACGATATTTCCAGGGCAGCAGGCCACTTCGAACCAGGGACTGCGTCCATATTTGCCGGCCGACTCGAGCGGATTCTGGTAGAAGAAGAGGTCGCCGGCAAGCGAGACCCCGGAGATCAAGCCGTTGTATAAGGTCCTCTCCAGAACGTCGATGTATTTTGCTTCTCCATGTAGCAGGAAGAGCCTCTGGTTCCAGAGGACGTTTCCGACGGCCGCACAGGTCTCGGCGTAGGCGGTGCGATTAGGCAGCTCGTAGTTGTCGCCGAAAGCCTCGTAATTGTCTCGGGAGCCGATGCCCCCCGTCAGATAGATCTTCTTAGCGACAACATTCTCCCAGAGCCGATCGATGGCCTCGACATATTCAGGATAGCCTCCCAAGGCCGCCACGTCGGCCATTCCGGCAAACATGTAGGCAGCCCGAACGGCATGGCCGACGGCCTCAGTTTGACCGAGCACGGGCTTATGATTCTGCAGGTACTCTTCGGAGTTATAGATGGCGAAAGGATCATCAGCAGGGTAAATCTCCCCCTCATGATAGTGGCCGCGTTCGTCCAGAAAAAATTTGGCCAGGTCCAGGTACTCCTTTTTTCCCGTCACCCGGTAGAGTTTGGACAAGCCGATCTCGACCTCCTGATGCCCGGGAAACCCTCGTTTTTTGCCGGGACCGAACGTCTTCACCAGGAAATCCGCGTTCTTGAGGGCGATGTCCAGAAAAGACCGTTTGCCTGTGGCCAAATAGTGGGCGACAGCCGCTTCATACATGTGGCCGACGTTGTAGAGCTCGTGACTCACCCGGAGGTTCGACCACCGCTCGGCCCCGGAGCCTGGAGCCGGACGTTTCGGGTCGACTGTACGCGCGGTAAACAGGTAGCCGTCGGGCTCTTGGGCGGCGCCGATTGTCTTGATCAAATCATCCAGTGTTTTTTCCAAGGCTGGGTCTGGGTGTAGCAACAGGGTATAAGCCGCACCTTCCATGACTTTAAAGACGTCGGAATCGTTGTACCGTTTGCCGGTGTGAGGACCTTTCACCAGCCCCGCCGCTTTCCTGAAATTATCCACCCGGCCGGTCTCTTCGTTCTTCTTCAGGGCGAAGGGAACGGTCACGGTCCGGTTGGTCTCAAGCCGGGGCGCCCAGAAGAGGTCGTTCAGCTTGACCTTGGTGAAGTCCACGGGGTGGATGGGATAATCCTTTTTCACCTCGGCGCTGAATCCTGACCGGCCCAGAACAACAATCATAAGCAGGATAGACGCTGCGAAAACGGTCCTTTTCATCCTCGTGATCCTTTCAGGGCAACATTTTATCACGTCCAACTCATTTTATCATCGCGGGATCTTCTAGATCGTCAGCTCGAACAAGGAAATGCTGAGCGGCGGCAGTGTCAGAGTATTCGAGAAGGGCGCGTTCTCCGTCTCCTGGATCTTGACGGCCGGCTCTTTTCCCGGCTCGTTATACGCCATCTCATCTTTCCCGGTGATCCGCCAGAGCTTGGCGGCTTTGGGCCGGGCAAAACCCTTGAAATTGAGGGAGAGCATCTGTCCCCCCCGCGTCGGGTTGACGACGGCCACGGTCAAGACTTTCTTCCCTTCTTTCCAGGCCGCGACGACATCCAGCGGCTGGGGGGCGCCGCTGATGCTCACTGGAATCGTCCCGAACTGAGCCCGGTAGAGCTTCAGGACTAAACCCGTGGTATCAAACTCGGCCGCCGTCTTGGTCGTCTTGATGGCGCCGATGACATTCACCGTCTGGGCATAATTGGCCATGAAGATGATATCGGCCTGCCGGATATACTCGTGGAGGCCGCGGGCGACACCCAGGGCGTCCTTCAGGAAATAGCGCACGCCGATCTCGCCGTAGAGGTCGGGGCCGTACCAGTAGTTCCATTCATCCAGGGCGATGAGGATGTCTTTCCCTTTGAGCGCCGGAATGGTCCTTCGGTAGGCGCGATGAGCCTCGGCGATTCTATTGACCTCGCGGGGGATCTGGGTGATGTGGCTCAGGAGCCCCTTCGCTTCGCCGCAGTAGAAATGCTCGCTGATGTAGGTCATATTTTCGGCGCAGGCCGAGAGCATGAGCTCATCCCAATCTCCGACCGTCCCCACCGCGACCAATTTGATGCCCGGGTCTTTGGCCCGCATAGCCTGGGCGAAGCGGTTGTGTTTTTTTACATAATCTTTGAGCGGCATATGGCCGAGCTGCCAGTCGCCATACATCTCGTTCCCAATCGACCAGAATTTGCAGCCATACGGCTCGGGATGGCCGTTACGAGCCCGCCACTGTCCCATGGCCGTTATTGCAGCCCCATTCACGTACTCCACCATGTCGGAGGCAAGCTTCTCGTCTCCTTGCCCGCTGTTGACAGTGATGTAAGGTTCAGCACCGAGGAGGCTGCATCAATTCCATGTACTCCTGGACGCCGAAATCGTTGTGCTCAATCCCCTGCCAGGCCGGGTTCTTCCGAGGAGGACGGCGGTCGGGGTCGCCGATGCCGTCCTTCCAGTTATAGCCGCTGGCGAAGTTTCCCCCGGGCCAGCGGTAGACGGGGGAGTTGAGCTCTTTGAGAAGCTTCAAAACGTCGGAACGGAATCCTTCGACATTATCGGCCGGCATGAGCGAAACGGTTCCTACCCGGAACGCTTCGGCGCCCCGACTTATGATCTCGAGTCGGGCGTTGTCGGTAGATGTCGCCTGCCTTGAAAGACAGGGGGAATGTCGCGTAGTCGACCTTCGCCTCGGAGATGGTGACGACCTGGCGGTCGTTTTCTCCCGGCCCCCAGATAAGACTGACCAAAACCGGCAGCGCACCGGGATCGGCAGCGAGAACAACGCGGCCGGCATAGTTCTTTCCCTGAATGATTGCCAGGTGATCCTGGGAAATGCCGCCCGCTTCCCCGTTGCCCTTGAGCCGAACTTCGGGCGCGTGGACTCCCACGTATGGAACGATGGGGTTCATCCGGAAATTCGAGGTTTCACCCACGATCTTCCAGGCAGAATTTTCGCCGCCGACCGGATAGAAAAATTTCCGGTCCTCGAGCATCTCCGCCCAGATGCCCTGGTAGATGCAACGGCCGAGGTGCTCGATGAACTGACCGTAGATATATGGCGATATGGGAGGGAGTGTTTTGGCGGTGTCGATCGTCACCTCCGGCTTAAGAGGCTTCGAGGAGAGGAGTTCAAGCTGGACGTCATCGAACCAGGCTTCGCCCGTGGCTTTTCCCCGGCCGCCGAGGACGCAATTGATTTGAAGCACATCGTCCGCTTCGGTATAGAACACCAATTCTACCTTGGTCCACTCCTGAGTTCCGATCAGAGGTTTCGTTTGAAGATAATCAAAGCCTTCCACGTTGAGCAGGGCGCCCTTGCCGTTCAAAACCTTCAGGTTCAGAGTTTTGATCCAGCCGCTCAGGCGGTACTGAGAATAAGGCGCGACCGGAGCTGTAGTTGTCCAGGAGGAATCGGTGCCCTCGGCCGAGGTAATCTTGGCGCTGTGCTTTCCGGTATGGCCGATAAAGTCAACCTGGAAGATCGGGTTTCTCCTGTCTGACGCTCGTGTTCCAGCCGCGCGGCGAGTCTCCTTCAATCTCTTCAAAGGAAGAGTTCTGGATGGCAATTTTATCTTTCTCTGTTCCAGCGGGGCGAGTCTCTTGAGGTGAAACCGGAAAGCCGACTCCGGCGACGTGCAAGAGCCACCACAAAAAGGATGAGCCGATTTTTCATGTTGCCTCCCTGTCCCAGCCCCTTTTTTCTTGAGCAAAAGCGGGAATATTTTCCAAATCGAAACCGTCAACGATCTCGTCAATGAGCTTGCTTTTAAAAATACGTTCGGCTGAACGTCATTGTCAAGGTCAATATAATGCAAAGGCCGTCAGCGGGGCCCCATCCGAAGCGCTTC
Source organism: Candidatus Aminicenantota bacterium (assembly GCA_963770045.1). Taxonomy (GTDB): domain Bacteria; phylum Acidobacteriota; class Aminicenantia; order Aminicenantales; family CAVYOD01; genus CAVYOD01. Next base: position 75,215 of record CAVYOD010000010.1, on the reverse strand, counting down.
CCTCCCCCCAACCCAAAAATCATATGTCGAAGGTTGGATGTCGAAGAAGGTCGTCTGAGAGGCTGAGCGGGCAGGGTTCCTCGATCGTCGAGAGAGGAGAGCGAGGACTCGAAGCGAGCAAATTTGTCCTTCGCTGAAAAAAATTCAAAGTGCCTTCGAGGCATCCACCGGAGACGAGTATAGACGTTTTTATTTTACCTTCCATTCCTGGATTCCGGCTGAAAAATTGTCAGGCAATTTGGACCTCCAGACGAAGGGCTGCCGTTCTGACCGGAGTGAAATGGACGATGTTATATTTGTCTTTCTCGACCCTATAGGGACTCAAATTCTTAACGGGAATCCATCTGTCCCCTTCTTTATATAAAACACGCCAGGATTTAGGGACACGGCACTCTCCTTCCCCAGATCATCGAACCAGTAGGCAGAGACCTCGGATACGGTCATCGCCTGTTTGAAGTCGTACTGGACCCATTCCAGCGTGCCCTTCTTCGGCCACCAGTGAAAATAGCCGGCTGAATGGTCGTTCGAATTTTCCGGCTCAAACTGGTCGTTTATTCCCTGCAGCCCCGTCCCGCCAGAGGCGCTTGTCCGGCTCATCGAAGCGACAGACGGGGCAGGAATGAGGCGGACCTTGCCCGGCTCCCGGGCGATCCAGACAGTCATCTCACCCTTGCCGCGGTGAGCCCAGGCATAATAAGGGATCAGAGTCAACTTCTTCTTTTGGGGCACCGCCTTGCCAGCCCATGTTCGCGTAGGCCGTCGCCTCTCCCAGGATGACGTCCGGGCCCGACGGCAGATCCGGCCGGTTTTCCACGGTGAGGAGAGGCTCCGTCTTCGAGCATCAGGTTGGTGACCGGGCCGCCGTTGTCGGCCCATTCTGCGCAGTAGACGAGAGGACCGCGTTCAACGGCTACCCGGCCTCGGTCGGCCTGCACCGCCTCGTTGGCCACGACGCGGCGGACCGGCATGGGCAAGCTGAGCTCCACAACATCCCCCTTCTCCCAGCTCCGAGTTACCGCCGCAAATCCCTTTTCGAGATTGAGCGGGGACGCTTTTCCGTTAACTTTTAGGACCGGTTTTTCGACCTCAGCTATCAAGATATCGGTAGAGGTTGCCCGGGAGCGGCCGACCCTGGGCCCACTCGGGGATCCGGAGATAGAGGACAAAATCGGCCGACTTTTCGGGCTCGACCTTGAGCTTGATATTTCCTTTCCAGGGATATTCCGTCGTCTGCTCAATTTTAACTCTCTGTCCGCGTGTCGCAACTTCCGCCGTCCCCTGGATATAAAGGTTTACATAAATATCATCGCCGGAAACGCCATAGGCATATTCCGGGACCGAAGGGATGATGCGGGCGATATTCCCCGGACAGCAGGCACAGCTGAACCAGGGGCTTCTCTCTTGCTGGCCATACGAAGTCAAGGGATTGGGATAAAAAAACCGGTCCCCGCTCAAGCTAACGCCCGAGAGAAGGCCGTTGTAGAGAATCCTCTCGAAGACATCCAGGTATTTGGCGTCAGCGTGAAGAAGGAACATGCGGTAGTTCCAGAGGGCATGGGCGATCGCGGCGCACGTCTCGGCATAGGCGCTGGAGTTGGGGAGCTCATAATTCGGCCCGAACCCTTCCCACGCTCCGGTGGCGCCGACACCTCCTGTGAGGTAGAGCTTTTTGGTGACGACATTCTCCCAGAGCCGGTCGAGGGCCTGAACGTAGCGTTGGTCGCCGGTGAGGGCGGCGACATCGGCCATTCCCGCGTACATATAGCCGGCGCGGACGGCGTGGCCCACCGCTTCGCTTTGTTCGGCTACCGGAGTATGGTCCTGGGCATACTCTCCGTAGAGCTTGTGCCCGCGGGCGTTTCCTCGTTCTTCCAGAAAGAACTTCGCAAGCGACAGATATTTCTTTTTCCCGGTCAAACGGTAAAGCTTGACCAAACCGATCTCGATCTCCTGATGGCCCGGGACTTCCTTTCTTTTATGGGGGCCAAAGGTTCGTTCAATAAAGTCGGCGCTCTTCAAGGCCACCTCGAGGAGACTGCGTTTCCCTGTGGCCTGATAATGGGCGACGGCGGCTTCATAAAGATGACCGAGGTTGTAGAGCTCGTGGCTCCACTGGAGATTGGACCAACGCTCCTTGCCGGACATCTCCAAGGGAGCCGAGGGATTGATGGTCCGCGCCGTATAAAGGTAACCATCTGGTTCCTGGGCGGCCGCGATTTTTTCGATCAAACCGTCAAGGTATTTGTCGAGCTCGGAATCAGAATGCTGCCATGAGTGAATAGGCAGCGCCCTCGATGACCTTGTAAACGTCCGAATCATCGAAGGCGTACTTGGTGCAAAAGCTGCCCTTCTTCAGCCCTCCGGCGATCTCGAAATTAGCCACCCGGCCCGTCTCTTCACACTGCTTGAGGGCAAAGGGGATGGTCACCCTCCGGTTCGTCTCGATCCGTGGGGCCCAGAACCGGTCCTGGAAATGGACCGCCGTGAGCGGCACCGGCTGCACGGGATAATCCGATTTGGATTTCGTCCCGCAGCCCGGGCCGAGAAAAAAAATCCCACAAAAAGACCGAGCCACACGGCCCATTCTTTTTTGTTCTTCACGACTATCTCCATCGTTGTCCCTTCAAGCCAATATTCATACGTCCCGGAGGCTTGTCTGTCAAGGCCCCAATTATACGCCATCCTTCGCTCCTTGTCCCTCCGCGGTTCGTGACGGCGAGCATGTCCAATCATGTGATGGTGAAGGAGGGGCTTTGGGAAGGGCTCCAGCGATGTTGTGAGAGAGCAGAACTGGAATGGCCTCGCTCCCCCCGCCCTGCCCGTCACAACTCTTCTCGGCAGGACTCGGGGTCCGAGGTCCTGCCATCTCCCGAGCGGTGAAGGGTGGTTATTGAAGAAAGCCGTCTGAGAGGCTGAGCGGGCACGGTTCCTCGACCCAGGGAGAGGAGAGCGAAGACTCGAGCGGCCTATTCCGCGCTGGGGAAAATGCAGCGTGCCTTCAAGACAGCCAGCCTGAGCCGCGTCTCCGACGAAGCCCCTTGCGCCGCCTTGAATCTCACGGAATCAGAGATGCTGGCAGAGAGGCTCTCGCTCTTTGACATGTCCTTTTCCCTGTGATAATTAGAATTTAAGAGAACGCATAACTTCCGTCTTGTTCAAGGAGGCAGTTCTGATGAACAAAAAGAAATCCCTAGCCTGGGTATTGGCTCTGGGTTTCCTGCTTACGGCAGTTTCTTCTTGGGCTTAGAGCTCAGAGCCTTTTTAACGAAGACCTCTTGAAGTCTTTCACCTTCCGCAGCCTCGGTCCCTACCGGGCCGGTTCCTGGATCACCGGCCTTCGCGATCCCCGAAATTCCCCCGAAAGCCCATCTTTATACCTTCTATGTGGCCGCGCGGAACGGCGGACTGTGGAAGACGACGAACAACGGCACGACTTTCGAGCCGGTTTTCGACGGCCAGACGCGGCTTTCCATCGGAGCCGTGGCCCTCGCTCCCTCGAATGCGGACATAGTCTGGGTCGGAACAGGAGAATCCTACAACGCCCGCAGTTCATACAGCGGGGATGGAATTTATAAGTCGGAAGATGGCGGAAAGACCTGGAAGAACATGGGCCTGAAGGATTCGCATCACATCGCCCGGATTTGTATTCATCCCAAGAATCCCGATATCGTCTATGTGGCGGCGATGGGACACCTGTTTTCTTCCAACGAGGAGCGGGGGGTTTTCAAGACTGAGGACGGAGGTCAGACCTGGAAGAAGGCCCTCTATATCAACGACAAGGTCGGGGTCATCGACCTCGTGATGCACCCGACTAACCCAGAGATTCTCTTTGCCGCCGCCTACGAGAAATACAGACACCCCTGGACTTTTGAAGAGGCAGGCCCGGAGAGCGGCATCTACAAGACGGCGGACGGCGGAAAACCTGGACCAGGCTGGGCGGAGGACTTCCCGACGGGAAAAATCGGCCGGATCGGGATCGATATCTATCTAAAAAATCCTGATATCCTCTACGCCGTGGTGGAAAATTCCAACAAGCGCCCGCCGACCGCCAAAGAAATCGAGCAGGATAAGAAGCGGGGTCTCGCCCCCGCAGGAGAGGACATTTGGCAGCGGGTGTTATCGCAGTGACGACGGCGGAACGACGTGGAAGAAGACGAGCCCGCGCCGATCTCGATCTCGGGGGCAAGGCCGCTTATTCGTTCAACCAGATTCGCGTCGACCCCAACGACGACCAGAGAGTCTTTATCACCGGCTCTTCGGTGGCCAATTCGACCGACGGAGGGAAAACCTGGAATGACGTAGGCTGGGGTGAGCTCAAGTTTTTTCCGAAAATGTTCGGCGACGTCCGGACCTTGTGGATCGACCCCCAAAACTCCGACCGGATTTTCCTGGGCAGTGACGGCGGAGTCCACATCAGCTACGACGGCGGGAAGACCTGTGACCATTATCACAACCTGCCGCTCGGCGAATTCTATGCCATCGGCGTGGATATGGATGACCCCTACAACATCTACGGCGGTCTTCAGGACCATGACTCCTGGAAGGGGCCGAGCAACGGCTGGTCGGGGATGATCACCCTGGCCGACTGGGTGACCGTGGGAGGCGGCGACGGGATGTATAACCGGATTGACCCGACCGACAGCCGCTGGGTCTACAACAATCGCGAATTCGGGAGCCACTACAGGGTCGATCAAAAACTCGGCATCAGGACGAGCATCTTCCCCCGGCGTGAGAAAGGAAAACCGCCTTATCGGTTCACCTGGTGCAACCCGATCCACATCTCTCCCCACAACAGCGAGATCATTTATCTCGGGGCGCAGGTTTTGCTCCGCTCCCTGAACCGCGGCGATGACTGGCAGGAAATGAGCCCGGACCTGACGACGAACGACCCCAAGAAGATCAACGGAAGGGGGAATATCCAATACTGCACGATCACCACGATTTCCGAATCGCCCGTGACCGCCGGGCGTCATCTGGGTCGGGACGGACGATGGAAAGGTCTGGCTGACCAGGGATTTCGGGGCCAATTGGATTGACATGACCAAGAGAATCCTGGCCGTCGGCGGCCCGGAAACTTCCTGGGTGAGCCGCGTCTTCGCTTCCCATTTCAAAGAAGGAACCGCCTATGTGGCGAAGAACGGATTCCGCCAGGACGACTTCCGGCCGTTCCTCTACAAAACGACTGATTTCGGCGCGACCTGGACGGCGATCTCCAGCAATCTCCCGGACTACCCGATCAACGTCGTTTTCGAGGACTCGAAAAATCCCGACCTCCTTTTTCTGGGAAACGATATCGGAGTCTTTGTCTCCATCGACGGTGGGAAGAGATGGGTCAGGATGAAGAACAACATGCCCAATGTTCCCGTGCATGACCTTCTCGTGCATCCGCGCGAAAACGACCTCGTCGTTGGGACTTACGGCCGCGGCCTTTTTCTCACCGATATCTCCCCTCTCCAGGAGATGACGGAAAAATCACTGGGCGAGGATCTCTATTTCTTCGCGGTGAGGCCCAAAGCAGAGAGAGCAGAACGGACTTTTGGCGGGAACTACCACCTCTACGGGGATCGTTATCTGCCGACACCCAATGAGCCCGAGGCGATCTCGATCAACTACTACCTGAAAGCCGAAACCCAGGAGAAGATCAAAGTCACCATCTCGGACCCCTTCGGGAAACTGATTCAGACCCTGGAAGGGACAGGACACGCGGGGATGAATCGAGTGGCCTGGGAGATGAGCTGGCAGGGGGCCGAGAAGGAAGTCTCAAGAGAGCAGCTAGAAAAAGATCCCTTTGCCGGACTGGTGAAGCCCGGAGAATACCTGGTCACCATCGAGCTGGGCGCAAAGAAGCTAACCCAGAGGGCCAGAATAACAAAACGGACAGGATGGTCGGTGGGACCTTATTCTCAAACCATCGGAGAGCGGCCCTGACCGGGCTGCCTAAGATGGCCTCTTAGGGACGGAAGAAACCGCTTTATTGCGTTTGCTTGGTGTTATATTATATCCGCTGGAAATAGCAAACAGAAAGAAATGGGGACGCCTCGAAAGTCAGCACCGAGTGAGTGAAATTTGATGAACAAGGCAAGATCTGTATTTACTCTTGGGCTCGACTTTGGGACGAATTCTGTCAGAGCATTGATCGTCGACGTCGGCAACGGCCGGGAGGTCGGGACGGCTGTTTACGATTACGAGTCGGGAGAAGCAGGCATCGTCCTGGATCCCGCGGACCCAAACCTGGCCAGGCAGAACCCGGCCGACTACATCAAGGGGATCGAGGTCTCGGTCAAAAGAGCCGTCGCCGCGGCCAAAAAGAAACACAAGTCTTTCGACCCGCTGCGGACGATCGGCATCGGAGTTGATACCACCGGATCGACACCTCTCCCGGTCGACGCGAATGGGTTGCCCCTGGCCTTGCACAAGAGGTTTCGAAAGAACCCCAATGCCATGGCCTGGCTGTGGAAAGACCACACCGCCTTTGCGGAAGCCGCGGAAATCACGGCCCTGGCGGCAAAAGAACACCCCGAATATCTCGCCAAATGCGGCGGGACCTATTCCTCGGAATGGTTCTTCAGCAAGATCCTTCATTGCCTGCGGACCGACCCTGAGGTCTTCGACGCAGCCTATAGCTGGCTGGAATTGGCCGACTACATCCCTGCCCTTCTGACCGGAGAAACCAAACCGGAGGAGATCAAGCGGAGCCGTTGTGCCGCCGGCCACAAAGCCATGTTCAACAGCCGTGGGGCGGGCTTCCGGCCAAAGATTTCTTGGCCAAGCTCGATCCCAGGCTGGGGGAGCTGCGGAAGCGGCTCTATGACAAAACTTATACCTCCGACCTTCCGGCCGGACCGCTTTCACCCCAATGGGCTCGCAAGCTCGGCCTGCCGGCCGGAATTCCTGTCGCCGTCGGGGCCTTTGATGCCCATCTGGGCGCGGTGGGGTCAGGAGTCTACCCCGGCAAGTTCGTCAAGATCGTTGGCACCTCGACCTGCGACATCTGCGTTTGGCCGGGCGACTGCGAGCTTGCCGATGTCCCGGGCCTCTGCGGCATCGTCGACGGTTCGGTCCTGCCCGGTTACCTCGGCCTTGAAGCGGGGCAGTCGGCAGTCGGCGATATCTTCAACTGGTTCGTCAATTCCATCCAGCCCGGCGGCCCCAAAAAAGGCTCGCATGAGGAGCTGACGAAGAAGGCGGCGAAGACTCAGGCCTGCGCAATCTGGACTTCTCGCCCTCGACTGGCATAATGGGAACCGCACGATCCTCGTCGACCAGAGATTGACCGGCCTTCTCCTCGGGATGACTCTTCACACCAAGCCGGAGGAGATTTACCGAGCCCTCATCGAGGCCACGGCTTTCGGAGCTCTGACGATCATCAAGAGGTTTGAAGAATACGGGATCGAAACTCTGGAAGTCATCAATTGCGGCGGGATCGCTGAAAAGAATCCGCTGGTGATGCAGGTCTACGCCGATGTCATTGGAAAAGAAATGAAGATCGCCCGCTCCGGTCAGACGTGTGCCCTGGGCGCGGCCATCGCCGGCGCTGTCGTGGCGGGCCGGGAAGCCGGAGGATATGCGACCTTCCCGGAAGCCCAGGCTGCGATGTCCGGCGTCAAGAAGAAGACCTACAGACCGAACCTCGTATATCACGAGGTTTATAAAGAACTCTACCGGCTCTACCGCCAGCTCCACGACGCCTTCGGCACCAAAGAATGGTCCGGCAGCCTCTATAACGTCATGAAGGACCTGCTCGCGCTCCGCGATCAGGCCAGGAAGGGAAAGTGATGCTGACCGACCTGAAAGAACAAGTCTGGAAGGCGAACCTGGATTTGGGAAGATCCGGCCTCGTCGTCATGACCTTCGGCAATGTGAGCGGAATCGATCGGCGCGAGGGCCTGGTGGCCATCAAGCCGAGCGGCGTCTCTTATGAATCGCTCAGGCCGGAAGACATCGTCCTGGTCGATCTGGCGGGAAAGGTTGTTGAGGGGAAGCTCAACCCTTCGTCGGACACTCCCTCCCATCTCGAACTCTATAAAGCCTTCGGGACATCGGGGGCATCGCCCATGCTCACAGCGAATATGCGACGATCTTCGCCCAGGCCGGCCGGGAGATCCCTTGCCTCGGCACGACCCACGCCGATTATTTCAACGGCCCTGTCCCCGTTACGCGCTTTTTGAGGAAAAAAGAAGTTGAGAAAGACTACGAAGCTTCCACCGGACGGGTGATCGCCGAACGGTTCAAAGGACGTCTGGACCCGCTTGAGATGCCGGCCGTTCTTGTCGCCGGCCACGGTCCGTTCTGCTGGGGAAAAACGCCGGCGGAAGCCGTCGAGCATAACCTCATCCTGGAGAAAATTGCCAAAATGGCTCTGGGCACGATCATGGTCAATCCAGCGGGAAAGAGCTTGCCGGAATGCCTCTTGAGAAAGCATTATCAGAGAAAGCATGGACCCCATGCCTATTATGGGCAAAAAAAAGGAGCCCGGAAATGAAAAATATCCCGAGAGTCCGCTTGGGCATCGTGGCTGTCAGCCGAGACTGCTTTCCGATCGAACTGTCCAGGAAAAGAAGGCGGGAGGTCGTCAAGGAATGCAGAGCTAAAAAAATCCCCATCGCTGAGATCCAGACGATGATCGAGAGTGAAAAACAGGTGTCCCCTGCCCTGGAAGAGCTCCGGGCGAAAAAAGTCAACGCCCTGGTCATCTATCTCGGGAACTTCGGACCCGAAGGTCCGACAACCCTCCTCGCCCAGAAGTTCGACGGCCCGGTGATGTTTGCCGCCGCGGCCGAGGAATCGGGGGAGAATCTCGTCGGCGGCCGAGGGGATGCTTACTGCGGCATGCTTAACACCTCCTACAATGCAGGGTTAAGGAACCTCCGAGCCTACATCCCACAATATCCTGTCGGGATTCCATCGGAGATAGCCCAGAAGATCGCTGAGTTTATCCCTGTGGCCAGAATTTGGCTGGGGATAAAGAAGGTCAAGATCTTCGGCTTCGGACCACGGCCCCAAGACTTCCTGGCCTGCAACGCACCGATCAAGCCCCTCTACGACCTCGGCGTCGAGATCATGGAGAACAGCGAGCTCGATCTCTATGATATTTTCCTCAAGGCTAAAGGCGACCGGAAGATAAGAGCCGTGGCGGGCGACATGGCCAGAGAATTGGGAAAAGGGGGCGCGGCTCCCGACCTCCTGGAGAAGCTGGCGCAGTATGAGGTGGCCTTGACCAGATTCATGGAGGCGAACCTTGGCGCTTCGGAGTTCGGAATATTTGCCAACAAGTGCTGGCCCTCTTTCGAGCCCTACTTCGGGTTTGTCCCCTGCTATGTCAACTCGCGGCTGGCCGCACGCGGCATTCCAGTCGCGTGCGAAGTGGATATCTACGGCGCCCTGAGCGAATACATCGCCGTCTGCGCGACGGAACAGCCGGCCACCCTTCTGGACATCAACAACACTGTGCCCTACGACATGATCAAAAAATCAAAGGGTGCGGTCGGAGGCCGCCATCCGACCGACCTTTTCATGGGCTTTCATTGCGGCAACACACCGGTCCCGTGTCTCATCTCGCCGAGTCTCAAATATCAGCTCATCATGCACCGCCTGATGGAATCCGAGAGGGAGCCACAGATCACCCGGGGCACGCTGGAGGGCAGGATCAAACCGGGCGAAGTCACCATATTCCGGCTTCAATCAACGGCAAACGCGAACCTTCGTTCCTATGTCGCCCAGGGCGAAGTGCTCGATATCGACCCGAGGTCTTTCGGCGGGATAGGCGTCATCGCCGTAGAGGAAATGGCCCGCTTCTACCGCCATGTCCTGATCGAAAAGCGTTTCCCTCACCACACGGCGGTCGCTTTCGCCCATGCAGGAAAAACTCTTTTTGCGGCCATGAAAATGCTCGGAATCGAGGATGTCTCCTTCAACCAGCCCAAAGGAATCTTGTATCCAAGCGAAAATCCTTTTAGTTAAGTGCAGATTATGTATATCCTCAGTGCGCCGGCTAGAAATGTCAGGAATGGCATTTCTCTGGGAGCGGCTTTGGGATGAAATCCGCGGTATTAACGGGCGTCCGGAAATTCGAGCTGAAAGATTTCCCGACCCCGGATTTGGAAAGCGACGCCGATGTCCTCCTCAAGGTGGGAGCCGTCGGCCTGTGCGGGAGCGATGTCCATTATTATCTAAAAGACCGGGTGGGCGACCAGACGGTCTGCTATCCCTGGATTCTGGGCCACGAATGCGCCGGGGTCATCCAAGAAGTCGGAGGCAACGTGACGAAGGTGAAACCCGGAGACAGGGTGGCCGTAGACCCGGCCTTTTCCTGCGGTCGATGCGACCAGTGCGTTGCGGGGCGGCCTCACACCTGTCGCAACCTGCGCTTTCTGGGTTACCCCGGACAGCTCATGGGAGGCCTCTCCGAATTCATCGTCGTGCCCGAAGCCAACTGCCATTTGATCCCGGACAATATGACGATGACCCAAGCGGCGCTCGTCGAACCCCTGTCCATCGGCATCTATTCTGTGGGCTTCTTGGACAAAATCGGCACTCAATCTATTGGCATACTGGGCTCCGGTCCGATCGGGCTCAGCGTGCTCAAGGCAGCCACGGCAACGGGCGCAGGCTCAGTCTACGTGACCGACAAGGTCAAGGAGCGTCTCAAGGCCGCCTGCGCGACAGGAGCGGCTTGGGTGGGAAATCCCAGCCTCTCCGATATTGTCAAGGATGTTCTCGATAACGAGCCGCTTGGACTCGACGCCGTCTTTGAATGCTGCGGAGACCAGGCCGCCCTCGACCAGGCGGTCGAGCTCCTAAAACCGGGCGGGAGGCTATTGATCCTCGGCATCCCCTGGGCCGACCGGGTCTCCTTCGACATCAGCCGGCTGCGGCGAAAAGAAATCTCGGTCCAGAATGTCCGCCGCCAGCATCACTGTTTTCCGCCGGCCATCGAGCTCATCTCGAGCCGCCGCGCCGACGTCGATTTCATGGTCACCCACTCTTTCGATTTGGCGGAAACGCAGGAGGCTTTCGAACTGCTATCGGATTATAAGGACGGCGTCATCAAAGCGATGGTTCTCCTCGACTGATCGCCGCCTCAAAAAATGCTTCTTTTTGACTTTATCTCTTCTTCCAACGGGGAACGCCGCGTCCGGGCGTCCAGGGGGCGCCGGCGGCTTCGAGCTCGTCTCCCAATTTCTTCAGATCCTGCTCGATCGCGACCCGCATCTCCTCCAGCAATTTCTCAAAGGCGTCTGCCGCAATTTCATACTCCCGCTTAACGGTCTCCGTGATCGGGCAGGTTGTGGAGAGCTGCGCGCTCACCCGCTGCATGAGCCCCGGGGATGTCGGCTCGGACCTGCTCTGGAGAGTCCAGTCCCCATAGAGTTGCCTCGTCGCTTCCTGCAGCCGTCTCTCCAGGGCCCTGGCTTCGTCTCCCAGCTTGGGGTCGGCTTTGGGCGTCTCGGTCAGGGCTTTTTTCATATACTGGAGGCTCTTGGTTGCTTCCTGGGCCGCGGATCCGGCGCCCATCATGGCACGCTGCAGTTCACCCGCTTTCTTCTGGAATTCGAGCAAAGCCTTTTTGTCTTTTTCAGCCAGACTCGCAAGGCCGAGCGATTCCACGGTGAAGGTTTGAGGCTGCCCGAGCGGAGTCAGAACGCCGCCCACTCTCTTCGCCAGAGAAACCGTGAAAGTGCCGGGCACGACGAGCGGCCCCTCCGGATTGCCCCTCCATTCTTCCCTCTGCGACTGTTCGAGCTCGGTCGGCTCAACGGCGGGATACCTTAGGTCCCAGGCGAGACGATGGATTCCCTGGGTCGCAGGGCCTATGATCCGCCGCACGACCTGGCCTGCTTCGTCCATAATGGTCAGCACGATCTCGGGCTTTTCCTCCGCTTCCTCTTTCCTCAGCTTGTCCCAGCCCGGAAAAGTTATCGGCTTCCCGGCTTTTTCGAGATTCTTTTCTTCCTCCCGGCGAGCTTCCGCTCCGGTCTTTAGCGCATCCTTTAAATAGTAAGTGAAGACGGCCCCGAATGGAGGATTGGGAGCCAGGTAAAAGCTATCCCCCATGAAGGATTTGCCGCTGCCTTGAAGCGGCATCTGGGGAATGTAGAGGAGGGCTTTCTTGACCGGGAACAAGATGGATTCCTGCCCGAAAGCCTGTTCGCTCGCCTGCCGCAGAGGAGAATAATCGTCAAGAATAAAAAAGCCGCGGCCAAACGAAGCGCCCACGAGATCGCTCTCCCTTTCCTGGACCTCGATGTCCCGGAAAGAGATGGTCGGGACTCCGCCCGAAAGCTTGATCCAATGCTTGGCCCCGTCGACGGTTGCATAGATCCCGAATTCTGTCCCGGCAAAAATGAGGTCCTTGTTCACATGATCCTGGACCATGGACCAGACGATCGTTCTCTGCGGCAAGTCGGATGCGATATTGGTCCAGGTTTTTCCCCGGTCTTCGCTCTTGAGGAGATACGGTTTATAATCGCCGGTTTTGTGGTTGTCGACGGCGGCAAAAACCGTATCCTTGTCGTGCTTGGAGGCTTTGATCTTGTTAACGAAAAAATAGTCGGGGACGCCGGCGATGTGGTCGATTTTCCGCCAGGTCTTGCCGGCATCTTCGGTCACCTGGATGAGCCCGTCGTCGGTTCCCACGTAGATCAATCCTTCCTGGAGAGGCGACTCGCTCACCGTCGTGATCGTGCTGAAGATCGACATCGCTCCGTGATCCCAGAGGGCATCGACGCTCCACAGCTTACCCATGATCTTCTGCTCGAGCCGGAAAACATTTCTCGTCAGGTCCGGACTGATCTTTGTCCATGAATCCCCCCGGTTATCGCTTCTCCACAGATACTGTGATGCATAATAGATCCGGGTATGGGAATGAGGGCTGATGTGGATCGGTGAGTCCCAATTGAAGCGCAGCGGCGGCTCCCCGGCTTCCGGTCTCGGACTGATATAGACGGCCTCCTGGCTTTTCTTGTCGTAACGAAGGAGACTTCCATTCTGCCATTCCACATAGATGATATCCGGATCTGTGGGATCGATGGCGCTGGCATAGCCGTCGGCGCCGTAGGTCCCGATCCAATCGGAGTTACGGATCCCGTTGACATTGAGCGTGCGGGAGGGACCGAGCTGGCTGCCGTTATCCTGGGCGCCGCCGTGAACATTGTAAAACGGCAGGGCATTATCCAGTGCCAGCTTATAGAACTGAGTCACGGGAAGGTTATCGAAAAAGCGCCAGGTCTTGCCCCGATCCCGGCTTTCGTAAATTCCGCCGTCGCATCCGTCGAGGAGATAGTTGGAATCTCCGGGGAGGAAAGCCAGGGCGTGGTTATCGGTGTGCTTGTTGCTCTCGCCGACCTGATGGAATGTTTTTCCCCCGTCCTCTGTGACCATCATCATCGGATCCATCTGGTAGACTCGGTCGAAGACATTGGGGTCGGCGAAGATTTCTTGATAGTAATGCGGGCCGGTGCCGCCGCTGATATAAGAATTGCGCTTCTCCCAGCTCTCGCCGCGGTCGGCGGAACGGTAGAAGCCCTTCTCATCGGGTCCGGCTTCGATCGTGGCATAGACAACACCCGGGTTAATCGGCGAGACGGCGAGTCCTATCTTCCCCATGTCACCCTTGGGAAGTCCGACGGTGAGCTTGCGCCAGGTCTTTCCGGCATCCTCGCTCTTCTGGATTCCGGACTCGGGTCCGCCGCCCATGAACGCGGCCACGCTCCGGCGGCGCTGGTAGGCCGCAGCGTAGAGAATATCCGGGTTCGAGGGGTCGAATTCAGCGCTTGTGACGCCCGTATCCTTGCTGATCTCAAGGGCAAGGGTCCAGGTCTTGCCGCCGTCCGTACTCTTATAGAGTCCGCGCTCGCCGCCCGGCGACCAGAGCGGGCCCTCGGCGGCCGCGTAAACTGTATTGGAGTTACGGGGGTCAACGAGGATGCGGGCGATGTGTTCTGATTTCTGAAGGCCCATGTTCGTCCATGTTTTTCCCCCGTTCAAGCTTTTATAAACGCCGTCTCCGAAACCTACGTGCCGCCCGCTGACGTTCTCTCCCGTCCCGACCCAGACTATTTCCGGGTTGTTGGGGTCGAGCGTCAGGCAACCGATAGAATAGGACGCTTGCGAGTCAAAGATGGGAGTCCAGGTCGTCCCCGCGTTCTCCGTCTTCCAAACGCCGCCTGAGCCCACGGCGACGTACCAGATATTTCTGTTTTTGGGGTGGATGACGATGTCGCTGATGCGGCCCGACATCAAAGCAGGCCCTATATTTCTAAACTCAAGACCGCTGAGGGCCTCGGAGTTGAGGAGGCTCTTCTTTTCAGCCTTCGCCTCGGTTTTTGCGGGCTGGGCCCAACCCGTCACCCAGGTGATGAAAAGAACGATCAGGATAAAAGCAACTGTCTTTTTCATGGTTTTCTCCTTACCGGCATGGTTCAGACCGTGTTTATAAAGTATTACGCGATTCTTGCCACCAAGGTTGGAATATTTCTCACAAACCCAACAAAAATTCAAACTTTATTATGATCCTCTAAAACGTGCCGGAGCTTTCCCTAGAAGAGGGATCGAGGATGATGAAGGAGAAAGATGAACTCGGTCCCGAGGCGGAATCAGAACTCTTGGTGCTCGGTGCGGCGGATGATCTCGTTCTGGAGCTCGACGCCGCAATCGACAAAGTAATCGCTGTATCCGGCCACGCGGACGATCAGGTCGCGGTATTTCTCCGGGTGTTTCTGGGCATCGCGCAAAGTCTCGGCTGTAACCACATTGAACTGGACATGATGGCCGTCCATCCTGAAGTAGGATCGGACGAGATGCCCCAGGTTTCTGAGGCCTTCCTCATCGGCCAGGAGCTGGGGGGTGAACTTCTGGTTCAGCAGGGTTCCTCCGGTGCGCACATGGTCCATTTTGCCCACGGATTTGATGACTGCCGTCGGGCCTTTGCGGTCTGCGCCCTGGACGGGCGAAACGCCTTCTGAGACGGGCTCACCAGCCTTGCGTCCGTCCGCCGTCGCGCCGGTGACCTTTCCGAAGTAGACATGAACTGTGGTCGGGAGCATGTTGATGCGGTATTTCCCGCCTCGCACCGTCGGCCTTCCGTCAACGGCTTCAAAGTAGGTCTCGAAGATCCGCTTCATGATGTTGTCTGCGTAGTCATCATCGTTTCCATATTTGGGTGTCTTGTTGAGGAATCTCTGCCGCAGGGGCTCGCTCCCCTCAAAATTCTTATCGAGCGCACTTGATGAGTTCGGCCAGGCTGACATGCTTCTGGTCATAGACGTTGTATTTGATCGAGGTGAGGATGTCGGTGATCGTCCCCGTCCCGACCCCCTGGATGTAGTTGGTGTTGTAGCGGGCGCCGCCGCCGTGGTAATCCTTCCCCTTGGCGATGCAGTCGTCGATCAAAAGCGAAAGGAACGGCGCCGGAAGATATTCCATGAACATCCGCTCGATGACGTTGTTTCCGCGGACCTTGATATCGACAAAATGGCGAACCTGGCTCTTGAACGCTTCGAACAGCTCGTCGAATGTCTTGAACTCAGCCGGGTCTCCCGTCCGCAAACCGATCGTCTTCCCCGTCCTCGGGTCGACGCCGTTGTGGAGCGTGATCTCGAAGACCTTGGGCAGGTTGAAATAGCCGGTCAAAATATACGCCTCCTTGCCGAAGGCTCCCGTCTCGACGCAGCCGCTGCAGCCACCGTTCCGGGCATCGGTGACCGACTTCCCCTGGCGCACCAGCTCTTCGATGATCATGTCCGTGTTGAAGATCGAGGGCTGTCCGAACCCGGTCTTGACGATCTTGAGGGCCCGGAGGAGGAAACTGTCCGGCCCCTTGTGGCTGATCTGGACCATCGAACTGGGCTGGAGGATTCTCATCTCCTCGATGACATCGAGGAGGAGATAGGAGACCTCGTTGACGCCGTCGCTCCCGTCCTCCTTGAGGCCACCTACGTTAATTGTGGCGAAATCGGTGTACGTGCCGCTCTCCTCGGCCGTGACCCCGACCTTGGGAGGAGCGGGCTGGTTGTTGAACTTGACCCAGAAAGCCTGAAGCAGCTCCCGGGCGCTTTCTTTCGTCAGAGTCCCTTCCTCGAGTCCCTTTTGATAAAAAGGGACAAGGTGCTGGTCGAGGCGGCCCGGGTTAAAAGCATCCCAGGTGTTATATTCGGTGATGACCCCGACATGGACAAACCAGTAGGCCTGGAGCGCCTCCCAGAAATCGCGGGGCGCATGGGCCGGGACCCACTCGCAGACCGCCGCGATCCGCCGCAGTTCCTTTTTGCGCTCGGGGTCGGCCACTTCCCTTGCCAGCTCCAGCGCCTTTTCGGCGTGCCGCTCAGCATAGGTGATGAGCGCGTTTGCAGAGATGGCCATGGCACGCAGCTCTTCCTGTTTGTCCAGCGCCTCCGGATCATTGTGGAAATCCAGGCCCGCCAGGGAGGCTTCGATGTCCTTTATGAAATCCAGCATCCCTTTCTTATAGATTTTGCCGTCGAGCACGGTGTGGCCGGGGGCTCGCTGCTCCATGAATTCCGTGAAGATCCCGGCCTCGTAGGCGTCCTTCCATTCCGGGGTCATCTCGGCAAAGATCCTGTCTCTCATCGACCGGCCTCTCCAGAACGGAATGATCTTTTCCTCATAAAGCTTCTTCGTCGCCTCATCGGCCTTGAATGAAGTTTTCGCCCGGGTGTCAAGGATCTCCAGGTCCTGGAGACTGTGGCAAGTGACTTCGGGATAGGTCGGGGTCGCTTTGGGCGCGGGGCCTCTCTCGCCCACGATAAGCTCGCCTTCGTTGATGCAGATCTCTTTGTTCTCTAAGAGATACTTAAAGGCCAGGGCCCGCTGGACAGGATAAGAAACCCGCTGGGCCTCTGGACTTCTGTAAAATTCGGTCACCAAATCGGCCCTCTCGGGCGAGATCGTGGCAACGGCTCTTAAGCTCTGCTCGCGCAGCTTTTTGATCCTCTCGTTCATGTCCTAACCTCCCCGCTTGACAGCAAAGCCAGAAGCCTCGAAGAAATCCTGTATTTCTCTTAACCTTTCTTCAGAGGGACTGGAAAGGTCCTCGCCCGAAACGGCTTTGCCCAAGCGGTCATATTTTTGACAGCCGCCCTTATGGTACGGCAAAAGGCTTATTCGGCTGACGTTCTTGAGCGAACGAATAAAGTCTAAGGTTCCGCTGATGTTGTCGGCATCGTCATTGACCCCGGCGATCATAGGGATGCGGATACAGATCTCTTTTTTGAGATGAGACAAGGCTTTGAGGTTGTCAAGAATGAGCCGGTTCGAGACTCCGGTATACTTCTTGTGCTTCTCCTCGTCGATGAGCTTGAGGTCGAAGAGGATCAAATCGACCTTGGCCGCGACCTTCTCCAACGCTTCTCGCGGGGCAAATCCTGAAGTGTCCAGAGCGATCCGAACGCCACGGCTCTTGAGCTCATCAACCAGGGCCTCCAGGAAGAGAGGCTGGGACAGCGGCTCACCGCCGGAGAAAGTTACGCCTCCTCCCGACTCGTCGTAGAAGATGTTATCCTTCTCCACTTCTTTCAAAACGTCCGCGACGGCGACTTCCTTTCCCGCGATTTCGAGGGCCTCATAGAGGCAGGCTTCTTCACACTTCCCGCAGAGATTGCATTTGTCTCGATGGACCTCAATCCGGCCCGAGCTCTTGGAGAGCGCTCCCTCAGGGCAGGCTGCGAGGCAGGCTGTGCAATCGGCTGCGCAGCGACTGGCCCGGACTACAAGCTCCAAACCCCTATCGATTCCCTCCGGGTTATGACACCAGAGACAGTTCAGCGGGCAGCCCTTGAAAAAAACCGTCGTGCGGATGCCTGGTCCGTCATGAACAGCATAGTGCTTAATATCGAAAATCGTGCCTTTGACAGGGGCGTTCATGGATCAAACTCAAATGTAATATATCAGATATCAGTTCAGTTTGTCAAGACAAAAATGGTGAATAGTAAGGGGTGAGGAGTAAGGGGTCTAACGGCGATTTTTTAGGAATGTCTCCATCCGGGCATCAAGTTGATCTGCCTTCACAATCAGCTTCTTATCGGTCAATTTCTGTTTCCAGGCCGCGAGCTCCTCTTTTAGCTTCGTCACGGCGCCGATGGCATCCTCCATCTCCGATGTCGTGTCCAGGCCGCTTACGCCGAGTGTCCGGTTCGCCGCCTGGTAGCGGGTCAGGGCCGAGCGAAACCCGGCGTCCATCCTGTTTAGCTCCTGCTCATCTTTGGATGCGGGTTTGGATATAAATTGAGTGTAGGCCAGATAGCCGACCACGACGACAATCACCAGGAGAACAATCTTTTTAATGTTGGCCTCCTTCAATTGCGGGTCACCCAGGCTCCGTCCCGCCTTTTATTTAGTCGAAAATTTGTGAACTGTGAGGCTGGTGTATTTCTTGCCCGGAAGAAGAATTGTCGAAGGGAAATTGGGTTTGTTCGGGGAATCGGGGAAGTGCTGGGTTTCGAGGCAGAATCCGTAGTGCTTATAGTAGACTCTGCCCGACTTCCCGATAATCGTCCCGTCCAGGAAATTTCCGGAGTAAAGCTGGAGGCCGGGCTCGGTCGTGGAGACCTCCATGATCCTTCCGGATGCGGGCTCATGGACTCTGGCAGCCAGGCTCAACCCTCCCCCACCTTTTTTGAGGACATAGTTGTGATCGTACCCACCTGCGATCTGAGCAATTCGGGCACCGATCGCCACGGGCGCTCGGAAGTCCATCGGTGTGCCCACGACCGGTATTATTTCGCCCGTGGGGATCAGGCTCTCGTCGACCGGCGTATACTCGTCGGCATTGATCATCAGCTCGTGTCCGAGGATATCTCCGCTCCCCTGCCCCGCCAAGTTGAAATAGCTGTGATGCGTCAGGTTGATGGGAGTCGCTTTATCCGTCCCGGCCTCGTAGCTTATGCGCAGCTCGTCTTGCTCGGAGAGAGTATACAGGACAGCGCAGACGAGATTCCCCGGATATCCTTCGGCCCCGTCGGGACTCGCGTGGGTGAACTTCACTCCCACGGCGTCCTTCAGCCGAACGGGTTCAGCCTTCCAAACGACCTTGTCGAAACCTTTCAGGCCTCCGTGGAGATGATTCTCGCCGTCGTTTATGGCCAGCTTGTATTCAACCCCATCGAGCACGAACCTTCCCTTGCTGATTCGATTCGCGCAGCGTCCGATGGTCGCCCCGAAATAGGGGCTCTTCTTGATGTACCCATCCAATGAATCGTAACCAAGCACGATGTCGGCCGAACGGCCGTTGCGGTCCGGAACCTCGAGTGAAATCAAGGCCGCGCCGTAGGTCATGAGTTTGGCCTTGAGACCGCGGCTATTGCTAAGAATGTATGAATCGATAATCGCGCTGTTTTTCAGTTGTCCAAAAAATGCTTTTTTTATGTCCATGGCCAATAGTCCTTTCCTCGCCGGGGCTTCCCTCCTATTAAATAGCAGATTTGCGCTGCTAAAACAAATCGGACGGACGGTTTAACAATGCCTTGACCCAAGGCCGTTATCTTATTATGCTGATCATAGAGCAAAAAAAGATCGCCCTTCTTTCGGGCTTGTGGGAGGCCTGGAGTGAGACGGTGGAACGGCTGGGGAAGCGATCAGGTCGACTTCCCGATCACGGCCTCGGCCAAAGCCTACCTTGTCAGGATTGTCGGTTCTGCCCAGCCGGGCCCCTCGGCACGCTATGAAGACGTCTTGGCGAGCGTGCCGCGCGCGGAGCTCCCTGCACATCCGCTCATCAGCCGTGACCCCGGCCTGCGTTTGAAGCATGCCCGCGGTCAATCCCTGCCCGATTGGATCGCCCTCCGCTCCGGCGCCGTCGGCCGTATTCCCGATGCGGTGGCTTTTCCCTCCACAGAAAAGGAGGTGGAAGAGCTCCTCGTTTTCGCTAAGAAAGCGCGAGCCGCGGTCATTCCCTTCGGCGGCGGGACAAGTGTCGTCGGACACATCAATCCTGCGGGCGGCGCCTCCCCGGTGCTGACCATTGACCTGAGCCGGATGTTCAGGATTTCTTGGCTGGACGAGGAGAGCCATCTCGCGACCTTCGGCGCCGGCGTGACCGGGCCCCACCTCGAAGCTCAATTGAGAGCCCGCGGATTCACCCTGGGCCACTTCCCCCAGTCTTTCGAATATTCGACCCTGGGGGGTTGGATCGCGACCAGGTCGAGCGGACAGCAGTCCCTTTATTATGGCCGCATTGAGGACCTCTTCGCGGGAGGCACGGTCATCAGCCCCGAAGGCCGCCTGGAGCTTCCTCCTTTTCCGGCGAGCGCCGCTGGACCCGACCTGCGCCAAATCGTCCTTGGTTCAGAAGGCCGATTGGGAATCATCACCCAGGCGACAATGCGGGTGACTGTTCTCGCTGAAAGGGAACGCTTCCACGGCGTCTTCTTCCCCGATTGGGACCAAGGAATCTCAGCCCTTAAAAAGATGGTCCAAGATTCCGTGCCGTTATCCATGCTCCGGCTCACGGATTCTGAGGAAACCAGGACTACCCTTGCCCTGGCCGGCCACGAGCGCTTGATTCGACTCCTCGAGCGTCTGCTCCGAGCCCGGGGCGTGGAAGAAGGAAAATGCCTGTTGCTCGTGGGTCTAACCGGAGGGACCGAAGCCGTGCGCAAAGCTCGCCGCCAAGCGCTCGACATCGCCCAGGCTCACGGGGGTGTCTATGTGGGCCGCCGGATGGGGAACGAATGGCGCAGAAGCCGATTCCGCACGCCTTATCTCCGAAACACCCTTTGGGATTTGGGTTATGCCGTGGATACCCTCGAGTCGGCATTCATCTGGAAAGACCTCCCCGCCGCGACCGAGGCGATCCTGAGCGGGCTGAGAAATGGTCTCGAGGGCCGACGGAGAGAAAGTCCACGCGTTTGCTCACATCTCCCGGGTTTACAGTTCAGGAGCCAGCCTGTATTTTACCTATATCTTTCGTCTGGCCGCCGACCCCGGAGAGACGCTGGCTCGCTGGCACAAACTCAAAAAGGCGGCCAGCCTGGCCATCCTGGCCGGCGGAGGGACAATCAGCCACCAGCACGGGGTCGGAACCGACCATCTGCCTTATATCGAGCAGGAAAAAGGGAAACTCGGCCTCCAAGCGCTGCAAGCGCTGGCCAATACTCTTGACCCATTTGGAATCATGAACCCGGGAAAACTCGTCCCCCCGCTGGAGGGAGACTGATGTCGGGCGAATTCCGCCCTCCCTGGGCGCCGGGCTGGCGCGAAGCCGCTTGGGAGAAACTCGGCGAACCTTGGGACCTCATCATCATCGGGGGCGGGATAACGGGAGCGGGAATTTTGGCGGTGGCGGCACGCTGCGGAGTCCGGGCGCTTCTGCTCGAGAAAGGAGATTTCGGATCCGGCACGTCCAGCCGGTCCTCTAAGCTTGTCCACGGCGGCCTGCGATATCTCAAGCACATGCAGGTCAAGCTCACGCGGGAGAGCGTCCAGGAGCGTCAATATCTTCTCCGGGCGGCCCCCGGCCTGGTGGACCCGCTCGGGTTTATCTATCCCGTCTACAAAGGCGATAAGCCAAGTCCGTGGGTTGTCCAACTGGGACTCGGAATTTACAGCCGCCTTGCCTCGGATGCCGGGAAATCCAAACGCCTCGATCGCGAAGACATAAGCCTTCTGGCTCCGGGATTGAAGATCGATGGGCTAGAGCGCGGCTTCCATTATGCCGATGCCCAAACCGATGACGCCCGCCTCGTCTTGCGGCTACTCCATGACGCCTTGGCACACGCGCCGGGGCGCGCTCTCGCCTTGAATTATTGTCCAGTCACGAGGCTGGTCGAAAAAGGAAACCTGGTCTGCGGCGTCCGGGTCAAGGACGAAGTGTCGGGGGGAACGGCCGAGCTTGCGGCGGGACTGGTCATCAACGCCACCGGAGTCTGGGCCGACGAGCTGCGCAGTCAGGTCGGAGCGCGCACGCGTCTGAGACCTCTGCGGGGGAGCCATCTATTTTTCAGTTTTGAGCGATTCCCTGTCTATCAGGCTGTAGCCTTCAGCCATCCTGACGATGGCCGCCCCGTTTTCGTCTTTCCCTGGGAAGGTGTAACCCTGGTCGGCACGACAGACGTCGACCATGATCGGTCCCTTTCCAGCGAGCCGTCGGTGTCTCCGGAAGAGGCGGATTATCTGTTGAGAGCTGTTCAGTCTATTTTCCCGGAGTTGGCCCTGGGAAGAGCCGATGTTATCAGCACCCAGGCCGGGGTGCGTCCGGTCATTTCGTCCGGGAAGAAAGATCCTTCCGAGGAAAGCCGCGAGCACGCCGTCTGGCTCGAAAACGGCCTGCTGACCGTCACCGGGGGGAAACTCACGACTTTCCGGATGACCGCCTTGGATGCTTTACGGGAAGCTCACAGAGTGAACAAAAAAGTCCCCGAGCCACCGGCGGAAATCGAGGTCTTTGAGCCCACTGAACCCGGCCCCATCGGGGCGGGAGTTGACGCTTCCCGCAGCCGGTTCCTCAGAGGCCGATACGGACGGGACGCATCTTCAATCATCAACGACTCGCCGGGGCACCTCGAAACAATCGAAGATTCGCCCTATCTTTGGTCGGAACTGGCTTGGAGCGCAAAGCATGAAGCCGTGCATCACCTCGACGATCTCCTCTTGCGCCGGTTGCGCTTGGGGATCGTTCGGAAAGACGGCGGATTGGGACTCCTCCCTAGGGTCAAGTCCATCGTTCAGAGTCGGCTTGGCTGGGATGAGGACCGCTGGGCATCCGAGGTCGAGCGCTTCCTTCGGATCAGGGGGATCGCGCATGGATTGCCCGAGGAGTGGAGGAACCCCCGCGAGGGCCGCTCATAGGAGATAACAAGGGACATGCAGACACTCATCATCATCAACCCCCACGCGGGAGGAGGCCGGGCCCGCCAGATTTTCCATCGGATCGAAGACAGCCTGACAAAAACGTTCGGCGAGCTTGTCCTGGCCTTGACCGAAAAGCCGGAGGAAGTTGACACGCATCTCGACGCCGCGGCGCGGGCCAATATCGCCCGGATCATAGTGGTCGGCGGAGACGGAACCAACCACGTGGTTCTCAATGCGCTGGCCAGGCGACCCGAGTTAAAGATGACCTATGGCAGCGTCTCGGTCGGAACGGGCAGTGACTGGTCGAGGTCATTGAGCGTCCCTCGCGACCCGGAAAAAGCGGCCGAGTGGCTGGCCTCGGCTCAGCCGGTTCCCTGCGACCTTGGAAAGCTGGAATATTCCGACGCGCTCAATAAGGGAAAGCCTGCGGCCCGTCTTTTCCTTAATATCGCCAGCGCGGGGATCAGCGGCGAAGTCGATGCCAGGGTCAACCGGGCCACGCGCCGCACATCGCTGACCTTCCTCAAAGCAACTCTCGGAACAATAATGAAATATAAGCCGCAGAGGATCCAGGTCTTTTGTGACGGGAAAGAATTCTATTCGGGACCCAGCTATCTTCTGGCCGTCGCGAACGGCCGTTACTTCGGCCGCGGAATGTGGGTCGCGCCCCAGGCGCTGATCAACGACGGCTTGTTCGATGTCGTCCTGGCCGAGGGGATGCCCAGGCGGAGAATGCTCCTCGCGCTGAGGACGATCTTCAGCGGCGAGCACCTCAAGCGAAATGACGTCCATCTCACCCGCGCCGCGTCTGTCCTTGTCCATTCTGAAGACGGGCCCCTGGGACTCGACCTCGACGGCGAAGAGGGATGCGGACAGGATCTTCGGTTTACCGTCCTACCCAAGGCGCTCAAGATCATGCTCCACCCAGACACTGCGGCCATCAAAAAAATCTAAAACAAGCGCAATAATTATTCCGACATCCTCAATCGGGGGGCGCCGGATTCCACCCTCCGGCCCCCGGACCCCCAAGGAACCAGTCCCGTCGGTTCCCCCGTCGGACAAGCCGACGGGCCCCCCTCCGCTACGGGGTCTCGAGGGTGGAATCCGGCGCCTCCTGACTCAGTCAACTTGTTTATTGCGTTTGCCTTCAGCTCGAAAGACTCTCGACGGTGTCTTTGACCGGGTCGAAGTTGATGAAGCGCCTAAAAGGAATGTTGAAGAACAGAGGGACGGAGAACGTCAGCACAATCACGAAGCAGACGGCCATGAGCGGTCGCAGGGGAAACAGTCCGGCCAATAATCCGCCCAGAGCCATGGCGATCGGAGTCAGACCCAGAGATAGGGCGCCCAGAAAGGCAAAGACCTTGCCTCGCATATCCTGAGGCACCACCATCTGGACCGTGGCCGAAATAAAACTGTTGAGGATGGCGTTCACGACTCCGGCAATGCCGGCAAAACCCAGCATGAGCGGGAAGATCCTGATCAGGGCAAAGATGATCATGCTCACGCCCATGATTGCGAAGCAGGCCATGAAAATTCCGAAGCGGGAGGAAGGCACAAACTTGACGCTGGCAGAGGTGAGGTAGCCGACCAAGCTTCCTATGGCAAAGCAGGCTATGGCTATCCCATAGCGCCCGGGACCCAGGGCGGGAGTTTTCTGGAAAAGAGGCAGGATGAGGAAGATGCCCATCACAGAAAAAAAGTTGAGGACGGCGACCACCAGGAGAAGGAAGCGAAGCCCGCGCATCTTCCAGGAGAGGGCGAGGCCGTCTTTGAGGTCGGCGAAGAAATGCTGGGGGCCCCGTCTGTGCACAATCCGGGGAATCCGGACAAAAACCAGCGTCAGGGACGAAAAAAGATAAGAAAGCCCGTTGAACAGGAACATCAGCGGAGCGCCGAGAATCTGAAACAAAAATCCTCCCGCCGAGTTGCCGAGAATCCCGGAACCGGTGTAGATAAGGCTATAAGCAGAGTTGGCCTGGACGATCTTGTCCCGAGGGACAATATCCGGGAGAGAGGAGCTGACGGCGGGAGTGAAGAAAGCCCCGCAGAGACCAATGATGATCCCGGCCGCAAAGACCATCCAAATCTGGATGAATCCGGCGTAGGCCCCGATGCCGACCAGGACCACAAACGCGCCGCGAATAATGTCCATCGCCACGAGCAGCCATTTCCTATCGCTGCGGTCGACGAGGACGCCGGCGAAAGGAGCAACCAAGATGCGCGGCAGTGTTGAGACTGCCATCAGCGTTCCCATGAGCGCGGTTGAGCCGGTCTTGGCGAGGATCCAGAAGCCCAGGGCGATGGCATAGACGACGTCGCCCACAGCGGAAACCAGCTGCCCCTGCCAGAGGAGAAAGAAGTTCAGATTCCAGATGCCGCGGGAGCGCTGAGGCTCGCTGTTCTCGTTCATTGATCTTCCTCAAGGCAGCCTTGATCGAGTCCGAGGATTGTCTGGAGAAGGACATTCGCGCCTCTCTCCACATCTTCCGGCCGGGAATATTCCTTGGGAGAATGACTGATCCCGCCGACGCTCGGGATAAAAATCATCCCGATCGGAGCGAGCCTGGCGATGTTTTGGGCGTCGTGTCCGGCCCCGCTCGGAAGAAAGAGTTTTGACAGGCCGAGATTCTCGGCGGCTCGGGCGATGCAGACGCGCAGGCGAGGATCTGTGGGAGCGGGTCTTGAGGCAGGTTCGATGGGGATGAAAGTCATTTTCGTCCCCGTCTTTTGCTCGATGGCCTTGGCTTCATCGCGAATGCGAAGATAAAGAGACTGGATCTTCTCTTCCGCCAGGTCACGAAGCTCCAGGCTCAGGACGACGAGACCGGGGATGACGTTCGGAGCTCCGGGCTCAGCCATGATCCTGCCCACGTGCCGACCTGATTGCCCGGAACGCCGGTTACAACCTGATTGATGGCGATGATCAAATGTGACGCGGCCAGTAGGGCATCATGACGTGAATTCATCGGTGTCGTACCCGCGTGATTGGGGACGCCTTCAATCCTGACCTCCCAGTGCTTGATGCCGACAATGCCCTCGACGACGCCGATCTCGGTCTTTTGGGAATCGAGCCTTCCTCCCTGCTCAATGTGGAGCTCGAGATAAGCTTTGATCTCCCCTCGAGGCCGGGCCGCGAGAGCGACCTTGACGGGGTCGCCCCCGATCGAACGGATTCCCTCACCGATCGTTTTTCCGCTCTGACTCATTGTCTCCATCGCAGCCGCCGGGAGTTCACCCGCCATGGCCAGGCTCCCGATCGAACCGCCCTCCTCATCGGAAAAAACGACGATTTCCAATGGATACCGGGTCGGAACTTTCTGCTCTCCTATGACCTGGACACATTCTATCGCCGCCAGAATTCCCAGCGCCCCATCGTATTTCCCCCCGTCGGGGACGGTATCGATATGCGATCCGATCAGGATCGGCGGGAGGCGCGGGTCCGTCCCCTCTTTCCGGCCGATGATGTTGCCGGCTTCGTCGACGTGAACAATCAGTCCCAGTTTGCGTATATAAGAAAGAATGTATTCGCGAGCTTTGATATCGGCCTCACTAAAGCCACCCGGTCAACGCCGCCGCCCCGGTTCCTGCCTATTTCTGAAAGCCTCTCGATCTGGAGGGCGAGGCGCCGGCCGTTGACCCTCAGCTTTGTGACCGGACTGTCGGGTCGGGCCGCGGAGGAACCGGGCAGGAGAAATGGCGAGAATGATCAAGGCTGGGAAGATCGATCTCAACGGCTCTTTCATCGCATCTCTTTGTTGGCCTAGATTATACTCCGCGGGGATATCTTGTCCACGGTTTTTGTCCGGAGCACTCCGATTTGACAATCCATTTTTGCTGGTATATAAGTCATCAAAATGGGAAGGCCCAAAACTCAAAACCCGGGAGGGAAAATGGTCGCACTCAAAAAATCAGTTCTGATCTTCTTGTTTTTGGCGATTTCGTTGGGGCTCAGCTTCGGGCAATCCGAAAAGCCTTTCCTTTTTCAGCAGCCCACTCTCAGCAAAACCCAGGTCGTTTTCGCGTTTGCCGGCGACCTCTGGATCGTGGGGCGCGAAGGCGGAGAGGCCAGACGTTTGACGAGCGCTCCCGGGATCGAGCGAGACCCGGTCTTCTCACCCGATGGCAACTGGATCGCCTTCAGCGGTCAATATGACGGCAACACCGACGTATTTGTCGTCCCGGCGGCGGGTGGAGTCCCCAAGCGCCTGACCTATCATCCCGATCAGGATGAAGTCGTGGGCTGGACCCCTGACGGAAAGCGCATCCTGTTCCGCTCCTCGCGAGCGAGCTTCTCTCAGGTCCCCCGGCTCTTCACCGTCGGGGTCGAGGGAGGATTCCCGCAAGAGCTTCCGCTCCCCTCCGCCGTCGAGGGCTCATACTCGCCCGACGGCAGCAAGTTGGCCTATGTTCCCACCATGCAATGGCAGAGGGCCTGGAAGCGATATCAAGGCGGACAGACGTTTCCCATCTGGATCATCGACCTCTCCGACCTCAAGGTCGTGAAGATCCCTCGTGAAAACTCCAACGACAAGAACCCGATGTGGATGGGGGACAAGATCTATTTTCTCTCCGATCGGAGCGGTCCGGTGACGCTCTTTGTCTATGACCTTTCCGACCGGAAAGGTCAATCAGGTTCTCAAGAATGACGGGCTGGACATCAAATCGGCCGCGGCGGGGCCGGGCGCCATCGTCTATGAGCAGTTCGGTTCTTTGAACCTCTATGACCTGGCCTCCGGAAAGGCCCGGACACTGCCGGTCAGCCTCAACGGCGACCTGTTGGAGGTCCGTCCGCACTACGTAAAGGTCGGCAGCCGCATCGCGGGGGCAGGCCTTTCGCCCACCGGGGCGCGGGCCGTCTTTGAGGCGCGGGGCGAGATCCTGACCGTTCCCGCGGAGAAAGGAGACATCCGAAACCTGACGAATACGACCGGCGCCATGGAACGCGACCCCTCCTGGTCCCCCGACGGGAAGTGGATCGCCTATTTCTCTGATGAATCGGGCGAATATGCGCTTCATCTCCGTGACCAGTCCGGCAAGGGCGAGGTGAAGAAAATCGGCCTCGGCGACCCGCCCTCTTTTTTCTACAACCCGCTCTGGTCTCCCGACAGCAAGAAGATCGCCTTCAGCGATAAGCGGCTCAACCTCTGGTATTTGGACATAGAGAAGGGCACGCCGGTGAAGATTGACACAACTTACTATTACAGTCCTCCTTTTGCCTTTAACCCGACCTGGTCACCGGACAGCCGCTGGCTCGCCTATACAAAAGAATTGAAGAGCCATATGGAGGCCATTTTCGTCTATTCCCTTGAAACGGCGAAAGCAACTCAGGTCACCGATGGCCTGAGTGATGCCAAATTCCCGGCCTTCGACAAAAGCGGCAAGTATCTTTTCTTTACCGCTTCAACGGATGCGGGCTTGACACCCGGCTGGCTCAATATGTCCAGCATGGAAAGACCGGTCACCCGAAGCGTCTATGTCATGGTGCTCCGCAAAGACCTTCCCTCGCCGCTCGCGCCGGAGAGTGACGAGGAGAAAGTCAAAGAACCCGAAAAGGCCGAGAAAAAGAAACCCGACGAGAAAAAAGCCGAGGACAAGAAGGCGGGCGGAGCCCCTCCCGCAGATCAGGCCAAGGAAAAAGAAAAGCCGGTGGAGAAAGTGAACATCGACTTCGACAATATCGGGCAGCGAATTCTCTCTCTTCCCATTCCGGCGCACAACTACATGTCCCTGGCTGCGGGCAAAGAGGGAATTGTCTTCGTCCTGGAAGCGCCGATTGTCCTCACCAGCGCCTTGTTCGGCCCGGGAACGGGATGACGCTCCACAAATTCGACTTGAGCACGCGCAAGGTCGAGAAGTTCCTGGACGGGATTAACGGTTTTGTCCTCTCCGCAAACGGCGAGAAGATACTCTACAGTCAGGCCGGGAGTTGGACGATCGCCTCGACGACGGGCCCCATTGAGCCGGGCAAAGGAGTGCTCAGAACCGGCGAGATGGAGGTCTATGTCGAGCCGCTCGCAGAATGGAAGCAGATGTATCACGAGGTCTGGAGGATCGAACGCGATTTCTTCTATGATCCGGGGCTTCACGGGCTGAACTGGAAGGTGATGGATCAGAAGTATGCTCCGTTCCTGGAAGGAGTCGCTTCGCGAGCAGACCTGAACTACCTGTTCGAGGAGATGCTGGGCGAGCTCACCTGCGGGCACGTTTTCGTCGGCGGCGGGGACCAACCCGATGTCAAGCAGGTCAGGGGAGGTCTCCTCGGCGCCGACTACAAGATCGAAAACGGCCGGTACCGGTTCGCCCGAGTCTACAACGGCGAAAACTGGAATCCCGAGTTGCGGGCCCCGCTGACCCAGCCGGGGGTGAATGTTGTCGCCGGTGAGTATCTGCTGGCCGTGAACGGACGCGACGTCCCGGCCTCAGAAGAGGTCTACAAGTTCTTTGAAGCGACTGCCGGCAGGCAGGTAACGATCAAGGTCGGCCCCACTCCTGACGGCAAGGGCGCCCGCGAAGTCACCGTCGTTCCGGTGGGGGATGAATCCAGGCTGCGCAACCTGGCCTGGATCGAGGACAACCGCCGCAAAGTCGATGAGCTGAGCGGGGGGAAGCTGGCCTACGTCTATCTCCCCGACACAGCGGAAGGCGGCTACACCTATTTCAACCGCTATTATTTTGCCCAGGTGGGAAAAGAAGGGGCTGTGATCGACGAGCGCTACAACGGCGGCGGTCTCATTGCCGATTATATCATTGATTATATGAGAAGGCCGCTCATGGGTTATTTTGCCTCGCGCGACGGCGCCGATTATATAACCCCGGTCAGCTCCATCTTCGGGCCCAAGTCGATGATCATCAACGAATACGCCGGCTCGGGAGGAGACATGATGCCTTGGCTCTTCCGGGCTGCGGGGATCGGGCCCCTCGTCGGCAAGAGGACCTGGGGTGGACTGGTCGGCATGGCCGGCGCTGCTCAGCTCATGGATGGGGGCTTTGCCGGAGCGCCCCAGAGCGGGTTCTGGAATCCCAACGGGACGTGGGATGTGGAAAACCACGGCGTCGACCCTGATATCGAGGTCGAGATGGATCCGGCCACGGTGAAGGCGGGCCATGACCCACAGCTCGAAAAAGCCGTCGCGGTAACCCTGGATCTGTTGGCCAAGAACCCGCCGCCGAAACACAAGAAGCCAATCTATCCGAATTATCAGAAAAAGCAGAAATAATAAAAGCGGGGACACCAAAAAATTTCCCGTTGTTCTAACCGCTTTGCGGCATCGATTCAGCCATGAGGCGAGACCTCGAGTCTGGCATAGGACTTGCTCTTGATAACACCGTCGAATCAGGATACTATTAGATTCAATGGGAATCCCACGGAGCAGATGAGCGATGTCCAAGAAGCCATGGCCACGATTTATTGCGCTCTTCACACTCATCTCCATAGCGGCTCTGCCGCTGTTCTCCGCTCGCTCGGGCTGCAGCACGATCGTCGTCGGGAAGAAGGCCTCTCAAACCGGCGAGGTCCTGCTCGGACACAACGAGGACAATGAAGGCCGGCTCGTCATCGCCCGCCACCTGGTGCCTCGGCTGAAGCACCGACCCGGCGAATTCATCGTCCTCGAAGAAGGCAGGGCCCGGATTCCCCAGGTCCCGGAGACGGCCGCTTTTTTCTGGTCGGAAACGATCGCCTCCTGGAAGGCCTCCTTCAGCGACAACTTCGTGAATGAATGGGGGGTGGCGATTGTCAGCGATAGCTGCTGGCCGTCCAAAGAAAAACAGGGAGAGCTCGCCGAAGGCGGTATCGGCTACGGCCTCAGGAGGATCGTGGCTGAAAGAGCCAGGACGGCCCGCGAGGGAGTGGAGATCGCGGCCGGGCTCATTGATCGATACGGCTATTTCGATTCGGGCCGGACCTACATCATCGCAGACAAAACCGAAGGCTGGATGCTCCAGGTCGTGATGGGTAAGCATTATCTGGCCAAGCGCATCGAAGACGATGAAGTCGCCTTCATCCCCAACTTTTACACCGTCCACAAGGTTGATCTCACGGATCGCCGGAGTTGCCTCGCTTCACCGGACCTGGTCAGTTATGCCATCCGGCGGGGCTGGTACATTCCGGCCGGGTCGGGAGACTTCCGGGATTTTGATTTCAAAACGGCTTATATGAGCCCCGAGTTTTACGATGCCAACTGGGAGATCACGACGGATCCGGGCAAAGATTACAACATCCTCCGCGAGAAACACGCTCTGGAGATACTCACCGGGCGGGTCTTTGACTCAAGAGATGCCTTCCCGTTCGCTATCAAACCGGATAAAAAGATAAGCCTTGAGGAAGTCATGAACGTCCTGCGGGCCCACTATGAGGGCAGCCCCGATTTTCTGACGACCAGCCCCAGGCCGACGCCGCATTCCATCTGCACGATCTGCGCCTCCGAGACCCAGGAGAGCCTGATCATCCAGTTCAGGGATGATCCCCGGTTTACGGTCATCTGGTTGACGACCGGACGTCCCTGCACCAGCCCGTACGTGCCCTGGTATTTAGGCATGAAGGAAGTCCCCGAAGGTTACGGACGCGTCGATCCGGGGAAAGGCCCGGACAGTCATTTCAGGACTTCGGCCGAGGACTACGGCTACGACCCGACCCGCGCCTGGTGGGCCTTCATTGACCTCCAGAATCTGGCCGAACCCCAGTATGAAGCGGGAGATGTCGTCAAAGAAATAATGAGCCGCAGGAACACTTTTGAGGCTGAATGCCTGAAACGACAGGCCTCGGTCGAGACCGAGGCGCGGTCTCTTGATCAGGCGCCCCAGGAGAGGGCGCTGGCTTATCTGACCAATTACAGTGAAGTGCAGGCGGAAAAGGCTCGCAGCCAGGCCGAAAAAATCTATAGCCGATTCGCCGTTGTGAAGATTGATATTCTGGCCGACGAGGTCAGGAAGAGCGGCCCGGTTAAGGATATTCAAGTCGCGATCCTATCCCAAAAGGATTTTGAGGCGGCTGAAGTCGACGCCTCCAGCGTCCGCTTTGGACCCGGCTATGTCCGGATCGACAAGTGGTCCAGGGGCGTCGGAAGGCTGGCCGACATCAACAGGGATGGAAAACTGGACCTGGTCATGACCTTCAAGGTCGAAGATGCCCTCCGCCTTGCCGCTCCCTGTTATTCTGACCTCTGGATCACAGGCAAAACAAAGCGAGGGAATATCTTCGTGGCCAAGGATCTGGTCTTGATTAAGGACTGACATCACTTTCGGGGAAGAGAGGTGACCATGAAACTCAAGCCGATCGCGGGTGTACTTCTTCTATTTCTTGTATTTCTTGTTGTGGCCGCGGGCTGCGTTAAAAAGCCGGCCGTCCGGGCTTTGCCTCCCCTGCTCGCTGCGCCGGGCAACGTCGTTTTCGCCGGCGTCAGATCGTCCCATTACGGAATCAAGCCTTTTCCCCAACCCGCGGCCTGGGAGAAGGCCATCAAGACAATGGCCGGTTATTTTGAGGGTTCGACTCCCTGCGCCATTTGGATCGTCGGCGAGCTCAAGCGTCCCAAGGACGTCCATCTCTCTTTTCCCGGCAACGGAAAGACTTATCCCCACATCGAATTCGACACTGTGGATCAGCACGAAGCCTATCTCACTGCCTTCGATCAGGCCGGGATCAAGGTGTTTCTCCAGGTCGAGCCGGCCAATGCCGATATGGGCACGTTGATTGATCTCGTCCTCGGAAGGTACAGGCAGCATCCCTGCGTCATCGGCTTTGGTGTCGACGTGGAGTGGCACCGGGAGGCGGACAACCCGAGTTGGGGTATTAAGGTCGACGACGCCATGGCCCGAGAGTGGGAAGCAAAGGTAAAATCTTACAATCAGGACTACCGCTTGTTCTTAAAGCATTGGGACAGACGGTGGATGCCGCCCAACTATCGGGGAGAGATCATCTTCGTTGACGACAGCCAGATCTTTAAGCGTTCAGAAGATATGGTCAGCGAATTCGTGAACGACTGGGCTAACTATTTCTATCCCAGCCTGGTCGTATTCCAGATCGGCTATAATATCCGACAAGACCTGGTGGCAGAAGATGCCCAATCCGCCTCAGAATCTGGGCGAGGAAATCTGGAAGAGAGTCAAACAACGGTGCGGGCTCATCTGGGTAGATTTCAGTTTGAGGGATGTCCTCCCGCTCTCGGAGAATTAGGACCATGGGAAGGAATAGGAGGAACTGGGGAGTGCCGGCCGCCGCTCTCTTTTGTCTGGTCTTCTTATCTCTGGCCTTCAAGGGAAAGCCTGGCACTGCGGCCGGGCCCGCGGCCAAGGAAAACCTCGTCATCGGCGTCAAAATCTACGAGTCCTCAGGGAGTCTCCCCCGCTTGTTTGAGGAATGGAACTCGCTGGGAATCAACACCGCGTTCGTCAGCGCCGCCTTGGCCTCCAATCCAGAATTCAGAAGCCTGGCCCAACAGCACTCCGTCGCCGTCTTTATCATCTTCCCGGTCTTTTTCAACGCGGAGGAGTTGGAGAAGCGGCCCGACCTTTTCGCCGTGACCGCGGACGGCGAAAAAGCCAGCGACGACTGGGTGAAGTTTGTTTGTCCGACCCGCGAAGACTACCGGAGAGAGAGAATCGAATACGCAAAGAGGCTGGTGAGAGATTGCGACCCGGACGGGCTCAGCCTGGACTTTATCCGATTTTTTGTTTTTTGGGAAAAAGTCTACCCGGAGCGGACGCCGGCCTCCCTTCCTCAGACATGCTTTGACCGGTCGTGCCTCGATAAGTTCCAGAAGGAGATGAACATCTCGATCCCAAAAGGGCTCACGGGCCCACGGGAAAAGGCGAGATGGATCTTGGACAATCATCTTCAGGATTGGACCGTTTGGAAATGCCGGGTTATCGCCGGCATGGTCAGGGACCTCTCCGCGGAAGCCAGAAGAATCAAGCCCGGCCTCAAGATCAATGTCCACGCGGTCCCCTGGAGGAGAGACGATTTCGGGGGAGCGATCAAGACGGTCGCCGGCCAGGATCTAGGTCAGATAACCGCTTATACGGATTTCGTCTCTCCGATGTGCTACCATCATATGGTCCTGAGAGACCCCGCCTGGATCCACTCGGTGGTCGAAGATGTCGCTGCGATCTCCCGCTGCCCGGTCCTTCCCAGTATCCAGGTGAACGAAGCCTACATCGGCAAGTCTCTCCCCGTCTCAGAATTCAGGGAGGCCCTGGCCGAGGCGCTCAAACCCCCTTCCCGGGGAGTCGTCTTCTGGTCGTGGGACGCGCTGGTCAAATCTCCCCAAAAGAAAGAAGTCGTCAGAGCTCTTTGCGCAAGAAAGCCTTAGGTTCCCTCAATAGAAGCCGGATAAAATGGTAAATAAGGAGGAGGAGACTGGTCTTGATCGGTCGGCGGAAGAATCAGACGCTGGGATTCCATTCGATCCCTGCCCGACGAGGCGGGATGGCGCGCGGCAAAAAGGGGCATGGGCGCACTCTGATGTTCGTCGTGTTGGCTCTCCTCTCTTTTCAAATCAGCTTCCCTTCCACGGTCTTCAAGGCCACAAGAAAAGGGATCACTCTGGTCGGAAACAATGAAGATTCGGATAATCGTCTCGGCCAAGTCTGGTTTTTTCCGGCGGAGGCGAATAAATATGGAAGGGTCTTTTTCGGATTTCGATTCAACAACTTCTATCAAGGGGGAATGAACGATCAAGGTCTCGTCTTGGAGTGGGTGGCCGGGGGCTATCAGAAGTGGCAGAAAGACCCGGCCAAGAAAACCAGCAAAAGAGCGCTCAGCGAGTTGATCCTGGAGCAATGCGCCACGGTCGAACAAGCTCTGGAGCTCTGCGATCAGTATAATGAATTTTCTTTTTCCTTCGCCTCCATCATGCTGGTTGATAAAACCGGAGACGCGGCCACGGTCGGGTTTGAGGACGGAAAACTGAAGGTCCTAAGGGCCAAAGGTGAGGACCAGGCTCTTGGATTCGGCCAGCCGGTGGCCCAGCTCCGGCTGGAGGAAGCCAAAATGATATCGAAAGAAACTGTTAAATCGATCCTCCTGGAATGTCTGCAGCGCGGACAAATGGCCACGCAATATTCGAATATCTATGATCCTCAAAACGGAGTTGTCTTCGTCTATCTTTTTCTCAAGAGCAAAGAGGAGCTCAGGTTCGACCTTCGGGAAGAACTGTCCAAGGGCAGGCACTGGTATGATCTCACGGAATTGTTGAGACAAATTCTCAGGAAGAAGCTCGATGAAAAAGAAGAGGACTGAGGAGGACCGATGAAAATACCGATCTATCAGGTTGACGCCTTCACCAGCAGACTGTTCGGAGGAAATCCGGCTGCCGTCTGCCCGCTCAAGGAATGGCTGCCGGACGAAACCATGCAGGCGATCGGAGGAGAGAACAATCTGTCCGAGACCGCTTTTTTTGTCCGCAAGGGAGTTAATTTTGAAATCCGGTGGTTCACTCCGGCGGTCGAGGTCGACCTCTGCGGCCACGCGACCCTGGCCTCGGGTCACGTCATATTCAATCACCTCGGACGTCCGGGCAGGCAGATCACCTTTCAATCCAAGAGTGGAGAATTGAGAGTCAAGAGGCATAAGGATCTCCTCTTCCTGGATTTTCCGGCCTTCGAGCCCGTGGCGGTCGATCCCCCTGCCCGACTCATCAAGGGGCTCGGCCGGAGGCCTCGCGAAGTGCTCAAGGGCAGGGATTTTTTGGCGGTCTTCGAAAGCGAAGAAGTCATAGTGAACCTCGATCCTGATTTTGCCGAGCTCAAGAAGCTCGACTGCCTGGGTATCATCGTCACGGCCAGGGGTCGCGACTGCGATTTCGTGTCCCGGTTTTTCGCGCCTCGGGCCGGGATCAACGAGGACCCTGTGACCGGCTCGGCCCACACCCTCCTCGTCCCGTATTGGGCAAAGCGCCTGCGCAAAAAGAAGCTGCATGCTTTCCAGGTCTCTAAGCGACGGGGGGAATTGTTCTGCGAGGACCTGGGATCTCGTGTCCTCATCGGGGGTCGGTCCAAGACGTTTTTTGTCGGACGGATCGAGCTCACTTAGAGTGCATCTCTTCGAATCTGATTTTATTCCAGAGTCCTCAGCACGGCCAAGAATTCTGCCAAAACCATGGCCGTGGCGCCCCAAATCTTGTGCCCGTGGAAAGAGAAGAACGGCACCTCGACCAGCCTTCCCCGGATCGTCCGGGTTTCCCTGCGCCGGTGCCGAGAATCCAGGAGATGGCTGAGGGGAAGTTCGATGACCTCGGCGACTTCTTCAGGATGCGGCTTGAAAATCAGCGGCTCGGCGGCGGCTCCCACGGCCGGATAAATACAATAATTGCTGGGCGGAATGTAGAGGGGTGTCAGAGAACCGATGATCTGAATGCGGTCGGGAGGGATCCCCAATTCCTCGTCGGTTTCTCGGAGCGCCGCCCGGACGGTATCTTCATGCGGTTCCATCCGCCCGCCGGGAAAGCCGATCTCGTTTCGGTGGTGAAGAACGGTCCTGGTTCTTCGGATCAGGGCCAGATGGGATGAGCCTCGCCGGGGATAGACGAGAACCATGACGCCCGCCTTCAGGCATCTGTCTTCGACTTCGGTGTAGACCCTTTGGCCGGGTCGGGGGATCGGCGCCATTGACAGCTGGGCCTGCAGCCCCGGTTTCGGATCTTTGAGCTTTCTCTCGAGCCGATCGATAAGATCAGGACCGAAGATCATCTGTCTTTCTCACTCATCGGGCCGTAAAAAAAGTGGCGTTGGCGCGCTCCCCTCAAAAAAAGAAAATTCAGCTCGGGGCAAAGATCTTCTTGCCAAAAGTCGGCCGCTAAGCAAAAAACCTCAGAAATTCCGCCGGTGAACGAATGAGCTCCCGGGCTCCCCCCTCACGAAGTTCTTTCTCGTCCCTGAATCCCCAGAGCGCTCCCACCGGGAACATCCCCGCCTGGACGGCCGTCCTCATGTCGGTATCGGTGTCCCCGAGATAAGCAAATGCGGCCGGATCCAGGCCCAGTTTCTGGGCGATGAGCAACGCTCCGGCCGGGTCGGGCTTCTTGGGAACGTCCTGTCGGGCGCCCAGGACATAGACAAACCGCCACTTTGAGAGCATCCTATCGGCGGCCAACTTGGCGAATTCATCGAGCTTGTTCGAGAGAATGTTCAGAGTGATTTGGCGGCTCGTCAGTTCATCCAAGAGCTCAGGGATTCCATCGTAGGGACGCGTCTTATTGAAAAAGCGCCGCGCGTATTCGGCCCTAAATTCTTTTATGCATGCCTGGAGAGTGATCTCGTCTTTCCGGCCCGGGGGGAGAGATCTTTCGGCCAGCATGAGGACACCGTCTCCCGTGAGATACCTGTAAGCTTCGATCGGATGGGCGGGGAACCCCATTTTCTGCAGCGTGATATTCATTGAATCCCCGATGTCTTCGAGTGTGTCCAGGAGTGTCCCGTCGAGGTCAAATATCACAGCCTGAAAGCTCGTTCGGTCGCTCATCATCTTCACCTGAAGGATCGTCCAGGGAACCCGTCCATTTTAGTCGGTCCAGACGCTTCAGTCAAAGCCCTTTTCTTCTGGTACAAAGGCGGGCCCCCCGCATCCCGCCGACGACACTTTTTTGGCTTCTTATCTCTATTTCTTGAGTTCAAACTCAAAGCTGCCGGAGGAGTCCGGAGAACTCCATCCGCCGACCAATTTCTCGCCCGTGAGGCTCATTTCCGCCGTGACCTCGTTCCATCGTTCACGATGAAACTGAAGGTGCAACTTGTTCTCGCTGAATTTCACGTCTTTGAGCTCGCAGTCTGTGGCCAAGCCGAGGCTATCGGTCAGCGTGCCGGTATAGCTGTCACCGGTTTTGGCCAAAACCAGGGTCACGTACATCTTCGGATTGCTCATTCCCGACCAGACGTCTTGCTCACCCAGGTCCCGCTGAGGTCACCCGCATGAACAAGGTGGTGGGCCACCATCAAAACCCCCAGAAAAAGCGTCAACCTCAGGATCAATCCTAATCTTGACATCTCTACCTCCTTTGTATTCAGTTAGCTCTCTTCTTGACGTTTTATCAATGAGTACGCGAAATTAATTCCTTTTTTTCCCCGAGAGGGAATTACCAGAAATCTGGGTAAAGGCCATCTTTAATCTTTACGCATTTTGGACAACAAAAGTTTCCTGAGATTTCATTTCCGCCGAAGAACTCGGCTTGGCCGCATATTTTCGTGATCCTTTCCTTTCCCGGCCGTGAGGTCTGGGTGATTCCCGCGGTTCTTACGCTTTCTTCGATCTCTGGGTCCGCCTTTCGCTATTTTCTGCTCAACTTGACACCCGATCACGTTGCGATTTATCCTCCCCAACGACGGGACGAGGAAAAGTTGGTGCGTTGTCTGCTGTCAATCCACACTTGGCTGAAGGGACTATTGAATAGTCGAAGTCGACATGCCCAGTTTTTCAGACCCCCAACGCAGCTGCGAAGG
Organism: Candidatus Aminicenantota bacterium; assembly: GCA_963770045.1. Classification (GTDB taxonomy): domain Bacteria; phylum Acidobacteriota; class Aminicenantia; order Aminicenantales; family CAVYOD01; genus CAVYOD01. Next base: position 36,977 of record CAVYOD010000010.1, on the reverse strand, counting down.
ATTACTATTTTAGGTACCATCAACCGGAAGAGGTGCTGAACACATGAGCGACGCAACTCTATATAACGACATGACCAAAAAACCGGTGGCCGTTCTGAATTACCCGGCATTCATCCCGCAACAGATTCTCGGCGTCAGGTTGATTTTCAAGGCGCTAACGGTGCCGGTCTCCCAATGGATATCTCCTTTCCACCTGATGCGAAGACTGGCTCACGGATACCTGCCGTTGTCTTCGTGACTGGATATCCCGATCCGGGATTTCAAAAGGTCGTCGGGTGCAAGCAAAAAAGAAATGCCCTCGTCCCTCTCGTGGGCGCCGATAGCCAGGCTGTCTCCGCTTTGGTTGCAATCCTCTATACGAATCCCGCGCCAGCAGAAGATATTCGCGCGTTGCTTCAATTCGTCTTGGCGAACAGTTGCGTCTTTGGGCCTTCATCAGAAGCCGATCGGGATATGAGCATGCTACCATCACCGTTCCCTTAACACTATTGTCCCTTTTGATGCGCTCTCAGAGTGACCTCCTCGAAGTGTGCCGTACTGTGTTACCGGTTCATGTTGGACTCGAAGGGTCCTCGGTCATGGCTATTATGGCAAGGCGTTGGATTTCGCTAATCGTTTCCTGAGCAAATCTGTCCATGTTCTAGCGCCGGATCTGCTTCTCTTCATAGCGCGAGCAGGTCAAGACGAATCTCCGCAGCTGAACTTATCGATTGACGGCTTCCTCGCCAAGGCCTTGATCTGCAATTTGCCCATCACACTCGTTAACCACGCGGTGCGCCGCACGCATTTGATCTGATGCACCACAGCGAAGCCACGTGCGAAATCATCCGCGAAATACTGGCCTTCATGAATTTTCATCTTTTGGCGTAGGCGAGCTCCAGCGACTGCAGTTGGCGCAGGGGATAAGGTCTTGCTTTTTGCGGTCGATAACACAGCAGGCATCTTGGTCGGAGTTATCGCCTTCTTCGTCGTCAGAAACTGTACTCCATACATAAAAACGCTGTCACGGCGCATCGGAAAACGACCGTGAGTCGATCGGGTTATCCCGGTCGGGGCTGAAAGAGATGAAAATCACCTGGACTTCCGCCCGGGAACGAGAATAGATCAGGAAAAACATGCGGGCACGGCTTCGGCCGCCTGGCGAGCTGTAGGGCCTGGTAAGCGTTTACCATTCCGGCCGACCCGATTTTCCCTTTCAAAGCGGGCAGCGGCGTAACGCTGTCCATCAATATCCTCTTCAACTCCGGGGCCCTCAATTCGGGACGGACCAAAGAACCAGGGCCGCAACCCCCGCCACAACCGGCGTACTGTTGGATGTCCCTCCCGGCAAGGCGTAAACGCTGCGGTTATCTTTTAAGAAAGTCGTATAGTTCATTCCGATGGCCGCGATGTCAACGTTTTTTTCCCCGTAGTTCGAGCCCCAGATTTTGTCTTCGATCTTATAACGGAACAGATCGCCCTTGAAATCAATTTCGGCGACATTCAGGATGTTATCATTCTCAAAGCAGCTCGGATAGCTGTAATTTTCTTTGAGATCAACGTTTTTGGCGGAGTTTCCGGCGCCGATGATGCCCAGGGCGGAAATCGAGTGCCAGTACGGCTGGATGCGGGTCGCATCCATGCCATCAAAAACGTAGGAGTCGGGGTCCGGATCATCAAATGCGAAATCCCAGCCGATGACGTCGTCGACGTAGCCGTTTTCGTCATCGTCGATTCCGTTGGTCTCCTTGGGATAGCCGTCTTTATCGGGTCCGCTTTCCCCAGGATTCTTCCAGATGTTGTCTTTGATATCTTCGTGGTTATAGAAGAACCCGTCATCCAGGACCGCCACGACAACATCTTTTTTCCCCGTGGTCACGGCCCAGGCGCGCAGGAGGTCCGGGTCGATCCCCTTGACTGCTTCATAATCTTTGGCCGCCGGCTTGTAGGAATAGCTGGGGATGGTCAGCTTACCGCCGGGATTGTTGAAGCTGAACTGGAACTTGAACAACGGGTCGTTGGGGACGACCTTCTCGACAGCGGGGCCGGAGAAGGCGAGCAACGCCAAAAGTGGCAGCTGCCAAATCAGATATCTTCTCATTTTTGCCTCCGAGTCTAATCAATCCCACATAATCAGTATATCCCGCCGGCGGCCTCGATGTTAATTCTTGATTTCGTCCATTGACAATGAGCTGTGAGCGGTGTGCCCTGAGCAGCGCAGCGGCGAACATATTATTTGATGACCGGTTGGGCGCAAAGCAAGCTCCCGAGAGCCCCGCACCGGTGCGTCATAGTGCCAGGTCGATAAAATCCATGGGAGGTAGATAAAAAGAGTCCGCGATTTTAACAAGATCTAGAGCTTCACCTGCTCCTGGTAGTCGATCGAGATCTTGGCGTTTTTCAGCGGCCGCAGCAGTTTCACCACTTTGAGGTAGGTCTTGTTTTTCTTCTGCCAAGTCTTGTTCAGGTTGCGGGCGTAGTGGGCGATACCGATGTCCACCCATTTTCCCTTGAAGAATTTCTTCGCCGATTGGACTTTCGAATAGAACTTCTTGTGGCAAAACATCTGGGCCTTCTGGAGGTCAAAGAGCGAGAAACGGGCCGGCCTGAAAACGACGTGATGGGCGTCATAGAGAGCCCAGTCACGGAAGGCGATCCGGTTCTCGGAGTCCATCTTTTGATAAAGCTCTGAGCCAGGCAGGGGGGTCAGAATCAGGAACTGGGTCGTGTTCAACCTGGACTTCTTGGCGAATTTGACGGTCTTCTTGACGGTCTCCCAGTCATCCTGGTCAAACCCCAGGACGAACATGCCGTGGATGTGGATGCGGTGCTTTCGCAGAACCTTGATGGCGTTGGCGATCTCAGCCACGGTCTGCTGTTTTTTGATCGCCTTCAAGCTCTCCGGGTTAACGGATTCGAACCCGATGTACAGGGTATGGCAGCCGGCTTTTTTCATCAGCCTGACCAACTCCGGGTCTTTGGCGACATCGGCCCTCACCTGTGTGGTCCACTTGAACTTGAATCTCTCCCTGATCATCGCTTCGAGCAAATCCTTCGCCCGCTGGCGGTCGGCGGTGAAATTATCGTCATAAAAGAATAGGAAGTTTTTCCGATCGTTGTATCGCCGCAATTCCTGGATGATGTTTTCCGTGGAACGGAACCGGTATCGCCGGCCGAACATCCCCGTGACCGAACAAAAGGAGCAATCAAAAGGACAACCCCGGGAAGTCAGGACGGGAATAGCGGTCAAACCGCCAAAGCCCGGATCTTCGCCCCGGAAAAGAGAAAAATCGGGAAAGGGAATTTCGTCCAAATTTTCGGCAAAAGGGCTTCTGGGATTATGGAAAGTCTGCCCGTTGAGCCTGTAGGAGAGATCGGGAACGGCAGAGTAGTCCGCCCCTTTCTCCCACGCTTCGAGGAAGGCTGGGAGTGATTTCTCGCCCTCGCCGCGGATGACAAAATCGGCGTGTTCGAGAGCCTCATCGGCCAGGAAGGTTACGTGAGGACCTCCCATGATGACCGGAACGCCCATTTCCCGGATCTTATCGGCAATGGCATAAGCCCTGGGGGCGGTGGAGGTTATGGTCGAGATTCCCACGATGTCCGCCGTCCGCAATCTTTCGAAATCGATTTTCTCGAGTTCCTCAATGATGACTTGGACTTCCCAACCGCGATTCTTCATCAGTGTGCCGAGGATGAAACTTCCCAGGCGAGGAAGAGGGAACATGGAAAAGATGTGGAGGTTCGGGGCCTTGGGTTCGATAAAAAAAATCCTTCTCATTTCATTCTCCCTCATGAAGACCTCAACCCCTTCGTTTTATTCTAAGGTGTAGGCTTTTGTGTTCTGAATAAAAATCCCCGGAATGACTAAAATCACTCTGTTCTTCATTATAGCAAAGAACCGGAAGAAAAGCTCTCTTTTAGAGAATCGCCACGAAGGCGAGTGGGTTCGGCTGGCTTCAAAAAAATAATCAGCTAATCCGATCCGGAGTCCGCGCCGCGATGCCGAAGGCGGTGGATTTTGTCGATAATCTTATCCTTGGAAAGCAAGCCGATAACGAAAAGAACAAGGGCGGCGACGGAAATAACCGTAACCGGCAGATAGTGTTTTTTTTCCAGGTTTGATCCGATATAAGCCGAACCCAGCAGCCCGGGGAATCTGGCTATTGTCGCGATGAGCAAAAACCGCAAGGGCTTCATCGGTGTCAGGCCGGCGATATAGACCAGCGTATCCTTAGGAACGCCCGGGATCAAGAACAGGATGAACATTGCGATCTCTGACTTCGGACTGTTGATCAAGAAAGCAAATCTTTCGATTTTCTTTCGCGGGACGAAAGCCCTGACCAGAGAGAAGCCGAGGAGCCTGGTGGTCAAGAAAACAATCAGACTGCCCAAGAAGATCCCGACGACCGAATAAAGTGTCCCCAGGACTGTTCCAAAGGCGTAGCCTCCCGCGATCTGAACGATCTCTCCCGGGATCACGGCGACGATGACCTGGATCGCCTGGAAGGCGATAAAGATGAGCGCGCCGGCCGAACCGTAGGAAACGAGAAATTCCCTGAATTTCTGTGGCTCCCTCATGAGCCGTGTGATCCCCGGCCCGATCCTAAAAGACAGGTAAACGATGACCGCCAGAAAGAGGAAAAGAAGGGCCATCTTAACGATGACAGCCGTCCTTTTCTGTCTTTCCATGCGCCTCATTTGGTTTATGCTCTTCTCATCACTGGCCACAGCCCTTTTCTCAAAGAAGACCATCAAAGAAAATAAGATCCAAGGCCGATATTCAGGATCTTCGGTCTTGAGAGAATCTCAGACCCCTTCCGCTTTGCTGCACCGGCGCGGGTCCCCGCAGGCTGTTAAGATTCCAGTCGCGGGGTCGATCGAGATCCCTTCGAAAGAGCCCATGTTCCAGTGCCAGGGATTGACAATGCTAAAGCCCACACCCTTCGTCTCCGCCTTTTTCCTGACATCCTCATCAAAGTCCGCTTCGATCATATTGCGCGGGTCGAGATAAGATCCTCCGAATCGGGTCCGGTTCACGGATTCCTCAATCGGGAGGCCAAAGTCGAGGATGTTGATCGTGTTCTGCAGGATGTTGGCGAGGAGGCTTACGCTCGGTGAGCCGGAGGCCAGAATGGGCTTGCCGTCTTTGAAGATGATATTTGGGGCGACATAGGTCGTGGCACGATATCCGGGCCTGGGCATGATCCGGAAAAAGTGGGCCCCGCCGGCCACGATGGTGACCCCCCGCACGAAGAGACCGTTGCTCCAGGGAATCGACATGCAGGAATGGATGATCGTGGCAACATTCCCGGCCCCATCCACGACGGTGATATGGTTGCTGCCGACCGGCGGCTCCTGGGGAAGCTCCTTGGGCACGCCCATCTGCAGCAGCTTGAATCTCATCTCGGCATATTTCTTGGACAGAATAACATCGAGAGGAAGGGGATGGCTCTCAGGATCAGGCTGTTTCGCTCCCTCGATGTAGACCTCATTGTGGATTCGCACCATTTGGGTCAGCACCTCGGGAGAGTCGGTGGGCGGACCGAGCTTTTTGAGATCCATGAGCTCAAGCATATTGAGGGCTTCGATGATGTGAGTGCCTCCATTGTCGGGCGGAGGCGAAGCAAGGACTTCGCAGCCCCGATAGGTCCCCCGGGCCGGGTCCATCCAGCGCACTTTATAAGCCCCCATATCTTCCGTGGAGATCAAGCCACCCGCTTCTTGGACGACCTTGCAGAAATCCCTGGCGAAATCTCCGCGATAAAAGAAGGCGCTCCCCTCTTCGGCGAGACGCTCCAGTGTCTCGGCGGCCCTTTTCTGATAGATCATATCCCCCGGCTTGAGCAGCGCCTTGTTGGGCATGAATATCTCTCTGCCCTCGGCGGTCCGGCCCAATTTGTCACACTGACCGAACATTTCGCCCCAGAGAAAGGGATGAATTTCGAACCCTTCCCTGGCGTATCGGATCGCTGCGGCCATGATCTCTTTTTTCGATTTGCTCCCGTGCCGCTCCAGAGCCGCCTCGAAACCTCCCCAGAAGCCCGGAACTGAGACACCGCGGCCGGTGTTCAAATCAGAGGGATTAAAACCGATCAAAGGCTTCAAGGGTGCGTTCATGTTGCCGTTGACATAAGTTGTATTCTTGGACGCGGCATCATAATAGAGCATGGAGAGAATTCCGGTGATCCCCGTCATATGAGGCTCAACGACCGTTTGGGTGATGGCCGCGCAAAGGGCGGCATCACAAGCGTTCCCGCCTCTTCTCAGGATCTCCACGGCTTCATGTGTAGCGAGCGGGTGGGAACAGATGGCCATGCCCTTTTTGCTCCTGGCGACTTTCTTGAGGCCGAAATTGGCTTCGGTGAGCAACTTTCTACGTTCCTCGTCACGGCTCGAGGGAGGCAGCTTGGAATCCATGGCCGCCAAACCGCTTGCACCGGTCGCGGCAATCCCGGTCATGGCTTTCTTGATAAAAGATCGACGATCGCACCTCATTGCCTATTCTCCTCTCTCGTTGATTGGCAATTTATATGTTCGGGTCAAACAAATCAAGGAATTTCGAAGTTCGTCCTTCCCTTTCTGACTTGCCGCCGGACTTAGCTATATAATAATATATCCTCTCATAAGGAATTGAGGCCTTGTCCAAACTGCTCCTAATGGAAATGAAATGACCTCTCTTGATTCGGGTCAACGAAAAGGCTTCCTGGGCGGAGGCATGATTCTGGCTGTCTTCGCGACCGCCGTATTGAGTCTTCCGATATATCAGAGGGTCGATAAAGAGAGCCAGGGAAATCAGGTCGAAGCGCCGGCGATGCTGAGCGCCTCCCACAAAGCCGAGCTTGCCGAAACCCTGCGTTTAAAGGCTGAGATCGGTGATCAAGTCTGGACGGGCTTGGCCGCGACCAACATCCCAGTCATCCTCTTCAACGAGGGTTACGAATTCCTGGTTGGTGAGGCAAATCCTCCGGGTCTATGGAAGGTGGTTGAGGGTGATGATTTTCAAGGCGTACCTTATTATCGTCGTGCCGCCCAAAACCCACAGGCTTTCGCGGTGAAAGTGGGCGCAACCTGGGCCGGCAGCGCCCCGACTCTCGATCACATGAACCGCAAGATACCCTTCAAGCTCAGCCCAGAATTCCACGTCGTCGTCGTCCTCCACGAGATCTTCCACGCCTATCAAGCCAACCAGGCGCCCAAGCGCTTTGCCAAAGCGAATGCCGTCTACGCAGCTGAAAGCCGATACCCCTACAAAGACGCTGATTTCAGGTCGGCTTGGAACGATGAAGGGAGAGCTCTGGCTGAAGCGCTCAAAACTAAGGATGATGCACCTGTTAAAGATCTGGTCCGGAGATTCTTACAGATCCGGGAGACGCGCCGCAAACGGGCCGCCCTCGGTTCCGACCTCCTTGCTTTCGAGCGTGAGCTGGAGTGGCTGGAGGGGCTGGCAAAATACGCCGAAATAAAGTTTTACGAAATCGCCGCCTCCAGATCCCGCGAGGCATCTTATGGACGATACGGAACAGCCCTCCCCTTCCCCCTGCAGTGGGATTTCGTCCGCCTGGAAAAAACCTTGGGCACTCAGGACGGAGATCTCCGCTTCTATCTGAGCGGCCTGGCGCAGGCGCGTCTCTTGGATCGCCTGAGTCCTCAGTGGAAAGCCAGGGCGATGCAGGAAGATGTCTACCTGGAAGACCTAGTGCGTGAATCCGTCGGAGTCCGTTCCAAATAGCTCCGCCGTCCTCAATCGTTCGCCTATAGGTGGATGGGAATAATACAGGATTTTGACCCACCATTCAGGATAGGCGTTAGAAAGATTTCTATCGGCGAGACCGGCCAGCGCGGTCATAAACGCCTTTTTCTCCTTGATATTCTCCAGGGCATAGAGATCGGCCTGCTTTTCGAAGTGCCGGGAGAGGGCGTTTCCAAGCGGGCCGAAGAGGAGACCCGAAACAACCCCCGTGAGGATAACAAACATAGGAAGAAGAGCCAGGTTCCACCGCTGGGCTGAGAGGAACTGGGGAAACAGCGCTTTCATGACCAAGTTGATGACCCAAAAGACGAAAAGCTGTTCCAGGGTCCCGATCCCGATGCCCTTCCAGATGTGGCGGCGCCGATAGTGCCCCAGCTCGTGCGCGATGACGGATTCGATCTCGGGACGGCTCATGTTTCTCATCAGATTATCTGCCAAGACGACTCTCCTCGTTCTCCCGAGCCCGGCCAGAAACGCGTTTTCCTTTTTAGTCTGTCGGCTGGTGTCCTGCTTAAAAAAGCCGCTGCTTCTCAACCCCTCCCGAGAAAGAATCTTCTCCAGGGCGTCGGTCAAGTCTTTGTCCTCAATGGCCGTGTACTTATTGAAAATCGGGAGAATGACGATGGGAAAAAGAGTCGCCAAGACAACGCTCACGAGAGCCATTCCCGCTCCGGCAAAGAGCCACCAGATCGGAGCGAAGCGGGCCATGATCCAGAGCAGCAGGCCCAAGATAAGATAAGTGATGAGCAAGCTGACTCCAAAAGACTTGGCCTTCTCCCAGAGCCAGCCCCTGACCGTCTGGTTGGAAAACTTCCATTTGTGTTCGTGAGCGTAGCTGGCGTAAAAACTCAAAGGGAAGCCGACAAAAACCAAGACGGCCAAAAGCAGCGTCACATAGATTAAAAAAGCCCAGACGACCGGCTTTCCCAGGAACCAATGAGCCGCTCGGGCGCTCAGCCCCGAATAATAAAATGAGAGCAGGCAGGCGAGCGACAAGGTCAGACTCGCCAGGCCGAGCAGCCGTTTTTCCCTCTCGTAACGACGCGCCTGCGATTGTTTTTCTGGATCCAGGAGAGGATGAATCTCTTTCGGCAAATTCGTTTCCGCTTTGAGTGAGATCAATTTTGGAATTATAAAAGCGGCAGCTCCTCTTAATTAGAGCGCTCGGGCGCCACAAATTTTAGAGGCCGAATCTCAAGCCGGCGCGAATGCTGAAGCCGTTCAAATCCATCCGGAATCGCTCCCACTTCATCGGAATGGGAATGGAGTTATCCGGGACGCCTCCCATTAACACCCAAGGGAGCTCAGGTGTAAGCCTTTTCAATCCCCGGAATTCGGCAAAACGGTAGCCTCCTTCGGCGACAATCCGAATCTGCCGAGTGAGGCGATATTCGCCTCCCAGGCCCGCTTGTCCGCCCCAGGCTCCCTTATGACGCGGCTCGACCATCCCGTAGAAGGACCCTAAATAGTAGCTCCCGCCGCCGCTCATAAAGACATCCCACCTGTGACCCAGAGGAAGGACATAATAGAGGTTTAAGCTGAGGGGGACGGCATGAAAATCACGCCCGTATCCTCTCCCGAAATTGTCCGGCTCATGAGAGCCTGGAGACATGTCGAGCCAAGATTGGCTGGTCATCATTCCTTTGATCCAATCATATCTATCTCTCATCTCGGCATGTCTTCCCTCTCCGCGCAGGTATCCGGCCCCGAGGCCGAGTCGGATCCTCGAGGTGAACGAGAACTGCACTTCGGCCTTGAGATCGACCATCCCCTGACGGCCCTCCGAGAATCCGTATCCGCCGCCGACCGAAATGAAAAAGCGGTGAAAATCCGAGTATCTTTTTTGCTCGTGCCATTGGCCGTTCAGGCCGCCGGCGATGAAGAGAAGCCCCAGGGCCACTCCCAAGGCTGGCGAGGCCACGGCTTTTTTTATAGACATGAGTATTCTCCTTCCCAATAATATTCTACACCCAATTAGACAAAACGGCTCGGATTCCCTTGGAAGGAGGCAGCTCGCCGTGGAGAATTATCTATCTTTTGCTCTCACGATCTTTCTCAATTCAACCTTCAACCTTTCATCAAGAGGTCGCGGTCTGTGGGTCTCAAGAACATGCTTGACTCTCTCTTTGGCTCTTGTCCCCAAATCCTTTTTCCCGGCTTGAACCCATTTCTCGTAGGGAAGCCTCGAGATCAGCCGCGGGAACCAATTCTCCCGGAAGTGCTTGAGGGTGTGATCACTCGTCAAGTATTCGCCGCCGGGGCCAATCTCTTCGATCAAGGACAGGGCCATCGTCTCTTCGTTGACCTCGATGCCTCCCGTGATCCGCCTCACCATCCCGATGACCTCGTCCGAGACGGCCAATTGCTCCAGCGAGGTCGTCAGGCCGTTATTGATGTAGCCCACATCATGGACGAGGTTGCCCCCGCTGAGAGAGGAGAGCAAGATCCAGACGGCCGATTCCAGAGAGGCCTGCTGATCGTAGAGGTTTGAGTCCGAACAGCCGGCGTAGCTGAACACAGGGAGCCTGTAATATCTGGCCAGATCGGTCAGGGCCGAGACGACCATCATCGATTCCGGCGCGGCATAGCTCATCACCATCGCCGCCATATCCATGGGCTCGCCGCTCCCCCCATAGATCAAGGGAGTGCCGGGACGGACGAGGTTGGCCAGCACGAATCCGGCCAGCGCTTCTGCGTTGGCCTGGATGATCCCACCGGCGAGGGTCGAGGGGCCGGTGCCGCCAGTAATCAAACCGGGCGCAAAGACAACGGGAAGTCCCTTCTCGGCCAGATACATCAATTTCTGGGTGGACTCCCTGGCCAGGGTCAGCGGCGAGATCGGCTCGGTGTATAGGGCGATAAAGGGGTTCATCCGCAGCGTCTCGGCCCCTCCCGCCACCTCTTCCGCCATCGCGACAATGGCCTCAAGATTCTCCAGACTCCAGGACGTGAATACGATCGGTTTTTCCGTGTTGCCCACCATGGCCTCAAAGTGGTAGATATCTGATACCTGCGGATTCACGTCGCTCGCGATCCCCGAGCACATGGCAAAACTCAGCTCCTCCAGCCCGTCCACGAGCCTGGAAACATTCTCAATGTCCGCGAGGACTGTGTTCCTCCTCCCCCCTGTGTCCAGATCTATGATGTGCGGGGTATCCGATCCCGTCCCAAAATAGGTATTGTTTTTTTCCAGGTACATGGCCGGCCTTCCGGCCCGGTCGCACATGGTGACTCGAGGCGGCGTTTTCTCCAAAGCCCACTCCACCAGCTGGGCCGGGATCCTGACTCTTTCCCCATCTATCAAACAGCCGGCCTTTTTGAGAATCTCCAGGGCCCTTGGTTCTTTCACCAGAATCCCTGTCCTGCGCAACACTTCAAGAGTCGAAAGATGAATGAGCTCCAGCTTCTCCGGCGAGAGAATGCTCAGCCTGGGAATATTCAACCCGTGTTTGTCTCTCATCCTTACCCCTCTTTTCCGGTTCCGCCCTGCGCTCCCGCATTCGAAATCATCTTGCCCGCACTTGCCAGCGGAGCCCGGAGCCGTTCTGGGACTCGATGCTTGGAGAAGACGTCGGCTATGGTCTCGCGCTGCTTGATAATCTCGGAGTGACTCCCGCTCACCAGGACGGTCGCAGGACGCGGGACGCCGTTGAGCTGGGTGGAGCCTGTCTCCGCATACATTCCCGCATCGAGAACAGCGACGGGTTCGCCCCGCCCGATCGAAGGCACGACCCGATCGGCCGAGAAGATGGAGTCGATGCAGGTCTCGCCAACGAACGTCACCCTTTCCGTGGATTCCCGGTCCATCGCTGTCGCCGGAAACAGATGATAGGCGCTGCCGCTTGTATCTATCCGCATCAGATTATTGGTGCTCGCGTCCAAGTTCGCCCAGGTCAGGCCGAGGTCACGCTTGATCGCACCCGTCGTCGCCAGAAAAACGACCGCGTTTCCGACGATGTACCGGCCCGGTTCCAGCCAGAGCTCGGGGAGGCCCAGGCCCGCTTTTTCAAAAGCCTGGAGGAAGGGGGAAGCGACCACTTTCGCGTACTCTTCGATCCGAGTCGGATTAAGGTCCAGGGAGCGAGACTCGGGTTCACGTTCTCTGGGCCAGCCTCCGCCGATGTCCAGGATTTGCGGCGCAAAGCCGGTCTCCCCGCGAACCGCGATGACCGTTTCTGCAAAAGCTTCGGCCCATTGCTTAAAGTAGAGGATGTCCCGAGAGGCCCGCCCGATGTGAAAGTGAAATCCCCGAAGCCCTAGCCCCTTGCTCTCCTGGATCCGACGGACAATCCTCTTCACCGCCTCCAATGAAAACCCCCATTTCGACCGCCGCGCATACTCGACCAGATTTGGCCCGCCGAAATAATCCGGCGCAATGGAGGCATATCCCGGCGAACTCAGCTTCAGGCGGATCATTGTCCGAACCGTCGTCTGAAGTTCGGCGGCAAGGTCGGCCAGCAGGCCTATTTCATCTTCGGCATCTATATTGATCATCACGCCGAGCTCAACTGCTTTTCTCAACAGGGAAACACTCTTGTTGCTCCCGTTCAAGACAATTTTCTCTGAATCCGCTCCCCCTTGGAAGGTCGCGGTGAGCTCTGATTCTCCAAAACAGTCTCCTCCGGCGCCTTCCTGATGAAGGATGGCCCGAACGGCCAGATTGTTATTGGCTTTGATGGCATAAAGGATCGTGACCGAGGAAGGCCAGGCGCTCGCAAAAGCACTTCGGATTCGTCGGTAGTTCATCCGCAATGTCTCTTCCGAGATTACATACAGGGGGGAACCGTAGCTGGCCAGAAGATCGCGCGCGACGCAGCCTTCGATCATGAGATCAGCCGAAGAATTCAGGCTCAAATGATCTGTCGAAGTCAGGACCGCCCTCAGTTCTTCCGCGGGAGTCGGACCTTTCTGAAGCCCCGTCATGTTTTTCCTCTCCTTTTTTGCGAGCCGGCGCTTTTTCGCGCGGCTTTATCTCTCAGAACTTCTTTTAAAATCCTTCCTCTCATCGGGGAGGTTTTGAGGATTGAGCTCGGCGGACTTTTGGAAATTGAACCTGGCCAGCTTCATCTCGCCGTTCCTCTCATAAAATTCGGCCAGACTCAGGTAGACGTGGTAATCCTCGGGATGCTGTTCGGAGTTAAGCTTGAAGACCGCGAGGGCCTCCTCGTTTTTGTTCCGGGAGAGAAAGCGGAGGCCGAGAATGTCCATCTCTTCTCGATCGATATAGTAGTTTTCGGGATTTCCCTTCTTGGCCTCGGCGTACATCCTGAGCGCCTCACCAAGACCGACAGCGCCCACCGCTCTTTCCAGAGAATCCGCCAGGGATTCCCGAGTCTGAAGACTCGACGCCTGCTCATCCAGCCTGGTCGGGCCCGCCCGGATCAAGTCTACGGCGGCCTCCAGGACTCTGTCGCGGCCGCTCCGGATGTCTTCCCTCGAATTGGTCACCCGGATGTCGGGGGGAGTGCCCATCCCCTCCCAGCACCGTCCTTCGTGGTCCAGATAGAGCTTATTGGCGATACAAACGTCCCAGCCGTTGGGAAGTTGATCCCAGTATTCATCGGAATAGGCGCCCGAGGTGGCCTCGCCCAGGTTTGTCACGTGGGGCATCACCCGCATGGCCAGGGCCATGCAATCCCCGGCGCTGATTGTCCAGCGGTGGGTCAACATAGCGATAGGCTTAGTAAATTGCCGGGGGCCTTTGGGCTCGGTGTGCCAATACCTGGGAGGCGTAAAATCGTCGTGCCGGGGGCCGTTTCGAATTCTGGTCACCATGTAAAGCCTTCGACGGTCCGCGAAACGATCCGCAATCGCCTTGGCCACCGGGTCCCAGCCGCCGCCGTTGCCCCGGATATCGAGGATTATTCCTCTCGCCGTGCGGAATTCGGAGACGACTTCGTCGGCGATCAAGGCCGTCTTTTCCTCCTCGTCAAAATTGCGGATGTGAAAATAGCCGATATCTTCGGTTATCCAGGCGAACAGGTAGAGCGGAAAGTCTCCCCCGAAATAGGCCGCCAGTTTTGACCCGGGAAGTCTCTCCTCAAACTTTCCTTGAAGATACTTCTGCTTGACGAGTTCCAGGGAGAAATCAGGGATGTTGTAGCCGATGGGGATGTGACGTCCCTCTTGATCCCGATTGAGATTTCCCAAGATCCCGGATCGAAAAAACCGCGGCGGCTGACGGGACTGGAGCTTGACATGGTTATCGTTCAGGTGCTCCAGGAGACGAGTCATGATCTCGAACAATTCGTCTTCGGTCGTCCGGGGAGTGACTTTGGGCCGGTAGGCGCGGTAGAGGAGGTCCCAGTCTATGCGTTTTGGGATGAAGCTTCCGTAGTTCCGGTCATACATTTTCCAGAGGACTTCGAAATTCAGTTCCGGATCAGTTATCTTCGGACGAGCGTTTGGCGATTCCATGGGCTCTCCTTTTTATCTCCGGTCGCCGGTTTTTTCCGGCAGTTGAAGCCCGTATCCGCCCTTTTTCGAATCTTCCCTTTTCAAAGAGACGGCAAACAGAAAAGCCAGGATGCCGAGGGCGGCAAACATCAAAGAGGTATTTGTGTAATTGAGCGAAGCCTCCCCCGCTTGAGCATCTCGGAGGTAATCCCTTTATTGGAGAGGTCCGTTATTCGGCCGGCGAGGTAGGGAAAGACCAGGATTCCGAGACTCTGAACCCAGGTCATGATGCCATAAGCTGTCCCGACCCGTTTTTCATCGACGACCCGGGGTACGGCCGGCCACAAGGCCGCCGGAACGAGCGTGAAGGCCACTCCCAAAATGACGATCGAGAGATAGGGAGTTAACCTGGTCACGGATAAGATCAGGTGGGAAAAAAACAACATCCCTGAGCCGTACAGAAGAAGCGAAGCGATTTTTCCCTTTTTATCGACGAACCAGCCAACGATTGGGATGAAGACAATCGTCCCCCAGATCATGAGGCTGCTCAGGGCGCCGCTCATTCTGAGGGAGAGATGAAATTTGTTGTGGAGCAGATCAGGGAGAAAAGACAAAAAAGGAAAAAACGCAGAATAGAAAGCCACGCAGAGGAGGCAGATGAAGATAAAGGATTTATTCTTGAGAAGACCCACGATGTCCCTGGAGCTAAATTCTTCTGGCGGGCAGTGCAACAGAGGGCGCAACCTTCCGATCATAGAACATGTAGGCCCCAAGGAGCAGAAAGCCGACCAGCATGACGGCGGCCGAGACCCACAGGGAGGTTGTCCAGCCGGTCTTCGTTTCGACAAGGACCGGCGAGAGGATCAAGACAGCGGCCGTGCCCATGCGGGCGATGATGGTCATGATCGAGAACGCCAGAGCCATCTTCCTCCCCTTGAACCACTTGACGAGGATCTTGAGGATGACGATGTTCAGAGTCTCGGCTCCCAGTCCGAAGAGAAACCTTCCCAGGATCATCATTTTCAAAGGAGGAGAAAAGCCGGGAAGAAAAGAATTCATCAAGGCGAAGCCGAATCCATGCTGGGCGTACGCCGGACTGGCTCCGTAGGCAGTGATAAATCCGCCCAGGGTGCAGAGGAGAGCGGAGGCCAGGCCGGTTTTTCTGATGCCGAAGCGATCGGCAAATATGCCCCCCAAAATGACCATGAACAAGATCGTGTTGGGGATCGAATAAACGGAGACCAGCAGGCCGTAGTCGGTCGAGCTGAAATTCAACTGGACCTGGATCGTCTCTTTGATCGGCGAGAGAGAATCGTAGGTGTAAAAGCTAAGGGCGAGAACAATGCTGACCAGGAGCAAAACAGCCCATCTCGTCATCTGTGATTCCTTCGTCAAACGGCCGGCGGATCTGAGGCAAATCCTCTCGATTATAACGTCTTAACCCGTTTAGTCAATCCTCAGAATGTATTTCTCCGGGATGGTAGGAGGCACGGAGATTTTCCCGGATCTGGGAGAGGCTGAACCAAGCAGGTTTCATTTGGTTCGTCGCATAGTAAGGAGCCTGGTCAAAATAATGCGGGGAGAGCGGGTCCATGCTCTCGCCGAAGGCGAGAATCGACTTGGCCCTGAGGTTATCTCCGAACTCGACGACGGAAACATAGCTGTGACCAAAAACACCATAGCGCCGCTTCAGGCCCTTCAGAGGCCAGGCATAATAAGCTGACAATATTCCTGCGGGACCGGGGCCGCCCGAGACGGGCAGACTCATCCGCTCGTCGCTGAATTGTTGCTCAAAACGGATATCCCTCCGCTGATGCCGAAAAACCTCGCCGTAAGCCACCCGCCACGATCCGAAGTCCCGCACGAGGCTTTGGACGACCTCTTCCAGCTTCTGAATCCTTAGCACCTTCTCTCCTTGAAGATTGCTCTTTTTTGAAATACATCTCTCCATACCAGATGACGAACAGAGTCGAGGCAAGAGAATCCACTGTGATTCTTCGGTTCCAGGAGCCGAGCTCTCCGATGACGTCACTGAGTTTTTCGGCCCGGGCCGGGTCGCTCTTCCCGAGGGCTTCCCATTCTTGAAGAATCAACGGGACTTCCTCTTCCGCCCGAAGAACATAGGTATCGAAGGGCAGGCGCTCCCATTCCCCATAATCGAATTTCTCATGGGAAGATAAAATCCGACGAATCAACTTAGAGCGAGGATCATCCTGTTCGTTGACGACCATATAATCAGGGTAACCTGACGGGACAGGATTATCAGCGATCGTCGTCGTGAAGGGAATGTTGTTGCAGCTCTGGACAAAGCCGGACCCGGGGTTCAGGACTTGAGGACGATCCTCCAAGGTGTGATAGCCCTTCCACTCCGTCTCCTTCTTGCTGCCGTCGACAGGTTTGAGCCAATCGAAACCCGAATTTCTGACCGGGATCAGCCCGTTATAAAGATAAAAAATGTTGTCCCGGTCGTCTGCGTAGATAATATTCTGATTCACGAGGGCGTTTTGGGCCAGAGCCTGTTTGAACTCCTTGAGATCCCTTGCTTTGTTCATGGCATAGAGTTGCCCGAGAATGCCTCCTTCCTCAATTTTCGCAATCCGAACAGATAATCGATTTCCATCCTTTTCGACCAGGATAGGGCCGTGGTGCGTTTTGCGAAAAGTCAATATCCGTTTCTCGATTCCCTTCTCGGTCTTGACCGCAACGGTCTCATTCCATTCCGTGGCCGTCCTATGTCCGTTGCCATAGCGGTAGGCCAGCGGCGCGCTCTTTTTTATCAAAGGACTCGATATAGATGTCGACGCCATCAACCTGATTTTCCGTGAACGCCCATCCCAGATGTTCATTGTGCCCGATCAAGGGGACGATCCCGTAGCCGTAAAAAGAGATCCCGGAAAAATTCCAGCCCTCATCGCTGTGCAGATGGACCTCGTAATCGGCATCCAGAGGCTGGTGCTGATCGAGCAGGAGCATGGTCTTTCCGGAGGCGCTTTTCTTTGGACTGATCGCCCACGTGTTGCATCCGAAGGTCGGCCCGAACAGATGCTCGGCCGAAGCGAAGGAGGCCGGAACTGAGTGGCCGCCGTGCTTTCCTTTAGCTTCTCCGATGACCGAGGCGACGTCCTGCAGGTCCAGGCCCGACTTGGTCAGGATATATCCATCCCAGAAGGATCGTTCTCCGGCGAGGACATACCAGGGTTCGAACCTCATCAAGAGACGGGGTTTGACTCTGGGATTCTTAGCCAGAAAATAATTCAATCCTTCAGTGTACGCGTTGCACAACGCCCGGATTTTGGGATCGGATCTTTGATATTCCTCCTTCGAAAGCCTTTCGATTTCGAGGGCTTTGACGAGATAATCGTTGACGAGCCCGTTTTCTCCTTCCAATTCAGAAAGCCGGCCTACGGCCCGGATAAAATGGTGCTCGATCTTGAAAAATTCATCCTCGGCCCGAGCGTAAGCATACCCGAAAACGACGCTCTCGTCCTTTGGGCCATAGACATGAGGCACGCCGTAGGTGTCTCGATAGATCGTCACCGAGCGTGCGAGTTGTTCCACCCCGCCCGTTTCCCACTTCTTTTTTATTTTCTGATCCAGCCCGGGTCAAAACAGCGAAGAGAAGAATACCGACAATGCCCACCCGAATAAACCGGGCCGCGACGCCGTGTCCTATTCCTGCCGGAGGTTCGTTTGGTCATGAAGTCCGCTTGATGTTCATGATCTTTCTAGCCTCATCAACTGTTGCCACTTCCCGGCCGATAATCTTGCACAAGTCCCTGATCATCTCCACGGTCTGAGAAACCTTCTGGGGGATGTCATCCCGGTGCGGCCAGAGGAAGAAAATGTCTTCGATGCCGAGCCTTATGTACTGGGCGCCATAGAGCAGACCGACGATACTGCTAGGAAGCCAGTTCCGTCCGCCCGGATGGATACCCAGGACCATATCTTTCTCGGGGATGTACGACCTCGCGAGCCCCATACAGGTGATCACATTGAGGTACGACCAGGGGTCCGCAAACTGCATATCATCGCGGTGCTTTCCGAGTTGGAGAGCGATGAGATACGGCTTTGTCTTGGCCACCCCGGATTCAATGAGGTTCCGATAGAGCTGGGAAAAATAAAAGGGCTCGCACGAAAAATGAGGGCGGATATTGTGAGCTTCGTAGTATTTTACGGCTTCCACGGCCGCTTCATCGGTGGCGATGGCATGTTTTTCAGTGAAGACGGGGAGGGTTACGACCAATGAAGTCTGGACATAGCGATTGCCCCGGCCCAATTTGAGTGCCTCCTCGGCGCCGGAGATATAATCCCAGACAATCCCTTTTCGAAAATCTTGATTGAAAGAGTGATCCATGGGGATATAATCGACCTCCTCGTAGGCACGATCGATGATCTCCGCGGTCAGCGCCGAATCGTGAAGTCTGGCCTTGCCGTCACTGGGATGACGGGGATGCATGTGAATGCAGGCGGCCCCGGCCTTGACGCATTCGATGATGGCGTCGACCTGCTCTTGGATGCAGGTCTTTCCCCCTTTGGAACCAGGCGGGAGTTTCTCGGCGCCCCTCTCCCGCCACCATTTCACGGGCTGCCATCCGGTGATGGCCGCTTCGATGATGAGCTTCTTGTCCAGCGTCAAGATCTTCTGTTCCTTCAGGACGGGCATCTCTTCTTCGCCATAAGACTCGTTCGAGATGAGCTCATCGCCGATGCCCCACTTTTTTATCCATTCATAAGCAGCCTGGGCCTTTTTTGATTTGGGCATAGGTCGTCCTCCTTTATAGTTTGGCTCGTTTCGGTAAAAATGGAAGGGAAGCCCCTCGCCGGGAGCTTCCCTTCGTCAGAATCATTCAACTCGCGGTTTGAGTTTTCGTCCTCAAAGGTCAAAAGGAAAATCTCACCCCCAATTTGAGAACCCTGGGAGTCGAAACCGAGCTCACCTTTTGCCAAGTCGGAGATTTGAGGAAACTGCCATCAGGCTGGATGAATCCTTCAAAATCTGAAGAGATGGTCAGATTGGCGCTGTTGAGCGCGTTATAGACATCAAAAAACAAACCCAGGCGTCCGAGAGTCCCGATCCCGAATTCTTTTTCCAGCCTGAGGTCCAGGTTGTTCCAGGAAGGCTGCCTTCTTGATCCCTGCTGTTCCGCATTGACGGTGACATAAGATTGACTATTGGGTGTCCAGACCTGCAGGATCCTGTTGAAGGGAGCGCCCGAAGAATGGACAAAATAACCGCTCAAGTTGATCCCATAAGGAAGCTGATAGGTGCCCTGAAACTTTATGATCAGGGGACGGTCGTAATCCAATCGTCCGTAGGCGGTTGATATAATAGTTGGGTGTATCGAAGGCGCTCTCCATATATTGAGCTTGACTCGCCCCGATGTTACCGTAATACTTGCTGAAGACAACGGAACCGAGCAGTTGCCATCGGTTGCTCATCCTCTTTTCGAAAACTAATTCCAAGGCCTGATATTTCCGGCTGGCACCCTTGGGATTTGTCTGGAAAAGCGGTTCCTGGGGCCTCGTCCGGTCGTAGACCGTGAGAGGTTTATCATCCGCCGTCCCCAAGACCGCGTCATAGCCGGGGTCGGTGACAGTGTACCGGGCGGCCCAATTGAGGTCGGAATTCATTTCGATGTTCTCGTAGATGTTGACGTTGTTCTTGTAGATATAGCTCAAGCCCAACCTGAAGTTCGGGAGCAATTCGTGGTCGATCCCGAGGATATATTCATTCCAGAAGGGTGCTTTGACGTTGGGATCGATAAGGCTCCTCGGGTCTTGCGGACTCCGGCCCAAGGTGTAGGCCAGGATGTAGAAGTCCGCGGGGTCACGCTGCATGTTGGCGTTGAGGTCGATCCAGACATAGTAGCGGAGCGCATAGCTGTTGGGGTTGACCGCGTAGACCATGGCCTGCGCGAGATACTCTCGGTAGCGGCTGAAGCTTGCTTTGGCGATCGTTTTCCCATTGCCGAAGATGTCGAAGGTCAAGCCCAGCCGCGGGGAGAGATTATCAAAGACCAGCAAATCGCTCGATCTTAGCATAGTCGTGCCGGGCAAAATAGACCGGATCCAGCCCTAACCAAGTGGGGACTGCCGCTGCATATTGAGCGGGCAGGCTCGCGCTCGAGCCGTCGTACCTGAGACCGAGGTTTAACGTGAGCCTGTTCTTGATCGTCCAATTGTCCTGGATGTAGAAATTGAGGCCCCGCGTATCAATCTTGAACTCGCCGTCGCCTTCGGTCGGACTGGCGGCAACTGCGATAAATAAGCCCGTATAGGGCCCGAGGCTGTAGGGGGACCCGCCGAGGGTGAACTCATTGACGGGATCCGGCGTCCAGACACCATCCCGCATCTGGGTGTAGTCGAATTCGCCCCCGACTTTCACTTCATGGCTCCCGCCCAGGAAATCGTCGAGAAAGACCGTCAGGGAGGCGGTTGAGTAATACCTCCGTTTGCGCAAATATTCTTGCCAATAATAGGCGCCGGTAATCTTGCCCGTCAAATTATCTTGAGACCAGTGCGTTGCGCCGGGCTGATAGCGGTAATCGTAGTAATGTTCTGCCCACATCCCGCGGATGTCGAAGAAAGCGTTGGGGCCGAGGACCCAATTCAATTGGGTATTAACGTTTTTGGATTTCATCGAGAACCGGTAGGAGCTCTCGAGAGTCGCGGTCCTCGGGTCGAAATCAATTCCGACCGGTATGTTACGCGTTCTGAGATTGTAGTAGCCCATCAGCTTGACGTTCTTGGCCAACTGCGCGGTGAGCTTTCCCATGCCGTACCACTGCCCTTCTTCGATATCGTGGTCGAACCCTGTCAGCGTCTGGTTTGTCCGGTAGCGCCGGCCGGCGGTAAAGAACCAGAGTCTGTCTCGGATGAGCGGGCCGCCGAAGCTCAAGGCGAAATCTTCTTGAAGCTTTTGCGTGCTCGGGGTCGAGACCTGAAGAGCATCCAGCTCCTCTTTGGAAAAGTTCTTATCCACAAAACTCTGGCCGAAATAGAAGGCCGTGCCGTCTCCATGAAAACGTGTTCCCTCCCGACTTGGTGACGACATTGATGTAGGCGCCGCTCGCGCTTCCGACGTCGGCCGGGTGGGCTCCGACCTGCATCTCCACCTCATCGATCATATTCAAGTCGGGCGCCGTGGTCGGGATCCCGACCAAAGGATCGGTGGTGTTAAGACCGTCGAGGGAATAGATGTTTTCAGCATAGGTGCCGCCGTGCACTGTCGTAAGATATCCGATATTGATAGCGCCAGGAGCGGTGCCGATCACATCGAAGAGGTCCCTGTTCGTCGGGATGTTCTGGAGCAGGTCCTTGCTATAGGTCACCGAAAGTGTGGGCGATTTGACATCGACGACAGGCGGCGCTGCGGTCACGGTGACTTCTTTTTCGAGTGTCGCCTGCTCCATGGTGATGATGATCGTCGTCGTTTTCCCGACACTGACGACGAGGCCTTCTCTCTTAACGGTCTTGAACCCGCTGAGCTCACAGGTCAAGACGTACACGCCCGGCGGAAGTGCCGGGAAAGCGGAAAAGCCCGGCTTCTGTGCTCATATATGAGTGCGTCCCCATCATCGCCGGGGATGAGATCGTAATGGCGGCCCCGGGAAGGGGAACGTTGCTCGTGTCCACGATTCTCCCATCAAGGTTGCCGGTTTGTCTTTGGCCGTAGGCGGCAGACAAACAAAGAAGGCTTAGCAAAGCGAAACCCAAAATGCTCAAAAGACTTTTCTTCATATTTTGTCCTCCCTGTCCTTTATATTGCGAATTCAGGACTCTTGTTCACCGACCCTATTTGACAGCGCCTGTTATATGATATAACATGATTTTCTATTAAATTTCGGCTGGTTTGTCAAGCCAATTTTATAAAGGCTCCCTTAATTCCGGGTCTGAGGCAGTGCCAAAATGAAGCTTGAGAAAATCGAAATAAAAACCCTGCGAGAAAGAGTTTACGATCAACTCCGGGCGAGGATTATCGCCGGAGACATAATCCCGGGACAGTCCGTCACTCTGAGGGCGCTGGCCAGAGAATTTGGGGTCAGCGTCATCCCGGTGCGGGAAGCCTTGTTCCAGCTCGAATCAGAGAATATCATCGTCATCGAAAACAACAGGAGTATCCGGGTCAACGTCCTGACGGCGAAGGAAATGGAAGAGGCCTACAAGATCAGGTTGATTCTCGAGCCGTGGGCAGCGGAACGGTCATGCCTGCTGCGTCCGGACAGCGCCGTGGCAAAAGTCAGACGCATCCTGGAGGAAATGAAGGCCTCGATCGGAAACCCCAAAAAATACATCATGAAAAACAGTCAGTTCCATTTCGGAATCTATTCGTATGCCGATTCGCCCCTTCTCCTGCAGATCATAGACGGGCTTTGGGCTCGGATCGGCCCCTATCTGATTATTCATACCGATAAGGAAGATCTGTATCAGGTGCAACAACCCCACCAGGACATGTTCGACGCCTTCGCCAATAAAGATAAGGAGGGAGTCAAAGAAGCCGTTATCCGGGATCTCGAAGAGGGGGCCAGGTTCATCGTCCCTCGCCTCATAAGCCGTTCCTCCGAATCGACTTGATCAGCCCCAGCCTCACGAGTTCAGGGAGAGGGATTCTCTTTTTTAATAGCTCGAATTTTGGGCCCAAGCCTGTCCCGACCCGCCTGACGTTTCCGAACAGAATCTCGATCATGTTGATCTCCCCAAGATTTTCGGACGCATCATCATAGGGTTTGCTCGCCCCGAGAATTGAGATTAAGATAGTGATTTAAAAAATGTCGTGGAGGAGGGATATTTTTTATGAAAAAAGCCTGTTTGATCCTCTTGATTGTGGTCATGGCCATTTCCAGCGTTTTCGCCGCGAAAGGGACCCGGTTCCTCCATCAGCCCGATATCAGCTCCGATTCGATCGTGTTCGTCTACGCGGCTGATCTCTGGATCGTCCCGATCGGCGGTGGCGAAGCCAGGCGGCTGACATCGCATCCCGGGATGGAAAGCAACCCCAAGTTCTCTCCCGACGGGAAATGGATCGCCTTCTCCGGCCAGTATGACGGGAACACGGATGTCTATCTCATTCCGACGGAGGGCGGAGAACCGAAGAGACTGACCTACCATCCCTCCGCCGATATCGTCCAGGGCTGGACACCCGACGGGAAAAAGATCCTCTTCAAATCCGGCCGGACCAGCCACAACAAAAAATTCAACACCCTGTTCACGATCGAAAAGGAAGGCGGGTTCCCGGAGGAGCTGCCGATACCCATGGCCGAATTTGCGGATTTCTCTCCTGACGGGCGACACATCGCTTATAACCCCATCTATCAATATTGGCAGCCCAACTGGAGACGGTACCGGGGCGGCATGGCCCCTCCGGTCTGGATCGTCGACCTCAAGGATTATTCGCACGTGGAAATACCGCGCCAAGGCTCGAATGATATGTATCCGACCTGGATTGGCGGAACGGTCTATTTTCTGTCGGATAGAGACAGGACGATGAATCTCTTTGCGTATGATCCCCAGACCAAAGACTTGAAACAGCTCGCGAACCACGGCGATTCCGACATCAAATACCTCTCGAGCGGAGCGGGCCGGTTGGTCTATGGCGTCGATGGGTATCTCTACACTTACGATCCTCAGACGGCCCAGAGCCGGCAGGTCATCATCAAAGTGGCCAGCGACGAACTCGGTGTCCGCCCCTATTACAAAAATGTCGCCGCGGAGATTTCGCATTTCGACCTCTCCCCCGCGGGGCAACGGGCTGTTTTTGAGGCTCACGGAGAAGTCTTGACCGTTCCCGCGGAAAAAGGCGATATCAGAAATCTGACCCAATCGCCCGGCGCCATGGACCGATACCCCGCCTGGTCGCCCGACGGAAGATACATTGCTTATTTCTCTGACGCCGACCACGAATATGCCTTGTACATCAGCGATCAGCTGGGGCAAGACGGACCCAAGAAAATCGCCTTGTCCGATCCGTCCTTCTACTCCAAGCCGGTTTGGTCGCCGGATTCGAAAAAAATCGCCTTTTCCGATAAGCACCTCAACATCTGGTACCTGGTCAAGGACGAGATGAAGCCGATCAAGGTTGACTTCTTTTCATCGGGTCCGGTCTGGTCGCCCGACGGCAACTGGATCGCCTATAAGAAATATCAAGCGACGAGGTTCGGCACGATCATGCTCTACTCCCTTGACCAGCGCAAGAGCTTCCCGCTGACAGACGGCATGAGCGACGCGGACTTTCCCCTCTTCGACAAAGCGGGAAAATACCTCTTCTTCATGGCCAGCACAAACACCGGCCCTCTGAAGAGCACTCTGGACATGTCTTCGCGGGAAAGGCCATTTTCATACAGTGTTTATCTCGCCGTCCTGCGGAACGACCTTCCCTCTCCCTTCGCCCCCGCGAGCGATGAAGAATCATCGCCAAAAGAAAAGAACAAAGCGGAAGAGAGCGCACCCGCTCAAAAGCCTGCCTTCCGGGTCGACCCGGAAGGTATTTCCCAGCGCATCCTCGCCCTGCCGCTCAAGGCCAGAGTCTATACCGAGCTCGCTTCAGCCGAGGACGGTTCCCTCTTCTGCCTCGAAAGCTCGACCGACTGGGAGGAGGATGAGTACACTTTTCAGGGCTCGGCACTCTGGAGATTCGATTTCAAATCCAAGAACGCGGAGGTCTTTCTTCCGGGTGTGCTCACCTTCACCATCTCCGCAGACGGGAAAAAGCTCCTCTACAAGTCAGGCAGTGGCTGGGCGATTGTGTCAACCCAGGGCAAGCCGAAGCCGGACGAGGGCCGCCTCGATCTCTCGGCCATGTCCATCCAGGTGGACCCCCGGGCCGAGTGGGAGCAGATGTTCCATGAAGCCTGGCGCATCAATCGAGACTTCATCTACGCCCCGAACATGCACGGCGTCGACTGGGACGCCGTCCACAAGCGATATGCCGAATACCTGCCTGACCTGACTTATCGCGGCGACCTCAACTATCTGATGAGTGTCATGCTCGGCGAGCTCTGCCTCGGACATTCCTACGTTCGGGGCGGCGTCCTTCCGGAAATCAAGACCGTGCCCGGCGGGCTCTTGGGGGCCGACTATGAGATCGCCAACGGCCGCTACAGGTTCAAAAAAATCTACAGCGGTCTGAACTGGAACCCGTCTCTGCGGGCGCCTCTCACCGAGCCCGGAGTCAACATCAAAGAAGGCGAATACGTCATCAGTGTCAACGGAAAGGATGCCTCCTCCAAAACGAACATCTATTCTCTTTTTGAGAACACGGCCGGAAAACAAGTGCGCTTGACCGTTAATTCTCAACCAACGGCGGCCGGCGCGCGCGAGGTCATCGTCGTCCCGATCGAGAATGAGCGGCCGCTGCGCCTCCTGGCCTGGGTGGAAGGCAATCGCCTCAAAGTCGAGAAGATGACGGGCGGACGGGTCGGATACATCTACATGCCGGATACCGGCATGCTCGGTTTCAACTATTTCAACCGTTACTTTTTCGCCCAGACGGACAAGGAAGGACTCGTCGTGGATGAGCGTTTCAATGACGGCGGCCAGGCGGCCAATTATATAATTGACACGCTGGCCCAACCGCTGCTCAATTATTGGGCGCCCAGGGACGGTCCGGATTTCGCCACACCTTTCGGAGCCGTCTTTGGCCCTAAGGCCATGATCATCAATGCCTATGCGGGATCGGGCGGCGACGCGATGCCTTTCTATTTTCGTGAGAGAGGGGTCGGCCCTCTTGTCGGAACACGGACCTGGGGCGGGCTTGTCGGGATCGGAGGGGAACCACCGCTCCTGGACGGAGGCTATGTGACGGCTCCAAGTTACGCGGCCTTCAGCAAGGAGGGAAAGTGGATTGTCGAGGATGAGGGTGTGCCGCCCGATTATGAGGTCGAAAACACGCCGGCCGAGGTCGTCCGGGGACGCGATCCCCAGCTGGAAAAGGCGGTGGAGCTCGTCCTCGAGCAGCTCAAAAAGAACCCGCCCCAAAAGACCGGCCGTCCCAAATATCCAATCAGATAAATAGTGAGCAGTGAGCCGTGAGAGTGAGCGCATGAAAAGTCTAAAGAAGAAGAGTCGTGAGAAGGTCGGCAAAAAGCAAAGTAGGACTTGGATAGATCCAGCTATAGTAGTCCCGTCTAAAACTTGTAAGTTCTGAATTCTGTTTTGCACGGCGGGCCCGGCGCCACCTGGAGTTCGGGGAAGACTTCAGAACCATGATCATGCCGTAGGTGGTAATATCACCCTCGCCCGGCTTGCCGTGACGACAAACCGGAAATTCGGTCGAATCATGGGAGCTCAGGATCGATTTGGCCCTTTCGACCGTGACCGGCTTTGATGTATCGTCCAGCCTGGTTTTGAGGGATTGAAGTCTCGTCTCGCTGTTCAGAATTCCTTTCTTAAAACGTTCCCGCAGCTCCGGCGCCATCCTCTCGATGGTTTTTAAGTCCAACCAGAGATCGTCATTGACCAAAGGATGATTGGTGTGGTAAACCCTGTTCTCTTCCGGATAGGGAACAAACTGGCTCACCTTATTGGCTGAACCTTCAAAGCAGGCAACGCGCTCAGGTCCGCCGATGGTATAAGCCTCGCCACTGGCATGTTTAACGCTTTGGACAAATTTGATGGCCTCGTCCCACGTCTTTTGAGCCAGAATTCCTCTGGCGATGAAAATCGTCCCCAACCCGGATGAGGATTTGTTGAGCTGCATCGTCAAGGCGTTCAGGCAAACCCCGATCGACCGATTATTCAATCCATAGATTCCCACGCACCCCGGGCAGGTGAGGACAAGCTCTTCGAGGTCGGAGTCCGCGTGCTTGATGTGAAGAAGCGTCTGATGGCCGTCAAAAGACGGCCCCATGTCGGCATTCTGAGCGATCAATGCGGGCGCGTCTCCCTCTCTCCCGACGCCGAAGGCGCTGCATCGCCCGGTGTTGGCGGAAGACGGATTGACCCATCTCTTTTCGTTGAAGAACCAATCCGACTCATCGAGGAGGTTCCAGGTAAATGTGGTTTTAAAGTCTAAACCTGCTCCTTCCCCGATCCCTCTCATCTCCTCGACCAGGTGAGGAGTCCATCGTTCCGCAGCCGCGATGAAGCCCGTCTTCTCCGTGATCAGGTTGATATAATCCTCAGGCTTCAACCCGGCTGCTCGAAGGTCAGCTGTGCTCGTCTCGACCATTTCCCGGATCTCGTTCCTCAATGTCTCTCCGTGGATTCTCCCCCTCTCCCGGGGAGATCCGGCCAGAACGAGGAACTTCATGTCTTTTTTCCCGGCGAATAGAGGGCCGGCCATTTTTTCTGGGGACGGTTTTTGAAGGTCTAGCGCCGAGATCCACGGGCCGAGGGAGAGGCCGACCCCGGCGAGGCTGCTTTTTTTCAAGAACGTTCTGCGGTTCACGTTTTTTCTCTAGAGGACAGAAAGCGCCTGGTCCATATCGGCTACCAGGTCTTCTATATCCTCGATGCCCACGGAGTAGCGGATCAGGCCTTCGGGGATTCCGGCCGCCCGGCGTTCTTCCTCTGTGCATTCGACATGGCTCGTGACTGAAGGAGGTCCCACAACCGTATCGACCTGGCCAAGATTAGCGGCCATGTAGGCGTACTTCAGTTTGGGCAAAACCCGAGCCACGGCCTTCAGCCCGCCGACGATCTCGAAACTCAGAACTCCCCCATAACCTCCGGGCATTTGTTTCTTGGCGACTTTATGCATCGGATGGCTCACCAGGCCCGGGTAGTTGACCTGCAAGACTTTGGGGTGTTTTTCCAAAAACCGGGCCATGGCCAGCGCGTTTTTGTTGTGGCGTTCGATGCGAAGAGCCAGGGTCTTCAAACTGCGGAGCAGCAGACTCGCCCGGTGGGGATCGAGGGAAGGGCCGACGAGTTCACGGTGGCGGTAGATTTTTTTCACCAGCTCCGCCTTCCCGCAAACTACGCCGGCGAGCAAATCGTTGTGGCCGCCGATGAACTTCGTGGCGCTGTGAATCACCAGGTCCGATCCCAAGGCGATCGGGTGCTGGTTGATGGGTGTCGCGAAAGTATTGTCGGTGATGGTCGTGGCGCCGACCTTGTGAGCTGCCCTACACAGCTTCTCGAGATCGACGACTCTCAACAAGGGATTGGTCGGGGTTTCCAAATAAAGGACATCGCAGCCCCGGCCGATGGCCGCAAGGATTGCCCCTTCATCATTCGTGTCACACAGCTCACACCGGATGCCGAAGCGCGGCAGGATATCTTTGAAATGGAGATAGGTTGCGCCGTAAGCGTCCTTGATGGTGACGGCGCGTTGTCCCGGGCTGAGCAAGGCAAAAAGAGTCGTGCTGATGGCGGCCATTCCCGTGGAGAAGTCCGTGGCGGATTCGGCGTTTTCCAGAGCGGCGATCTTTTCATTGAAGGCCCGGACGGTCGGGTTGGAATTCCGGCTGTAGATGTCGCCGAATTTTTTCCCCAGAGCGGCCTCCCGCCATGATTCGAAACTCTCATAAGCGAAAGCCGCGTTCTCCATAATCGGGACATTCATGGTGTGGGTTAACGGGTCGACGGACCGCCCGGTGTGGACACATCGTGTCGAAGGACCTTCCTTGAAAGGCATGATGACCTCCTCATCCATGGGAGAGAACCCATGTTTTTTGACTCAACGCGAGAATCTATTTCCAAAATTCATCATAGCTTATATCATACGCAAAAGCGGGAATCAACCATTTGACAAGGATGGAATTTGTGCTCTATATAGATCTCCCATGGTCAGATCTCCGGAACTTCCTCTCATCGCGCGCGCCCGCCGGCACAAGGGAAGAACAGCCATTGTTGCCGACGAAGGGCAATTCTCCTACCGAGCTCTGCTCGACGCCTCTCGCCGGGCGGGCTCATGCTTCCTCGGGAGAGAACTCGATCTGAAGGAGCAGCGTGTCGCCTTTCTCGTGCCGGCGGGGTTTCAGCACGTGGCTATCGAATGGGGGATTTGGCGGTCCGGGGGGATCGCCGTTCCCCTCGCCGAGTCGCTTCCACTCCCCGAACTCGAGTATCTCATCCAAGACTCCGATCCATCTTTCGTCATTGCCTCGGCTCAATATGAAGACAAGCTCCGGACTTTGGCCGAACAACAGAAAAGGCGATTTTTGCCCGCGGACGCGGTTTTGAAGACGGGACCGAGGCCCCTTCCGGAGATCGCGTCGGGGAGAAGAGCCCTGATCCTTTACACCAGCGGGACAACCGGAAAGCCGAAGGGAGTGGTGATCACGCATCACAACGTCGAAGCCCAGGTCAAGTCTCTGATCACCGCCTGGGAGTGGCGTCCGGAGGATTATATCCTCAACCCGCTGCCGCTCAATCACACGCATGGATTGATCAACGTCCTGACCTGTGCCCTCTGGGCCGGGGCGACCTGCGAACTCCTTCCGAAGTTTGATCCGGAGAGAACCTGGCAGGGCATTCTCGGGCGGAAGATAACACTTTTCATGGCCGTTCCGACGATTTATGTCAAGCTCATCTCCTCTTGGAGAGCCTCGACCCCCAAAAAACAAAGAACCATGTCTGCGGCGGCCTCGAAAATGAGGCTCATGATCTCGGGCTCGGCTCCTCTCCCCGTTGGTGTGTTCGAAGCCTGGAAGACGATCACCGGTCACGCCCTGCTGGAGCGGTACGGAATGACGGAAATAGGGATGGCCTTATCGAACCCAGTTCGCGGGCCGCGGGTTCCGGGATATGTCGGCACACCGCTGCCCGGGGTCGAGTTGAGACTCGTCAACGAGCTGGGCCATCTTGTCGAACCCGGGACTCCGGGAGAAATCGAGGTCAGGGGACCCGGGGTTTTTCTTGAGTACTGGAGAAAGCCGGAAGAAACGGCTCGCGCTTTTCACAACGGTTGGTTTCGCACCGGCGACGCGGCCGTCGTCGAGAACGGGCTGTACCGGATTTTGGGCCGAAAATCGGTCGACATCATCAAGACCGGAGGCCACAAAGTGTCGGCTTTGGAAATAGAGGAGGTTTTGCGCACACATCCGGATATAGAGGAGTGTGCCGTCGTTGGTCTTGAAGATCCGGAATGGGGAGAGCGCATCGCCGCAGCCCTCGTTCTTAAAGAAGGCAAGTCCTTAACCTTGGAACCTCTCCGCATCTGGGCCAAAGAACGCCTCGCACCGTTCAAGGTCCCTTCCCGGATTCTGGTCCTGGGAAATCTTCCCCGCTCTGTGATGGGCAAGGTATCAAAAACGAGAGTCGCAAAGCTATTTGAAGAAAAAAACGGCTTTTAGCGCGCCTCGAAAGTTATCTGTCCTTCGAATTCACTATTTTTCTGAGCTCCGCCCGGATCTTGTCCTCAAGGGGCCGGGGTTTATGGTTTTCGAGGAGATGCCTCGCCCGGTCATTGGCCCGCTTCCCCAAATCCTTCTTGTCCGTCTTGTCCCACTTCTCGTAGGGGACTCTTGAGATCAGCCGGGGAAACCAGTTCTCTCGAAAATGCCTCAGGGTGTGATCGCAGCTCAGGTATTCCCCGCCCGGACCTATCTCATCGATCAGATCCAGGGCCATTGTCTCCTCGTTGACTTCGATGCCCCCCGTGATCCGTCTCACCAGCCCGATGACCTCATCCGAAACAACCAGTTGTTCAAAAGATGTCGTCAGACCGTTGTTGACGTAGCCGACATCGTGCACCAGATTCCCCCCGCTGAGAGATGAGAGCAAGATCCACAAGGCTGATTCCAGGGAGGCCTGCTGATCGTAGAGGTTTGAATCGGAGCAACCGGCGAAACTGAACATCGGGAGTTTGTAGTAACGGGCGAGGTCGGTGATGGCCGAGGTGGCCAGCATGAATTCGGGGGAGGCATAGCACATCAGGGAGGTCGCCATATCCAGCGAGGTGATCGCGCCGCCGTGAATGAACGGAGTCCCCTCCCGGATAAAATTGGCCAGCACATAACCGGCCAGCATCTCCGCGTTCCCCTGGATGAGTCCGCCGGCGATCGTGACCGGGGCCGTCGCTCCGGTGATCGCACCCGGGGTGAAGACGACGGGAAGTCCCTTCTTGGCCATGAGCATGAGCTTCTGGGTCGCCTCACGGGCCAGGGTCAAAGGCGAGATGGGCTCGGTGTAAAGCGCCAGGAAGGGACTCATCCTCAGCCTTTCCTCTCCCCCGGCCACCGCTTCCGCCATCTCAATGATGGCTTCCAGATTCTCCAGGCTCCAGGAGGTGAAGACAATCGGCTTCTCCGTATGGCTCACCATGGCTTCGAAATGAAAGATGTCGGAGATCTTGGGGTTCACGTCGCTGGCGATCCCAGAGCACATCACAAAGCTCAGCTCCTCGAGTCCGTCCACCGCCTTGGCCACATTCTCGATGTCGGCCAGGACCGCGAGCCTCCTCTCTCCCGTGAACGGGTCCATCACGTTGGGGGTGTCCGATCCCGTCCCAAAATAAGTGTTGTTCTCTTCCAGGAACATGGCCGGGCTTCCGTTTCGGTCGCACATCGCGACCCGCGGCGGTGTGTTCCTGAGGGCCGCCTCCACAAGATGGGCCGGTATCCTCACCCTCTCGCCATCGACCCGGCATCCGCCGTTTTTAAAGAGCTCCAGGGCCCGAGGTTCTTTGACGGCGACGCCCGTCCGGCGCAGGACCTCGAGGGTCGCCAGGTGGATGAGCTCCAGCTTCTCTCTGGTCAGGATGTTGAGTCTGGGAATTTTCAGCCTGTACTTATCTTTCATTCGTCCTCCTCATAAAACTCGCACCATCCCCAAGACGCGGCCTATTTCTTTTTGAGTGTGTAAGACTCACCTCCGGGTTGGATGAGCTTGAGGCCTGTGACTTTTCCTGCCTCGTCCACCAGAAACTCCACGCTGAAGCCCGCCGCATTGCTTATAGTATATAGATTCCCTTTGTCCAGCACCAGTTGAAACTCCGGCTGGCCCGGGACGATCATGGTCAGAGATTTTCCATCTTTGGACAGGACCGGAACCGAATATCCTTGAAAATCATAGTCACCGATGTAGGGAGCAATCTGGCTGTCGATGGCCGGCTTCTTCTCCTGCCCGGGGAGCTCGTTGACTCCCAGAAGATGCTCTTTCAAATAGGCATGCCTGACTTTTACCCAATACTTGAGTCCGTCCCCCTCGGGGACATGGGGCTTATCCGGCAGAATCAAGTTGTCCACCTGCTTGCCCGCGCGCATGAAGGCGTCCATCATTTTTACTGTCTCGGAGAACGGCGCGTTGAGATCGAGAGTACCGTGGATGATGAGGAGCTTTCCCTCCAGGTTCTTGGCAATGGTCAGGCAGGAACCATCTTCGTATCCCTTTTTATTGTTCTTCGGAAGGCCCATATAGTGTTCGGTATAAGCCATGCAATCGGCTAGGTCCGCGAGCGGAGCGGTGGCGACGCCCACTTTGTAGACATCCGGCGCCAGGAGCATGGCCCGGAGCGTTAGGTAGCCGCCCCAGGAGATCCCGTGGATGCCCACTCGGTTCAAATCCATGTACGGCCGCTTTTCGGCCAATTGCTTGAGCGCGGCGACGTGATCCAGGATTTCACCGCTGCCGAGTTTCCCATAGTACGCGTCCTGGAACTCTTTCCCCCGGCCTGAGGTCCCACGGCCGTCGACGACAAAAGTGATGAAACCCAAATGGGCGATGGCCGCCTCCGGATCCGTCAGACACTCGTACATGTTAGCGGGGACATCGTGAGAATGGGGGCCGTTATAAATGTAGTCGATGACCGGGATACTTCTTGCCCGGGTCGAAATTGTAGGGCTTGAACAGGACTCCGTAGATGTCCGTCTGGCCGTCCGCGGCTTTGACTTTAAAGCCCTCGGGAGGGCTCCACTGCAGCTGCTCTTTGAGGATGTCGATATTGGCCCTGGTTACGACCTGGAGAAGCTTTCCGTCCGACCTCCTCAACTCGGTCGCCGGAGGACGAGACAGAGACCCGTTGAGGTCAAGAAAAAACTCTTTGGACGGAGAGATTTGAATAAGGCGATCACCAGAAGCTTCAGTGAGTCGGGTCAGCCCTCCTCCCTTGAGATTGACCCGGCAGAGGTGCTTATCATAGGGCTGCTCGGAATCAACTTGAGCCGTAAAATACCGCGTGGACATTCTGGCCGACTTCCCGTATGCCGGGGTCGCCTTGAAGCGAGACTGGGAGGGATTCCGAAAGCTCTCGGCGGCCCCGCTCCCCTGGGTCATGATCTACACGGTGCGCGACCCGGACACGGTGATCATCGGCTACCTCCGGCATGCTCGCAGCCGATGGGAGTCTCGCTGAGCGGTGTCCTTCCCTGTTTCGGATGATTCGGTGGTTTTCCTGTCTGGATCGTGTCTACCCATCCATCCGGGAGGCCGAAGCTTTCTGCGCGTTCGCCGCCCGCCTCCGCGCTTGCGATCCGCTTAGTCGCTTGGTCGATCGGGCTCGCTCGCCCCGCTCCGCTTGCCATCTCCCCCGTTCCTGGTACAAGGTGACGTTTCATGTTCACAAGCTCAAGCCTCACCAAATTAGCAAATTAGCGAATTAGGGGACGTAGGTTCTAAAACAACTTGACAGTCTCGCGCGAAAGGCCGTACGATTGCTGTATGCCCAGACAGCCCAGGTTGGATGCCCCCGGCGCCTTACACCATGTCATGGGGCGGGGGATCGACCGAATCAAAGTCTTCCAGACTGTCGACGATCGGACTGACTTCGTCAACCGCCTCGCGGCGCTATGTCAGGCCGGGCAAATGGTCATGTATGCCTGGGCGCTCATGCCGAACCACTTTCATCTTCTGGTGCGAACGGGCGAGCGGCCGCTCTTCCAGAGCATGAAGAAGCTGCTGACCGGGTACGTCGTGAATTTCAACCGCCGGCACAAGCGATACGGCCACCTGTTTCAGAACCGGTACAAATCCATCATCTGCGAGGAGGACCCGTATCTGCTGGAACTGACGCGCTACATCCATCTGAACCCGGTGCGGGGCCGCCTGGTGCATCGGTTGAGCGACTTGCGGGGGTATCCCTGGACCGGCCATGCGACGATCATGGGCCGGGTGGACCGGGAGTGGCAGGACACCGCCGCGGTGCTCGCGTACTTCGGGGGGAAGCGGCGGCAGGCCATCCAACGCTATGAAGCGTTCGTGCGCGAGGGGATCGCGCGGGGGCGCCGCCCGGAGCTAGTGGGCGGCGGCCTCGTTCGGAGCCTCGGGGGCTGGGCGCAAGTCCTCTCGCTGCGGCGGAAGGGGAGCCAGGTCGCGGCGGATGCCCGGGTGCTGGGGAGTGGGGACTTCATCGAGCGGCTGCTGGCGGAGGCGGCCCGGCGAGAAAAGGAGACGTTGCGGCTCGCCCGGCACGTGGTAGACTTGAGGACCCTGGGCCGGAAGATCGCCGCCGGGCAAGGGGTCGGCGAGGCAGACCTCCGGTCGGGGATCCGGACGCGAGGCTTGGTCAGGGCGAGGAGGTTGTTTTGTCAGTTGGCGGTGAGGGAGATGGGCTACTCGGGAGCGGAGGTCGCGCGATTCTTAGGGGTGACGACCTCCTCGGTCAATCGGTTGGCCGTTTCGGAGCAACTCCCCGAGGTTAGAAGATACCTGAATGCGCTTTAGAACCTACGTCCCCTATCATGCGGTGATCTCGAAGCCAGACCGCCCTTTCGCCGGTACGCCCGCTGCTGGCTCGCGGCGGACTACGCCGAGGCCCTTCAGCGGCAAGCACGTGACCGGCGAGGAGGGAGGCGTCCCCTCACCGAGACCATCCGGGCCTCCTATGAGGCGGCGGTCCTCCGAGAGGATGTGGAAGTCTTCGAAACCCAAGACGCGGAGCGCCGCCTCCCGGCGCAGGGCATGCAGCTCCACGCCGAGTACACCCTCTATGGCCACTTCTTTTACCTGCGCGAGCTATTCCGCGGTGTCGAGAGACTCCGATTCTGTCTGGATCAGGACTCCGGGATGCGGGCTGCGTGCCTGGCCGCCTTTCAGCCCGAGATTGCCGCCCGGCGCGCGGACGCCTTCTACGTACGCATTGCTAGCCACTTGACCATTACGGAGAAGCGGGCCGCAATTGCCGCCAGCCGGGGGGAGTTCCGGCGCGCTCGGCAGGCCCATCCCGGTTTATCCGAGACGGAGGTGAAGCTGCTGCTCATCAAAGAACGCCTGGCGCAAATGACTCCCCTGGGCAAATGGCAGGATAAGTGGCTCCTCCACCCCTTCCCCCACATGAGCGAGCCGGAGAAAGCCGTCTGCTACCTCACCGACTACGGCGACTACGACGAGGATCACCTCGCCTGGCTCTACAACAAAGCCTCCCTCC
Source organism: Candidatus Aminicenantota bacterium (assembly GCA_963770045.1). Classification (GTDB taxonomy): domain Bacteria; phylum Acidobacteriota; class Aminicenantia; order Aminicenantales; family CAVYOD01; genus CAVYOD01. The sequence continues at coordinate 1,605 of CAVYOD010000010.1, read as the reverse complement.
ACGCCATCGACCGCTTCTTGATGCTGGTCCGCCGCCGGCTCTCTATCCTCGAGCGGCCCCTCGCCACGGCAAACAGGTTCGGGCGGATGTGGTACGGGTACAGTCCCTACAATCCGGAGATGATCGTCAAGTTGTTGACAATCTTCCGAGTCTTCTACAACTACTGTCTCGCTGGGAGCGGCGGAAGTACGCCGGCTATGCGGTTGGGTCTTGCCAAGGGGAAGGTGAGTCTCGAGGACATCATCTACTTCTGACACAAGTGGGGATGGAGTCCGACTATCAGCCTGCAGGCCCGCTAGCCCAAATCAACACCTTTAGTGAACGGCTAGGTTACCGAACCGGGGAGCTTGAGGTTGACACCTGCGCACCCCCTTCGATAGGCTCCGCTCACGGGTCTTCCCGCCTTTCGACCTGCGATGTGGAGGTGGGCCTTATGACCACGTTTTCCGATCTTCTCTCCCTTATTCTCTCCCAAATCGACAGAATACCCGCCTCGCTTTGGGGAGTTTTCGTCGGCGCTTTCTTCTCCCTCGCCGCCGTAGCACTAACGAATCGGGCAAGCAATCAGCGTCTTCGCGCTCAGTTTAACCACGAGCAAAAACAGAAGACCCAGGATCGTGAAATGGCATTGAGAAAAGAAGTCTACTTGGATGCTGCTGAAGCGGTAGCTGCGGGTATGAACACTATTGGCCGTTTCGCCAACCTCGATCTACCGAACGATCAAGTTGCTAACACCTATACTGAAAAAGCGCCGGCGATTGCCAAAGTTCATGTGATCGCGAGGGCTGAAACTCTCCAAGCACTAGTACGTTTCACCAGCGAACTTGGCGCTCTATTCCCAAAACTGTTTGCCAGACGATTCGAATTACTTGCCCAGAAGAGCGCAATAGCCGTTCTTGATAATCAGATCGCAGGGCTTGGAAAAGAACGGGATCGCATCCTTGAGATGATCAAGCAACATAACATCGAAGGGATTGCTGATCAACGCCGTTGGAATGTCCTTCAAGCTAACTTTGAATCGTTGAGGGTTCATTCCCCGCGGCTTGCCGCGTCCGTGTGGTAAGCTGGAGGCATGAGTGAGCACATCCGCCGCAGCCACAATGTCTCCGCCTTGCTGTACCACATTGTCTGTCCGGCCAAGTACCGCCGGGCGGTGTTCTCCGCCGAGGTGGATGCGGTGGTGCGGGACGTCTGCCTGGAGATCGCCGCTCGGTACGAGATCACGTTCCTCGAGATCGGCACGGACCGGGACCATGTGCACTTCCTCGTCCAGTCGATCCCGACGTACAGCCCGACCCGGATCGTGCGGGTCATCAAGAGTCTGACCGCCCGCGAGGTGTTCCGCCGGGTGCCAGCGGTCAAGAAGTACCTCTGGGGCGGGGAGTTCTGGTCCGACGGTTACTACATCAGCACGGTCGGACGCCACGGAACCGAAGGGGAGATCCAGCGGTACATCGCAAGTCAGGGGCGGCAGAAGGAGTACACCAAGCTCCATACGCAACAGCTCCGACTATTCTGAGGGGATCCGGCCAGTGCCGGATACCCCGCAGCTTGCTGCGGGGTAGTTCATTTTCAGCAAAAGCAAATTGGGGAGGCCCTCGCGGA
>CAVYOD010000009.1:0-85491 GCA_963770045.1 Candidatus Aminicenantota bacterium | reverse complement strand
CGGCGGCGGAATCAAGTACGGGCTCACGGTCCGGCACTATAACGCCGCCAACGAACGCATTGTGGACGGCTAAGAGCCAATCGACTTCAGGGTCTTCTGCCACGGTAGTGCTCATATAATAGGCGCGCCGACGTCTGAACCATGATTCCTTTTTCCCAACAGGCCGGTCGGCTCGTATTGCATGATGGCAGTTACCCTTCCAATACCCACTTCTGCGGCTAAATCAAGTAATGTCAACCGGGGTCGACGCGCCGACTTGACTTCGACCGGCAGGCGGGAATATATTCTCGTCGTGGTTGATAAGGGCGACGGGGGACCCAGAGAAATGCGGCCGGTTGGGGTAAAGGGCGGCTTTCTGTTTCATAACGGCGGTCGAGTTTAGGGAGGGGGGGATATGGCAAAAGAAATTCATGGGCTTCATTTACGGGGCAGGGTGCTCGAGGAATTGTTCTTCTTCAAGCATAATAGTGCCCTCATAGAGGAAAAGCAGCAACTCGAGAAAATGGAGCGCAACCTGAAAACAATGGCCGGGATTTCGGGAATCTCAAACGAGGCCCTCCTACGCAAGCTGTTCGAGCTGAATGTCCAAGTCGAGGTGCTCGCGATCCTCTTAATCATCCCCCTGATCGAAGTGGCCTGGGCTGATGGAAAAATGAATGAGAGGGAGCGAGCGGCAATCCTGGCAGCGGCTGAGAGCAGCAGGATTTTCGGGGGGCCGATCGATAGTAGTCTGTTCGAACACTGGCTCCAGGAAGAGCCGCCGAAGGGATTTCTCGAATCGTGGATTTTTTATATGCAGGGCCTCTGCCAGTTGCTTAGTGAAAAGGAACGTCAAACGCTCGAATCGGACATCCTCCAGCGCGCGAGAACGGTTGCCCAAGCCGGACAAGGAGGTGCGGGGTCGAAATCCAAGATATCGCGCAAAACAGAAAACGTGCTGTTCAAATTGGAGAATGCCTTTAAGCCGTAGGTGTCTGGGGCCCTACGTCGGCTCCCTCCTCGCCTTTCTCCTTCACTCTCTTTCTCTCCGGATTGTTGCAATTTTGTCCTCCCATGCTGGACCCCTAAATTGGTCTAAAAAGCGCTGAAAGAGGCTCATATTAAGAGAATCTTAACAAACTCTTTGCATATTTTTGACAACTTCTCTACTGGCCCGCCATATCATCTATATCGAAAAGAACATGGGCGGGAATTTAACGGCTTTTAGCAAAATCTTTACAGGTTTTTAACAACTTTCCTCCCCGAACCGCTCATATTATTAGCAAAGATCGTAATAAGATTAGAAAGGAGATTTAAGATGGGGAAAAAAGGATTAGTGGGACAAGGGGAAAGGTAAGAAAGCCGCGGCTTTGTTCTTGGTGCTATGTTTTGTGGCACTTTCAGGGGGACTGATAGCCGGAGAGAGGCGAGGAGCCGACCTTTTAATTACGAAAAAAGATGGTCAGCAAGTACTCAGTGAACTGGTTGCTGTAAAACAAAATTCAATAGTGGTCTTAAGTTTCTCCGGAGCTGATGAAGCTATTGATGTTTCAGACATAAGGTTTATCGAGATTAAAAAGGAGTCGGAAGTTCTAGGCGGTGGTGTTGCAGGAATATTAATAGGTGGAGCGGTAGGAGCAGCATTCGGCTCGGGAAAGGATAAGGGAACTTGGCTCAGGCAGGAATTGAGACATTTCGAAGGGGAGCTATTGGTGCGCTGGCTGGCGGGCTACTCGGAGTAATGATTGGATCTCAGATTAATGCCTCTGAAAGATTCCAAATCGAAGGAAAATCTCCAGAGGAAGTAAAGGCGGTACTAGAAAAATTGCGCTCTAAGGCGAGAATTCCTGACGCTCCAGTGACATAATTAATCAATTGCAGCCGGGGGCGCTGGATCCAACTCAGCCGTATTAACGTGTGGCCTGGAGTTGTCTTCGGATCCTGCGAAGGCGCAGCTCATCGGCAATGAGGGTCGGCATGCTGCACAGGTAGCAGTCGTTGGGAAGGGCTGCTGATTCGAAGGTATCCACGCCGTGCTTCAGACGGATGTCGGCAATCTTTTGGGCCATCGTTACATACCATTCTGCATAGGGAGCGCGGAATCCTTCGTAGCGTGTGCCCTTGACAGGGCTCCACACCAAGGGGATCGAGCCGATGCCTCGCTCCGAACACCATTCCACACCCTCGAGAAGACTCTCCTCGGGCTCCTGGAATCCAGTGACGAAATGCGTGCTCACCCGGCCCGGGCCATAGACCTCACTCGCAACTTCCAGAGCTCTCAACCAGTGATCTCGACCCTGAACTTTGTCTTTCCCGGGGCAATACTTTTTGAACAAATCCGGATCCCAAATCTCCAGGTTGTAGGCAACGGAATAAGCTCCGAGCTTCTTATGCTCCTCGATGCTCTTGAGGTCCTTGTCTTCGGGCGCCGTGCGGATCACATTGACGGGGATATCGTCCCTCCCCAGAGCCTCCTGCTGGGCCCGGATAATCTGCAGGATCAGCCGGTCCTCTCTATCCACCTCTTCACCGTCCTTCGTCGTGTACCGGCTTAAATATCCCCCGGTCAGCAGGATGTGCCGCAGGCATCCCTCATCGAAGGCTGCCTTGGTGGTTTTTAGGATCTGATCATAGGTCCGCTTGGAAACCTGGAGGTCGTCCTTTGTCCAACTCCTGTTAGGGACGATGTTGCAAAAGCGGCAGCCATCGTCGGTGGACCAGTACATGCAGAACGGGGCATAGTTCAAAACAAGACAGTCCTGGCCTCTCTTCGGGGCAATCCGCCGCATGATGATTCCCGGCGACGCCTCCAGCTGTAGTAATCTGGGCGGGGAATTTGCCGGCATTCGATCACGAATTTGTCGTCGTGCTTAAGCATCATGATCCCGTCTTCGACCGTGCAAACCCATCGGGATTCGCTGTTTTCTCGGACCTGGATGCATGTATCCATGGGCAGGAGCAATTCTTCGGGAAGATAATAGCGATGCTCGCTGAGGTTCCAATCAAAGAGCCATCGCGACTGCTCTTTGTAGACCTCGCAGATGCCCTTTAATGCGGATTCGTCGAACCTGAGCCCGTCTGTCAGCAGACTGGCCTTTACCCAGATCTCCCGTTCAAGACCTTCAGGAGTCGGGTCAAGCGGCGGCTTCACGAAGGGAGATTCCGGGTCGCCCGCATAATATTTCGCTTTGTACCAGTTGTCGAATTTTTGGTTGAGATCAGCAAAACTCCCGTTCGTCCCCATGTTTATAGGGCTCGTCGCAGTCATTCCCGTTCCTCCTTCCTCATATCAATTGGGATAGGACTTCTTTTTTTCCGCAGGCTCGGAATTTTCCCTATGAGCCGATAGACCCTACTCCCAAACATGAAAAATCTTATTCCCGGGCGGCGGCTTATGTCAAGACCGCATGTTGTCACACGTCGGGGTGGTGCTTGGTTACCAGCGCATCAATGCCGTCAATTTTGATGGGCCGGATAGCCCAGCTCCATCATTGGCCATTGACGGGAATTCCTCAAGAATGATATGTTCTAGGCCAATATCAGGCCATGGAACTTGCGCCGGAGATAGAGAAAAATCGCCCCGGTGGAAGATGCATGTCTGGATGGCTTATGGGTTTTGGATTGTCAAGCGGATCCGGGAGGAGTAAGCATGGGTGATAAGGCGATCGCGATTATCGGAGCGGGAGTGGCCGGGCTCGCGGCCGGCTGTTACGCCCAGATGAACGGCTACAAGACCACGATCTTTGAGCTGCACGATAAGCCCGGCGGGCTCTGTACCGCATGGAAGCGGAACGGATATACGATCGATGGCTGCATTCACTGGCTCGTCGGGTCGAAACCGGGGTCTGCCCTCTATGATGTGTGGGAAGAGCTGGGGGCCGTCCAGGGGCGCAAATTCGTCTATGCCGACGAGTTCCAACGTTACGAGACGAAAGACGGCAAGACATTCGTGCTCTATTCGGACATTGACCGTCTCGAGCAGCACATGCTCGAGTTGGGGCCGGAGGACGGCGAGACGATCCGCGAGTTCTGCAACGCCGCGCGTGATTTCACGCGGCTCGACATGCCGGTGCTCAAGCCGAGTGAGATCATGAGCCTGTGGGACAAACTGAGGCTGACTGTTACGATGATGCCGAAGTACAGGCCTTACTTCAAGTGGAATCGGCGCACGATGGCCGAAGTTATGACCCGGTTCAAGAACCCGCTCATCCGGGCCGGCATTCTGAGTGCCTGGCCGGATATATTCCCCGCAGGGTTCCTATTGATGACCATGGCCTGGCTCCATAACAAGGCAGCAGGCTATCCTGTCGGTGGATCTCTGGAGTTTGCCCGGGCGATTGAGAGGCGGTACCTGGGATTGGGCGGAAAAATCGAGTACAAGGCGCGGGTGGCGAAAATCCTCGTCGAGAATGGCAAAGCGGCGGGAGTGAAGCTGGGTGACGGGACTGAATACCGGTCAGACTACGTCATATCCGCCGCCGATGCGCATGCAACCGTCTTCGATATGCTGGAAGGCAAGTATATGGATGACACCCTGCGAGGTTATTTCGATAAGCTGACTCCATTTACGGCGTTGGTCTTTGTCGGACTGGGCATCAACCGGAAGTTCGACGATCTTCCGGCTTTAGTCTCGACCCTGCGCCTGGAGCTTCCTGAACCGGTCAGAATCGCCGACCGGGAGACTGCGGCCATCGGCTTTCACGCCTTCAATCATGACCCGACGCTGGCGCCGCCGGGCAAGACGGCGGCCGTTTCGATGTTCGCGAGCAGCCTCGAATGGTGGCAGAACCTGGCTAAGGATTCGAACCGCTACCGCGCGGCGAAAGAGGATGTCGCGGACAAGGTTGTCTCTTTGCTGGAACGGCGTTTTCCCGGACTCGCCGGTCAAGTGGAGATGCGGGACGTGGCGACTCCTGTGACGTTCGTGCGCTACACGGGCAATTGGCAGGGCAGCATCCAGGGCTGGACGGCGACACCTCGCACCTGGATGATGAGGTTCCGGAAGACGCTGCCCGGCCTGAAGAACCTTTGGTTATGCGGGCAGTGGGTCGAGCCGATCGGAGGGCTGCCGCCGTCCGCTCTTTCCGGCCGGAGCGTGGTTCAAATCATCTGCCACCAGGACGGCCGAGAGTTCGCGACCAGCCGGCCAGACTCGGCTCCATCGAACAAATAGGAGGAAAAGGGATGAACATTATGACCGGGGCACGCACAGCCGTCAATATCTGCTTGAAGGTCAAGAAAGGAGAGAAGGTGGTCGTCGTCACCGACGTCCTCAAGGCATCTATCGGAGAAGCGGTTTATCGAGCCGCCAAGGAAGCCGGGGCGGAAGCCATCCTGGTCAAGATGCTTCCGAGGACGAGGCACGGTGAAGAGCCGCCGGAGCCGGTGGCTGCCATCATGAAGAGCGCTGACGTCGTGATCGCGCCGACCTCATTCTCGTTATCTCACACCCAGGCCCGCAAGCAGGCCAACGAAGCTGGCGCTCGGATAGCTACCATGCCGACGATCACAGAGGAGATGATGAGCAAGGGCGGGATGACTGCAGACTTTAATCAGGTGAAGCGCCATGCAGACCGGTTGATCGGCAAGATCGGGGATGCGAAGGAGGTCCATGTCACCACGCCGGACGGCACGGATATAAGGTTCTCGGTTGCCGGGCGGAAGTGGATCGCGGACACCGGACTTCTTCACGAGAAGGGCGCGTTCGGGAATCTCCCGGGTGGCGAGCTGTATCTTCCTCCGGTCGAAGGGACGGCGGAGGGAGTTATCGTCGTGACCGGAACGCTGGCGGGAATCGGCATCTTGAAGAAGCCGGTGAAAATCATCGTGAAGAAGGGTTTGGGCAAGAAGATATCCGGAGGGGCCCAGGCGAGGGCACTCGCCTTGATGCTGGCCCAGGCTAGCGCCAAGCTCGACAAACCGGACAATGTCTACAATATCGCAGAATTGGGCATTGGGTTGAATCCTAAGGCTAAATTGATCGGAAATGCCCTTGAGGACGAGAAGGTCGGCGGGACCATCCATCTGGCGCTCGGCGATAATTCCACCTTCGGCGGGAACATCAGAGCCGGTGTCCATATCGACGGGATTATTCTTAGACCGACGGTCGAGGTTGACGGCAAAAGATTGAAAATCTGACCTGATATGTCCGCAGTCCTTCGGCACGTCGCCCGAAGCGCCTTTACTTCCGCTAAAGATCAATGCTATATTTTTAATTGGGGGAAAGGACAGGGAGTCCACGTTTCGCTGAGATGCCCAGCGCGGGCTGGACGGATTTATTTTCTCCCCGAATCTTGAAAGGAGAGGTACCATGAAAGGACGAAGGGATTTTCTAAAGGGATCTTTGCTGTTTGCGGGCGCGGCGGTCGTCGGGAGCGCCGGAAAGGCACAGGCCGCGACCAAGTTTCCTCCCGCCCTCATCTATACCAAAGAGGCGCCGGGGCGGTGGGCCGGGAAGGAAGGCGCTCATGCGCCGGTCGTCACGGTGGAGGGAAGAAACGTTAAAGTCTTGACTCCTCATCCCATGACCGAGAAGCACTTCATCGTCAAGCATACCCTCATCACCCCAGAAGGCCAGTTATTTGGGGAGAAAACGTTTACGTACACGGACGCCAAAGCCGAGTCTTCTTACACATTGCCTGAAGGGTTTACGGGCACCGTATGGGCCACGAGTTTCTGCAATCTGCACGACCTCTGGCTCGCTGAATTCACGGTTTGAGCCGGAACTTTCAGCCCAGTTTGGCCCCGCAGTTGCTGCAAAACGCATCTGTGGGCTTGACCTGATTCCCACAATTTGGACAGAATCTCTTCTCAGCGGGCGGTTGAGGCGGCTTGATTTCTCTCATGGGGGCAACCGGGCTTCTGACCTCCTGGGGTGTTGTCAGGGCCCAGATCAAAGCTCCGACCCAGCCGATCAACGTCCATCCCAGGAAAATATTAAGGAAGAGAATGGGGACTGCATTGTGTTGTTTTCGAGCAAAAGCCACAATCGAAGGAATGAAGTACGGAATGAAGAGGACGGCCAGAATGGACAAAGGGATGGCCGGGAAGAAAAGCCAGTGCGTGGTATGCGGGTATCCTGTCTTGACTAAAAACGATAACGACTCAATGGAAAGAATCATTTTTCCACCTTCTATGGATTCAGATTATTCCAGATATCGATGAGAATTGTCAACCGTCAGGGCTTGAGGATCATCGATTCACAGGGCTCGAGTTTCTAGCGTATCACTTTTGGCCCGGGTAGGAGTATAATATTATTTTGCGCGAAGGATAACAGATGACCCAATTGATCAAGAACGGGCGTGAATTCCACGAGGCTCTGAAGGACAGAGACAGAGTCATCGTTCTTTTCTATTCTTCTTGGTGCCCGCATTCCGCAAGGTTTTTGCCCATCTTCGAAAGGCACGCCGGGAAAAACGAGACGGGCTTCATGCGTGTCTTGGTCGATTCGGAGGAAAGCCTGTCCGAAAAGTACTCCGTGGCCGTGGTGCCGACTCTGATTTTCTTTGAAAAGGGCCAAGAATCAAAAAGATTGGACGGCATACCGGGGATGGGCATCAATGAATATGAGCTGACATCTCTGATCAGCGCCTGCAGCTTATAAGCGGAGGAGATCATTCCCATGGCCCCGAAAAAAAGCGGACCCAGAATCAAGGTGACCAAGGACGGTCCCTACGTCGTTTCAGGCAAAGTGCCTTTGGAAAAGGAAAGAATCGTCTGCGATCAAAAAGGCACGCCTCTCCAGTGGGAAAAAATGGGTAAATATCCGGACAAGGAGACCTACGCCCTTTGCCGTTGCGGTCAGTCCAAGAATATGCCATATTGTGATGGCGCCCACTTGAAAATCGGGTTTGACGGCACAGAAACGGCAAGCCGGGAAAAGTATCTGGATCAAGCCGAAACCATAACGGGACCGAACCTTGTCCTGACCGACGTCGAGAAACTCTGCGCTGTCGCCAGATTCTGTCACCGGGTTGAAGATGCGTGGCAGCTGACGGAGAATTCCGCTGATCCCGAATCCAAGGAGATCGTGATTCAGGAAGCCTGTGATTGCCCCTCGGGGAGGTTGGTTGCTTGGGACAAAGAGACGGGAAAGCCGATCGAACCTGATTTTGAGCCCTCGATCAGCTTGACGGAGCACTCCGGGATGGACGCCAGCGGACCGATTTGGGTGAAGGGGGGCGTGCCTGTCGAGTCTTCAGACGGAACTGAATATGAGATCAGAAACCGGGTGACTCTGTGCCGTTGCGGCCGATCAAAAAACAAACCGTTTTGTGATGGCGGTCACCTCGAGAGTGACCCGCCGAACAAATCAGATAAGTGAAAAGGCCATCAAGGGAGGTCGGCATGATCAAAGAGAAGGCTAAGATATGTCCTCTTTTGTCAATTTCCTGGGCCCAGACAGGCTCAGCCAAATCGCCCGCCAAGGCCATGACGGAATGCCTGAAGGAAGAATGTGCCTGGTACTATGTCTTTCGTTACCCCCACGTCGAACGCGTCGACAAAGGCTGCGCTGTCCAGATGCTTCCTCAGGTCTTGAACGTGACCTTGCGGAAATAGCGAATTATTTCGTCTCGACCCAGTTTTCCATAAACCGCCGATCTCCGCTCTTTTCTCCACCCGAGAGGAGCGATTCGAAAATCGCCTTGAGATGAGGATAGGGCAGAGTGCCGATGACCATCCGGTTATTGACGATCATGGTCGGGGTCGAGCGGATCCCGTGGGCAAATTTGTCCGAGGTCTTTTCATATTCGGCGCCGGTGTTGATGATCTTCTGGACGAGGTCCCTGGTGGCCTGGTCGCCGAGGGCTTCCCCAACGCCATATTTCGCGGCCAGCTGTGCCCTCCATTCAGGATCTTTGGCCCTCTTGAAATTGGTAAAGATCTCATCATGGATCCGGTTGAATTTCGCGGGATCGTAGGCGGACATGAGGGCGAGATCACAAGCTCCCGGATGCAAATCCTTCTCGACCACGTTGTTGCACTTGGCTTCGAGCGGGAAGAATTGGAAGGCGATGTTGATCTTCCCTTTGTATTCTCTCTTCAGGCGATCCAACTGCTGATAGAGAAGGAGGCAGTCGGGGCAGAGGAAATCCGCGTATTCGATGACCCGGATGGGAGCGTCTTCGAAGCGCTCGGTCGCCTTGGCCGTCCAGAAGGGTGAAATCAAGCTGGGATTGTTGACTTTGGCGAGGGTGTAATATTCTTTCACCACCCTGGCCGCGACACCTCCCAAGCTGGGCGTCCCTCTTGGCCGCGTAGAACTGCTGAAATCCATAGGCTCCGGCGAGAGTGATGAGGGCGAAGACGGCGAGAAGTTTGATCGAGGGGCCGAAAAAGCCGATCCAGGGTTTTTGCTCCTCCCCGGCGAGGCCGTATTTCCAGAACAGGACGAAGCTCAAGATCGAGAACAGATAATAGCCGCTGCAGAGCAAGCAGAGGCTCTTGAGAAAAAATACAGAGTAGCTGAAGAGCGCCACAACGCCCAGAGCATTGAATAAGGACAGGAACTTATTCGTGCGTTCGAAAGCTCTCGAAGGGAAGAGGGCGCCCAGGGCGACGAGCGCGCCGGCGATCAAGCCGAAATAACCGAGCGGAATGCCGCGGAATTGGGCGATCGCGGAATAGGCCGAGGCGTCGCAGTTAAAAAAGGCGCTGAGGTCGCAAAAAGCTCCCTTGAAGATGGACTCGGGAAAATTGGCGCCGTAGAAATGCCGGATCGTTAAGACCGAAGCGGCGATCATGCCGGCTCCGGAAATGAAGCTCCAGATGCGCCGCCTTCCCGTGCCTTCAAGCGTTAGAGACTCTGCCATGAGCCATCTCCTTCCTCTCTGGAATGGCGCGTATTATAGCACAAATGCTCCGTACCTTGACTTTTTGCCGAGTTCATGAAGAATTAGGCTCAATCCGGTTACAGGACCCCATCAAATGAAAAGACAATGTCTTTCTCTTGCGCTTGGCGCATTTCTTGCGTTTTTGTATTGCCTGGGCGCTCCACTCAATTCTTTGGGAGCCGGGGTTGGAGTGGATGACTTTTCTAAAGAAAGAGCCCTTGACCACGTGAAATATCTTGCCGGGACGATCGGACCCCGTCCGATGGGTTCCCCCGCTGAAAAGGCCGCTTTGACATATGCAGCCCAGAAACTTGCCGAATACGGGTGCCAGGTGGAATGGCAGCCGGTCACTCGATCCAAGAATACCAACACCGCGAGCTTCAACGTCATCGGCCGCCTCCCCGGTCTCACGAGCAGAGAGATTGTCATCGGCGGGCACATCGATTCCGCCTCGCCGGAAATCCCAGGGGCCGATGACGATGCGTCGGGAGTGGCGGTCACGCTGGAACTCGCGAGAATATTTGGCCAAGCAAAGCATGAATCCACCCTTGTCTTCGTGGCCTTTTGCGGCGAAGAATCCGGGTTGGTCGGGTCGAAACACTTTATCGAGCATTATCCACTACATGACGTGGCCTTGATGCTGCAGCTCGATATGGCGAGCGACGATTCTCCCCTCACGCTCTGGATCGACACCCGCAACGGACAGAGCCCCAAATGGCTCGTTTCGGCCAGCCTGGAGACTTTCCATGCTCTTGGCTACCGGGGCTTGGATTATCCGACCCATTTTCAGAGCCTGAACAGCGCCTTAGGCGGGGCAGGCTCCGACCATGAACCGTTTATGGAGAAGGGGATACCGGCCATTGCCTTCGTCAGCGATGTCACCTATCCGATCCACACCCGGAATGATTCTCTGGAATATTTTAAGGCCGACGGACTGGAGCGGAGCGGCAAATTGATCTCTGAACTCGTCAAGAAGTTCGACTCCGGCGTGCCGAAAGAGAAGACGGGCCACTACATGCTCATCCTTTTAGTTGGGAAGCCTTTATTTGTCAGCCCAACTCTCCTCGCAGCCTTCATAATTCTTAGCCTAGTTTTATCCCTCCTTGTCCTCATTCGCTTGAGAGCGAGTTCGACCCGCTCTGAGGAAGATAAGAAAATCCGAAAGTCCTGGCCAAAATTAGCGATTCTCCTCTTGATGATCGTCATCACGACCATCGCCTCGCTCTGGGTCATGCAACTCGTCAAAGGACAAAGGTTGCCCTGGTTTGCCCACCCGGGCCCTTATCTCCTGTACGGCTTCATCTTTTTAATCCTGGGAATATGGCTGGCCCTCCAGGTTTCGCGGAGATGGAGGCTCCGAAAGAACCCATTTTTCTATTTCATCAGGGCGGCCGTTTATCTTGGAGTTTTGATTGTCCCCACCTGGCTCTTTCTTGGTCCCCGCCTGGCTTTCTATCCGGCGTGCGGCCTTGTCTTCCTTAGCCTGGGATGCCTCGCCCGCTGGAGGTGGCTCAAAGGGCTTCTCTGGCTGCTGTCTCCAGTTTTGACCTTCAGGGTTCTTGTCGTCCCGGAATACTCTGCGTTTTTATACCGAAGTCTGGGGCTGTTCGCGTTTCCCTCGGTTCAGTCGCCGGCGGCGTTCGCGGCGGTGATGACCGTTTTCGGGCTCGTAACGTTCCTCTGGACAATGCCCTATCTCTTAGGGTTCGCTGCCGTCTACCGAAGCTCTCCGGGCGATATGTTTTGGTTGAAGCGTTTTCGCAATCCCCTTGGGCTTATTCCAATCGTCATATTCATAATCATGGGGACGATCTATCTTGTTTCTCTTCCCAGCTATTCCCGTCCCTGGGAGCAAGTCGTCACTGTCACCCAGAAGTCGGAGAGCGCGAAAAACAAAACATCGATCGAGTTTTCAAGTGCCGATTATCTGAAAGGAATTGTGGCCCACTTTGCCGGGCGGAACGAAATGATCCGAAGCAGGAAGGTCGTCTATAAGATAGATTATCCGCTGGAGATGAACTGGATCAACGAGCAGACCGATTTCCGTTCCGAGGTCAAAGGGGAAAAAAAGAAGATCAACCTGAGGGTTAAGCTGGATTTCGAAAAGCAGCCTTATGAAGTGACTTTGAAGCTTGTGTCGGATAAGGAAATGAGTGTTGAGAGCTCGAACTTCACCTATGTCCGGACGGGAAAAAGAGGAGCCGCAATCAACTGGTATAGTTTCCCCGTGGGGAGCCTCGAGCCGGAGCTAAGACTCAACCTCCCCAGGGAGGCCAAGCTTGAAGCGGAGGTCTCCGCGACCTTCCTGGCCACGCCCTTGGCGATAAATTGCGAGGGGAAAAATAAGGATTTTGTTTATCGTTCCCTCATCATCCGGAAGCTGGATCTCTCCAAGGAAAATTCGCATTAGGGGCACGGGCGTCACGGCAGGTGAGCGGACGGGGTACGATGGTGATTGACATTTCCCCCAAATCAAAATAATATTTGAATCAATGTATGCGCAAAAGAGAAAAGGGGCTCCATGAATAAAACTGTCAAGATCATTGTTTACTTTTTGCTTTTCGATGTGGTGGTCATAGGCGCCTACTTTGTGATCAGAGGCCTTCGTAGCAAAGGGCCCTCGGGGAGTTCCAAATACGACTGGGTGACAATCGATCAGAACTACACCCCCAAGAATTATATCGAAGAGTACATCAAGAATGATTCCGAGGCCAAGGGTTTTTTCCCCGTCTACATGAGAAACTTCGGCCGGGATACCTCCGTGCTCAAAAAGTTCAAGGGGTCGAATTTCGCCGGCCCGAACGAAGCCGTCCTCAACATGACCTACAAGGGGATGGAGGACTGGATGCTCGTGGAGATCAAGTACAATAACGAGAAGGGCAGGGAAGTGCGCCGGACGATACTCTACGTCATGTTCGGAGGGACCTGGAGAGTTGGTGACAGCGGGACGCTGATGCAATGATTCGGGGAACCCTTTCGTAGGCCCTATTTTGGGGGGAGAAGGTTGTCCAGTTCGCGAACAGCGTCTCTGGGCACTTCCTTAGAGAGCCGGTAAGGAATCCTGGCCTGGCGGAAGTCGTTTCCGAAAAGCACAATGTCCCTGGTGTTTTCTCCGGCAAACGAAAGAAATTGACCCGTTCCGGGCGGGGCCCGGCAATTCCGGATGACGGCGTTTCCGGGGAGCGGGAGTGATTCTCTACTTGTCGAGCCCCAATTCCTGGACGTGTTTTCGCATCGCCGCTATCTGATTTTGCAGGTCTTCTATGACCTTTTTAAAGGGGACTTCGCCGCGGATATTCTCCAGAAGAGGATCAAGAAAAATCCAGCGCTCCCGGTAACCGAGCTCAATCGCTTTGCGGAGAGAATCAATGGCTTCCGCTCTTTTTTGCTGCAGGGCATAAGCTTGGGCGATATAATAGCGGGATTCAGAGCCGGGGCGATCCAGTCCTGGGTCTGAAAGACAAAATGCCAGATTCTCGTCCAGGATCTTGGAAGCTCGAGCGCTTTCACCGAGTTTTATCAAGGCACAGGCCAGCTTGTTGCCGGGCGAACCCAGCAAGGATGTGAGCTGGGAGAGTTTTTCATAATAATCCTTTGCCCTCGAGTCGTCCCCCGAAAGTAGCGCGAGATCGCCGGCGGCGTCGAGGACGTTCCTTTCGTCCGGATGGGCTTTTACAAGCTTGCTGAGGCGGGCTTTCGCCTCGTCCTGCTTCTGGGCAGAGATGTCCAGATAGATGAGGACCAACTGGGGGAAAACGTCGCCCGGCTGAAATTCGAGAGCCCGCTCGAGCCAGACCCTGGCTTGACGATCGTAGTTCAAGTGATAATATTGAAATCCGACAAGAGCATAGTAACGGGCAAACCCGGGTTGCAGCTCCGTCCCCTTCCTCAGCCATTTGACAGCTTCGTCATATTTCCCCAGGCTGTAATTGACCGTCCCGATACTGACGACAACGGGAGCATAATTGGGATTCAGAGCGACCGCTTTATAATAGGCATCCAGAGCTTCATGGAAGTTGCCGGCCGTCTCAATTGCCAGCCCGAGCGCTTTGTAGCCTTCCGCGAAGCCCGGGCCTTTCGCGATCGCCTTTTTGCTCATCTCGGTGGCTAAGTCAAGCCATTCAGAGCGGCGGTCTGAAAATAGAGATTTGCGCGAGTAGGCGTCGCCGAGTCCTGCGTATGCCAAAGCATAGTTCGGGTCCAGGTCCAGGGCCTTCTTGAAGAACTCGATAGCCTGCTCATTATCTTCCCGGGTGTACTTGTAATAGTTCTCCCTGCCCTTCATATAATAGGCATAGGCATCGACGCTCTCCGTCGGCTTTTTTTCGATCCGCTCTTTTTCGTCCGCAGACATCCTCGCCTTGAGCTCGGCCGCGATCCGCTTGGCGACCTCGCTCTGGATCTCAAAGATGTCCGTCAGCTGACGGTCATAAGTCTCTGCCCAGAGGTGTTTGTCTTTTCGGGCGTCGATCAGCTGACCGACGATCCGGACCCGGTCATTGACCCGGCGCACGCTTCCCTCCAGGATAGCGGCGACGTTGAGCTCTCTCCCGATCTCACGGACGTTTTTTTTGGTTTCTTTATAGGCCATGACCGAAGTCCGGGAGATAACCTTCAGGTCTTCAATCTTGGAAAGCTGAGTGATGATGTCCTCGGTGACGCCGTCACTGAAATACTCGTCCTCCTTGCTCCCGCTCATGTTCTGGAAGGGGAGGACGGCGATCGATTTCTCGTCGGGAGACTTTCCTATAAGCCTCGGCAGCGTGACCAAGCGAAGAGTGGTCAGAAGCGCAACGGCGAGGAATATTCCATAGAGGAGGACCTCTTTGGGTTGGAACCGACGTTTCTCTTGTGTGGCGTGATGCCACCTGAAAACAAGCGCCGCCGGCAGGCCGCAGACGAGAAACACAAGAAGGACATCAAAGATCCGGGAAGAAAAATTGTACTGTCTGAGGAAGAGGTTTAACGCGCCGAGAACGGTCAGGGAGGAGCTTGCATAGATGGCCACGACGTGGATGAGCTTGCGGGACCTTACGTTTCCCAGAAAGCCCTTGAACCTTCCCTTCCTCAAGGAGCTCATTGCCCCCAATATGATGAAATTGCCGCTTCATGTCAAGAATCGGGAAGAATGGGTTCGGGAAGAATGCTATAATGCCGCCATAAAGACTCCAAGGAGGAGCCATGGAGAGACGTCATTTCCTAAAATATGGGACCGCGGCCGGCGGTGCCTTCATTCTCAAAAAGGATAGGTCTTCGGGAACGGGTCCTGAACAGGAAAAGCCGAATGAGCAAATCGAAAAAGTGAAACGAGCGATGCTGTCCATGCAGCGCCAAGCCTGGGAGCAAGGCGTCGCCGCCCAGGCGATTCTGGAAAGCGGAGGGGACGTTGACCTCGTCGTGTTGATGGCCAAGGAAGCCGTCCTCCGGCGCTGGGAAGATGGCCGGCTGGGCCAGGTCTGCGACAATCATGGCGTCACTGATCCGGGCGCGAACGGCGAAGCTGTCCTCTTTGCCGCCAAAGTGACGGGGGACAAATTGCTCAGGAACGCGGCCGACCGTATGCTCGAATATTTTCTTCAGCGAGCGCCGAAGTCAAGCGAGGGTGTCCTTTACCACATCGATAACAAACCTCAGGTTTGGATTGATTCGATGTACATGGCCCCGCCTTTCCTGGCCGTCGCCGGCCGGCCCGATGAGGCGGTCAAACAAATTGAGGGCATGCGCAGGCTCCTCTGGAATCCCGAGAAAAGACTGTTTTCTCACATCTGGGACGATGGACGGCATGATTTTGAGCGGAAGGATTTCTGGGGAGTCGGCAATGGCTGGGCCGCCGCAGGAATGTCCCGGGTGATCAGAGCATTACCAACGGAGATGACGGGAGAGAAAGCCCGACTGGTCGGATATGTCAAGGATGTGATCGATGGCTGCCTCGCCTGCCAGCGTCCTGACGGACTTTTCCACGACGTCCTGGATAATCCTCAAACCTTTGTCGAAACCAACCTCGCCCAGATGCTGGCATATTCTATATATCGGGGGCTCTTGGGAGGCTGGCTGGGAAAAATCCATTTGAAGCAGGCGGACCGGATGCGGGAAGCAGCCCTGGCGAAAGTCGATTCGCTCGGACTCGTCCAGGGAGTCTGTGGCTCGCCCGAATTTTCTTCCCCCGGAGTCGCGACAGAGGGGCAAGCTTTTTGCCTGCTCATGGAGGCCGCCCGGGGGGATCTTGACCGTTTCCCAACTGGAAGGGAGGGAGCTTGATGAATCAACGTGCTGACCGGGTGCTGTCTTCGGTTCTTGAGGCGGTCGGCGAAACGCCTGTCGTAAACCTGGCCCGCATCACCAAGAACGAAAACGGGTCCATCCTGGCCAAGCTGGAATATCTCAACCCCGGTTTTTCCAAGAAAGACCGGCCCGCTCTGCAGATCATCGAGGATGCCGAGGCTGAAGGACGGCTGCGTCCCGGCCAGCTCGTTGTAGAATTGACCAGCGGCAACATGGGCACGGGCTTGGCCATAGCTTGCGCTGTCAAAGGCTATCAATTTGTGGCGGTCATGTCGAAAGGGAATTCGAGCGAGCGGGCCCGGATGATGACCGCCTTGGGGGCCGAAGTCGTCCTCGTTGATCAGCTGCCTGACTCGGTCCCGGGTCGGGTGTCGGGCGGCGATCTCGAGCTGGTCGAACAGGAAACCCAGCGGATCGTGCGGGAAAGAGGTGGGTTCCGTGCCGACCAGTTCAGGCTGCTGGGGAATTTCCGTTCCCATTACCTCCACACGGGGCCAGAATTTTTGGGACAGGCTCGAGCATCGGGTTTTCGAATTGAAGCTTTTTGCGAATTCCCAGGGAGCGGAGGCACGTTCGGCGGCTGCGCGGCCGCGTTCAAGGAGTCTGATCCCGCGATTCGTTGCTTTGTCGTCGAGCCCAGGGGGGCCGCAGCCCTGGCTGGCGAAAAGGTGACTCATCCCGACCACCGCATCCAGGGTGGGGGATATGCGATGCCCCAGCTGGCGTTTCTGAAGCCAGAATTGATCGACGGCTATCTCCAAGTCAGTGACGAGGAAGCTATTGAGGCTACCCGACTCCTCGCCCGTAAAGAGGGAATTTTCGCCGGGTTTTCTTCAGGTGCGAATCTTGCCGCCGCCTTCAAGCTTCTCCGCGGTCCTTGTCGCGGCCAAACCGTGGCCATGATCATCAACGATTCGGGCCTCAAGTACCTGAGCACCGATCTTTGGCCGTAATCCCAATTGAATTGGGAGATTCGGGGTCGGGCCTGCGGTAGTTATTGATTTTGCTGAAGATAGCTACAAAAAGAGGCCTGGGTTCAAGCCTTAGAGCTAAAAAAGGGCCCTAAAATCAGCCTTTAGGCTTACAGACTAGCTTGGGGACGAATTGCTTGTTTAGTGCCCGTGCCGGTGATGGATGTCGGGCCAGTGGCCGTGGATGTGGTCCAAAGCCTCATGGGTATGCTCATGGCTGTGGGGCTCCTCGATCGCCTCGGGATGAAGGTGGGAGTGATGAAGATCGCCATGCGTGTGAAAATGAAAGTGCATCAGGCGTTCGTGCCGGTGGGCGTGAGCATGTTTTTCTGTGATGATGAGCCAGACGCCGACGACCATCAATAAACACGCCAAAAGCATGGCTATCCCCAAAGGCTCTCGAAGGACAACCAGCGAGACTGCGGCTCCGATGAAGGGGGCGAGGCTGAAGAAAGCTCCGGCCCGGAAAGCCCCCAGCCGCTGCAACGCCTTGATGAACAGAACCAAGCTCAGGCCGTAGCAAAGGGCGCCGACGAGGAGGGCATAAGCGGTCTGAATTGTGATCGTCAGGTTGATCCCGAAAACAACGACAAGCAGAGAGAGATCGCTCCCGCGAAGAGGCCTTTGATACCGGCGATCTGGACTGGGTCTTTGTCGGAAATATTCCGGGTGAAATTGTTATCGAGCCCCCAGCAGACCATGGCAAGAGTAATGAGCAGGGGGCCGATGATATTGAACCGGCCCAGGCCGGGATCCCAGGTCAAACAGACTCCCGCCGCGGTCATGGCTCCCAAAGCCAGCCATAAGCGCCGCGGAGCCTCTTCTTTAAAAAATCTCATGGCGATAAGGGCCGTAGCGACGCCTTCGAGGTTTAGCAGCAAAGAGGCCGAAAAGCCCGAGGTCCTGGCCAGCCCTGCCATCAAGCTGATGGGGCCCAGGACGCCTCCGGCGATGGTGGCCGCGGCCAGCCAGGGCAAATCTTTTTTTCTAAGAGATGCTTCGCGCTTATCCGCGATACCGCCTTGCCGGCCCCTGCCTGCGATATTCCTTTCCAAAGAAAAGAGGCCCAATCCCACGAAAGCGCCCAGATAGAGAAAACCCGCGAGCGCTATCGGGTGCATTTCCGTTGTCAGCAGTTTGGCTAAAGGCAGGCTGATCCCGAAAAGGACAGCCGAGAAAAGTATGAGAACGAAGGGACGCTTGCTCAAAGTCTTTCCCCGTCCAATCTATTCCGAGACCGCCTTTTTTGGCTCAAGCTCGGCGCAGCGGATCCCACGCGGATTAAGGCACTTGACGCAAGAGATGCATTCGGATTTCTGGATTTCTTCCCGCCGCAGCTTCCGCACCAGAAAGGGCTCTCGGATGAAAGGACGGCTCATAGAGATGAGATCGGCTCGACCTTCCCGGACGATTTTATCCATAACCGAAAAATTCCGGATTCCACCCAAACCGAAAACAGGGATTTTCACGGCCTCTTTAATCCTGGCCGCCTGGTCAACAAAATAGCCTTCTTCATCTTCTCTCCTCAGACCCGGCCAAATAGACCCTTTTCCGGCCTCGGCCATCCCTCCGCTGACCTCGATCGCATCGATTCCGGCGCTCTCCAGGATCTTGGCAACCTGGATGCTCTCCTCGATCGTCAAGCCCGTCGGCAGAAAATCGGTCGAGTTCAGCTTGACGATGAGAGAAAATTCGGGTCCCAAGAGGTCCTTCGTGCCGCGGACGATCTCAACCAGCACCCGCCCCCGGTTGGTGATGGATCCACCCCATTCATCGGGGCGCCGGTTGGTGTGCGGGGAAATAAAGCTGCTGAGAAGGTACCCATGGGCCACGTGGAGCTGGGCCCCGTCAAAGCCGGCCTCTTTAGCCCGGCGTGCAGCCTGGATGAAGTCCTCGATGAGACCGCGGATTTCCTCCCCGGTCATTTCTTTGGGCATTGTCTTGGAGCTCGGGTCATAGACGGCTGAGGGTGAGAGCGGCGTGCAGCCGCACAGTTTGGCTTTGGTCTGTCGGCCGGCATGGGCGATCTGGAGAAAAACCCGGGAGGCAAAATCGTGAACCGCCCCCGGGATCCTGGCCAATCCTTCGATAAATCGGTCATCGTAGACCGCGATCTGGCGCGGACTCGCCTTTCCCGCCGGGTTGACATAGGCATGACCGGTGATGATCAGACCTACTTCTCCTTCGGCCAAATCGCGGAGCAGACGCGACCTGTCTGTCTGTAACCTTTCCATCCTCATCGGCGAGGAAGTCATGCGTAGCCGAGCGGACGAAGCGGTTGGGGACCGTGACCTGGCCAATCCTGATGGGTGTAAAAAGGATGGAAGTTGTTATTCTTTTTTCCATGGTTTCGAACTCCTGAAAACTCAGACTTGCTTCAGTCATTATACCAAAAGGCCTAATTTTGCTATAATTCAGCCTCCGACCAGGCAGAGCCGAGATCAAGAGGCTTCTGGCTGGGGCGGGACTGAAGACACAGGCGATCTATAGCTCGACCGAAAAAGGCACTTTTAAACTCGGAGACCCGCAGCTCTATCTGGTGGCCGAGAAAGAATAAAAAGGAGGTAGCGATGAAAAAATGGGTATGGCTATTGGCCGCCGCAGTCCTTGTCGGCGGAGTCGCTTACTCGAAAATGCGATCTGAAGCGGTGGAAGGCAAGGAGCCGGACCATATCACGGTCCAGCATATCCTGATCGCTTTCCAGGGCTCTATCCCCGAGTCCAAGGTCACCCGCAGCAAGGAGGAAGCCCAGAAACTGGCCGAGCAGCTATTAGAGCGGGCCAATAAAGGCGAAGATTTCGATGCCCTCGTGAAGCAGTACACGGATGACCGGTATCCGGGGATCTACAAAATGTCCAACGCAGGAGTCACTCCCGACGAAAGCCAGCAGGAATATTCCCGCACCGGGATGGTCAAGAGCTTTGGGGACGTGGGCTTCAGCTTGCCCGTCAATGGAATCGGGCTGGCCGTCTTTGATCCTCAGAAGAGCAAGTACGGTTGGCACATCATCAAAAGACTAAAATAAGGAATGTCCAGAAGAAATCCGTTGGGGTCAGCCCGCTGGGGTTGTGCCAGGAAAGCATGACGGATAAGGCGGTAAAGATGAAAAAACAAGCCAGGATTCTCGTCGGCATCGCATGGCTTTTGATTTTGGCCTTGCCTCCGAGCTATGCCCAGCGGCTTCCTTTGGCAAAGCCTGAGGACGTGGGGATGTCTTCAGCCCATCTCAATCTTATCAATGAGCTTATGAAAGAAGCGATTGGCCGGAAGGATTTTCCCGGCGCCGTGATCGCCGTTGGAAGAAAAGGCAGGATCGTTTTCAGGCAGGCGTTTGGCGAAAGCGAATGGGTCCCCGAGCACAAACCGATGGAAATCTCCATGATCTTCGACCTGGCCTCAATGACCAAGCCAGTCGCCACCGCCACCTCGATCATGATCCTGGCCGAGCGGGGACGCTTGCGACTCTGGGATAAGGTCAAGGATTTTGTGCCGGAATTTTCTGCCTACATAGAAGAGGGAGGGAAGCCGGGGGAGGACGCTCGGATCTGGCATCTCCTCACCCACACTTCAGGTCTGCCGCCTTATACGGACGCCAAGGCAGCCGCAGAGAAGTGCGGCGAGCCTTGCCCGGTCGGGACGCTGGTTAAATATATTGCCGAGCTCAGCAAGAATAATCCGCCCGGAAAAGTGTTCGATTACAGCTGTCTCGGCTTTATCACGCTGGCCTATATCGTCCAAAAGATCACCGGCCAGACGATCGCCGAGTTCGCGGCCGAGAATATCTTCAAACCTCTCCAGATGGACCACACGTTTTATAACCCGCCCGAAAAATATCACGGCCTCTGTGTCCCGACCCAGGTCTCCGAAGGCAAACCGCTGATCGGGGTCGTCCACGACCCTCTGGCCCGGCTGCAGGGAGGCGTCTCCGGAAACGCCGGGCTGTTCTCGACCGCCGATGACCTCGCCACCTTCGCCCAAATGATGCTGGACAAAGGGATCTTTGGCGGAGTCAGGATTCTGAGCCCGCTCGCCGTCGAGAGGATGACCTCGGTCTATGCCCGCGTGGAATTCTCGGGACGGGGCCTGGGCTGGGACCTCCACTCCGATTTTGCGACCGTGGGAGGCGACATCTTCGGTCCCAATTCCTATGGGCATTCCGGCTATACCGGAACATCGATTTGGATCGATCCCGAAACTCAGACCTTTATCATCTTTCTCACCAACCGCGTCCATCCCGATGATAAAGGCGACATCATCTCGATGCGCAGCAAGATCGCCAACGTCGTGGCCAGCTCGATAAGATAACTGAAACTGGGGGACGTCCCCGGGGGACACTCTCTATGCAGGTGTCCCCCGGAGTCCCCCGTTTGCTTGCTTTTGACTCGGATATGGAGCTGTGCTATAAAGTCTTGGAGGGCGTGGGATGGTCATTTCCAGGGAGCGCGAAATTTATCAAGAAGCAGCGAAATGCTTCGAGCTCCTGACCAAGTCCATCCGGACTTTCGAAGACTACCTGAGCAGTGCTGCGGCTCAGAATGCGCCCGAATACTATCAGGCCCGCAATTTTCTCAAGGACGGGAAGCTTTTTTTTGACGCAACTCTCAGTGAGGCGCGTCGGCTTCTCGGCCCCATCCCTGCTTACGCTGCGCCGGAATATGAACAGAGGCGTGCCCAGTTCCTGGAGGAAAACAAGATCGTCGCCAGAGCTCAGGACTATGAGGAATTGAGGCAGGAACTGAAGGCCGATGAGAATCTAAAGCCTTTTCTGAGTGACGAAGAAATAGATATCTTGCTGCACACCTATTACGAAACCCAGAAGTCGGGCAAGAGAAAGCTGTCCAACATCAAAATACGAATCCTGGCCGCGAAGCTCCATTCCGTGCTGGCCAGGGCCCTGGATCTGCAACGGGAAGCCCTCAAGAAGCACCAACCGTAGCACGCCCGGAGAGGATTCTGGTTTATTCTGGTCCGGTTGAACTCTGAGGATACTTGTGAGAGAATACAAAGAAATTTGCGAGGAGGTTCCTGATGGCCCGGACGATAGGAAGAAGAGAGTTTTTTAAAGACTCCGCCAAGCTCGGGGTTACGTTTGTTATCGGTGGTTCGTTGGGCTCTTCGGCGCGCGCGGACTCCGGCTTTGCCTCGGATGACCCGGGCCCAGACGTGGCTGTTGCCATGGGCGGTGATTACGGAAAGAATACGATAAAGGCGATCGAGATGCTCGGAGGCATGGAAAAATTCGTCCCCAAAAACTCCCGAGTCGCTCTGCTTCCGAACGTGCAGAGCCGACATCCTGGGGCCTTTACCAAGCCCGAAATCGTCCGTTCGGTCATCCGCATGTGCAAGCGAGCCGGGGCCAAGGAAGTCAACCTGCTCAGCTGGCAACCTCTCAAGCAATGGGACGACACAGGCCTCGGCCAGGTAGCCAAGGAAGAAGGCGCGAATCTCAGGCTCTTCGAAAAGGATGAAGCTCTGTTTCAGGCGGTGCCGATTTCCAACGGCGTGGCCCTGAAGGAAGCCAGAATCCTCAAAGAGTTGTTCAACAACGATCTTCTGATCGATATGCCCATCACCAAGGACCATGCGGGAAACAAGTTCACCGGCACGATGAAGAACCTGATGGGGTTGAATTCTCCCGGCTGCAACCGGACATTCCATAAGGAGCATTGGGACACCGACCCGAACGATATCGCCCACTTGGACCAGAGCATCGCCGACCTGAATAAGGCCGTGAAACCCGCCCTGTGCATCGTCGACGCCACAGAAATCATCACCACGAACGGCCCGTTTGGTCCGGGCGAGATACTCAAGCCCCAAAAAGTCGTGGCCGGCGTCGATCGGGTGGCCATTGACGCTTATTGCGCAGGCCTTCGCGGA
Source organism: Candidatus Aminicenantota bacterium (assembly GCA_963770045.1). Classification (GTDB taxonomy): domain Bacteria; phylum Acidobacteriota; class Aminicenantia; order Aminicenantales; family CAVYOD01; genus CAVYOD01. The sequence goes on along the minus strand of CAVYOD010000009.1, from coordinate 62,548 downwards.
CTGAAACCGGAGGAGATCGTCCATCTCAAACGCGGCGCCGAGCAGGGGCTGGGGATTATCGATTTGAACAAACTCAAGATTAAGGAAATCAAGCTTTAAATCTTTATTCAGCCATCCATACAGAGCTTTTTATCTTTTGCCAGCACGGGGAAACCTTTGAGGAGTGGCTGTGTGCGCTGATCCACCGCCGGTCACTGCTCACAGCTCTGGGTTCACCTTTTTTTGGTGATTATTGGAAAACCTGCTTCATAATGTCCACCAGTCCAAGGGCGAATTCAATTTGAGTCAAGGGGATGTTCTTCTCTTTAGAGATCTTGGTGAACCGGCCGTCCTTGTTGCTGTCGTTGGTGACGACCAGGTCGTTCACATAAGGCGCGACGGCATCGATCATCCTCTCGTTATCGCTTCCGGCCGGGCCCCTCTTTGATTCGCCTCCGACATGAACCGCGATCATGAAAATCTTGTTCTTCTGGCAGTAATCGATGACTTTCTTCAGGCGTGCCTCTTCTGCATCCAGGGTCAGCCCGGACGCTCCCATGCCCTTCAGGCTGGCGCCGATGGCGAAGATAACAGTCTTGTAAGGCGTGCCCTTGGGGAACTTGGCCGTGTCGGTCGTTGATTCGATGTGAAAACCAGGCGCTGCCTGTTTTCCGCCGAGCCCAACGCCTGCGGCCAGCATTTCCGGGGTGGGAACATCGCAATAATCATATTTGATGCCGGCTTCTTCCATGACGATGTTGAGAGTCGTCACATCCTGGCTCTGCCCGGCCGAGGTCGTAAGCACGGGAAGCTGAGCCCTCGGAACATTCTGAGCGACCAGGCCTGGAATTGTCCAAAACAGGGCGATAATCGTGGCCATACTCATTCGTTTCATCTCGACCTCCTCTCAAATGGTTACTAGTGACTCCTTATTTTTTTGGCTCCGGTTCAATCAGTATCTCGTAGGACTTGGTCACTCTCCTCCACGATTCCGGAACGTCCAGGGCATGACGGCCGTAGGTCCTTTTCGCGACATCGTATAAATAAAGGCGGTTGTATTTCACCAGCAGGTCATCTCCGAGTTGCCACCAGGCCTTGACGACGTTTTGAGCGTTATTCAGGCAGAAACCGGTTAAAAACTTCGAGGCCTTGTCTGGAGATTGTTTAAAAAGATCGGCCGCCTGCTTATCGATCTCGGTGATCTTGGCGACGACCGGGGCCTCATACTTGGCCTGGGCGCTATTCACATCTTTGATTGCTTCTGAATAAATAGGCTGGACATGGAAGTTGACATAATCAGAGGCCCAGCGGGCGGAATCGCGGTTGAAGACCCAGTGATCACCGACGGCGAAGGATTTTGGCAGATCGCTGATTCCCGCATAAAAAGGCATATAGCAGGCCGTGTCTTGGGAGCCGAAGGAAATCCAGACGATCCCGCCGATCGGGTTGGGCAGCCAGCCGCGGCTTTGGGTGACACTCGTATACTCGGCGCGCCCGTCGCAGATAAGGCGGGTTTTTCGGAAGTAATTTGGGTTCCTGAACGGCCCGCCCCGGATACCCCTGAGCGGGTCGAAGATCGTCCCCTGGGACTGGTCGCGGGTAAAATTCATGACATCCTGGACGGAGAGTTTCCGCTCCGGCTTGACCGAGAAGGGGAAGTCCATCTCCGGCGTCTCAGGTCCGAGCTTAAGCGACGGGGCGACGAGGTCAAAAAACCTCCACAATCGCGCTTCCCAGCCCTCAGTGCTCACAGCGCTGCCCTCCGTCGGCGAATATGCCCTCTTGAAGTTGAAAGGCTTGCCGCTTTTGGGATCGTAAAGACCGCTTTCAATGGCGTAGGAGACCACATTGGGCGAGGCCATGAAGTCATCGGGTTTACCGAGGTCGATCTCTCCTATCCGAGATTCATTAGGACAGACGCTGACATGGTCGTCGGGAACGCGCTCGGCACACCAGACCGCGCCTGGCTTTCCGCTCTTCGGGGTCCACAGAGGGCCAACGGGCATGATCTCAAACACCCAGACCTCCCTGGGGTCGGCCACGGCAAGCATCTCGCCTTCGTCGGTGAAACCGTAGCCGTACGTTTCCGCCAGCTCACCCATGATCTTGATGGCCTCTCGGGCGGTTTTCGCCCGCTCCATAGCGATGAGGGTCAGCATGGTAAGATCGAAGGCGGGAGTTGGAGTCGGGTTCAACATCTTTTTCTGGCAGCCGATGGTTGACTCACCGATAGCCACCTGGTTCTCATTCATATAGCCGAACATCCCGTGATGGTAGGCGAAAGTGTGGGGCAATTCCGGGATTTCAAGGCCGGTGAAATCTTTTTTGTAGACGTCCCACTTAAGGCCCTCGCTGGGCGGCCAGGATCTTGTACTGATCGATATGATAAATCTTTCGATTTTCGCCGGGCTTGTGGTTAGCCGCCGGAACGTGCCGCCACGTCCAGTCACAAAGGCCGCAGTCGGCCGTGTGCGTGGTAATGGTCGAACCGTCAACAGAAGCGTCTTTTCCCACCATGATGACCGTACAATTCCCCTCATCCCTGAGAGAGGAAGGATCAGACGGCTTGTTTCCGGCCGGGAGAAAAACTATCCCCCCGACCAGGATGACGATGGCCGCTGTGACCCCGGCCAACCCGATGAGTGTCCTTGTCTTCATTTTTTGCCTCCTCCAAATGGGCTCTGTATTTTATCATCGCCGCGCTCCATCTCAGTATCTTAGCCCTCGAGCGTGCCTATGACTTCTCACCTTTCTTTTCCGGATTATGAAAATAATGACCGACGCCGTTCTTAACCAATTCTGAGTAGCGAGGGACAGCGCCGATCTTGATCGCCCTTTCCGGAGTCTTCTTTGAATACTGGCGCAAGATCTCCAGCGCCACCGAACAATGCTGCCCGACCCGTTTCTCCATCGGCCAACCCTTTTCATCATAGGGAACGAAGAGTTTCTTCTTTTTGGACAGGCTCAAGAGGAACGGGTCCTTGCCGTCGAGGAGCAGCTTGACCGTCTTTGGGCCCGTCGGCTGGTCCAGAAAGGGGAGAGGCGCTTCGAGCAGGAACGGTAATGTGTCGGAGAAATCCCCGATCTCGCGATGCGAGAGCCCGCGGAATCCCGAGGGGGAAGGCTCAACGTGGTTCTCGAATCCCTCCATGGCCTTGACCGTCATCGAGGCCAGCGTGGCAATCCTGGCCGATTTTTCGGGCGCCACGATGCAGTTGGTGACGGGAAACATGGTTTCAGCGCCATGGAAGTCGATGGCAATGTCCACTCTCTCTTTTCTCATCATCTCCATGGCTGCGTAGGTCACCCTCTCCATGAGCGGGCCGTCGGGCCTCCCCGGCCACGTCCTGTTGGTATTCCTCACATCGATGAATGAAAGCAGCTGTTTGTCGGGATAATGGATATAGACATCCGGGTCGGGCCACTGGTCGAGAGGCGACGCTTCCCGGTTTCCAATGCGGAATTTCTTCGCCCCCCAATCCGTCTGAATTTCATAATAGAGCGGATAACCGTCGCCCGGACGGGTGTTGCGGCCGGCCGAGTTGTTGAACTCGGGAATGATGATCAGCGTCCCCCGCTCAACGGCGGCGTTTTCGAGAAAGATGAGCGAGGCCAGGAAGCCGGCGGGTTCATTGGCATGGGTGTTGGCCATCAGAAGAGCCTTGCCTCCCGGCTCTTTGCCTTCCAGAAAATAGACGCTTGTGTCGGCCATCGTTCCCTTGATTCCTGGGCCGTAATCGCTGAGCCGGGCGATCCTCGTAACAGCGGCACCCGGGACAAAAGATGTTTCGAAACGGCGGTGACGGTAGAGGGGGAGTGCCCCGGCAAACATCGTCGCCCCGACGACCAGGGCCAGGATGGATTTTGTCCTCCACTCGCGGGAAATCCAGGAACTCATATCACTTCACCCTGAGCAGCCTCAAGAGGAGAGGGATAAGGACGACCAGATAAAGAAGCATATCATCCCGGCTTTTCTTTTCTCGGACAAAATTCCATCCGACGAGACCGATCAGACACGCGCACAAGACATAATAAGCGATCATTATTGCGGACATTACATGCTCCATCTTACCAGAAAGGCCAGCTTCGCGCTGAAGACGACCATAAGCACGCCGACAACTGTGATAACGGTCCAGGGAAGCCAGGTTTCTTTGATGAAAGAGAAATATGTCCCTTTGTATTCCGATACGATCATGCTCAAGCGGCCGATGAGGGCGGTGGGGGGAAGCCCGTCTCCCAGCGGCCAGAGCAGGCTCAGCCCGGCGATGGCCACCGTGGCATGGAGGCCGATCGAGTCAAAAAACCAGATCAAGGGAATGCCGATGATTGCGGCCGCGCCGTAGGTGAGCACGCCCTCCGAAACCGGCATGATCACGGCCAGGAGGATAAAGAGCAGAACGAGGGGAGTGCTGAGAACGGCGAACGAGATTAGTCCTCTTACGCCGGTCGCGGTCATGATCTGCTGGAGCATGCCCACAATGACCATTGTCGCGAGCAGTGGGAGAAGCCTCTTCACTGTATCTCTGGAGAGAATGAGGATATTGATCCGTTTGGGGCTGACGATCAGGGCGACGATTGCGGCCAGCGTGAATTCCAGAGCCAGGCCGAAAATGGGCGATGAGAAAGGCCAGATGCGGTAGGCCGCCACCAGGCCGAAAAAGACAAAAAAGGGAAGGAAAACCCTCCACCAGCTCATCCGGGGCGGAATGGCCGGCATCTCCCGGAGGGCTCGTTCAAGGTCCATCTCTCCCTCTTTTTTCCATCCCAGATAGAGAATGGTGAATGTCCCCAGCAGCAAAACCGGAATTCCCAGCGGGAGGACGAAGCCGACATACGGGATCGCCGTCCCGGCGCACAAAACCATGGCCCAGATGTTGACCGGAGGGGCGGCGGCGCTCAATCCGGCGGTGATGAAGAGTATGGCGGCCACCCTCTTCTTCGGGACTCCAAGGCTGCCCAGGGCCACAGCGACCGGCGCCCCGACGACCAGCAGCGAAACGCTCCCCGCTCCGGTCAGAGCACCGGGGATCAAGACGATGATCATGAGCAGGACGAGGACGATGGCCCTTTTGTTGTAAAAGATCTTGAGCGTGCCGCGGACGACAAGGTTGACGCTGCCCGATTCACTCATGATGGCCATGAAGGTCGTCGCCGAAGCAAACAGAAGAACGACATCCAAATAGGTGAAAGCCCCCTCGACCAGGTGTCGAGGAAGCTCGGCGAGAGGCGGGGTTTTGGTCAATGCGCCTGCCAGTCCACCGGCGATTGCGGCCGCCAGCATGCTCGTTTCAACGGAGAGCTTTTTCCATTTGGCCAGAGCATAAGCCGCGATCATCACGGCCAGGATGAGTCCGATCCAGGCGGGAGTTGAATTCATTTCCGGCATCTTACTCTATTGACTAAAGCGGGTCAACAAACCCAAGAAATCGGATGGCTCAGACGGGGAATGTTCAGAAGAGGACCTGATAGGGGATGTCTCGCTTTACGAGCTCGGCCAAGAGCTTGTCTTCTGCTCCTCAAAAAAACGATCGGTCAGTGCATCAGACAGACCATGATGGTCGTAGAATCTTCTCATGGTATAAACGTAGTTCATCCGGTCGATCAGGACACGGTCCACTTTTCCTTGCAGGAGCTCGGCCAGGCGAGCCGGATTCCCGGGCAGCAGCGGGCCGACGAAGACAAACGTACGGACACCCCGGGCATGGATTTGTGCCAGAGCTTCGACCCGTTCGCGGACCGAGGACGCGCCTCGCTCGAACAGCCGGCTGGTCCGCTCATCTTCAGTGGTTATGGTAAAACCGACTTCGATGTCCTTAAACTGGACAAAAAGATCCAGGTCACGCTGAACCAAGGCCGATTTGGTCTGGATGTTGACCGGGAACTGTTTTTTGAGCAGCTCTTCAAGGCACCGCCTTGTCAGCTTGTAGGTGGCTTCCAGACGTTGATAAGCATCGCAGACCGAGGAAATCCAGACGGTGCCAGGCCTTGCTCTTTCCAACTGTTTGCGCAAAAGCTCGGGGGCATTGATTTTGACGTCGACAAAGCTGCCCCAGGGCTCGCTGTGGCCGGAGTAGCGCCTCATGAAGAGGCGGGCATAGCAGTACGCGCAATTTACGGTACAGCCGGTGTAGGCATTCACGCAATAGTCATAGATCTTTGACTTATTAAGGATGCTCTTGGCCTGAACCTCGGTGACTTTTAACATGTAACTGAGCGCTTTCGTCTTCCTCTCCATTTTACCATCGCCTGCAACAAACCGTCTCTCCGCATCTTGTCATCTGTTTATTTCGTCAAAATAATAGTAACGGACGTGAAGGGTGAGGAGTAGGAAAGTCAAGACATTTAGTTTGCATGCTTGCTTGCTCAAGCACTCCTAAGTCCCACGTACTTCTTTTTGACGAGACGACCAGATAGACGGGACAGACGATTTTCGCCGACGAATATCGTCTGAGCCCAGCCGGAAATCGATTTTTATTGTAAAATAAAAGAATGAAGCGTGATAAAAGCCGTTCTCCGGTCTTCCTCGAGGGGTGGGCCTCTGAGGAAGGGAAAGAAAGAACCTCCCGGCCTCCTGGGGTCCGGCAATCAGGAGATTCTGACGCCGAGCTCCTCGATGCCTACTCCAGGGCGGTCGTCGCGGTGGTCGATGCCGTCGGGCCAGCCATAGTCAGTATCTCTATCGGCCGGCAGTCATCAGAAAATGAGTTCGAAGCCTTGGGGGCGGGCTCAGGGTTTGTCATAGCTCCCGACGGCTATCTCGTCACCAACAGCCACGTCGCGACCGGCGCCAAGAAGATCGAAGTCTCCTTTATGGATGGGAAGAGACTCGAGGCCCGTCTCGTAGGCAAAGATAGCTCCACCGACCTGGCCCTGCTCAATGTCACCGCCTCCGGCCTTCCCTATGCAAACCTGGGTGATTCGTCAGAACTGCGCGTGGGACAGCTCGTGATCGCCATGGGCAATCCTTATGGATTCGAGTCCACAGTCTCGACGGGAGTCATCAGCGCCCTTGGGCGAACCCTGCGGAGCCAAGAAGGAAGGTTGATCGAGAATATCATCCAGCACACGGCGCCGCTGAATCCCGGGAATTCGGGCGGCCCGCTCCTGGACTCGCGGGGTCGCGTTGTCGGCGTGAACACAGCCATCATCGCCATGGCTCAGGGTATAGGGTTTGCCATTCCCTCCTCAACGGCCAAATGGGTCGTTTCTCAACTCATCAGCCAGGGGAAGGTCAGACGAGGATTCCTCGGGATCGTCGGTTACCGCCGGCAGCTGGACCGAAAGTTGGTCCGGTTTTTTGGTCTGAACAAGAGCCAGGCCGTAGAAATCGCCTCGACCGACCCACAGGGTCCCGCTAGATCAGCCGGGGTGATTAGAGGAGACTTGGTCGTGGCCATCAACGGAAGGGACGTGGCCAGCGTTGACGACATTTATCATTCATTGTCGGAATGGCGGGCCAACCAGCCGCTGCGCCTGTCCATCATCCGTGGCAAGAACCGGATCGAAGTCGACGTCGTGCCGGTCGAGGCGGATTGAGCCGGAGCTCGGTCGAGGATCCGGCACAGGCGCTATTTATTCAAGACCGTTCTGATCCAGAAGACAAACACGCCGCTCAATGCTCCCAGGAGCGTCCCAAGAATGAGGCCCACCACGGCTGGACCCGAAGGCTATTCCGCCAGCAAGGCGACGGCGACAGATCCTATCCCGGAGTGGACACCGATGATGGGTGAAACGTCGATTGTGAAGGCGGGTTTGCGGCCGAGCAAGCGATCCAATTTTTGTTCATAGATCTTGGCCCGGCCCGGATTCTGGGCATGAACGAGCGCGTAATTCCAGATCCGCCCTTCTCTCGCCGTTGTTTGCACCATCCGGAGGATCTTCTTCATGTTGCCCCGGCGGCTGAAGGACCGGCCGAGAGAAGTCACCAGTCCCTGTTGGTCAAGGGCTAGGATCGGCTTCAGGTTCAGCAGCCTGGCCAGCACGCCCCTCATCCGGCTGATCCGGCCGCCCCGGACAAAATATTTCAGAGTGTTGATATCGACGATGAGCTTGGTCTTGGCTCTCCATTCCTCGATCGAGGCGACAACGGCCTCGAAGGGACGTCCGTCACGGATAGCCAGAGCGGCCCTCAAGACGATCAGCCCGAGGGAGGCCGAGATGTGGCGGGAATTCAGGATGACGATTTTCTTTCCCGGGAATTCGGCCGCAGCCTGCAGAAATGAATTGTAAATTCCCGTCAGCTTTTCGGAAATGCTGAGAACGATGATTGACTCGTAATGGCTTGCCAGGAAAGAAAGGAGATTCCGGACACTCGCCGGGCTAGGCTGCGAAGTCTTGGGGTGCTGCTGGCTCGTTCTCAGAAGGTTGAAGAATTGGGAAGGGGTGATCGTAATCTTGTCCAGATAAACGTTGTTTCCGAACGACATCGGAAAGGGAATCATATGGATATGGTGCTCGTCGAGCAATTCCGCCGGAAGGTCGCACGACGAATCGGTGACCAGGGCGATCGGAGACTTGCGGGCGTGGCTGGCCTCGTACTGGCGGCGCATGTCATCGGCCTTGATTTCGACGATCGAGCCGAAATCCTTGAGCCTGAAGAACAAGTCGGCGGGTTGGTTGGTGTGGGTGTGAATGCGGAGTCTCTGTTCGGAGCCGGCGACGATCGTCGATTCTCCGAATTGACGGACAACTTTCTGGACCTCTTCCAGGTCCAGATTCTTTCCCAGGAGCATGGCCTCGGTGCAGTACCGACTCTTGATTTCGGCCTTGGCGGAGTGAAAGCGGATTTGCTCGTCAACGACGGGCGATTCGGGCTTGGGGATATCTTTCAGGTCACCCGTTTTTATGAAATTGAGGACCCCATCCAGGAAATCGACGAATCCCTTCGCTCCCGCATCGACAACTCCGGCCCTGGCCAGCGCAGGGAGCAGCTTGGGTGTGTCTTTGAGGGAATCCTGGGCAACCTTATGGGAATAGGTCAAGAGCTCGACGAAATCGCTCATCTTGTGGCACTGCTCAAAAACGGCTTCGGCCCAGTCATGAATCAAGGTGATCATAGTGCCTTCGACGGGTGTCACGATCGACCTGTAGGCATAGCGAACAGCCCTTCTCACCGATTCCCCGAACGTCTTGGTCGAGAGCTTGGCCTCTCCTTCGACTTCTTTGCTTATGCCGTAGATATATTGGGCGAAGATGAGGCCGGAATTTCCTCGAGCTCCGACCAGGGCCGCGTCGGCGATGGAGGTCAGGGTCGCCTTGAGGGAACGGGAAGCGCGGGCCCGAGCAGCAATCGATCGCATGGTCGAAGCCAAATTAGTCCCAGTGTCAGAATCTGGCACGGGAAAAACGTTGATCTTGTTGAGATAATTCTGATCCTGGATGACCGCGTTTCCTCCGGCCAAAAAGGCATGGTAAAGCCTTTTTCCGTTGAGGTACTTGATCTTCATCTGGAACCTGTTTCTCCTGAGCCGGCCGGTCGATGTATCTTAGCACAGGGCCGTGCAAAATTCCACGCGGCCCGTGAGCCGTTCCTCTTCAGAGCTCCTTCAGATAGATGTTCCGGAAATAGACGGGAGACAGACTGTCGTGGTTCTGGAGTCCGATGTAGCCTTCGTCGGCAAAATCCTTGACTTTTCCCCTCGGTTCGGCTTCCCAGTCCATTGCGACAACGCCATTGAGCTCGACCTGGATGTGTTTGCCTTTAAAAATGATCTTGAAATGGTTCCATTCTCCTGTTGGTTTGAAGGCATCGGTCTTGGGAGCCTCGGCGTCGTAGACCGCGGCCGTCTTGCTGACGCCCTGCCCGGCATCGTAGATCTGAATCTCAAAGGAGTGATAGATGTAGTCATCGCTCGTGGGAACCTGGGGGACCCTCAGGAAAACCCCGGAATTTGTATTTTCCTGCGAGCATTTGTAGTCCAGCTCCAGCACGAAGTCTTTGTATTTTTTGGCGCTGTACCACAGGAGCCCCATGCCTCCCTGGGACTTGAGGATTCCCGCCTTTTCGTCCAACTCAAAATGGCCGGGTCCATAATGGTTCCAGCCGTGCTTTTCATAATTTCCGTCGTAAGCCTTGAGGAGTTGCTCGTAGTCTTCGTAGTAGGTTATGCCTTTGATGTATTCGATACCTTTTCTGACCGAAGGCGTCGGATTGGCGACCTCTTTCTCATTCTCGTATTCGATGGTCAGGCAGCCCTGGTAATCCTGGAGGGTCAGCTCGGCCAGGATGTCGTGGATGTTCGCCTTTCCCATCCCGAAGGGAACATCGTCGGTGTTCTTTGTTCCGAAACCGTTCCTGTCCTTGAGATGGACGTCGATGATCCTTCCCTGGAGAAGTCGGAGACACTCGACCGGTTTGAGCCCGAGCCGCATCCAGTGCCCGGTGTCGGCGCAGGAGCCGATGCGTTCGTCCCTGCCCTTGACATGATCGAGTACGGTCTGGGGAAGGGCGTATTTGGCAGGCTCGGGGTGGTTATGGATGGCGATCTGGATATCGTATTCCTTGACCAGCTTTTCGAGGAGGGTGAAGTCGTCGTCTTGAGGTTCGGTGACGATCGTCCGGATGCCCATCTTTTTTGCGAAGTCGAAGACTTTGCGCATGCTGGCTTCGGTCGTCCCGATGTCGACGACTCCATAGGCCACGAGCGAAATCCCGTAATCAGCCAACTTCGCCTTCACCAGCTTGATCTGGTCATCGCTGAGGTTGTGATCGAATTTGATGTTTGGATCGCCGGCGCCCAGGGGCTGGTCCGGATAAGGCTGCAGGTAGCGGATTCCCAGCTCTTTTGTTTTTGCCAGCGCCTCAAAAAAGCTGAAATGGCGGAAGGTCCAGCACTCCATGGCGATCGGAATTTTTTTGATCCTGACTTCTTTGTAGTTTGTCTCCATGACCTGTTTTTGGATTTCCGGGGGAATGGGGGAAGATTTTGGATTGGCGGTCTGAGGCCCTCGGGTTGAACCAATGGAAATCATGCAAGTGATGGCTGTCACAACAATTAATGCTTTTTTCACGGCTGCTCCTTTATTTCTATTTCTTCTTCCTGGGATTCCACGTCCCTCGGGCGACGGCCGGAATAAAGGAATCGAGACCAGGGGGCGGGAAGGGAAGGGTCTTCTCTTGTTCCGCGCTCATGTAGGCGGTCATCAGGAGCTCCATCACACTGAGGCCGTCGCTGAAGTTTTCCTGCGGCCGTTGTCCGGCGATAAACGATTGGACCATATGACGATTCTCGGCCGTGTAGCCGTATTCGACGCACTCATCGCCGACCACGGGCATGAGCCCGATCTCGGCGTTCTGTTTTTCGACCAGGTCCTCTCCGGCCTTTCCCTTAACGTTTCGGCTGAAAAAGACCTTGAGCCCGGAGTCGAGTGTGTTGATGGCCAGGGAATACTCAGGACCCAGAAGCTCCATCGTCAATCGCAGTCCCGCCCCAACGTAGCACCAGGAAGTCGTGGTCTCGACGACCAGGATCTCGCCCTGCTCGTCCCGGTATTCGACCAGGGACCGGGCAAAATCTTCGGCGGGTCTCCGAAGATAATCGGTCTTTCCGCCTGAGTTATCGGCCAGGATCTTGGCATAGTGAGGATTCTGCCACTTAAGGCAGCTCGTGAAGGCGGTTACTTTGACCGGAGTGAGGACATCCCGCCTGGCACCGGGTGGAGTGAGCATGAAGCGCGCCTCTTCAACCGAGTGGCACATCATGTCGTTGAGGACGCCCCCGCCCTGAAGCGACCCTTCCCAGAACCAGGGCATGTGCGGGCCGCTGTGCTCCTCGGCCGCCCGGGCCAGGTACGGTCTGCCGCAAAGTTTTGCGCCCCGGGCCCAGACAATTTCTTTTCCCCGTACAACGGCGGGCGAAAATACCTGGTTTTCCAGGTAGCCGTCGAGCAGCTTGGCTTTTTTGACCAGGGCGAGCATCTTGGCGGCTTCTTTTGCATTTCTCCCCAGCGGCTTTTCACAGGTTACCCCCAGAAGAGAACCCCTGCCTTTCTGGACCGCCCGGACGATCTCTTCCATAACCTCAATGCGGGTATAGTTTGGCGAGCAGATCCAGATTGCGTTGATGGCCGGATCGGAGGCCATGTCGGTCACGGTCTTGAAAACCTTGGCCTCGCCGACGCCCAGACTCCTGGCCAGGGCCGCCGCTTCAGCGGCTCTTTTTTCATCCAGATCCATAACACCCAGGACATCGGCGTCGCGAACTCCCACCCAGGAGCGGATGTGAAACCTTGTGATGAAGCCGCCGCCGACAAAACCTACACCGATTCTTTTTTTGGACACGGTTAACCTCCTCACCTTTCCGCCACCGCAGGAGCGCGCTTCTCCCTAAAGAAGACAACGAAGGCAACAGCGCAGATCAGGGTCAGGATGGTCGGCACGAGGAATACGTTCCTCCAGTTGGTGACGGACTCCCTGGTAAAAAGAGACTGGACCCAGCCCGAAAAATTGGCTCCAACGAAATTCCCCAGCCCGAGAATAATGATGGCGATCAGGCTCTGCGCGGAAGCCCGGATATCTTTAGGCGCAATTGTGTCCACGTAGATATAGGCAGCGGTGAAAAAGAAAACATAGCAGAAGCCGTGGAGGGAAAGCGAGGCGATGACCAGCCAGGCAGGCGTTCCGATGACAAAAATGATATAGCGGAGCGGCCAGGCCAGGACGCCGATGATCATGGTCTTCTTGATTCCGTACTTGGGAAGAAACTTGGGCAGGAGGAGGGCCATAACAAAGATCTCGGCGAACTGGGCAATGGTCATCACCCATGGAACCAGGGAATCGGAGACGCCGATCCGGGAAGATGTGAGATATGGCGATGTCAGCACATAATAAAACTGGAGCTCGGTGGCGACTATAAACGAAATGATGACAAAGATGGAGAAGTCTCTGTCCTTGAGCATCTTGAGCGCTTCAAGGAAGGCCCAGGGCTTTGTCCCTTCTTTTTTCGGCGGCGTGTGAGGAAGCTTGAAGGAGAGAAGGCCCATGATGATGGAAAAAATCCCCGCCAGAAGCAACGTATCGCCCTTGAGGGCGAGGCTCGGGGTGGATTTGGCCAGGAGCCTCCAGCCTGACAGAAGCCAGCCTGCCGCGATCCAGCCGATCGTCCCCCAGACCCGGATCTTTCCGAATTCCTTTTCCGAGTTCTCCAAGTTGATAAAGGCGATGGAATTGGTCAGGGCGAGAGTGGGGGCATAAACCAGACAATAGACAAGCATCAGCCACATCATCGAGGAATAAGTTGTCATGGTGGAGGTCAGGAGGAGAATCACTCCTCCCGCGAGTTGCATGAAAGCAATGATCTTTTGGGTGGGGAAATACCGGTCGGCGAGCTGGCCGCCTATAAAAGGGGCAATAATCGTGGCCAGTGGAAGAAGGCTGAAGATCCAGCCGAGCTGCGTCCCGCTGAAGCCAAGGTTGTTGATCAGATAAGCCGAGAGCACCGGTGCCCAGGCGCCCCAGATGGCATATTCCAGAAACATCATCGCCCCGAGTCTGGATTTTGCGCTCATGATACTCATCCTGATTCCTCCTCCTTCTTCCTTTTCTTGGGCCCTTGAATCATAAGGCGTAAGTCGGTTCTTTGCTGCGCCTCGCGGCGTGGGATTTGAGTCAACAAGTCGATGAAAAAATATTAAAATTCGGGAGCTTTGTCAACCCAAAGAAAGTAAGCTGTGAGCAGTGAGCAGTGAGCAGCAAGGAACCACATAAGAAAATTCTTCAATAAGCAATTCTATTCCGGGTTGCGTCTAGCTCGGCCATAAACTCATCTCTGAGGCGTAATTTTATGAGTTATTTATGATCTGCCTTTATGGCTTAGGGGAAACAAACAGCTCACTGCCTCACGGCTCAGTGCTCACTAGTATTATGCCCGAAAGCAAATAATAATAAAAATTGATGCAGTCTTTATAGCCCTGGATGGATATGCGTTCGTTGACTCCATGGATCCTTTTCAGGTCTTCATAGGTGAATCGGAGGGGCATGAACCGGTAGACATTGGGGGTCAGGGGAGTGTAATGCCAAGCGTCGGTGGCCCCCATGACCAGGGCAGGACAAATGATCGCACCGGGGAACAGCCCGGCGATCGTCCGAGACAAATACCTATAACTTTCCGTCCCGGTATCAGAGACGGGCGAAGGAGCCCTGGCCCCTTCGAACATTCTAAGGCTCACCCTCTTATCGCCGATGACTTTTTTGACATGCTCGATGACGGACTCGGGCGTTTCGCCCGGGATGATGCGGAAATTGACCACTGCCTTGGCCTCGGGAGGCAAAACGTTATCCTTGATTCCCGCCTGGAACATGGTGACGGCCGTCGTTGTCCGGGTCATAGAACTCATCAGCGGATCTTTGGTCAGTCGTCCCAACACAATTTTATTGAAGAGCCAGAGATTGGACAAAACCATTTTTTGAAAGAAGGGCATCTCCGGAGCCAGGCCGCGGAGCATCTGCTCGAATGAGGTATCCAGCTTGGCCGGGAGCGGATGTTCCTCCAAATTGGCCACGGCCCGGCTCAGGATCCCGATCGTCGTCTGCTTCCCCGGGACTGAAGAATGCCCTCCTTCCTGATGAACAGAGAGCTCGATGCTCAGATAGCCTTTTTCAGAGATGCCGATGAAAGCAATGTCCTGTTTGATGCCGGGCATGAGGCCCTGGGTTACGGCCATTCCTTCGTCCAGGACAAATTCGATTTCCTTTTTTTCAGCCCGGAGAATCTTGACGATGGCGCCAGCGCCCTTGTTCCCTGACAGCTCCTCATCATGCCCGAAGGCCAAATAGATGCTTCTTTCCGGCTCGAAATTCTTCTCCAAGAGCATTTCGCAGGCTTCCAGGATGGACATCAGGCAGAACTTGTCGTCGAGGGTCCCACGTCCCCAGATGTATCCCTCGGCGATGGCGCCGTCAAAAGGTGGATATGTCCATTGGGCCAGAGTCCCCGGCTCCACCGGGACAACATCCATGTGGGCCATGAGTAACAAAGGCTTGAGCGCCGGATTCTTCCCTCGCCAACGATAGAGGAGGCTGTATCCTTCGACCTCCTGCCTGGACAAATGGCTATGGACCAAGGGGAACGTTTTTTCCAAGAATTGCCTGAACTCGGAAAAAGCCGCAGAATCTGGGGGCGATGATTCGCCGTAGGAGATGGTCTTTATCCGCACGGCCGAGGACAAGTGGTCCGAGACCGAGTCACCGAAGGCAATCTTGTCGAGAGGCCGGATCGCGGTCTGAAGAGAATGAGTCCCCACCGTTCTGATGATAACGATTCCCATCAGAACAGCGACCAAGGCAAGGACCAACACAAGAACTCGTTTCATCATGTGATTTGTTTTATAGAAATTCCAGGGAGATGTAAAGAAAATCAAGAAAAGGGGACAGGTTGGTTCTTGCCCGCAAGGTCAAACGGGGACCCGTCCCTTTTTTAATGGAGGCGGCTGATGATGGTCATGTTCTGAGGGTTGCAGATGTCCTTCCCCTCGGGCGTAAAGAGATAATCGATTCTGTTCTTATAGAACTCGGCAATCCGGCCTCTGACCATTTTGAACTGGAAGTTCAGAAACCGATTTTCTTCGCTGAGAGCCTCCCCCAGGACGGCCACCGCCGAGGGAAGCCAGCGGGCTGGAAAGAGTCCCTCGAATTTCCCGCCCGGGCGGTAGGAATCGATTTCCCCCTCCAGGAGTCTTAGCGCCGCCTCTTGTCCTTCTCGGGTCGAGCAAACCAGATTGCGTTCCCTCAGCCAGCCCGAAATTGCTTCTTTATTCGGGACGAGAAGCGCGATCGTATAGGCGGATTGATTGTTGTAAAGCATGATTTGCTCGATAAACGGGGAATGCTCCACAACGGCTTCCTCGATCTCTTCCGGGCTGTATTTTTCTCCATCGTTGGCAACCAGAAGGCTCTTGACTCTTCCGAGGACATACAAGAACCCATCTTCATCCAGGTAGCCGATATCGCCCGTATAGAGCCATCCGTCGCGCAAAACCTCCCTCGTCGCCTGGTCATTTTTCCAGTACCCGGCCATGATGTTTTCGCCTCTGACGACGATTTCCCCTGGGGCGCCCGGCGGGAGCTGGTTTCCAGCCTGGTCACAGATCCTGAGTTCGAGATTGGCGACCGGCCGCCCGGACGAGCCGAGCTTGTGATTCGTGGGAGAGTTGGCCGCAATCACTGGGGCGGCTTCGGTCAGGCCGTATCCCTGGAACATCGGTATGCCGATCGCGTAAAAGAATTTTTGGAGATCCAGGTCCAAAAGCGCCGCCCCGCCAACGAAATATTCGAGCCGCCCTCCGAGGCCGGCCCGGATCTTCTTAAATAAGAGCCTGTCAAAAAGCAAGTACAACGGCTTTTTCAAGACACTCCAGCCTTTTCCCCGGTTCCAGCCGTCCCGGTTGTACGCGTAAGCGAGCTTCAGGGCTCTTTTGAAAAAAGCCTCGACTCGCGGTCCTTTTTCCCGGACGCCCCGCTCGATCGTCTTGCGGAAATTCTTGGCCAGGGCTGGAGCGCTGAGCATGATCGTGGGTCTGATCTCCTTTATATTCTGGGGGATGTTTTTGAGGGTCTCGAATTGGCTCTTTCCCAGCTGCACCGAAGCCAGGCTGGCGCCGTTTCTCATGATGATGTAGATCCCGCAGGTGTGCCCGAAGGCGTGATCCCAGGGAAGGATCTGGAGTATCACGTACCACTCCGGGCATTGAATAATGGAATTCGCCTGCTCAAAATTAGCCGTATAGTTCCGATGGGTCAGGATGATGCCTTTGGGGTCGGCGGTCGTGCCTGAGGTATAGCAGATGTTGGCATAATCGCCTTCTCGAACGGATCGCCAGGTGGCATCGAATTCGGCGCGGTGGACGGCCAGGTATTCTGCCCCGGCGGCTAAGACATCTCCCGCGAAAACTTCGCCGCTTTCATATTCATTCATATGATCCAGGATGATCGTCTTTTCCAGGTCGGCCAGATCGTGCCTGATCCGGCGTATCTTGGCCGCCTGGTTTTGAGATACGACGGCAACTCTGCAACCGGAATGGGCCAGGCGGAACTTGAGTTCAGAGAGCTCTTCGATCCGGACGGAGATGGGCACGTTCACGGCGCCCGCGAAGAGGATTCCGAGCTCGGCCATCACCCAGGCATTACGAGCCTCCGAGATCAGGGCCACCCGGTCTCCCTTCTGGAGCCCCAGCACCATGAGGCCGGCCGCGAACTGATGGACGGCCCTCCGCAATTCGGAATAGGTGAGGCCCTCGTAACGCTCGCCCGTCTTTTCCCAAAGAAAGACATTGGGCCCGAATTTCTCGACGCTGTCTTCAAAAAGTTGCGGAATTGTTCTTTGAGACACGGGGTGGTCTATTTGTTCTTAGCTTTTTTCAGGATTCTGAGCAACTTCGGGGGGATGGTCTTTGAGAAGTAAATTCTATTGAGCTTTCCGATCTCAGTCGTCCCGCTGTCGTCAAGTTCGAAGACTTTGATCCGATCGTTGTAGTCCACGATTTTGCCGCTGATAACCTCGCCATTCTTGAGAAAGAGGTAGTGTTCGGGTTTTACGATCTTCTCCAGTTCTTCGGGAAAGTACCACTTTTTGTCTATGAAATTGATCATCCATATCGCCGAGAGGCGAATCTCGCGGCCGCTTTTGAGTTCGAGAACGGAGCGAGGGGCGGAGATGTCCGAGAATTCACCGATGACCCTAGATCCGTTTTTCAAGAAAATGACCACCTGGCCGCTCTCTAATTCCTGAGAGAGGGCCACGGCTGCGGTGGACAGGATTGCCCAGACCAGGAGAGCAAATACCGTGCCCAGAGGATTCTGGAATCTTGGCCGGCTTCGTTCGGTTCGGCTCGTTTTTTTGGATATCATTTCATCTCTATATCCCGTTGTCACCGGCGGCATGGGCGTGTTCTTTTAGGAGGACGAAAAAATTATCATCCAGATCCACTTTTTTCGCAAGGGCTTTAAAAATCAGTAAATGGTAAGGGGTAAGGGGGAGGGGTAAGGACTCAGATACAGAGTCATACGTCAATTTGAACTGAATTTGTCAATCGACGAACAGAGTGATTTGTTTTTATTCCCCTTACCACTTACCCCTCACTCCTTACTTGTTTTGAGCGATGGACAAAGATGCCGATTTGTGTTATTTTTTCGCCCAACAGAAGGAGCTTGTGGCCTTGACGAGACGGGGAATGAGAAGAACAACGCTCATCTGGTCGATCCTGGTTACCGCCATGATGCTGCTTATCGGTCGTCCGGCGGGAGCTCAATCAAAGAATTACTATTTTCCGGAGGTCCGGATCGAGGTCCAGGTCGCCAAAGACGGATCGTTCACCGTAGATGAGTTCCGGACCTTCGATTTCCGGGGAAGTTTTACTTGGGCAAACCTCTGGATCCCGCTTCGGGCCGAACGCAAAGGGTATGTTTATGATGCCAAGATCGATGACTTCCGGGTGCTCGACGAGAGGGATGAACCGCTCAGGTCTGAAGTCTCTTCGAACCCCAAAACGTTTCAAGCGAAATGGTATTATTCCGCCCGGAATACTCAGCGGACGTTTCATATTCACTATCGGCTGCGAGGCGGAATCATCAGCTACCCCACCGTCTCCGAACTGTATTGGCAGATCATAGGATCCGGCTGGGAAAAGCCCACGGGAAAGGTTACGATCTCCGTTCACCTCCCGGAGGATGTCCCCAGCAAAAACGATCTCCTTGTCTACGGGCACGGTCCGCTTTCAGGCTGGGTCGAGATCGTAGATCTCAGGACAGTCCGGTTTACGGCGAGCAATGTCCATTCCGGCCAGGAAGTTGAGATCAGGGTTGTCTGGCCGGCCGGCATGGTTCAGGGGGTCCCTTCCGACCGTCAGACCCGGGCTTCGATCATGGCCGAGGAATCGGGGTTCGTCCAGGACACGATCGAACGCGTCCGGAGGGGCCAGGAGGAAAAGCAGAGGCGGTCCAAAAGGTTTGTGGCCGGACTCTCGGTCTGGAGCGTCTGGCTCTTCCTGGGACCTCTGTTATGGTTCTTCTTTTACATTCGTTATTGGGGGAGGGTCGGCAAAGATTATAAATTCGATGACATCCCCTCCTATATGCATGAGCCTCCGTCTGACCTCTCTCCGGCCCTGGTCGAAGTCCTCCGCCGCGAGGGCCGGACGATCACCCCACGCTCGTTCACGGCGACTCTTTTCGACCTGGCGCGCAAAGGCTTCCTGGAAATGGAGGATCGGCTCGAGGAGAAGAGCGGTTTTTTTGGGCCCAAGGAAGAATACGATACGATCATCACCTGCAAAAAGGACCCCGCCGGGGGCTCCGCCCTGCGACCTTATGAAACTAGACCTCCTGGAATTTCTTTTCGAAGACGTTGCCGGGGCGAGCGCGGTCAAGGGAGCCCAGGTCCACCTGGACGATCTGAAAAAATACTTCAAAAAGAAACCCCAAGCCTTTCAGACTTGGTATCGGTCGTGGGCGAAGGAGATTCGGATCGATGCCAAGGGACTCCAGTTCCTTGAACCGAAGAGCTTGCTGACCCGCAACATTTTCATGGCGGTCACAATCCCGATCGCTGTCCTCACCTTGAACCCTCTCCTGGGAATAGTCTCCGGCTTTCTGACTCCCTACATCAAGCGGAGAACGCGGACCTGGGCGAGGGAAAATGAGCTCTGGAAAGCCTTTGACCGCTTTCTCGATGATTTTTCCAGCTTCAAAGATCTTCCGCCCGAAGCATACAAGCTCTGGGAGCAATACCTCGTCTTCGGCATTCTTTTTGGCAATGCCAAGAAAATCATCAAGATGCTCCCCGTGATCCTGAAGGACGAGCGGGCTGCCGCCCCGGTCTGGTATTTTGGTTACAGCCAGGCCGGGTTCATGTCTTCCGGCCGCCTCGACAGCATGATCCACAGCATCGAATCGATGTCGACCTCTGTCCAGCAGGCGAGCACGTCGGCGGCCCACTATTCGTCGGGGGGAGGGGGAGGTTTCAGCGGCGGGGGCGGGGGAGGCGGGGGCGGTGGCGGCGGGGGGGCCGGCTAGGCCCGGCTCGATTTTGAGGATAGAGAGGAGTACCCATGCCCAAATGTGTGCTGAGATTCTCCGGCTTTTTGATCTTGATCATCTGTCTATTTGCGCTCAGACTCTCGCCGGCCGGGCAGAAAGTGAGCCTTGCTCAGGAGACGGATGAACACCGGACGGCCCGGATGAAATGGTGGACCGAGGCCCGCTTCGGGATGTTTATCCACTGGGGACTCTACGCCCTTCCGGCCAGGCACGAGTGGGTCAAGAACAACGAGCACATCACCGACGCGGCTTACCAGAAGTATTTCGATCACTTCAACCCCGATCTCTATGACCCCAAGGCTTGGGCCCGGATGGCCAAACAGGCCGGGATGAAATATTTTGTTGTCACGACCAAACACCATGAGGGATTCTGTCTCTGGGACTCCAAGTACACAGATTACAAAGCCACCAAGACCCCGTGGGGAAAAGATCTGATCAAACCCTTGGTTCAGGCCATGCGCGAGGAAGGGCTCCGTGTCGGCTTCTATCATTCGCTTCTCGACTGGCATCATCCCGAGTACACGCTCGATGAGGCTCACCCCATGTTCGGAAATCCTGAATTTCGGGAAAAGGCCAAGTCTCGGGACATGGCCAAGTACCGGGAATATCTGTACAACCAGGTCCGCGAGCTTCTCACGGAGTATGGGCCCATTGACTGTCTGTTTATGGATTTTTCTTTCCCGGGGAAGAATGGAAAGGGACGTGCTGACTGGGAGTCAGAGAAGCTGATCAAGATGATCCGCGAGCTTCAGCCCAACATCATCGTCGACGACCGGCTCGACTTGCTCGATGTCCCGGGCGGCTGGGATTATCGGACGCCCGAGCAATTCATGCCCCGTGATTGGGTGACCATGAACGGCAGGCGCGTTCCCTGGGAGACCTGCCAGACTTTTTCAGGGTCCTGGGGCTACCACCGTGACGAAACGAGCTGGAAGAGCGTCCGGCAGCTCATCGCGCTTCTGGTCGAGACCGTGAGCAAGGGAGGGAACCTACTCTTGAATGTCGGCCCGACGGCCCGCGGCACCTTCGATGACCGGGCGGTGGAGAGGCTCAACGGAATCGGCGACTGGATGAAGCTGCACGGCCGGTCCGTCTACGGTTGCACTCAGGCCCCCGACGAGTTCAAAGCGCCGCAGAATTGCCTCCTCACTTACAATCCTGAGGCGAAACGGCTCTATGTTCATGTGCTCAATTGGCCGATCGAGAACCTGCGGCTGGAGGGGTTCGGAGGCCGGATCAGGTATGCCCAGTTGCTCAACGACGCCTCCGAAATCAAGTTCTCTGAAGAGGACCAGTCCGGAGAGACGGGTTATCTGCCCGGCTCCAGGGAAAAGGCCGGCCCCAAAACGTTGCTCTTGAGCCTTCCCGTCCTCAGACCCAATGTCGAAATCCCGGTCATTGAGCTATTTTTGAACGACTGAGAAGTGGGCTTGTGGGCCCGGCGATCAATGGAATCCCTTCGCTCGGGCCGATCAATTGACACTCGGCGTCGAACCTGCCGAGCGTTTTATCGTATAATTTATTGAGGAGGTTGACATGCCTGAGAAAAAAGAGACAAAAAAATGCCGGACGGAAGAATTCAAGCTCTCCGGCGGGGAGATCATCAACAAGATCAAGGAGCTGATCCATGAGGGCAACATCCGAAGGATCATCCTCAAGAATGAGGAAGGGAAGATTTTCATGGAGATACCTCTGACCGTTGGGTTGGTCGGCGTCGCCGTCGCCCCAATCCTGGCGGCGGTGGGCGCCATCGCGGCGCTCGTCTCCAAGCTGACCCTGATCGTTGAAAAAATCGAAGACTGAAAAAACGCCCGAGTCATGATGCCCAGGGCGCAAGCCCGCAGCCCCGATCTATGAATTCCGAAGGACCCAACTCAGGCGCGGAGCCGGGAATCCGGCAGCTGGTATTCTAAAGTCGTATTGGGCATCATCGTTGCCGCAACCGGGGTAGGGGCGGGCGACCTGATCACCGCCGGCCTGGCCGGGTCTGAGCTCGGCACGGCCATTCTCTGGGCAGCCCTGGCCGGGTCTTTGCTCAAGTGGGTCCTCAACGAGAGTCTGGCCCGCTGGCAGATGGCCACGGGGACCACCCTTCTCGAAGGCTGGATCCAGCATTTGGGGAAATGGGTCCGGTGGCTGTTCATGATTTATTTCGTCCTCTGGTCCTATTTTGTGGGCGGGGCCCTGATCAGCGCCTGCGGCGTCGCCGGAGCAGGCTTTCTTCCCGTTGGCGATCCGCACACCTCCAAAATCGTCTGGGGGATTATTCATTCGCTGGTCGGATTGCTCCTTGTCTGGCTGGGCGGCTTCAAGGCTTTTGAATATGCGATGTCTTTCTTCATTGCGATCATGTTCGTCGCCGTTCTCCTGACGGCGGTTCTGGTCGCTCCCCACTGGGCCGCTGTGGCCAAAGGATTATTCGTCCCTGCTCTCCCGAAGACCGGCACGGCCTGGCTTGTCGGTGTCCTTGGCGGGGTCGGGGGGACCGTGACTCTTCTCTCCTATGGCTATTGGATTCGCGAAAAAAAGAGGACGGGTTGGGCGGGAGTCAAAGACTGCCGGCTGGACCTCGGGGTCGGTTATGCCCTCACGGCCTTTTTCGGCGTGGCCATGATCATCATCGGATCAAGAGTGGTGGTCACCGGGAGGGGAGACACGGTTGCCCTCGTGCTGGCCTCCCAGTTGGCCAAAGTCCTCGGCCCGGCCGGCAAATGGATATTTCTCGCCGGATTCTGGGGAGCGGTCTATTCCAGCCTGGTCGGGGTTTGGCAGGGAGTCCCTTATCTCTTCGCCGATTTTCTTTACCTGCGGCGCGGTATCGTTCTCGAGCGACATGCGGAAGTGGACATCACTCGGACTCCGGAATACAAATACTACCTCCTGGGCTTGACCTTCGTGCCCATGACACTCCTGTGGTTCAATCTCAAGCAGGTGCAGCTGATCTACGCCATCATGGGTGCGCTCTTCATGCCCTTTCTGGCGTTTGTTTTGCTCATCCTGAACAACCGGACGCGCCTGGTGGGGGCAAAATTCAAAAACGGACCACTGATCAACCTCCTCCTGCTCGTCACCCTCGCGTTCTTTGCCTATGTGGGTTTCACCGAGATCGTCGGGGCAGTCACAGGAAAATAAAAAACGTCTATCTCGTCGTCTCGTCATTTTCGTCTATCTCGTCTTTTTTCTTCAAAAAAGAAAATAAGAAGAAATCAAGAATAGTTTTTTGCTCTTGACGAGACGGAGACGGGGAGACAAAAGACATTTTTCCGAAACAGGACCCGTCGGGATTTCTATGGCAATTTCGGGCTCATGACTGCACTTAACCTGCCCAGGTTTCTGTGATATAAATGTTGGCTCATCATATTTTTGAGGAGGGCGACATGGCTAGAAAGTGTATTTATATTTTCGCCTTAATCATATTTTTGACCGGCCAGGGGCTTGTTCTTTCCCAATCGGCCGAGACAAAAGCCAAGGCGGAGCCGCAGAAACAGCCGGCACAATCTTCAGCCGCGCCGGCGGGTCCGATCACCACGGAGGACCTCAATCAGTTCAGCTGGCGCCTCGTCGGGCCTTGGGCCTTTTCGGGAAGGATCACCAATTTCGCCGTGCCCCGCGGTCAGAGCCAGACTTATTATGTCCTGGCCGCGACCGGGGGCCTCTGGAAAACCGTCGATGGAGGCATCCATTTCGAGCCTATTTTTGACAAGTACGGAGTTATGTCGATGGGCTATTTGGCCATCGCCCCCTCGGACGCCAACATCCTTTATCTCGGGACCGGGGAATCCCTCCATGCCCGAGCTTCCTATCACGGCAAGGGCGCGTGGAAATCGACCGACGCCGGCAAGACCTGGAACTCAGCCGGGCTCGACAAGAGCTATTTCATCCCCAAGATCGAGGTCGATCCAAAAAACCCGGACATCGTCTATGCGGCCTGCGAAGGTAAACTCTATGATAACGAGATGGATTGCGAGCGGGGGCTCTACAAGACCACCGACGGCGGAAAGACCTGGGCGCGCCTCCTCGACCTCAAAGACAGAGGCGTCGGCGATTTCGTGATCGACCCTCGCAATTCCGATATGGTCATCGCTTCGGGATATAGGACTTACCGCCGGACCTGGACTTTCATCGATCGCCAGGAAGACAACTCATTTTATAAATCGACCGACGGCGGAAAGACCTGGAAAAAACTGACCAGCGGCCTTCCTCAGAATCGAAAAACGGGAAGGAACGGACTGGCCGTCTACGAGAAGAACCCGGCCATCATTTATGCCCGGGTTGACGATGAGCTGGTCATCGGGTTGAGCGAACAGGAGGAAGCGGCCCTTTTCAGAGCGGGAGATGTCTTCAGGGACGGCTCTTATTTCAACAAGTGGAAGGCGTCCAAGATCAATCCCGAGCTGGCCAAGCTGGTCAAGTTCACGCCTCTCGTGGCCGACTCGGAAAAAGACCTGGCCAAGAAATTGAACGACCTCGTCAAGGACAAGGAGTTCGCCAAGAAGACCGGGGTCGACTTTGCCGCCTTCAATCAAGCGGCCCTGAAAATCTATTCGAAGGATAAGGTGAAAAACGAAAAACTCCTCGAGGCGATCGGCCAGATCGACCAGACGTTGAAACGGGAGGCTGAGAAAAAAGACCCCTACAAGAAAGTCAACCCGCTTGTCCTTTTTGCCTTCTTTGCCGATTGTGAGGGCGTGCAGCTCAAGGACGGTCAGCTCTCCGTCCTGAGCCCGGAAAAACTCAAGATGAACTCCGACTTCGTCGATCTCGTTTCCTATGATCCGAAGAAGATCAAGGACGAAAAGGATTTGATCAACCGAATCGGAGAGCTTTCAAAGGACCCGGAACTCACCTCGAAGCTCAAGGTCGAAGCCAAGAAGATCATGACCACGGCTCTCAAGACATACAAGGACAAAAAAGAGATCGCCGACAAATTCAAAGACAGCGAGGAGCCGGCCGAGGAACTCGACCAAACCAAGGGCCGCTACCGGACGATCAACCGGTACGTTCTTGAGGTTCTCTACGGCGATGATCTGGCGGTAATGGAGCCCGATAAGAAAGCCGGTTCCATCTACAGGTCCGATGATCAGGGAGAGAGCTGGAAGGCCATGACCGATTACCGCCTGGTCGGCGGCAGCGACGTCGTCAACCAGGTCGAGGCCGGCTACAACGGCCGCCTGATCGTCGACCCGAACGACGACAAGGTTCTCTACGCCCACGAGACCCAGACTGTGGTCTCCAAAGATTCGGGAAAGACCTTCAAGTTCACGAAGTGGGAGGACGACGGCAAAGCCCACGTCGATTCGCGGGCCGTCTGGGTGGACCCTCTGAACTCGAAGCACATCCTTAACGGTAACGATGGGGGAGTGAGCGAATCCTGGGACGGCGGCGAGCACTGGTCGCAAAAGGACACGATCGGGGCCCAGCAGTTCTATGACATTTCAGTGGACAACGAGCTCCCCTACAACATCATGGGCGGAACCCAGGACAACGGCTGCTGGCTGGGTCCCTCCCAGAACCGCAACCCCAACGGCGTCTATCCCTCAGATTGGTCCTATCTTCCCTCGGGAGACGGTTTCTATGCGGTGCGGGACAGCTGGAATCCTGAGTACATCTATTGGGAGAGCCAGTTCGGCTATTCGAATCGCGGCAACTTCAAGGCGGGGGAGACAATCTCGCTTTCCAGGCGCAACACCCCCGAAGAGAACGCCGCGGGCAATCCTCCCCAGCGCTACCAATGGAACTCACCCATCGTGCTCTCGCCTCACAACCCTGGCATTGTTTTTGTCTGCTCTCAGTACGTTCACCGCTCCCTCCGCCACGGCGACAAAGACAGCTGGGTGACGATCAGCCCCGACCTGACCAAGGGAGATAAAGAGCGAATCGAGTTGTCCAAAAAGACGAATCTTCAGTATGCGACAATCTTCACCTTCGCCGAATCGCCCAAAAAGCCTGGGATCTACTGGGCCGGCACCGATGACGGCAACCTGCAGCTGAGCCGGGACGGCGGGGTGACCTGGACCAATATGACCGGGAATTTCTATGACAAAAACGGAAAGCAGAAGGCGGGCACCAAAGGCGCGCTCATTCCTTATGACCGCTGGGTTAAGCGGGTGCTTCCTTCTCAGCATGACGAGAACACCTGTTACGTTACCTATTCCGGATACCGGACCCATAACGAGGACAAGACGTATGTCTATGTCACCCGCGACCTGGGCAAATCCTGGGAGGACCTGAGTCAGAAGATGATGAACCCGGTGAACGACATCGAGGAAGACCCCGACAATCCTGATGTCCTTTATCTGGCCACGGATTATGGCCTGTTCGTCACCATCGACAGAGGCGCGAACTGGCTGAACATCTCCTCGTCGGCGCCGAATGTGATCATCAAGGACCTGGCCGTGCAGAAGAGAGACCGCGACCTCGTGATAGCCACCTACGGGAGAGGGATCTACATCGCCGACATCGGCCCGTTCAAGGAATTCAAACCGGAGACATTTGCCAAAAACGCCCATCTCTTCAATATCGAGGCTGCGGTTCAATGGAAGCGGATCGACTACCGAGGCCAGACGCTCGGCGAATTTGCCAAAGCCGAAAATCCTCCCCCGGGGAGCACGATTTATTATTATCTCAAGCAGCCTGCGTCTTCCGTTTCCGTGACGATCAGAGACCTGCAGGGGAACCTCGTCCAAGAGCTCAGGGGAAAGACCGGGAAGGGGATCCAGAAAGTGTTCTGGGGTTTGAAAAAAAAGGTGGACGAAGAAAAGCTGGAGAATCTGGACGGGGAAGAGCGAGAGAAGCTGCTGAAGCTTGAACCCGGGACGTTCAAGATCGTCCTGACGGTAGACGGAAAAGACTTGGAAACCAAGGACCTGGTCGTCCTTCCGGATCCGAAATATCAGTGAACACGTGAGCTGTGAGTCGTGACCAGGTTGAAGAGGTCGGTTTTCGTTCTGTTCATGATCCTGTGTTCCTTCGGGGGAATTCTGGCTTTCCAGGACTCCGCGCTCCGGCCCGCGGAAGCCAGCCACGAAATTATCGATAGCTTGAAAAGAAGGGTGGCCGTGCCGGATCGGGTGGGCCGTATTCTCTCCCTGGAGCCGGAGATTACCAGGATTATTGCCGCCCTCGGAGCCGGAGATAAGCTCGTCGGCGTTGATTACTTTATGCACCTCTATGATCACACATTCAAGATTATCTTTCCGAAAGGTCCGAGCCTGCCGAGTCTTGCCAACACCGCAGCGATGACTAACATAGAAATGGCCATGCGCCTCAAACCGGACGTCGTTTTTTCGCCCCCCGAGGATTATGATGTTCCTGATTCTCTCCAGGAGAAGATGAACACGCCCGTGGTCGCCCTCTCCTCTTTGGGAAAGTTTCAGAACCTTCTCGAAGAAATCGAGCTTGTGGGTGACATCATCGGGGCTCAGGAACGGGCTCATGAGCTTGTCCGGTATTTCAAGGGCAGGCTCGAGGACATCCGCAAGACCGTCGCTTCTTTTCCCCAGGAACGAAGGCCCCGCGTGTATCTCTCGTTCTGGTCTTCGCTCATCAAGACTCCGTCCTCGTATGAGCCGGTAGATGCGGCGGGAGGACGCAATCTCGCCGAAGGTCTTTTTCCCGCCTTCCTCGGCTCGAGCGGACCGACGATCAACCTGGAGAAGCTCATCAGCTGGGATCCAGACATTATCCTCGTCCAAGGCAATTTCCTGCCCAAAGATAGGATCGTCACCGTCGCCGGCGTCCTCCGTGACCCCAGACTGAGCTCTCTCCGGGCCGTAAAGAACAAAAGAGTCTTCTATACATTCGGCTACTGGAGTTGGTGGGACCCGGCCGAGGTTCTGTTGGAAACGCTTTATCTCGCTCGGCTCTTCTACCCCGACCGATTCCCGAGTTTCGACCTGGAAAAGGAAGGGAACGAGATTTTTCAGGAATTTTATGGTATAGATAAAGTTTTCACGGAGCTCAGCCGAGCGCTGGGATGTGATGAGTGGCTCAAAGAATAAGAAACGCCGGGCAGTTTTCATCATTCTTCTTGCACTTCCAGTGGTCCTCTTCTTTCTCTCCCTGGGTATCGGGTCCTATCACCTCTCCCCAAAGGACTTAACAAAAACCCTCATCTCCGGGATAGCTCCTTCGGCTCACCAGGATATCCCCCAGGCTCTCAAGGACATCGTTTTCAGAATCAGGCTGCCCCGGCTCTTGCTGGCCCTGATGGTCGGCGCCGCGCTGTCTGTCTCCGGAGCCTCCCTCCAGGCGCTTTTTAAGAATCCCCTGGTCAATGAGTACATCCTCGGAATCTCTTTCGGGGCCGCCTTCGGAGCGGCCGTCTCGCTCGTTTTTTTCGGCAAGAGTTTCCCGACCCAATTCGCCGCCTTTGTCTTTGCCATGGCCGCCGTCTTTTTCGTGCTCCTCATCGCCGGCACCTCGAACACCCAAATCGTGACGCTCCTGCTGACCGGAGTGATCATCTCGGCCTTCTTTTCGGCGCTTGCTGTCCCTGGTCGAATACTTCGCCAACCCTTATTCCCTGCAGGTTCTCTTTGCCTGGTTGATGGGCAATCTCTCCCTGGCTTCCTGGAAAGAACTGTCGCTATCTGTTCCGCTCATGGCCCTTGGAATTCTAGTCCTTATCCTGCTCCGGTGGAGGATGAACGTCCTGTCTCTGAGCGACGAAGAAGCGAGAGCTCTTGGCGTGAATGTGAAAGTGGAAAAATTGGTCGTGATTGTGGCGGCGACACTCACCACGGCGGCCGCAACCTCTGTGGCCGGGATCATCGGCTGGGTAGGGTTGATTGTGCCCCACCTCGTCCGGATGATCGTCGGCGTCGACAACCGGCTGGTCATTCCGCTTTCGGCCGCTTTCGGCGCGAGCTTTTTGTTGGCGGCCGACGATATCACCCGCGTGGTCGCCCCTTTTGAGATCCCGCTGGGCGTATTTACCAGCATCATCGGCATACCCCTGTTCATCTTCTTGTTCAGAAGATTGAGAGGGACCTGGCTATGAGCATCCGGATCCAGAAGCTCGTCTTCCGCTACCGGGATTTCTCCCTCGAGGTCGAGAATCTCCTCTTCGAGAGCTCGCAGGTCACCTCGATCGTAGGCCCGAACGGGGCCGGAAAGACGACTCTCCTCAAGTGCGCGGGGGCCATCCTCCCGATCGCCAAAGGATCCTGTTTCATCGACGGCTATGACCTCGCCGAGATGAGGGGGCGCGACCGGGCCCGGCACATCGGCTATGTTCCCCAAGAGCACGGCTCGACGTTCAATTATCCGGCCAGGGATTTTGTCGTCATGGGCAGAGCGGGATTTCTATCGCCTTTTTCGGCGCCGTCCTCAAAAGATATGAAACTGGCCGAAGAAGCCCTGGAGTTCGTCGGCCTCAAGAACTACCTCCACCGGCCCTATTTTGAGCTCTCCAGCGGTGAGCGCCGCCTCGTCCTGATGGCGAGAGCCCTGGCCCAGGAATCGGACATCCTGCTTCTCGATGAACCGACCTCGTTCCTCGACCCTCGTCACGAGATCGAGATCATGGACCTCGCGGCCCGCCTGGCCAGGGAGAAGAAAAAAACCATCCTCATCACTCTTCACAATCTTGACCTGGCCGTTAAATATTCCGATTATATGGTCGTCATGAAGGCGGGGCGGATATTTGCCTATGGCCAACCGGGGGACATTTTGAACGAGACGCTTCTCGAGAGTGTCTATGAAATCAAAATGAAAATCGTCAGCTTCGACGGGACAAAGACGATCATCCGGTAGGTTGGAATGAGAAGTGCAAAGCTAGGTTGCATTATTTTGGCGGCTCTGTTTATATTAGAAGGAGGCCGGGGGATAAAAAAAATGGACTTGAGCGACTTCTTGCCCCAAGAAATCGGGAAATGGAAGGCTTCGGGTCAGGATCAGACTTTCTCGCGGGCAAACATCTTTGATTATCTGGATGGCGGGGGAGAGGTTTATTTGGCCTATGATTTTCGAAAGCTCTTGGAACGGGAATACGATGAATCCGGGCGAAGGTCCGATCGTAGCCGAAATTTATGATATGGGCTTGGCCGAGGATGCTTATGGCATCTTCACCCACGACAGCGATGGCGAAAAGATCACGATCGGCCAGGGTGCTCTCTACGGCGCCGGACTGCTCAGATTCTGGAAAAAGAGTATTTCGTCAGGATCCTGGCCGAAAAAGAAACAACCGAGTCGAAGAAAGCGGTCATCGCGTTGGGGGCTGAAATTGACGGGGCGATCAATGGGGAAGGGGAGAAACCGAGGCTCGTCGCCTGTCTTCCCGGAGAGGGACTGATCGAAGCCAGCGTCCGCTATTTTCATACCCAGGTTTCTCTCAACAATCATCTTTTCCTCGGCGACGCCAACATCCTTGATCTCAATCGGGAAACCGATGTCGCCCTGGGGCGCTATCAAGACCGGGGGCACAAATCTCGGCTGCTGATCGTGATGTACAAGGACGAATCCAGGGCCGGAGCCGCCTTCCGAAAATTCAGCCGGGCGGCGCTGGCTTCCGACCAGGCTGAAGGAGTGGGCCGATCGGCCGAAAAAATGGGGAGGTTCATCGTTGCGGTCTTCGAAGCTCCCGATAAAAAGGACGCAGCGAGTTTGCTCAAAAAAGCGACCTTAAGGATAAAGGAGGTGTTCGATGGAAAATAGGATTCCAAAAAACCGGACCGTGACCCGGCGAGACTTTGTCAAGGGAGCAGCTCTCGGGACTTTGGGCCTTGCTCTCGGCCTGGGCAAGAGCAAAGCCCAAGCCCAAAGTGCGGTGAGCCAAGTCGTCCTGATCCGCAAGGATGAGGCCGTTGACGCCCAGCACAATGTCAACCCCAAGGTGGTAGCCGAAATGATCGACGCGGCCCTCCTGGCCTTCAGCGGCGAGAAGGATGTCCTCAAAGCCTGGCGTCAGTTCATCCGACCCGAAGACACGGTTGGAGTGAAATACACTCGCTGCAGTTGGATGAGGATCCATACCGAGCAGGCGGTCGTGGACGCCATCACCAAACGCCTCACGGATGTGGGGGTCCAAAACAATAGGATTTACGCCCAGGACGGAGGCCTTCCCGCGAAGAACTGCACCGTCCTCATCAACGTGCCAACGATCAAGGTCCACACCCTTGCCGGGCTCGCTTCTTGCCTCAAGAACTACATCAATTTTTCTCCCCAGCCGAGCGCCTACCATGAGGATAAGAATGACAAGCTGGGTGAAGTCTGGCACCTGCCCGACGTCAAAGGCAAGACCAGGTTGATCATCGTTGATGCTCTGCGGCCCTATTTCGGACCTGGCCCCCAGATCAACCCGTTGCACCGCTGGGATTACAAGGGGATCATGGTCAGCACCGATCCTGTGGCCCTGGACGCGACGAGCCTGAGCATCTGCAAGGTGAAGCGCCGGCTCTTCAAAGGTGAGGATTGGCCGATCACCCCGCCGCCAAAGTTGATCGCAGCCGCGGACGCGATCTACCATCTGGGGACGAGCGATCCGGCCAAGATCAAACTCATCAAGCTGGGATGGAAACAAGACATCTTAATATAGTGAGGAGTGAGGGGTGAGGCGTTAGGGGAAAAGCTAAGATTCTTGCCAATACAGCGGAGGTACTTCGAGATGTTGGATGGAGAAAGTTAAATGCTATAAGATTCGCAGGCCTCGGTTTTGTTTCTTGTGATGCTCGCTCTTCTTTAATCCATCTTCTCTCCGGGTTCGACCAGAAGCCCAAAAAAACCCCGGAGACACCCGCGAGCAAACAGCTGGCCGCCTTCATCGAAGCTTTGAATTCCGGGAAACGCGCTATCTTCAGGTCCTTCATCAAGGAGAATTTCCAAGACAAATTCCTGGCCATCGCGCCCCTGGAAGAGCACGTGAGCATTTTCAGCGAGATTTATGACCAAAGTCGGGGTTATGACCCGGGGCCGATTCTTAAGGCTTCAGATACCGAGCTAAACGCCCTCGTCCGGAACCGTCTGACCGATCAGTGGTCGGAATTGAACCTTCGGGTCGAGGCGGCGGCACCTTATAAGATCACCGGATTGGGCATCAGGCCGGCATCGCCGCCTTCGGACTTGCCGCCTCCCCAGGCCCTGAGCTCAGAAGAGGCAGCCGGCGAACTCGAGAAATTCTTTGCTAAACTCGTGGAGGCCGACGTTTTTTCAGGGTCGGTCCTGGTAGCCAAAGATGGTCAACCGTTCTTCAAAAAGGCTTACGGCCAGGCCTCAAAGGACTGCGGGCTGGCCAACCGGGTCGATACCAAGTTCAACCTCGGCTCGATGAACAAGATGTTCACGGCCGTGGCCATCGGCCAGCTCATCGAGAAAGGCAAACTCCACTTGGATGACCCGGTCTCCAGCTTTTCTGGGGCCGGATTGGCTGAAGCCGGAGTTCGCCAAAAAAGTCCAGATCCGGCATCTTCTCTCTCACACCTCCGGACTGGGCAGCTATTTTAACGAGAAGTTCGAGAAATCATCTCGACTCCTTTTCAGAAAAGTGGACGACTATAAACCGCTCCTGGCCGACGAAAAACTGGCCTTTGAGCCGGGCACGAGATGGCAATACAGCAACACCGGATTTCTCTTGTTGGGAGCGGTCATCGAAAAAGTGACCGGTCAAACCTACTTTGATTACGTCCGGGAGAATATTTTCAAGCCCGCCGGGATGATCAACACGGATTCCTACGAGATGGACCAGGTGGTGCCGAACCTGGCGATCGGCTATGCCAAGGTCTTCAAAGATGACGGAGGATACAGCTTCCGGAACAATCTCTTCGACCATGTCGTTAAAGGCGGTCCCTGCGGGCGGCGGTTTCTCGACAGCGGAAGACCTGATGAATTTTAGTGCCGCCCTGAGGTCCTACAAGCTCCTGACGAGGGAGTCAACCGAGCTCCTGATGTCTCCCAAGCCCGAGATCAATTCACCAAATTATGGATATGGATTTTCTATCGAAACAGATAAGAAGCTTGGCCGCATTGCCGGCCACTCGGGCGGGTTTACGGGGATAAGCTCTGACCTGGACATGTACCTTGACAAAGGCTATACAGTGGTCGTTATGTCAAATTACGGCGGCGCAAGCAACGGCCCCGTCCAAAAGATTAGAGAGTTGCTGTCCAGGATCAAATAAAGGCGTTTCTTAATCAGACTCAAGCAAGGTGATTCGTCAGCACGCTTCTTTGCCGCAGCGAGGCAAAGTGCGCTCCCGTCCTCGGCTTTCGCTCTCCTTCTCCCTTCAGTCGAGGAACCATGCCCGCTCAGCCTGCGGGGGCATTCCTCATCACCTTGCTTGAGTCTGACTGTACGATTCGCATTGTCCGTCTTTGGCTACTTCAGTTTCTCTTGGCCGGCGAACTGGCGATACGGAGAGATGTAGGGGAGAATTTCTTTATCTTCGGGGGAAAGCCTGTCTTGGACCATCGCGGCCAGAAGCTCTCCTAACCCGGGGCCGAGCATAAAACCCTGCCCGCACATTCCCACCGCCAGAAGAAGTCCTTTGATTTCCCTGGACCAGCCGACGATGGGGAAGCCGTCCGGCGTCATCGGATAGAGGCCGCGCCAGGTCCTCCGGACACGGATATTTTTCAACCGCGGCATCAGGCTGACCATCCGTCTCGCGATCATGGGCAGGAACGCACTCGTTTCCCGCGTGTCTTCTCCCCAAATGTTGGGGCATGGCGTGATGCAAAAAATGATCTGTCCGGTGTAATGCTGGTGGAAATAATAGTTAGCCGACCCAGCGACAGGTCGGATATCAACAACCATGGGGTCGAGAAAACGGCCCACGGGCTCGGTGACGGCGGCTTCATGGGAATCGGGATTCACAGGGATTTCAAGCCCGACCAGTCGGCCGACGGCGCTTGCCTGTCCCCCGGCCGCATTGATCACAACTTCCCCTCCGTATTCTCCTTTGTCCGTCCTCACGCCTCTGACGGCTCCGCCTTCGACAAGAAATCCGGTGACATTTTCAGAAAACCGGAATTCTGCGCCCATCCGCCGGGCGTGGGAATAAAAAGAATGGATCGCCAGCAAGGGAGAAGCATGGCCGTCGTCGGGGGAAAAGGCCCCACCTCTGAGCCCGCGGGGATTAAGGTCGGGAATGACCTTCAGCATGTCCCCTTCGCTCAGCCAATTGATGTTAAGGCCGTAGGCGCGCTGGACCACAAGTAGGTCTCGCAGGATCAGTTCCTCTTCACCCCGGTAGGCAACGAAGGCGTATCCGCCTTTGTACCACTCCACGTCATCGCCGGTGCGGTTTTTCCAGCCGGAGATGATATCCAGGCTCCGGAGGCAGATTCGCATCTTGGCGGGGTCGGAGTGAGTTGCCCTCAGTCCTCCGATCGCCCTCTTATTCGAGCCCTGGCCGACACTCGCCCCCCGGTCCAAGGACGAGTGTTCGGACTCCCGCCTGTGCCAGAAAAAAGGCGGTCGGGGTGCCCACGCTTCCGGCGCCGATAATGATAACGTCGTAATTCTTAGGGGAGGCGGCCACGGCTGGCCTCCTTTTTTTCTGGGGCGCCGGCAAAGGCTCCGAGAGGGACTTCCATGAACAGGGGCCGCTTGAGTTGGTCGACGACCTCCGCATCAGGGAATCCTTCCTCGCGGAAGAGCCGATGAATCAGAGGGGTGCAGGTCTTGGCGCCGCACGCCCCCATGCACGCCCTGGTCACGGCCTTGATTTCGCTGATGTCTCTTGATCCGCCGCGGATCATGGCCCGGATCTCGCCGGCCGTCACGCGTTCGCAGCGGCAGATGATCGTGTCATCGGCCATGCGCCTCACATACTCGGCCAAAGGCTCACTGGCTTTGCCCTCCTGGACGCTGATGCCGGCGATGAGCTTTGCGATCTCGTTTGGGCGCCTTGACCTTGACCAGGACCGTCCGGTCGTTGGCCTTGATCGCCCGAACACCCACGACCTCGACTTCCCCCAGAGCTGCACCCTCGGTGTCCCGGACAGTTGCCACGTCGCCAATCTTGATACTCTCCTTGAGGAATTCGTAGGGGACGGACACGGTGGGAAGCTCGGGGTTTTGACGATAATCGACGAGTGTGATGGCCAGACCCGGACAGACGACGACGCAGCGCTCGCAACCTGTGCAGCCCTTGCTCCCTTCTGGGACCTCAAAGAGGGGCAGGCTGCGGATGTCCTCGCCATAAAGGTGGATCAGGTCCTGCTTGCAGACGGCGGCGCACGGGTCGCAAGGGATTTCTTGGGTACAGTGGAGCACGGGAAACACGCCGGCCTCGGCCTCAGGGATTTTTTCCGGGCTAATCTTCCCCGGCTTGGACTTGAGGATGTCCCCGGTCTTGTACCACTCAGGGGAGACCTCTCCGATATCATAACCCAGGGCGCGGCCGACCTCGAGCCCTCTGATCCTTCCCGAGAAGATGGCCGCCGATGCCTCGGCGATCTCCTCCGCGTCTCCCGCGGCGAAGGTCGGAATCCCGAATTCTCTTGCCTTGAGATAAAACTCGTTGACCGGGTCGAGCCCGACGGCGATCAGCACGGTATCGCAGGCGAAAGAACGCTCGGTTCCCGGCACCGGCTCGAATCGCTCATTCACCCCGGCAACCGTCACGGACTCCACCGAGTTATTGCCGTTGGCGCTGATAATAGTATGAGACGTGTAGATGGGGACGCCGAAACGGGC
Source organism: Candidatus Aminicenantota bacterium (assembly GCA_963770045.1). Lineage (GTDB taxonomy): Bacteria > Acidobacteriota > Aminicenantia > Aminicenantales > CAVYOD01 > CAVYOD01. The sequence continues at coordinate 26,906 of CAVYOD010000009.1, read as the reverse complement.
CAATTTATCCCTGTGGACTTTGTAGCCTCCACACTCGGGAAGAGCCTCCACCAGGCCGACAACAGAGATGCCTGCCTGGAGCGCATGGTAGCCGGCGATAAGCCCGACATTCCCACCGCCAACGATGAACAGCCGCTTGGCCGAGCGAACCAAGTCGCGATTGACAAGAGTCTGGAAGGCTCCGGCGCCGTAGACTCCGGGCAGGGTATTTCCGGGAAAAGCGAGGTTCTTTTCCCTCGCTCCGGCCGCGACCAAAAGAACCTGGGGCCGGACAAGGACGTAACGTCGTCCCTCGGCCAGGATGCCGACCTTCTTATCACTGAACACGGCCAGGACCGCGCTCTGGAGCCAGATCCGAACCGAGGGAAAAGCACGGACTTCGGCCTCGAGACGGGTCGCGATATCGATGCCGCGGGCCCCGGCATAGACGGCTTCGACGGAGCCGAAAAAGCGGTGGGTTTGGAGCACCAACTTTCCCCCCAGGCGATGCTTGTCGTCGACCAGGAGAGTTTCGATTCCCAGGCGTCCCAGCTCGATGGCGGCCGATAGCCCGGCCGGACCTCCACCGATGACGAGGGCGGGCACGGAAAACTCTTCTATCTCTTCGACTTGGGGCTCATCCGCCACCTCGGGGAGCACGGGCAGGCCGTCCACCGGCTCAACATGCATTCCTGATTGGACGAGCTCCATGCACGATTTAACAGGCTTTCCCTCGGCCAGGACGAGGCACTGGGCGCATTGGCCGTTAGCGCAAAAGATGCCCTGAGGCGCGTTATCTTTCTGATGATGACCAAAAATCCTGACTCCGTTGGCAAAGAGAGCCGAGGCGATCGTTTCACCCGACCTGGCCTCGAACTTCTGTCCGCCCCAAAAAAAGGGGACGCTTTCCCGGTCGGGGGTGGCCAGGATCGGATGTCGTTCGATGCGGAAATCAGCCAACGAAAACTCCTCGATCATAACCGGCAATTATAGCATAAATGACCGCAAGGGGTGAGGGGTAAGAGGTGAGGAGGGCTCTGCGTTATAGTCCCTATTCTTTGGTTTGAGGATGGTCTATTTCTTTACGAAGAGCAAGTTCTTGACCCGGCCCGCATCCAACCTGAAACCGGATATTTTCTGGCCGCTTTCTCGAATAAATCTCAGAGCCATGTCCTCGACGGAAAATTTGTCCAGAAGTGTCGGGACCAGGGAGCCCACCGGGGCGTTCTTATGAACAAAATGCAGTTTTCCCTCTTTGACGGCCAGCCGGAATGTGGTCTGAAGCTCGTCACTAAAATAATCGCCGGCGTAGCCGGCCAATTGCTCCGGAGAGAGCTCGAGTATTGGGATGGATTCATAAATCACGGGCTTTTCTTCCTGCTGAAAAAGACTGAGTCTGCGCGGGCTTTGTTCCCTCGGGTTTTTCGAATTTGACCATCAGGCTGACCGGTGCTTCGAGGGCGTAGAATTCATCTTCGTTGACAGCCCCGAGGGCAAAACTCAGGCCCATGATATCCAGAAACAGTTTTTCGTCTTTGAGCGCCACCTGGATCAGCCCTCCGCTTTCCATTTGAACGTAGAGCCCTGCCTTCTCTTTAAGCTCGTCCGCAGGAAGCTGAATGTACTTTCGCTCCTCGGCAGGCTTGAAGGACGCGGCCGATTTGTCCTCTGATGAATTTATCCGCCAAATAGATATCGGCCACCTGGTAACTCAGCTTTGACGGGTTGAAGCTGCCTAGGTTGGAAAGACAGATCACAGAAAACTTCTGATCGGGAAAGCGGAGAATCTCGGCCCTGTATCCGCCCAGAGCGCCCCCGTGTTCCACAGTCTGAAGACCCTTGTAGCTGCCGAGTATGAGGCCGAAAGCGTAATCCAGTTTTTCGCCGCTGTTCAAGATCCCCGGCGTGAGAGTCATCTGATGGACATCCGGGCCGCCGACGCGCCATGGCATAGAAGTTTTGGTCCCAAAAATAAAGATCTTCCACCGAGGTGAAGAGCCCTCCCGACCCGACACAATCGAACGTCGAAATGAAATTGCGAAACGCTCCTTGGTCCGCGGGAAAATAGCCCGACGCCCTGTTTTTGATGAGCATGGTGTAATCGTCGTGGAAGTGCGTATGGGTCATCCCCAGAGGCTTAAAGATGTTTTCCTGGGTGAACTCGCGGAAGCTCTTGCCGCTCACCCGTTCGACGATGACGGCCAGAAGAAAATAGCCTGAGTTGCTGTAGAGATACTGGTCACCCGGCTTGAAATTGAGCTCTTTCTGCCGCGCGATGAGCTCCAGCACATCCGGCTTGTGGTAGCTCCCGAAGTCGAGACCCGCGATACCAAGGAGGCTCAGATAGTCGCGCAGGCCGCTGGTGTGATGGATCAACTGGCGGACCGTGATCGGAGACCCATAATCGGGCATCTCGGGGACATATTTCCTGATATCATCATCCAGGGAGAGCTTTCCCTGGTGCGCGAGAAGGGCGATGCTCATCGCCGTGAACTGTTTGGAGCAGGACCCGACGTAAAAGACGCTCTCGGGAGTGATAGGGATGTTGCATTCGAGGTTGGCGCTTCCGTATCCACGCTCATAGATGGTCTTTCCGTTCTCGATGACAGCCAGGGCACAGCCAGGCGAGCCGGGCTTATCCCATTGAGCAAACAACTTATCGACCCTTGGGTGTCCTTTCATCTGCCCCGGCCAAGCCGGCGAAGATGATCAGTGCGGATAACAGAATGGCTATTTTTTTCATGGAGGCGAGATTCTCCTTTGTCCGAACATGAAAACAGAGTAAAGGATTATGTCTTTTATCTCAAGTCCAAATAATGTAGAATGCAGCCGGCTGGCGTCGGATGGAGCGAGACGTTCCCGAATACGGCATCACGAGACTCAGCAGAGATATCGATCTCGTCCGGGACTCACGCCTCTGGAAAGACGTGCCGGCCCTGCACATCTCCAATTACCTCTGGCTGCACAACAATTACGAGCCCAGGGTGGAAGCCAGGCTCTGCTATTCAGCCGCCTATCTTTACGTTTCTTTCAAGGTCGAAGAGCGCCAGATCAGGGTCCGCTTCAGCAAATTTCAAGACCCCGTCTATAAAGACAGCTGTGTCGAATTCTTTATCGACCCCTTCCCGGGAAAGCCAATGGGGTACATCAATATCGAGACCAATGCCCTTGGTGCCATGCTGATCGCCATCGGCCGCGGCCGCGAGAGAAGAACGCCTCTCCGGCCGTCGGACCTCAAGGGCTTTGAGTGCGAAGCTTCGGTGAAAAGGCCCACGGATGGTTTCCACGGCTCGGACTTTTGGACTCTTCGCTACAGGCTCCCTCTTTCCTTATTCAAGAGATATTATGGAGACGAGATCTCACCCGGTCACCGGGCAAGAGGGAATTTCTATAAATGCGGGGACGAGACGAAGTTTCCTCATTATGGAGCCTGGAGTCCGGTCATGACTCCTTCTCCCGATTTTCACCGTCCTGAATTTTTTGGAGAAATCATATTTCAGTGAGGACTGAGCAGTGAGCTGTGAGCAGTAGGGAAACACGCAATCGCGGCTGGGACTTATCGCAGAGATTTCTGTTTAATCAGAGAGGAGAATAAATGGACAGACGAAAATTCCTAGAGACCATGGGATTGACGCCCCTGGCGGCATACGCCACGTCCAGGAACGCAGAAACCTATCAGGTTCCTCAAGAAGCGGTAAAAAAGGCCGATAAGTCCGGCAGCCTGGATCCCCGGGTCGAGGTGAGCCTCGACCACATAGGTTTCAACCTCGACCAGATCCGCAAGAGAGTCAAAGTTCCCGTCATGGCCGTGGTCAAAGCCAACGCTTATGGTCACGGCCTGGTTGAGGTTTCCCGCTACCTCGAAAAGAGGGGAGTCGAGGGGCTCATGGTCGGAAAGCTCCAGGAGGCCTTGGAACTCCGGAGCCAGGGGGTGAACGGCCTCATCTTGAACTTCGGACCGTTTGGAAAAGATGATAGCGAGGCGATCGTCCGGGGGAATTTATGCCAAAACGTTTATACGGAGGATGTGCACTATCTTGAGGAAGCGGCGCGAAGGTTCGGCCAAAAGGCCGGCGTGGACATCCACGTCGATACGGGAATGAACCGCGTCGGAATCCCCTACGACCGGGCTCTGCCGCTCATCGAAAAAATCTCCTCTCTTCCGCCATCTCCAGATCCATGGAGTCTCAACGACTTTGACCGAAGACCCGGACTTCGATAAGGAACAGCTCAAGAGGTTCCTGGACGTTTGCGGGCGGGCCGAGAAAAAGGGGATCTCGCTCGGGAAAAAACACGCCGCCAGCAGCGACGGCCTCTTTCCCGGACCAGAATTCTATCTGGACATGGTGCGTCCGGGCATCACTCTCTACGGGTACTATCCGAATTCTGAGACCCAGAAAGAGGACTCGCTCGGGCTTCGACCGGCCCTCCAATTGTTCGCCTATGTTACTTTCATCAAGGAGTTGGCTCCGGGCGAATCCCTCTCTTATCATCGCGCCTTCAAGGCCCAGAAGAAGATGCGGGTCGCCACCCTGGGCATCGGCTATTCGGACGGTTTCCCGGCCCAGGTTCCGGACAAGGGACTTGTTTCAATAGGCAACAAGAAATATAAAATTATGGCCGCCCTGACCGCCAATCACCTCATGATTGACCTTGATAATGACGCCTCGGTTAAGCTCGGAGACCGAGGTTTCTTTGATCAGCAGCCAAAAAGATTCAGACCTGACGGCCGATATCGTCGCCGAAAGGGCCGGAATATCAGACTACAAGCTTCTCATCTGCCTCAATCCGTTATTGCCGAGAAATTATCAGTGAGCCGTGAGCAGTGAGCACTGAGGCAGTGAGATCATAACCACTAACTACTACAAGAAGGAGGGGACATGATCTCAACCAAAATGGCCTTCATTCGAGAACTGTCGGTGCCGTTCTTGATGTTTTTCTTCTTGCTGGCCACGTTCGCCTATGATGCGGCCAGGACCGAAAAACCGGTCCTTTACGGCAAACACTGGGTGGCGATCACCGGAAAGCCGGTCGCCGCGACGGCCGGAGCCATGATCTTCCAGAAAGGGGGTAATGCTGTCGACGCAACCTGCGCCATGCTCGGCGCGGTGTGCACGATGTGGGATGTCCTGAGCTGGGGAGGGGAGACCCAGGCGTTGATTTACAATCCCAAGACAAAAAAAGTCATCGCCATCAACGCCCTCGGCGCGGCGCCCACCGGAGCGACTCCTGATTTTTTCAAGAAAAAAGGGATGAAATATCCCCCCGCCTATGGCCCCCTCGCGGCCGTCACACCCGGAACTCCGGCCGGTTTGATGCTGATGCTGGCCGAGTATGGCACGATGAGCCTCAAGGATGTGCTGGCCCCATCGATGCAGTTGGCTGAGGGATATGCCATCGACCAGCCGCTCGCTGACAGCATTGAAAGGAGCAAAGAGAGAATCAAGGAGTGGCCATATTCCAAAAAGGTTATGCTGCCTCATCTCGGGCAATCACGCGAGGCGCCCTTTCCGGGCGAGGTCTTTCGTCAGCCGGACCTGCTCGACACCCTGAAAAAACTCGTCGCCGCTGAGCAGGAAGCGCTCGCCGCGGGCAAAAGCCGCAAGGAGGCCATCCAGGCCGCCTATGACCGTTTCTACAAAGGGGATATCGCTCAAGAATTTGTCCGCGGCTGCAAGGAACAGGGCGGTCTCATCACGCTGGAAGACCTGGCCAAATGGCGCCCTTACATTGAGGAGCCGGTGATGACGACTTACAAGGGAATCGATGTTTACAAGCTCTCCTGCTGGGTCCAGGGGCCGGTCCTGTTGCAGGTTCTTAACATGCTCGAAAACCTCGACCTCAAGGCCATGGGCTTCAACAGCGCCAAGTACATTCATTCCCTTTACCAGGTTATGAATTTAGCTTACTCCGACCGCGACTTTTACTACGGTGACCCCTATTTCCCTCCCCAGGAGCCTCTCCAAGGCCTTCTCTCCAAGGATTACGCCAAAGAGCGCCTCAAGCTAATAGACTGGGAAAAAAATGATCCCCACGCAAAACCCGGTGATCCTTATCCCTTTGAGGGCAAAAAGAATCCCTTCGGTAATCTTCTCGACAAATGGACTGTCGCTTCCGGTTCGAACCAGGAAAGTCTCCGCACCGGCACGACCTCGATCCAGGCCTGCGATGAGCAGGGCTGGGTCGTCTCGGTGACTCCGAGCGGAGGTTGGGTCCCGGCCACGATCGCAGGGGCGACCGGGGTCGGGATGAGCCAGCGCATGCAGAGTTTCGTCCTGGATGAGGCCGAGAATCCCTTTAACGTCGTGGCGCCAGGAAAAAGACCCCGGGCGACGTTGACTCCCAGCCTGGCCTTGAAGGAGGGGAAGCCTTACCTCTCTTTCGCCGTCCAGGGCGGGGACACCCAGGACCAGAACCTGCTCCAGTTCTTCCTGAACGTCGTCGAATTCGGGATGAACGTCCAGGAAGCCTGCGAAGCGCCGAACATCACGAGCTACCAGATGCACAGCTCTTTTGATCTGCACGAATCCGCTCCCGGGAAGCTCGAACTCAACGACAAGATCCCCCCTGAGGTTCGGGAGAAGCTCAAAGCCATGGGCTACGAACTTCTTTTCAACAAATACACCTCCGGTCCGATCAACGCGATTTTCTTCGACCAGAAACACGGAACCTTCTGGGGCGGCTCGAGCAACTATGGAGAAGACTACGGAATCGCATGGTAAAAAAAGAAGTGAGAAGTGAGCAGTGAGCACTGAGCAGTCAACAAAAGAGTTAAGTCATTCGATTAACAAATTCTATAGCCGAGAGTTCTTTGCCTTTCATGTTTATTAAAGGAGGATGGAGTGAATAAACGATTATTGACCGGAATGGGTCTTGTCATTTTGGGCTTTGCCATTCAGCTTGGCTGGGGAGCTCCTGAACAAAAAAATAAGCTCCTCACGACCGAAACCTTCTTCGATATGGAATCGGTCGGAAGCCCGAGCATCTCTCCGGACGGCCGGAACATTCTTTTCACTCGATCCTGGCACGATAAAATGAACGACAGAACGCGGAGCAACCTCTGGCTGGTCGACGTCGAAGGCCAACGAGTCCGGGAAATGACTCATGGAAATTGGCGGGACTTTTCGCCCGTCTGGTCTCCCGACGGGAAGAAAATTGCGTTCCTGTCCGAGCGTGATGAGACCACTCAAATTCAGGTGATGTGGCTGGACACGGGAGAGGTCGCTCAGCTCACCCACCTGGAGCGGGAACCCGGAAATCTGGCCTGGTCGCCCGATGGAAAACAGCTCGGCTTCACCTGTCTCATGCCCGATGAGAAACCCGTGCTCCCGGTGAAACTCCCGGCCGCGCCCAAAGGCGCCAAGTGGGCCGACCCCGCGACCATCATCGATCGCCTTTCCTGGAGGATGGACGGCCGCGGGTTCTTGCCCAAAGGATACACCCATATTTTTGTCCTTGGCTCCGAGCTCGGCGGAACCCCCAAAGAAGTGACGTCGGGGGAATACGGAGATGGTGACCCCCAATGGTCGGCCGATGGAAAGAAAATCTTTTTCTCGTCCATCCGCAAACCCGATGCCGAGTACCTGGACAACGATTCGGAAATTTATTCCGTGGATTTGGCCACTCTCGAGGTCAAAGCGCTGACGGATCGGAAGGGGCCTGATGTGCAGCCCCGGCCGTCTCCGGACGGAAAATGGATCGCCTACACAGGCTACGATGACAAAGGTCTCAACAACAACATCTCGAACCTCTATCTGATGGACGCCGCTGGCGGCGCGAAAAAAATCCTGGCCGAGGGTCTGCCGGATTCTCCCTCGAACTTGACCTGGGCGGCCGACAACTCGGGCGTATATTTTCTTATGGATGAGCGGGGAGAATCGCAGCTGAATTTTGTCGGGCTCGGCGGTGGTCCCAAGAAGATCACCTCGGGAGTCCACTACCTTCAGGGACTCTCTCTGGCCCGCAACGGTCAGGCGGCCTCGGTCATTTCCACCTTCCTCCGGCCGGGATACCTGGCCACCTTCCATCTGGCCAAGCCGGCGGCCGTTAAGGAGCTGGCCGATGTCAACGCGGACGTGCTGACCGAGGTCAAGCTCGGCGAGGTCGAGGAACTGCGTTTCAAGTCCCCGGACGGGCTTGACCTCCAGGGCTGGCTGCTCAGGCCGGCTGAGTTCGACCCGGCCAAGAAATACCCTCTGCTCCTCTGGATCCACGGCGGTCCCTGGGCGATGTACAACGTCGGTTTCAACTGGGAATGGCAGAATTTCGCGGCCAACGGGTACGCGGTCCTCTTCATGAACCCACGCGGGAGCACCGGCTATGGGCAGGATTTCGTCAACGGCATCCAATACTCCTACCCCGGAAAGGACTTCGATGATTTGATGGCCGGAGTGGATGCCGCCCTGGCTAAGGGCTTCATCGACCGGGACAATCTCTTCGTTTGCGGAGGAAGCGGCGGCGGCGTTTTGACGGCCTGGATCGTCGGCCACACCGACCGTTTCCGCGCGGCCGTATCGATGCGGCCGGTCATCGACTGGCACTCTTTTGTCGGGACGACGGATTTCCATTTCTGGTACAAGGACTTCAAAAAATACCCCTGGGAAGATCCAATGGAATATGCAGCCCGTTCGCCCCTGCATTATGTGGCCAACGTCAAAACCCCGACCATGCTTATGACCGGAGAAGCCGACCTGAGGACGCCGATGAGCCAGAGCGAAGAATTCTACCGGGCGCTCAAGATCCTCAAAAAGGACACGCTGCTTGTCCGGATGCCGGAGGAGTACCATGGTTGGCGTCGTCCTTCGCACCGCCTCCTCCAGCAGCTCTACCTCCAGGCCTGGTTCGAAAAATACAAAAAGAAGTGAGCAGTGAGCAGTGAGCAGTGAGCAGTGAAAACCGCGCGGGAAACCGCGAATTCCCGAAGGGAGATGATCCATGACGAACCCAATTGCTGGAAATAACCCACTCGCTTCCCTTCTTCCCAAAATCCGCAAACGTTTTCCACAAATCGAGGCCGACCAATTCGGTAACAAGAGGATCTACCTCAATAACGCGGCGGGCAGTCTGGTCGTTGACAGCGCGATCGAGGCGCTCTCGGCTGCAGCCAGGAACCTGAATCCTATGCCCGCCACCGTCTCTCCAGGTGAAATCGCCACTTCCCAATTCCACGACAGGGTCAGGGGGATCGCGGCCGATTTTTTGGGCGCAGCGAGACCAGCCGAGATCAGCTTTCATTTCTCCACCACCAACGCCCTTTTCAACCTGGCCTTTGCCCTTCAAAACGTCATCAGACCGCATCATAACTTGGTCGTAACCGACCTCGACCATATGGCCAACGTCAACCCCTGGGAGAGAATCTGCGGCCGCTCTCACGGCTGCGAAGTCCGGCGGGCGCGGATCACGGATCAGGGGACCATCGACCTCGACCATCTCTTGTCGCTGGTCGACCCGAAAACCGCGCTGGTCGCGCTCCCGATGGCCTCCAACGCGTTTGGAACGGTCGTCCCGCTCAAGGAGTACATCCCTCGAATCAAGGCCAAGGTGCCGACCTGCCTCGTCGCCGTCGACGCCGTCCACCACGCCCTCCACGGGCCGATCGACGTCAGGGAGATCGACTGCGATTTCCTGGCCTTTTCGGGCTACAAGGTCTTCGGCCCGATGTTGGGCGTCCTTTATGGAAAAGAAGAGCTCCTGCGGAAAATCGAACCCTACCGGGTGGAGACAAATCGAAATGAACCGCCCTACAAGTTCGAGCAGGGGATGCTTCCCAATGCCGCCCTGGCTTCGCTCGAGGCGGCCCTGGAATACCTCCTCTGGCTCGCCCAGGAGATTGAGCCGGCTGATGAAACCGGGACCGGAAAGCGGGACAGACGAGCTCGGTTCAGATTGGCCATGCAGGCCATTGCCCAACACGAACGGATCCTGACCCGGTTCGTGCTTGAAGGGTTCCGGTCGCTCGACAGCCAAAAATTCAGGTGTTACGGTCAGACCGATCCCGAGAGCGCCGTCGAACGCGACCCCACGTTCGCTTTCGAGATTGTCGGCACGAGCGCGCCGGAAACCAAGAGACGGCTTTGGGAAGAGTTCTCGATCCAGATCGCCGACGGGACCCATTATTCGGCGGCCGTCCACCGCCATTATGGCCTCAAAAGCCTTTGCCGGGCCAGCTTCGCCCATTACGATACCCTGGACACAGCGCGGGCGTTCCTGGATTCACTGGGCAAGCTGATCCCAGATTGAGCGCCGACCGTGAGCTGTCGGCTCTTCCGGGCCAAGACTCCAGACCAACCACGTTCGATGGAGATGGGGCCCCGCGACGGCGCTCCCCCATCCTCGGCAAAATTCAGGGACATGTGCCCTAACTTTCTTGAATAGGGCGAGTATTCCTAGAATTTTGCGCTGCGGGTGGGGGGCCCCCACGCCTGCCCCCCATCTCCCAATAAACTTGATTAAGTCACGGGGAACGGGGACGGAACGACGATTTGTTTAGGCTGATCTCCGCCTCATGGCCGTTGCAGCCCTTCCCAAAGCCCCTACTCCACCGTCACATAATTCGAAATGCTTACTATCTGATTCGAGTACTTGCTCTTTTGTTGTAAAATAATCATGGGGTTGTGGAAACGTGAAAAAAAGATCATGCGTTATGATCAAAAACGGGCGGGCGCTTCGATTTCTCATGATCGCCGCTCTGGCCCTTTCCCGCCCGGCTCCGGCGGTCCAGGAGCGGGGATTTGACGTCTACAACCTTCTCGATAAGATCACCCAGCGCATGGAATCCCATGCCAAAAATGAAAACTGGAGCTTATCCGTTCTCACCACGATCACCCGGATGGACAAAGATTGGAAACCCGAGAAAGTGACCTTGGTCGATCGGAAGGCCGGAATCAATCACGGGAACTTGACCGAAGAGATCATCAGCGCGACCGAAACACAAGACGGAGCAAAGAAGGACATCACCGAAAAATATCGCAAAGAATCCGCCGAGAGAAGAGCGAGAGAGCAGAGGGAGCAAGAGGAGAGGAGGCGGAAGGGGACGACGGACAGGAGACGGCAGCGCCTGCGTTTAGATATGACGGAAGAGGATTTCCTCCCCTTCAGCGCTAAGAACAGGCCTCACTATGAGTTTTGGCTCCTTCCCGAAGCCTCTCTGGATGAAAAGCTCGTCTTCGTCGTGGCCGCGAAATCCAGAATCAAAGAAGAAAACGATTTTGAAGGCAGTTACTATATCGATCATGAAACCTTTGACGTCCTCCGCGCGGAGGTCAGGCCCGCCAAAAATCCGCGCTTTGTCAAAGAACTCGAGATGACCATTGATTTTCAGCTCCTGCCCGGTGGATACTTTGTTTTGAAAAATACAAAAATTAGAGTCAATGCCGGATTCTTCCTCAAACACGTGCGCATGGTCGTCGAGGAAGTTTACTCCCAATATCAGATTCCGTCCGCAGAGTGAGGCGCGAGCCGTCCGGCATCGTCTTGTGCTATAATACCGCGCGAAATGATCGCCGAGGCGGAACAAAAGGTCTATGACCTGCTGGCCGGTCTGGGCATCGCCTATGACCGTCACGAACATCCTCCGGTCTACACTGTGGAGGAAGCCGAGCGCCACTGGGCCGGCATCAGCGGGGCTCACTGCAAGAACCTGTTTCTCCGAAACAAAAAGGGAAACCATCATTATCTCGTCATCCTGCTGGGCTCCAAGAAGGCCGACCTCCGCCGCCTGGAGCAGCAGCTCAGCGAGGACCGGCTCAGCTTCGCTTCTCCGGAAAGACTTCTTCGCTGCCTCGGACTCCAAGCCGGCGCGGTCTCTCCCTTCGGGCTGATCAACGACCGCGACAAAGAGGTGAGGGTGGTCATCGACCAGGACCTGAGGACTTACAGTCGGGTCAATTTTCATCCCAACGTCAACACCGCGACCGTCGGCCTGAGCTTTCCGGATTTTGAGAAGTTCCTGGCCTGGTGTGGGAACACGGTCCAATTCATAAGCATCTAGGGCCCTCAATGAGATGGCGAGAGGAGGAAGGATGATCTCCGGCATTTCGATAGAACCTTTTCGAGGCGATCTGGAAGGGCTTGAGCGGATGGCCCACACTTCCTGGCGGGATGAATACGGGATCTCTTCGTTTCCCAACTTTTACAAGCCCGCCTTCCTCAAATACATATTCGGCCGGGTCGACGATAAGAACCTGCTCATGGCGGCCTACAAAGGCGATGAAATCGTCTCCTTTTTTGCCAACCTCCCTCACCGTTTCCATTTTCAAGGGAAGATCTATCGCGGCGCTTTGACTTGTATTCTCGTCACCCGCAGAGAGCAATTCCGGCAGGGCATCGCCGAGGCCATGATCCGTCAGACGCTCGACTACAACAAAAAAGTCCATTACGATTTCGCCCTGCTCACCCTCGAATCGGGGCACCGCTCGACCAAGCTTATTAAGAAACTGGAAATTGCGGGAGGGCCGCTCAGCTTCGTCAAGAAACAGCATGTCCTGGGAAGGATCCTTGACCTGGAGAAGGCCAATGTCTCCGAAGGATTGAAATGGTATGAACGTGCGGCCATCAAGCTCATGGGAGCTCATCTTCCCCCCAAACCCAGGGCAGGAATTCAACTCCGGGAGTACCGGCCGGAAGACATCGAGGATTGTCTGGCGCTCCTCAATCAATATCAGAACAGTGTGAGGCTGGCTCGCGTTTGGGACAAGGACGAGCTGGCCTGGGAGCTTTCCTATCCGGATGTCTCCCAGACTCTGGTCTATGAGAAGGAAGGGAAAGTGAAGGGGCTGATCAATTTTATCTACTATGACCATCTCGGGAAAACGACGGAGCGCTGGGCCTGGTTCAACCACGTTGCCTTTCCCGACCTGTCCCCGCCGGAGCGCTATGCCTTCATCCAATCTTATCTGAGCTATATCCGCGGCGCAGGCTGCATCGGGACGCTGGAGTGGACAAAGAAATATTATCCTGTCGGCGTCCTTTACCGGTCCCATTTCTTCCCATACCCACGGTCGGTCAGCCTGTGGGCCTGGAACTTCAACCCCGAAGTCAAAATCGAGAATATCCCCGACGTCTACGAAGTTCAAATATAGTAAATGGTAAGGGGTGAGGAGTAAGGGGTAAACATAAAAAGGGGATAGCGTAGTTTTTTTATAAGATTCATAATTGAAAGTAGCCAGTTTTCTCTATTGTTGGTAAAATATTTCGATGAAGAACGGAGGACTATTCTGGAACGAAGATGACCTTCCCGCCCGTTTCCGTTCTCCCGGCGCCTGTCAGTTCCCGCCGCTATCTGATCGGCGGCCAAATCCGCTCTTGGACGGGAAAAACCGCTCCGGTCCTGTCTCCGATTTATGTGAGAAAATCAGGCCGGCTCCTGCGCAAAAACATCGGCTCCTACCCGCTCCTCGGCGGCCGGGAGGCTCTCGCCGCTCTCAGGGCGGCCAAGTCGGCCTTCGACGGGGGCAACGGCGCGTGGCCTTCGCTGACGATAACCCAGCGCGCCGACGCTGTGCGGCGATTCATGTCTCGCCTCGTCCGCAAGAAGCGAGCCATTGTCCGGCTCCTGATGTGGGAGATCGCCAAGCCTTACAAGGAACTGGAGGATGAATTCGCCCGCACCCTTGATTATGTCGAGCAGGTGACCAACCGGGCTCTGGAGAAAGAAAAATATTACGCGGCGGTGGCCCACGAAAAGGGGATCCTGGGCATCACCCGGGATGAACCCCTGGGCGTCGCACTCTGCATGGGGCCTTACAACTATCCACTTTTCGAGACCTTTTCTCTTCTGTTTCCGGCCCTGCTGATGGGCAACACGACAATCGTCAAGCCGCCCCGTTTTGGAGTCCTTTTCTTCGATTATCTTCTTGAAGACTTCGCCGCGTGTTTTCCGCCGGGAGCGGTCAATTGTCTCTTCGGCGACGGCCCGACCATCATCGAGCCGCTGATGAAGAGCGGGCAGGTCGATGTGTTCGCCTTTATCGGTTCGGCCCGAACGGCCAACCACTTGATCAACCTGCACCCGCGCAAGAACCGGCTCAAGAGTTTGCTCGGCCTCGGCGCCAAGAACGTGGCCGTCATCCTTCCCGACGCCGACCTCGAGACCACGGTCAAGGAATCTATCCTGGGCGCGCTGGCCTTCAACGGACAACGCTGCGCCGCGCTCAAGATGTTCTTTGTCCACGAGGATTATCTCGAGCTTTTTCTTGAGGCCCTGGACAAAGAACTCGAGAAGATCAAGATCGGCATGCCCTGGGAGGAGGGCGTCCGGATCACCCCGCTCGCGGACGTCGAACGGGTCGGTTATCTTGAGCGAATGGTCGCTGACGCTTTGCGCCTGGGCGCCAAGATCGTCAACGCGGGAGGCGGGCGCCCCTTCAAATCGGTCTATTATCCAACCATCCTTTGCCCCGTAAAACCCCGGATGAGAATTTATCACGAAGAGCAGTTCGGGCCGGTCCTGCCCGTGGTTCCCTTCAAGAACATCAAGGTGCCCGGTGACTATATTGTGAAGTCGCCCTTCGGGCAACAGGCGAGTATCTTCGGGGGGGACGTCACGGAGATCCGCGGCCTTGTCAACCTGATCAAAAACCAGGTCTCCAGGATCAACATCAACACCAAGTGCCAGCGCGGCCCGGATGTTTTTCCTTTTGCCGGCCGGAAGGATTCGGCCAAGGGCGATTTCTCCGTCCCGGGGATCCTCGACGCCTTTTCCGCCAAGTCCATCCTTGCCGCCCGGGAAAATCCTTGGAGCAAGCGCTTGTTTCGAAAACTGGGGGACGTTCCCCAAGGGGACACCCTTGGTCCAAAAAGCCGCAGATAGCAAAGCAAGCACAAAAAAAGAGGCAGGGGGGAAAAGAATCAATCAGCTTGATTGATGATGCCAAAAATCTCTTCCGCGTTTTTAGCGCTCAAAAGACGCTGCCGGACATTTTCGTTTTTCATGAGGCTTGAGATAAGCGAAATGACTTTCAAATATTCATCCACGCATCGCGCCGGCGCGAGGACGAGAAAAAGAAAATAAACCGGGTTGCCGTCCAGCGCTTCAAAATCCACGCCTTTGCGGCTTCGGGCAAAAACGAGTTCGATTTTCGGAACGACCTCCGTTCTCACGTGAGGGAGAGCCAGACCGTACCCCAGCCCCGTGCTGGTCAGCGCCTCCCTCTCGAGCACTGCCTGAAACACCTCCGGGGCTTTTTCAGCCGGGATCATGCCTCGATCAGTCATCATCTTGACCAGAAATTCGATGGCCGCCTTTTTGTCCTTGGCCTCGAGATCGGCCGCGATCTGGGATAGGGGGAGATACTTGGTAATCTTCATTTTACAGGATCTTTCTTAACTCACTCTCTGTTTCCCGAGTCGTCATGGCAATCACCGTGTCTTGGGCCATGATCACCGAATCGCCCTTGAGCAGAATCGCTTCGCCGTTTCTAATCGCGGCGATGAGAAGAGAGTTCGAGGGCAACCCCAGGTCCTTGACCTGACGATTGACGGCCGGGGAGGATTCGTAGATCTCCGCCTGGACGATCTCGAGATTTTTAAACGTGAGGAGCGGAATCAGAATGTCGATATTGAGCCTATGGCCGATGAGGGTGCTGATGTGTGTCGTGGTGTTGATGGTCAGGTCCACACCCAGGCTCTTGAAAAGCTCCTCGTTCTTAGGGTCATTGATGACCGCCAGAGTTTTTGGCACGCAAAAAAGGAGTTTGGCCAGCTGGCAGCTGACGAGATTTTGCTCGTCTCTGCCGGTGACGGCGATCAACAGATCCGCCCGGCTCGCTCCGACATATTTCAGGCAGCCGACTTCGCATCCGTCTCCGTGAAAAACGGCTTCCCCCAGTTCCTTGGCCAAAGACATTGTATTTCGTCCTGTTCCGTTCGATCAGAAGCACTTCATGCGTTTCCGCGATGAGCGCCTTGGCCAGGTTGTAGCCGATTTTGCTTGCTCCGACGATGATGATATACATCGCCTGCTCTCCGCCCTTCAGGTCTTCTCGGATGTGAGCCCGAGCTCCTTGAGAATCATCCCCAGTTCAATTTCGCTCGGGCAAATCGTCTGCAGCCCCAGGTCGCGGTAAGCCCCGGCCTTGATCGGGTCACGGACGCGGACGAGGACTTTTTCTCGGCCGAAGCGCTGGCGGACAAGCTGGGCGGCCATCAAATTGGCGATGTCATCCGAAGTCAGGACAACGACCAGGTCGGCTGAGTCCAAACCCGCTTCTCTCAGGGTTTCTTCGTCCGTGATTCGTCCGCTCACCTGATGTCCCGGAAACGTCTCATCCAGACCGGTAAAGGAATCGGGGTTAGCGTCCACGACCGCCACGTCCCATTTTTGCCCGGAGAGAAGATTGGCGAGCATCGACCCGACACGGCCGCAACCCAAGATCACTGCTTTCATCAATCCTCCTCTCCGCTATTCGACCCGCCGGTCAAGGATCACTTCACACGGGGCCCGGCGCAGGACAGCCTCGGACGTCCGCCCGATAATCTTTTCGGGCTGGCCTGTGATCGGCCGAATCCCCATCACAATCAGGTCAGCATCTTCCTCTTTGGCCAGCCGGATGATTCCCTCTCCGACATTTCTGGCTCTCTCGACTCTCGCCCGGAACGGCAGGTTGCTGTGCTGGACGATCCCCGTCCCGCGCTCGACGGCTTCTTTGGCGATCGTCTCGGCTTTTTCCATGTTGGCGTTCAAGGGCAAAGTGAAAGGGATTTCGATAACGTAGGTGACGAGAATCTCCGCGTTCTGGATCTCACCGAGGCGGCAGGCCAGTTCCACGGCTCGTTCCGCATAGCTCGTGCCGGTCGTGGGAACGATTATTTTTTTGATCGCGGAAATGGCGACCCGTGCCTTGGCCGCCGAGAGAGAGATTTGAGCCGGGGGATGGAGCATCCACCAGAGAATGGTAGACATGCACCCGCAAAAAACAACGGCCAGCAGGATTCCCAAAAAGGTCACTTGCGGGGCGGGATTCACGGCTTCCTCTTCCTTTTTTCTCCAAGCAATTTCATGGTCAAGGCTAGTGCCCGACCGGTCAATGAGCAACTTTAGCACAGACAAATTTTTTTGTAAACCCCCGATAGAATTGACATTTTTTATGATTTGACTATAATCTACCACGAATTTCGGGCCTCCTAAGGCCCTCTTCTTGAATGGCCGAGAAAAGGCATTCCTTTTAAAAGATGACGAATAACCCTCAACCAGAGTCGGCGCAAAAACTCCGGCGCGACGTCACGGTCTGGGGGTCTTTCATGTGGGGGTATGCCGACGTCGGCGCCGATATTTATGTGGCTCTGGGACTGGTGATCGGTGCGGCCCAGGGCGCCGCCCCGCTCGCTTTCGCCCTGGCCGGGTTGGTCTATATCATGATCGGCCTGGCCTTCACGGAGCTGGCTTCCTCCTACCCGGTGGCCGGCGGAGGCCAATATTATTCGCTCCGGGGTCTGGGCGATTTCAGCGGATTCCTCGCCGGCTCGGCTCTCCTCCTCGACTATACGATCGACATCGCGTTGTTTGCGACCGCATCAACAGGTTACCTTAACTTTTTCTTGCCCTACTTCGGAATTACGCTGGCCAAATTCGCTGTGAACATTGGGCCCCTCCATAACATCAATCTCCTCTGGCTCATCGAAACCATGGTCATGATCATCTTTTTGCGCTGGCTCAATGTCCGGGGAGTCCGGGGATCCTCGAAAATGAATGAGGTCATCGGTTTGATCGACCTGGTCATGGAGATGTCCATCGTGACCTTTGGTTTCATATTGGCCTGGCGTCCGGAATTGCTCATGGACCAGTGGAAACATCAATTTCCGAGCACGAGACAGTTTATGTATGGATTCTCTCTGGCTATCATCTCCTTTGTCGGGTTGGAAAGCATCTCCCAGGCCGCGCAGGAGACACGGAGGCCGGCGACGGTCATTCCCCGGACGTCCCTCGCCCTGATATTCACCGTTTTTATATTGGCGGTCAGTTTTTCCACCGTCGGTCTCGGCATCCTGCCGTGGCAGGAATTCCGGGCCCATGAATCTGACCCCATTGCCTATCTCGCCTCGCACATTCCGTATCTGGGGATTATCGCCGGGCCTTTTGCGGCCTTTTTGGGAGCGACAATTCTCTTCATCTCGTCCAATTCGGGAGTCATGGGAGACTCGCGGCTCATCTATTCGATGAGTCACTTTAAGCTGGTCAGCAAATGGTTCAGCCACGTTCACCCTAAATATCATACTCCGAGCAATGCCATCGTCGGCTTCGGTTGGGTTGGACTCGTCCTCACCATGGTTGCCTTTTTGACTCCTCGCGTCTTGGACACCCTGGCCAACCTCTATGCCTTTGGCGCAACGTTTGGCTATATGCTGGTTTTTATTTCGCTCATCCGTTTACGGTTTCTGGACCCCTACACCCCCCGGCCCTATAGAGTTCCGCTCAATATCAAGTGGCACCGACGCAAGGATGGAGTGGTTATCCAAATTCCCATCCTCGGTTTTATTGGCTTTCTCGGCGTCGCCAGCATTTTTTGCACGGTTGTGATTACTCATCAGATCGGCAGGATCGTGGGACCGCTATGGCTTCTCATTTGTATAGCCTATTACATGTTCTACCGACACCGTAACAAGCTGCCTGTTTTCCGAAGCAGTCCGCACGATTGGGAGCAGGAACAGATTGAAGTGCTCACGAGCGCGGAAGAATATAAATCGCTTGAAGAATACAAGCAGGCGCTCGTCCAGCGCGACAAGAAGCGCGGGGTGAAATCCCGCTGGGAAGAAAAAGCCTAAGATGCCCAGCCGGTCCAGACGGCCTGTCCCGCCTCCCGAGAAGCTGACCATACCGGATATCATCCACATAATCTTTGCTTTTTTGATGATTCCCTTAGGCCTTTTAATCCTATACCGGACCGTGACGACCATAAAAACCGTTACGGGCTGGTTGGTGGGCGCCGCTTTTTTGGTTTTCGGAGTCTATCGACTATATATGGCTTATACCCGCTACAAGATGCTTCCGGAACGCCGGACCAAGACCTAACAACAAAGGGGACAGGGTACTTTTTCACTTAAATTGATAAAAAAGCACCCCGTCCCTTTTCTATTTTTTTGCTATAATCAGAACCCTGAGGAGGGCCCATGATCAAACCTGTTTTGAAGGTCATACCGGCGCTCATGCTCACTCTTGCTCTTGGGTCTCCCGCCGTCCACGGAGCCGGGCAAGGCCAGAACGCACCTGCCGCGCCCGACAAGATCGTCACCGGGGAATGGCTCGCCGCCAACCTGACGAATCCCAATATCAGGATTGTGGACCTGCGAGACGAAATCCGGAGTTACTGGGAATCTCACCTCCCCGGCGCGGTTTACATCGACTCTCCGTCTTTGCGCTGGCCCGAAAGGGGAGTGCCGGGGAAGCTCATGACACCACGCGGATTGGCCCTCCTTCTGGGCGAAATGGGTATCGGCCCGAACACCCAGGTCATCGTTTACACGGAGATCAACAATTACCGAGGGACCTACCTCATCTGGGCGCTCGATTATATCGGCCACAAGTCCTCCGCGATTCTCATGGGCGGGTTCGATGAATGGAAGAAGAACAGCCGGCCGGTCACCCAGGATTATCCCTCCATTGCTCCCATAGAGTACCGGCTTCCCTCCAAGCTCCACGAGGAAGTGCGGGCGACACTCCAGGAGGTCAAGGGACGCAATCCCGACTCGACCGTTCTCCTCGACGTCCGGACCTATGACATGTACTCCGGAGAAAAAGGCCCCTGGAAAAGAAAAGGCCACATCAAGGGGGCCATCCACCATCTCTGGGCGGCCGACCTCAAAACCGACGGGAGTTGGATTCCCCCTGAAAACCTGACAAAGATCTATGCTGAACTCGGAGTGACGCCTGATAAGACCGTCTACGTTTCCTGCGGCCAGGGACTGATGGCTTCCCATGTCTACTTTACGTTGCGCTATGTCCTGGGGTTCCCGAAAGTGAAAAACTACGACGGGAGTTTTAATGAGTGGTCTAATCATGACGAACTCCCCGTCGAACAAACCGGAAAAAAATAAATAAGCCAAAGGAGGGAGGAATGTTTAAAGAATTCAAAGAGTTCGCTATGCGAGGTTCCGTGCTTGACATGGCCGTCGGCATCATCATCGGCGCCGCGTTCGGAGCCATCATCGCCTCGTTCGTCACCGACATCCTGATGCCGCCCATCGGCCTGCTTCTCGGCCACGTGGATTTTTCGAACCTCTTCATCACGCTCGCACAGGGAAAGGTCGCCGGCCCCTATGACTCACTCGCCGCCGCCCAGGCCGCAGGAGCCGTAACCTTTAACTACGGCCTGTTCATCAACAAAATCATCAGCTTCCTCATCGTGGCTTTCGCCATCTTCCTGTTCATCCGCGCCATGAACCGGCTGAAAAGAAAAGAGGCCCCGGCGCCGGCTGCCGCGCCGACATCAAAGGATTGTCCTTACTGCTTGATGGCCATCCCGCTCAAAGCCGTCCGCTGCCCCCACTGTACATCGGAACTGAAATCGTAAGCAGAGTGAGCAGTGAGCTGTGAGCCGTGAGTCAGTAAGAACTTCAAGACTCACACACCTAAAGCTCAGAAATCGATCTCCTTATTGAGGGGTGCGCCTTGGGCAAAGTTCTCAAGAACTCTGGGCATTTTCTTCTCAATTCTGATCGCGGCAAATTTTGTCTTTCTAGCGCCAAAATCTTCAGCTTATCCCTCGCTCCTTACCGAGGAGAAGGGTGTCCCCTCGGGGAACGTCCCCCAGTTCAATCCACGCTCCTACACAGCCTACCTCATCGGCCATGCGCACATCGATCTGGCCTGGCTCTGGCGCTGGGAGGAAACGGTCCGCGACGTCGCGACCCACACTTTCCTGGGCACCCTTTCGGCCATGGACAAGTTCCCCGGTCTCACGTTTGCCCAGTCTCAGGCGGCTCTCTATGAAGCCGTGGAACGCACGTCTCCTGACATCTTCGCCCGGATTCGCTCCCGCATCCGCCAGGGCACCTGGGCTCCGGTCGGCGGGATGTGGGTCGAGCCCGACCTCAACATGCCCGACGGAGAATCCCTGGCCCGCCAGCTTCTCTACGGCAAACGATATTTCCTGGATAAATTCGGAGTCGATGTCCAGGTCGGCTGGAACCCGGATTCTTTCGGCCATAGCTGGCAACTTCCCCAGCTCCTCCGCCTGGCCGGCATCACTTCCTATGTCTTCGGGAGATGCGCGCCGCCTCCTGATCCGACCCACTTTTTCTTCTGGGAGGGAATGGACGGCTCCCGGATCCTCGCCTACGTCCCTCCAGGCTGGTATAACGTCAGCCTTCAGAACGGAGTCCGCGATATCATCAAGGCTGCTTCAAAGAACACCGATATCAAAGACTTCATGCTCCTTTACGGCGAGGGCGACCATGGCGGAGGTCCCCGCGACTCCGACTTAGAGGCGGTGGCCAAATACCGAAAAGACAAGAACCAGCCGAAATTGGAGTTCGTCGTCCCCGAGGATTTCTTTAGGAGGGTCGAAGCCGCGCCTTCCTTCGCGAGTGTCCCGACCGTCAAGAAAGAACTGAACTTCACCTTTCCCGCCTGCTACACGACCCAGGCCGGCGTCAAAAAGAATAACCGCCTCGGCGAGAACCTCCTCTTGACGGCCGAAAAATTCTCCGCTTTGGCCTTCCATTCCGGGTTCAGGGAATATTATCCCGAACGGGATATCGACGAAGCCTGGAAAATCATCCTCCGCAACCAATTCCATGACATCCTGGACGGCTCGAGCATCGGGCCGGTTTACGAAGAAGCCGCCGGCTATTACAAAGAGGCGTTCGAGCGCGGACAGCGAGCGCTCGATTTTTCACTCGAGGCCATCACCAACGTGATCGACACGAGAGGGGAGGGGATTCCGCTCGTCGTCTATAACCCTCTCTTTTGGGAACGGACGGATGCCGTGACAACCGAGGTGGGGCTCCCTCGAGAACTGGACAGGGGATCGCTCAGGCTCATGGATCCGGCCGGCTCCGAAACTCCGCTCCAGATCCTCGAAAAGCGTGACGAAAGCGATAAAATAACCTATAAAATCGCGTTCATCGCGCAGCGAGTCCCATCGTTCGGCTACAAGGTCTATCATCTTCGCTCCGCTTCCCCGGCCCCTTCCGAGCTCAAATCTTCCCTCTCCGCTTCAGCGACCTCCCTCGAAAACGAATATTTCCGCATTGCCATTGACCCCAAAACCGGTTGGATCACGAGCCTCTTTGACAAACGGGCCGGCCGGGAAGTCCTCTCCGCGCCCGGGAACATCCTCCAGGCGATTGTCGACCGACCTGAATCCATGTCGGCCTGGGAGCTGGGCCTGAAAGAGACCCTGGGCAATATCGGCGACCCCGCCTTGACCGCCCCTCCCGCCATCGAGCTCATCGAGACGGGACCCGTCCGCTCCGTCGTGCGCATTAAGAATGTCTTCCGATCATCGACCTTTACTCAGGATCTGATTCTTTACGCCGGAGTTCCGCGGGTCGACTGCCGGGTTAGGCTTGACTGGCAGGAGCGCAACCTCATGATCAAGGCGGCGTTCCCGGTCAACGTCAAGAATGAAACCGCGACCTTCGAAATCCCGTATGGCTCCATCACCCGCCCGGCTGACGGAACCGAGGTTCCCGCCCTCAGGTGGATCGATGTCTCGGATGCTTCCGGCTCTTACGGTGTCAGCCTTCTCAACGACTGCAAATACGGATTCGACGTTAAGGGAGATACGATGCGCCTTTCGATCATCCACGGCGCCACCGGTCCGGACCCCGAAGCCGATCGTGGTAGCCAGGAGCTGCTCTATTCGCTCTATCCTCACTCCGGGACGTGGAAAGAAGCCCAGACCGTGCGGCGAGGTTACGAGCTCAATAATCCACTTCTCGCCCGCACAGCCATGGTCCACGAGGGTCCGCTGCCCCAGGAGAAGGCCCTTGTCCTTGTTGAGCCGGAAAACGTCGTTATCTCAGCACTGAAAAAAGAGATGGGCTATGGAAATAACAGCCTCATTCTTCACCTCTACGAAACGCAGGGCAAAAAGTCGGATGTCCGGATCACGTTTCCTTGGCCGGTGACCGCCCAAGAAACAGACCTCATCGAACGGCCTGTCAGGACTATCCCGAACAGACTGGTTCCCGATAGGGGACTGTCCCCTCTGACCGGCATAAAAAGCCGACCGCATAACCAAAACCTCTCCATTTACGCCTAGATCCCTTATCAAATAAGGATAATCAGGATTGCACGCTATGTTTTTCTTGACCTCCGCCGGTCACGCTTTTATTATTGAGCTAACAACATGACCACCGAACTCGTCTTAAAGTTTCTCGGCATCTTTTTGGGGGTCCTCGCTCGGGCCATCATCCCTTGGTTGAGGAAACTTCGAGAAGGCAAGGCGCGCCGTTTCAGGAAGGGCTATATCTATTCGGCCATAAGTTCCATTATCCTGGGCTTCTTCATCACCCTCCTCATCTTTCCCCAGTTTGCGGCAACTGGGATCGGAGCGCCGGCCCCGTCCCTCGAATCTCTGATCAAGCTCTTTTGCCTGGCCTTTGGCTTTGGTTTTGGCTGGCACGCCATCGTCTCAGAAGCCGCCAGTTGGGCCGGCGCGTTCAGAGAGCCCGTCGAGCCAACCCAAGAATAGGCGATTGGCGTTTTTTATTGTCGGGCCATCAAAAACGAAGAAGCTTGTTAATGAAACTCGGTCTTGCGTGAAAAGGATATTGACATTTATCTGCAACTTATAATATAAAATTTCCACTCCCTAGCGGTTTCTCGACGAGGAAAAGTTGGCATGGCGGGTTCGTTTTTTCTTGAAGTAGCCAAGGTGTCGTTTTCTTTTTTGTTGCCCTCTCGTTCCGCCTCGTTGACCTGTCCCCCTCATATCGCTCCAGTCGATGTGATAAGATTTCGCTGGACGAAAAGAGTAGGAGATGGGCAGGAAAAGGTATTCTCCCGAGCAGATCATCACGATGCTCCTGGAGGCGGAGATCCTCATCAGTCAGGGGAACCAGCTTGCTGAGGTATGCCGCAAGCTGGGGGTGACAGAGCAGAATTACTACCGCCGGAGGAAGGAGTACGATGGAATGAGGGTCGATCAGGCCAAACGCCTCAAGGAGCTCGAGCCAGAGAACGCGGGGCTGAATTCGACCCAACGGCATGTACGAAAATTCCCCGAACTCTACATTGAGTCCGGAAGCTCTTGGGAAAATGGCTATGTTGAATCTTATTTCGGGAAGCTTCGGGATGAGCTTCTCAATGGGGAGATCCTGGATACCTTGATGGAGGCTAAAGTCCTTGTCGAAAGCTGGCCAAGGGAATACAATCGCATTAGGCCGCACAGTTCCTTAGGCTACAGACCGCCGGCTCCTGAGGCTTATGAGATTGATAAATTCACTCTAGGGGTGGTACATTGAGCGGGGGCAGGTTAATGTGGGCGGTCGTCCTGAAGAGGAAATGGACGATCATCTTTATAGCGCTCATTGTGTTCGCGACCGTGACGATCGCGTCTTTTTTGATGAAGCCGACTTATACGGCCAAAGGAACTCTCCTCATCGAAAAAGAGCCGAACATCCTGAGCTTTGAACAGACCTTCCAGATCGAAGCACTTAACGACGATTACTTCCAGACCCAATATAAGCTGCTGCAGAGCCGGACGGTAGCGGAGACTACCATCAATAGTCTGAAGCTCTATGAGAATGAAAACTTTTTGGGACGACTTAAGAAAGACGCCATAGCTTCGGATAAAGACAATCCTATCTTCAAGGAGAAACTGATCGAGGCGTTGCTCAAGAGGGTGACTGTCAAGCCCATCAGGCAGACCCGGCTCGTCGAGGTCGATTTCAAGGATCATGACCCTGAGTTTGCGGCCGACACCCTGAACGCTCTGTTCGATGCTTTTATAGATATGAACATCCAAAAAAAATACCTGGCCACCGAGCAGGCGACCGAATTCTTGACCAAACAGCTTGCCGGCGTCAGGGCGGAGATCGAAGAGAGTGAACGGAAATTCGGTGAATACGGCGCCCAGAAGAATATCATCGCCCTAAGTGATACAGAAACTACGATTATCGAGAAGCTGGGAGGGCTCAACCGGGCCCTGACCGAGGCCCAGATCGACCGGGTGAGAAAAGAGTCCTATTACAATGAAATTAAGAATTTCTCGATGGACTATATTCCGGAGGCGGTGAATAACCCCTTGATCCAAAAACTCCGGGAAGACTATGTCAAGTTAAGCAGAGAATATTTAAAAAAACAGGATCGATTCAAACCCGATTATCCCGAGATGCAGCGGCTGAAGACAGAGCTCGAGAGCGCCAAGTCATCCCTGGCCAATGAGACAGAAAACCTGGTCAGGGCGGCGTACGCAGACTATCAGGCAGCCCTCGCCGAAGGAAAAATCCCTGGAAGAGGTGTTCAATAATCAGAAGGAAGAAGCCATCCAGCTCAACAGCAATGCCATTCTTTATAACAGCCTGAAGATCGAAATAGAGAATAAGAAGAGTCTCCTCGAGTCACTGCTCAAGCGGCAAAGCGAGACGGATGTTTCGGCCAGGTTGAAGAACTTGCGGACCTCGAATGTCTGGATCGTGGACCGGGCGGCCATCCCGCTTTATCCCTCGAGCCCCAAGAAGAAATTGAACATGCTTCTTGGGCTCATCCATCGGGCTGTTGGAGGGCTCGGGCTGGCCTTCCTGTTCGAGCATCTGGACGACTCGGTCAAGACCTTTCAGGATGTAGAGAAGAGCACAGGGCTCCCCGCTCTGGGGGTCATCCCGGCCTTCACCCCAAACGGGAGCAAACGAGGTCCAGGTAAAGGAAAAACCCAAGCATCTTGAGGTTAAGATCAAAGACGAGCAAAAAGAGGAAAGGCAAGCGTGACTCAAGCCGATGGCTTCTCGGTGAATCAATAGCTGAAAAAAGGCGGTTCTGGGAACAAGCGCCGCAGGCCCTGTCGAAAAAGCCGGAGGAGAAATACCAGAGATCAAATTGCCTGAGATAAGATCGATCGAACTCATCACCCTTTTCTTGCCGAAATCAGATATCTCAGAGCACTACCGGTCCGTCAGGACGACGCTTCTCCTCTCCGCTTCCGATTCCAAGCGCAGGTATCTCGCCGTGTCCAGCGCGCTTCCGGAGGAGGGAAAAACCGCGACCATTTCGAATCTTGCGGTCGCCTTAACCCAGGCCGGAAAAAAAGTCCTCCTCGTGGACGCTGATCTTAGGAAACCGAAACTCCACAGGATGGGTGCAAGGATGGTGGGCGAACGGCGGAGAAGACAGCCGAGAGATCCGGCGTCCGGTTGAGCTTTCACCGGTGCTTCGGGTGGCGGCATCTAGGCGTCAGGACTCACTGGCGGATCGGCGGCATGGGGATGGCGACAGGTGGCAAATGGTACTGATGCAGAATCACCCAAAAGTTACGATTATTCCCTTTTCCCCGACCCCTCGCCCCCGCCGGAGCCCTCCGTCGCCGCGTGCCCGATGTGCGAGGCTATAGCAGACAGCAAGCGTCAAGGTGCGCCAGCCGCAGTCCGCCTGCAAGTTCCACCCGAACCGCCCGCGGTGGACCTGGAGGCCGAGGCGCGGCTGGTCGCGCATGGGTGTAGCCATGAAACCACGATGCGAGGCGACGCACTCACTCAATGAAACGATGCGTTGCCGCTTGTGCTTTGGGCACACGGGCAAGCACAAGCTGGTGGACATGGTTCAAATTCGCGGCTGAACGCCCAGGTATGGACGATGGCATGTTGCGCGATACTGCATCGTTCTCGGCGGCAGTGGATCTGTCTGGCGGCCTGCTGCTGCGATGATGAACGGTGAGGCCGCAAGGCATGCAAAGGAAAAGGAACCAAGCCATGACCAACAACAAGGGCACTGAACCCGTGTTCCCGCCTGACGAAGAAACACGACTTTGCCGGGGCTGCACGGGCACGGT
>CAVYOD010000008.1:0-35117 GCA_963770045.1 Candidatus Aminicenantota bacterium | reverse complement strand
TCTGGTCATAGGCTATTTCCAGGGGCAGCTTCCCGTCTGAATATGCCGCTCAAAATCTTCCCGGAAATACTTCAGGGCGCTGGCCAGCGGTTCCATCGCTCCAGCCGCGTGGGCACAAAAAGTGTGCCCCGGCCCGAGATCGTGAACGTGGCCTTCGAGGACCTTGAGGTCCTCAGGCCGTCCCCGTCCTGTTTCAATCGCCGAGAGTGTTTTCTCCACCCAGGGAAGTCCTTCCCGGCAGGGAGTGCACCAGCCGCAGGATTGGAGGGCAAAAAAATGTTCGAGGTTGAGGACGAAGCCGACCGGGCAGGTCTGATCGTCGAGCACGATGATCATCCCTGTGCCCAAGCGGCTTCCGGATCGAACAGCATGCGAAAAATCGAGCTCGACATCGAGCTGCTCTTCGACCTGGAAATCCGTCGACCCCCCTCCCGGAAGGACACCCCTCAGTCTCAGGCCGTCCCGCATTCCTCCCGCATGCTCCTCGATGATTTCACGGACTCTCGTCCCCAGCGGAAGCTCCCAGGCTCCCGGACGTTTGACCTTGCCGCTCACCCCGTAGATCTTCGTGCCTCCTTCGTCGGTCCGGCTCAAGCCCAAGAACCACTCCGGCCCGCGGTTAACAATATGGGGGATGCAACACAGCGTCTCCACATTGTTGACCACCGTAGGTCTGCCGAAGAGCCCGCTGACCAGGGGGTAGGGGGGCTTGGCTCTGGGGATCGGGCGTTTGCCCTCCAGAGCATTCAGCAGGGCCGTCTCTTCGCCACAAATGTAGCGACCCGCGCTGATATGCAGATGAAGGTCCAGGCTGAAGCCGGAACCGAGGATGTTCTGGCCCAAATAACCCGCCCGGTAGGCTTCTTGGATAGCCTTATCGAGAAGTGCCGCCGGCCGGTTGTAGGCCCAGCGCAAGAAGATGATCGCCTTGTCAGCCTGAACGGCATAGGCGCTCAAGATCATCCCTTCGATCAATTGATGAGGGTCGCCCTCCATGAGCAAACGGTCCTTGAAAGTGCCCGGCTCCATTTCGTCCGCGTTTGCGATGAGATATCTGGGGCGGGGGGCCTCACGCTCTGTGGGCACAAGGCTCCACTTCTGGCCGGTGGGAAAGCCCGCTCCGCCCCGGCCCTTGAGGTTTGATTTTTTTACGATCTCGACAACCTCCTGAGGGGTCAGCGTTTTTAGGGCTTTTTGGACAGATTGGTAGCCTCCGGCTTTTTCGTAACCATGGAGATCCAGAGGGTCCCTCCCGGGCTGGATGTTTTGAGTCAGCGGTCTTTCCATGTTTATGGGCTATTTGTGCTGTTCCAGGATTTCGTCTATTTTTTCCGGCGTCAGATCTCCGAACAGTCTGTCGCCGACCATCATGGCCGGAGCATGGTCGCAGGCGCCCAGGCAGGCGATCGGCAAGAGGGTGAATCTCCCGTCGGGAGATGTTTCGCCCAGCCGGATCCCGAGACGTGAAACCAGGTGACCGAGGATATCTTCGTAACCGAGGATCCAGCAGCTGATACTGTCACAGACCAGAATCACATGCCGCCCCACAGGTCTTCGGTAAACCTGGCTGTAGAATGTGGCCACGCCGTCGAGTTCCTCTGCGGTCATGTCAAGGATTACGGCCACAGCTTCGAGGTCTTCATCGGAAACCCAGGCATGGTTTTTCTGGACGATCTTGAGCGCTTGGAGACAGCCGGCCCGTTTAACCGGATACCGAGCGGCGATTTCCGCTATCTCCTTTTTTTCCGATTCAAAGATCATCTCGGCGCCCCTCGCTCCTCATCTGTCCACGTCGGCGAGGACATAGTCAACGCTACCCAGGATTGCCAGCAGATCCGGAATGGAATGTCCCCGGCTGATGTAGGGGACCATCTGGATGTGCGGGAAGGAGGGAGTCCTGGTTCTCAGCCGATAGGCCGATATGCCCCCGTCGCTGATCAGGTAGTAGCCATTATTTCCTTTCGTAGCCTCTATCCCGTGAAACGCCTCCCCCGGCGGGATAACGGGGCCCCAGCTGACCCCCAAGAAATGATTGATCAGAGTTTCGATATCGGTCATCGTTTTTTCTTTGATCGGCGGAGTTGAAAGAGGGTGCTCAGACTTGTAAGGGCCCGGGGGCATGTTTTTCAGGCATTGTTCTATGATCCGCAGGCTCTGCCTCATCTCCTCCACTCTCACGAGCGCTCTATCATAGCAATCGCCATTCCGCCCCGTCGGGATATCGAAATCAAACTGATGGTAACCCGAGTAGGGACGCTTCTTTCGAAAATCCCACTCGAACCCGCAGGCCCTGATTCCGGGCCCGGTCACTCCCCAGTCTACGGCTTCATCGAATGTGTAGGCGCCGATGCCGACCGTCCTGGCCTTGAAAATTCGGTTTTTCATGACCAGGCTGTCGTATTCTCTGAGTCGGCCCGGAAGATAACGGATAAAATCGGCAACCGGCCTCTCCCATCCGTTGGGCAGGTCCTGAGCCAGGCCCCCGATCCGGAACCAGTTCGGATGCATCCGGCCGCCGCACACCGCGGCCACGATATCAAGCACGCGCTCTCTGTCCGTGAACATGTAGAAAACGGGGGATAGCTGCCCGAGGTCCTGGGCCAAAGTGCCGTACCAAACGAGATGGCTGGAAATCCGGAACAGCTCGCTCAACATGACCCGGGCCGTCTGGGCCCGCTCTGGAACTTCGATTCCGGCCAGTTTTTCGACCGCCAGGACATAAGCCAGGTTGTTCATGACCCCGCCCAGATAATCGATCCTGTCCGTATAGGGAATGTATGTGTGCCAACTCTGTCGTTCGGCCATCTTTTCGGCGCCTCGATGATGAAAGCCGATCTCGCAGACGCCATCCAGGATTTGCTCGCCTTCGAGCTGAAGGATGATCCTCAGCACACCGTGGGTGCCGGGATGCTGGGGCCCGAGGTTGAGAAACATGAAGTCCGCCTGCTCGCTTCCGGGCCTCAGCCCCCATTCCTCCGGATTGAACCGGAGCGCCCTCTGCTCATCGGTCTGCTTCTCTTCGGGCAATTGGAATGGCTCCATCTCTGTCGCCCGCGCGGGGTGTTCTTTCCGGAGGGGATGCCCCTCCCAGGTGGCCGGCATGAGAATCCGCTTCAAATGCGGGTGGCCGCCGAATTTTATCCCGAAAAGATCATAGACCTCCCTCTCATACCAATTGGCAGCCGGCCAGATACTTGTGATCGTGGGCAAGCAGGGAGAGTCGCTATTCAGGGCGACTTTCAGACGGATGTCTTCATTTCTTTCAAAAGAAAGAAGGTGATAGACCACGGTGAAGTCGGATTCGGGCTGGTTTTCCCGGTGAGTTCTTTCCCTCTCATCGATGGCCGTGAGGTCATACAACATCCGATAGGGTTTCTCTGACCTGGCTCTTGAGAAATTGAAGGACCTCGACGATCTTTTCCTTAGGAATCCAGAGCGTCGGAAATTCGTCCCGGGTGACTTGGCTGACGAACGGCACCTGGCCGAGCTTGAGTTTCAGCTCTTCAATGATTCCGGACTGTCGGGGCATCTTCTCGCCCGGGTCTGTCGGCCCTCTCGACGCAACCGGTTGATCATCCTTCTCAGTTGTCATGTCAGGCTTAGTCACGGGAACGCCGCTCGGCTCTCAGATCTCATCGGGAGAAGGGAATGTCCCTCTTTTCCGGCGCTCCACCGATTTGATTTCTTTCAACGAGATCCGGGGGGGCTTCCTGAAGGCCTGGGGACCGGCCACCCAGCTCAGCGGCCTCTTTTCCTGGCCCACAGAATCCCGGAGCAGGAGGAGTCCCTCCATAAATGCGTCCGGTCGGGGCGGACAGCCCGGCACATAGACGTCCACCGGGAGGAATTTGTCTACTCCCTGGACGACGCTGTAAATGTCGTACATGCCTCCAGAATTGGCACACGAGCCCATGGAGATGACCCATCGTGGCTCCATCATCTGTTCATAGAGCCGTTTGATGATCGGGGCCATCTTGATGAAGACCGTGCCGGCGATGATCATCACATCGGCTTCCCTCGGTGTCCCTCGGATCACCTCCGCCCCGAACCGGGCGATGTCATACCGGCTGGTGAGGCTGGTGGCCATCTCCACATAACAGCAGGATAGCCCGAAATTGAAAGGCCACATGGAATTTTTGCGGCCCCAGGCGACCAATTGCTGGAGCCTGCCGAACAGGACACTCTGCCGGACGGCCTCTTCGAGCGGGTATGAACTCATCTCCTGTTCCTGACCCCTTTCATCGACCCTCTTGGGATTTCTCAAGCTCTCGGTATTTTCGCAGAATGTCTTTTCCCCTGAGGGCGAAATCAAACGCACCCGCCCTCCACTCATAGACAAGGACAACCAGGAGGATTGCCAAGAAGAACAACAAACCGAAGTATCCCGGCCAGCCCAACTCTCGAAAAGAAACTGCCCAGGCAATAATGAAGACCGCCTCCAGGTCGAAAATAACGAAGAGCATGGCCACCAAATAAAATTGAACCGGGAATCTCAGGCGCGCCGAGCCCGTCACGCTAACCCCGGACTCGTAGGGTTCCCCGGTTTCTTTTTCTTTGTGCCTCTGCCCCAGAACATAGGACAAGGCAACCATTCCGGCGACGATGACAAGGGCGGCGGCGCCGTAAAGGAGCAAAGGCCAGACGAAGTTCAAATGTTCACCCGCCATGGGACATGAATACCCGAATAGCCCTCTAAGATTGTACTTTTTTAAGTATAACATAACTGGCGCAGAGGCAAAATAAAAACGGGGACGTTCCCCAAGGGGACACCCTTCAATTTCCAAGAGAGCTTCCCCATGCCGCGGTGGGAAATCTTCGAACCGAGGGTGTCCCTTGGGGAACGTCCCCAGTTTAGATGATGAACGCTCTCTTTTTGACTAGGGGACGGGCTCTGATTTTCTTTCCGATGGACTCAGCCGTCCCCGGCTTACCCAGTTTATAATACATATAATTCTTATAGCCCTCCACTCCAGGCTGGTCGAAGGCATTCACATTCAGCAGCTCTCCTTCAAAAGCCGTGGCCATCTCAAAGAAGTAGATGAGCCCTCCCCAAGTTGAGGGGGTCACCATCCGGCAAGGTGATCGTGCAGTTGGGCCTCTTTTCTTGAGTCAGGGACCAGGCCGTCGCCTCCTGCGCCAGTTTCATCAGCTCCGAGTAGGACCGGCCCGAAAGAAAATTCCCGCCGGAGGGCGGGATTCTGAGATCTTTCCTAAAATTCTCCACCCGGATGAAAGTGACCGTCTTATTGTTCTCCCCTTCCACGTTGTTTTGATGAATCGAGTGCAAATCGTTGGTGCCCCTGGTCGCGACCGGCGTCCTGCCCAGGTTCATGGTATGCCGTCGATCGGGGATCCATCGCTCCGATCCATCATCGGAGACCTTGATTTTTCTTGTGTATTTTTTGCCCAGGCTCTCGGCCAGGAGTTGAGCATACCAATCGGCCGTGGACCGCAGCGTTTCTGAAAAAGGCATCAGGATGGCGATGGATTTGCCCTTTTTCCGGTAGAGGATTGTCTGCAATACCGCGTACATATAAGCGGGATTCTGCCCCAGAGACCCCGACATACACCTCTCGCGACATAGCTCTGGCGCCGGAAAGGACGGCACCGATTTTTACCCCCATAACAGCCAGATGCAACAGACCCATATTGAGCTCTGAATAGCGTCCGCCCACCCCCTTGAGGAGAGGCAGGCTTCGGAACGACAAAACGTCTTTTTTTTGCTCCTCCATCACTCTCTTGCGCAGGGCGCCCGAATCCGGGTCGGTGATGACCAGAATCTGCCGGCCGTATTTTTTTCCCACTTTTTTCAGAAGCCAGGCTTCGGCCGTTTCCAGGGCCACCTGAGTCTCGGTCGTTTCCCCCGATTTAGAGATGACAACAACGCACGTCTCCGCCGGATTCAGATTTTTCAAGAGGACTCCGATCGTGTCCGGATCGAGGTTGTTTCCTTCAAAATAGACCCTGGGCCTTTTTTCTCTTGCGGCCTCGAATTCATTGTAGTAGGGGGGACCGAGCGCGTCCTGGGCGGCCTTGAGTCCCAGATATGAGCCGCCTATTCCCAGAAATACGACATTCCTGTATCTTTGGCTGATTTCTTCTCCGAGCCCCTGGACTCGGTTCACTGTCGCATCGTCCTGGAACGGCAGTCGGGTCCATTCCAGCCCCAATTCCGTTCTTGATTGAGAGCCCTCGATAAGCCGTTTCAGATGGTCGTGGGCTTCTTTGACTCTTCCCGCCATCTTCTGCAAATCCTTCTCTGTGGCCCCATGTCTGGCTGTGATATTGAAGCTCAGCATGTTGTTGAAATCGAACTTTATTCCTGGCATGCTCCTCTCCCTCCTGTATAAAAGCGAAAACGTTTAGATAGCCTCTTTTCTCCCCGTTGCTCGGGCGGATTCTTTGAGAGAAGTGAACTCGCGCCCCTGTCCAAAAGGAAGAGGATCTCGCCTCGCGTCGGTTTCACGAGTGATGCGGGGAGACCGGGCTGCCGTCCTTCGAGAATTTTCTTTATGATCGCGGCCTTAGGCTTGCCCGTGACCAAAAAAAAGACAGCCTTAGCCCGGTTGATGACCGGCAAGGTCAGGGAGATTCGATCGTGCTCTGTCTCGTCGAGCCGCACCGGGACCGCCAAATGCTCATCCTCGGTGAGGGCTGGATGGTTTGGGAAGAGAGACGCAGTGTGCCCGTCTTCTCCGATTCCCAATATGATGAGATCGAACCGCGGCCAGGCTCCCTTCTTCAGGTGAAAAAAGGTTTCGATCTCTCTCTCATATCTCCGTGCCGAGATCGAGGGCGTCCCGAGAATTTTGATCGGATGGACATTCTCGTGAGGGAGGGGGATGTGCCTGAGAAGATTCTCCCTGATCATCCCGTAATTGGAGTCCGGATCGTCAGGGGAGACGAATCGCTCGTCGGCGAGAAAGAGGTGAATCTTTTCCCAGGGCAGCACGTCGCCGGAATCGGCCAGGCAGCGGTAGAGATCGATCGGCGTCCTCCCTCCGGAGAGAGCGACGACAAATCTCCTTTTTCGACGGATTTCTTTTCGGCTGAGCTCGGCCCATCGTTTTAGGACGAACCCAGAGATCTCCTTCTTGGTTTTAAAAGTCAGGATTTTCCTTCCCCGGGCTTCGCTCATCCCCAAATCTCCACCGTCGACCTTCCTTTTCCATGAACCGAAAAGCTTCGTCAGGACCCCAGCTTCCGGCCGGATAATTTGGAAAATCCGGCGGAGGATGAGTCTCCCAGCGCTCGATCAGAGGATCTAGGATAGACCAGGTCAAATCCACTTCATCCTGGCGAGAGAATAGAGTGAGATCCCCTCTGATGCAATCGATCAGTACCCTCTCGTAAGCCGGATGCTGTTTGACCCGGAAGCTTTGCTGATAGTTGAATTCCATATTCGCCGGGCTGGGCTCGTTGCCCATTCCGGGATATTTCACGGTCAACCTCAGGCGGATCTCCTCTTCAGGCTGGATGCTCAGAATCAGGCTGTTCGGCTCCATGACCTCGCATGTTTTTCCGAAGAGCCGCAGAGGCAGCTTTTGGAACTCGACATAGATTTCGCTCAACCGGCGCGGCAGCCTCTTCCCCGTGCGGAGGTAGAATGGGACGCCGGCCCAGCGCCAGTTATCGATAAAAAACTTCCCGGCGAAAAATGTGGGGGCGTTCGAGGAAGGGGAGACTCTGTCTTCCTCTCTATAGCCACGCACGTCCTGGCCGTCGATTTTGCCCGGGGCGTATTGGCCGCGAACCGCCTGAGTCTCGATGAGATCGTTGGCTATTCTCCTCACGCTGCGGAAAACTTTGACCTTTTCATCCCTGACCAGATCGGCCTCAAAACCGACCGGCGGCTCCATGGCCACCAGGGCGAGCAGCTGCATGAGATGATTCTGGACGATGTCCCTGACCACTCCGACCTGTTCGTAGAAGGAACCCCTGTGTTCGATGCCTATGCTCTCGGCTACTGTGATCTGGACATGATCGATGTGGCGGGTGTTCCATAACGGCTCAAAGATGCTGTTTCCAAAGCGGAAGAAAAGAATGTTCTGGACGGTTTCCTTGGCCAGATAATGATCGATCCGGTAGATCTGCTCTCTCGTCAAAGGCTTCCAGGATCAATCGGTTGAGGTCTGTCGCCGAGTTTCGGTCCTTTCCAAAAGGTTTCTCAACGATCAGCTTGGCCTTCGAGATGGCCCGGCACAGGCCGTGTTTCTTCAATTTTTCGACGACAACCGGGTAGAGTTGAGGAGGGATCGCCAGGTAAAAGATGATATTTGAGTCTTGAAGGCCGGCCGGTTGAGCCAGCGCCTCCAGACGTTCGCAGACACGTTGGTATAAGAGTATCGTCATCCAACGAACCATAAAGATAATAAAGGTGACTCAGGAATTCTTGTGATTCTCCGGCGGCATAATTCTCCGCTGAGAATTTCTCCAGGGCTGATGAGGCGAAAAGACGATAGGCTTCATCCGAGAGGTCGGTGTGGCCCACGCCCAGGACGGCAAGCTCCTCAAGGAATTTTTCATCTTTATAGAGATAGTGGAGCGCCGGCAGCAGCTTTCTCTGGGCAAGATCGCCCGCTCCTCCAAAGATGACCATCACCACCGGGCCGCTCTTGAATTCGGCGCTCGGTTGCTCGCAGGATTCGAGGAATCGGCTTGTTGCGGCCACACTCGCGGCATCTCTTTTTTCCATTTCCAGCTCCCCAGGACCTCTCAGGCCTTTAGATACTTTTTTTCCAGCCTCGAAATTTCGTTCAGGCGCCTCTGGTGCCTGCCTCCCTGGAACTCTGCCCTGAACCAGACACCGATCACTCTTTTTGTCATCTCCTTGTTGAACGGCCTCCCCCCCAGGACGAGGATATTGGCATTGTTGTGCTCTATGCTCAGCCGGGCGTCTTTGGTGTTGCAGATGAGGGCCGCCCTGATGCCGGGAATCTTGTTGGCCGCGATGGAGGCTCCTATGCCCGTTCCGCAGGTCAGGATGCCTTTCCTGTTCTTGCCTTTTTTGACTTCGACGGCGACCCTCTCGGCGTATTCCGGGTAATCCACAGGATCCAGGCTAAAGGTCCCCACGTCCTTGATCAGGCAATTCTCTTTGGACAGAAGATTCTTGATAAACTCCTTTATTCTGAATCCTGCATGGTCCGAACCCAAGATGATCAACGGTTTGGTTTTCATGCGCGACTCCTCAAATGACACTCTCGCATTAGGGGATTTTATATTTTTCGCAGCGTCCCCATGGAAGCCGGCCTTTTCGACGTTCCTGATCTCAGAGGCCAAGTTGGAGAAATCAGCCGAGAGCAGGGACGGGACAATTTCTATTTTGCTCACAGCGATTTTGTCTTCTTGTCGATGGTGCTCAGCAGATTGTCGAGGGATTTGTCAAAGGCGAGCACACCGTCCTCGAGCAGCTTCAGGCACACCTCGTCGATGGAGATGCCCAGGTTTCTTAGGCGGGTTAGGGACTCTTCCGCTGCGGCCGTGTCTGGGATTAAGGCCTCCTTGACTCGACCATGATCCAGGAATGCATAGAATGTCTTCTCCGGCATGGTGTTGATCGTGCCCTTGCCGATGAGCTCGGTGACATATTTGATATCGCTGTAGGCCGGATTCTTTGTGCTGGTGGACCCCCAGAGGAGTCTCTGGATGTTCGCGCCTCCCTCCTTGAGTTCCTTGAAATCTTCCGAAGCAAAGATCTCAAGATAGTTCCTGAAGCAGAGGCGAGAATTCGCGACGGCCGCTTTCCCCTTCAGGGAAAGGGCCTGGCTTTTTCTTTTTTGATCCTTCTCCCGGCCGATCAACTTGTCAAGGAGTTCGTCGGTCAGGGTATCGGTCCGGCTGACAAAGACACTGGCCACGGAAAAGACCTTCTCGGCATCGCCTCGATCCTGCATAAACCTCTCTATCCCTCTCAGATAAGCCTGGGTCGTGTCGACATACTGACGCACCGAGAATATCAGAGTGATGTTGACGTTGATCCCCGAGGCGGTCAATTCCTCGATGGCCCCGAAACCGGCCTCGGTCGCCGGGACCTTGAACATGACGTTGGGACGACTGACTTTCTTATGAAGCCTTTTTCCTTCCGCGATCGTCTCTTTGGTTTTGTCGGCCAGCTTTGGGTTGATCTCCAGGCTTACGTATCCATCCCGGCCTGCTGTCTCCTCATAGACGGACCGCAAAAGGTCGGCCGCATCCCGGACAGTCTGTGATCGTCAGCTCGTCATAGATTTCAAAGGTTGATTTTCCGAGCCGCCGCAGCCCCAGGATTTGCTCATCATAATCCGCGCTCGAGCTGATGGCCTTGTCGAAAATAGTCGGGTTGGAGGTCATCCCCGTCAACCCCAGGCCGATCATTTCCTTGAGTTTTCCGGTCTTGATCAGAGAACGGCTGAGGTCGTCGAGCCAGACGCTTTGGCCGAAGGCATTCAATTCGTGGATTGCGTTTTTGTTCATTCGCGGTCTCTCCTCATTTATTTTGAGAGCTTTTTGACCTCGTGTCCGCCAAATTCATTTCGGAGCGCGGCGATGACCTTGGCGCTGAACGATTCTTCCTGGCGGGAGCGAAGACGCTCCAGAAGCGAAAGGGTGATGACCGGGGCGGGCACATCCAGGTCGATGGCCTCCGAAACCGTCCACCGTCCCTCTCCGGAGTCGGCCACGAATCCCCGGATCTCTTCCAGATGGGGGCTCTTCTTAAAGACCTCCCCGGCCAGCTCCAGGAGCCACGAACGGACGACACTTCCCTTATTCCACAGATGCGAAATCCGGGCGAGGTCAAGCCCGAACTCTTTTTTCGCCTCGAGCACTTCAAACCCTTCGGCGTAGGCCTGAAGAAGAGCGTATTCGATCCCGTTGTGGACCATCTTGACGAAATGCCCGGCCCCCGGCCCGCCCACACGGGCGTATCCGTCGCTGGGCGCGAGGGCTTTGAAGATCGGCTCCAGGCGCACGAAGGCGTCCTCTTCGCCGCCGATCATCAGACAGTATCCCAGCTCCAACCCCCAGAGGCCGCCGCTCGTGCCGGCGTCCAAAAAGGAGATTTTTCTGGCCTTCAATTGCCCGGCCCTTCTCATCGAATCCCGATAAAATGAATTTCCGCCATCAACGATGACGTCCCCTTCACCCAGGAGCATGGCCAGAATATTCACGGAATCTTCCGTCGGCTTCCCCGCCGGGACCATGATCCAGACAGCCCGAGGAGGTCTCAATTTTCCCGCCAGAGCCGCCAAAGAACCCGCCGTCTCAGCTCCTTTTTGGGCGACGAACGATCTGGCCTCGTCGCTCAGATCAAAGGCCACGACTTCGTGGCCGTGCCTGAGCAGCCGCTCGACCATGTGTGATCCCATCTTTCCCAAGCCGACAAATCCGATTTTCATCCCTTGTCCTCCCCGGGCTGGCAGCGATGAGGTTAACATTATTATTTTAGAACGCCGGCCCGCGGGAGTCAAAGAACAAAAGAACGGTAAGCAGTGAGGGTACAGGAGTAAGGAGTTTACCAGACAATATCTGAACGGGTCCCCTTTTCTTTCTTTGGAGATTTCATTATAATGACAACCTGTTAGGCTAGGGCATTGTCGATCAAGCAACGGCTCAACCGGAAAGCGCCTAAGCCCTACAAAGGGAGTTAAAAAAGTGAAAGAGGAAATGTGTTCCGATTTTAATGAAATCATTCATTTTGCGATTCGCCGCGAAGAAGAAGCGGCCCGGTCCTATGGCAAGTTGGCGAAGATGGCCAAGACCGGCGAGATGAAAAAAATGCTGTTGGAGCTTCAAGGCGAGGAAAAAAATCACAAAGCCACCCTCGCGAATCTGTCGCGGTCCAAGGTCAAGCCCGTCGCTCTGTCCAGGATTGGCGACCTTAAGATCAGCGACTATCTCGTCGAAGAGCCACTCGGCCCGGATATAGATTTGCAGGGCTTGCTGATCTTTGCGGCCAAGAAGGAACTCAAGTCTTTCCAGCTCTATTCCGACCTGGCCGGAAGATGCCAGTCGCCGGAACAGAAAGAAATCTTTAAGTTCCTGGCGGCCCAGGAGAAAGCCCACAAGCTGAGGCTGGAAACAGAATACGAAAAACATTTCCTGCCCGATGACTGATTTCGAGGCCAAGTCAACAGGAGGACCATGATGGAAAAATGGGAATGCACAGCCTGTGGTTACATTTATGACCCGGAAAAGGGCGACCCGGAAAACGGATTTCCCCCCGGGACGCGGTTTGAGGACCTTCCCGCCGACTGGACCTGCCCCCAGTGCGGCGTGGGGAAAGAGTTTTTCCAAAAAATCGGCTAAGGTTTTGATCAGGAGTCTTTGGCAGTTCCAATGAAAGTTGTCATCATCGGCAACGGCCTGGCCGGGACGATGGCCGCCAAAGCCATCCGCGAGCTCGAGGGAGAAGTCGAGATCGAGATTTTCGGCGAGGAAACCTACCCCTACTACCCACGCCCGAACTTGATTGAATTCCTGGCCGGCCGGATGTCCTATGATCGAATCTTCGCTTTTTCGAGCGATTGGCAAACCCGGCAGAGGATCGCCATCCATCTTGGCCAGCCGGTGGTGAAGATTCGGCCCGACCGCCGGGTCGTCGGTCTGGCCACGGGTCGAGAAGTCACCTACGACAGCTCCTGCTGGCGAATGGAGCTTCGGCCGTTATCCCGCTCATCAAGGGGACCGACAAAAAAGGGATCTTCGCCCTGCGAACTCTGGAGGATGCCCTTCGTATTCTTGATTATCTCCAGTCCCATCCCAAAGTCGTGGTCCTTGGAGGCGGGCTGATGGGACTCGAAATCGCCAGGGCCCTCAAAACCCGGGGAGCCGATGTTCAAATCATCGAGTTCCTTGACCGTCTTCTTCCTCGCCAGCTCGACTCGCCCGCGGCCACGATTCTCAAGTCTCAGCTTGAACGGTTGGGGCTCAAGGTCCGGCTCGGAGCGGCGGCCGAAGAGATCCTCGGCCAACAGGAAGTTGAGGGCGTCCGGCTCAAGAGCGGCGAAAAGATGGAGGCCCAAATGGCCGTCGTTGCGGCCGGGGCCGTCCCGAATCTGGATATCGCCGTGGACGCCGGGCTGGCGACGGAACGGGGGATCCTCGTCAACGACTTTCTCCAGACGAGCGACCCCCACATCTATGCGGCCGGCGACAATGTCCAGCACAACGGGCGAATTTATGGGATTATCCCTGCCTGCTTTGACCAGGCCCGCGCCGCCGCTTACAACATTCTCGGCCTGGAGAAGAAATACCCGGGAACGGTCGTCTCACACACTTTGAAAGTGGCCGGCCTTCATCTGACCTCGCTGGGGCTCGTGAATCCGCAGGAGGCTGGGCACGAGGAGATACGGATGGAGATACCCGAGTTGGGCGTCTATAAAAAGATCGTTGTCGGCGACGGCATCCTCCGGGGGGCCATCTGGTTGGGCACCAAACAATCCGTCAACGAGATCTCTCGGGCCGTCCTCATGCAGCGGGACGTCAGCCGCTGGAAAGAATCCCTGCTCGAGGACACGTTTGATTTTTCGGTCCTACAATGAAAATAAAAATCTTTGGAATCGTATCGCTATGCTTGGGGCTGCCGGTCCTCCTGTCCTCCCAAGTCAAGCTCAACGGCTATCTCTCGGCCGAGTTCTTGAAGGGCCAATCCCAGAGTGAATTCCAGAACGGCAGTTTCCAGAATGTCAAAGGGGGACTGCTCTTTTCGGGAGTGGTGGGTTCGGGGTTTGATTATGCCCTGGAAGTCAGACTTCAGGACGTTTCGCGTTTCCAGATTGAGCAGGCCCTGCTGGGGTTCGCCGCTTCGCAGGCTCTCAACTTCAAGCTGGGCCTCTATCTAGTCCCTTTCGGACAATACAACCGGTCCAACAGGCCCCACCAGACGGCGATGATCCGTTTTCCCTTGATCTTGGAAGATATCTATCCGGAGAGTTGGAGGGATATCGGCCTCCTGGTCGAGGGAAGAACCGGCAATTTTCTCTACTCGGCCTACATCGGGAACGGGCTTTCCGAGACGCCCGATCTCGACTCCGGCCAGCAGTTCAAGGACAACAATTCTAACAAGGGACTGGGCGCGCACCTCGGTTTCACGATCGGCGGAGAATTCGAAGCCGGGTTTTCTTATTATCGGGGCAAGTATGATGACGCCAACGCCCGCAATCTCACGCTCCTCGGATTCGATGCGAGCTGGAAGACCGACGCACTTCAGGTCCTCGGTGAGTACGCTCAGGCCAGGCTTGAGAACCCGGCGCCGTACTCTCGGGGAGAGGTCAAAGGATACTTCATTCAGGTCTCGTTGAGCCCTGGGAAGTGGCACCCCTTCGCTTGCTACCAGAAATCACAATACCAGGATCCTTTTCACGGCTTCGGAGGAGGGGCATCTTCGGGAGCACCCCCCGGCATTTTCAAAGACCGCACCCGCTGGGCTCTCGGCGTCGACCTGCTGCTCTCAAGCACTCTTCTATTCAAAGCCGAGTATGATATCAATCGTGATAAGAATCAATCTCTCAAGAATAATCTCTTTTCTGCCCAGATCGCTCTTAGCTTTTAGCCTTGTGTGCTGGACCGAGCTTTGCTAAAATCTACCCTCAACCGACTTCACTCAATCGTCCCTAGAGTTTGATAGAACGCACCGACCAAAAGGAAGGATTTCTATGGCCAATCTTCTCGTTCTCGGCACCCAATGGGGAGACGAAGGCAAGGGCAAAATCGTCGACCTGCTGACCTCCGCTTTCGATATCGTCGCCCGCTACCAAGGGGGGCACAACGCCGGACACACCGTCTACGTTCGGGGAAAAAAGATCGTCCTCCATCTCATTCCTTCAGGGATTCTTCACCCGGGAAAACAGTGTGTCATCGGCAACGGCCTCGTCTTTTCCCCCAAAGCGTTCCTGGATGAACTGAGCGAGCTGAAACGCCTCGGGGCGGAGTTCGACGAACGGAATATCATCCTCAGCAAGGGCGCCCATCTCATCTTGCCGTATCATCCCTTGCTCGAGCGAGCCTGTGAAGAGGAGAAAGGGGATAAGAAAATCGGAACGACCTGCAGGGGCATCGGGCCCTGCTACGAAGATAAAGCCGCGCGCTGCGGCATCCGGGTCGGCGACTTTCTCGACCTCTCCGTGCTCGAAGAAAAGATCAGGGAGAATGTCCGGGACAAGAACGCAGAGCTACGACGGCACAAGCTCGGCCGACTGGATCCCGGGAAGGTTTTCGAAGAATATGCCGGGTATGCCGCCCAAATTCGCCCCTTCATTCGTGACGTTTCTTTTCTTCTCCACGAGGCCATGACGGCGGGCAAATCCGTCCTCTTCGAGGGAGCCCAGGGAGCCCTTCTCGATCTCGATCACGGAACTTATCCCTACGTGACCTCGTCGAATTCGACGGCGGGCGGAGTCTGCACCGGCCTCGGCGTCGGGCCGGACAAGATCCACGGCATCCTGGGCGTCACCAAAGCCTACACGACCCGGGTCGGCAGCGGGCCTTTCCCCACCGAACTCTTTGATGAGCAGGGCAAGCGGCTGGCGGCTCGCGGAGACGAATTCGGCGCCACCACCGGCCGGCCGCGGCGCTGCGGCTGGTTCGATGCCGTGGCCGTTTCCTATGCCCGTCGCATCAACGGAATCTCTAAAATCGCCATGACCAAGCCCGATGTCCTGGAAGAGCTGGAGGAGATCATGGTCTGCGACGGCTACACTTATAAGGGCGAACGGCTTAAGAGCTTTCCGACCGAGACCTGGGTCCTGGAAAAAGTCGTGCCCCAATATCGAAAAGTGCCGGGCTGGCGGAATTCCGTTCATCGAGCCAGGGATTTTTCCGGGCTTCCCCAAGCCTTCAAAGACTATCTAAAGCTCATCGAAGACCTGACGGAGACGAAGGTGGCCGTCATCTCGACGGGGGTCGAAAGAACCGACACCATCCTTCGAGCCGAGGAACTGGGGGGCCTGGTCCGGCTGGAAGAGATCATGAAAGATATAAAACCGAATGCGCCTGGAGCTTCGTGCTGAGTGTGGACGCGGCACGGGGAACGAGGTCCTAGATACGGAGAATGTGGTATGCGGTGTGGAGTACGGGGCACGGAGGACGGGGTACGTGGTCCGAGTGGTGTTGACTTGCCTTCTCGGAGGTGAGAAAATAAAAAAGAACTCTTGAGAATTTCTAAAGCCGGAGGGTTATGATGCCTGCAAAAGCTAAGAAAAAAACGGCCAAGGCTCCAGCCAAGAAAGCTGCCAGGTCAAAGAAGGGCGGCGCCTACGAATGCGGCGTTTGCGGATACCGACTCGTAGTGGATGAGCTTTGCGGCTGCGCGACCGAGCATGTCATGATCTGCTGCGATCAGCCGATGAAGAAA
Source organism: Candidatus Aminicenantota bacterium (assembly GCA_963770045.1). GTDB lineage: Bacteria > Acidobacteriota > Aminicenantia > Aminicenantales > CAVYOD01 > CAVYOD01. The sequence continues at coordinate 18,784 of CAVYOD010000008.1, read as the reverse complement.
GCGCGGCCCAAAAAATAGCATAATCTCTTCTGCCCGTTGTTTGCTTTCTGAATCAACCCGCTCAAACCGCCGAACTCGAAGGCGGGGGATTCTCTCCGTCTTTTTTTTCATGATCCAGGAAAATCGACGGAGAACGGGATTCCGGAAACGGGGGAGTTGAAAGGAGATCCGGTGCCTGAAACGGCTTGCCTCAAGTTTCTGGGGACGGCGGGGGCCCGATTTGTCGTCGCCAAACAGCTCCGGGCTTCCGGGGGAGCCTACATTTCGGCGCGCGGGCGGCAGATCATCCTGGACCCGGGCCCGGGAACGATCGTCAAATGCGCGACCTCCAGGCCGAGGATTGACCCCGCGGAGCTCGACGGCATCGTCCTGACCCACGCCCACATCGACCATTCCAACGACGTGAATATCTTGATCGACGGGATGACCTTCGGCGGCCTCAAGAAGCGGGGGACGCTCTTTGCACCGCGCGAATGCCTGGAAGGGAAAAACGCTGTCGTTCTCAACTACCTCAAGGGTTATCTCGATAAGATCGTTATCCTCGAAGCCGAGCAATCCTATGAACTGGGGGATCTCCGGTTCTCGACCTCGGTGAGACATCAGCATCCGGTGGAAACCTACGGGATCAAGCTCGAGCTCGGAGAGCGGAGGATTTCTTTCATGGTCGACACAAAGAACTTCCCCGGGCTTTTTCAAAGCTACCGGAACTCGCACATCTTGGTGATGAATGTGGTCCGGGACACGCCCTTTGAAAATGCGGAGATCATGCATCTGACGCTCAAAGACGTCAAGGCCATTGTCACGGCCATCAAACCCCAAAAAACGATCCTGACCCACTTCGGGATGATGATGCTCAAGGCCAAGCCCTGGCTTGTCGCCCAGAGCCTGAGCGAGGAGCTCGGGCGAGAGGTCATCGCGGCCTCGGACGGGATGACCGTTGACCTTCTGGAATAATGCGCAAAGCCAGACCAGATAGACGAGAAAGACAAGAAGGACGGCGATTTTGGTCCATCTTGACTAATCCTATAAGAATTAGTAGATAATGGATGGTGAAATCGGCCGTTTTGTTGTATAATCGGCTGCGAACCGCGGGGAAGGCCGCGTGCCTTTTCTCAGGGGAGGATGAACATCCATGATCCAGGACATCAACATCGTCATCGCCGGCGTCGCCGGAGACGGTGTGCTCTTCACCGGCAACGTCCTGGCCAAGATCCTGAAAAGGCGCGGCTGGGAAGTTGCGACCTCCCGTGATTTCCCTTCCAATATCCGGGGGGAGTCCACGAGCTACGAGGTCCGCGGCGTGCGCGGGGACTGTGCGGGCCGCGGAGACGTCATCGACATTCTTCTCGCTTTTGATTGCCAGGCCATTTCCAGGCACATCGGTCACATTGCCAAGGGCGGAATCGTTCTCTGTGACGGGGAGGAAGCCGATCTTCTTTCCCCGGCTCAACGGGAGGGGAAGACATTCCACAGACTCCTCCTTCGAAAAATGGCCCGGGAGAACTTCGGCAAAGACATCTACAAGAACGTCATCGCTTTGGGCTCTCTGAGCTACATCCTGGATCTGGAACCCGAGATCCTAAAAAAAGTTATCGAAGAAACATTCCTGGAAACCAAGGGCCGGGAGATTGTCGAAGCCAACTTCAGGGCCGCCTCCCTGGGCTTTAAAAAAGCCCAGGAAATCCTGACCCCGGAAGAATGCCACGCGTTGGACAGGGAAGATGACCAGGGCCGGCTCCTCCTCTCCGGGGATGAGGCCATCGCTCTGGGTGCCCTGGCTGCGGGCTGTCGTTTTTTCGCCGCTTATCCTATCTGTCCCGCCTCGGAGATCTGGGAGTGGTTGGTGAAGTACATCGGCAATTTTAACGGCATCGTCGTCCAGACCGAGGATGAGCTCGCGGCCCTGAACATGGCTTTGGGAGCTTCCTACGCCGGGGCCAGGGCCATGACCTCGACCTCAGGGCCTGGCGCCTCTCTGATGATGGAAGCTTTCAGTCTGGCCGGGATGGCGGAGATCCCCGTGGTCGTGGCCCACGTCCAGAGGCTCGGCCCGGCTACCGGAATCCCGACCAAGACCCAGCAATCCGACCTGACGCAGTGGATTTTTGGCTCCCACGGTGATTTCCCCAGGATCGTCGTTTCTCCAGGCACCGTCGAGGAATGCTTTGATTTCACGGTCGAGGCGTTCAACCTGGCCGAGAAATACCAGTGTCCGGTGATCGTATTGACCGAGGAGGAGATGGGCCAGAACTTGCGCAGTTCCCGGCCTCCCGACCTTTCCAGGATCAAGATCGACCGGGGGAAGCTTGTTCCGGAGGAGAAGTTGGTCGAGATCCGGGACTTCAAGAGATACGAGTTCACTCCCGACGGCATCTCGCCCCGGTCTCGCCCGGGGATGCGCAACGGTCTTCACCTGGTCGAAGGAAATGAGCATGATGAATATGGCTACAGGAGCGAAGATCCGGAGAACCGGATCCGCATGATGAACAAGCGGATGAGCAAGTTAAAGAACTCAGGGGCCGACCTCATTCCTTCCAGAATCTGGGGGGAGGAAAAATCCCGACTCGGCCTGATCAGCTGCGGCTCGACGCTGGGAACGATCTTGGAAGTCATGAGGCGCCTGGACCGCAAGGGAACTCCCGCGAAGTTGCTGCAACTGCGCACTCTTTGGCCTTTCCCCGCCGGCGAGGTCAGGGCGTTCCTGGAGAGTTGCGAAAACGTCTTTGTCGTCGAGAACAATTTCAGCGGCCAACTTCGCCTGCTCATCCAGAGCCAGGTCGAGCCGGTGTGCCGGCTCCATTCCGTCTTAAATTACTCAACCCAGACATTCAAACCGCAGGAAATCCTGGACGTCCCTGGAGAAGGCACTCTGATGAGGACGAAAGAGGAATACCATCGGGAAAAACCGACCTGGTGCGTCGGTTGCGGCCTCTACGGCATTTTTGACGCTCTCAAACGGGCCGCGGCCTCGCTGGACCTATCTCCCGAACGGATGGTCATCGTCACCGGGATCGGCTGCCACGGACGGATGAACAACTATTTCCGGTCCTACGGCTTTCACGGCCTCCACGGCCGGGTCATGCCCGTCGCTCAGGGCATCAAACTGGCCAATCCCGGGCTATCCGTGATCGGCGTAAGCGGCGACGGAGATGCCTACTCGATCGGCCTGGGCCATTTTATTCATGCCTTGCGCCGGAATGTCAGCCTGACCTATCTCGTGGCCAACAACCAAATTTATGCCCTGACCGACGGTCAGACTTCTCCCACCAGCCAGATGGGTTTTGTCTCCGTCTCCACACCCTCCGGCTCTAAAGAACTGCCGCTCGACGGGGCCAAGCTGGCCATGGCGACGGGCGGGACTTTCATTGCCCGGGGGTTCTCCGGCAATGCCGGACACCTGGCCTCTGCTCATCGAGAAGGGCCTGAAGCATCCCGGTTTCGCCCTGATCGATATCCTCAGCCCCTGCGTCACCCACAACAAGGTCAACACCTATGACTGGTACCGGCAAAATATTCTCCTCCTCGATGATGACCCGGCCTATGATTGCCGCGACAAAAAGATGGCTTACAATACGATCTGTGACGCGAAAAAGATTCCGGTCGGTCTTATCTACCGGGAGGAAGGCCGGCCTCCCTATGAAATCGCGGTGCTGCCGGATCCCGGGCGTCCCCTGGCCGCGGATAATTTGAGCCTGGATACTGAAAAATTGGGAAAAATCGTGCTAAAATTTAGATGAGCCGAGGTCGACTTCTGCAAAATCATCTAAAGGAGTAACTCATGAAGGAAAAAGTCGAAGCAGCTTTGAACAAGATTCGTCCCTCGCTTCGGGCCGACGGTGGAGATGTCGAACTTGTCGACGTAACGGATGGCGTGGTCAAGGTCAGGTTGACGGGAGCCTGCGGCGGATGTCCGATGTCTCAGATGACCCTGAAAATGGGCATCGAGAGGCTCTTAAAAAAAGAAGTCCCCGAAATCAAAGAAGTCGTCGCAGCCTGAGCCTGTTCGCCCGGCCGCTCTGGTCTTTCAGGCAGCCGTCGCGGCAACTTCGAGGAGGAAGAGAGGAGACATAAGGAGCCAGGATGAGAAACGTTTATCTGGACCACATCGCGGCGACCCCTCTTCATCCTTTGGTTTTGGAGGCGATGCTTCCTTATCTGAAGGAGAATTTCGGAAATCCCCAGAGCCTCCATTCGGCCGGACAAAAAGCCCTGGCCGGGATCGAGGAGGCGAGAGAAAAGGTCGCATCCCTCATTCACGCTGACCCGGCCGAGATCCTGTTCACCTCCTGTGGTTCGGAATCGAACAATTTTGCCGTCAAGGGACTCGCCCTGGCCCAGAGGGAGAAGAAAAATCACCTCGTCCTCTCGGCCGTCGAGCATCAGTCTGTCCTTCATTCCGCCAAGAACCTGGAAAAACTCGGATTCAAGACGACTCTTGTGCCGGTCGACAAATACGGGCTGGTCGACCCCGAGGATGTCAGGAAGGCCCTGACCAAGGAAACCGCGCTGGTGTCGGTGATGCTGGCCAGCTCTGAGGTGGGCACGATCGAACCCGTGCGTGAGATCGCTTTGCTTTGCCGCGGCCAGAACGTCCTCATCCACACCGATGCGGTGGCGGCCGTCGGGAGTATTCCGGTGGACGTGAAGGAATTGGGAGTGGACGCCCTGAGCCTGGCGGCGGATCAATTCTATGGGCCCAAAGGCAGCGCCGCGCTATTTCTGAGAAAAGGGACGAGGATCATTCCGTTTATCGACGGGGGAATCCAGGAAGGCGGGAGAAGGGCGGGCACGGAGAATGTGGCCGGGATCGTCGGGCTCGGCAGAGCAGCCGAGATCGCCCGGGAGGAGCTTCAGAAGCGGATGGGGAAACTCCGGCTGCTCCGCGACCGGCTGATGACCGAGCTTCCCCAAAAAGTGGACCACACCTTCTTGACCGGCCATCCGGAGAAACGTCTTCCCCACCATGCCAGTTTCGCGGTCGAGTTCATCGAGGGGGAGGGGATGCTCCTCTTTCTAGACATGAAGGGAATTTCGGTTTCGAGCGGTTCGGCCTGCACGTCGAGGGCGCTCAAGGCCTCGCACGTCCTCCTGGCCATGGGGCTGGACCACGCTTTGGCCCAAGGATCGCTCGTTTTCAGCCTCATCGAGGAGACTTCCGGCGCCGATATAGATTATCTTCTGGGAGAATTCCCGCCGATCATCGAGCGGCTGAGAAAGATGTCCCCTCTCTACACTAAATATCTGGAGGAGAAGGGAAAATGATGTACAGCGATAAAGTGATGGACCATTTCCAGAATCCACGCAACGTCGGGGTCATCAAGGATGCCGACGGAGTGGGAGAAGTTGGAAACCCGGTCTGCGGCGACATGATGGCCTTTTACATCAAAGTCAAGGATAACCGTCTGGCGGATATCAAGTTCCAGACTTTCGGCTGCGGGGCGGCGATCGCCGTCTCCAGCATGGTCAGCGAAATGGCCATGGGGAAGACGCTGCAGGAGGCCAAGCAGATCACCAACGAGACTGTCGCCGAAGAGTTGGGTGGACTCCCCAAAAACAAGCTCCACTGCTCCAATCTGGGGGCGGACGCTCTGCACAAAGCGATTGAGGATTTTGAGAACAAACAGAAGGGAAAAGAAGTCAAGCCGCTCCCCAGGCCGCGCCCGCTCATGCAGGAAGAAGGCTGCTGCTGTCCTTACTGCGAAGGCGCCCTTGAGGACCTCGAAGACTACTGCACCAAGTGTCAGGTTGAACTCGAAGAATGCCCCGAGTGCGGAAAGCTGACCAACAAAGCGGATGAGAAATGCAGCCACTGCGGGGCGAACCTCGCCACCGTCTGAGGACGATGAAGGCCGACGCTAAACTGGATTGTTTCGGGCTGCTCTGTCCGATGCCCATCATCCAGACGGCTAAGAAGATGAAAGAGATGAGGGTCGGCGAGGTGCTCGAGGTCATCTCGACGGACCAGGGCATAAAATCGGATATGCCCGCCTGGTGCCGGACCACGGGCCAGGAATATCTCGGAATGGTGGAGGACGGCGATCTCATCAAAGTCTATGTCAGGAAGGTTAAGGAATAAAGGTGAGGAGCAAGAACCATATGGTTATTTGTTCACACCCAACACCTGGCAAATGATTAATTCACGCTCTAAGGAGTGATAATCGGGTCTTAGCATGGAACGGCAAGTTATCAGCGAACGCATACTCCGGCTCAAAAAAGAAAAGGAGGCCATCATCCTGGCGCACAATTATCAGCCGGGCGAGGTCCAGGACGTGGCTGACTATATCGGCGACTCCTTGGGATTGAGCCAAAAAGCCGCCGAGGTCCAGGAGAGGCTGATCGTTTTTTGCGGGGTCCATTTCATGGCCGAGACAGCCTCCATCCTGGCGCCTGAAAAAACCGTCCTGCTCCCCGAGCTCAGGGCGGGCTGCCCGATGGCCGACATGATCACGGCGGAAGAGCTCAGAGAATGGAAGAAGCGCTACCCGGGGCGGAAAGTCGTAGCCTATGTTAACACCAGCGCCGAGGTCAAAGCGGAAAGCGATGTCTGTTGCACGTCTTCAAACGCGGTTCGAGTGGTCAACTCGCTCCCTGACCCGGAGATTCTCTTTGTCCCCGACAAGAACCTGGCCGCCTACGTGGCCCGTGAGACGAATAAGAAAATCATCGCCTGGGACGGCTATTGCAACATCCATAATAAGATCCTCGCTCGGGACATTCTGGAAAAGAGAAAACTCCATCCCGAGGCCGAAGTCTGGGCCCATCCCGAATGCCGGCCCGAGGTGATCGACCTGGCAGATAAGGTCTTCTCGACGGGGAAAATGGTCACAGAGGCAAGGGTGACGCCGAAACAAGAGATCATCCTGGCCACGGAAGCAGGCATCATCTACCGGCTGAAAAAAGAAAATCCGGATAAGGATTTCTACCCCGCCAAAGAATCCGCCCTCTGCCCGAACATGAAAAAGATTGATCTCCCCAAGGTCCTGGCTTCGCTGGAGAAGATGGTTTACGAAATCCGCGTCGCTCCCGAAATAAGCCAAAGGGCCAGGGGAGCGATAGAACGCATGGTTAAGCTCTGAACGCAGGAGGAACTCGTGAAAAAGATGACAGAGCAGAACGTCAAGGACGCGTTGGCTGGAGAAAGCCAGGCCCACGTCAAGTATTCGGCATTCTCGGAGCAGGCAGCCCGGGAGAATTTGCCGAACGTGGCCAGAGCCTTTAAGGCCAATTCTTTTGCCGAACAGATCCACGCCACCAACCACCTCCGGGCGCTGGGCGGGATCGGAAAAACGGTTGAAAATCTGGCGGCAGCGATCGCCGGCGAGTTGTTTGAAATCGAGGAGATGTATCCTGCTTATATCAATGTCGCTCAGGCTCAAAAGGAGAAGCCCGCGGAGACAGTCCTCAATTACGCACTGGCCGCGGAAAAAGTCCATGCCGGGATCTATGAGCAGGCAAAAGCGGCCGTCAGTCAGGGGAAGGATATTGATTATCAGCCGATCCATGTTTGCCCGGTCTGCGGCGCTCCAAAAGCAAAATTCGTAACGTTTTAAAAGCGGTGAGGGGTAAATGGTAAGTGGTAAGGGGTCATTTAGATAATATGCGATTTGGGGCCAGCCCCCTAGAACTTATAATTTAGCATTAGAGAGGACGGTCAACGGATAACGATTCTGGCGTCATATGGAGGTCAACATGGCATTCGATCCAAAACTCAAACCCTTTGAGGTCCTGGCCGTGGCCATCCGCTCCGAGATTGCCGCCGCGGCTTTCTATGCCGGGGTTCAAGGAAAAATCAAGAATGTAATCCTGCTCCAGAAACTAAAGTTCCTGGCGTTTGAAGAACAGCAGCATCGGAAAATCTTGGAGCGGCTCTTCGCCCAGAAGTTTGCCGGCCAGCCGCTCGAGGTTCCCGATCAATCCCTCCTTCCTCCATAGCCGCGTCCTTGGATGAGAAATCGTCGGTCCTGGATCTCTTCAAGGCGGCCCTCGGCGCCGAAGTGGTCTCCGAGGATTTCTACCGGGAAGCAGGGAAGTCGGCCGAGGACCCCGCCAGCCGGAAGATCCTGTCCTATCTCAGCCGGGTCGAGAGAAGCCACCGGTTCATGATCAGGTCCGAGATCGACCTGCTCAGCAAATTTCCCGACTATTATGATGTCGAAGATTTTCATATCGGCCACGAGCTCGTGCACGTAGGACCATAAGAATAGAGTGAGCTGTGAGCGAGAACGCAGTGAAACTTAATACCCCTCACGCCTTACCGTTCTAAACGGAGGGTTAAATGAAAAACGCCTGGAAGATCGGCCGGATTTTCGGCATCGACATCAACATTGACTCGAGCTGGTTCATCATTTTCATCCTCTTCACCTGGGTGCTCGCGGGCAACTATTTTCCTCACGCATTTCCTCACTGGTCTCGCGCCCTCTATTGGGGGATCGGGTTCCTGACCAGCCTTCTCCTTTTTGTTTCTGTCCTGATCCATGAACTGGCGCATTCCGTCGTCGCCACCCGCCAGGGTGAGAAGGTGAGCAGCATAACGCTGTTTATCTTGGGCGGGGTATCCCAGATCACGGAAGAACCAAAAGAGCCGGTCAAGGAATTCACAATGGCCTTTGTCGGGCCGTTCTCAAGCCTCGTGATCGCCTCATTTTTCTTCCTCCTTTCCAACCTCCTTAGGGGGGTGAGCACGCCTCTCCGGGCATCAGCGTCCTATCTGGCCGTCATCAATGTGGGGTTGGCCGTTTTCAACCTGATCCCGGGGTTTCCCATGGATGGAGGGCGCATCCTGAGATCCATAATCTGGAAGATCACGGGCGACCTGAAAAAGGCGACCAGGATAGCCTCGCTGGCCGGCCAGGGATTTGCTTTTTTGCTCATCTTTCTTGGCCTGCTCCAGTTTCTGAGAGGGATTTTTTCCGGGCTCTGGCTGGTCTTGGTCGGCTGGTTCCTCCACAGCGCGGCCACCCGGGGCTATGACCAGGTCAGGATCAAGGCCGCCCTGCAGGGGATGAAGGCACGGGACTTGATGAACAGGGAATTCGAGACGGTCCCCAGCAGCCTTCCGGTTCAGGCCCTGGTCGATGATTACATTCTGAAGAAAAAGGAAAGGGTTTTTCTGGTCACGGATGGCGGCGGCCTCCAGGGGATTGTCTGCCTGGAGGATGTCAAAGAGATGCCCCGCGAGAGATGGGGCACGGCCCGAGTGGGGGAGATCATGACCCCTAGAGAAAAACTCGAGGCCGTCGGCCCGGATGCGGACGGGAACCAGATCCTGGCCAGTCTGACCAGCCGGGATGTCCATCAGGTGCCGGTCATGGAGGGGGATAAGGTCACCGGGGTCATCTGCCGGACCGACATTCTCCGCGTGCTCCAACTGCGCTCCGAGCTCGGCGTCTCAGGAGGTCCGGATGCAAGATCTGCCAAAAAAAATCCTGAAACGGGATGGCTCGGAAGTCGCCTTCGACCAGAGCAAGATCTGGCGGGCTATTTTCCGGGCGTCGCTGGACGTGCTCAGGGATGAGAACAAGGCCGCGGAAATCGCCAATGCCACGCTTCCCAAAGCCCTGGAGAAGATTTCCGCCCTCTCCGAGGATAAAACCAGCTCTGTCGAGACGATCCAGGATCTGGTCGAACAGTGCTTGATGGAATCGGGCCAGGCCGCCATCGCCAGGAGCTATATCCTTTACCGCGAGGAGCACAAAGAGCTTCGTCAGGTCAAGGTCATCTACGGCGTCAAGGACGACCTTAAGCTTCCTCTTAACACCGTGCTTGTGCTCAAGAAGCGGTACCTCCTCAAAGACGACCGGCAAAACGTCATCGAGACACCGAGCGAACTCTTCCGTCGAGTGGCGAAGCACATCACCGGGCCCGAAGCCAACTTCAAGTCCGGCAAGAGCCAGGCCGAGATCGAGGAGACCTTCTACAGGATGATGACCTCCCTCGAATTCATGCCCAATTCCCCGACCCTCATGAACGCTGGCACATCGTTGGGCCAGCTTTCGGCCTGCTTTGTGCTGCCGGTCGAGGATTCGATGGACGGGATCTTTGATTCTCTGAAGAACATGGCCAAGATCCACCAGACGGGCGGCGGGACAGGGTTCAATTTTTCCCGGCTGCGGCCCAAAGGTGATCTGGTGGCCACGACCAAAGGGCTAGCCTCTGGACCGATCTCGTTCATGAACATCTTTAACGAGGCCACAGGCGTCATTGTCCAGGGCGGCCGCCGGCGCGGAGCCAACATGGGGATTCTGCGTTGCGACCATCCGGACATCGCCGATTTTATCGAAGCCAAGCTGGATGAGTCGGCCTTCTCCAATTTCAACCTCTCGGTCGCGGCAACCGATCAATTCATCGAGGCCGCCCAGAAAGGCGACAATTTCGACTTGATCAACCCTCGGACGAAGTCCAGGGTTCGCTCGATCAAGGCCAGAGCGCTCTTCGACCTGATCGCCTTTTCGGCCTGGAGGACGGGAGATCCCGGGCTTGTTTTCATCGATGAAATCAACCGGCGTAACCCGACTCCTCAGGTTGGAACAATCGAGGCGACAAATCCCTGCGGCGAGATCCCGCTTCTCCCCTACGAAAGCTGCAACCTTGGGTCGCTCAACCTGGCCAAATTCGTCGACCAGGGGAGGCTGGATTGGGACAGGCTCCGCGACCGGATCTGGTGGGGGATCCGCTTCCTGGACAACGTCGTCGAGGCCAACAAATATCCCTTGCCCCAGATTCGGGAGATCACCATGGCCAATCGCAAGATAGGCTTAGGGGTGATGGGGTTCGCCGATATGCTGATCAAGCTCGGCATCCCGTACACAGGGCCCGAAGGGCTGGCTTTTGCTTCCCGGCTGATGGAGTTTTTCCACACTGAATCCCTCAAGGCATCGCAGGCTCTGGCCGAGGAACGGGGAGTCTTTCCCAACTATGACCGATCTGTTTATCCGGCGAGAAACATACGCCTCCGAAACGCCACGGTCAATACGGTCGCGCCGACGGGCACGATCAGCATTATCGCCGGCTGTTCGTCGGGGATCGAACCCCTGTTCGCTCTGAGTTTTGTTCGAAACGTCCTCTCCGGGACAAAGCTCTTCGAGACCAATCCGCTGTTCGAGCAGGAGCTCCAGAAACGCGGTCTCGTGTCCAGGGAGCTCATGGCCAAGATCGGGAAAGCCGGGTCGATCCGCGAGATCGAAGAACTGCCGGCCGACCTGAAGAGGGTCTTTGTCACCGCCTTCGATGTGACCCCCGAGCAGCACCTCCGGGTCCAGGCGGCCTTCCAGGAACACACCGACAACTCTGTCTCCAAAACGATCAACCTCCCCGAGGAGGCGAGTGCCCAGGATATCCGGGCCATCTACCTCCTGGCCCACGAGCTCAAGCTCAAAGGCATCACCGTCTACCGCTACGGAACAAAGCGACAGCAGGTCCTCGCTTTTGATTCGGGGGTCGGGGTCGAGACCAAAGAGGAGCTGGATTTCGTGACCGCAAGCGCTGAGTATTCAGGCGGCTGTATCAGCGGACTCTGTCCGTTCTAAGGGGAAGGCCATGAAGAGCGCCAAGGAACGAATCGGGGATATCATCAGAATCCTTGCGCAAGGAGTATCCGGAAGCGCGCACGTCCTTGTCCTTTGCGACGCCGCTCCAGATCCTGGTAGCGACAATTCTTGCGGCCCAAGCCACCGACCAGAGAGTCAACATGATCACCCCGGGGCTTTTTAAAAAATACCCAACAGCGGCGGATTTCGCCGGAGCAGACAGGGCCGAGCTCGAACAAGAGATCCGGTCGACCGGCTTCTTCCGCAATAAAGCTAAGAACATCATGGGAGCGGCGAAGAAGATCGTCGACGACTTCGGCGGCGAGGTCCCCGACACCATGGAGGAGTTGATCACGCTGCCCGGCGTTGCCAGAAAAACAGCCAACATCGTCCTGTCCTCCGGATATCACAAGGCCGAAGGGATCGCCGTTGATACTCATGTGAGAAGGCTCGCCGGCCGGCTCGGGTTGAGCAAGGAGCACGACCCCAATAAGATCGAACGGGACCTGCTGGAGATCGTTCCCCGGCGGCACTGGCTCGATTTCAACTATATGCTGGTCAACCACGGCCGGAAGATCTGCCAGGCCCGGAAGCCCAAGTGTCCCGAGTGCGCGGTCCAGCACCTCTGTCCGTCGGCCAAGTAATTCCTCAAGAGAATGAAAAGTGTAAATCGTAAAAACGGTAAACTGGTATAAATGTGTAAAAGGCTAAACGTATGAATGAAAGAATCAAACGGATGGCCTGATGCACATGTCAATATTTATGAAGCCGACCACGTTTTCACGTGTCGCACGTCACTCCCGTTCGTACTCGAGAAAAAATGATCAAAGAAGCGATGCTCTACCGGGGACTGGAGGGGGGAAAGGTTTCCTGCTATCTCTGCGGCCATCTCTGCCTGATCGCCCCATCAAAATTCGGCGTCTGCGGGGTGAGACAAAACAGAGAGGGGAAACTCTATACTCACGTCTATGGCGAGGTCATCGCGGCCCATGTCGACCCGATCGAGAAAAAGCCCTTCTTCCATTTTCTGCCTGGGAGCACGTCCTTCTCGATCGCCACCGTGGGCTGCAATTTCCAGTGCGGCTTCTGCCAGAACTGGCAGATTTCTCAAGCCACCATGAAGGAAGAGGCAAGCCCGGGCGGCTACAAGATGATGCCAGAGGATGTGGTCAAGGAGGCCAGAGCTCAGCACTGCAGGAGTATTTCCTATACCTACACCGAGCCGACGATCTTTTTTGAGTACGCCTATGACACGCGCCAAGATTGCCAAACGGGAGGGACTCTATAACAATTTCGTCACCAACGGATTCATGACGCCCGAAGCTCTGGAGACGATTCGGGGCAACCTCGACGCCGCCAATGTCGACCTCAAGGCCTTCAAAGAAGAGACTTACAAGAAAGTTTGCAAGGCCAGGCTGGCTCCCGTGCTCGAATCCATCAGGCTGATGAGGAAGTTGGGCGTTTGGGTTGAGGTGACGACGCTCGTCGTTCCCGGCCTGAACGATAGTGACGAAGAGTTGGCCGGAATTGCCGGGTTCATCGCCGGTGTCGACCCCGACATCCCTTGGCACGTCAGCCGCTTCCATCCCGACTATGAGTACACTCAGGTCAGCGCGACCCCGGTCAAAACCCTGCAGCGGGCGAGTTCAATCGGGAAAAGAGCGGGGCTGCGCTACATTTATATCGGCAACGTCATGGGTGAGGGCGAAAATACTCTTTGCCCCAACTGCGGCCAGACGCTCATCCGCCGCCAGGGATTTTATGTCGAGGAGAACAAAGTCAGCGGGGCAAAGTGTCCCTTTTGCAGCACGGCCATCGCAGGCATTTTTTACTAATTTTTTGACTAAGAAACATTTTCTATAATAAAGAAGGTCATGCAAAACCTGGCGCTCCTGACGGATCTCTACGAGTTCACCATGGCCGCTGCCTACCATGACCATGGCATGTTCGAGCCGGCGACATTCAGCCTGTTCATTCGCGATTATCCGGCGAATCGGCGCTACTTTGTTTCCGCAGGGCTGGAAGATGTCCTTCACTATCTTCAAGATCTCCGCTTTGCCGCTGACGACATCTCCTATCTTGAGCGGCTCCGGCTCTTCAAACCGGAGTTCCTTGCCTATCTTGAGAAATTCCGGTTCGGGGGTGAGGTTTTTGCCATCCCTGAGGGGCGCCTCTTTTTTGCCAACGAACCCATCCTCGAAGTCACCGCGCCGCTCATTGAATCTCAGATCGTCGAGACTTTTGTTATAAACGCGATTAACCTCCAGGTGATGATCGCCACCAAGGCATCGCGCTGCAGCTACGCGGCCGGGAGGAGGGCGTTGGTCGATTTTTCCCTGCGCCGGACCCACGGGATAGACGCAGGGATGAAAGTCGCCAGGGCAAGTTATATCGGCGGGTTCATCGGGACGAGCAATGTCCTGGCAGGGAAGACCTACGGCCTTCCGGTCCTGGGAACGATGGCCCACTCCTATATTACGAGCTTCGGAGAAGAGGCCGATGCCTTCCGCGCCTTCGCCCGCACCTTTCCCGAGAATACCGTCCTCCTCGTGGATACTTATGATACGATCCGCGGGACCGTCTGGGCGGCGGAAATCGGGAGAGAGATGGCTCTTGAGGGCAAAAGTCTCAAGGGCATTCGCCTGGATAGCGGCGACATCGCCCGCCTCAGCCGGAGAGGCGCGGAAAATTCTCGACCGGGCGGGTCTCCGGGAAACAGAGATCGTGGCCAGCGGCAACTTTGATGAATACAAGATCGAACGGGTCCTCAGTCGGGGAGGAGTCATCGATTCCTTCGGCGTAGGGACAAGAATGGGGGTCTCTTCGGACGCGCCTTATCTCGATATCGCCTATAAGTTGGTCGATTATTCCGGCCGGCCCGTGCTCAAGCTCAGCCCCGGGAAGGCCACACTGGCCGGCAAAAAACAGGTTTTCCGGATCTCCGGAGCCCGGGGAAAACTGAGCCGGGACATCATCGGTCTTCGAGACGACCAGCTGGGAAAAGGAGAGCCTCTGCTCCAGAAAGTGATGTCCGGCGGACGAATTCAGGTGGACCCTCCTCCTCTGGCGCAGATTCGGACATGCTTCTTGGAGGAATTTGCGAAATTGCCTGACAGGCTGAAATCGGTCGTTCCCAAACGGGGCGATATCTACCCGGTCGGGCTTTCCCCGCGCCTGCAAAAACTTCAGACCCAGGTTATCCATAGAATCAAGGAGAATAGATCTTGATTTCTTCCCCTCACTCCTTACCCCTCACCCCTCACCAAAGAAATGGAACGATATAAGATTTTGCCTCACACCGCCGATGGGAAATTCCAGGCCTTCGGCCGGACGATGGAAGAAGCCTTCGCCAACGCTTCTCTCGCCCTTGCCTTCTTGATGTATGACTGGTCGAGGGTCCAACCCAAAATCTCCTTCCCGGTCAAGGTCAGGGGTCATGACCTCGAGCAGCTGCTTGTGAAATTCCTTGAGGAGGTCATCTATCTTTTAGAGACGCGGTCATTCCTGCTCGCGTCCGTCGAGGGTCTGAGGATTGGAGGCGATCCGGAAGGCATTTCCCTGGAGGCGTCTTTCTGGGGGGATCACGTCTCGGACAAACATGACCTCTATGGAGATGTCAAGGCCGTAACCTATAACGAGATGAGAATCGAGAAAAACGACAGTGTCACCCTCCAGGTCGTAGTCGATATGTAAGGAGCAGCCATGGAACTCCAAAAAATCAATGACAGCACCTGGGAGATCCCTAAGCAGGGGGACATGAAGGTGCCGGCTCGGATCTATGCCTCCCGCAAGCTGCTGGAAAGCATCCGCAAGGACTTGACCCTCGAACAGGCCAGAAACGTGGCCTGTCTGCCCGGGATTCTGTGCACGTCCTACACCATGCCCGATGCCCATCAGGGTTACGGGTTCCCAATCGGCGGAGTGGCCGCTTTCGATCTCGACGAAGGCATTATCTCGCCGGGCGGAGTGGGCTACGACATCAACTGCGGGGTGCGTCTTCTTAAGACCGAGTATCTGGAAAAAGACATCACCGCCAAGCGCAAGGAGCTCCTGGCCGAGATATTCAAAGAAGTCCCTGCCGGCGTAGGCAAGGGCGGAGTGACCAAGCTGAGCCGCAGTGTCCTCAAAGAAATCCTCGTCAAGGGCGCGGAGTGGGCGATCGAACACGGCTTTGGGACTAAAGACGATCTGAAGATGACCGAGGAATACGGCCGGATGAGAGGCGCCGACCCCGGCTTCATCTCGGACCGGGCGCTGGAGCGGGGAATTCCGCAGCTCGGGACTCTGGGCGCGGGAAACCACTTTCTCGAGATTCAAAAAGTCGCCGAGATCTATGACCAGAATGTGGCCGAGGTCTTCGGAATCCATTCGGTCGGCCAGGTGACGGTCATGATCCACTGCGGGAGCCGTGGCCTGGGCCATCAGGTGGCCTCGGATTACATTGAGCTCATGGAGAACAAATTCGGGACGAAAGGACTTCCCGACCCAGAGCTGGTCAATGCTCCCATCAAGTCCGAGCTGGGCCAACGTTATTATAAGGCGATGAGCGCCGCGGTGAATTATGCCTTTGCCAACCGCCAGATGATCGCCCACTGGGTCCGCGACGTCTTCAAAAAAGTGCTGGGCAGCTCAGACGGTATGAGCCAGATCTATGATGTCTGCCACAACGTGGCCAAGATGGAAAGGCACACGATCGGCGGCAAAGAAAAAGAGGTCTGCATCCACCGCAAGGGGGCGACTCGGAGCTTCGGCCCCGGCCGGCCGGAGATTCCCTCAGTTTACGGGTCCAGCGGGCAGCCGGTGATTATCCCCGGGAGCATGGGGACCTCTTCCTATATTCTCGTCGGCACTCCGGAAGCGGAAGGACTGAGCTTCAGTTCAACGGCCCACGGAGCGGGGCGGATCATGTCCCGTCACGAAGCCCTGCGTCGCTTCCGGGGCGAGCAAATTCGGGACGACTTGGCCCGAATGGGAGTCGAACTTCGCTCCACGAGCTGGAAGGGAGTGGCCGAGGAAGCGGCGGGCGCTTACAAGGACGTCGATGAAGTGGTCAGAGTCTCCCACGAAGTCGGCCTCGGACGGCTGGTGGTCAAGGTAATCCCCGTCGCCGTCATGAAAGGATAAGGCGAGAAGCACCAAAACAATTCAAGAAAAAAGACATGGACGAGAAGAGAGAGGAGACAACTTACTTTAAGGACGAGAAGCGAAATCGACCTAGAAAGACGAGACCTACGGTCTTGGGGAAAGGATCAAACCATGATTCAGAAGGTTATGCGAGCGAGTTCTTTTATTTTCATTTTTCTTGCTTTGGACTATTAGCGCTTTCGGCCCAGCAGGAGAAGGGAGATTCGCCCGAGAAAATATCCAGCCTGGGGAAATATCAGGGATATTCGAAGCCCATCTGCACCGAATGGGTGCGGACCTCGCTATATGTCCCGGCGCGGGACGGCACGAGGCTCGCGGTTGATATCCTGCGGCCGAGCATCGGGGGGAAGGCGATTTCCGATCCCTTCCCGGTCATCTGGACTGACAATCGCTACCATAGGGTTATGTATTCCCCCGCTGGCAAACTGATCACAATCCTGGACCAGATGCCCTGGCTGAAAACGATCTTGCAGCACGGCTATGTCATCGCCTCTGTCGACATCCGAGGCAGCGGCGCTTCTTTCGGCTGGCTGAAAGGGTCGTTTACTCCGGAAGAGGCGCAGGACGGCTATGACATCACCGAATGGTTTGCCGCTCAGCCCTGGTGCCGGGAAGATCGGCATGTTCGGCATCTCTTATCTCGGCATCACGCAATACATGATCGCAAGCACTGCCCCGCCGCATCTCCGGGCCATCATGCCGGACATGGCCATGTTTGACCTCTATTCGTTCTCTTATCCAGGAGGTGTTGCCCAGGGTCAATTTCTTCAAGAGTGGGGCGACCTGGTGAAACAGCTGGACACAAAGATTCCCGTGCCGCCCGTAGATGCAGACCCCCAATCCAAGCTCCTGGCGCAAGCCATCAAGGGACATCAAAAAAACGTCTATCCCCAAGAAGAGGTTGGTCGCGCCCCCTTCCGGAACAGTTGGGACGAAAGGGCCCAGGTCCAGCCCTATATCGATTGGAGCCCCCACAGCTATCTCAAGGGCCTGCAGGAAGCTGGTTCTCGCGTTGCGGTCTACCAAATCGCCGGCTGGTTCGACATGTGGCCTCGGGACGCTCTGACTTGGTTCAACAACCTAAAAAACCCGCAAAAGATTCTGATCGCTCCTGTTCTCACAGCCATCAATTCGCGGCTGGATGGAAAAAGACGTTGGCCCGCTTCTCCAGGGCGAGTTCAATTTCGATCTAGGAGCCGAGCAGCTTCGTTTCTATGATTACTGGCTGAAAGGCATCGAGAATGGCATCATGAATGAGCCCCCCCTCAATTATTACGTGATGGGAGCGCCGGAGGGCAAAGCCTGGAGGCAGGCCGACCAGTGGCCGCTGCCCGAGCCTCTGCAATCCATTTTCTATTTTCAGGCGGGCGCTTCTGGGAGCGTCAAATCCGTGAACGATGGCCTCTTGGGTGAAGTGCCGCCCAAGACAGATTCGGGAGCGGGTGAATTTGCCGTCGATTATGGGACCACGACCGGCAAGGCGACGCGATGGTCCAACGGCCGGGGAGGGCAATTCCTTTACCCCGACCGGGCCGCCGAAGATGCCAAGGGCTTGACTTTTACGACCGCTCCACTCCGATCTGGCCTCGAGGTGACCGGCCATCCGGTCGTCCATGTCTGGGTGACCTCGACGGCGGAAGACGGGGATTTCTTTCCTCCTCGAAGAGGTCGGTAAGAACGGATCTTCTCATTACATTACCGAAGGCCAGCTTCGCGCTTCTCACCGCAGGCTCGGTTACGCACCCTATAACCTTATGGGGCTTCCGTACCACCGGAGCTTCGAGGAGGACGCCGATCCGCTACCGGCGGGGAAGCCTGTCGAGCTCGTCTTTGACCTCCACCCGACCTCCAACTTCTTTGATGCCGGCCACCGCATCCGGCTCACCGTGACCTGTGTGGACCGGGACAATTTTCAAACCCCTGAACTCTCCCCGGCGCCGAAGATCACCATCCATCGAAGCCGCGAGCACCCATCGAGCCTCCGGCTGCCCGTTATTACGCAACAGCCGAAGGAGAAAGAGGGGGAGCAGGCTAGGAGCGCTGTTTTTTTGATCGCCACCCTGATCGTTCTGGCCCTCATCATCGTCATCCTGGCGCTCTTCTTTTATCTCCGA
>CAVYOD010000007.1:0-94658 GCA_963770045.1 Candidatus Aminicenantota bacterium | reverse complement strand
GAGCCCCTGAAGCTTGGAAGCAAATAGACCGTTATCTGACTATCTTATAATTGAACAGCGGCGTTTGCAGGGTATTCCAGAGCCGCACCCACATCGGCAGCAGCATTTCCGCACCGCGCGCCGTGGTGATGTCGCCCAGGTCGATGATGTTATTCCAACCATACCAGTCCTTGAGGATCCGGATGACCTGGGCTTTGGCGGAGACGTCATTGCCGCTGACGAAGATATCATGGTCGCCATCGGCGAGCTGGCGCGGATTCACCTGGAGAAGGGCGTTTACCGTGTTCAGGGTTTTGACCACTTTCGCCCTGGGGAGGGCGCGTTGAATCTGCTCGCCCAGTGAGTCCGTGTTGGAAACGAAAAGCGAGGGCGGCATGCCCTTCGAGAAATCAAGCGGATTTGTGATGTCGATGACGGTTTTGGCGTCCAGAACCGATTCCAATTTCTTGAGCGCTTCGACGGCCGCTTCACCGTTAAGGGCGTTGAAGATAATCTCCCCATGGGCCGCAGCCTCGGCCAAAGCGCCGAGCTTGACACCGGGGTGATCCTTGTGCCAGACGCTGAAGGGCGGATTGCCTATGGCGTCCGGCTTGTTCACGGCGAGCGTCCTGGCCACGTCTCTTGTTCCGATCATGACCTCGTGTCCCGATCCGGTCAGCTTTCCGGCGTGAGAACGGCCGACGATCCCCGTGCCAAGGATTCCGATTTTCATTTGTCTCGTCCTTTCCCCCACATGAAAATCCTAAATCAGCAGGAGCAGAATGTCAAACCGAACATCGGCGACTGCCTTGTCTTGATGGTCCCCGCCCCATGAACTATAATTAATTTATGGTAGACAGAGGGATGATGGAGGTCATGAGAGACAAGGGGACGCAGTCTGAGGTCCAGAGTATCCCTTTGCTGCGAAGGGCCGCATGCGTGAAGCTCGCAGCCGCGGCCGCTTTCGTGCTGCTCCTTGCGTCGTGCGCCGTCGGCCCGCGCACCCCGGCCGCGCTGCCTGCTCCGGCCCATCCCTCCGAGCGCGTCGGTCCGTGGGACATCACTATCGCCCTTTATAACCCGGCCCTCTTCGGGCCTGAGCGCTCGCTCGCCGAGCTCGTCAAGGAGTATCGCCTTACCCTTGAGAAGGGGAAGCTCAAAAACGCAAAGCTGCTGGTCAACAAGGCACAGAGGAGGCTCGAGCTGTGGGTCCACCGGAGAATGGTCAAGGCCTACCGGGTCCAGCTCGGGCTGAATCCCCATGGTCCCAAGATGCGTCTGGGCGACCGGAGGACTCCCGAAGGCGAATATTTCATCTGTGCCCATACGCCCTCCCAGTTCTATCTGGCCTTGTGGATCTCCTACCCGAACCTCGAAGACGCGCGGCGGGGTCTCAAGGAGGGTCTCATCACTCCCAAGGATTTCGAGGCCACCGTCGCCGCCCTCAAGGAAGGTAAATGCCCTCCCCAGAACACGAAGCTCGGCGGTGACCTCCTGATCCACGGCCAGCCCCCGGAATATGCCTCGGAGCTTGCGCAATCCCAGCGGAAATCCAGGGGTGCGCGTCGGAGCGGGCTCCTGGCCGGCGACCCAAACCCGGCGGAAGTCCTCGAGTACCAGGATTGGACGGACGGCTGTGTGGCGCTGTTCAACCCTGATATCCGCGAGCTCTACGACTTCATCGCGGACGGCACGCCGCTCACGATCGTCGCCAACGGCCCCGTCACGCCGCCTCCCGTGGTCCTCCGCGCTAAGGGCCAAAAGCAGCGCTGACAGGAGCTCATATCTTAAGCTGTTCAAGCGGTTCTCGTCCACGCTGCGGTCCCCGGCGTTTGACATGCTGGTCGCCTTGAGGGTCGCGATTTTCAGGCCCCTGTCTATATAGTGATCTGAGCAGACGAAGATTTCGGATCTTTGAGGAGAGCAACCTTGCGCCTTGATCCGTCGTATTATAAGATTGATGAGCAGTTCAGGCTAAACGCCGCGATCAGCCCGATTTTTCGAGGTTTTGTCCTTTTGGATCTGCAAAACGATATTTTTTCCCGCAGGATTTCCCCGATCAGAACGTCGGACCGTCCGTCAGAGTTCGTCATGACCATCGCGCCATAACCACCGTCAACGCCGGCGATGAGCTGGCAGATGAATCCAATGTCCTGGCCGCCGTGGCCGAAGTCTTGATCCCCCTTCTCCAAAAAGAACCCGAGCGCCATATCTCCTTCGTCAGAGATTCTAATGTGCGGGGTGACCATAAGCCGAACCATGTCCTTTGAGAGGACTTTGTTGGACTTTCCGTCAATAGCGAGCTGGACTTCGATCGCAAACTTGGCAAGGTCCGTTGGGGTTGTCCAGAGTCCTGCGGCGGCCATTTCGGGATAGATGAACCGCTTGCCTTCAACAAGACGGCCGTCCGCGTAATGGCCGGAAGCGGCCAACTTAAGTCGTTCCGGGTGAACGTCTGCTCATAGGAACTCGCCGTCATGCCGAGAGGAGCCAGACTTTCTCGCGAAGGATTCTGGGGAAAGGCTTCCTCTCGACATCCATGAGGGCCTGTTGCATGATCGTGATTCCACCGCCCGAATAGCGCCATTGCTTGCCCGGTTCCAGATCGACACGGATAGGCCCGGAATTGGCCGGGGACTCTCCATCCAATATCTGTTGCATTGTCAGCAGCGGCTCTCCGGCCGCATACCCTCTGAATCCGTGGACGGTTACTCCGGCGCTGTGACTCAGAATGCCGCGGAGGGTCACTTTCTTGATCCTCGTAAATTCGTTCTCAGGGAGCTTCCAGGACCGGAGGAAGTCATTGATATTTGCGTCCAATGATATCTTGCCTTCCTTCACGAGCCTCAAAGCTCCCATGGCCGCGACCGGCTTGCTCACGGAGCCGGCGACGAACAGCGTCTTATCGGTAACGGGCGCCTTTGTCTCCACGTCCATAACGCCGTATCCTTTCGCCCAATCAACCCGGAAGCCCGAAATGACGGCGACACTCACGCCCGGAACGTTGTAGAATTTCATTCTCTCCAGGATGTTCATCCCGGGCTCACCCTTGATCGGGACAGGAGAGAGAAGCCCTTTCTCGACCCGGACGATCCGGGTCTGGATATCGGATTTCGGCCCGGGATGGCTGTGACCAGCGTGACAGAGGCTAATACCGCCCCGGCCATCTTCACAAGATTGATGAAACCTCTGGATTTTCGCATCAGATGCTTCCTTCGTGGTATGGGATACATATCAAGTAGGATGATACTATCATAATCACGGCAAACCATTCTTCATATTGTGACGGGCTGAACACCTCAAAAGTTGCGTTTTCTTGTCCCCCGATTGTCCCATTCTTTGAGCATCCAATGTCCCGGAGTTATTTGAAGAGCAACCTTCCGCCATGATCCATCGTATTAATAAAGATAATGATCTGCTTTGTCTGGGGCCGCCGGTTTTGCCTCTCAGCCGTCGATTTCGGGCCGTCGCTGGCACATCTAAAGCCAGCCTGGAAACGATAATCGCGATCTTTTTGCCATTCAAAATAAGGAGAGATGCAATGAAGACTGTCCGGTGGATTTTCCTGATAACAATGGGACTTTTGTTTTTGTCGGCTTCCGGATGGGCGCAGACAGCACCCGCCGGTCCAACACGGTTACTGCGCTATCCTCACATTTGGCGCGACCAGGTGGTCTTCGTCTATGCCGGCGATCTCTGGACCGCCGCGACGAATGGAGGCCGGGCGAGCCGCCTCACTTCCCATCCCGGGGATGAGCTCTACCCGAAGTTCTCACCCGACGGAAAGTGGATCGCCTTCACCGGCCAGTATGACGGCAACAACGATGTCTTTGTGATTCCCGCGGCCGGGGGCGAGCCCCTGCGTCTCACCTACCACCCGTCGAACGACATGGTCTTGGGCTGGTCTCCGGATGGCCGGATCCTGTTCCGTTCCAACCGGGCGAGCGATCTGCCCGATTTCGACCGCCTGTTCCTGATCCGGCCCGAGGGCGGAATGCCGGAGATGCTCAACTTGCCCCGGGCCTCCCTCGTCAGCTTCGCGCCCGACGGCCGGCGCATCGCCTTCAATTACACGTCCCAGGAGTTCCGCACCTGGAAGCGCTACCGCGGGGGCTGGAAAAGCCCCATCGCCATTTGGGACCTGGAGAAAAAGACGTACGAGGCGCTGCCGACAACTGAAGCCATGGACATGTTCCCGATGTGGTCCGGCAACGCCGTCTATTTTATCTCCGACCGCGACGGAGTCATGAACCTCTACCGAACGGACCTGGCCACGAAGCAAACCGCGGAGCTCACGCATTACAAGGAATACGACATCAAGTGGCCGAGCCTGGGGACAGAAGCCATCATCTATGAGAACGGCGGACTCCTCTATGCGTATGACCTGAAAACAAACGAGGCGCGCAACATCCCGGTCCATGTCGGCAGCGACGAGGTCACGGCACGGCCCGAATTTAAACCGGCTGGCGGCCGCATCAACTGGATCGACATCTCGCCGAGCGGCGCCCGCGCCCTGGTCGAAGCCCGGGGCGAGGTCTTCACTCTCCCGGCCGAACACGGCAGCCCGCGTAACCTCACCGACACCCTGGGCGCGCACGAGCTGAATCCCATCTGGTCTCCCGACGGCAAACGGATCGCTTACCTCTCCGATCGCACGGGCGAATTCGAGCTGTACATCCATCCCCAAAAGGGCGGCGACGCGATCCAAATCACTTCGAACGGAGGCGAAACGCGCTATCTCTATTCGCCCGCCTGGTCGCCTGATTCGAAGAAAATTACCTATTCCGATAAGATGCTGCGGCTATGGTACGTCGATGTCGAAACAAAGCAGCCTGTGCTCGTGGATACGTCCGAGTACACCACCCAGCTCGCCGCGTCGTGGTCGCCGGACAGCCTCTGGCTCGCCTACACGAAGCCCCTCAACGGAAGCGGCAAAGACGTCATCAACCTCTATTCCCTTGAAAAGAAGAAAGTTTTCCAGGTGAGCGAAGGCTTCTATAACGACTCGAACCCGGTGTTCGACCCGGAAGGCAAATATCTTTATTTCCTATCCAGCCGTTTCTTCTACCCGGTCGGAAGCTAACCTCGAGCAGAGGTTTGGGTACCATAACACGATGGGCATCTTCGCTCTAAACCTGAAAGCCGGCGAGGCGGCGCCGTTTGGGGTGCAGAGCGACGAAGAAAAGGAGCCCGAGGAGAAGAAGCCCGAAGAGAAAAAAGCTGAAGGCGCCGCTCCCGCCCCGAACGCGAAGGGCGGCGAGAAGAAAGCCGAAGAAAAGCCGGCCATGAAGCCGATCCTGATTGACCTCCAGGGCCTCATCGGCCGTGTTTCGCAGGTTCCGATCCCCGCCGGCTTGATGGGGCACCTCGTCGTCCGCAAGGACAAGATTTTTTACCTCTCATCAGACATGGAAAGCTCGCAGATGGCCGCTCCCGGACCCAACCCCATGGACTCCCTCCACCTTTTTGACGTGAAGAAGCGCGAGGACAAGGTCCTGCTCCAGGGGGTCTTTGCGTTCGAAGTCGATAAAGAAGGCGATAAGCTGCTTTATGCAGCCGGTGACACGCTGGGCATTATCGACGCCGCCCCCGGGAAGAAAGTCGGCGACGGCAAACTGGACACCTCGGCCATGCAGGTTCGCTCCGATCCCAAGGAGGAGTGGCCGGAACTCCTGCGCGAGGCCTGGCGCGTCGAGCGCGACTTCTACTGGGACCCCGGAATGGGCGGCGCCGACTGGGCGGCGATCGGCAAGCGCTATGAAGCGCTCCTGCCCTGGGTCGCCCATCGGAGCGACCTCAATTACATCATCGGAGAGATGATCGCCGAGCTCGACACTTCACATACATACGTAGGCGGCGGCGACATGCCCGAACGGAAACGGGTCGGGGTGGGCCTTCTGGGGGCCGACCTCGAGCCGGACGGAGGATTCTTCCGCATCAAGAAGATATATTCCGGCGAGAATTGGTCCGACAGCGCACGCTCGCCTCTCACAGAGCCGGGCCTTAAGGTGAAGGAAGGGGATTATCTCATCGCTGTCGAAGGACAATCGATTCGCTCCGACCGCGAACCTTACGCCTACTTCCAGAACCTGGCCGACAAGGTGATCACGCTGAAGGTCAACAGCAAGCCCGAAGCGCAGGGGGCCTGGGAGATCCTCGTCAAACCTGTCAGCAGCGAAGCGGGCCTGCGCTACTTTAACTGGGTCGAGAACAACCGCCGCAAGGTCGATAAAGCCACGGGCGGACGGGTCGCCTATATGCACGTTCCCGATACCTCGGTGGGCGGCATCGTCATGTTCGATAAGTACTTCACCGGGCAGCTCGGCAAAGACGGCCTGATCGTGGACGAACGCTACAACCACGGCGGCTGGTCGCCGGATTTCTATACCGAGAAGCTCGGCCGGCGTGTGCTCCTGGCTCTGGCTCCTCGCGTGGGCAAGGAATTCATTCCCCAGTCGGCCTACTTCGGGCCGAAGATCATGCTTGTCAACGAGCGGGCCGGGTCTGGTGGCGACCTGTTCCCGTACTATTTCAAGAAGGAAAAAATCGGGCCGCTCGTCGGGACCCGGACGTGGGGCGGAATCATCGGCATGGGCGGACTGCCGCCGATGATGGACGGAAGCTCGGTCACCGCGCCGGGCTGGGCCTGGTGGGAGCCGAACCCGGGCGGCGGATGGGTCGTCGAGAACTACGGCGTCGACCCGGACGTCACGGTCGAGCAGCGGCCGGACCTCGAGGTTCAGGGAAGCGATCCCCAGCTCGAGAAGGCCATCGAGCTCGCCCTGGAGGGTCTGAAGAACATGCCGCCTCCGCTGCACAAACCGCCGTACCCGATCAAGGCGACAGGTCCTGCGGCCCCTGTCAAGAAAGATAAGTAGCGCTGCGGCCCCTTTTTGTTTCAGGCCGTATCACGAGCTCTAAGATGACATGCCCACAAAAGGAAGATATCCTGTTGACACGGGCCGATTTGTGATATGATAAAACCGGAAGAGGAGAATAGGAACCTTGGCCAAAAGCAATCGGGCTTACAAGAGCTCCAAGAGAAGCAAAGAGCTTCTGCGCCAGAAAAAGCAAGAGGAAAAAAGGCAGCGGCGTCTCATCAAAGAGAAGGCGCCCTCACCGCCCGGCGGCGAGCCGGTCGCTGGCGAATAATCAGACCAGGCGCAGCGGAAAATCAAACACAGAACAGGAACACAGCAAGCTATGAGTTTTGTTTTATGTTATAATAGCCATGAAAAATGAAGGAAGGGGGGCACGGGCCCTAGTCGGTCATACTCCTCTCCTTTATTTGCAAGGGACATAAGGCTTGATTCCCCTGAATTAAGCTGGGTGCCCCCGGAATTCATCTTCTTTTAAAGGAGTAGAGTATGAATATCTACGTAGGGAATCTATCCCGAGACCTGAGCGAAGCCGAGCTGCGCGACGCTTTCGTCGCGTTCGGCGAAGTTGCCTCAGCTTCGATCATCAAGGACAAGTTCAGCGGCGATTCCAGAGGGTTTGGGTTCGTCGAGATGCCGAACAAGGCGGAAGCCGACGCGGCGATCGCCGGTATGAACGGAAAAGAGCTCAAGGGCCGGACAATCACCGCCAACGAAGCCCGTCCCCGCACCGACAGACCGCGGAGCGGCGGATTCGGCAGTGGCGGCGGGGTCGCGGCCGCGGCGGTTTTGGCGGCGGCGGTGGCGGCGGCAGAGGCCGTTATTAAGCGCTGAATTAACTCAGAGATCGGGTTTCTTTCGACACCAAGGGCAGATTTCCACCCTCCTCATCTAATTCTATTCAACAGTCTTCAGCGTATACCCACGCTCCCCCGCGCGGCCTCAATCAACTTCGCGGAGTCGTAGCCGATTCCATCCTTGAAAACGGTTTCGACCTTTTCGATATCGGCAATTTCCATGGCCGGATTCCCCTTGATCAACACCATGTCGGCCAGCTTGCCGGCCGCCAGGGTCCCGATCCGGTCCGCTTCGCCCAGGTATAGCGCTCCGTTATAAGTAGCGATCTTGATGGCCTCGAGCGGAGTAAATCCGGCCTCAACGAGCAACTCAACTTCACGCAAATCGCCGAACCCAGGAACCACCCCGCCGTAGCCGGTCGGGTCCGGCCCGGCGAGAAGCAGACCTCCGTTTTTCACGAACTCCCGTTCGAAATCCATCTCCTTCTTAAGAAGTATGAGCATGGGGGAATCCTTGATCTCGCCGATGCGCGCCCTTTGCGTGAGGTAGGCGATTCGGACCTCGGGCGCCATGACGTCGAGGACGCGATGCTGGAGGGGTGGCCGGCCCGCTACCAGACGTTTCAAAAACCGGAAGCGTTGAGGTCACGGCCACCTTGTGGGCGACCAGGATCGCGGATGGTCTCCTGGATCTGGGCGCCGGCAACGTCCAGCTTCAGAAGGATATCCCTCACCTCCCGCGACGCAGGGCATGTATCGGGCTTTTTCCCGGACACGAACTCCGAATCCACCAGCAGTCCGTGCTCAAGGTCATCGATCCCCAGTTCCGCGGCTTCGCGGAAACCGATCGAGCATAGATGGCCCGTGACCTTCAGGCCCCGCTTATGGACTTCTTCAATGACCGCCGTGAGCTCGGATCGGGTGATGTTCATATAGACCTTAAAATTGTCAACGCCTTGATCCGCCCAATACTGGACGTTCCGCGTGCATCCTCCGGCCCCGTGAGTTCATGCATCTGCAGCGTAAATGCTCCCTGGCCCTTCAAGGAACGGGCTCGTGACGTGCATTCTCGGGCCGGGCACTCGGCCTTGATCGATGGCCCGCTTCAAATTGATTTCTGTGTGCGGTTCCAGGCTTCCGGTCGTTCGAATGGTCGTGACACCGCAGGCCAGGTAGAGCCGTGGTCCGCTGTATTCCAGAGTGTTATAATGCCCGGGCCCGGCGGGATAGATGATGTGATCGTGCATTCCGAACAGCCCGGGGATGACCGTATAATCGCGCGCCTCTATGACTTTGGCTCCGGGAGGCGCCGGGGTAGCGGCCGCGTCCCCGATGGCCTGGATTTTCCCTGCCGAAACGATGATGGCCTGGTCTTCGCGCGCCGGGGCGCCGGTCCCATCGATGACGCGCACGTGGGTCAGAATAAAGACCGGCGCGTCGATCGTGACAAAAGGTTTGAGGCCGGGTGAAAGTGTTGGGGGTGTTTGCGATTCCAGAGCCACGACTGACAAAAGGATTGAAACAAGAACATAGATTCTTCGCATTTTGCACCTCTGCCAAGTTGCCAAGAAATGGTAGGTCATGGCGCAGCGCGATGTCAAGCCTTCTCCTTTTTATCTTCTTGACCGCGGCAACCTAAGGACTATAGAATTCTTTCTTCCTTCCCCAATTTTTTAATGGAGGCGGCAACATGTCTTTTCCCAAAGCAAAGAAGCTACTCTTTTTCTTTGTCATATTCGCCTCGTTCATCCGGACGGGCGTTTGTCAAAAAGAGACGTTGCTCTCCCAAGAGCTCCTCAAGCTCCTGGCTGATGAGGTCGCCGGTGATGAAGCTTTCAAGAACGTGGTCGCCTTAGCCGGATGGCCGCGCCTCAGGACCGAAAACGAGTACACCGGGACGTTTTACGAAGCCGGGTACGTCCTGGGAAAAGCCAAAGAATACGGGCTTGAGAAATCTCAGATCGAATACTTCCCCTGGGAAATACAAAATTGGGCGCCTCTCACGGCTGAGCTCTGGCTGGTCGAGCCTCAGGCGCAAAAGCTCACCAGCCTGGACAAGGTCCCCCTTTGCCTCATCCAAGACAGCAGGAGCGCTGATATTCAAGCAGAAGTCGTCGACGTCGGGGAAGGAATCTCTGCCGACGACTACGAGGGAAAAGACGTCAAGGGGAAAATTGTCCTGTCCTCAGGGTATGAAGGCCAAGTCAATCATGAGGCCGTGCATCTCAGGGGCGCTGTGGGAATCATCGATTATCGTTCTTTGTACCCCGACGACGACCCCGACAACGTGAGCTGGGGAGCCTTCGGCCAGTTGCTCCGAAAAAGCCCTGAAAAATACACCTTCGGTTTTATGGTCTCTCCGCGGCAGGGACATCAACTTCGCCGTCTTCTTCTGGAAGGCAAGAAGGTCGTCGTCCGAGCTCATGTCGAAACCAAGCTCTATCCGGGGAAACTGGATGTTGTTTCCGCGGTTATTCCGGGACGGGAGCGGCCCGGAGACGAGATCCTTCTCCTGGCGCATCTTTTCGAATTTTATTATATGCAGGGGGCGAACGACAATTCCAGCGGAAGCGCCTGCATCCTCGAAGCCGCCCGGGCTCTGAACGCGCTCATAAAAAGCGGAAAAATCCCTCCTCCGCGGCGGTCGATTCGGTTTTTTTGGGAGCCGGAGGGTCTGGGGACTTTTGCCTACCTCGAAAAATATCCAGAGTCGAAATCCAGGTTCAAGGCTGTGATCGACATGGACATGGTTGGAGAAGGGCACCGGCAGTGCGGCTCTGTCCTTGACGTGCTCGTCACCCCTGATTCTTTGCCTCATTTTTTTAGCGATGTCGTGGGGGTTCTGGCCGAATACATCAAAGGCAAGAGCGGTTATGGACAGAGGATGCCGACGGCGTCTTTTTCCGAATTGCTGGCCAGCCCGTCAGGCTCGAGAGACCCTTTTTATTGCGACGTCATCCATTTCAACCCCCGGCCCTATAATGAAAGCTGGCTCTCTGTTCCGCACATCCTCTTCCATTGCGCGCCCGACCCGTTCTATCATTCGATAGAAGACAGGCCGGACAAGTGCGACCCCACTCAACTCGGGAGAGCCGCCCTGCTCGGAGCGGCGGCTGCCTACTACATGGCCAACGTGGGTCCCCAAGATATCCCGGCCCTCACCTCAGCGGTCCTGGCTGCGGGCGAGGGGCGGCTCGCCGGAGACAAGAAGCGAGCCCTGGAGCTCTTGGCGCACTCCGACAAAACGAACGTCCATCGAAATCATAAAGAGGCGCTGAACATTCTGCGTTGCGGATTTGAGCGTGAGGAAGGCGCGCTTCTCTCGATCGGCACCTACATTGGACTATCGGACGTGGAAAAAGTTGGATTGAAAGGTCTTCTCTCGGGGAATCAAGGCTCTCTTTCTTCTTCGGTTGAGAGCTACTATTCTTATCTCTGCCGGTCAATGAACATCAAAAAAGCCAGGCCTTCCCCGGAGGCTGAAGAAGCGAGGCTGGCCCGGCTCGTTCCCACACGGCTTCTCGGGCTGGAATTTTCGACCGATTTTCAGTTCCTTGAGCGCACCCTCGGCGATGAGGATATCCAGAAAAAATTTCTGATCAATAAGGCGGAATTCACCGTCCGCTGGGAAGCGCTGAACTTTGTTGACGGGAGAAGAAGTATCCTCGACATCCGGAACGCCCTGAGCGCCGAATTCAGCCCTGTCGAGGTAAGCCTCGAAATGGTTGAGCAATACCTGAGGGTCCTGGGAAAAGCAGGTGTTATCGTTCTGAAGGAAACAAAAAAATAGCGTGAATCGATCAGCGATTTATTTTAAAATCACGCCATGAAAGCAATAGCCTCAAGACGAGGGCGAGCGGTTTTTCTTCTCCTCGGAGCCGGCCTGCTTGCATTGTCTGGGTTATCTCCCGCCCACGACCAGGAGGCGGCCGAAATCGCTCCCAAAAAAAGCAGCTTCGTCGTCCTCCCGATCATTTATCACACTCCGGAAACCGGATGGGGGGGAGGTTTCGGCGGCCTCGTGACCTACCGATTTGGCGCGAGCAAGGGGAAAAGCCGACCATCGTCCATGTCCTTTGTCGCGGAATTGACCCAGAATAAGCAGTACACGATCAACCTGAAGCCCGAGTTGTACCTTAAAAAAGAGACCTATATTCTTACCGGCAACTTCGAAATCAAAAGATATCCGACCAGCTTTTATGGAATCGGCAACAACGTGCCGGACGAGATGGAGGAGGAATATACGTTCCGCCAGACGACCTTCGAGATCTCTCTCCAGAAGAGGCTCTGGGCGAAAAGAAATGTCTTCGCCGGACTCCAGTACGGATACCATCATTTCGATTTCCTAAAATTCGACCCGGCCGGGCAATTGATCTCCGGATCCATTTTCGGAACCCGCGGCGGAACGGTTTCGAGTCTGGATTTTCTGGCAAGATTGGACAGCCGGGATAACATTTTCACTCCGCGAACCGGCAATTTTTTTCAGCTCGCGCTCTCTTTTCATGGCTCCTTTATCGGTTCCGACTACCATTACACCAAGCTGAAACTGGATTTCAGAAAATATTTTCCGGTCTTGGCCTCCCATGTTCTGGCCGTTAATACGGTCTTCCAGGCTTCCGCAGGACCAACACCGTTCATGTCGCTCCCCAGGCTCGGCGGCGAAAACATTATGCGGGGGTATTACACCGGCCGCTTTCGGGACAAGATCCTGGCAGCCTTTCAGGCCGAGTACCGTTTTCCGGTCTGGTGGAGGCTCGGACTGGCGGCATTCCTCGGAGCGGGGGACGTCTCCGACACGCTCGGTCATTTGAGGCTGGCGTCCTTTAAGTTGTCCGCCGGCTGGGGTATCCGGTTCAAGGTTTCCTCGCAGGAAGGGGCCACGATCAGGCTGGATTTCGGCTACGGGAAAAACTGTTCCGGGATGTACTTCACGGCCAACGAAGCCTTTTAAGGCGGCTTTTTTTCCCAAATCAACAGTGATGGGAAGTATTTCTTTTTCTGGGTTATTTTATTATATCCTTCTGTTCATTGCCCGTTGCTTTTCACCCCTCTCTCCCCGCCTGATTCATTGACAAGATGACCAGGGGGATTCCAGAGGCCGGTTGGTTCGATCATCTCAAAGTGCTAAAATGGAGCGCTGTTGTATCCTTCCCGCCGTGGAGGGGATAAAGACAGGAAAGAAGACTTTTCTGAATTCCTAGCCTCTGGAGAAGAGCATGAAAAAGGACGTTTTTGGAAGCCACATCAAGGCCACCCGTGAGCGGATACAGACGCTGAGTCATCGTGCCGCCTCTTTGCCCGCAGAGCACAAAGAATTGTTCATGGAGGCTCTGGACGAGATGTCCACGACGCTCGAAGAGCTTCAGGCGGCGGGAAAAGAGCTGACCCGGCAGGCCGAGGAACTCGAATCGCGCGCCATATTGCCGAAGACGAGCGGCAGCGCATGGCCGAGCTCGCTTCATTCCCCGAGCTCAACCCACAGCCGGTCATGGAGGTCGATTTAACGGGGCATGTGCACTATATCAATCCCGCGGCCGAGCGTCTCTTTCCCGACCTCCCAGAGGCGGGCCTCGGCCACTCCTGGCTTTCGGGGATCGGGAAAGCCGCCAAAGGTCTTGGCAGGTCGAGAAAAAAGTCCGTCACCCGGGAGTTGAAAATCGGCGACCGATGGTATGAGCAACATATTTCATCCGTCATGGATGGCAAAAGCCTTCGGATTTATGGCCATGATATCACCGAGCGCAAGCAGGCGGAGGAAGCCCTACGAGAGACGCGCGACTATCTCGAAAACCTGTTCAACTACGCGAATGCACCCATCATTGTTTGGGATCCGCAGTTCAGGATTACGCGGTTCAATCATGCCTTTGAGCGTATGACCGGACGCAAAGCGGAGGAAGTGCTCGGCAACGAAATCGACATTCTCTTTCCTGAGCACAGTCGTGAGGAATCTTTAGCTCATATACGCAAGACGACTTCTCAAGGCGAACGCTGGGAGGTTATAGAAATCCCTATCCTCCACATGGACGGGAGCGTGAGGACGGTTCTCTGGAATTCGGCGAATGTTCTGGCCTCAGATGAGAAGACTGTCGTGGCCACGATTGCCCAGGGACAGGACATTACCGAACGCAAGCAGAAGGAGGAACAACTTCGGAAGCTCAACCGAATACTTGCGGCCTTAAGCATGAGCAGTCAGGCTGTGATGCGAGCCAAGAGTGAGCTTGATTACCTGGAAGACGTCTGCAAGATTGTTGTGGAAGGTTGCGGCCACGCCATGGTCTGGGTTGGCTATGCCGAGGAGGATGAAAAGAAGACGGTCCGTCCGGTGGCCCATGCGGGTTTTGAGAAGGGATATCTCGACACGCTCAATTTGACCTGGACCGACAAGGAGCGAGGTCGCGGCCCGACGGGCACAGCCATCCGGACCGGGAAACCGTTCATTTGCCAAAACATGCTGACGGATCCCAATTTCAAGCCCTGGCGGGAAGAGGCGATCAAGCGGGGGTATGCTTCTTCTATCGCTCTCCCTCTACTATCCGAAGGGAAGGCTTTCGGTGCCGTTATGGTCTATTCCAGGGCGCCGGACGGCTTTTCTAAAGACGAAGTGGATCTGCTGATGGAATTGGCCGATGATCTTGCCCAGGGAATAGCCTCGATGCGATTGCGATCCGCGCACGGGAGGGCCGAAGAGGCGCTAAAAGAGAGTGAGGAGCGCTACCGCTCCCTGTTTTTCGCCATGAACGAGGGGTTCGCCCTGCACGAAATCATCTGCAATGAAAAGGGTGAGCCTATTGATTATCGTTTCCTCGAAGTCAACCCCGGCTTTGAGCTGCTCACAGGACTGAAGCGAGACGACGTGATCGGCAAAACGCACAATGAAGTGCTCCCTGGCGACAGCCCCCGCTGGGTCAAAGCCTACGGGGCGGTCGCTCTCACCGGAGACCCCATCCAATTCGAAGAATATTCAGCGCCGCTCAAAAAGCACTTTGAGGTGTTCGCCTATTGTCCTGCGCCGCGCCAGTTCGCAGTCGTTTTCATGGACATCAGCGATCGAAAGCAGGCGGAGGAGGCGCTGCGGCGGAGCGAGGAACACGCGCGAGAGCAGGCGGCGCGTTTGCAGGCGGTCCTGGATGCGGCTCCGATCATGATCTGGACCGCCCACGATAGGGAGTCTCGGACGATCTCCGGGAACCGAACAGCTCGATGCTTTTCTAAGAGTTCCGGAAGGGATTAACATTTCGAAGACGGGACCCACGCCGGAGCGTCTGGCCCATTACCGATTGTTCAAAGATGGGGCCGAACTGTCGCCCTACGAGTTGCCGGTGCAGCGCACGGCTGAGTCGGGTCAGGAACTCAGAGATTTCGGCATGGACTTCCATTTCGACGATGGCACCATTCGCTCGGTGCTGGGAAACGTCACGCCATTATTCGACTCGAGGGGAGAGCCGAATGGGGCTGTCGCAGCATTTATGGACGTCACGGATCGCAGGCTAATGGCGGAGGAACTCCGGAGGTCGCGCGATGAGCTGGAGGTGCGGGTCCGGCAAAGGACGGCGGAGCTCGCTAAAGCGAACGAACTTTTGGAAAGGGTCTTCTCGAGCATCGACCTTTCCGTCGCTCACATGGACAGGGATTTCAACTTCATCCGGGTCAACCGCGCTTACGCCGAGTTTGATGAAAGGACGCCGGAGTTCTACCTGGGCAAGAACCACTTTGCCCTGTTTCCCGATGTGGAGAACGAGGCGATTTTCAGGAAAGTCATAGAAACGGGCGAGCCCTATTTCGCGTATGAGAAGCCCTTGGTTTTTCCCGGACATCCAGAGCGCAGTATAAGCTATTGGGACTGGATGGTCCAGCCGGTCAAAGAACCCGACGGCAGCATCGGTGGCGTTGTGTTGAGCCTCGTGAACGTCACCAGGCGGAAGATGGCCGAACAGGAACGGTTGCGTCTGGCTACCGCGGTCGAACAGAGCAGTGAAGCGATCGTGATAACCGATGCTTATAGCAGCATTGTGTACGCCAATCGGGCTTTCGAGGAACTTCACCAACTGGCCGGACGGGAAGTCCAAGGGAGGCAATTCGGAAGCATCCTCAGACTCGACCTGGAGGAAGAGCCGTTCCGAAGAAAGATCGAGGAAACGCTGGGCCGGGGGGGCACCTGGAAGGGGCGACTGACCAGGAGGATGGCGGACGGGAGTGAGCGAAAGCTCGAAGTGACGATTTCCCCGGTGCGGGACGATTCCGGCCGGATTATCAATTATGCCGGCCTGGAACGGGACGTTACCCAGGAGCACAAGCTCCAGGAGCACATTCGCCAGCTCCAGAAGATGGAAGCGCTCGGCACGCTCGCCGGTGGGATCGCCCACGATTTCAACAACATCCTCGTGCCGATTCTCCTGAACACGGAAATGGCTCTCGTCGATGCCGACCCGGAGAGTTCTATTTCGCACTATCTCAATTTGGTGCTCGAGGCGGCAAACCGCGGGAAGGACCTGGTCAAACAAGTCATCACCTTCAGCCGTCAGAAGGAACAGAAGCGGGAGCCGGTCGACATCGTCGTCGTCGTCCGGGAGGCACTCAAGTTCCTGAGGTCCTCGATCCCTAAGACGATCGAGATTCGTGATCATTGTGAAGCCGATCCGGCCGTCGTCCGGGCGGACGCCACCCAGATCCATCAAGTGCTTATGAACCTGGGCACCAACGCCGCGCATGCTATGCGGCAAAACGGAGGTATAATGGATGTGACCCTGGCCGAAACGGAGGTCGATGAGGCCATGGCCGCTCAGAACCGAGACCTGAAACCCGGATCCTACCTGAGGTTGAGCGTGAGCGACACCGGCCACGGCATGACGAGTGAGGTCAGGGAGAGGGCTTTCGATCCCTTCTTCACCACCAAGAAGC
This sequence comes from Candidatus Aminicenantota bacterium, assembly GCA_963770045.1. Taxonomy (GTDB): domain Bacteria; phylum Acidobacteriota; class Aminicenantia; order Aminicenantales; family CAVYOD01; genus CAVYOD01. Next base: position 78,106 of record CAVYOD010000007.1, on the reverse strand, counting down.
CCGGAGAGGGATCAGGGATGGGTCTCGCGGTGGTTCATGCGATCGTGAAGAGTCATGGTGGGGTCATCAACGTCACGAGTGAAGTAGGGAAGGGGACAACCTTTGATGTCTACCTGCCGCGGTTGAAAGAAGAGATCAAAGCCAGGACCGCTCCATCCAACGAGATTCCGACCGGCAAAGAGAGGGTCCTGCTGATCGATGACGAAGAATTCTTGATCCGGAGCGTGAAGCCGATGTTGGAACGGCTCGGTTATCGCGTTTCAGCTTGCACTTACCCTCTTGAAGCCCTGGAGATGTTCCGGACAAAGCCGGAAGCCTTTGACCTCGTCATCACCGACCAGACGATGCCCCTGATGACGGGTGAAAAGCTCGCCCACGAGCTGTTGCGCATCCGGCCCGACATTCCGATTATTCTGTGCACCGGGTTTTCCGAACTGATTCACGAGGAAGAGGCAAAGGCCGGAGGAATCCGGGAATTCGTCTTGAAGCCTTTCTCGATCAGCGAGATCGCCCAGAAAATTCAAGGCGCTCTGAAGAAAAAATAGAAGAAACCGTTTTTATTTTTTCCCGGCAAGAAACAAATCATTACCCTTCCGGGATTTGTGGCGTCCGGGAGTTTCTTCTCTTGTACCTTGCGCCCAGGAGCCAGAGCGTTGCCAATCCGAAGACGGCGATCGTCAATCCGAAGAAGAGCGGCGGGGCAAGCCCGGGATGCATGATCTGGGCTCTCTCGACTCCGTTGAGTTGAAGGACATAAGCTTCGATATTGGCGATCTCCTGTTGAGTCAAAGTGTTCGAGTCGCCGAAGTCCTGCATCTTGAGAGCGGGACTGGGACCGGCCGGGGTAGAGCCGTGTTGAATGAATTTGTCAATATTGGCCGCGAACACCGCCGGATCCGGGCTGAAAAATTCTTTGTCGATGGGATTCAGGGGAGGAACGGTGCCGTCCTCGGAGCCGGGGTTGGGGACTTTGTCCTTGCCCTCGGGGCCGTGGCAGGATTCGCAGAGCGCGACGTAGAGCTTGCCGCCGTGCCCGGGATTCCCGATCATCCCGGGAGCCTTCTGTCCCGGAAGTTGGAGCGCTGCTGCGCCGATTTCTCCCGGCTGGCTTATTTGGGCCGGATTGCTTGTTGCGCCGGGAACCGGCGCTTGACCAGCCGAGCCCTTTGCACCGAGACCGAGCAGGAAATCGACCACGCTGTTCAACTGAGAGGTGGTGAGCGTGCGAAAATGACGGCATGGCTGACTTGGGATTATGTTCCTTGGGGTTTTGGATCTGGGTGATGATCCAGTCGCGTGACCTTCCTCTCTCGCCTTCAGCGGAGAGGTCCGGTCCGACTTTGCCTCCATTGCCGTTGACCCAGTGACAGCCGACGCAGCCCAGGGATTTAAAAAGCTTAGCCCCCTGGTTTAACGTCGGTCGTCCCTTCCGGGCCCGTGGCTGCAGGGCCCGCTCACCGAGGCTTGCTGGACGCCGGGTTTGCTCCTGGCACCTGCAATGGTCAGGGCCATGAGCCCGGCAATGCTCGCGAAAAGAACGGCCATAGCGAAAGGCCGTTTATAGGGATCCCGTTCCTTCCTTCGGTCAAGAAACGGCACGAGGAGAATGATGATCGTGGCGGCCATGGGGAGGCCCACTGTCCCGATCGGTTCGAACACTCCCCGGAAGGCCTTAATGGCCTGGTAGAGGAAAAGGAAATTCCACTCCGGCTTGGGCACAAAAGAGGTGTCGACCGGGTCCGCGGGACCCGAGAAAGGAGGGATGGCGAAACTGGCGAGGGCCACGACGATGAGGAAAAACACGACACCGGCCACCGCGTCGTACATGACCTGGTCCGGCCAGAACGGCCCGGTTCGTTTCCGCTTTTCTTCATTCCAGCGGCCGACGCTTCCGATTTTTCGAAAAGCGATGAGATGAGCGCCAATGAGCGTCGCTAATAAGCCCGGGAGTAAGGCCACGTGCAATATGAAAAAGCGGGAGAGGGCGAGCTGTCCCATGGACTCCGAGCCTCTGGCCAGGCGCTTCAAAAAATCTCCCAGGATCGGGACCGTGCCGGCAATGGAGGTCCCTACTTCAGTGGCCCAAAAACCTTTTTCGTTCCAGGGCAGGGGGGATCCCGTGAAGCTCATGCCGAGCGTCGTCAGGAGAAGAAACACTCCGATGAGCCAAGTCAGTTCCCTCGGTTTCTTGTAAGCCCCCCAGATAAACACACGGGCAAGATGAAGCCAGACCAAGACGAGCATGGCGTTGGCGCCCCAATAGTGCATCCCGTGGATCAGCCAGCCGAACGGGACGGAGAGCCGAAAATAGCTGAGGCTGCTGTAAGCGTGGTCGATGGTGGGCACATAATAAAAGAGCTGGCAGATCCCGGTTGCGGCCTGGACCGCGAACATGATGAGTGCCGAGCTTCCGAAGATATAGGCATAGCTGGCTCCTCCCGGGATTTCCTCCTCCAGTCCTAGCTTGATGAGCGCCGAGAGAGGCCAGCGGTCGTTGATCCAGCGAACAAGCTTTGAAAACATGGAAGTCTCCTAGACCGGGACCTTCTGCGGGATGCCCGTTTGGAACCGGAGAAGCTCGACGTAAAGCTCGCCATTCTGGATTTTTGTCGGGAGAACATCCAGCGGCCGCGGTGAAGGCCCACCGATCACCTTGCCGTCGACTGTCCAAATGCTGCCGTGGCAGGGGCAGGCGAAGCGCCGAGTCTGAGGGTCCCAATTGAATTGGCAGCCCAGGTGAGGGCAGATCGGCGAATAAACGGTCACATCTGCGGGAGACCGTTTGATAACCCAGACCATGTTCATGGTCATCTGAGTGATGTAGGCGTCCGAAGTCATGTCCGGATACTTGACCTCGACCGGTTCGCCCAGGGGCAGGGAATCGAGGGACGCGACCCTGGCGAAATGCCCTTTTTTCTTCTGCATAGCCGGCCCGATCAGCGTGCCCAAAAAGGGGATACCGATGGCAATCGCCGAAAGCGCCGAAAGGAAGCCGATGACCAATTTGAAAAATCCCCGACGCGGAAATTCTTCCTCATCCATATCCACGCCTCCTCCTGGCTCGCGATTTTGTCGGAGCCCTCGTTTTCGGCAGCTCCCGCAAGGCGAATCTTGCGGCCGCCTCAGGGAAGTCAGCTCAACGAACTCTCGATCGCGCCTATCCTAGAGAGACCTCAAATACTCCAGAATGGCCCTGGCCTGCTTTTCGTTGATATTCGGCTGCGGCATCGTCACGTTGTAATCGGTGATCAGTTTTTTTATGATCGGGTCTTTCTGAGCCATCTCAGCCGTGTTCAGAAGTAAATTCATGATGAATTCAGGGGACCGCTCTTTCGCGACTTTTCCAAGCGGCGGGCCCACGAGCCTCTTATCGAGACTGTGGCAAGAGACGCAAACCGTCTCGAAAGTTGTCTTTCCCTCATTTGCGAGCTTCTGATCAAGCGGGCCCAACTTCAGCGCTTTGATCGGTCCAATTCCTTTATCCTGGGAGGGCGCGGGATCCTGCGGTCGGCAGGCCCCGGTTCCGCCAAAAAAGAAGAAGAACAGAGACAGAGCCAAAAATCCGGTCAGAAATCTCTTCATGGCACCTACCTTTTTCCCTGGGAAAGCAAGAAAAAGCGTCAATTATAAAATATCATTTTGGATGAATCCCGGTCAACTCTCGACGGCGGCGCGGGCAGCGCCTTGACGATGGTCAGAGGGTATTGCTATATTTAAATAAAAGGCATCTAAACATCCACCATTAGGGAGGTCGAACATGAGAACCAAGTCTGTTGGAGTCCTCCTCCTCACCGCGTTCGTCGGCTCTTTTTTAGCCCTGACGTCCGCCGCCAGATCGTCGGATGAAGGTATGTGGACATTCGACAATCCTCCGACCAAGCTGCTTCAGGAGAAATACGGGTTCACCCCGACCAGAGAGTGGCTCGATCATGTGCGCCTGGCCAGCGTCAGGTTCAACGACGGAGGTTCGGGCTCCTTTGTCAGTCCCCGCGGCCTGGTCATGACCAACCATCACGTCGCCCTGGGCCAGCTTGAAAAGCTGTCCTCCGAAGGACACGATTATGTCGCCACGGGGTTCTATGCCAGCACTCCCGAGGAAGAACAAAAGAGTCCGGACCTGGAGCTCAACGTCTTGATCTCGATGGAAGATGTGACCGGGCAGGTTGCGGCCGCCGTCAAACCCGGCCTGACCGGTGAGCAGGCCTTGAAGGCCCGAGAAGCGGAAATCGCCAGAATCGAAAGGGAGAGTCTGAAGCAGACGGGCCTGCGTTCCAACGTGGTCCCCCTGTATTACGGAGGGGAATACTGGCTTTATCGCTATAAGAGATACACCGATGTCAGGCTCGTCTTCGCGCCCGAAAGACAGGCGGCCTACTTCGGCGGGGATTGGGACAACTTCACCTATCCTCGCCATGATTTGGACGTCGCCTTTTTCCGCGTCTACGAAAACGGCCGGCCGCTGAGTACGGTCAACTATTTTAAATGGGAAAGGAACGGAGCCCGTGACAACGAACTCGTTTTTGTCTCCGGCCATCCCGGGAGCACGGACAGGCTCTTTACCATAGCGGAATTGAAGTACGAGCGGGACTATCGTTTTCCGATGGTTCTGAACTACATCAAAAAGAGAATCGCCATCCTGAGGGAGTATTCGGCCAAGGGCGTCGAACAGCAACGCCGTGCCCTCGGCTCGATCTTCGGTCTGGAGAACAGCAAAAAAGCCCTGACCGGAGAATATGAACAGGGGTTGCTCAACGAAAACCTCATGAAAAGGAAAGAGCTGGAGGAGAAAGAGTTCCGCGAGAAAGTCGCGGCCAATCCCAAGTCGGAAGAGGAGTATGGAGTCGCCTGGTCGGTCATCGGCGCCACCATGAGCAAACTCGAGAAGGTTCACAAACAACAATTCTATCGCCAACTCATGGGCTCCCGCCTGGCAGGGTATGCGACGACGATCGTTTTCTATGTCGCGGAAATCACGAAACCCGACGGGGAGCGCCTCGAAGGATACCATGATTCCGAGCTGGAAAGCCTGAAATTCAACCTCCTCTCTGGGGCGCCTATTTACAACGACCTGGAAGAAGCCAACCTGGCCGGCACACTTCAGATGTCCGGGAGCGAGCTCGGAGCCGATGACCCTTTCCTCAAGATTGTCCTCGGCGGCCGTACGCCGGCCCAGGCCGCGAAGGATTTGATTTCGGGAACAAAGCTGGCTGAGGTGCCCGCCCGCGAGGCGCTCATCAAAGGCGGGGCCAAGGCCGTCGCCAAATCCATGGATCCGCTGATTGTGCTGGCCCGGAACCTTGAGCCTTCCATCCGCGAGAATATCAAGTGGAACAAGGACAATATCGAGAGCGTCATCGTTCCCGCCCACGAGAAAATCGGACGGGCCAGGTTCGCGGTTTACGGGAAGAGCGTCTCTCCGGATGCAACCTTCACGCTCCGCCTGTCTTTTGGCACTGTCGCCAGGTATCCGATGAACGGGACCGAGGCGCCCTATAAAACCACTCTCTACGGCCTCTTCGACAGGTCACTCGGGTTCGACCGTTCCACCGACTGGGCCCTTCCAGACCGCTTCTGGAACAACCTGGGGAAGCTGGATCTCTCGACACCAGTCAATTTTGTCAACAGCTGCGACATCATCGGCGGAAATTCCGGCTCGCCGGTTATCAACAAGGATGCCTCCCTTGTCGGCCTGATCTTCGACGGCAATATCGAGAGCCTGGCGGGGCGCTTCTTTTTTGATGAAAGTGTCAACCGGGCCGTCGCCGTCCACCCGGCCTATATCAGCGAAGCGCTGCGCAAGCTTTATGATGCCGGACGCCTGGTGGACGAGATCGAAGGGAAATAGGGACGCGGGCACGGCCAAGCCCGGCCCGCTTGCTTGCCGTTGTCGTCGTGATTATTCTCGGCCATGTTTACCGGGCCCGATCTACCTTCGGCGGTGGGAAGAGCATCCTTTCCTCGGCCGGGCTCCCAAGATTGATCGGGCGGTCAGTTTTCGATAAACCGTCGCGGAGGCTGATGATACGGGGCGTCTTCCCGGCGATGGCCGGGTTGTGGGTCACGATGACTAGAGTGCTCCCCTGCTTCCAAAGAGTATCGAAAATCTTGAGGAGCTCGTCCCCTGATTTGGTGTCCAGATTTCCGGTCGGCTCGTCGGCCAGGATCAGGCTGGGGTCGTTGGCCAGGGCCCTGGCCACGGCCACTCGCTGGATCTCGCCGCCGGAGAGCTCACCGGGCTTGTGTCGGGCCCTGCGGCCGAGGTTGACCTTGTCCAGAAGCTCCGCGACCCGTTCTTTTCTGCGGCGGGCGTTGACTCCCTTGAAGATGAGCGGGATCTCGATATTTTCGAAGGCCGTGGCGTAGGGCAGGAGATTGAAGCTTTGAAACACGAAGCCGATTTTCTCGTTCCTGATTTCGGCCAGCTGATTGTGGTTCATCCGGCTGACGCTTTCCCCTTCGAAAAAGTATTCTCCCGAGGTCGGGGTATCCAGGCAGCCAATGATGTTCATCAGAGTGGATTTTCCCGAGCCGGAGGGTCCGATCAGGCTGATGAATTCATTCTGGTGGATTTCGAGAGTGATATCTTTGATCGCTTCGACCAAGGCCTCTCCGCTGCCGTAGGTTTTGGTGATGTTGCTCATTTTGATCATGGCTGACCTCTCGTCTTCAGAACCGAGCCTATTCATACCTGAGCGCCTCCACCGGGTCGAGTGAAGCGGCTCTCCGGGCAGGGAACAGACCTGCCAGAAATCCGATCAACCCCAAGAGGAAAGCCGTCACGGCCATCGTCCGGACCGAAATGACGGGATGAGCGATAAAGTCGGCCGCGCCCCCTTGGAGATTCAAGAGTCTTTATGACCTGAACCAGCAACAGCGATAAGACGATACCGATGACGCCTCCGCTGAAGGCGATCATCAAGGCTTCGGAGACAAATTGAAGAAGGACGTATCGCCTCTTGGCGCCCAGGGCCATTTTGATGCCGATTTCTTTGGTCCGTCTTTTGGCCGAAACGTACATGATGTTGGCCACACCGACCCCCGCGACCATCAAAGTCAGCGCTCCGATGATCCCCATGAAGAGCTGGATTCCGAGCGAAAATCTTCTGGAAAATCTTTTCATCTTCGATGGTGTCCCAGAAGCGCAAGGCCTGCGTGTCTTCAGGGTCGAATTTGTACTTTGCGGCCAGAACCTTATAGACCTCTTTTTTGACCTCCTCGGCCCGGCTGATATCCCTGGGTCTGTAGATCAGACGGTCAAGATATTTCACCCCGAAGATGGCTTTGTAGGTCGAGAAGGGGATCGCGGCTTTTTCCTCATCGGGCCCGTTGTACATGCTGTTCTGGATTTTCTTGCGCATGAGGCCGACGACCACAAAAGGGATGTTGTTGATGAGAACCGTTTTTCCGATCGCCTCGGCGTCTCCGAAGATCTTCTCTTTGACCTTGGTTCCCAAAAAAATGACTCGCCTCTTTTTCTCCAGGTCCAGACGGTTCAGGAAGCGGCTGTTCCAATCCGGATAGTTTGTCCTCAGCTCCTCGAAAGACGGGTAAACCCCGATGATGCTCTGGGTGATGGATTTCTGGCCGTAGGTCATGGTGTTTCCGGAGTGTTCGTCCTCGGGGCTGATGAGTTCAATCCCCGGCAGCCGGTTCTCGAGGAGATGCACGTCTTCTTCGGTGAGGAAGATCTGGCGCCCTTTCCCGAGGCCCATGAAAGGCCTCGATGTCTGGCCTGCGCTAGACGATCACGATTCCCTCGCCCCAGCCCGTGGCTGGCCTTGCTCATCTGGAGGCGGAGTCCCTCGCCGAAAGCCAGCAACATGACGATGGAGAACGTTCCCCAGACGAGAGCGAGAATGGTGAGCGTCATCCTCTTCCGTTGGGTTTTCAACTCCCGGTAAAACAGCCTGAATAGAAAAAGCGTCTTCATCCTTGCGCCTTATGACCTCAAGGCCTCAACCGGGTTCAGATTGGCCGCCCTTCGGGCCGGACCGAACCCCGAGATAAAGCCGACGAGCCCCAGGAGGGCCACCGTGAGCAATGCCACCTCAAGTGAGAATACGGGACGGCCGACTTCTTCTTCGATAGCTCGTCGTCGGCAGGGCGGTGAGGATTCCGTAAGAAATGGCCAACCCGATCGTCCCTCCGATCAAAGTGATGAGAAAAGTCTCAAAAAAGAACTGCGACAGGACGAACCTTTTCTTGGCTCCGAGGGCCATTTTGAGGCCGATCTCCTTTGTCCTTTCCTCGACCACGACATTCATGATATTGGAAACGCCGATGCCGCCGACGGTGAGGGTGAAGACGCCGACCATGCCCAGGAAAAGGTTAAAGCCCAGGAATATGGAGGTGAAAAGAGTCTCCTGCTCCATCATGTTCCAGTAGGAGATGGCGTCGGTGTCGTCGGGGTTGAACTTGTATTTCTTGCCCATGACGGTGAGGACCTGTCTGATGAGGGCTTTGTTTTTTCCGGGATCCCAGGCTTTGATGACCATATTGCTGATGTACTTCGGGCCGAATATCGCCGAGAAGGTCGTCGCCGGGATAAAAGCGGTATTCTCATCGCGTTCCCCATAATCTGAGCTCTGTTTCTTTTCGATCAGAATCCCCACGACCAGAAAGGGGATCCGGTTGAGAAGGATGTATTTTCCTACGGCCTCTCCGTCTTTGAACAGCTCTTTTTTGACCTTGTCCCCCAGAAAAATGGCCCGCCGTTTCTGGTCGAGGTCCTGAGCGTCAAGAAATCGGCTGCCCCGCTCCGGGATCACATTCCGGATTTCCGCATAGACGGGATACACGCCGCGGACGAGTGTCGCGTATGTGTTCTGATCTCGTTTAAGTTCTATCCCGTACCGCATGTACTCGGGGCTGAGCTCCTTGATCGCGGGGACCTGCTGTTTGATCGAGAGGGCGTCCTCTTCGGTGAAACGGATGACCCGGCCTTTGTTCAATCCCTGGTAGGCCAGGCTTGTCCTCCCCGGCCAGACGAGGAGCAATCCTTCGCCCATGCCGTGAAAATTCTTCCTCATCTGCCGTCCCAAGCCGACTCCAAACCCGAGCAGAAGAACGATGGCGATCGTCCCCCAGGTGATGCCGAAGATGGTCAGGATCGTCCTCAGTTTTTGGGACCTCATGTCCCTCAAGAACTGGGAGATGAACATGAAGATTTTCATGGTTATTTGATTTCTTTGGGCGGCCGTTCGACGACGTCCTCGCCCTCCTTCAGTCCTTCCACGATCTCGATGTTGATTCCGTCACTCAAACCCGTTTTGACTTCTCTCTTCGCGATCTGGTTTTTCCCGGTTGTGACTTCCACAAAGGCCTTTCCGTCTCTGAACTCGACCAGGCGTTCCGGGATATACAGTTTGTTCTCGACCTTGTTGATCACCAAGTCCGCATTGGCCGAGTAGCCGGCTCTGATGACCTTCTCTCCCTTCCGGGTGATCTCGATCTCCACATCGAAGAGCGTCGCGTTCTCCTGCCGTTTGGCCTTGGGGGAAATCCTGGACACTTTTCCGATGATCTTCTGGTCCGGAATGGCGCCGATCTTGAGCTCGGCCTCCATTCCTTCCCGGATCTTTCCGACATCGATTTCGTCCACCGTGCCCTTGAAGATCAGGGTCTTCATATCGGCCAGGATGAGGAGCTCCGTGCCGGCCTGGTAGGATGTCAAGGGGACGATCGGGTCTCCCGCATTCACCCTCCGCTCGAGGACCGTCCCGGCGACCGGGGATCTGATCGTGCTGTCGATTTGGCTGCCGGCTATTTTGACCTGACCCTTTTCGATCAGGGCGAGCCTCTCCCTGGCCAGGTCCAATCTCAGGGTCAATTGTTTCTGCTCATTCTCGGCGTCATCAAATTCTTTCCTGGAGACGAGATTCGCCTTCAGGAGCTGTTTCACCCGCTCATAATCGGCCGCGGCCTTCTCCAGATCGACTCTGGCCATTTCCAGGCCTCTCTGCGTTTCGGTGTATTCGAGAGGGGTCGGGTTGGGCAAAATCTCGATGAGGGGTTGATCGACCCGGACCTCATCTCCGACATCGACATAGATGGCCTTGACGATGCCCGAAATCTTCGATTTGACGGTGATTTCGTGCCGTGGCTCAATCAGGCCGATGGCCAGGGCCTTTTCATAGATATTTCCCCGTTGGACCTTGACCAATTTGATTTTTTTGTCCTGGTCTTGAGCGGAGTTCTTCGCTTTCATATAGAAGAAGCCGGCGACGATGATCAGGATGAAGAGAGGAATCAGAATCTTCTTCAGCATCGTCCCCTCCTTTCATTCATTTGACAGCCGAATCCGAGTTGAGCCTTCACAATAGACAGACCTTCACGTCTTCATTTCCACTTGGTAATACGAGATAGGGCAAGAAAAGGTTCCGGCTCTTCTGGCTCGTTTTCCGGGCGGGATTTAATTGATCGCTGACCAGGTGTCATAAAGGGTCACGGCGCGATAGAAGACGGGATTCGAAGGCAAAAAATCGGCCGTCGATCGTCCGTCCGGACCCGGCAGAGGGAAACCCTCAGCGCTTACCGGAAATAGATGTAAGCGATCTGAACGCCGAGCTCACGCTCGTCGTTGTTCCGGGGAAAGACTCTCGCCGGGATAAAGGTCGGGTCCACCGCGATGGTCAGGTAAAACTCATTCCCGTTCCCCATCATCTCCCTGCTGATATTATAGCTTTTTTCAAAGACGGCGGCGCCGGGGATAAATTCATCGAGCCTCAGGCCGTTGATCTTGAAGATGACTCTCTGATTGCCCACGACGTCCGTGCTCGCTCCCCCCTGATGAGCAGTTGGGCATTGCGATGTGGGTTAACAATGACGCATCTCGCCTCACGGGATGTCCAGTGCCATTGCTTAAGGGGCGCATTGGGGTCGATCTCCAAGTCATACCAGCCCTTCTCGCAGATGACCTCCTGGCCGCCCCTTGGGCTAACGGTCCGGAATGGGCCGGAGTAAAATTCTGCCTTCTGCGCTGTCGGCACTTTGGGCATCAATTCATCGGGGACCCGCTTGGCAAAATAGATCCGGCTGATCCGGCCGATCTCGATTTTCTCTCCGTTGTCGAGCTCGAACACGAACAGCCTGGAACTGAAGTCTCTGATGAGTCCGGAGGATATCCGGCCGTTCTTGAGGAACACATAATGCTTGCCGCCCTCGATCCTGCTCCTCTCATCCGGGAAATTCCATTTGTCGTTGACGAAATTGATCATCCAGATTTGGGATAAGGGAATTTCCTGCCCGTTTTCAAGCTGCAACACGGCCCGGGCGCTCGAGATGTCGATAATTTTACCAACAGCCTTCTCTCCGTTCGTCAAAAAGATGGCCGCCTCCCCGCTGCGCATCTGCTGAGCAGACCCCAGGCCGACACCGAGACAGAGCAATCCGATCCAAAGCCAAAAAAGGTGTTTTCTCATTCATGCCTCCCTTCGTGCACTTCCATTATATATCCTTGTTAAAAAGATTTAAATTATTCGTTTTCCGTGCCCGCTTTTTTGATCTTGGACCAGGTGTCGTAGAGCGTCACGGCGCGATTGAAAACGAGCTTTACGGGCGAAGAATCGACGGAATCGACGCAAAAATATCCCATCCTTTCGAACTGATAAAACACTTCCCGGAACGGCGCTCCTGAGGCTTGGCTCGACCCTGGCATCCGCCAGAACTTCCAGCGATCTGGGGTTCAGGTTGCTTTTCCAATCCGCGCCTTCTTCGACCTCGCCGGCATCGCGCTTCAGGAAAAGCGTATCATAGAGGCGAACCTGAGCCTCCAAGGCGTGAGCCGCGGAAACCCAGTGCAGGGTCGCCTTGACCTTACGTCCGTCGGGGGCGTCGCCTCCTCGTGTCGCCGGGTCATAAACGCAGTGAAGCTCCGTCGTCTCGCCCGTTTTCGGGTCTTTGACGACGTGGACGCAGGTGATGAAATAAGCCGAACGAAGGCGCACCTCGCGGCCCGGGGCAAGTCGATAAAATTTCTTCGGCGGGACCTCCATAAAGTCGTCCTTCTCGATGTAGAGATTCCGTGAAAACGGCACCTTCCTCGTCCCCATCTTCTGGTCCTCGGGGTTGTTGATGGCGTCGAATTCCTCGACCTGGTCTTCCGGATAGTTCACGATCACGAGCTTGAGGGGCCGCAGGACGGCCATCACGCGCGGTGCCCGCCTGTTCAAATCCTCCCGCAGAGAGTCCTCGAGCAGGGCCATGTCGACGATGCTGTTGAATTTGGCGACGCCGATGCGGTCGCAAAAATTCCGGATCGCCTCGGGCGTGTAGCCTCGCCGCCTCAACCCCGATATCGTCGGCATCCGGGGATCGTCCCAGCCGCTGACACGGCCTTCCTTAACCAGCTCGAGAAGCTTCCGCTTGCTCAGGACGGTGTGGCTGACGCTGAGCCGGGCGAATTCGATCTGCTGGGGGTGATGGATCTCAAGCTCCTCCAGAAGCCAATCGTAGAGAGGGCGATGGACCTCGAACTCGAGGGTGCATATCGAATGAGTGACGCCTTCGATCGAGTCCGATTGCCCATGCGCCCAGTCATAGGTGGGATAGATGCACCAGGCGTCGCCTCTTCGGTAATGGTGGGCCCTCCGGATCCTGTAAAGCACCGGGTCGCGCATAAGGAGATTCGGGTGGGCCATGTCGATCTTGGCCCTCAAAACGCGCGAGCCGTCCGGAAATTCCCCTTCCTTCATCCGGCCGAGAAGGTCGAGATTCTCCTCGACCGTCCGGTTCCGGTAAGGGCTCTCCGTGCCCGGTTTTGTCAAAGTGCCCCGGGTTTGGCTGATCTCCTCAGCGCTCAAGTCACAGACAAAGGCCTTTCCCTTCTTAACGAGTTTGACCGCGAACTCATAGAGCTTCTCAAAGTAATCCGAGGCATAGAATTCACGCTCCGCCCAGTCGAAGCCCAGCCAGCGCACGTCCTTCTTGATCGACTCGACATAGGCGATCTCTTCGGTCTCCGGGTTGGTGTCGTCGAACCTGAGGTTGCAGAGTCCTCTGTACTGAGCGGCCAGGCCGAAATTCAGGCAGATGGACTTGGCGTGCCCGATGTGGAGGTATCCGTTGGGCTCGGGAGGGAAGCGGGTGTGGACGCGGCCCTGATTCTTGTTGTTTTGGAGGTCTTCCTCGATGATCTCTTTAATGAAATTTGTTTTCGTTTCAGCCGAGCTCATGTCAGCGCACCTCTTATCCGCTTGAGCACCTTCTCTTTACCGAGGACCTCCATCATCTCGAAGAGCCCCGCGCCTTTCGTCTTTCCGCTGACGGCCACACGCACCGGATGGATGATGACCGCCGCTTTGATGCCTCTCTTCTGGGCGAGCTCACGGCAGACCCGGTCGATATTCTCCTGCCGAAAGTCTTCAAGTGTTTCGAGGCGCTCGGCGAAAAGCTCGAGGAGGACCTTGGTCTCTTCTTTCTTGAGTTGGAGAATCGCCTCGTTCTCGACCACAAAATCGTCCCTGAAAAAGAAATCGGTCATGGCCGGAAATTCGGAGAGTGTTTTGATCCTGATTTTGTACAGGCCGAGGACTTGGCCGATGGACTCGTCTCTGACAGCGGAGAGATCGTAACCCGCCGCCAGCAGCTGCTCTTTGACGAGCGGCAGAAGCTCCTCGGTCTTTTGGCTGATGATGTATTCGCCGTTCATCCATCTGAGCTTCTGGAGATCGAATTTGGCCTGGACGTCGTTCATCCCAGAGATGTCGAACTCCTTGACCGCCTCGGCGAGAGGAATGATATCGCGGCTTTCGCCGGGGTACCAGCCGAGGAGGATGAGGTAATTGGCCAGGGCTTCGGACAGAAAGCCCTCTTTCCGGTATTCTTCCACGGAGACGCCGCCGTGTCTTTTCGAAAGCTTGGCCCCGTCGGGCCCAAGGATGAGCGGCATGTGGCCGAACTGGGGAGGCTCGAGCCCGAAGGCTTCATAGAAGAGAATCTGCTTCGGAGTGTTGGACAGATGGTCGTCGCCGCGGAGAATGTGGGTGATGCGGAGCTCGGCATCATCGACGACGCAGGAGAAATTGTAGGCCGGGGACCCGTCGGATTTGATCAGGACCTGGTCTTTGATGTTGTCCGTTTCAAAGGTGATGGTCCCGTGGATGAGGTCGTGGACTTCGATCGTCCGGCCCGGCTCGATCTTATAAATGATCGCGTCGCCTTCCCGAAAGGCTTTTCCGGCGGCGAGGAGATGCGGCGGCCTTCTCCCGATAGAGCTCAAACCTCCGGCTCTGGAAGAGCGGCTCTCCGTCCCAGTCAAGCCCGAGCCAGGCGAGGTCCTTCAAGATCTCATCCAGAAATCTTGAGTCCGAGCGCTTGAGGTCCGTGTCTTCTACCCGGAGCAGAAACTTCCCGCCCGCGTGTCGGGCAAAAAGCCAGTTGAAAAGGGCGGTCCTCGCGCTCCCCAGGTGGAGATAACCTGTCGGGCTCGGCGCAAACCTCACAGTGACCATGTGAGATCTTTTTCCTATCTTGTTCGTTCGCTCTACGGCGCAGTTTGACTTCCTAACTTATAGCACAGCAAGAAGTTGGGGTCAAACGATGAGGACGTCTAGCTCGTCCGTCTCGGTCATTTCGTCCCTTTTGTCAAGAAAAAGCATATTGAATTTGCTTTGGGGAACGCCTTTCGGTCAGGTTTGACTTTTGCGGTGCTTCTCGCGAAAGCGCCGGACCTTCATCAAGTTTCCGCAAGTGGCCCCTTCGCACCATTTACGGCTCTTGTTCTTGCTCCTGTCGTAAAAGACCCAGAAACAGTCTTTGTTTTTGCAGATCTTGATTCTCGACGGAGCACCTCGGGCCAGAGCTTCGGCAAAGGAGCCGGCGATTTCACCGAGGGCGGACTCGAGCTTCCCCGCGACGGGGACGAGCATTATCTGAAGCCTGCCTGTCTCGAGATCGAGCCGCCTGATAAGAGGGGAGTGGACGAAGACCGGGTTGAGTCCCTCTAGGGCCTTGGGACCAAGCTTTTTTCCCGCCGCAGCCTGCTTTGCTATCCGGAGAATAACGGCTCTCAGATCTCGGAGAGAAGCCTTAACCCTCTCCTTCGAGATCTCGGAGAGATCGAGTCTCCAACGGTTGAAGAAATCCTTAACCCATTGGGGATTGTCGAGGCGGTCCTCGTGCTTTCCTGTTCCCCGGTAGTCATGCCAATCGCTGTTCAGCAGGTCCAACCAGATTTCTTCTTCCATTGTAATAATCCAATCTCCCTATTGACAATTACACCAAATCGTGATAATTTGCAACATGTAACTCTCTATATAACTATTGGGAGTTACATGGGAAACCTTTCGGGGCCGCCAGGAGCCTCTTATGAGAAGGTTCTGGCGCCTAAAGGAGGTTGAAGTCAGATGATCCAACAGAATGTGTTCAGTTGGGCAAAGGAGAGGGGCTATAAGGTCGGCTTCGTCGATATCGGGATTCTCGAGAATATCAAAAACAGATTAGCGAAGCGAAAAGCGGACGGCGAGTTCGCGCCCGGTTTCTACGAAGAAAACCTGGCCTTTTTCAAATATCTTGAAGGAAGCTCGATCCGAAGGCCCGGCGCGCTCCTTCTCGTCGTGATTCCGCGGCCCGCGCACACCGTGAGCTTTGAGTTCGAAGGCCGACGCATCGAAGTTGTGCTCCCGCCGACGTATGTGGATTATCGTCCGCTCTTTGAAAAAGTCCGGCTTGACCTGATCCAAAACGCTCTCGGCCCTGACGATCGGATAGAAACTCTCCACGCGCCGTTAAAATCCCTTGCCGCCGCGATCGGGCTAGTCTGTTATGGCAGGAATAACATTACTTATACACCCGAATACGGGAGTTATTTTCAACTCGCCGGCTATGTTCTTGAGCACCCCCTGGAAGGTGCGGCGAGCCTCAGGCCCGAAGCAGACACCAAACTGGGCCTCTGTTCCTCCTGCCGGGCCTGCGTCAAGGCCTGTCCCATGAAGGCCATCACCGAAGAGCGGTTCTTGATCCACGCGGAGCGGTGCTACACTCTTTTCTCGGAGTCGAAGCGTCCGATTCCGGAGGGCCTCCGACCGCCTTCTCCCGACTGTCTGGTCGGGTGCTTAAAGTGCCAGAAGGTCTGTCCGGCCAACAAAGGGCTGTTGAGGCGTGAGAGCACAGGCGTCTCCTTCAGCGTCGATGAGACAGAAGCATTCCTCAGAGACGGAGATATAACTGACGACCGTTTGCGCAAGTCCGTTTCTGACAAGTTCGGATCCCTTGGTCTGAGCGAGGACATCGAACTTTTTCGGCGGAACCTCCGCCGGATGTGCGAGGTCCAGGCCCTTTCTTTTTGTAGAGAGAAATAAAGCATGATTATAGAGCCCTTTTGTGCTATACTAAATTGGAATAGTAAAGGAAGGGGGCACAGGCCCTGATCGGTCATACTCCTCTCCTTTATGTCGTTCAAATTTTAAAAGGAGATGAGTATGAACATCTACGCAGGAAATCTGTTGCGGGATCTCAGTGAAACCGAGCTCCGCGCGGCCTTTGAGGCCTACGGAACCGTCACCACTGTTTCCATCATCAAAGACAAGTTTAGCGGTGATTCAAGAGGGTTCGGCTTCGTTGAGATGCCGGACAAAGCAGAGGCCGAAAAAGCCATCAGCAGCTTGAATCGCAAAGACTTGAAAGGGCGGACCTTAACTGTCAATGAAGCCCGGCCGCGCACCGATAGACCCCGGAACGGGGGCGGATTCGGCGGCGGAAGCCGGTACTAATCCGGTTTAGCCAAGCCATTCCTTATCAAATCGTTTCCCGAATTCTTCATCAGTCCCTCCCGGCTTGAAGGTTACGACCAAGGCCTTCGGAGTCGGGCGAAGAATGCCCATCGCCGCGAAGCACGAGGTTTGAGTCATTTGCCACACTGTCGAAAGACGTGATATATTCGCCGCTTGATCGGGGTATTGTTTTTCTTTGAGCTTACCCCCGGGAAATCATCGGCGGAGGTTCGTCATGTTGAAATCAAGGATCATCCGACTGGTTGTTTCGTTGGTGATCATCGGGTTCTGTTTTTCTTCGTTTCTCAAAGCGCAGGAGAGCCCTTTCATCCCGGAAAAATTGTCCCTGATCCTGAGGAACGAGATCTCCGGGCGACAAGGCCTTCAATTATGTCCGAGCGCTTACCCCCTTTCATCGCATCATGGGATCGCAGGCGTTTATCAATGCCGCGAACATGCTGGCCGGCCTGGCCAAGTCGTGCGGGCTCGAGAATATCCAGGTCGTCAAACAAAAATTCGAGGGCGGCCTGAGCTGGGATCCCGTCTCCGCCAAGCTGTGGCTGGTGGAGCCCGAGGAGATGAAACTTGGCGACTTCGACGACGTCTCGGTCTCTTTGACCGTGTTCAGCCGCTCAGCGCACGTGACCGCCGAACTCGTTGACATCGGGCGAGGGGCCTCAGCGGAAGATTTCAGCGGCCTGGATGTCGGCGGGCAAAATCGTCCTGACCACCGGGGCTCCGAGCCTGGCCATTAGGACCGCCGTTTGGGAGCGAGGCGCCCTGGGCGTCATTTCTTCTTATACCATCCATCCCGGACGCCCGGTTCGATACTCCCGACCAGGTCGGCTATGTCAAGGTCCCGATCAAATGCCCTGAAGGAAAGCGTGAACCTTGGGGCTTCCATGATTTCGGCAAGGCAGTACGGCATTGCTTCAGGACGTCCTCAGGCAGCGCGAAATCACAGGAATCGGCCCGTCAAGGTCCGGGCCGACATCGAGACCGTGATCAGGCAACCGGCGGAGCAGGCTTACCTCTGGGCCGAAATCAAGGGGTCCCAAATCCACAACCAGGATATTGTCCTGACCGCCCATCTGGATGAAGAAAGGACTTCCGCCAACGATAACGGGAGCGGCTGCGCCAACATTCTGGAGATCGGACGGGCGATCAATGTGTTGTCAAGGAAGGGAGGATCCCCCGGCCGAAAAGGGACATCGTTTTCTGGTGGCCGAACGAACATCTGTCCGAATACCAGTATTTCCGGGAGAAGCCGGAGGAACGGAAGAACATGCTGGTCAACATCAATCAGGACATGGTCGGCGCGAGGCAGAGCATGGGCTCGAGGGTTCAGCACATCATCCGCACCCCCTATTCTATTCCCGAGCTATTTGAACGACGTGATCGAGTCGATCGCCGATTACGTCATCCTGACCAACACCGGTTTCATGGGCGCGGAGGAGGCCGGGACACGGCAGCCGTTCTCGAAGCCCATCCTCTCCTTTCTCGGATCGCGGGAAAGGTTCAACGCCATGGTCATCCCGCACAGCGGCGGCTCGGATCACGAAGTCTTCTGCGAAGGAGTTATCGGTGTCCCGGGCGTCGCCTTGATCAACAACCCCGACCCCTACATCCACTCCACCGATGACGACCTCCAGAATATTGACCCGACCCAACTCAAAAGAAATGCTTTTATCGTTGCCGCCGCAACCCTCTTCGTCGCCAATGCGGGTGATGAAGATGTCCCCTTGCTCGACGAGCGAAATTTACACCCGGGCTCTGCAGAGGCTGGGCAAAGATCTGAACACAGCGCTTCTGTATCTCCGGGAGAAGAAAGCAGGGAGCTATGCCCAATCTTATAAAGACGCCAGGAACCTCCTCGAGCAAGCCGCAGCCAGGGAACGCCGCGCCCTCGAGTCGGTCCTGACTTTTGCCGCTCCGGGCGGACGGAACGCTTCGTTCGTGATGGAGCAGGTCAAAAAACTCGGCGAGATGGCTCCCGCCCTTATCCAGGAATTGGATTCCCTGTATCTCCTTGACGTCGGGAGAGAAAAGGCTTCCACTGCCGGGACTCTCGGCCGAGGAAAAGGAAATGGCCGCACGCATCCCCGTCAACATCGATTCCCTGGATGAATATTTCAAGCGGCGCGACGTGTTTGTCGGCTCGCCAGAGCTTCACCCGATCATGGCCAAGGAATGCTATTGTTTCGTCGATGGGAAAAGATCATTCCTGGATATCTATCGAGCCGTCCGGGCGGAGGCGCTTTCAGGTGGTGAATTTTACTATGGCAAAGTCACCATGAGCTCGGTCAAAGAACTCCTCAGCGGCGCGGTCGAGAAAGGCATCCTGAAGCTAAAATAGCCGCGTCATTTTTTGAATCAGAAGTTCTTTCGCACAAAGTAGCGGTAGCCGACCCATTCCCGGCCGCTGTGTTCGTCTTCCTCGATACGGATGACATCGTCCCCTCTGGATCGGAAAAAGGAGACAACCTCCTCCCTGGGAATTCCGAACATCGGGAATTTCCCCGGGTCTTCGTCTTCCGCGGGCAATTGCCGACTCTTATAAATGTCCACCTCCAGGAACTCCCGCCGAATGGACTTGACGAATTCGTAGCGCTCCTTGAGATAGCTCTCGAAGACAGGGAAGTCCTTCAGGTTTTTCAGGTGGTGGGCGGAGTGGCCCTTTTCGACGAAAACCAATTTTACGCTGTAGCGCTCACAGTCGTTCAAGACATCGGCCGCCGTTATTTGGCCGCTCTTGGTCATGGCCCCGGAAACGTCCACGAGCCGCGGTGGGCAAAGCCTCTCCGCACAGAAGTTGATGGTCGGATCGTCGCCAAAGACGTAATCGTCGGGAGCCGTCTGGGCTTTAACATAAGCCGCAAGTATCCTGGTTCCGGTGTCATGCGCCCCGAGTCTTTTCAGGTTGAAAGTGGGCCCCAGGCTGAGCAAGACCAGAAAAGCTGCGATCGGCAGCGCAAACGCTTCAGTTTTGTGTGGGAGATCAGGAGCTTGATGCCCGCCCCGAAGAAAAATATCAACGGGACAAGGGCAAAGACGACATAGCGCAGATAGAATTCGCCGGGCAGAAAGGCCAAACCCAAAAAAGCCAGCATGACTGATACCAGCAAGGCCCGTTTCCTCTCCTTGACTTGCCGCCGAAGATGAGCCCGATCAAAGCGACGGGATGAGACCGTAATTGTGGTTGCCGATGAACTGGCCGAGCCTCAAAAAAGGAAGAGTCAGGAGCGCGGCCGCGGCGGTTTTCTCCTTAGCCATGTGGAAACCCGATGGTCGAATGGTACGTGCCGGGGACGAAGACCAACATGAGAACGTATATAAGCCCGAAGGAAAGGACAAATCCGGCCGACGAAAGAAACGCTTTTCCGGCGGCGTCCTGCGGCTTTTCGGTTTTTCGGATGAGGAGATAAATGAGATAGAAGAGGTAGCCGACGGGCAACAAAATCCCGCTGGCCTTGGACAGCGTGGCCAGGCCGGAGAAAATGCCGAACAGAAACACAGTCGGTTTCCAATCTTTGTTGTTGCCGGGAAGATCGGATTTGAGGGCAAAATAAAGAGCGGCGGTGCAGAAAAAAAGCATGTAACAGTCAGGCATGAACGTTCGGCCCAGATAATAGATCTGTTTCGTCAGGAGAAATACCGCCGCCATGCCCAGGGAGAGATTGCGGTCGAAGTTGAGAAGCTTATAAGCGGTACTGTAGATCAAGATCCCGGTTGCAAAAATCAAAAGAAAACAGGCGGCGCGAGCCCAAAGGATATCAGGTCCGAACACTCTGAACAGGGCCGCCGTGACATAAAAACTCAAAGGTGTCTGGGAGACAAAAAAATCCCGGTATGGAGTTTCGCCCAGACTGATCCGCCAGGAAGCGTAAAGATATGGCCCCTCGTCATCGTTCATGAGGTTACCCGCCAGGTTATAAAAGCCCAGGAAGAGGATGAGTGAAATAAGGGCCAAGGGGAGAAGAAGCTTGAAAAGGCGCATCTCTGGCAATTTATAGTGACCGCCGGTGCCGCGTCAAGCTAATTTGGGTTCATTCGCCCCGGAGCGGAGGAGGCAGGCTTGCCTTTTTTTCACCGATATAAGTAGAATGGGACTGTTGAAATTCCACTTTCCGGGAGAAACAAAATGAGCTTCAGACCAAGTCGGGTTTTTTTCGCTTTTATCACGGCACTATTAATCGGACCGGTCTGCTTTGCCCAAGGAACCAAAATTCTTATCAACCACATCGGATACGATGTCTCCGCCGGGAAACGGGCCGTCATCCTGGGCCATCAAGGCGATGCCTTCGATGTTTTTAAAGTCAAGGAGCGGGGCACAGGAAAGGAAGTGTTTTCCGGCCGGCCGAAGTTCGTGGGGCCGGTCCAGAAATGGAAAGACTGGCAGTTCTGGACGGCTGATTTTGGCGAAGTCAAACAGGAAGGTGTTTATTACATTGAATGTTCCTCGGCTCAGGGGAGTGTCCATTCTTCTCCTTTTTTGATCCAAAAGAATGTCCTGGAGAGGAACGCTCTCTCGGACGTCGTCTATTATTTCAAGGGCCAGCGGTGCTCCGGGTTGCTCGACAAGGCCGATAGGCGGATGCGATTCGAGGGCAAAGATGGAGTCGTCGATGTCCACGGCGGATGGTTCGATGCGACCGGAGATTACGGGAAACACCTATCCCACCTTTCTTTTTCGACCTTCTTCAATCCCCAGCAGATTCCGCTCACGGCCTGGAGCCTTTTTCGATCTTATCGAGAGCTGGAGAGGCGCGCTGATCCGAACTTCCGGCAATATTTGAGACGGCTCCTGGATGAAGCCATGTTCGGGGCCGATTACCTGGTGCGGATCAAGAATCCCTCGGGCTCATTTTATATAACAGTCTCAGGCCGGGGACCCGAAAAAAAGCCGGAGGACCGTCTGATCACGCCCAAAGCGGAAAAGCACATCATCCTGACAAAGGAGACAAAGGACAAATTTCGGGACTATGGCAAAGAGAAAATCAAGGGAGAGGCGGCCTATGAAGCCGGCTATCGAGAGGGCGCGGGCCTCTGCATTGCTGCGCTCGCCATGGCTTCGACCTATAAAGTTTCGGGCGATTTCGCCACGGCCGATTACCTCAAAGCCGCGGAAGCCGCGTTTGCTTATCTCGAGAAAAACAACCTCAGCTTCGCCAATGATGGCAAGGAGAACATCGTCGACGATTACTGCGCTCTCTTGGCGGCCACGGAGTTATTCCGGGCGACCAATAATTCGATCTACAAGGTCGCGGCTGATAGACGGGCCAAGAGCCTGATCGGCAGGTTGGTGCCCCCGCGGAATTATTGGCGGGCCGACGATGGCGACCGTCCGTTCTTTCACCCGGTGGATGCCGGTCTGCCCGTGGTGAGCCTGCTCGAATATGCGGGCATGGCCGATGAAACCATGGCGCAAGGAAGTCCTTGAGGCCGTGAAAAAATCTCTGACTTTTGAGCTCGAAGCGACCCGGGATGTGCCGAACCCGTTCGGCTACAGCCGGCAGCTCGTCCAGGGCAAAAGCCGCGGCCGGCGGACAAGCTTTTTCTTCCCCCATGACACGGAAACGGCTCCCTGGTGGCAGGGCGAAAATGCCCGGCTCGGGTCGATGGCCGCTGCGGCCAGAATGGCTTCCAGATTTTTCGCGTCGGACGAGAATCTTGGGCGAGAAGCTTCAGGCCTTTGCCGGCGACCAGTTGAACTGGATCCTGGGTTGAATCCCTATGACAGCTGCATGCTGCAGGGAAAGGGAAGGAACAATCCGGCCTATATGTTTTTCGATTCCTATGAATACACCAATGCCCCGGGCGGGATCTGCAACGGAATCACGGCGGGCTATAAAGATGAAGAGGATATTGATTTCAACCTGCACTTCGCCGAGACCGGAAAAGATGATGACTGGCGATGGGGAGAGCAATGGCTGCCCCACGCCGCCTGGTTTTTACTTGCCGTTTCCCTGGGTGCGGGCTCGGGGACTTGAGATTTGACTATCTTGAATTGAGTTAGGTGTCCCCCTATTCTTATTTATTTTTTGGGTTTGTAGAGACCGGCCTTGTTCGCTCCCAGAAGGCCGGCCTTGACCAGGTCGGGGTCGGCCAGTGTCAAGCGCCGGATCATCGTCGGGGTCAGGACCACATAGTGCTTGATCGCGTTCAACCTGTCCCCGATATAAGCTAAGTCTTCTTCCGTCGTCATCCAGTTGAGGTGGTCGAACTGGCTTAGATTCAGTGGATGCGAATAGCGGCGCATGGTTTTTTCGCAGATCGAATTGAAAAAGACGTCGAAATAGGACATGGTCAGCTCTCTCGGCGTTCTGTAGACGGGCTCGCGGAAGCGGAGCACAGTGAAGTTGGATTTGCCAATCGAGCCCCAGCAGCCTCTCTCTTTGAAGACGGCGAGAACGTGGTCGTCATCATTCGCCGAGGCTTCGAGGTCGAGGAGGAGGGGCTTATGGCCGATCATCCGCAGGGCCGCGGCGGCAAAAATCGCACCTTCAAAACAGTGGGCTTTTCCCTCACGGATGACGCAACGCGGCGAGCGATTTCCATATTGCGGGTTGTAAGGGATCTGATTGAGGTAATCTTGAATTTTGATGGGGGAGTCCAATTTCTTTTTAGGAAAAATTTCGGGAATATGGAAAAGAGAAGATCAAGGGCGAGGCGGGCTACGAAGCCGGCTATCGAGAGGGGGCAGGCCTCTGCATTGCTGCGCTCGCCATGGCTTCGACCTATAAAGTTTCGGGCGAATTCGCCACGGCCGATTACCTCAAAGCCGCGGAAGACGCGTTTGCCTATCTCGAGAAAAACAACCTCAGCTTCGCCAATGATGGCAAGGAGAATATCGTCGACGATGACTGCGCTCTTCATGGCGGCCACGGAGTTATTCCGGGCGACCAACAATTCGATCTACAAGGCCGCGGCAGATAGACGGGCCAAGAGCTTGATCGGCAGGTTGGTGCCCCCGCGGAATTATTGGCGGGCCGACGATGGCGACCGTCCGTTCTTTCACCCGGTGGATGCCGGTCTGCCCGTAGTGAGCCTGCTCGAATATGCGGGCGTGGCCGATGAAACCAGGCGCAAGGAAGTCCTTGAGGCCGTGAAAAAATCTCTGACTTTTGAGCTCGAAGTGACCCGGGATGTGCCGAACCCGTTCGGCTACAGCCGGCAGCTCGTCCAGGGCAAAAGCCGCGGCCGGCGGACAAGCTTTTTCTTCCCCCATGACACGGAAACGGCTCCCTGGTGGCAGGGCGAAAACGCCCGGCTCGGGTCAATGGCCGCTGCGGCCAGAATGGCTTCTAGATTATTCGCGTCGGACGAGAATTTTGGGGAGAAGCTTCAGGCCTTTGCCGGCGACCAGTTGAACTGGATCCTGGGGTTGAATCCTTATCGACAGCTGTATGCTGCAGGGAAAGGGAAGGAACAATCCGGCCTACATGTTTTTCGATTCCTATGAATACACCAATGCTCCGGGCGGGATCTGCAACGGAATCACGGCGGGCTATAAAGATGAAGAGGATATTGATTTCAACCTGCACTTCGCCGAGACCGGAAAAGATGATGACTGGCGGTGGGGAGAACAATGGCTGCCCCACGCCGCTTGGTTTTTGCTTGCCGTTTCCCTGGGTGCGGGCGCGGGGACGTGAGATTCGGCTATCTTGAATTGTGTTAGGTGTCCGCCCTATTCTTATTTTTTATTTTTTGGGTTTGAAGAGACCGGCCTTGTTCGCTCCCAGAAGGCCGGCTTTGACCAGGTCCGGGTCGGCCAGCGTCAGGCGCCGGATCATCGTCCGGGGTCAAAACCACATAGTGCTTGATCGCGTTCAACCTGTCTCCGATATAACCCAAGTCTTCTTCCGTCGTCATCCAGTTGAGGTGGTCGAACTGGCATAGATTCAGAGGATGCGAGTAGCGGCGCATGGTTTTTTCGCAGATCGAATTGAAAAAGACGTCGAAATAGGACATGGTCAGCTCTCTCGGCGTCCGGTAGACGGGCTCGCGGAAGCGGAGCACAGTGAAGTTGGATTTGCCAATCGCGCCCCAGCAGCCTCTCTCTTTGAAGACGGCGAGAACGTGGTCGTCATCATTGGCCGAGGCTTCGAGGTCCAGGAGGAGGGGCTTGTGGCCGATCATCCGCAGGGCCGCGGCGGCAAAAATCGCACCTTCAAAACAGTGGGCTTTTCCCTCACGGATGACGCAACGCGGCGAGCGACTTCCATAGTGCGGGTTGTAGGGAATCTGATTGAGGTAATCTTGAATTTTGATGGGGGAGTCCAATCTCTTGAAGAATTTTTTTTCTTTTTCGGTCCATGAGGTGAGTTCCCGGCAAGCTGCGTTTTTCATCAGGCGTTATTATTCCGAAATTCGGGCCAAAAGACAAATAATTTGTCCGGGTCGGTCCTTTGGCTCTTCTTCAGAAGGCGATTTCCAAGGGATTGGTCAAACGGCTGTAGCTCGCCTCGAGCTGCTCCCGGAAAGGCTTCAGAGCCGCCTCGAGGACTTCCGGAAGTCCACTCTCCCAGGGGCGGCGATACCGGTCCGCCTCCATGGCTTTTATCTCGGCGGCCAGCGCCTCTCGCCACTTATCCGCGGCCTTGCCGCCCCCTGCCGCCGGCGCCAATTTCGCGAATTGGCATTGAAGCATGGGCAGGATGATCCGATGCACCCGCCGCTGGGCAAGGTCCCGCTGATATTCCAGGGCCTCTTGGTTATTGAAATCCATCCGGTTTTCCCGCGGTCCGATCAACCGGAATCCAGGACCGTCATCCACCGGCTTCTTGAGCCACGAAAAATACGCCGTCACATAGATATAATAATATTCTCCTGTCCCCATCCCGGAATGCAGGAGAGCCTGATTGCGCACTTTTGAAAACTCAGCTATTTGGGGGACCACACCCACCCCGAGCTTGATCATAGAGAATACGTTGGGCGACGATTTGACCTCAACCTCCCCTCCTTTTTTCGCCCTGGACAGGACTTCGAACGACGCCTCCAGCTTCCTGCGAACAGGTGCCGAGGCCTCCCTCACGGACAAAAAAATCCGGAGCCGCTCCGGACTGATAGTTCCATCCGGATTAGGACAATAGTCCTCGATCCTTCCGAACTTGGCCGTCAGGGATTTCTGCATTTCCTCCGAGTCCCTAAAACCCTGAGTTAAGTTTTTCATGAAAAAGACGCCGGCAATGATCAGGATGATGATGATGACCACCACACCGCCGCAGCCGATGCCGATCCCTATGAGCCATTTGTTGGAGGATTTCTGAGGTTTTGGAGCGTTCATTTCCAAGAGATTTCTCCTTCGTGGGATGATTGCGCTACGCCGCTTTCCCTTCCATAAGACAGGGAATCGAATCAATCAACCCGCTGAGAAATATATTCCCGGCCATGGTTGATGTCAAGAAATGGCCGTCGGCGTCCTGAAGCCTTGGAACTTATGCCTCTGTGTGGTATATGCTATGGATATCCAATGAGTCAGAAAAGGAGCGATTCGATGTTCGGGAAAAGCGTCCGAATCATAAAGCCTGTTCTGAGCGCCATCTTTGTCGGTCTCTTCCTTTTGATGACCAACGCCCAGGCAGAAGTTACGCCGCCCGAAAAGTTCCTCGGCTTTAAGGTTGGCGCCGACTATCATCTAGCGACCTATGAGCAGGCGCTCGGGTATTTCAAATTGCTGGAACAGGAATCACCGAAGTTCAAGCTCCGGGAGATGGGTAGAACGGGGATGGGAAAGCCTATGGTCTACGCGGTCATCACGTCCGAGAACAACATGAAAAACCTGGACCGGTACCGGGAGATCTCCCAAAAGCTCGCCCTGGTTGAAGGATTATCCGAAGAGGAAGCCCGGCGAATTTCGGCCGAAGGGAAGGCGGTCGTCTGGATCGATGTGGGGATTCATGCCACGGAGTGCGCTCCGACCCAACACGCCCTTGAGCTCGCCTACGACCTCGTCTCTGCGGAGGACCCGGACACCCGGTTTATCCTGGACAACACCATCTTGATCCTGGTCTTCGCCAACCCGGACGGGATGCAGCTCGTCGCCGACTGGTATCATCGGAATGTCGGGACACCTTACGAGACGAGCTATATGCCCTGGGTCTATAACCTCTACGCCGGGCATGACAATAACCGCGATTCCTACATGAACAACCTGGCCGAGACACAGAACATCACCCGGCTCCTCAATCGAGTGTGGTATCCCGTCGTGCTTTATGACCATCATCAATCGGCCCCTTTTCCGGCCCGGATCTGGATCCCGCCGGCCGCGGAGCCGACAAACCCTAACCTTCATCCGCTGTTTATCCGCGGGAAAAACCTGATCGGAAGCGCGATGGGTTATGACCTGGACCGGGAAGGCAAAGACGGGGCGATCTCCAGGTTCCTGTTTGACTTCATCTACCCCGGCTATGAAGATTCATTCGGTGATTATTTTCATATCATTTCCATCATGACCGAGACGGCGCTTTACGCCTACGCCACGCCCCGTTTCTACACGCTGCGAGATTTTCCCGAGGAATACCGGGACCTCACGCCTTCCGCGTTCTATCCGAGCCCGTGGAAGGGGGGCTGGTGGCGGCTGAGGGACGCCGTGGAATATTGCCTAACCGCTTCGAAATCAGTCCTCAGGACGGCGGCGCTCTACAGGGAAAGGTTCCTCTACGGAAAATACCAAATGGGGAAAGATGTCATGGCCCGGTTCAGCAAAGAGCCGCCTTACGCCTGGATCATTCCTCGCGAACAGTGGGACCTCCCGACGGCGGCCCTGCTTGTCAACCGGATGCTTCTCCTGGGCATCAAGGTCTTTGAGGCGGAAAGTGCTTTTGTTTCCGATGGCGTGTCTTATCCGGCTGGAACCTGGGTCATCCCCATGAGCCAGCCATTTGCCCTTTTCATCAAGGCGGTCTTTGAAGAGCAGGACTATCCGGACCTGTCGAAATATCCCACCCTCTGGCAGGGGATCGTCAGGCCGCAAAAATTCCCGGACGCGTACATGCCTCCTTATGACCTGGCCGGCTGGTCGCTTCCCTATCAAATGGGTGTTAAGGCGGTCAAGGCCAACTCACCGCTTGAGGCCCGCCTCTCTCAGATTGAAAAAGCTGACCTCCCGGGGAGGCTCGTGGGCCCGGGGAGCGGCGCCGCCTACCTGATTTCGGCAAAGGCAAACAACAGCTTTATCGCTGTTAACAGGATTTTAAAAAAAGGAGGAAGTGTTTCACGGGCGAAGGAAGCCTTTTCGACAAACGGGAAAACGTATCCTCCCGGAACCTTCATCGTAGAATCGCAGACCGTTCCTCAGGGTCTGATGGAAAACCTGGCCCGGGAGCTTTCCCTTGAGATCGAGCACGCGGGGCGAGTTGACCTCGCGAAAAGACCCAAGCTCAAGCTCCCGAGGATCGCCATATACAAGTCGTGGACCGCCGATTCGGATGAGGGATGGACGCGCTGGGTCCTGGAGCAATACGAATTTCCATTTGTTAGCCTCCATGACGCCGAAATCAAAGCCGGATCGCTCGGCCAGAGATTCAGCACGCTCGTGATTCCTTCGATGTCGACCGAGGAAATAGTGGCCGGAAACAATCCCGGGACGCTGCCGCCGGATTATGTGGGCGGTATCGGCGAGGCGGGGGTGGACAACATCGCCAGGTTCATTAAGGATGGTGGGACTCTCATCACCCTGAACTCGAGTTGCGATTTTGCAATCGAGAAAATCGGAGTTCCCGCGACTGATGCCCTGAGCAATATCCAGGGCGCGGGAATGGATTTTGATGATTTGGGCAAAAAAGCGAAATCTCCGGAATTTGATTGCCCCGGCTCGATCCTGCGGATGAATTTTAATCCGCGCCATCCCGTAGCTTACGGCCTTCCGGAGCAAGGCGCGGGCGTATTTTATTACAGCCCCGCTTTCCAGCTTCTCCCGGCCGACCAGTCCGGGAAAGGGGGAGAGGTCGTCGCTTATTATCCGGATGAGAGCCTTCTCATCAGCGGGTATATCAAAGGAGAGAAGCACCTGCGCAATAGGATCGCAGCCGCCGCATTCCCTTTGGACAAGGGACGTGTCGTTCTTTTAGGGTTTGGCGTCCAGAACAGGGCCCAGTCCTACGGCACCTTCAAGCTTCTCTTCAACGCCCTTTTTTATTAAAACAAATGGTATAAAAAACAAATGGGGTCGGACCGAGCGATCTGATTTATTATCTGTCAATTAAGCACAAATTAAGCCCTTTTTAGGTGCCTAAAACGCGCTTTTTGCCCCTAAAAACATCATAATAAGCAGCTCGCGTCGGAATATTGGGATTTTGAAATTATGCAACGTGTAACCCAAATTCGGTTTGACCTCCCTTCACGGCATGTTTTATCATCTAGAAGCAGGGGACGAGGTAAAGTCCACAAATGACTTTCCGGTTAGCCGCCGCATCAGAAAAGAATCCTCTTATGCACTCCGGTGAAAGGACGGTTCGGTGAGCGCAAAACGACAATTCATAGGCATGCTGTTCCTCGGCTTCCTATGGCTGCTACAAGCGCAAGTGCAAACAGCTGCGGTTCATGCCGGCGCCGCGGCCGTCGAGAGTCTGCAGGTGCCGGGTTTGAGCCAGCCGGTTGAGATTGTCAAGGACCGCTGGGGCATCTCGCACATCTACGCTGAGAACGAGGGCGATCTTTTTTTCGCCCAAGGTTATAACGTCGCGCGCGACCGCCTCTTCCAGCTCGAGATGTGGCGGCGCCAGGCCACCGGCACGGTCGCGGAGATACTTGGGCGCAGGGAACTCAAGCGCGATATCGGCACGCGCCTCTTTCTCTTCCGCGGCGACATTACGCAGGAACTGAGCTGGTATCACCCGCACGGCAAAGCCATCATCGAGGCATTCGTTAACGGCATCAACGCCTTCGTCGTGGAGACGGAGCGGACCCCGAGCCTGCTCACTCCCGAGTTCAGGATGCTTGGGATCAAGCCGGGGAATTGGACACCCGCCGTCGTCATCACGCGCTTCAATGGATTGCTCGCCAACGTCCAACAAGAGTTGGACTTCGCGCAAGCGGTGCGCCTCCTCGGTGCGGACCGGGTCAAAGACCTCGAGTACTTTCAGCCGGCGAACCCGAAGCTGGACATCGACCCGGCTATTGACCAGTCGCTCCTTTCCAAAGATATCCTGGATCTCTATAACGCCTTCCGCGAGCCGATCGAGTTCATGCCCGACGACGTTCCTGCCGAGTATCGCCCTGCCAACAAGTCATCCGCGCGCCTGCATCCATGGGCGGAACCGCCGTCGATCCGCCCGGCCATAGGCCTCCTCCAACGGCCTGTAGATGTCGGCAGCAACAACTGGGTCGTGAACGGAAGGATGACTCTGAGCGGCTTCCCGATCTTGGCGAACGACCCCCATCGTGTGCTGGAGGCGCCCTCGCTCCGCTATTGGGTGCACCTTGTCGCTCCCGGCTGGAATGTTGTCGGCGCCGGCGAGCCGGCGCTTCCCGGGATCTCGATCGGCCACAATGAGTATGGCGCTTGGGGCCTCACTATCTTTGGCGGTGACACCGAGGACCTGTGCGTCTATGACACGAATCCCGCCAATCCGGAGCAATACAAGTACCGCGGCCGGTGGGAGGGAATGCGGGTGATCAAGGAAACGATTCCAGTGAAGGGCGAGGCGCCGGTGCCGGTCGAGTTGCGGTTTACCCGCCACGGTCCCGTCGTTTATGAAGACAAACCGCATCACAAAGCTTATGCCGTGCGCGCGGCCTGGATGGAGATCGGCGGCGCCCCGTATCTTGCCAGTTTGCGAATCGACCAGGCGCACAGTTGGAATGAGTTCCTCGCCGCCTGCGACTACAGCCGGATCCCGTCGGAGAACATGATCTGGGCCGATCTCGACGGAAATATTGGCTATCAAGCGGTCGGAATATCTCCCCTCCGTCCCGGTTGGAGCGGACTTGTGCCCGTGCCGGGGGACGGCCGCTACGAGTGGGCCGGTTACTTACCCATCAGGGCGCTTCCGCATGTGCTCAATCCGGAGAAGGGCTTCTGGAACACGTCGAACAACTATCTCATTCCCCCCGGATGGCCGCACAAAGACGCGCTGCATTATACGTGGGCCGCGCCCTATCGCGGCGCGCGCGTGGCCGAGTTTCTGGGATCGGGCCGACTGTTCACGGTCGCGGATATGATAAGCCTGCAAAATGACGATCTGTCCATTCCGGCCCGCAGCCTCGTGCCTCTCTTGCGCGATCTCACCGTGCCTGATCCCGCCTCCTCCCGAGTGCGTGACCGTCTGCTGGCGTGGGATTGTGTCCTCGACAAGGATTCCATTGCGGCGGGCATCTATGAGATGTGGCAGCGGCAGATCCAAGCGAACATGTTCGAACTTCTGGTGCCGAAAGAGGCTCAGCCCTTTATCGGGAATATCAGTCTCAAGAGAATCATCGACCGGCTTGTCGCGCCCGACGGCCGTTTTGGCGCTGATCCGATCGCCGGCCGGAACGGGCTGCTGATCAAGAGTCTTGATGAAGCGGTCGCGGAGCTCACGAAGCGCTTCGGGGCCGACATGGAAAAGTGGAGGCTCGGAGCCTACCACCACGCCTTGATCCGCCATCCGCTGGATCCGGCCTTAAACTCGGAGCTGCGGGCGAAGTTCGACGTGGGCGATCTGCCGCGTGGAGGTGATGGCTACACCGTGACGGCAACGGGCGGCAGCGACAATCAGGTGACGGGCGGATCATTCAAGATTATCGTGGATCTCGAGGACTGGGACAATTCGGTTGGCCTGAATAGTCCGGGGCAGTCGGGCGACGTGAACGATCCTCATTACCGCGATCTTTACGAACTCTGGGCGCGGGGGAAATACTTCCCAGTTCTCTATTCGCGCAAGAAGGTCGAGTCTGTTTCTGAGAAGGTCTTCCGGCTCGAGCCGGCCTCGACCTCCAAGTCGAATAAATAGGGTCGATGAATAGTGTCGTGGGGTATGAATAGTGTCGTGGGGTCGGACCGGACGATCTTATTTATTATCAGTCATATAGACTCTGGTTACAGCCTTTTTGGGAGCCTAAAACGCGTTTTTTGCCCCAAAAAAAGTCTGTTTAAGCTGCTCGCGATTCCATGCGCTCCCTCGCTTCATGATTTCTGACCACTTTCCTCGCGCCCGCTCGAGATCCTGACCACCATGCTCTATCTTCCATAATTTTCTGCTATCTCGCAGCCATGTTCATCGTTCACTTCCGTTCGGTGAGAGCCTTTGATCTGAAGTAAAAAAGGCGCGATTCGTTCTTTGCATAGTGAACTACCATCTCATTCAATAAGATCGACGTTTTTCGGCCAAGAAATGCCCAAATAAAAGGCTTTTTTCGTCAAATAAATGTACTTTATTCTTTATTTTGTTATAGTTAGCTCGGTCTGACCCTAGCTCTCCCCCAGGTTTCAAAAAAATATTTGACAAATAACATAACAATACGTTATATTACAATTGTAATATAACGATTGTTATCAATACGGAGCTAGCATGAGCCCAAGAGAAATCACATTCAACAGGCAGGCGGTGCTCGATGCCGCGGTTTCACTCGTCCGCCAGGAAGGCTGGGAAAGGCTGACGGCCCGCCGGATTGCCGATCGGCTGAAGGCCTCCGTCGCCCCCGTTTACAGCGCCTTCGGCTCGATGGACGTCCTCGAGCGGGAAGTCCTCGACGAAGCCAGGCGCCGTCTTACCGATTTCACCACCCGAACTTTCACCGACACGCCCTTCCTCAACATCGGCGTAGGAATGGCGGCCTTCGCCAGGGAAGAGGCCAACCTCTTCCGGGCCCTGTTTCATACGCGGCACAACTATCCCGACATCATCGAGGCGATCCATTCTTCCATCCTCGAACGGATGAAGGCTGACCCGACCCTCCGAGTGTTGCCGGACGAATCGCTGGCCAGACTCCTCAACAACCTCAGCCTCTTTACGATCGGGCTTGCGACATCGATCGTCTTTGAAAGAGCAAGGGAAGCCTCCATCAAGAACATCATCCGCTGGATGAAGGACGCCGGGAACATCATGATTTATGCCGAATTCTCCGGGATCGCGGATAGCGATAGCCCTGAGAATGAGCGCCGCTGGACAAGTCTCCTCAAGGGAAAAAAGATCGCCCCACCGGAAACCAAGCCGCCGTCCTTCCCGGCGGCGACGACACGGCGTTCAGCGCGGCCCCGAAAAAAAACGAAATTCGAGAAGATACGCGAAGACAACTGATATGAAGGAGACCCCATGAACATCTTAATTTTGAATGGAAGCCCCGGGAACGAAAGAGGCGCAACCGCACGAAGACTCAAGGACGCCGTGGCCCGCGAAGCGACGGCTCGCGCCTGGAATGTTACGGCTTTTGACCTCGATGGCATGACCATCAAGCCCTGCTCTGGCTGCTTCGCGTGCTGGCTGAAACATCCCGGCACGTGCGCGATCAAAGACGACGCAGAAACCGTGTTGAGGGCCCACATCCAAAGCGACGTCCTGGCCTGGATCACGCCGATCACGTTCGGCGGATATTCGTCGGCCCTCAAGAAAGCTCTCGACCGGCTGATCCCCTCCATCCTTCCCTTCTTCCACAAGGTCCACGACGAGATCCACCATCCGCAGCGCTACGAGAGGCGGCGCAGGCTGGTGGTCATCGGAACGCTTGCCAGGGCGGATAACGAGGCGGAGAGGATTTTCCATAATCTTGCCCGAAGGAACGCCATCAACATGAGCTCGCTGAAGACGGAGTCCGGTGTTTTTTATGAGGGGACCGGCGAAAGGGAGCTGGTCGCCAAGGTCAGCGCTCTCATCGGGCTAGTCGGGGCCGCATAAAGAGAACGACGATGGAAAGGAAAAAAGCACTCCTCTTGGTCGGAAGCCCTAAAGGCCTGAAAAGCACATCGCACGCGCTTGGCCGCCACTTGCTCCGAAGGCTCGAGGCGGGCGGGATGGAAGTCGTGACCTTGGCCGTCATCTCCGCCTTCGATTCGCGCGAGAAGATGACGCGCGTGTTCGAGGCGATGGACGCGGCCGACCTGATCATCTTCTCCTTCCCGCTTTACGTCGACCAGCTTCCCG
Source organism: Candidatus Aminicenantota bacterium (assembly GCA_963770045.1). Lineage (GTDB taxonomy): Bacteria > Acidobacteriota > Aminicenantia > Aminicenantales > CAVYOD01 > CAVYOD01. The sequence goes on along the minus strand of CAVYOD010000007.1, from coordinate 44,337 downwards.
CGCCGCTGGTGCGGGTGCTGGAGCTCATCGCCGAGCGCAGAGAAGGGCTGAGGGCGGCCGGGCAGATCGGGGGCATGAAGGATCAGGACATCATGGCCATCGTCCAATGCGGCTTTCCCGAGACGCGTCAGAACCAGCCGGCCTGCGATATCATGCGTCAATTTGCCAGGGAGGCCGGTTACGGATGGGCCGGGGCGCTGGCGATGGGCATGGGCGGCGCCATCGCCGAAAGGCCTCTCGAAAAGGCCGGCGGGATGGTCCGGAATGTGGTCAAGGCGCTGGACCTCGCGGCCGGAGCCCTTGTCCTGGGCGGATCTGTGCCCGAAGAGGCCGTACAACTGCTGGGAAAACCTTTCATCGCGAAGTGGCTTTACCTTCTCATGGCCAACTACGGCATGAAGAAGGAGGCCAAGAAGCGCGACGCCCGCAGCCGAGTCTACGACCGCCCTTATTCTTGAGGATTTAATTTAATTGGGGTCGGACCGTGATATTCTATTTTATTATCTGTTACTTAGACTCAAATTAAACCGTTCTTTGGTCCTTAAAACGCGCTTTTTTGCCCCAAAAACATCAGAATAAGCAGACTTCAACTCTCTGAGCTCCTGCGTCCTGTTGTGGGCAACCACTTTCCAAGCGTCCGCCTCATAACCTTAACTGGGCTCTTATAACTATTACTCCAATAGATTCCTGACTTCACAGTATTGTGCTTTCCGTCCCTACCTGCCCAGCGTTGCCTTCTAAGCTGGAGTGACCAAGCCAGCGGTTCTTCTTAGCTCATTAAACCACCGGCACATCAATTAAATCGATGTTTTTTGGCCCAGAAATGCTCAAATAAGAGGCTTTTATCGCCGGAAAAACGTAATTATCTTATTTGTTTGCTTTTAGTTCAGCTCGGTCCGACCCTAGCTTTTCCAGCTTTTCCAGCATTTCTTTTTGGATAATTCTTCAAGCTCGGCCGGCTACGCGCCATCATTGCTCGCGGTGTGGCCCCGTTGGTTCGCTCAATACGCGGCGGATCTTCTCGGACATCTCGACGATGGAAAATGGTTTGTGGATAAATTCCCGAACTCCTATCGCTTTTGCCTGTTCCTCGCTCACCGCTTCGCTGAACCCGGTGCACAAGATGATAGGGATTTCGGGCAGGATCTTCAAAAGAGCCTCGGTCAGCTGGGCACCCGTCATCACCGGCATGGCCTGGTCCGTGATAACCAGGTCAAAGCCGTGCGGGTTTTTTTGAAATTCGGCGAGGGCCTCGCGACCGTCGGTCTTGGCCGTCACCCGGTAGCCGAGCCATTCGAGCATCCTCACCATGCTCTGAAGCTGCACTAACTCATCTTCGACGATAAGAATTCGCTCTTTCCCCCCCGCAAAGGTCCGCGACGAAACACTCCTCTGCGATGGCACGGTCTCGATCCTTGGGATAAAAACGTTGAAGGTGGACCCTTTGTCCGGTTCGCTGGAGACAGTGATTGCCCCTCCGCATCTCTTCAGAATGCCGTGAACGACGGCAAGCCCCATCCCTGATCCTTTGCCGGGCCCTTTCGTCGTAAAAAAAGGATCGAAAATGCGCTCCATGACTTCCGGAGCCATCCCATGGCCCGTGTCGCTCACGGTCAAGTGCAGGTGAGGTCCGGGCTTCAGCTCCGGCAGTCCGGCCGCCATGGTCGAATCAACATCTACGGCTTCCAACTTGACCTCCAGGACGCCGCCTTTTTCCTGCATGGCATGCGCGGCGTTGCTGCAGAGATTCATCAGAATCTGGTGGATCTGAGAAGGATCACCCAGCACGACATCGGTTTTGGCCCGGATATTCTCCCGGATCTCTATATTTTTCGGCAAAGAGGACCGCAGGATTTTTAGAGTTTCCTTAAGAACAGGCGAAACACTCAAAGGTTTCCGTTCCCTCTCTTGCTGACGACTGAAAGTGATGATATGCTACACAAACTCCCAACCTCTGTTAGCGACCTGAAAAACAAGCGACAGAGAATTTCGAAACAAACTCGTTTTCTCTATATACATGAAAAACATCTATGTGTTGAACATAATCGTTAAGAAGATATTGTTGAAGTCGTAAGCGATTCCCCTAACCAACGTAACAAAAAACTTACATCCTCTAAATCCTCATGAAGCAGTCCTCACGCTTCCTGATCTCTTCTTCCAGATGTTTTTTCTACGTGATATACAACAAAACAAACACAACAACAGTGATATTCTAACTAGAGACCTGAATCAGAGTTGCGGATATCTAACAATAAAAAATTACTCCAGTTTTCTTGTTACAAAAAGCGACTTCAAAATCTCTCAAATTTTACACAACGAGAATTCAGCGTAGAGAATCATCCAAAACAAAAAACATGTACGAAGTAAACATCTCGAGCTTCGAGACGAAATCGAGCGACAAAATAAACACATCAACAAAGTTCAAAAACAACTCTATAAAATGTGACAAAAACAACATAAAAGCGAGAAAAAAATTAACAAACAAATCGCAAACCCAAACCTATTCACCCATGTTATCGAGAAGCGCTTAAAATCAAAAACATTCAAAAATGAAATACTCAATACAATCTCAAAACCTTTCTTCAAATACATCATACAAACACTACAAAACTTCTTACATACACTTACGTTCAGTGATGTCACAAACAACGTAAACAACTACAATCATCTTCCCTAAAACATTAACAAAAAAAGTAGTAATAAACAAAAAATAAACAACAAAAACATCTTCTTACATCTCGTAGACATGTTCATACATGTCATAAAACGTTTAAAAATGCAAACAAAAATCAAACAAATACTTCAAAACATACACACACACAAAAAAATAAAATCACACACAATAAACAAACGTCATTACAAAACTATACAACATAACGCAATTAACACACAATATACAATAATTGTTATAAAAAATCAAAATCAAATACAAAACAATATCAAACATTCAATCACAATACTACTTAACTTAAAAAAAAAACTTTTCAGCCTTTATGCGGTTAGTGATATCCCATGAGAATACGACCACCCAACCGCCTTCTATGTCCAAATAGGTGACGCGGATATCGACATCAAAGAGAGTACCGTCTTTGCGGCGGTGCCAGCTCTCGAACTGGTGGTGACCCCGCTCTCGAACGAGCTGTATGTGCCAGCGATTTCCTTCTGGGTCTCGCCAGCCTCCAAATCTCCGACCTGCATTCGGAGAAGCTCCTCTCGACTGTAGCCGGACATATAGGCATAGACCTCATTCACTTCAAGAAGCTTGCCGTCCAGATCAGACATCCAGAAGCCGAACTGGTTCGTCTCCAGAACAGTGGAGTGTTTTTTCTCCGCCTCGCGACGAGCCGTGACCTCCTGTATAACTCCGATGAAGCGCACGGCCCGGCGGTTCTGTCCCTCGCCGCCAAAATACACGCGCCCGTGAGAATCCACCCAATGAGCCGAAGCGTCCGGCCAGATGACTCTAAACTCGCGGTGATAGGCTCCGTCGTTAGCCCCTGCCATCGCTTCTTTCACCGCCTTGTCAACTCCCTCCCGGTCATCGAGATGAACGCGGTTGAGCGCCTCCGCATATCTAATCTGGTCGCCGGCCGCGACGCCAAACATCCCCCGGCAGCGGTCGTCCCAAAAGACTTCGCCGAGATCAAAACGATACTCCCAGGTGCCCAAGTCTCCGACCTCCAGCGCCAGCCGCCGCTGTTCTGAGGTCTGCAGCAGCGCCTCCTCGACCCGCTTCCGCTCAATCGCATATCTTACGCTCCGGCAAAGAATGTCGGCGCCCAGGTTCCCTTTGACCAGATAATCCTGAGCTTTCTTGTGCAGCGCCTCTATGCTGACCTCAGTATCGTCCAGACCGGTCAAGACGACGATCGGAAGGCCGGGATCGACGGCCAGGAGTTTGTCGATGACCGGAAGTCCCCGCTGTCCGGAAGGTTGAGATCCAACAGCACGCGCTGTATCTCGCGCCGCGAATCTCTTCCAAAGCCCCCGACAGCTCCCGCGCATGAGCCACTTCAAAAGAGAGACGGTGCATTCTTTTAGCAGCTCGAAAACCAGGCGATAGTCCGCTTCGCTGTCTTCTACAATCAAAATCTTGAGCTTATCCTCAGCCATTTTTCCCCTCTTTATTCCGTCTTGAGAGGCAATTTGACGATCGTGAGCCAGAAATCCTGGATGCATTTTACGACCGTGGAAAATTGATTGAGATCCAGCGGCTTAGTGATATAACAATTCGCGTGCAGGTCGTAGGACTTTAATATATCCTCTTCGGCCTTGGAAACCGTGAGCACAACGACCGAGATGATCTTTAGCTTTTCATCGCTCTTTATCTCTTTGAGCACTTCGCGGCCGTCTTTCTTCGGAAGATTGAGATCCAGCAAAATCAAATCGAGACGAACGGCCTACACAAATCATCCTTTCCCACCACAAAAAAACCAAAACCTCCACACCATCACTAACAATATAAAAATTATTATACAACTTTTCTTCCTTAAATATCTCCCTAATAAAACACACATCAACAAAATTATCTTCTACCAAAAAAATTTCTATCAAATTAATCAAATTTTAATTATTCATTTTACACTCCTTACATAAAAAAAAAAAAATAAAACATCACACCCTTTTACAATTCAAATTTACAACAAATCCTACCACCATAATTCTACACTATCTTTTTACATATAACTAATCCAATCCCCATACCAAAAAACTTATCCCTACCATAAAAACATTAAAAAATCATAAAAATCCACTCATAATACTCAAATTCAATACCAATACCATTATCACACACAAAAAAAATCCATTAAATTCCCTTCTTCAAAACACTAATAAAAACAATAATAATTTACACACTACAAAATTTAAACAAATTTCCAATAAAATTTTAAAAAAAATACATCAAACTAATTTCATAAACCCTCAAATAAAAAAAACAATCAAAAATAATCTTAACCCAACTAAATTCTATTATCAAAAACAAATCCTCAAACACCTTACACAAAATTTCATTTAAATCTACCTCAATCATAAAAATATCCCAATAACCTATTCAAAAATAAACCAACAAATCTAAAATCAACTTTTACATACACAAAAACACATCTACAATATAACCTATAAAATCATACACATCCTAATTAAACTTATTCTTATAACACTTCTCCAACAACTACTAATAACTGTAGAAAATACTCAACAACTCCTAAAAATCATACAAAACACATAAACATATTACTCCAAATTCTCATTAAATTACCTAAATTCCTCCAAAACCAACATACACACAATAATATCAATACAAATACCAAACATATATTTAAATTTACCACTCCCATCATAAATCATATTACCAAAAACACTAATACATCAAATTTCACCTATAAAAAAAACAATCCTATACTCACTATCCAACAACACACTATTTTAAATCACCCATTCAATACACTCTTACAACACCTAACAATACTCAAAATAAATAACACTTCAACAAAAATCAAAAATAACTTCAACTATTACAAAATCAAATCTAAAAAAACAAAACAACTCCAACAACCAATCAAACTTACCTATCAACATATCCCAATCCCAAATTCCAACTCCAACAAATCAATACACAAACAACAAACACTCATTAACAATACACAACACCCCCTCAACACTCTTCTATTCAATAATATCATAAAACATTCACACATATTAAATAATACAAACAAACTTATCCCAAACATATTCACACTTTTCATAAACTATACAAACCTCTCCAATAAACTTTCTCACAACCCAATACTCTATCTCATAAACATCCCTTCCCTCATACAACAAAACAAAATAAACAACATCAACAAACACCCTATTATCAAAATACACAACAACAAAAAATACCTCATAAATCACACACAAACTCACACAATTATAAAACAAATATTCTATAAAACTCATCCTAACAAAACAAACAATTAAAAACAAAATACAATTCCCAACTACCAAAATAAAAAATCTCCTAAACCCAATTCAATCATTACTCACCCTAACACAAAACATCTTCAACCTACCTACTATCAACTATTTCTATCACCAATCAATCATTCTTACTTTCAAACTCTAAAATCCTTACCTTAACCAATTCCTCAAAATATTCCTAATATCAACAAAATTCAACCTACACCAATTTACACTCAATAATATACTAAAAAATCACAACAAACTAAAACAAAAACAAACTATAAACAAAAAACACATACCAACAATTAAAAAACAACACTAAATTCTCAAAATACACCAACTCTCCAATAAAAACTACCTTTCCATAATTTTCTATCCAATAAAACTCAACACCCAACAACACCTCCAACACACTCTTACCAAAAACCTCAACTCAACATCAAACCAATCAATAACTCAAACAAAAAATTAATAACTAAAAATCAATAATCATACAACTTACCTTAACTATACTTAATAATTTCATAAAATACAAACCCTTCAAACATATTATCAAACAAAATCCTATATCTCTAAACATACAAAATACACAACACTCCTACCTTCTTTTATCTACCTTTAATACTTCTCCTTACCAAAAAAAAATTCAAAAATTTAAAAAACTTCATACTAAACTCCTATAAACAAATTAAACACATTCTCAAAAAAACTTAATTACATAAAACTACAATATCAATACACTTAACCTCAAACCCTTAAACACACAACATTACATAAACATAACTAAAAAATTTAACACAATATCATATAAATAACAAACATATACCTGGCTTGGTTCTTAAATCAGGGGTCGGACCGAATTATCTGATTTTTTATCTGTTATTTAGACTCAGTTAAGGGCCATTTAAAGCGCTTAAAACGCGCTTTTTTGCCCCATTTTCTTTCATTTAAAACACTTTTTCATCGAATAAATATACATTTTTCTTTATTTTATTATACTTAACGCGGACTTTCCGCTGTTCTATCTCTGGTCCTGCGTCACCTGTTGTATGTTCAACCAAATAATAAAAACTTTCCAAGACTTCTGTACCCTTGCCTCATAATAAGTGGGCCTTTTTTATAACTATTACGCTCATCTTTTCTTCATTTGACTCATTCTTCTAAGACTTATATCCATACAGTATTACTGCCCCTACTCATATGCTTTCCGTTTAATCTCCCTACTCTGCCTCCGGTACTCAGTTGCTATTCTTAGTTAAGTAAATCATTACCTTCTTATATAATACCTATATCTTCTACCTAAACTAATAACACTGGAGTAAAAACGACTCCAAGCCAGCGGTTCTTCTTGCTCAAAAACACCGATTTCGTACATCAATTTTAACATCGATATTTTCTATTCTGCCAAACGCATCAAACAAGACATATTCTAAATACTCGCTATCAAAAACTAAAACATTCCTCTCGAATATCTGCGTTCAGTTTATATTTATGCTTATTTTGTTATTTTTTGTGATTCTCCTATATACTATTCTTTCTTATACATCTTACTTAATATCAATCTCGCCGTACCCCGAGAGCTACGCGTGCGCTTTATCTGCTTTGATATGCCTATTGATTGTACAAAGATTCTGCGAGGCGAGTATCTCCTGCCGTGTATGAACCGGGGGAAGTTTATCAGTGAGGCCGTCAGCTGGGAGATATTGAGCAAAGTGGTGAAAGGTCTGGCCATCTACGGTGCGTTGCACTGCGAGTGCCGCTGCATGTGCTTTCCTGGCGAGCTGTAAACTAGTATCCTTTAAAGATCTGGTTCGCCTTCAGCTTTTACGACGTCGAGGAAGGACGCCGTGTGTTTCGTTTAGTATACGAGCCACTACTGATACCGATAACCGACACTGAAAGAGCGAATATCCCCGCCGCCAAGATGTTCTTCACAGTGCGCTACAATGACCCAGCTACGCTGGGTGACATCGTCAATGCCGTCGTCTACTACGGCGACGCCAAGGATGTTGTCGTCCATGCCGACAAATCGTCTTTCGATGAGGGTTTTCGCCGAGAGTTGGAGCGTCGCAATCGGTTGAGTCAGGAGGCGGCGGAGCTCCTTCGCAAAAGGTAGAAATCGGCAGTCCGAGTTGCGAGGTAAATGCCCAGCTTGGATTTTCCCGATTGGGAGGATTGGCAAAAAAAGAGCCTGGAATTCTGACAGCACAGTTGGTACAATGAGTGAGGACAAGGCAGGAGGAACTTAAACGGGATGGAAAAGCAAGAACAAGGAAATTCGCGAAAAAAGACGCCAAAAAATCCGATTCTAGTTGTCTCGAGTCAGATGATTAGGATTTTGGTCGTCTTGGCCTTTGCTCTATTGTTCGCCCTATTGTTTGGCCTTGTCTTCGGCCTCGCGGGGGGGCCGGTCATCGGCGTGATCGCTGGCTTGATTGCCGGCGCCGTGGCTAGCTTTGTGTTCTATGGCTTGGTTGCCGGGCCTTGAAATCGGTTAATCTGGCAGCTCGACCCCGCTTTTCTCACCAAGTCCTTTGCAGGATGCCCCGCGGCTCACTGCCGCGGGGAAGCTTCACTCGGTCCGACCCCAGTTTTCGCCACCTAACCTTATTATTCGCAACTTCCAAACCCCATTCCCCTTTCTCTCCGGCCCTCCTTGACATCTTATATCTCGGGATTTATGCTTCCTCCCGATGGCCGGATGGATAATCGCGCCTGATATCCTCCCACCGACGCCATCTCTGATCCGCACGGCCCGAGCGGCGCCGTCAAAGGAGGAGGTCCTGAGTTCCTAAATTGTCCCCTGTGGAATGCACTGGCCGCCCCGGACCTCCCCAGCTGTCGCGTGGAGCCAGCGGTATATCGCTGATAGGCTGGCCGATCGAACACAACATTCGGGAGAATATTGAATGAAAATCATGAGCAGAATCATCGGCGTCGCACTGGCGTGCACGCTCTTGGCGCAGTTGCCCTGGGGACAAAATAATTTCCTAAGGCAGCCGATCGGAGCTGTCGTTTCGGAAATTTCGCCCCTTGCGGCCGAGATCGGGATGCCGTCTGAGACTAAAGATTTGAGCCAGACTGCGATCTCACCGGATGGCAAGCTGGTGGCATGGGTGGAGAATCAGCCGGACGGCAACTCTTCAATCTATGTCACTGACGTGAATGGCAGTGGAAGCCCGCGGAGGATCACCGCAGGCATCGATACGGCCCCACTTACGGAAGATTGGGTCGCCTGGTCGCATGACAGCAAGCGCATCGCGTTTCTTTCCGACGCCGGGAGCCGAGGCCAGTCGCAGCTCTACGTCGTCAGCGCCTCCGGAGGCCCCGCGCGCAAGCTGACCAGCGTAAGAGGATTCCTGGCCGCGCCGAGATGGTCGCCGGATGATAAGACCATAGCGCTTTTGTTTACAGAGAATGCCACCCGTCCGGCCGGTCCGCTGGTGGCGGAAACCCCACAGACGGGCGTGATCAAGGAAGCCGTCACCGAGCAGCGTCTGGCGCTGGTTGACGTGGCCAAGGCGAACCTGCGGCAGATTTCGCCCGCGGACATGTACGTGTATGAGTTCGACTGGTCACCCGACAGCAAGCGCTTCGTTACCACCGCGGCGCATGGCAACGGCGACAACAACTGGTATATCGCTCAGATCTACACGATCGACGCCGCGGGCGGTCCGATGAAGCCTATCTACAAACCGCCGTTGCAGATCGCCGTGCCGACGTGGTCGCCCGATGGAAGTTCGGTGGCCTTCATCGCCGGGCTGATGAGCGATGAACCTTCTGTCGGTGGTGATATATTCATAATCCCTGCGGAAGGCGGAGAGCCGAAGAACCTCACTCCGCAGATGAAGGCTTCCGCGAGTTCGCTGAACTGGACGCCGGATGGAAGAAAAATTCTCTTCGGCGAAGAGGTCGATGGAGAGAGCGGGATTGCCCTGGTGGATGCGGCCGGCGGACAAATCGAGACTTTGTGGCATGGTCCTGAGTATCTGACCGCGAACGGCTGGGGAACGGCGGTTTCGCTCGCCGTTGACGGAAAGGCCAGTGCGGTGATTAGGCAATCGCTCAGCCGTCCTCCGGAAGTATGGGCCGGTGCCGTTGCTCAATGGAAGCAGATCAGTTCGCACAACTCGGCGGCGAAGCGTACCTGGGGAGAGGTGAAGAGTATCCACTGGACGAATGAGGGATTCAGCCTCCAGGGCTGGTTGCTCTACCCGCCCACCGTGGATCCGGCGAAAAAATATCCGATGGTGGTCCAGGTCCACGGCGGCCCGGGCTCGTTGGCGCGCTCTGCCTGGCCGAAGGCGTTTAACTTCAGCGTCCCGCTCTCGGCTCAAGGATACTTCGTTTTCTTTCCTAATCCGCGCGGCAGCTTCGGTCAGGGTGAGGCTTTTACCCGCGCCAACGTCAGAGACTTCGGCCATGGCGACTTCAGGGACATACTCGCCGGAGTGGATGCAATCCTGAAACAGGCGCCTGTCGATGAACATCGGCTCGGGCTCACCGGGTGGAGCTATGGCGGATTCATGACGATGTGGGGCGTGACGCAGACGCAGCGCTTTGCCGCGGCCGTCGCCGGCGCGGGCATCGCGAACTGGCAGAGCTATTACGGCGAGAACCAGATCGACCAGTGGATGATCCCATTCTTTGGCGCGTCCGTCTACGACGACCCCCAGGTCTATGCCCGGAGCTCACCGATCACGTACATCAAGAACGTGAAAACGCCTACGCTGATCCTGGTGGGAGACAGCGACGGCGAGTGTCCTACGCCACAATCGTATGAATTCTGGCACGCGCTCAAAACCCTGGGGGTTGAAACCGAGCTGGTCGTGTATGAACACGAAGGACACGTGTTTGCCAATCCCGAACACCAGCGAGATGTCAATAAACGTCTGGCGGCGTGGTTTAATCAGCATTTGAAATAGTTGCGCCGGACCTTATGGGTGACTTAGGCTAAGAAGCTAAAATCCGGCCGGCTAGACTTCGATTTGCCGGTATCTTTTCTCAGCGAACTTTAAGAGGAATTGGAAGCTGCCGAACGATAGCAGGCTCAAGACCACGAAAAGGCCGACCAAGAGCAGTATTCCAGGGAATACCGGCTTTGGCCAAAAACGAACAGGAGAAATCCGAGCGCCCCTAAAAGTCCGATATCGGCCACGGTGGAGACGAGGACGTTGAGGTTCTGCTTGATCGCTTTCTGGGGATTGGTCCAATCGAGAAGCGGCCGGGCGAGATCGATGATCATCCCCACGACCGTCAAGGCGAAGGTGGCGGCCAGGGCCAGAGCCAGTGCCGCGGCCAAAACAGCGACCTTGATGTGGAGCACTGCGACCAGGACGATCGTCGATGTGATGAGGCCGAGGCCGGCGATGATGTAGGAATGCAGGAACTTGGCGATGACCTGCTCCCGTGGCGAGACCGGAATGACCTTGGATATCCAGAACTGGCTTCCTTCCCTTGAAAACGTCGAACAGGAGGTGCCGTTCAAGCTGCCACTGACGGTCATAAGGCCGGCTGCGGCCAGGATGACAAAAACCGGTTTCGCCGAGGTCATAAGATTCAGGATGAACGCGCTATCTCCTCTTCCCGAACCCATTTTGGCCATCAGGACAAAGATGAGAGGAACAAGGACGACGGTCAGGACGCCGTTCAAAAGAAAGATGGGCGTCCGGTTCATGATTCGCCACTCTCTCGCCAGAATCGCTTTCACCGGACGGCGGCCGGACGCGACTCTCCGGGACATCTCTTTTTGAGAGAGGACCTTCCGCCGTCCCGAGACTTCGCCGATCCCAATGAGCCCCCGGTAAAACAGTTTCTCGGCCATGACCAGGATGCCGCAAAAGAAGACCAAGGACACGCCGATGAAAACGAAGAGATTCCAAAGAGCGGGGCCGGTCAACCCGCCGGCGAGCGCCTTGGTCGCCCAAATGCTGGGCGGAAATTTCGCGCCGATCTGCTTGAGCAGGCTGTCCGAGGAGGCGAAAAATTTGGCCATGGCATCATAATCTGTCTTTCCACCCGCAGTCCTGCCCAAGAGAAATTGGAATCCCAGGGCGGCCGCTATGAGCAGGATGCTGCCGACGATGATCAGGGCGTCTTTCTTTCGGCTCACGTTGACGACACGCATCATCCCCACGACCAGGATCGAAACGATGGTCAGCGGGAGGACGGGGAGCAAGAGATAAACGACGAGCGCCTTGATCCAGTAGAGAAGGCCTTCTTTCGCCAGAATGCCGTAATAAACGAAGACCGGGAGAACGATCGCCATGATCGTCAGATATTCGTTGACGAGAATGATGATGAATTTAGAGAGCATGACCTGGACCGGCTTGAGGGGGAGAGGGATGAGCATCTCCAGGTCTTTGGAGAAATAGAACGCCGAGATGACGTAATAAAGACCGAAGAGAAGGACGAGGAATTGGCCGGCCAGAATGGCGAACGTCAGGATGGCCTGCTGCTGACCGATAGGCTTCAGGAAGCCATAAAAGCTTTCGATAAGCTTGAGATAGCCGTAGATCGTCGGCGCAAGCCCGATCACGGCCAGGGGGATGACCGGCACGAGCCAACGGTCCTTCTTCTTTTTGAAGAGCCGGTGATGAATGACCGCCAACCCGAAATTGGCCTTGAGTCCCACGCGGACGAGGGCTAAGAGTTTTTTCATTTCTCGGTGAGCTCCAGGAAAATGCCTTCCAGGGACTGTTCGGTTTGATCGATCTTCTTGAGCTCCTCCATGGAGCCGCAGGCGATGAGCTTTCCCTTGTTGATGATCCCGATGCGGTCGCAGAGTTTCTCGGCGACTTCCATGATGTGGGTCGAGAAGAAGAGAGTCTTCCCCTGATCGCAGTGCTCCCGCATCATCTCCTTCAAGTGGTGAGAGGCCCTGGGATCGAGCCCGACCATGGGCTCATCCAGGACCATGACCTCGGGCGCGGGGAGGAGGGCCGCCGTCAGGACGATCTTCTGTTTCATGCCGTGGGAGTAGCTCTGGATGGGGCTGGTGACGGCCTGGGTGAGCTCCAGGACCTCGAGCCATTTTTCCATCCTTTCCAGCCGCTCCTTTTTCGGGACCCCGTAAACATCCCCGATGAAATTCAGATACTCGAGGCCGGTCAGGCGCTCGTAGACAGCGGGGAAATCCGGCACATAGGTCGTTATCGCCTTGCACTTCAGGGAATCCCTCTGCGTATCGAGCCCGTTCACGGCGATCGTTCCCGTGTCCGGCTTGAGGAGGCCGACAATCATCTTGATCGTGGTCGTCTTTCCCGCCCCGTTCGGCCCGAGAAAGCCGAAGATCTCGCCTGGATTGACGACCAGGTTGAGGTCGTCCACGGCTTTGACTTTGCCTTTGTTATAGCTCTTGGAAACTTGATTGAGTTCGATCACCGGGCGCTCCTTGTCTCTGTCTCAGTTTTGGCCTGAGCTCAGTCAATTTTTATAGCATAAATCGATCAAAAATGCTCTTGATTTTAGGGGGTTTTATGAATATTCTTCTTCCCGGACTATCCGCTCATAGTGGACGTTGTCATCAAAGATCGGAAGATTCGGTCATGAAGATTTTGTTGATCCATCCCCAGATGGAAGAGAATTTTTTTGCCGAGGCCAAGCTCCCTCCTTTGGGATTGGCCTTTGTCGCCGCAGCCTTGAGAAGAGCGGGACACAGGGATATTCGGATCCTCGACGCCAATGTGTCCAAGAACCCCGAGTCAGATATAAAGAGGGCTCTCTCCGCATATTCGCCTGATATCGTCGGCGTCAGCCTGACCACCCCTCTCCTGAAAGCGGCGCTTCAGACCGCCCGCTTGATAAAAAGCTTCAGGCAGGATATCAAGGTCGTCTTCGGCGGGGTGCATCCGACCCTGTTTCCCAGGGAAATGGCCGAGCAAGAATCCGTCGACTATGTCGTCTTTGGAGAAGGAGAAAGGACGATCGGTGAACTGGCCGATTGCCTTCTGCAGGACAAGGAGCCCGAAGGAATCCTCGGAGTCGCCTTCAAGAAGGGGGGCCGGGTCATCATGAATGCCCCCAGGCCCTTGATTGAGAACCTCGATACTTTGCCACATCCCGCGTACGATCTTCTCCCCTTTTCCAAGTACCGTGATCCTCTGGCCTCCCACGCGCCTTGCACGACCATGATCACCAGCCGGGGTTGTCCGTTCCGGTGCATTTTTTGCGACACCGGCGTCGTCTTGGGCAAAAAATACCGCGCCCATTCTGCGCCGAGGGTTTTTGAGGAGATGATGATTCTGATCCCGCGAATTCGGGATCAAGGAGATTTTGTTCAAGGAGAGCGAATTCACTCTGGATCAGGACAGAGTCTCGGAGATCTGTGGACTCCTCATCCGGGAAAAAGCGAAAGTCAATTGGTCATGCAACGGTCATGTCGGCAGGATGAAGATTCTCCATGCTCGAAGACATGCGCCGGGCGGGATGCCGCGTCATCCAGTACGGGGTGGAGTCGGGTGACCAAAAAATACTGGATACTCCTGAAGAAGGGAACGACCATCTCCGAAATTATCGAAACCTTCCAGATGACTAGAAAGGCCGGCCTCAAAACGGTCGCCAATCTCATGATCGGAAATCCCGGAGAGACCCGGGAATCCATCTCCCGAACGATCGACATGACAAAGCGAATCAGGGCCGATTTTGCCAACATCCAGGTGCTCTCGCCCTTCCCGGGAACCGAGCTCTATCAGATGGCCGTTCAAAACGGCTGGTTCCTGGACGGCCTGGACTTCGACGGCCTGAGAAGCGACACCTTTGTCATGAATGCCACGGCCCTGACCACAGACGAACTGAGGGGAATGTTCAAAAAAATGTACCGATCTTTTTATCTCCGGCCGGGCTACATCCTGAGCCGGTTCCTGACCTTGAATCGGCACGAATGGAAGATGAATTTTTTGGGGCTGCTAAAAATGGCCGGATTAAACTGAAGCTGGCTCGGCTCCGTCCAGCGCCAACCCCTCCATGATTTCTTCGCTGATCCTCATGATGTCGTGGATATGGATGTACTCGAAGAGCGCGCCGCGTCCGGAGGATTTCAGGTTCTCGAATCCCTGAAGGAAACGGAAGATTCGCGTCTTTTTCCCTTCCGTTTCTTTTTCTATGACCGGATAAGCATATTCCATCCTGGTCACTACCTCATCCAGGATGTCCGCGTCTTTAATCAGGCCGATTCTCACAAGGTGCGAACGCGCCGCCTTCACGAGTTCGCTATCGGGGGCATTCCAGGCTTGCTCGTCCCGTTGGCAGGGCCATTCAACGATGAGAGCGGTTTTGTCCGGGGAGCCATCCACGCGCTCCTGTTCTTTGGCTCATAGGCCCGGGCGAACGGGAATCGGGGATCAGGGAAATAGATCGAAGCGTTCTTTGAAACGGAGGGCGTTTTCAAGAAGAAGGCGACGAGCAGGAGATCTCTATACCGGAGAGACTTGGCCAGGGCGATAATCTCCCGGGGTGGTTGGGGCTCCAGCAGGTCGAGGAACAAGCTGAGCGGGAGAGTGTTGACGACCCGGCTGGTTTCTATCCTGTCACGGCCATTGACCTCGATCGCGCGGATTTTATCGTAATCATGAAATATCCGGGTGATTCTTGAGTCGGTGAGAATCCGGCCATTTCCGCAAGACTCGGCCAGCCTCTTGGGGATAACATGGATACCCTGCCTCGGATAATAGAAGGAGCCGTCCAGGTGTCTCGTCTTTTTTTTGTTTCCCCCGAAGGTCTCATGGAGAAATGTTGATATCGTGAGACCCTTCAGCCTCCCTCCGGATGTGACCGGTGAAAGCCTGCTAGGAGGAATTCCCCAGAGCTTCCTGGTATAGCCCAGGAGGAAGAGCTCGGCTATGGTTTTCCCGTAGGTGTGCACGGCAAATCCTTCGAAGTCTTCCCGGGGACTTCTCCGGGCCATTCTTGCTTTGATCAAATCGATGGCGCCTTTGAGAAGGGTCGGCACGCCCAGCTTTGATATGAGATCCAGCGGAGTGAGGGGGAAATCTATGTACGTACCGCTGTTATAAATCTGACTCGGAACCTGGATCTCTCGCAATTCATCGCCGAGCAGATTCTTAAGCTCCTGAGTCATCGAAGCGTACTTGTCGTGGAATCGGTGCGCCCCGGAATCATAGAAAAAGTCCTTATATTTCAGGGTCAGGCAATTCCCGCCCACGATGTGTTTTGATTCATAAACTGTGAAATGAAGCCCCTTTTTCTGAGCGAAGTATCCCGCCTGACAGACCGGCGATTCCTCCCCCCAAGATATTGATATGAAACGCGCTTGCCTCCCCAGTCCTTTTATTCTTGGAGGGCATCTTGACCGTCCCGGAAATGCGCGGAGTTTCCATTGTTCAGAAGTTCGGTGCTCATATTATCAGTTAAGCGCGACCCGCGCAACCCGCTTGCCCTCCGCATGTTCAACCCCAGGCCCTGACGGGCGAGAAAAAATAAGTCTGCGCTCGGCCAGGGATCGTTTGCAAAGTCAGGCGATCTGAAATTGGTACGCGAACCAGGAAGAGGAAGCAGGCATGAGGACGGAGCTCAGAGAGCGGGACCAAAAGACCCCCAACACACGACCTCCCTGGGTCACGGTGGTGAAGCGCAGTAGCCTTCTCAGGTCCGCTGGACTTGGCGGCAGCCGATCATGCCCTGGTCAGAACGACCTCCAGGACGATTCTTTGCGTTTCTTCCGAATCAGGCAGTCTCATCCTCATGATCACCTGGTCCGGGCCAACTTTTCTAAAAGTTTGGACCAGCCCGGTTTCGTGCCAATTCAGGAACAGAGTTTGATCGTTGATAAAATGGCAGGACGCGGTCAGAAAATTCCCGGAGTCTTCGAACCACCAATACCGGTAGATCCTTGATTTCTCGTCCCAGGCAAAAATCGCGTGGGCCCGGGTACTGACGCCCGTCGAGAACGATGCCTCGTAATCAAAATAGACATACTTATTGTTTAGGGCTTTCTTGAACGTTCCCTGCCCAGCGCCCGTCGCCGCTTCGCTGAGCTTCGCTTTTCGGAACTCGATAATCAAGCTTCCATGTTCCCAACAGAAAACCGAATTTTTCCATCATTTTATTTTCCCGCCCGGCGAGTGAGCAGGGGCCGCCTTTCGCTCGGAGACATTTCTCGCTTTGGTGAATGATAAAATCGGATTCCCCACGCTTCTGAAATGCTATATCTCTGCGGCTCCGTGTGTCAAGCGTTTGTGGGGGTTTTGCCTGGCAAAAATCAGATTTAGGGCCAAAAAGAACCGGGTGATTCCCGGCCCGCGAGCGCATCGTCGAAAATGCAGACATCTTTGACTTCGCGATCTCCGACGCGGACATGGCTGTCCTCGCCAAGTTCGACGGGGGCCAAACAGCCTCTGATAAGGCGCTTGGAAACGGCCGAGAGCCATCCGGATACCCTGGTCCGAATTAAAAGACAAGAATTTCACCTGAACTTCCGCCCGGCAGAAAAACGCGACTTGAGTTTGTATGATTTTCCGTAGAGGCTCCGATAATGTATAATGATCGCCAAGAAAAGGCTAAATCGTTGTAGTCTGCGAATCCGGGAAAGGAGGCTGCATGAAACGAAGCTCAGAGAGGGGGAGGAAAAAGTCCTCGAAACGCGGACCCACTGGATAACGGTGGCCAAGCCTTTCTTCGTGTTTCTTATCGCTGTGGTCCTGTTCGTCCTCTCGTTCTTCCTGATCAAGGAGAGAGGAGTTTTGAGGGATGTGGCGGTTTGGACGACCGCAATCCTGCTCTTTGCAGCGGCCTGCAATTTTGGCTACCGGGAATTGTACAGGCGCCGCGACATTTGGGCCGTAACCAACCTGAGAGTGATTGACGAGAAGGGCGTCTTCAACCGTTATACAAAGAGAGCCCTCTGGGGAAGATCAACAACTTGACCTACAGCCAGTCGCTGCTGGGCCGGATCCTCGGCTACGGAGAGGTCGAGATTCAGACGGCGGCGGAAGACGGGGCCACGATTTATCGGATGGTGAAAAATCCCCTGCTCCTAAAGGATACGATCGCGAGATGCCGGGATGAATTGAACGGTCTGTCATCTCCTGGGGAGAAGACAACGTCGGGCGAAACACAGACCTGCCCCTTTTGCGCCGAGAAGATCAAAGCCCAGGCAAAGGTCTGCCGCTATTGCGGGCGGGGCATTCCGCCCGCCGGAACTGGGGCCAACTAAAATGTGGAGGGGAAAGGCGATGGAAAAAGCGCTTCTTTTGCTGACGGGAATTCTGTCGGCCTGCTTGTGTTTTTCAGACGTGAGCGGGACCTTGGATCAGAAAAAGCCGGATTTCACCGGCGTTTGGAAACTCAACTCCGAAAAAAGCAAGCTTCAGATTCCGGCGCCGTCATCGGGCGTCTTTCGCATCGATCACAAAGAGCCGGCCTTTCATCTGTCGCGGACGTTCATGAGCAACGGTAAAGAGGATACGTGGGGGATCGATCTGACCACAGATGGGAAAGAGGTCGTCCAGCAGGGAACGGGAGAGACCGTTCGAGCCCGCCTTTCCTGGGACGGAAATGACCTGGTCTTCGATTCGAAGATCATCCTGAAAGATCGAGAAGCCAGCAACATTGTGAAATATCATCTCTCCGAAGACGGAAAGACTTTCACCGCGACTGAGAGTTTCAGGGGGCCTCGGCTCAAATACGACAATGTCTGGGTTTTTGACAAAGAATAGGGCGCCTTCTTTTCGAATCCAAATTGACAATTTTCTCCTGATCTGAAATAATCTCGGACAAGTATGCTCGGGAAAATATTAGCACGGCGCAACAAGACGCCGTGAAGGGAAACATCATCTCTAACACGTCTGCAAAAACGGAGCTCGGGACGAGGTGCCTTGGACGGAGGTTAAGAATGGTTAAGCGCTGTCTCATGGTTTTTGGTTTGGTCGTTTTGGCCGTTTCGTCTTTTATGGTTTGTTCCAAGAAAGCATCAGTTGATTTTGATATTTTGATCACTAACGGGAAACTGATTGATGGCACGGGAAATCCATGGTTTATGGGCGATATCGGGATCAGAGGCGACACGATCGCCGAGGTCGGGCACCTTCAAGGGAAAACGGCCGCGAAGATTATCGACGTCCACGGACTCGTTGTCTCGCCCGGCTTTATCGATCTCCACACTCACTGCGATAGAGGGCTTGGCGAAGAGGCCTCCAAAGCGAACCTGAACTATCTTATTCAGGGAACGACCACGGTCGTCACTGGCAACTGCGGCGGCGGGACACCCAAGATCGCTGAGACCAAAGCCAAATGGTCGCAGCAAGGAATTGGGACGAACGCTGTCCACCTGATCGGGTTTGGAGATGTCCGGAAAGAGGTAATCGGCCTGGACCCGCGCGCCCCATCCCCCGAAGAGCTGGACAAGATGAAAGCGATCGTGCGTCAAGGGATGAGCGAGGGCGCTTGGGGCATGAGCACCGGGCTGGAGTACATCCCTGACCTTTACTCGACGACAGAGGAGATCATTGCCCTGACAAAGGTCGTGGCCGAATTCAGAGGCGTCTATGCGAGTCACCAACGGAATGAGGTCGCCCACGTGCCCGAGGCGACCAGAGAAACCGTCCGCATCTCCGAGGAAACCGGCGTGCCCGTCGATGTCTCCCATTTCAAGGTCTGCGGAAAAAACAACTGGGGACTCATGAAAGAGGCCGTCGCCGTGGTGAATGAGGCGAGGGCCAGGGGGATATCCATCACGGCCGACTTGTACCCCTATGACAAGGCGGCCACCGGACCGATCATCTCGATCGCCAGAAATTCGGGCTGGTCGATCTTCCGGCTTCCCGATGAACTGGAGCCTTTTGCCGGGATCAGAAAGAAGTTGGTTGCTCGCGGGCTGTCCGATGAAGAGAAAACACGCCTCAGGGACGAGTACATCTCTGAGCTCAAGAAAGCCCTGGCTGATAAATCGAAGCGTGATCAGATCAGGCAATCCGTTCTCGTCGGGCTGCCCCATAACCCGAGCCCGGTCGCCGTTTCAGGCTGGGATGGGTACGCTGTCGTGGCCGCCAAAAAGAATACCCAGTTGATCGGCAAGATATTTTCCGACCTGGCTCAGGAACAAAAGCGTGATCCTTTTGATATCGCCGCGGAGTTGGTCATCGACGAGCCCGATCTCTACCTTTCATGCGGCGCACTTTCAGAGGACGACATGAAGCTGGCCATGACAAATGACTGGCTCAGTTTCTCAAGCGACGGCGGCGCGGCGCCCATCCCCGATCCGGCCGCCAAGCCCAGATTTGGCCATCCCCGGGCCTTCGGCAGCCAGGTCAGAGTTCTCCGCAAGTACGTGAGAGAGGAAAAGGTCTTGACCCTCGAAAATGCCATCAGGAAAATGACCTCCCTCCCGGCCCACTTTCTGCGCCTGAAGAAAAGGGGCCTTCTCCTCGACGGATACAAGGCCGATATCGCCATTTTCAACCCCGATACGGTTCAGGACAACGCGACCTACGCCAATCCCAGCGTTTACGCGACCGGTGTAGAATACGTCATCGTCAACGGGAAGATCAGCGTCGAAAATGGGAAGTATAACGGTTCCCTCAACGGCAAGATGCTCCTTCTCACTGAAAACAAATAAGTCGTTTTCAATCGGCGTGTCAGCGCGGAGAGAATATCTATCCCTCTAACTTGATTTGGAATCTAAAAAACGGGGAGCACGGAGCATGAATGCGTTAAAAACAGTGAGGAGAGCCTTCACTCTCTTTGGCATCGCAGTCTGGCTGGTTACTTTTGTTTTTTCCGCTCAAGCCGCGGAGAGCAAACGACGTGTCCCGACGATCGAAGACTTGCTTTTGGTCAGATCCGCTGGAAACGCCAAGATCTCTCCCGACGGCGGGTGGGTCGCCTACTCGGTCACCCAGACAGATTTCAAGCAGGACTCTTACGTCACTCACATTTGGCTGGCCGAGACATCCTCCGGAAAAACCTTCCAATTCACGCGCGGCGAAAAATCCTGCACCGGCCACGACTGGTCTCCCGATGGGAAATGGCTGGCCTTCCTGAGCAGCCGTGCCGGAGACAAGGACCAGATCTTTGCCATCAGCCCCCTCGGCGGGGAAGCGATCCAACTTACGAACGCGGAAAGCGGTGTCACGAACTTCAGATGGTCTCCGGATGGAAAATCGATAGCCTTTTCCGCTTTCGAGCCGGTCTCGAAACCCCTCAAGGACCGCAAGGAATACCTGGATGATTATGAGGTTGTCCGTAAAGAGTACAAGTATGCGCACCTGTGGACGATCGACGTCGCGGAGGCCATGAAGATCCTCAGACGGGAAGGCAGCGCACCAAGGGCACCGAATTCAGCCTGAACTCTTTTGCCTGGTCTCCGGACGGAACCCGGATCGCCTTCAGCGCGACGCTCAATCCCGACCTCATCCAGGGGGTAACCGCGGATGTCTATGTTCTTGAATCTGGCCGACGATTTGGTGAAGAGGATCGTCTCCCAGCCGGGCCCGGACTCCTCACCCCAATGGTCGCCCGACGGCAAGCAGATCGTCTTTTCGACTGCCATGGGCAACGCCGATATTACGCGGCCAACCGAACTCGCCCTTGTCCCGGCCGGAGGGCGGCGCCGTCCGCCCGCTCACGGACGCTTCGATGAGAACCCCGGATTTCGTCGCCTGGAGGACAGACGGGATCTATTTCTCGGCACTTCAGAAGACCGCCTCGCATCTCTTCCGGCTCGATCCCGTCGACCCTGAAAATCGAGCGGATCACCGAGCCGGAAAGTTTCATGGGCGGAGGGTTTTCCTTCACCCCGGACGGCAAGCTGATGGCTTTGAGGCCTCCTCCCCTACTACTCGCTCCGGAAGTGTATGTTTCCGGTTTTCCTTTCGAGCCGCGGAAGCTGACCCACATGACCGACCAGGCCAAGGATTTCATTCTGGGAACGCGCGAGGTTATCTCCTGGAAAAGCAAAGACGGGCCAGACATCGAGGGGGTTCTGATCAAGCCCGCCGATTTCGATCCGGCCAAAAAATACGCGCTTCTTTGCATCATCCATGGAGGACCGACCGGAATCGACCGGCCGTCCCTTCTCTCTCCCGATACCCGCTACTATCCCTCGGACATCTGGGCGGCACGCGGCGCCCTGGTCCTCAAGGTCAACTACCGCGGCAGCGCGGGCTATGGCGAGAAATTCCGCACGCTTAACATCGCAACCTGGGCGTCGGTGATGCCTGGGACGTCCTCTCAGGAGTCGACTACCTGATCAAAGGGCTGGGTCGACCCGGCGCGCGTGGGCTGCATGGGCTGGAGCCAGGGAGGCTACATCTCGGCATTTCTGACGACTTCTTCTGACCGCTTTAATGCTATCTCGGTCGGCGCCGGCATCTCAAACTGGGCACCTACTACTACAACACCGACATCACTCCGTTCACGATCAATTACCTCGGCGATAATCCGGCTGTCGACCCGGAGATCTACAAGAAAACCTCTCCGATGTCCTATATCAAGAACGCCAAGACGCCGACGCTGATCCAGCACGGCGAATTCGACAACGCGTCCCCATCCCCAATGCCTACGAGTTCCGGCAGGGGCTCGAAGACCGGGGCTGCCAGTCGAGATGGTCGTCTACAAAGGCTATGGCCATGGCATCACCAAACCCAAGTCCATGCGGGCCGTGATGCAGCACAACCTGGCCTGGTTCGGTCACTACATCTTCGGCGACGCAAAACCGGACCTGACTTCGCCCCCCCTGCCTGAAAAAGAAAAATAGCCCGAAAACCTAAAAAGACAACAGAGATTTATCGGGTCAGAGTGTCAACGCAGATGTCCAGGAGCCGTTCGACTCGAAAGGGATCCTCGCACCGGCAAAGATCGGCAAAAAACTCGTCCTTTCCTCTGAGTGCGGCGGCCAAATAGTTATGGTTATGCCGGGATCTGACGGGGATTGCCCATCTCGTCCCCGGCTTTGAAGCTCGTTTTGGGTTGCGGGGAGCGGATCGTGGCGTGTTTCTTCCCGACCTCGGAGGTCTAGTTCCAGACTCTCGTTCCTGGCTCTTGTCTATGGCGAAAAGATCATTATCCACAGGCCGAACCGGTATCTTCATCCCGATGAAAGACTCGATCGCTTCGACCAGTTCGGCAGTGCCTTCCGAGGCCAGCGACACCGCCTTGCCTTAATTCCCGGCCCGTGCCGTTCGCCCGATCCGATGGACGTAGTTTTCGCAATCCTGGGGGAGGTCATAGTTGATGACCATTTCCAGACCCTCGATATGGAGGCCACGGGCCGCGACGTCCGTTGCTGCGAGAAAAGAGAATTTCCCGGCGGCGAAATCGTTGATGATCCTGAGCCTGGCGCTCTGGGGCAGGCCACCGGTCAGGCTTTCGCAGCGATAGCCGTTGAATTGCAGTCGCTTCGCCAATCGGGATGCGACGTGCCGCATATTCGTGAAAATCAGGGCGTTTTTCGGGTTGTCTTTCTGAAGGATGCCCAGGAGAAGATTCAGCTTGATGTGACTTTTCACGTGGCAGAGCTCTTGTGAAATCGTGTCCACGGTCAACTGTTCCGGTGTCACTTCGATAAACGCCGGACGGTTCAGGTGTTCACCGGCGATCTTTCTGGAGACGCGGCTCAGCGTCGCGCTGAACAACATGCTCTGGCGGAGTTCGCGTTCGGGCATCCTTTGAAGCAGTCTCTTGATGTCCGGCAGAAATCCCATATCGAACAATCGGTCGGCCTCGTCGATCACCAGAAATCCGATTTCTCTCAGCTTCAAGAGGCCTTTCTGGCTGAAATCCAGGAGCCTTCCGGGCGTGCCGATGATAACGTCCACGCCCCTATTCAAAACGGCCAGTTGCGCGGCGTACCCTACGCCCCCATAAAAGCTGCCTATGGAGAAGTCCAGGTGGCGGTTCAAAAGCCGGGCTTCACCGGCGATCTGGACCGCAAGTTCCCGGGTTGGCACGATGATCAACGCTTTTTTCCCCGGGGAGGCACCTGCTGCGAGCATCCGCTCAAATAGTGTGATCAGGAATGCGGCGGTTTTGCCCGTTCCAGTCTGGGATTGGACGGCCACGTCTCCACCCCGGAGGGTGATGTCGAGGGTTTTTTCTTGGACGGGCGTCATGTCGGTATAGCCCCTGTCCGCGATCCCGCGGAGGAGCTTTGGATTCAGGTTCAATTTGTTAAAATGCATTTCGTTGTCTCTCTAGATTTTTTTAATATACGTGGGATCATCGTCAGCGGAATCGCCGCTTTCATAACCATCTGTCTGGGCCCGGAGTCCGTCATTCATATTCGTTTAATAGAGTCTGGATATCCTCTTTACCGGATAATTTTGTTCAAACGGTAGGCGTTGGCCCCCGAAAATCAAACGGGTTTTTCAACCTGCCCTTCTGTGCGTTGGTGAGCGCCATGGCGATTCAATAATGGACTGTTTTTCCGGTTTTACCGTGACCATGCAATGTTTCCAGGGTATTTTAAAGGTTTCCTCAAGCCCGAATTGACCTCATCGATGAACTGATTCCGGATGGCCCGCCCGGGCATCCGACGGGGCTCTTGAATATGACCAGATCTTCTTCTTGGAATCCAAACATGCCTTCTTGAATTGGAGAGAGGGTTGCACTCTTTGGTGAAGACAAAACGGGTGGCCATCTGTACGCCAGTGGTGCCCAAGTCCACCAACTTACGGATGTCTCCTCCCGTAAAAATTCCCCCGGCTGCAACTACCAGCATCTCCTTCCGGTGTATTTCTTCTACGCCGCACTTCCCCAATGGCCTCGGGAATCAACTTTTCCATTGAAAAATCGGGGTCCTGAATGTGTTCGGGTCCCAAGCCCAGGTGCCCTCCCTCTAAAGGTCCTTCCACGACCAGGGCATCCGGAAGATAATTGTACTTCCCCAGCCATTTTCGGATGATGATTGAAGGGGATCTGGCCGAAGAGTTAATTGAGACCAGCTTCGTCCTCGCGCGCGTCTTTGAGAAACCCAGGCAGGGCCAGGGGCAGACCCGCCCCCGAAAAAATGATGTCAATCTTTTCCTCCAGGGCGGTGCGGACCATGTCGGCGAAGTTGGACAGGGCCACCATGATATCGACCCCCAGGATCCCCTTTGTCTTTTCTTTGGCCTTTCGTATCTTGTTTTTCAAAGACGCGGGTATTCGCTTCCAGGTAGTTGGTGATTGCGTCCGGCTCGAACATACCGAGCCTGGCGGTGGCGATGACAGGGAGGCCGCCCAAATCAGCCGCGGCTGAGGGCAAGCCGGAGAGGGAAATTCCCACACCCATTCCTCCCTGGATGACCGGAATCCTAGCTTTCAATTCGCCTATTTTCAAATTCTTTAAACCATACATAATAGAGTTATCCTCTGGAAAAAACTGTTCAACATGAGGGTTCGAAAATCAGACGGGGCTATTTTTCGGCGGGATCAATAATCGTGTCTTTTCTCTATCGTCGCCAAATGTTTCCACCCTATTTTACTCCTCAAGTGGGCAAATTCAATAAATATTTTCTTGGTTGCATTTTTCGGAGGACTTGACAGCGCGAGTATACTAAGCTTGGCATTTTGATTCTCTTGATCGATCACGGGCCCGGAGGGCTAGGTTTTTGAAAACTGCTGACGCAGTCCTGCAAAAAAGAAGAGCCGATCGAGTTTTTCTCACCGGCGGGACGGGGTTTCTTGGAAGCCACATCGCCGTAGAGCTTCTCAGGGCCGGCTATCAGGTCTGTCTTCTCGCCCGCCCCAACATGCGCTCCTCCGCCGAAGAGCGCGTCGCCCGACTGATGGATTGGTTTGGTCTCGACTACGGCCTTCGGCAAAAGCTCCGGGTGGTATCGGGGGCGATAGAGCTGCCTTCGCTCGGGCTGAGTTCCGAAGTCCGGGTCAGTCTCCTCAAGAACGTCGACGAGATCATCCACTGTGCTTCCAATACGTCCTTTTCGGAGAGAAAAAGGCCGGAAGTGGAAGCGACGAATATCGTGGGGCTGTCCAATATCTTGAGCTTCGCGGCCGAGAGCGGGTGCTCTTTTTTTCATCACGTCAGCACGGCCTTTGTCGCCGGCAAAAAGGACGGCCTCTGCTGCGAGGAGCTCGTAAATCCCGGAGAATTTAATAACGTGTATGAGGAGACAAAGGCCCGAGGGGAGAGAATGGCCTGGGACTTCTGCCGCCGGGAGGGAATCCGCTTGAGCATTTACCGGCCGTCCATTATCTACGGGGATTCAAAAACGGGGCGCAGCCTCAGGTTCAACGCGGTCTATTTCCCGGTCAAAACCGCGGTCTTTCTCAAAAATCTCTATGAGCTCGACCTCCGCGAAAGGGGCGGGAAAAAAGCCGCACTCTTGGGAATTCGGATGGAGAGCGATGGGCGCCTCTTTATGCCCATCCGGATCGAAGTGAGGGATGGAGGGGGGATCAACCTCATTCCGATTGATTATTTTGTGGCTGCTTTTATGGCTCTGCTGGCGGAACGCCCGGACGGTGGAATTTTCCATATCGTGAACCCCCAGTTAAAGAAAATTGAGGATATCATCGACTACGCAAAAAGACTCTTCCGCCTGCAGGGAATCGAGCCTTGGTCGCCGCTGATTTTTATGCGAAACCCAAGAATGCCTTGGAAATCCTCTATGAAAACCATCTTGAGGCCTACGCTCCCTACATGAGGGACAAGAAAGCCTTTGACTCGAGTCATGCCCGGCCCGTCCTGGAGAATTACCGGATCTCCTGTCCGGAATTTGATTACGATGTTTTGCCCGTTGTATGAACTACGCCGTCGAAGTCGACTGGGGCGCGAGGCTGCCTGGAAAATGAGGGCCGGGTCGCGTCTCTATTGCTTAGTGACCAGGGGCTTTCCCGATTCTTCGAAGAATCGGTTCTGGAGCTCGAGGGCGGCCGTATCCTTTTTGACCGACCGGACCATCTCGGCCAGGAGGTCGGATTCCAGGTCGAGGGCGAGCTCGCCCAACTCTTTGTTCCCGTAGCTCCCATCTCCTTGGTAATGGTTGGGATAGCTGGCGTACCACCAGATTCCGGTATAGGCATGCTTAAGGCCGGTCAACCGCTTCTGGTCTTCTCCGCTCTGCTGGTGAGCCCTGTCCAGGTGGGCCAGATCCGGGCGGTGGGCCAGAATGGTGGATGTCTCCATCTCACCCGCGTGGCCGTCCAGTTTTGTCTTCCTCAACTTTTTCAGCCGCTCGTCCATGGAGCTGTCATCCGATGGGTCGAACATGTAGACGACATAGTCTTTTCGGCTGGCCAGCTGAATCTGGCAGAAAAAGCGGAGAAAGTATTCGCTGCCGCCGTGGCCGTTGACCAGGATGATTTTCTTGATCCCGTTCCGGGCGAGCTCATCGCAGGTTTCCTGGAGGAGGTTGAGCATGAGCTGGGCGCTATAGGCGACAGTCCCAGGCTGATGCTTAGCCTCGAAAATCTGCCCGACGTAATATGACGGATAGATGATCGTGTATTCTTTTTTCGCGGCCCTCAGGGAAAGCTCCCGGCAATCGAGCAGGTCGGTGCCCAGGGGAAGATGAGCCCCGTGCTTTTCCAGAATCCCCACCGGGATGATGCAGGTTGATTCGGATTTGGCCACGGCCTTAACGAAATCCGGCGCCGTGAATTCTTCATACTGAACAGGAAGGCTGGATGCGGGCTTTCCCGCTTCTTGGGCCGGCGGTGTCTTCCCCAGGCACAAAATTGAACCGGCCAGGAACACAACCAAAAGAAAACTCTTTTTTGCAGTCATCACCCTTTCCTCCTTTTGCTTCACTGCCGCAGGAGTTTTGGCAAACAGTCAGGACTTCAGGAAGTCTTCTTGGTGGCCTTCCACTCCATGGAGCCGCGGTCGCCCATCTGGGCGGTGCCGGTCATGCTGTTCCCATCGACCTTTCCTTTGTAGGTGGTGGTCATCTGTCCACGCGGGGTGTCGCGGGTGATTGTCCACTCGATGTCGGCTTCCTTGATGGTGCCTTCACCCTTGAATTCGCCGCGCTCGCTGGCCATGGTCACGGTCAGTTTTTCACCGTCCTGGACAAACTTGGCGGTCGAGTTCATCGGGCCCCGCGGTGTCGTCATGGTGAAATCCCAATCGCCGCTGACATCCACCTTGGCCTGGGCGAGGCACAGCGCCAGGGGGGCCAGCAAAAGAAGAGAGATAAGAATGATGTTTTTGGTTTTGGACATCGTCCTCTCCTTATATTGATTTTCTGGAGTGTGAGCGCCGTGAAAAGGATAAGAATTCATTACTTTTATTTTACCAATTATTTGGACGCAGGCACCAGCAATTTCTTCCAAAATCGTCTATCCAGTCTGTCTCGACTTCCGTCTATCCCGTCAAAACCGAAAAGCCATTCTTGACACTAAACCATTCGTTGGCTAAGCCTTGTTTAAGGCACGACCGAGGGCGGAGACCGGCTTTGCCAATCGACAACGTTGGTTATTTCTGTGAAGAGGGCCGACCTTGTTCGACGAGGGTGTATGATTTGAGGATCTTCTCAAACAAGTCTTTGACCCTGGCCTCGAACCTTGCCCTGGTGAACAACTGAGATTTTTCTCTGGCCGCCCGGCTCATTTGCCGGATGATCTCCGGGTCGTCGAGCAATCTCATAGTAAACTCCAACAATTCGGCACCGGACCGGACTCTGAACCCGTTCTCCCCATGATCGACGATCTCCCTGAGACCGCCCCCGTCATAGACCAGCGGAACCAGCCCGTTTTGCATGGCCTCTACGGTCGTCATGCCGAAATGCTCGACCTCTCCCGGATCCTCGTGTTTTACCCCGCACAGATGCCAGAAAAGTGTTGAATCTCGATAGAGGGATTTTAGCTCCGAGACGGGGAGGTTGATCTTCAACTCGATGTTTTGAGCCGGGTTCTTGACGACCATCTCCTCCAGCCGGGTGAGATAGCGGTTGTTTGGATGGCTGCCGCCGGCGAGAATGAACCTCCAGCCGCGGACGATTTCCGGCCACTCCAGGGAGAGTCTCAGAAACGCCTCGATCATCTCGAGCTGCCTCTTGGTCCCTTCAGGCTCGAACCTGGCGACGGACAGGATCTGCTTTTTCTTCGGATATTCAGCCTCGCCGGATTCCATATCGACCGGGGGATAAATGTGATGATGAGGCGTGAGCTTCCATTTTTTCTCGATCCATTCGGCCGTGTAGCGGCTGTTGTAGACCACGTTTGTGTACCGGTCGGCATAAAAGTAGCTCTTCGGTCTCCGTTCGGGAAAGTGGCAGATCAACACGGAGATATTCGATAAAGGGTAGACCATCTCGTTCATGCTGTTGTTGACGAAGATATCATATTCGCCGCTTTCTCGACTGATGAGATGAAAAGGGTTTTCGACCTGCCTGGTGATGAACGCCGGGTCGAGATGGGCGGCGCCCTTTTTTTCATAATAGGGGAGTTTGATGACCTTGATTCTGCATTTCGAGAGGTCGAGATTGTACCAATCCTGAAAATCCTTATGGCGGACTTCTCTGTTGGCGAGGATTGTGACGTCGAAGCTGATCCTGCAGGGCGGAGATGAGCGTCAGACCGTACTTCTGGGCGCCGCCGATAAAATGAAAAGCGTGATCGTAGATGGCAAGGGAGGGCTTCCTGAGATTGAGAATAACCTCGGCTCGCGAGAGGCAATTGGAGGCCGCCTGCAATCCTTGACGGGCCGAGATGTCTCTTATTTCTTCAGCCAACTCCTGGATATTCGGAAGGGAACGGTCTTTTGAATTGTCAGGACTCAGAAGTGACCTCCCGTTCGCCCCTTCATCTCTTCCAGGCCGGCACGCAGGTCCCCGAGCTTGCTCTTGAGAATGACCAGGCTTTCTTCGCAAGCGATGATCCTCTCTTCGATTTTTTCCATTCTCTCTTTCTCGACCCTGAGCCGGAGAAAAAGGGCCCGGCCCAGATCGACCGACCGCCGGTTGAACTGCATCTGTTTGTCCAAAAACAATTCCAGATTATCGAATGTCGTTTCCAGGAGTATGCGCTTCAAAAGCACAACGGGTTTGCCGATCGTTTTCCGGTGTGATTTGATCGGCTTCAGGTCAGGCTTGGATTCGGTGAAATCTTTGCTGGAGGAGATGAGCTCTCTGATGAAGGTGTCCAGCTCCTTCTCCGAAAACGCGTCCAGATCGGGAGGAAAGTCCCGGTCTATCTCTTTGTTGACCAATTTTCTCAGGTCTTGAATCTCTTCTTTTTTCTTCTCCAGTTCGGCTCTGAGGCGCTGGATCTCTCTGGCTAAATCTTCCATGGTAAAACCCTCAAACTCCCAGGTGTGACTTCATCCGCTGTCTTCCGATTTTATAATCTCTCACGGTTTATTTCAATACGGGCCCGAGCTTTTTCGCCAGGACCCTTTGCACCTGATCCACGGTGATTCCCTTTATGCACAGCGCTTCACCGAATTTGCAGTCCTCGGAGCAGGG
Source organism: Candidatus Aminicenantota bacterium (assembly GCA_963770045.1). GTDB lineage: Bacteria > Acidobacteriota > Aminicenantia > Aminicenantales > CAVYOD01 > CAVYOD01. Next base: position 14,029 of record CAVYOD010000007.1, on the reverse strand, counting down.
ATTGCAGGTGAGCCCCAGCCGGATGACTTCATGATTCGTCCCCCAAGGCCTGAAGCGTTCGTATTCACCCGGGCCGAACAAACCGACCGCGGTGACTCCTAAGGCGACGGCGACGTGCATCGGGCCGGAGTCGTTGCCCAAGAATAGCTCGCAGCGCTTCAAGACCGAAGCCATCTCCCGGAAGGTCGTTTGGCCGGCCAGATTGATCGTCCGTTCCCGATCCAGTCCGCTCTCTATCTGACGTGCCAGGGGGCGCTCCGCATTCCCCGCCAGGAGCAAGATGTAAACCTGATATTTTTCCTGCAACCATCTCCCCAATTCTATAAACCGATCGGCCGGCCAGCGGCGGTAAGCCCAGGCCGCCCCCGGCGCGAAGGCGATCAATCTGGCGTTAGCCGGGACGCCTGGCCGATCAAGGGCCCGAGCGGCGAAACGCTCGTCTTCCGGACCCGTCCAGACTTCCGGCTTCGTGTCCATGGGACTCCCGCCCAGAAAACGCAGGAGGGCGAGCTGGTACTCGATCTCGTGTATTGGAGCGCCCCTGACCGGGCCCTCTGTGATCAGACGCTCGACGCATTTCAGGCTGGAGCGTTTGGGGTCGGCCAGGGAATCGAGATAAGCGACGCGCCGGGGAGCGCCGCATGAGAACATCATGATCAGGGCGGCCGCCTGACAGGCATCGTTATTCCACCTGAGGGATACGGCCGTGTCGAAATCGCTCCTCCGGAAACCCCGCCTGCCCGTCCAAAGGCCTTTCAGCCACCACCGGATATCACCCTGAAAGGCGGTCCTCCAATTTTTTACGGTCCGCCAATTGAAGAGGAGGAGTTCATCAATGTAAGGACACTTTTCGACCACCTTGGCCATGCCCGGCTGGACAACGAGCGCGAGCTTCGCCCGCGGCAGGAACTTCCGTAACTCGCGCAGGAAGGCGCTGGTCAAGATGACGTCGCCTAGATCCGCCAGTTGGACGACCAAGACTCCCCGGGGTCGGGCCGCGAAAGACCCGGGACTTTTTTCAGGCCTTTCCCGCAAAAGAGAGTATCCTTTATAAAGGAGCGGAAAAATCAAAAGCGCCGTAAAAGAAGTCGACTTCTGAAGCGCCTTCCTCATTCCTTTGAGAATGGATGCCGGTTTGATCAGGTTTCGAGCCAGGACGAGACGACTGCCCCATTTGAGCCACCGTTCCGTTCGCCTCATCAGATCATCCAAAGACTCGGATCGGGCGGCTTCTGGGCTCGCTTCCTGTTTCCGTATAAGAAGGGGCGATTGATTTCTCTTTGCCTCGCCGACAGTCTTTTTCAGGATCTCCTCTATCGAATCCACCGATTTTTCAAGCCGGAACCTATCCTCGATCGTCTTTCTTGCCCCGGCGCGCAGCGTTTCATAGAGATTGGGATCTTTGAGCAGCCGGAGGATCTGTTGAGCGCAGCGCTCCGGATTCTCGTTGGGGATGATCAGGGAATTCAATTCGTCTTCAAGGACTTCCGAATTGCCCCCCGTGGCCGTGCTGACCACTCCCAATCCGCTGGACATAGCTTCTAATAACGAGACGGTCAGAGGCTCCACAATCACGGATGGGAAGACAAAGATATCATGCGCCCGGTAGAGGTCGGGCATATTCTCGTACGGAGTGTAGCCTGCAAAAGCCAGGCTCTCAAGAACATCTTCCGCCGCAGCCAAATCGCGAAGGTAGGCGACATAATCGGGAAGAGCCTTGTCATCTCCGGCAATCGTCATCGACAGGGCCTCGCAATCGTATTCGCGTTTCAAAATCCCCAGAGCCTTGATGGCGGTATCGATTCCTTTTTGCGGTCTGATCGGGCCTGCGTGGAGGAGACGAAAAGGGCTTCGGACATTCGCCCTATGATTTGAAAAGCGGCGGACATCGACCCCGCGAAGGACGACAGCGGAGCGGAACCCACCCTTGCCCGCCTGAGCGGCCGCGGCCTCCAGATAGCCGGAGGCGAAAATAACCTGACCCGGATCCAATGTTTGCGAGAAGGGAGTGAGTCCGAGATGGCCGCTCAAGAAGCGAAGCATCCGGAAGCCCCTTCTTCCCTTCGGCCAGGTCTGGTACCATCGGTCTCTTTCCCAGGTGGCCAACCAGTCGTTGAAGATATATGAACAGGCCGGGATCGCCGCTTCCTTGGCCAACAAAGCAAGAGAGGCCGAGATCTGCGAGAGGTCGAAAAAGAAGACGAGATCGGGCTCAAAATCCCGACAGGCCATTTTGAAGGAGGCCTGATTGACGACTTCCTTCAGCAGAACGGTCTGCCAATTGGAGGGACCTCTCGGGTCTCTGATGAGCCGGCGGGAGAGGTCGCCTTCGGTTCGGAATTTCTTGGGTCCGGCCGCGCCGGCCAGGACTCTGACCTCGTGCCCCCTCACCCTCAGGGATTGAAGGATACCCTGGCACTCGAGCGCATCGCCACTCCTGTCTGCGGGTGGGAAGAGATTGGAAACGGCCAGTATTCGCATCGCCGGGCTACTTTTTTCCAGAAATATATCATCATTGAATTGTCATTGGCAAACAGAAATCCGAGGCAGCGAGGGACACGATCGCGCGACCGGCTATTCGAGGATCAAAACCCGGATTCTCGATCCGTCTTTTCCTCCACGATAGACCCGCTCCACGGCCTTCTGAAAGTCGGAAGCTTTGGCGTTGGGGATATCCAGGAATTTCTGAGGATTCCGGTCCGTGAGCGGAAACCAGGAGCTCTGGATCTGGACCATGATCCGGTGGCCGGGGCGAAAGGTGTGGAGGACGTCGGGCATCACGAACTCAATTTTCTCCGGCTTCCCCGGCGTAAAGGGCTCCGGCTTCTCCACGCCGTTGCGGAATTTGCCCCGGAAGGGCTCCCCTCGGACGAGCTGCTGGTAGCCGGCCCGATGGATCTCCACCGGGTTCGGGTCGGGATCCGGATAATCGTTCGGATAGACATCGATCAACTTCACGTCGAAATCCGAGTCCGTGCCCGAGGTGGAGACCTTGAGGGCTGCGGTTATCGGGCCCGCAATCGTGAAGTCATGATCCAGGGGGTCTGTTTCATAGACCAGGACATCCGGACGCTCGGAAGCGAATCTCTGGTCCTCGGTCATATAGTCGCCGGGCATCCCCTCACCAATGTGTCCGAGAACGGGCACAGGCTTGTCCGGGTCGCTCGTGTACTCGTCGAACTCGCCGCCCGTGTCCCCCGCCGGCTCCAAAGCGAGCCTGCCGCCCGGGCATAGGTACAGGGTCTTTTCACGGGCCTCCTTCGGAGGCCAGGTGTCAAAACGCCGCCACTGATTCGTTCCCGTCTCAAAAAGCCAGGCTTTCGGGATTGTTCCTTCTTTCGCAGTTTTCAGGCCGTCGCCCTTGCCTTTCAGGTGGTAGACGAAAAAGGGGAGTTCGATGTTATCCCGGAAAAACTCTCCGGTCTTAGAATCGAAGTCCAGGTTTCCGAGTTTGTCGCCATCCATCTCCGCCCATCCGCCGTGAAGCCACGGACCCATAACCAGGGTGTTTGCGGCGGTCGGTCCGTTTTTCTCCAGCGAGCGGAAGAGCTTCAGCGGACCTGCCAGATCCTCCGCATCGAACCAGCCGCCGACAAACAGGACCGCCGGCTTGATGTTCTTCATGAAAGGCATGAGCGCACGGGACTGCCAGAACTCATCGTAGTTGGGGTGCCCCACCAGGTCGTTCCAATAGGGGCTCTCGTTCTTCAGGTACTTTGCGTTGGCATTGGAGAGCGGCCCCATGCGCAGAAAGAAGTCGTAGGCATCGGGCGTGCCGAAGCTGAAACGGACGAATCTCTCCGGCCGCGTAGGTCCTCCCGTCCGCGGCTTAAAAAGCGTGTAAAAGTGAAAATTGGCAGCCAGGAAAAAGGCGCCGTTGTGGTAGGAATCATCACCGTTGCCGACATCGCCCACAGGGGCTTGAGGCGAGGCCGCTTTGAGCGCGGGGTGGGCATCGATCATCCCGAATGCCGCGAAGAAGCCTGGATACGAAATCCCCGAAATGCCCACTTTTCCGTTGTTGTTGGGGACGTGTTTGATGAGCCAGTCGATGGTGTCATAGGTGTCCGTGCTCTCGTCCGTGTCCGTCGGACCAGAAAACTTTGTCTTGTGGACGGGCATATCGATGAACTCCCCCTCCGACAAATACCGTCCCCGGACATCCTGGTCGGCGAAGATGAAGCCCTCTTTTTCGAAAACCTCGGAAGGGCCGAGCACCGGCCGATAATTATCGATTCCGTAGGGAGAGACCGAGTAGGGGGTCCGGTGCAGCATGATCGGATAGGTCTGGCTAAAATCTTTCGGCACGTAAACAGTGGTGAAGAGCTTAACGCCGTCCCGCATCGGGATGCGGTATTCGTACTTTGTGTAGTAGGCCCGAGTGTACGCAAGCTGCTTTCGGAGCAGTTCTGGTTGATCATCACTTTGGGCGAATGCGGATCGTCCAAGCAGCAATCCCAAAATCGATAACCATACGATTGGCAATAAGGCTTTGCGTGCGCTGATCGCGCCCCGGTTGCGTCCTCCCCAGTGGGCTCTCCGTAACCCGTCACTCCTGTTGAATAGGTCCATAGACTAGCTCCTCCTTTTAGAAATCGAGAGCCACACCGAGTTCGCGGATTTTCGACACGTCGTTAAAATCTTTGTGGCCTCCCCAAGCCGAATCTTAGCACGTCTGGTCAGCACTAAACAACCGATTCTGATCACTGTCGAGCCTCGCTCAGAGCGGATGACTAGACTACCCCGTTGCCGATGGATTATCGTTCTTGATTGAATGAATCCCGCTGGGTGAGATTGGGGGACTATCCGGTATCAAGATCGTCCATGAGGGGCGGTGAACCGAAGCAGGACCCGTCGGAATTCATCGCCATTTATATCCAAGTTATGCAGTGCGGACATCGACATCGACGGCGCCGATGGCAGGCAGCCGGCTCTTGCTCTCTTTTCGGTTCTGCTTGTTCTCGTTTCCGCAAGTTTTTTGGCTGGAGAGAAATCTAAGATGAAAAAGTATGCCGGGGTCACTTCAGGACCGGGCGAAACAGCACAGGCAAAGCCTTTCGAAGTGGGGATCGATAAATTGGCTTATACCGGCCAATGGGGCCTCCCTGAGATCCAGGAATCGGCCAACGCGATCGAAACGGGAGGTCTTCCGAAGGTTTTGGAACGCCTCGGCTGCAAAGTCGCAGAGTCTTTCACAGCCAGGCTGACACCTGAAGAGGACAAACAATATGGAACCCAGCATCGCTTCGGCCTCGCGTCAAAACACCTGGCCGATGCGGTCTCGGAGCAGATCAGGAGGGGGATTTTCCCGCTCGGGCTCCTTCAGAACTGCAACGGTCTGCTGGGGATGCTGGCCGGAGTCCAGCATGCGGGCGCCGTCCCAAGACCGCTCAGAGTCGGGCTTGTCTGGATCGACGCCCACGGCGATTTCAACACTCCTGAGACAACTCTGAGCGGCATGCTCGGGGGTATGCCCGTGGCCATCGGCTGCGGCCTTTGTCTGGAAAGACTCAGGAAAACCTGCGGCCTCGACCCCGCTCTTCCGACAGGCTATGTGACCATGGTCGCGGTCAGGGACACCGATCCCTTGGAACAAGAGCTCATTGACAGGAGCCAGGTCGAACACATCACAGTCGAAGACATCAAGACTCTTTCTCCTATGATCACGAGGCAGATGGAGAGACTCTCCGGGTTGACGGATCTCATCTACATCCACGTCGATATGGACGTTCTCGAGCCCTCCGACATCCCCGGAGCCGGCCTGCCTGTGCCCAAAGGGCCGACCGCCAAGGAGCTCGCCGCGGCACTCAAAACCATGTTCGGATTTCCAAAGGCGGCCGCCTTCGGGGTGGCTTCCTATCCGGCGGCGAGGGACACGGAGAAAATCGGGTTGAACTCGGTTTTTACGTTGGTGGAGGGTGTGATCGAGGGCGTCAAAAGCCGGCGCCCCCGGTGATTCAGAAAATCTCCCGAATTATCTTCCTACTGTTTTTTTATCCAGGCGCCGTCCTCTTTTTGGATCCACCATCCCGGTTGCGCATTCTTGATCCAAGTCTCGGCGAATATTTTCCTGATGCGCGGGACCTGGCTTGAGTCGATGTTGAGGGCTTTGGCCACTTCGGCATAGAGGCTATCCCGGTCTCCGTTTTCGTCCTTGACCAATGCCCGTAGCGCCGCCTTATCCTTGAGTCCCAGAGAGCCTTCATCCCGGACCTGGACAAGCCCGTTATTGGCTTCTCCGATATTGCCCTTCTCGAAAAAAGGCCTCAGTTGGGGGAACCTCTGGCGAAGAGAATCCTTCAAGGCTCTGATTTTTGGCGATGAGACCGTTGTCTCCTGCTGAGCATAAGCCGACGGGACAAAAGAGAATGTTTCTCCCCGAGAGGAGGGCAGGACAGCGGCTTGTTTTTCTTTTTTGTCTTTGTCCTTTTCGGCGTTTTTCCTGACTTCATCGACGATCTCCTCGGCCGTCTTTTTAACCGTCGCTTCCGGGAAATAGATGTTCACCGTGATGCAGGAAAAAAAGACCACGAGGAGGCCGACCGTGACAGTCAAGCGTCTTTGCTCCATATTCATCTTCATCTTCGTGCCCCTTTGAACATATTTTGATTTCATTATAGCAAATTATCCGAGAATTCTCATTTCGATGTCGCCTGCGTGCCCACTTTTTTGAGGCGCTCGATCATATCCCTGAAGCTGATTCCCTTCTCCGGCTGCCTGTTGATGACATCGATCCCGAAAAACCGCGATCTTCTGACCAGATATTGAACGCCTTTCTCGACGATCGTGCCGCGGAGTGTAAACATATCATTCTTCAGGGTGCTCCGGATGCCGATTCTGCTGTACCCGAAACTCGACACGAAGCGCAGCCACCAGGTGGACGATGGCACTCCGGCTTTTTCACCCGAGCTCAATATGGACATGCTGTTGACGGCCTTCAGGCTGAATTTTTGGGACACTCCCCGCTTTTTTACCGACTCCAGCCCCAATTCAAAGCTCTCGGGCTGTCCGTAGGAGATCTTCAGACCACTGATTTCTCCATCGAGGATGCCGGTGACTTTCCCAAACGGCACGGAACTGGTGAGTTTCTCCAGGTCGATATCCTTCAGGTCGAGATCGCCGGCGTAAGTCCTCTCCGGGGAGAAAGGCTGGGTCACCGAAATATTCCGGATGCTCACCCGGCCTCCGAAAATATCGATTGATCCCTCCCCTTGAGCGACAAGGCTCTGAGGATCGATCTCGATTCGGGAGAGCTCCGCCCGGGCCCGTCCCTGGAGATGGAGTTCTTCGCTCTGCAGAGGAAGTTGGGATATGTCGATCTCTCTCAGCCGGAGAGAAGAGTCTCCCTTGAAGCTCAGACGTCGGGGTTCGAAAGCCAGAGATGTTTTCCCGATCTCAACGACACCTCCCAGGAATTTAAAGGAGAAGGGGTCAACCCGGAATGCATTCTCTTCGCCTTGGATAATGAGTTCCAGAGGATTGATTTTGAATAACGGGGTTTCGAATTCCCCGGCCCGAAAATATCCGCGCTCGAGAAATGGGGGGACTCCCGACCTGCCATCGTCTTTCCTTTCCGCAAGACAAAACGGTATAGCGGCCTCGATCTCCTTGATCACAAGGCCGGATGCCCCGTTCCCAATCGCTCCGCCCTTGATCCCCAGAGTCCCGCTGGCCGAAAACGACTCTCCTTTTTTTTCAACCTTAAAATCGGCCCTCAGTTCTCCCCCCATTTCGACCTGGCTCTGATTGGACGTCTGACCCTTGATGAGGAGGGCAAAGAGCGAGCCCAGGCTGATTCGGGCTCTTGTCCTCAGTGCCGCGGACAGCGGCATTTGAGTCCCGGCCACGCCCTGAGCATGGATTTCTCCGAGATTGGTGACCGAGATATCGAGCGAAACGTCGTCCAGGCGGCCCGAGAAGATTCCATAGGTGCCGGAAAATCCGGCCGTGACCGGATATTTGCTCCAATCGACATAAAAATCTTTCCACAGGGTCTCTCCCCGAGGGATAGAGAAATCCCCGCGAAGGAAGACGTTTTTTTGACCCGGGTCATACCTGCCCTTGAGAGCAATGACCGCCTGCAAAGCTTCCCCGGCGATGGTCGAAGCGGGGTTCTGGAATTTCCCTTGGCTGAGATTGAGGCCGGCCGAGAAATCCCAAGCGGATTTTATTTGAGGGGAGTCTTGGACCTCGACTTCAAAGTCACAATCGGAATCGGCCCCCCAGCCTTCGAGTTCTTTGGGCAGTTGGGCGGAGAAGAATGCTCGGAGAACCGGAATTTTCACCTTCGTGCAGGTGAGCTTCAGAAGTTTTTTATCACCGGGGCCAAGGGCGATTTTGACGGAGCACAGGAGAGGCGAAAGCGTTGAAGTCCGAGCTTCGAGAATATCGAGGCGCAGGGCCTGAGTTGGGATGTCAAGGCTTGCCGATCCTCTCAACACAATGTCTTTGAGTGAAACGGATTTCTTTTCGGACGGGGCGTCGAGCGAACCGATCGTGGCCTTGAAGCCATCAGATTTCGCCAGCTTGCGTCCGGCGTCAATTGGGAGCCGGAAACCAATATCATGGATGGTCAATTTCTTGGAGGTCAGGGTTCCGTCCGAGGCAAGGATCTCTCCGGCGATCCGGGGGTCGGTGAGCGGACCGTTCAGCTCCAATCTTCCCGAGATCACAGTCTCGAGGGACCCCTCCGGCGACGCGTACTTCAGGCGCGCCCGTTCGAACCTGCGCCATGGATTTGAGATGATCTTCTTTCTTGTCCGGGCGATTCGAGTATTCATAGCTCGCCTCGGCACTGGCCTTTCCGGTCAGCTCAAAGCTGCCGAATTTTTTGGGCCAGAAGGGACGTAGATAAACGAGGGCCTTCTCCAGATCTTTGAGCTCGAACCTGGAGCGGACAGACAGAGCCAGATTTCGGCCGAGATTGACCTTCAAGGCCCCGGAGGCATCGATCAAATTCGGGACATCCATCTTCCAGTCCGGCACAGAGACCGTCCACTCCCTCGCTTTGAATTCCGCGTCCAACTTGAAGGCAAGCGTACTGGGAACATTCTTGATCCAGGGTGTGGCAAAACGAATACTGTCAAGCTTGACATCCGCGGACGCCGAAACCCTGCCTGAAAGGGACAATGTGCCCGCAGAGGTCAATCCAGTCTCAAATTGGAAGTCCCCGGCGCCCCTTGTCAGGGCGACACTTTTGCAGCCCAGGGAAAACTCATAGGCGGCCGGCCGATGAGATTCGGACAGAGTGAGCTCTGCCTCACGGAGGGCGAGCTGCGCGTCTGGGAGAGTGAGTTTCAGAGAAGCATTCTTCAGGGTGAGAGTTTTCGTGTAGGCGAGAGCTCCGGCCAACCCCGAGATGATCACATCCAGATCAGTTTTGCCGGGAGATGTTCGATTGATCTCTAAGCTCGCGCCTTCAATTTCGATCGATTCAAAGACGGGCTTTGCGTTTTTGAGCAGTCTTTTCAATTGTCCCCTGGCACTGAGCTCTTTTATAAAAACGTCAATTTGTCCGCTTTGATCTTTTTGAGAAACCCGCACCGAAGAGGCGCGAACGCGCGCCGGGAACAACCTGTAGTCCAGTCTGCCGATTTCAACCTTAACCCCCGTCTGGCTGTTGATGTATTTTTGGACAAGGTTTTTGGTCAGCGGTTTGTCGTAGTAAAAAAACAAAAAACCGACGATCGCAACCAGGATGAGAAGGCCGGCTATCGCCCCGCCGATGACAGCGATCTTCCTCAATCTTTTTTTCATGCGGATCCCGGATTCCTCTTTGGGAAGGGGAGAAATCTTCTTCACTCTTGGCTCTGGTGAGAATCTACCCGCCCTCTTGAAGTATAGAATCCTGGGGAAAAAGAAGTCAATAGCCGCCTGCTCAGAAAAGAAAAGGCGAGCGTTCTCGAACTTGGCTCATGCTTTTTGGCTTCTTTTTTTTGGCAAATCCAACGTCTGTGTTAAAATTTAATTAGAGAGGAGAAAAAGCATGATGGACAAAAAGGAAAGCTTGATCAAGGCACTGAGGTTGGGGCTTCTGTGTTTTTTTGTTTTGGCGACAGCCTATCCGCAGACGATCGACCTGGGTCAGAGCGTCTTTTATAACGACGAAGGTGATATTATCATGGCCGCCGATGCCGGCCTGGCTGTCCGCAAGCTGGACAGCCCCTATGTCATGTTCATGGCGTACATGGTGGCTAGGGCTAATCAGAGTCTCTCGGTCCACAGGGACGACGTCACCATGGTCTACAACGGACAGGAATACAAGATGCCTTCTCTCAAGGAGCTTCGGGAGAAGTACAAAGGCGAGATGAATGACATGAACACTTATCGGCGTCTGGGAAAAGAAGCGCTCATTTTTTCAAAGATGAAATTCTATAACTTTCCGACGGATTCGGACTTCTTTCCCGTGCTGGGAACCAGAAGCGCTCTGCCGGTTGATGAGGGTTCCATGGCCAACCAGATAGGATTCAGAACCAAATTCTACTTCAAGAATCCCGGCTTCAAGAAAGGGGACCAGCTCGTCCTAAAAGTCCATGACAGGAAAAACCCGGAGCTCGTCGGGAGTGTCGCCGTCATCCTCCAATAATCGTCTTTCTCGTCCATCTCGTCGATCTCGTCAAGGGGAAAGGTCATTAACTAATGCAAACGCGATAAGTAACTTGAGATGGTCAGGGTTGTGCCGGAGGCCACCCTCTGGCCCCCGGACCCCGAGGAACCAGTCCCGTCGGTTCCCCCGTCGGGCAAGCCGACGGGCCCCCCTCCGCTACGGGGTCCCAAGGGTGGCCTCCGGCACAACCCTGAACGGAGATGTCGCATTAGATATTGCGTTTGTATTGGTCTTTGACGAGAGAGACAAGACGACGAGAAGACGAGAAAGACCTGATAGATGATTGTTAGACTTCGATCCCGCATTCATGTAAAATGAACGGCAAATCGAGAGGCGATTCATAGAGCAGCCGGAGGAGGTCATCTTCCATGCCTGATACAACTTTCAGAGTCTATCGGTCTCGTTGGCTCATGCTCCTGGTCTTTATGTTCATCGTCGCCATGACCCAACTTCTCTGGATCACATTCGCCCCGATCACGAGCAAGGCCGCCCAGTTCTACGGCGTGTCCGACCTCCTGATCGGGCTGCTGTCAATGAGCTTTATGATCGTCTACGTGTTCGTCGCCATTCCGGCTTCCTGGGTCATAGACACCTACGGCTTTCGGGTCGCCGTCGGAATCGGCGCCGTGCTGACCGGGATCTTCGGTCTGCTCCGCGGCCTCGCCCCGGCGAACTACACGCTCGTTCTTTTGGCCCAGGTCGGCGTCGCGATCGGACAGCCTTTTGTGCTCAATTCTCTCACCAAGGTGGCCGCCCGATGGTTTCCCCTAACCGAACGCGCGACCGCTACCGGGCTCGGGACGCTGGCCATGTACCTGGGAATCATTGCCGGCATGTTCTTGACTCCTGCCCTGACTCTTAAATTCGGGCTCAGGCAGATGCTCATATTCTATGGAATAGCCTCTGCGGTGGCCGCTCTCACTTTTCTTCTGCTCGCCAGGGAGCGCCCTCCGACTCCTCCCTGCCCGCCCGGCCATGAGGATCGAACGCTGATGTTTGACGGCTTGAAAGACATCTTGCGGCGGAAGGATTTTATCTGGCTCCTGGTCATCTTCTTTGTCGGCCTGGGTGTCTTTAACGCTGTCTCGACCTGGATCGAAGACATCATCAGGCCGAGAGGCTTCTCCGTCAGCCAAGCCGGAACCTTGGGCGGACTCATGGTCGTCGGAGGGATCATCGGCGCGGTCATCCTGCCGCTCATCTCGGATAAGGTTCATCGGAGGAAGCCGTTTATCATCCTGGCTCTGCTGGGGACGGCGTTTGGCCTTCTGGGAATGACTTTTGCCGCTCATTATGGATTTCTGCTCCTGTCGGGATTTGTCTTCGGGTTTTCATTGCTGAGCGCCGGCCCGATCGGCTTTCAATACGGGGCAGAGCTGACCTACCCGGCCCCGGAAGGGACGTCAAACGGGCTGCTCATTCTGGCCGGGCAGATTTCGGGGATCATCTTTATTTTTGCCATGGACAGCTTCAAGTCAAAGGCGACGGGGTCGATGACCGTTTCGATGCTGGCCGCCATCGTTCTGGTGTTGCTTAGCTTCCTCCTGAGTTTCAAGCTCCGCGAGTCGGCGCTTCTGAGCCAGAATCGGTGAACCTCTATGAACCGAGCCCTGAACATCCTGGTCGTGGATGATGAGGCCAATATCCGCAAGACCCTCTCTGTTTATTTGGAGACCGAAGGGCACAAAGTCATCGCCGTCAGCAACTTCCAGGACGCCCTGGCCGAAGCCTCGCGGAAGTCTTTTGAACTCGCCTTTGTCGATTTGCGCCTGGGAACGGAGGATGGGCTCGATCTGATCCCGGCTCTGTTGGCGGCCACGCCCTGGCTGAAAATCATCGTGATCACCGCCTACGCTTCAGTCGACTCGGCCGTCGAGGCCATGCGGCGCGGGGCGACCGACTATATTCCGAAGCCCTTTACGCCGGCGCAGATAGAGCTGGCCGTGCGCAAAGTGTTTGAGATGCGGTCGCTGGAACAAAGAATCGCGACCCTGCAGGAAGACCTGGGCCGGGTCCATCCGGAGATCGATTTCAAAAGCACGAGCGCCTCGATGCAGCGGGCGGTTGACCTGGCGCGCCAGGTGGCCTCCTCCGAGGCGACGATCCTTCTTCGCGGCGAAAGCGGCACAGGGAAGACCGTTCTGGCTCGGGCCGTGCATTCTTGGAGCCCCAGGTCGGCGAATCCGATCAGCATTGTGTCCTGTCCATGCATTTCTGCGGAACTCCTGGAGAGCGAGCTTTTTGGCCACGTCAGGGGAGCCTTCACCGGAGCTATTCGCGACAACCCCGGCCGGATCGCTGCCTGTGAGGGGGGAACACTTTTCTTGGACGAGGTCAGCGACCTGCCTCTCTCCCTTCAACCGAAGCTCCTGCGTTTTGTCCAGGACAAGGAATACGAACGTGTTGGCGATACCAGCACCCGCAAGGCCAACGTGCGCATCATCGCGGCTACCAACGTGGACTTGGAAAAAGCCGTCAAGGAAGGAAGATTCCGAGAGGACCTCTTTTATCGTCTGAACGTCATTCAGGTTGAGATCCCTCCCCTGCGAGAAAGACCGGATGATGTCCCGATCCTGGCCGAACGATTACTGGCCTTTTATGGCCGGATCAATCATCGTTCCTTCGCCGGCTTTCGTGACGAGGCGCTGCGGGCGCTCGTGCAATATCACTGGCCGGGGAATGTTCGGGAATTGAGCAATGTCATCGAGCGCGCCGCGATCATCTGCCACTCCGACCGTGTCGGCCTGGATTGCCTGCCGGAGAACTTGCTGGCCGGGGATTCCACTCCCAAGCTGGGCGATCCCGTCGCCCTGGAGAAGATCGAAGAACAACACATCCGACGCGTTCTGGCCAAGGCAAAATCACTGCAGGAAGCAGCCGATATTCTCGGGCATCGATCAGGCTACCCTCTGGCGGCGCCGGAAAAAGTACGGGATTTAGAACCCGAACGCCCCTTGCAATTTTCAACGCCGCCTTCCGCTGCTTCTTGAAAAATGCAACCTGCCAAATTTCTCTATCCCTTAAATCTTCTTTAGTTTCAATACGTTATAGCCATTTGCAGATTTGGCACCCATCTTGCTACACTAACGTGAGTTCTTATTTAACGAGCTCTTATTAAAAGTTTAGGAGGACCGCGAAATGAACCTTGAATTTTGGCCGCCGGCGATGTTTCTCTTGGGCATTGCAGCGATGGGACTGTGTTACCTGGAGAGAACGCCTCGGCGCCGTGGTTTGGTCTCGCGGGTGAAAAGTTCGTTAACGTGCTTAAGTCAATCTTAAACTTCGCGGGCCTACGGAGTGCCATAATCCGCCAATAGAGGAAAATCGTTCAGAGGGGGAAAAATAAGATGGTAAAGAGTATTATTGGGTATGATGCTGGCGGTCTTGATGATGTTTATATTTGTCACGAAGGCCAGCGGCGAA
>CAVYOD010000006.1:0-51907 GCA_963770045.1 Candidatus Aminicenantota bacterium | reverse complement strand
TTTGCGGGATTCCGGGGAAGGCCGATGTTGTCATATGTATAATCGGTGAACACGGGCGGATGGTTATCTGGCCCGGTCGTCAGTACGTGGCACTTCGCACACTTTGCCTTCGTATTGAAGAGCATGAGGCCCTTGATTTCAGCTTCGTCCAACCCTAGGCCCATATAGTTCTTCCAGTTGGTCTGGTCAATCGCTTCGGCCTTGAGGTTCTTGGCCGAGGCGTTCTTCCAGAAGAAATCGAACTTGGAGTCGAACGGGTTGACCTCCTCGGAGCGCTCGTAGGCCGCGATAGACCGGGAGACAAGTTCGTAAATCTTATCGACATTCTTATCCCAATCGTCGGGCTTGACCTTCCAAACCTGCTCGAAAAGGGCGGCGTATTCAGAGTTTTTGACCTTCGAGACGACCGCCTTCTTATCCGGGTTGTTCTGCTCGAGGGGGTTCAGGAACGGCCCGCCGGCCTGCTCGGCCAGGGGGTCTTTCAGCTCGGAACCCGTTGCCCGCCCGTCCCAGAACATGCCTCCGACGAACTTTCCCTCTTTGTTCAAGGATAAGATCGGGCTATCCCCTGCGTAGGCGGAGGAAGGCGGCTTCCGGTTGCCGAACCGCCCCTTGAGGGCCCCCTCGTAAACACCCCCGATATTCTCGAGGGGACCGGTCCAGCCGGCCTTGGGATCATGGCAGGCGGCGCAGGATTGGCCCCCAGGAGTCGAGAGATTGTTATCGAAGAAAAGCTTCTTCCCCAATTCCTCGACAGGCGTCAGCTTCGCCGCATTCGACGTCCTGATCAAGAGCAGGGCGAGAAGCGTAGCCAGGACAATAGATTGAGTTCTTTTAATCCCCATGCGGCACTCCTTCATTGCTGGATGTTGACTATCCTCATGATAGCGCAGGTGCTCGGTTTTTACCATTCCCGCACTCTGGAATCGCGCTCAGGTTACGATCTTGTGAGTAACGAGAATGCTTCTGGGCCCATCGAAGGATTCTTTTTCTCGGCGCAGGCTTACCCAGTCGTGGCCTTGGCTCGCTCGTCAGGCGACAGACCGGCCAGCCGCTCAACCATCTTCATGTCTAATTTTAGCCCCTTCGCCACGCGCCGCCCATAATCAGGGTCGGCCTTGTAGAAGAGGGTGGCCTGGCGCAACTGGATGCGCTTCTGCGCTCCTCCCAGATGCTCCACAATATTGCCGATCAGATGATCCCTGTCCTCATCGGTCATTACCTTACGATACAAAGTGCCAGCCTGTTCGAAATCATCGTTGGGATGACTGTAGGGATGACGAGCTGCCAAGTCGGAAACCTCAAAAGGAGGCTCGCCCGTTGTCGGATCAGGCGCCGGGCCGCCAAAGCTGTTGGGCCAATAGTTGGGTCTGGGGCCACCGTTTCCGTCAAAACGCATGAACCCATCGCGCTGGTAGCTGTTCTCAGGAGCATTCTTGGGCGCGTTCACGGGCAACAGGTGATAGTTCGGCCCAAGACGGTGAATATGGGTATCATGGTAAGAGAATAGCCGGGCTTGGAGCATCTTATCTGGTGAAGCCGCAATACCCGGCACAAGATTCCCCGGACAAAAGGCCGCCTGCTCCACTTCCTCAAAATAATTGAGGGGGTTGCGATTCAAGACAAATTTGCCCACTTTCAGGGGCGGGAAGTCAGCGTGGGGCCAGACCTTGGTGACGTCAAAAATATCCCAGCGGTAGTCCTTGGCCTGCTCGGGCGTCATGATCTGCATCTCGAGCGTCCAGGACGGGTAATCACCGCGCTGTATCGCATCATACAGGTCTCGGGTGGCGTGATCAGGGGCTTCGCCGGACAGGCGGGCCGCTTCCGCCCGGGCAAGGTTTTTGATGCCCTGGTCGGTTTTGAAATGGTATTTCACCCAGAAATACTCGCCCTTAGCGTTATACCACTTGAAGGTATGGCTGCTGAATCCGTTCATATGGCGATAGGTGGCTGGAGTGCCCCGGTCGGAGAACAGTATCGTGACCTGGTGTATTGATTCCGGAGTCAGCGAGAGAAAATCCCAAAACATGTCAGGGTCCTTACAATTGTGGCCCGGATGGCGCTTCTGGGTGTGGATGAAATCGGGGAACTTCAGAGGATCACGAATGAAGAAGACGGGCGTGTTGTTGCCGACAAGGTCATAGTTGCCTTCTTCGGTGTAGAATTTCATGGCGAATCCACGGGGGTCGCGCGCCGCATCGGCCGATCCCCTTTCACCTCCCACCGTAGAGAACCGGACAAACACCTCGGTCCGCTGGCCGATTTTGGAAAGAAACTTGGCTCTGGTGTATTTGGTGATGTCTGCGGTGACCTCGAAATAGCCACCCGCGCCCGCCCCTTTGGCGTGGACCACACGCTCGGGAATTCGCTCCCGGTCGAAGTGAGCCAGCTTTTCCAAGAGATGAACGTCCTGCATGAGGACCGGCCCGCGCTTGCCGGCGGTCAGGCTGTTCTGGTCGTCCGGAACAGGAATGCCGAAGGCCGTCGTTAGAGTCTTTTTTTTCGTTGTCATTCAATTTCTCCTATTTTTTTATTTGTTTTTTCTTATTCTGGCACTCTGAACAGAGACCAAAAAAATCAAGTCGGTGGCTCGTGATCTGGAATCCGGTCTTTCTTGATATTTCCCGGGATAGCCTGGCCATAGCCTTATATTCCGGATCAACGATCCGGCCGCAGCCGGAGCAGATGACATGGGGGTGGGGATGAGGATTGTAACCGTCATATCGGTTGCTCTTATTTCCAAAGCCGAGTTCCAGGACCTCTCCCATGGACTTAAGCAGGCACACATTTTTGTAGACCGTGGCTGGACTCGTCGTGGAGAAATCGGCTTTGATCAGCGCGTAATCTTGGGCCACACTCGGATGTTCCCTGCTCTGAGCCAGTATTTTCAATATGGCCAAGCGCTGAGGGGAGAGGCGGTAGCCTTTCTTCCTCAGGGATTGGATGATTTGCTCAAGTCGGCCTTTTTTAGTGGCCACTGGTTTCACCTCGATTGATTCACCGTTCCCTGACGAGCACTCTCGGCAGATAATATAATCATTATCTCTAGATAACTATTTTCTTTTTAACACAAGAACGTGGCCAAGTCAAGGCGAGCCGGGCATGGTTCCAAAAAGTATAGAAAAACGCCAGGCACTGTATTAGGCACAATCGCCACTCGGAATGGATGAAGGGCAGAGCTGATAGGCCGTTGGTTCTCCTTGACTTCGGATCGAACCCGAAGATATAGTCATCACCTGATGAGTCGTCTCGATTCCAAGCCAAAGAGAATTGAGCCGCGGAGGCGTCCAATCCTCCGGGGTCATCGTCAGCCTCCTTGCCGGCCTGTCGCTGGTCAACTATATGCTGAGGACCAACATCTCGATCGCCGCAAAGTTTATCAAGCCGGAGTTCGGCTTGAGCGACATTCAGATGGGCCAGGTCTTCTCGAGCTTTCTGATTGGGTACACGCTGTTTCAGATCCCTGCCGGACGCATGGGCGACCGCTTCGGGCCTCGCCTGGTGTTGAGCCTGGCGGCGTGTTGGTGGGGACTGACGACACTGCTGAGCGGGTTGGGCCCCGGCACGCTCCTGGCCGGAACGACCGGTGTGCTCGGCACTTTCTTCGTCCTCCGGTTTCTCCTGGGCGTAGGAGAGGCGGCCACCTACCCGGTTGCAGCCCGGGCCGTCGCCAACTGGCTTCCGCCGCCGGGTCGGGCTCGCGCCAACGCCATTGTGATCGCAGGCGCTCCGTTCGGGTCGGCGGTCTCTCCACCCCTCATTGCCTGGCTGATGGTCAACCTGGGCTGGAGGATATCGTTCTACCTTTCCTCGCTTCTCGGCTTCGGCATCGCCTTGATCTGGTGGTTTCGGGGCCGCGATTATCCCCGGGACGCGACCAGCGCGCCGCCGCCGGAGGGGGAATCACAGCCGCCCCAATCCTGGTGGTCGCTTCTCCGGAATCGGAACATTGTGCTCATTTCGATCTCCTATTTTGTGGCCGGGTACGTCCTCTATATATTTGTCTTCTGGCTTTACACTTATCTCGTGGATGTCCGAAAATTCAGCATCCTCGGCGGCGGCTTTTTCAGCAGCCTCCCCTGGTGTGCGGCGTTTGTCCTGGCCCCAGCCGGCGGCGCCCTGAGCGATAACCTCGCCCGCCGCTGGGGAGCCAGTGTCGGAAGGAGGACGGTGGCCGTGGGCGGGCTCATGCTCTCAGCGATCGGTCTCCTCTACGGGGCGATGGTGAAGAATCCTTATTTGGCTATCGTGGGACTCGCCTTCGCCGTGGGGTTTGAGCACTTCACCGAAGGAACATTCTGGGCCTCTACCGCCAATATCGCCGGCCGGCACGCCGGAGCCGCGACCGGGATCCTCAACACCATGGGCAACCTCGGCGGAATTGCCTCGACGGCGCTCATGCCGGTTTTCGTCAAATATTTCGGTTGGGTTGTCGCCCTCGGGAGCGGTTCGGTTCTGGCGGTCCTGGGAGGCCTGCTCTGGTTCGCGATCGACTTGAAGGGAAGCGGGGAGACGGGGAACATGAATTCCGGGCCCGATGGGTGTTAGGCGCTTCCTGTGATATGAACCCGAGAGCGATCCGGCGCATCCATCGCGTCACCGCCTTGATTTTCTGCGCCGCGGTAGTCTTTTATTTGTTTTTTCAGTTGAACAAGATTGAGCCGTTTCGCGACTTCAACCCCTTCGGTGAAGATCCCTATGACGCGGTCGGGTCATTTACGATCCAGGCGGCGCTCCTGATCGGCCTACTGACCTACGCTCGAGCGCTGCGCCTGCGACGCGATTCTGCGGAGGTGTCAAAAACGCGCTTGATCCTTCGCGGCAATATCCTCGTTCTGTCCGCCATTCTGGTCACCCTTATCGCGGATGCGATCGCGGAGGTCGTTCATCCATCGCCCCCGTCGTACTGGGGCAATGTTCTTCTCATAGAACTGGCGTTCATGTTTCTCCTGACTTTTTCCTGCGCCATTGGGCTTATCTCCGTTTTTGGGCGGCTGCAGACCCTTTCTCCCCCGCACGATCTAACTCCGGCCGATGGAATCGATGACCTATGGACTCTCGTGCGCGTTCCTATGATGAAGGTAGGGCGAATACTTCCACCCGATTCGTCGACTGGCTCCAGCGTTTCAACAGTGATCGGCTTTTTGCCGGAGTTCGATGGCTCCATCCGCGCACTCATCCGTGGAGATTTGCCTGCGGATTGGGTTTTTTGGCCGGGCTCGGCCTTTCTTTGGTTCAATTGCAGGAGGGTCTTCCGCCGAGCCCGAAGGTCGGTTTGCTCCTGGCGGGGATTTTCATATTCGGCGAGCTCGGCGCTACTCTTTTCGGACTTGCGGTCTTCGGCGGCTATCTAGGAATACGGCCCTCTTTTGGCAAAGGTCGTTAAGCCGAGCTTCGAAAGCAGCGTCCGCGAAAGTCGTCTTTGTTTTTCAAGGATTTTTCCCCTAAAGGACCAAGCGTGGGTTTGAGCTCCGAAGCTAACTGATAGGCCAGGAGGGAATCAGAGTATCAATCTTGGCCATCAGGCGGATGGTCTCATTCAGGGCGACGACGATTTTCTGGTAGTGCTGGATATCGTCGTAGGAAAGCTTCCGGCCTTTGCGATCCTTGAGCCATTTTTCGCAGACCTGGTAGCCGCCGATGTGAAATTCCCATACGGCTTTAGGCACGCCGCTGAAATATTGGGTCTTGTTGATCCAGACGCGCTTGTTATTATCAGTGTACCGAACTTTTTCGACGATATTGTCGCCCTTTTCCGGGAACCCGGTGATAAATCGTTGACTTTGGGAGATTCAAGGAGGTGAAGGCGACCAGCTCTGCGCCTTTGGCCGCGAGCGCTCGGAACAGTTTGAGGTTGCTCGTCAGCGGCAGACGCGGAAAATCAATCTTGAGGAACTCGGCGTATCGTGTCCGATAAGTCGGCGAATGGAAAACCGCGTAGGCATAGTTGAAAATATCTTCGGGCGTGATGCCTTTGGGCAAACCATACGGTTCTTCTTGCGGCAGCTTCAGCTTCTCCGCCAGCGTCTTTAGAAACGCGAGGACTGAAGTTTGGGCGGCGGTTTGTTGTTGATAACGATTCAGTCTTCGCAATGTTGTCTGGAATAAAGATAAAGAGGGAAAACATTATCCGCACTCCTCGTAGGTTGAAGATTCGTATCTATTGCGGACATCGTTAGCTATAGAACAATCTGCGACCACTGAATATTCGTCTCGCAATCGTTGACGGATACAGGCAAAGCAAATGTTATCTGTTTCCAGTCACTGATCATTCAACTCTTGCGTCGATGGATAATCTATCGCATGATTCGATGATAGTAGCACGAAACGAGAGTCAAAAGGACGATATACGCATTTGATGAGTAGCGCTCCAGTTCTTCTGCGTTCTAAGCTGTCTGCGTGCTTCTGGTAATCTTCGAATCGCGGTTGTCGGCAATGCCAATACTTGATTAATGAGTTCATCGTCGGTCATACCTGCGCTTGAAAAGCTGAAATTCGTCAGCACGAGATCTCGAGCTTCTCGAAATCAACGGCGAAATCGTCACGGTGGTCTGAATGCCCAGTCGACATATGCAGGGAAGATCTTCTTTGATTATCCATCCCAGTTCATATTCGATTAGAGAAAGTCCGGTGTCTTGAGGGACGAAAAGATACAATGGCCGGGCGGGTTGGAGTTCATTGTCCATGCGTCATTATTGCCAAGTCTTTTCAGAAAGATGTCTTATTTGATCTCACGTGTTCCCCACAAATCAGCATGATAAACGCGAGCTGGGTTTTGTATTTGCCATCCTTTGACGCAAATGCAAGATCGCGACGCCCTGCTGTATATCAAATACATTCTTATCTTCGCTACCGTTGGGCGCTCTTTCGTTTCTTCTTTGAACTGCCATGCAGAGTCGAAAACATATATCTCATTGAAACTCTTTAATAAGACTCTGCCGCATGCCACGGAAAGTGGGATCTGTCTAGATAACTATTATTTGTGATGTATCCCGATTATGCCTTCACCCGTCCGTTCGATACGCCACTGGGCAAAACGGATAAACTTTACATAGTCATCCGACCATTTGGGTTGCGTTCGCCGAGTGGCTTGCTGTCCACGAATTTGTAGTCCTCGATGATGCTTGCCGATGAAAGTGAGTTGCCTTTGATCGTCACTGCTAGTATTGGCCGAGTGACCTGAATACGGCGGATTGCCGAGAACGACCATTATGGGGAGGTCATGTCTTGATCTTCGGCGGCAGCGTTGGCTTCTTCGGCAACCCAGCCGGCGAAAAGCTGCTCGCTCTTCTTGGCGGCTTCTTCGAGCGTGTTGGTAAGGTAAATGCCGAGGCGTTGGTCTGAATCAAACTTATAGCCTGTCTGCTCCAGTTGCATGCCGAGCTTGAGATGAGCGACAGCGTAGGGCGCCATGAGTAGCTCGAAACCGAAGATCCGGTTGAGCAAATGCTGCGAAACATAATCGTCCCACGCGCCTTTCTGTTGGGCGAAGGTTTGGTGTATTTGGTTAATTACAAAATACAGGAACGTTGCGGTGCCCGTAGCAGGATCGAGGATGAGCGTGTTTTCGTCGGCCAGGCCTTTCGGGCGGTTGAAGCGGGTTTTCAGGAGGTAATCAATGGACCGGACGATGTAACTGACGACGGGCTCAGGCGTGTAATAAACGCCGCGCAATTCGCGCATCTTCGGATCATAAGCTTTCAAGAAGGTTTCATAGAAATGGACGACAGGATCTTCCTTTCCCTTGCCTTTGCCAAAGTCTTTGAGGATTTCAGACATGTCCGCATGCTTGAGGAGCTCGACGATATCGTCCACGGCCCAAGCGATGGAGTCGGGCATATCCACGCCGGCGATCTCGGCAAAGAGCTTGCGGAGGAACGGGTTAGTTTTTGGCAGGTTGTAAGCGGCCATTTCGCGCGAAAACGCCTTGTCTGATGGCCCGTGGACCCGGGCGGCGAAAAGACCATAGGCCAGCGTTTGAGCAAACATATCGGCGAACTCAGGCTCGTCGAGGTCAGGGATGAGTGTTTCGCGAAAGGCTGCGAGCCAATTGTGGAGCCAAGGTCCACGCGCAGAGGGTGCGGGCCCATAACCGGCGGTTTTTTCTTTGATTAGGCGACGCTCCGTTTCTTCGGCCTCTTTTTTAAACGATTCGATGATCTGGTCGCGGACGATGCGCGTCATCTGAGCCATGCTTGTGGCGAGGTCTTTTGCGGTGGCCACGGTTAACGCTGGTTCTTTAAAAAAGGCATTCAATAGTTGGCCCAGTTTTTGTTCGCAATCTTGCGCCGGCCTGATTTTGCCTTTGGCGTCGAGCTCAGCAATGCGGACGGACAGGCGCTTTTTACCGTTGACGAACCAGCGAAATTCGAGGTAGTCGGTTAAAACCCAATTCGGCAGGCCGCTCAGATAGCGCTGAACTGCTCCCCGTTTGGTCCCTTGCCGTGCTCCATCTCGTCGAGGCTCGTGCCGATGTCCTTCGTCTCGACATAGCCGAGAAGCACGTTTTTGCGGGTGATATTGAAGTCAGGCGCTCCGCAGAGGGTGCGTTTGGGTTCGTTGGTGGCAGAGATTCCATCGCCGTACGCTTCCAACATAGCCTTGAGTGCGGGACGGTAAGTGCTTTCTGTTGCCGCGCCGCCGCCGAGTTCCTTTTGAAGGGATGCGATGTATTCCGCAAAAGCGCTCATTAAATCACCAGCTCCGGATTATTGTCAGGCATTCTGCATCTGGGGCACAAACGGTTTGATTTTCTTCAATTCCTTCCCCAGCTCTCTCTTTTTCTCTTCGATGTCGAAGTGATTTTGAAGGTTGATCCAGAATTCCGGGGAGTTGCCGAAGAATTTGGCGAAGCGCAGGGCCGTTCCCACCGAAATACTCCGCTTGCCCCTGATAATTTCACTAATCCGAGTCTGATCGATCTTTGTCTCTTTAGATAACCGGTAGGCTGTAATTCCCATGGGCTTTAGGAACTCTTCCAAGAGAATTTCACCCGGCCAGATATTTGGTATCCTATTCATATCTCACTCCTCCTCATGAGTGATAATCCGTAATTTCAACGTTAGAGGCGTTTCCATCCCTCCATTCAAAGCAAATCCTCCATTGGTCGTTAATCGAGATGCTGAACTGTCCCGTACGATCTCCCGATAGGGGATGTAACCTGTTTCCGGGGGGAACCTTCAAATCCGATATGGTAACGGCCGCATGAAGCATGAGCAATTTTCGTTTAGCTGCCCGTTGAATTTCCGTGGGAAACCGCCGGGAATAAAGCCCTGACCATAATCTTTCAGTTTCTTTATCCCTAAAGGATACTATCACGTGACAATAGTATTACGATGAAATACTAATGTCAAGCGATAATTTTGTTAGTCTGGGAGGCCGCAACTAATGTTACCGTTTCTTGAGCCGCAGAAGGCCCTTGTTCCTGTCGATTTCAACGCGAAAGTTATCGAGGAAATTGAGCCCGAGAAGTCCATAGTCTTTGTAACCGGGGAGGTCGATGACCAGGGCCTTCAAACCGTTCACCCGAAACCCGCTCAGCTCGACGGAATCAAGCGTGACCTCATAAACAAAGGCAACTTCGGCGATCGATTGGACCGCTTTGACAGGGGTGGTCTCATCGACTTTGATCCTCAGGGCCTCCAGAGCGCTTTTGGGGATCGAGGAGGTGCTGGCTCCCGTGTCGATGATGAACTTCTGGAGAACCGACCCGTTGATGTAGGCCTCGACGGGAATGATCTGTTCGCCGGGGTTGAATCGAATGTTGGCCGCTGTTTCATCCGCTTGGTTTTTGATGCGCTCTCCTAACCTGTCGGCCCAGTCCTTGAAGGCAGGGGGATAGTCCTGCCCCTGAAGCAATTCGTTGGCCCTGTTCCAATCTTTCTCTGCCAGGGCAACTTCCACCCCCAGCAGTTGGAGCTCGGCATCATCCGGGAAGGCTCTTTTCGCCTCCTCGAAGACGACCGTGCCGTTGGAGTAGCTGCCCTTTTCGATGATTTTCCTCAGCCAGTCCTTGTAAATCTGGGCCCGGAACTGTTCGAGTTCGGGCGGGGTTTGTCCCTTCGGGATAAAGATATTCTTGTTGAGTCTATCCAGATATTGAATGGCTCTGCCGTAATCCTGGAATTGGGCTACCGCGAGAACGGCATCTTTCACCAGAGTGGGATCCCCGGCCGCCGCCAGGACTTGCTCGTCCAAGACGCGCACAACCTCTTCCGCCGACCCCTGTTGCATGAGCCCGGATGCCAAGGAGTGCATTTGCATGACAACGGATTGAGTCCTGATCTGAAAGGGCAGATCTTCGTCGGCAAAGAGAGGGCCAGGCTAAATCCGTAGGCCAGAGCTTTGAGCCTTTCAGCGGGAGGGGTCTCCCGCCCCATGGCCAGGACTCGGAGGAAATGGGCCTCCCGCGATTCGGAGAACAGCGGAAAAATAAAACTCATCCACCCGGATTCCCGGAGTCAAGCTCCCTTCCTCGGGGCCGGCCCATAAATATCCGCGATCCGTCGGCTTGAGCGAATGTCCAGCCCACGATCCGGTCTTCTTGGATAAAGACACCGGCTCCCCTGACTTGTTCGGGGCAGAGGGAAGCTCATCAAGGAGCCCCTCGGGGAGGGAGAGACGATCTCCACTTGAAGAGGAGGGCTGCTCAAGCGGAGCGAATGCCACTCTACGGACGAGGATTGCTTCCAGCGTATCAGCCGGTATGCGGCGAGTTCTTTTCCCGCCTCGGTTTGCCAGAGGGCAACGGGATCGCCCACGGACCAGAAACCCCTTTCGATGCGGACCGGATTCGAACCGCTGGTTTGGAAGAAAATGCTTTCTCCTCCGAAGAGCGCCCAGATCGGACAGGCGACCCAACCGCCGCCGATAAGCGGGGCGGCAGACCTCGAGACCTCTCTGCCCCGAAAATCCTGAACGACGATATCGCCAACAACAAAAGGAGCTGTGCCTTTCCCCGGGAGAACTGGCGCTGCAGACGGCTGGCCAGATTCCGACTGAACTCCGGTTGTTTTTGTATGTTTTGTTTTAGAAAGCGCCGCATAGAGAAAGTAAAAGCCTATCAGGAGAACCAGCGCTCCCGCAAAAGGCAAGTACCGATAAATTCCCTTTTTTGCGGCCGGCGGCCTTCTGATGAGAGGAGCACCGCACTTTGAGCAATAAACTGACGAGGCTGAATTGATGGTCTGACACCTGCGGCAAATCACGGGCATGCGCTGACGTCCTAGATAGAATTCTAAAACCTGGGCCCACCACAGTCAAGTTTCTAAAAGATTTCTCGCCTCGCTCCCTCGAGCAGTGCATCAAGCGAAGCGGGCTCACTGCGATCTCGTAAGCTCGGCGTAATAAGGCAAACTGAACATCGGCCTGTTTTCATCCGATACCGCGCGCACGATGCCGCTGATTCTTGAGGCCGAGAGTTGGACCTCCAACTCAAGATGATGTTTGAACTTGTTGGCGGGCCCCACATGAAGCCTGGCGGGAATTCGGGCCAGGAAAAGCCCCATGCCTTCGCGGAGGTCCTGCAATTCCGTTTCTGGCTGGCCGTCGATCGAGCAGACGACTTTCCCTGAGGCGTCAAAGCGGATGGTCAAAGGAATATCATTCCCGTCCGCTCTTATGCGCCCTGACCAAGTGCCTTGATATTGTTCGGCAAAAACAAATGGTTTATCGGCAAATAACTGCTCTCCCTTGGATATCAGCGCGTTCAGTTTCTTTAGGTGCCCGGGCCTCAAGCCGTCGGCGATCTCAAAAGCGATTCTGTCCGTGTATTCGTTGCCGACGGTAGAGTTACTTAAGCAGACAATCGCAATTTCATCGTCCGGGATCACGACGAGCGAAGAAGCGCAGCCCGCGATGGCCCCGTTGCTGAGCAGAGTCGTGCGGTCATCGGTTTTCAAAACGCCCCATCCGTTTGCATAGTAACTGCCGGGAAGATCGTTCCGGACCTGATGCAATTGGGCAAACAACTTTTCGTCGATGAGAGCTTTTTCTCCCGATTCCCCTCTGTTATAAAGATGGAACAGTCCAAACAACAAGAGGTCGTGGGCACAGGAGTAAAAGCCGGCGCCCCCTCTCGGCTCAAATCGATTCGGCGGGACCTGGCTGCCGTCCGACTTGTAGCCGGCGGCGATCTGCTCTCCGGCCGGGATCATATCCTTGTCGGCATAGGTGTGCTTCATTCCGATCGGCTCAAAGACGAACCGTTTCATGTAATCCGAAAAGTCAGACCCGCTGGCATCGCTGATCAACTGATCAAGAATGGCAAAAGAAAAATTAGAATAATGAAATACCGAACCCGGCGGGAAGGCCGTAAAGCCAAATTGCTTTATCTGGTCTTTCACTGTCGGAACAGTCTCCCCGGAATCCGTATAATAATATCTCCACTAGGTGCGGGATGCCCCCCGCCATGTTCAGCAGATGAAACACCTTGAGATCTTTGGCTGACGCAGTTATGGTAAGTCAATTGAACTGAACGCAGATGTTGACTGATAGCGTCCTCCAGATTAATTTTCTTTTGCGATGCCAGAAGGAATACGCCGGTGGCGGTGATGGACTTGGACAGCGAGGCCAGAGGATAGACGGTGTACGGCGTAGCTTTGATCCTTTTTTGCTTATCCGCCCAACCAAAAGATTCCTCCCAGACGACTTTCCCCTTTTGGGCCACCGCAATGGACAAAGATGCAACCTCTCCCTGCTCGATTTTTGCTGCGATTGTTCTTCTCAGTGCATCCAACCTCGGGAGATTTTTTGGGGGCTTTGTCTGGGAAAAGCCGAACTGCTGCAAGAATAAGCCAGGGCCAAAGGAAATGACTAGAGATCTGTTACTCTTTCATCCGTATTTCCTATCTCAAATTGGTGAAAGATATGTTTAATATGATCGAATCAAAGAAGTCGTTTCGCGGAGACTTTGCCGCCGGAGTTCATGATTTCCAGCCAGGCAGCCAAATTCGCCTCCGCGCGCAGCCTGAGATGCGGACCCATAAGCAGGCGAAAGTTCCAGCCGGCGAATTCTTCTGAAGAAAGAGGTGCCAGAGGGATCACCGCCTTATCAGGCATGTTCACGGAATCCAGCAGGTAGCGGCCGCTCTTGTCCCGGATAAGGCGAATCACCTGACGTGCTTTTTCAAAGTTGGCCAGAACAAAGATGTGGGTTTCCTGGCTGCCTTCGAGCTCGTGAGGCACCCGGTGCAGGACGGTCAATCCCATAAATGCTCCGGCCCTTTCCCGGAGCGATTTCCACCCCTCCATCCTTCTGCGGGCGTAATTCTCCCCGACCTCTTCCCACAGGAACAATCGGAGCCGGCGATGTCACCATTGTTGAGGGCCTCCAGCATCCCTCGAACTTGGGCATCCTCTCCCCACGGCAATCCCTCGCCGGCGGCTTCCGGGAAATTCAAGAGCAGGATCGCGTCCTGGTCTGTGGCCACGGCCACAAGATGACCTGCGACCTCGCTAAGCTCTATGATCCCCCCTACGAACACCGATATTTTGCCGGGCCAAGTCGGATCGCGGCCGGCTCGATAGAAACCGCTGGTGGTGGAAAGGTCACCGGTCCACCGAAGAGGATATTTTCGAGTTGCTCCACAAGGTATTCGCCGGCCAAATGACCCACTCCCGTATTGCACAAGACGATGATGACAGCATCCTCGTCGAGATATCTATAAAACTCATCCCTCAGCCCGATGGCCGAGTCCGAGCCCCCGTGATACGCCACCGTCGTTCCGCGCATTGTCTTCCCGATGTTCCATCCGTAAGCATAGCCCTCTTTTTCCGGGGTGAGAAGCCGAGTCGTGGCCTCTGTTGATAGGACCTTATGAGCCGAGAGCGCGAGATGCCAACGATAGAGGTCCCCGACTGTCGACCGCATCGACATATAGGGATGGACAGGATCCTTGTCCCACTTGATCCGGGACGCCAGATCCGGGACGCCGGAGTCCTGGTATTGTGCGACTTTCTTTGGGTCCCACTTGGGAAGCCGCAATCCGGTTTTAAGGAGCCCTGCCGGCGCGAAGAGCTGGCTTGCGAGATATTGCTCGTAGCGCATGCCCGACACGCGCTCGATGAGCCAGGTGAGAAGATCATAGCCTGAGTTGGAGTAATTGAATTCTTTACCGGGATCATTCTCGAGAGGCTTCTGCAATATCGCTTCGATATATTGCGGAAATTCAAGTTGCGAGAAATCATCGCGATAGGAATTGGCGAGCCCCGAAGTGTGAGTCAAGAGTTGATGAATCGTGATCTTCGCCTTATCTTCCGGGACATCCGCCAAATATTTTCCGATGCGGTCGGACAGGCTGATTTTTCCCTGTATTTCGAGGCGGAGGATCGCTGCCGCCGTGAACTGTTTATCAAGAGATGCGATTCCAAACGACGTGTCGGCCGCTACGGGAAGGCCTTGCGTCCGATCCGCCAGACCATAGCCTCTCTCGAGAAGTATTTTCTGATGGCGTGCAATCAACACCGCGCCCGAGAACCCGAAGGCCTCGACGCGCGACAAATAGCCATGGGCCTCGGCGCCCACGGAATCTTCAGTCGTTTGTCCCGGTGCGGCGGACGAAAAGCAAGTGATCAAAAAAAGGATCGCAACAACGCAAATAAAATGTCGACAGGAATCATACATTCGAAAACTCCAGTTGTCTTGCACATTAATCATATTATTCATTCGTCCGCTTAATCAAGAACGGTCTACCGTGTCGTTTGAAAAGTGAGGTGCCGCAAGATTCACTATTCTTTGCATCTTGAGTTGTGCTCGCCGGATAAAAGGCGGATTACTCAGATCCCCGGCCGTTTGACCTGCGTTTATAATAATTAGCCTTACGGATAATATTTCTTTCCCACGGACTCCGTACTCAGGGCAGCACCCCTTCTCCTCCCTCTCCATGATGACAATGAATACCGCCTTGTCCGCGCGGTGAAGCTCGTTGATCTGGAAGATTAGCTTATCGTCCTCGGTGTTGAACTCGATCTTGAGCCATGCGCTTTAATACATGGTTCGAAGGCTCTTGACGCTCATCTCCAAAATCTGCCCCTCAAATCCAACGCGCTTCATATGCCTTCTCAAATGCCTTGATATTCATAGGAGCCCAAATCGTATGTCGGCCCGAAGGGACGGGCCTTTCCCTCAAAATCGTTGAGCACGTTGGACAGTCTTCCCCCGGCATTAATGCAGGGAGAGGATACGGGGCAAGATGAAAATCCTTTTGTCCAAGGGAGACGAATTTCGGGTCAATCCCCCGGAGGTCATGAGGCTGAGGCCCATATCCCTTCACGGGCCTGCCGTCTGAATTCCAGGCGCAGTTATAATCTATGACGAGCCCTGTAGATGATGTTCCCTTTATGTAGATATGATTGCTAAACCCAGTTGACGGTGATGTTGTTTTTGACGGTGCAGTACGGACAGTTGTCCAGCCAGATGGCTGTCGGGAAAGTGTTGATTCCTACTGTACCCGTCTGCGCCAAGCTTCCGATAAACGTATTGTTGACGATAGTAATGTTCTGAGCGTTGCTGCCTCCCCAAGCGACAAAGCCGACGTGCGCGATCACAATATTGTTCTTAATGATAGAATTTCTGAGATTCTTGCTTTCCCAGCCTTTCGCAAACGTGTTTTCGTTCTGCCACTGCTCTCCGAGATCGATCCGATTTCCATCAAATGTAATGTTTGTCGTGTAAGGGGGATTGGAACTGAGCATCGTTTGAAAAGCGTCTATATGAGGCAGATAGCCGGGGTTGCTTGCGTAAGTGATGTCGTGGATGTAGTTGCCCTTGAACACATGGCCTGTTCCCCAAAATTTTATGCCGTCCGCATCACTGTTGCAGGGAGAGCAACGTGTATCATAGATTTCATTGTTTTGGACGAGATGATTGCTTCCGAGCGCCGTTATTCCCGACCGCCGTTCCGGCAACAGATATTGTCATGGATAAAACAATTATAAGAAGCCTGGCCGGCTCTAATGCCGCCGTTTTTGGCCTTGTAAACATAACAATTTGCAACCTCGCAATAACCGCCCGAGATAAGTATATTGAAATCGGTATCCGAGAAGCTGCAGGTGGTTGCCCCCGTGACTCTGAAGCCATCGATCTTTATATAATTTACTCGGACCGTAAATCCTCCGTTTACCGTCACGGCATTAGTGGAGGCTGCCTTGTACGTGATGACATTGCCGGCACTGCCTGATCTGGATGGGCGGACCCTTTCATTATATGTCCCGGCCTTCACAATGGCCGTATCCCCAGCCACCATCGTATTAGCGGCTTTTTGGATGGTTTTCCAGGGGAGTGATGCAGTGCCTGGATTATTATCGGCACCGGCGCTGCCATCAACATAATACGTAGTGCCGGCGAAGATTTGCGATGCCGTTAAGAGCAGGCAAAGAATTAGGGCTGCAATAGATGCGGAGCGGATGTTTTTCACTATAGCCTCCTTATCTTAAAAATTGGTGGATATTATCTCGGGACGAAACCCTTCGCATAGTCCACCATCGTGATTCATCTTGGTTTGTGCGGTCGGACCGGGTTGTCTTCTTGGGGATTTTGCCGTAATTTCTGACAATCTTGTCCACGGCGAAATTCTGTTCAGCCAAGGCTCCGTTCATTTTTTTCCCTCCACCACGTTTTCTGGATTGTCTCCCTTGGACAAGCAAAGCGGGCCGCTCTGCCGGCTCTCAATTAATCCTTCAGAATTCGCAAGTCCAAGTTCTCGCCTACACATTAACAGCTCAAAATGAATCCACCATTAATGAAAAATTAATTTGAGATTAAAAATGGGCTTGCATTAGTCATGCAATTTTAAAATTCTGTTCATCGTGACTGGATGGCTTTCAAAAATAATCAGGATGACCAGGGGGAGGAATCGCCATGCGGATTCTTGTTGTCGAAGACTCGAGGCGCCTTGCGGGCATCATCAAGAGGGGGCTCCAGGAGGAGGGATACACGGTGGACAACGCTTATGACGGGGAGGAAGCCGAATTCATGGCGGAGACCAGTCCTTTTGACCTGATTATCCTGGACGTTATGCTGCCAAAAAAAGACGGCGTGACCGTCTGTCGCGAGCTCCAAGAGAAGAAAGTCAACACGCCGATCCTCATGCTCACCGCCAAAGATAGCATCGAAGACAAGGTCACAGGGCTTGATTCCGGCGCCGACGACTATCAGGTGAAGCCATTCGCCTTTACAGAGCTTCTAGCCAGGGTGCACCCCGAGACCAAAGGCGGACTACTCGATCCCGGCCTTGATCTTGGCGCCCTCGGCTTTGATGATCACATCCAACCATTGTAATAAACGTAAATTCCGACTCAAAAGTTGTCAAGGACGGCTTGAGGAGATGCAGGGTTGGCCGGAAGCCGGACCAGGGGCCAGATAGGCCGCAAATAACCCAGCCTCTCTTTCCGACGAAAGACCATTCAGCTTCGCTTCGTCGCGTTCAGGGCTAAAGAAATCATTCTCTCGACAAATTTGAGGAATCCAAGCCCGCTTTGTAATATACTTCGTCCCGGGAGTTAAGGATGAAGGAATCGTGGCCCCCTCAATCCGAGCTAAAGGTCCGCGGCCGCGCAGGTACCGTCTGGCTTTCCGATGTGGCGATCATCGGCTACGTCGCCCTGGCCAACTTGGTTCTGCATCTCATGGCGGTCCGGGGATTTGGTTATTTTCGAGACGAGCTCTATTACATAGCCTGCAGCAACCATCTGGCACCGGGTTATGTCGACCATCCCCCCCTTTCGATTCTCCTTCTCAAAGCAATCCGGCTTATCCTCGGCGATTCGCGGCTGGCGATCCGTCTCCTGCCGGCTCTAGGTGGGGCCCTCTTCGTCTTCATGACCGGACTCATGGCCCGAAAGCTCGGCGGAAAAAAATTCGCCGTGCTTCTCTCCTCTGCCGCCGCCTTCTCGCCCATCGGGAATTTCTTCCAGTTCCACATCTATTCTATGAACTTCATCGATATCCTCATCTGGCAGGTCTGCATCTATATCTTGCTTGTCATCGTCGAGACGGACAATCCCAAATACTGGCTGCTTTTCGGGTTGGTCGCCGGGCTCGGGCTCGAAAACAAGGTCTCCGTCCTCTTCCTTTTCTTCGGGCTGGCCGTTGGAATCCTCTTGACAAAAAAAAGGAGGTTCCTGAAAAGCCGCTATCTCTGGTGGGGCGGCGCCTTGGCCATCTTCCTCTTCCTTCCCTATATCCTCTGGAACCACGCCCACGGCTGGCCGACTCTGGAATGGATGCACAACGCCCAGGTCCACAAGAATGTCGCCAACTCCGCCCTGGGATTCCTGAGAGACCAGATCATCTACAGCGGTCCGATGGTCGCCATCGTTTGGGTCGCGGGGCTCGTGTACTTTTTCTTGCACAAAAGAGGAAGTGAATTCAGGCTCTTCGCCTGGATGTATGTTTCACTCTATTTTCTTTTCGTCCTGCAGAACGGCAAGGACTATTACCTGGCGCCTGCGTACCCCATCCTGTTTGCCGGCGGGGCCGTCCAACTGGAGGAGTGGTTGAGGTCAAAGCCATGGTTTTGGCTGAGGCCGGTCATCGTTTCCATCATCCTCGTCATGTCTCTTATCTTTGCGCCCCTGGCTCTTCCCATTCTTCCCGTCGAAAAGACGGTGGCGTTCTATCGCTCGCTTGGCATCACCCGGAGCCAGGAAAGAGCCCGCTTAGGAATCCTGCCCCAGCATTTGGCCGACATGTTCGGCTGGGAAGAAATGACCGGCCTGGTAGCCAAAGCCTACCAGACCCTGACCCCCGAAGAACGAAGCAAATGCCTTATCTACGTGCGCAACTACGGACAAGCGGCGGCGATCGATTTCTTCGGCAAGGGTTATCAGTCTGCCCAAAGCCGCCTGCGGGCACAACAACTACTGGCTCTGGGGCCCACCGGAATGGAGCGGGGATGTGGCCATCATCTTTGGAACGCGAAATGATCCGGAGGTCAGCCTGAAAGACCTGAGCCCATATTTCGAACGGATCGAACAGGTTGCAACGACGAGTTGCCAATACTGCATGCCCTACGAAAACAACCGGCCGATTTTTATCTGCAGAAAGGCAAAATTCTCTTTGCGGGAAATCTGGCCGAGAGAAAAGAATTTCATTTGAACTTCGCTACATTGCTCTCCTGTAAACGACGAGGCACTTATTGTTTTCTAGGGCGATCCACTTGAAAACAGTCTTTCCGTTTTCCTGGAATACGGCGATGTCCAACGGAGAAGGGAACTTCATCCCATCGCTGAAGACGATGTTCTCGTATGTAAAAAGGGCGTACTTCTTTCCGTCGGCGCTGGGATAGAAGGAGCAGGGATCGATCCAACTGGTTTTCAAAAGGGGCGTTCCGTTCACGTACAGCTGTCCCCCGATCTCATAATAGAGGTCGTTGCTGTTGGCCGGGTACCAAAACGAACTCGAAGAAAAGTCCTTGTTGAAAGGGCCGAACTTCTTTCCATCGATGGTATAAAGAAACTTGGTGTTATCATTCTCGTTCAGCTTTTCTGGGGGTATTGAAGCCGCTTTTTCCATGTCGGCCATGGTCAGGGTTCCCATGCACACGGCGGCGGCGTTCTTGCCGTTGGGGCTGAACTTGAAATCCTCGGGGAGCCCGCCGAACGAGGTTTTGCGGCCGTCTGTGTCAGCGAACCACGCCCGGTCCTTGTCGCTCGCCGTGTAATAGGCACGAGCTCCGTCCGGTGTGACCCGGTTCGTGAAAATGATCAGATGGGGCCCGAACGTCTTCCCCCTGAACTGAAGTATCTGTCCTCCTTTGCCGTCGGAATCGGTGGAAACAACCATATCTTCCGGAGCCGGCTCCGGCTTATATTCGGCACAATCGCGATTCTTTTTGCAGGTTTCTTTCTTGCCCTCATAGGCCGCCTTCATGGCGTCCTCCAGTTTGGCGAACGGCCCTTGCTTCTTGCCGTCCCTGAAAACGAAGTACGGTCCTGTCTCCCCTTTGCGGATGACCAGGACCACGTCCTCACTGTCGACGCAAACGGCGATCTTACTTTCGGCCAGCATGATCTCTTCCCCCGGCTCGAGGCAATAGGCAACGCTCCGTCCGACGAGCTGTTGCTGGGCGGACGACCTGGCCGCAAGAACGGTCAGTCCGACAAAGAGAACCGCGCCAGTCACTTTCAGGATTCGATTCATGATTTCCTCCTTGGATTTATTTGTCGGTGGGAACACGGTGGGTCCTGTAATAATACGCCGCGACGTCGCCATAATTATAATGAGTTCTGGCGAAGAGAAGCTCGATATGAAATCGCCTGACCTCCATCATTGGCCGGATAGCCCTCTCCCCCTGGGCGAAACCGGAGTTGTAGGCGGCGGCATAGAAGCGCAGTTTCTCAAGGTCATCGGCGAACACGAGCTTTCCATACAACTTTCCCATCACCATTATGAACAGCCGCAGATATCGTGCCTGCCAGCGCAGATCATCGAGGCGGAGCACACGCTCCATGCGCAGATGAGGAGTGTCCCCGGACTCAAAAACCGCGATCCCCGCGGCCGACTTTTCGCTGACGGAAAAGAGCTGGTTGTAATCCCGCTCGACGTCCTGGGCAAAGGTCGGCTTCATCTGGAAATGGCCAACCGAAAAGTTTGCGTATTTCCGCCCGTATTGGACATAGAGGACTTTGAGGGCCCGCACCTGGATCTCGTCTTCCAGGGCCCGGAAACGAATGATCTCCGGAAACACCACGGCCAGGGCGATCCGCGTCTCCAAAAGAGGCAGGCGCAGCGAGTCCGCGATCCAGGAGTTCTGTCGCAGAAACTGCTCGGCCTCCGAATACCTTGCCCCGAAGATGGAGGCAAAGTCCTCCGCGGCCGGAGATGATGACGGGACCACGGCAAGCAGAAGGACTCCGACGATCAGCCACGCTCGCCCGGCTCCAGAATAGGATGAGATGCAAGACCGACTCCTAATCTTTCAGCCAGCCCTTGAGAATCGCAGCCTGGAGTGGAGTCGGGTTGGCCATCGGCCTGATCTGGAAGCTCCGCTCCGTCTTTTTCCCCAAGATGACCTCGACCTCGCGCGTCATGTTGCGCCGCAGGATGAGCACCTTGACCCTATCGCCCGGCTTTTTCTGATTGATAATGTCTCCCACCGTCCGCGAGTTAACACCGACGCCGTCCAGGGCGATAATCTCGTCCTGGGCGCTGAGGCCCGCCCGCGAGGCCGGAGAATCCCATTCGACACTCGAAACGACCAGTTTTTCTGATTGCTCTCGAGTCGCCACGCCGAGATAGGCTCCCGCGACCTCCCTGGGTTGAACGTCGATGTCCAGTCCCGCGTAGGCGAAATACTTGGGATAGTCGATATCCTTCACGGTAGACGCATATTCGAAGATCTCGGTCAAGGGGACTCCGGCGGTGCTCTCACAGACGGCGCGAAACTCCTCGTCGCTGAACCCTCTTTTCTTCTCTTTATAAAATTTCTGATAGAGAGTCCTCATCACGTCATCCAGGGATTTCCTGTTTTTCGTCTCGTAGCGTATTTTGAGGTCCAGGAGCAGGCCGAGCGCGGCCCCTTTGTCATAGTACGAGATCGTTGTGTTGGCCGAGTTGCCTCCCCGGTTGAAAAACTGGATCCAGGTGTCGAAGCTCGATTCGGTCGCCGATTGGAAGAGATGCCCGGGGACGTTCTCGTACCGGGCAATGGTCGAGCGGACCCGATCGAGGAACTCGTCCCGAGAAAGAAGTCCGGCACGATTGAGAATCAGGTCCTCATAATACACGCTGAAACCCTCCGCGACCCAGAGCATGTGGGTATAATTTTCCTTGTCGTAATCGAACGGACCGAGCGCGAGCGGCCGGATCCGCTTGACGTTATAAAGGTGATAGAACTCGTGGGAGACAAAACTCAGCCATCTCTTGTTTCCCTCTGGCCGATTCAGGCTCGACCCGTCGAAAGTCAGGGCCACGGAGTTGCTGTGCTCCAGGCCGCCCCCGCCGGGGCCTATGGAAATGAAGGTGTAATGCCGGTAGGGGATCTCTCCGATGAGCGCCACGGCCGCCTCGACCATGCGTTTGAGGTCGGATACGAATTTCGCCCGGTCGAAGGTCCCCAGGTTGTTTCCGACGAAGGCGTGGGGGATTCCCCGGACCTCGAAAGGAAGGATCTCCTGATTGCCGACGAGGATCGGGCAGTCATAGAGAACATCGAAATCCGGAGCGAAAAAAGTATTGGTCTGCCCCTGGACAGGGTCCAGCCCGGTGGAGATCTTGTCCCAATTTTGATACGGCTTGATGATAACCGTCACGGGATGCTGGATCCGGTCCGCGAGATGCATGAAGACGCTCGTGGGCGAGATGAAGGCCATGCTATCGTCCAGGTAGCTTTCGGCAACGAAACGGGTAAATGCATAAACATCGTAGCTCGCAGTGACCGAGGTCGCGCCGCGGGAATTGACCCGCCAGGTGTTCTTCGCCGTCTTCTCCCAAGCGAGAGGATGTCCGGCCCCGTCCACGGCCCGAAAATTCAAGACGTTCTTGGCATAATCCATGATCATATAATAGCCCGGCGTCCAGGACGGCATCTTAAAGTCCTGGGCCTCTCCTTTCACCCCTTCGCAGCGCAAGACAACGTGATAGTAGTGCGTATTCGGCTGCTCCATGGTCACGGTGAACGACATCGTCCCGTCCGTCTTTTGGCCGAACGCAAAGGAAGCGACAACAAAAAAGACGACCCAAAACGCGAGCCATCGGTATGTGTTCTTCATATCAACGCCTCCCGCAAGCTTGAGTCCTGATCGATCTGATATAAATCAGCTTCCTCGCATTGTCAATGGCGAGGTGGCGTCTGGATAATATTAAACCTTGGTGGCCCGTTCCAGCCGTTTCGTGATTGCGAACATGACGGAAGCCGAGGCCAGGCAGGCCACGACCAACACGAGCCACAGGCTCCACAGCGGGATCTTCATCCACAAATAGCCAGCCACGCCGACGAGATAGGTCCCGACCGCTGTGGAAGCGAGCCAGCCTCCCTGCATCAGCCCCTTGTATTTAGGCGGAGCCACCTTCGAGACAAAGGACATTCCCATCGGACTCAAGAAAAGTTCGGCGATCGTCAGCATGAAGTAAGTTCCGATCAGCCAGTAAACGGAAACGAGTGAACCTTGCGGCGCGACGTGGCCGCCGAGTTCCTTCGGGTTGGGCAATCCGAGGGAGGCTAACACCAGGAGGAGAAAACCAGCGGACGTAAGGAGCATGCCGATACCGATTTTCCGAGGCGCGGAGGGCTCTTTGCCGATTTTGTTGAGATAAGAGAAGATGCCGATGACCAACGGCGTCAAAGAGACAATAAAGAAAGGATTGAAATGCTGGAATCGCTGGGGCATGAACGGGTTGACATCAGGGTACCCTTGGTAGCGGAAGTAGGCCAGCACGGCGAAGATCAGAAAGGCGGCGCTCCCCACAACTTTGGTCAAGGTGCTTGAGCGCTTTTTCAAGAACAGCACGAGCCCGACCAGGGCCAAGAATATGGGGATCAAGCCGGTCAGGTCGAACCAGAGGTTGGTGATCTTGCCGACGCTGGGCACCGTATAGTCTCGGGCAAAATAGGTCATGGTGACGGCGCTCTGTTGGAAGGCCATCCAGAAGAAAATGACGACAAGGAAGACCAACCCCAAGGCATAGAGCCTTTCTTTTGTTTGCTGGGGAGTGAGCTCGACAACCTGGGTTTTTTGAGACTCCGACAGTGCCTTTTGTTTTTCGGTGAGGTCGGCGTGCTTGTAGTATTTCCGGAATCCCCAGAAAATGGCCATCGAGATGATCAGGCTCAGACAGGCGACGCCGAACCCGTAGTGGTAGGATTTGCCCAGGGCGTTGATATACCTCTCGGAGAACTGACGGAGAGTCTCGATCGTGACACTCGGATCCTGGCCCTGGGCGATGGACAGGTACTGGCCCGCGTCGGCCAGCTTGCTCTTCAAGAAATCATTGGCCAGCGCGGGGATCCTGGCATCGTACACATAATGCGAGGCTGAGAGGATCCAGTTGCACACCTTTTCCGAGGCTGTCGGCGCGAACATCGCTCCGATATTGATGCCCATGTAAAAGATGTTGAAGGCCCTGTCTCTCAGAGGACTGTACTTGGGATCGTCGTAGAGATTTCCCACGAGGGCCTGGAGATTGCCTTTGAAGAAGCCCGTTCCCAGAGCGATTGTCGCCAGGGCGGCGACGACCAGAGCGAATCCCGTGGACATCTGGGTGGGCACGGCCAGAAGCAGATAGCCGATGAACATCATGACCAGGCCGAGGCTGATCGTGCGGCCATAGCCCAAGACTTTGTCGGCCAGAAATCCGCCGAGCAAAGGGAAGAAATAAACGCAGAACATGAAGACGCCATAGATCATGCCGGCGGTGCCGGCCGTGAGTCCGTACTTGGCCTGGAGGAAAAGCACAAATATGCTCACCATCGTGTAGAAGCCGAATCGTTCCCCCATGTTGGCAAAAAAGGCCACGTAGAGCGCTTTGGGATGTCCTTTGAACATTCTTCACCGCCTTCCTGTAGGAGTCTTAGCCGTGAATACGCGCAAGGCGACGGTATTATAGAACGATATATTTGAATGTGCACTCACTTTTTTAAGACCGCGCCGAAGATTGACATGCTTGTT
Source organism: Candidatus Aminicenantota bacterium (assembly GCA_963770045.1). Taxonomy (GTDB): domain Bacteria; phylum Acidobacteriota; class Aminicenantia; order Aminicenantales; family CAVYOD01; genus CAVYOD01. The sequence goes on along the minus strand of CAVYOD010000006.1, from coordinate 27,298 downwards.
CCGTTTGATATACATTTCGCGCCGGAGGGTCTCCCATGAATAAACAAACGATGAAAAAAACCGCGCTGAAAACCGCGCTCATGACTCTTTTTTCCGTAACCGTCTGCCTCGTCCTCCTCTTTTCTTTCCAGACCTGCACCGGCAAAGCCAAGGAACAGACCTTCAAAAAGACCGAGGTCATGATCTCGATGCGCGACGGCACAAAGCTGCACACGGAGATCTTTGCGCCCGAGGCGGCGCAGGGTCCGTTGCCGTTTCTGCTCTTGCGCACCCCCTATGGGATCGCCAGCGACGAGAAGGGACATCCTCTGCTCCGGACATCCGGCAAAGATCTTGGCGGATGAAGGCTATATCTTCGTCTTCCAGGATATCCGCGGCCGGTACAAATCAGAAGGACAGTTCGTGATGCAGCGGCCGCCTCGAGACAAGAACGACCCCAAGGCGATCGACGAGGGCACCGACACCTACGACACGATCGACTGGCTCCTCAAGAACGTTCCCCACAACAACGGCCGGGTCGGCATGATGGGTGTTTCCTACGGCGGCTGGCTGACGGTTATGGGCATGCTGGAACCCCATCCCGCGCTCAAGGCCGTGTCTCCGCAGGCATCGCCGGCGGATATGTATCTCGGCGACGACTTCCACCACAACGGCGCTTTTCGTTTGAGCTATGGATTTGAATACGCGGCCATGATGGAGACTTCGAAGGTCAATTACAGCTTTCAATTTGATAAGTATGATACCTTCGAGTGGTACCTGAATCTCGGTGCCTTGTCGAACGCGAATGAAAAGTATTTCCACGGCAAACTCCCCACCTGGAACGATTTCGTGGCCCACCCGAACTACGACGCCTTCTGGCAGAAGCTGGCCGTGACTCCCTATTTGACCCGCGTCACGGTGCCGACGCTCAACGTTGCGGGGTGGTGGGACCAGGAAGATTTCTACGGCCCGCTCAAGATCTATGAGGAACTGGAGAAGCACGATACGAAGAAGCTGAACTACCTCGTCGCGGGTCCCTGGGACCACGGCGGCTGGGCTCACGGCGATGGAAGCAGCTTGGGAAAAATCAAGTTCGACTCCGCGACAAGCCAGTATTTCCGGGAAAAGGTCCAGGCCCCCTGGTTCGCCTATTTCCTAAAAGACAAGGGGAAGTTTGAGCAGCCCGAGGCCTTGACCTTTCAAACCGGCGCCAATCAATGGGTTTCCTATAATGAGTGGCCGCCCCGGAGCAAAACCGACGACCGAAAACTCTATTTTCATCGGGGCGGGAAGCTGACCTTCGAACCTCCACAACCAGGGGGTGATAAAGAATTCGACAGCTACGTCTCCGACCCGGCCCATCCCGTGCCCTATCGCCCGCGGCCGGTCGAAGCGACCTATGACCCGCGCGGCTCGGGCTGGTCCACCTGGCTCGTTGAGGATCAGCGTTTTGCTCATCTTCGTTCCGATGTCCTGAGCTGGGAAACGGAGCCCCTGGCCCGAAGATGTCGTGATCGCAGGAAATATCGCCGCCCATCTCTTCGCTTCAACCACCGGCTCAGACAGCGATTGGATCGTCAAGCTGATCGATGTCTATCCCGAAGATTACTCCAAAGAGCCGAGGATGGGCGGGTATCAACTCATGATCGCCAATGATGTCTTGCGGGGCCGGTTCCGGAAGAGTTTCGAGCACCCGGAGCGCATCGTTCCCGACCAGGTCAACGAGTATGTGATCGACCTCCACCAGAACGATCACCGCTTCCCGAAGGGCCACAAGATCATGGTCCAGGTGCAAAGCACCTGGTTCCCGATCATCGATCGCAACCCCCAGAAATTCGTGGAGAATATCTTTCTGGCCAAGAATTCGGATTATCAGACGGCGACACAGCGAATTTTCTGCTCCAAAGGCTTCCCCTCGCATCTGATTGTTCAGGTCCTGGTTCGATAACCTCGGAGTCTGTTGGTTCCTTGTCGGAGGGCCGGTGCGGCTTGACAGGCAGCCGAATTCGGTATTTAATAATTTTGTAGAGCATAGCAAGGTTGATAATGCAGTAAGAAGTGAGGTTGTCCTGTTTTCCGTTTTGATTCGCGTATCCTAAGCGTCCTTACAGTTCTTCGATAGTCTGTCAGCTAAAAGTGCTCTGGGGGAAGAAGAGAAACCGCGTTTCTTAAACAAGGAGTCGGATGATGGAATCACTCGCAGATAACCAAAAAACTCATGCGGCCTGGGCGCGCCGGGCGATCAGCGGGCTGGCCTGGGCCGGACCTTTTCTGAGCCGGCTGGGGCCGCTCAGAAGCCGTCTGGCGGACGGTTGGGAAAAGAAGATCCGGGCCGAGACTGAGAAGCAGATCCGAGCAGGCCTAAAACCCCCGGGAGCCATCCGTGACCGGCAGGAAATCGGAATAGCGATTATGCGCACGGTTGAAAGGGCCCTCATGGAGAACCGACTCTCGCGAACCAGCCTCGATAAGTTCCTCAATGTTCTGGTCGGAGACGCGATCATCAACAAGGGCGATGATAACGCCAAGAGTCGTTTCGTCGCGCGATTCGGAACTTCTTCCCCGGAGATCCTGCTCATCAGTCCCACCAAAGCCTGTAACCTTTTCTGCAAGGGCTGCTATGCTGATTCGGGAGCCACTCGAGAGAAGCTCGAATGGGAGATCATCGACCGCCTTATCACTGAGGCCCACGACCTGTGGGGGGCCCGATTCATTGTGTTCAGTGGCGGCGAGCCCCTGGTTTACAAGGATCGAGGCAAAGGTATTTTAGACATCATCGAGCGGCACGGTGATTGTTTCTTCATGATGTACACAAACGGAACCCTGATCAACGACTCTGTCGCCGTTCGGATGGGTGAGCTGGGTAATGTCATGCCGGCCATATCGGTTGAGGGGCTGCGGAAAAAAACCGACGGCCGGCGCGGCGAGGGCGTGTTTGACCGAATCATCCAGGCCATGGAACGTCTGCGCCGCAGAAAAGTCTTCTACGGCATCTCCATGACGGCCACTCGGGATAATGCCGAAGAGATCCTATCTGATCAGGTCATCAACTTCTATTTCCAAGAAATGGGCGCCTTGTTCGGCTGGGTTTTCCAATACATGCCGATCGGCAGGGCCTTCACCCTCAAGCTGCTGCCGACGCCGGAACAGCGTCTCTGGATGTGGAAGCGGTCCTGGCAACTGATCTCAGAGCGTCACTTGTTCCTGATTGATTTTTGGAACGGCGGCACGGTGAGCTCTGGCTGCATTAGCGCGGGCCGGGACGGCGGATACATGGCGGTCGATTGGAACGGGGCTTTTATGCCCTGTGTTTTCATGCCCTATTCCCCAGTCAATATCCACGACATCTATGCTCAGGGCAAAAACTTGATCGACGTTTGGGCAGATCCGTTTTTCGCCAGGATCCGCGCCTGGCAGCGAGACTATGGCCATAAGAAAAGCCTGTCTGAGGGGGGAAGGCATGGTAACTGGATCATGCCTTGCCCGATGCGTGATCATTATGCGGAGCTCTATCCGCTGTCCGTAAAATGACGGATTCCCACTCCTGTTCTATTGACATGCATCGAGCACTACCCTCTATTCTTTAGGCGTGCAGTGCCGCGTATCAACTCCATGGAGAGCCGCCAAAGTCGGAAGATCAAAATATTCTATCCCTTTCTTTTTGCTTTATATCCCGTGCTCTTCCTTTTCTCACACAATATCGAAGAGGTTCGGTTCAGTGTGATCTGGCTGCCCGCGGCGTCCTGCCTTGTCCTAACCACACTGATCTGGATAGCAGCCCGGGTCTGACCTTAAGGGACAACGTTAAAGCCGGGCTCCTGACTTTTCTACTCGCCTTTATGATCTTTTCCTATGGACATTTTTATAATCTCGTTGCAGGCTTCGCCGTCCGGAAGCTCAATACACCCGTTCCGGTCCTCGTCCTGGTCTGGATCTTCCTCTTCGGACTATTGGGGTATCTGGCCGTCAAAACCGAAAAGGAGCTCCTCGCCCTGAGTCTTTTCCTTAACGTTATGGCCTCGCTACTTGTCATTTTTGCCATCGCTCAGATCGCCGGGGCTTATCTGAGCACTTCTCCCTCCCCCCAGGCAGAGTCGCCAGCGCAGGAGCCCATCACCCTCAGCCCAATGACAGGGTTAGGAAAAGGGGAACTTCCCGACGTTTATTATCTTATATTTGACCGGTACGCCGGAGAACGGACCCTTAAAGAGTACTACTCATTTGATAATCGAGATTTTCTGAGTGATCTCAAATCGCGGGGCTTCTATGTGGCGGACCGGAGCCGCTGCAATTATCCTCAGACCTATTTCTCTTTAGCCAGCAGCCTCAACATGACCTATCTGAGTTATCTCGTGGAGAGAGGCCCGGTGAAAAAACGGGTCATCTACGGGATGCTCCAGGATTACAAAGTCTGGCGCCTCCTGAAATCCGCCGGTTACAGATTCGTTCATTTCGGATCCTGGTATGAGGGAACGAAAGTCAACAGACACGCAGACCTGAATTTTGAGGGAGGAAGCCTCATTGACTTCTCACACGATTTTGAGCAGAAACTTATTGAAGCCACTATCCTGCGACATCTCTTTAAAGATAAGCTCTTGCCGTCCACAGAGAGAGACAGGATCCTCAAAACGTTTGCCAACCTGGCCGGAATTCCCGAAATCAAAGGACCGAAATTCGTTTTTCTTCACATGCTGCTTCCTCATCACCCATTTTTATTCGGGCCGGGGGGAGAGGCGACCAAAGGCATCGCGGGGCCGTCTGAAAGCCAGGCGGACAGATACATCGACCAACTCCGGTTTACCAGCAAGAAGATAATCTGGTTGGTCGATCATCTGATTGCCAGATCGGCCAGCCCGCCGGTCATCATCCTCCAGTCGGATGAAGGCCCCGCTGAAGAGGAAAAGCCATCCCTGGAGATCCGGAAGTACCCGAAGAAGTACCGGGAGATCATCAACTGGAGGGTCCGGTGCGAGATCCTAAACGCCTTTTATTGGCCCGGGGTCGGCCACAATAATTTCTATGAGGCCATGACTCCGGTCAACACCTTCCGCCTGTTTTTTAATCTCTATTTTGGCACGAAGTATCCTCTGCTTGAAGACAGGACCTTTATCGCGGTCGGAACCGAATCTGGCGTCTTGCGATTCCAGGAGTTCCCGCCGGCCTACTGGACAAAGGAAATCAAAAAGCCCCAATGAGGCCTTCCAGGGAAGGTCCTGGAACCGACCAGCCTGACCCAGGATATGGCCTTTACGACCCTTTCAAACAATGCTATCTTAGTTTCGCTGCCGATATGCCGAAAACTCCGATGCCATCAAAAGTCAGCCTGGCTCGAGCTCTCTCAAAGCTCGGCTATTGTTCACGCTCCGCCGCCAGGACGATGATCCTGGAGGGCAAAGTCCGGGTCAACGGCCGGATCGAGCGGAGGCCTGAAACCCGGGTTGATCCGAGTGGCGACCGATTCGAGGTCGATGGCAGTCCATTTCCTCTTCTAAAAAAACTTATTTCATGCTCAATAAGCCGAGAGGGCTGGTGACCACGGCTTCCGATGAGAAAGGCCGGAGGACGGTTTATGAATGCTTTCCCGGCGCCGGGCTTCCGTGGATCTCTCCGGTGGGTCGCCTGGACAGGGCGAGCGAGGGGCTGCTCCTCTTCACCAATGACAGCCGCTGGGCGGCGCGGATCCTCGACCCCAGCGTCCAGGCTGGACAAGATCTACCATGTGCAGGTGGACGGATTGGTGAACGAAACCCTCCTCGGCCGGATGAGCTCCGGATTGACCGCTCCGGAAGGCGACTTCTTGAGGGCAAAGAAAGCGCGTGTGCTTCGGAGTGGAAAGCGGACTTGCTGGCTGGAGATCGTCCTGGACGAGGGCAGAAGCCGTCACATCCGGCGGCTGCTGTCAATGCTCGGTTTCGAAGTGCTCAGGCTGGTCCGAATCGCCGTCGGGCCTGTCTCACTTGGCAATCTGGCCAAGGGCAAATATCGCGCCCTTACAGAGACAGAGGTGAAGGCTCTGGCGAAGGCTTCAAGGAGGTAAAATGAAACGAAGAGAATTCTTGGGAAAGGGGGGGTGCGCCGCTGCCGGGATTGTTGCCTCCCCTTTGGTCCAGGGCGCACAAGACACGCCCAGGCCGGTCAGATGGAAGAAATACGCCATCGAGATCGAAGTGATCGAAGGTCCCAAGGAGGGATGTGCCCAACACAAGGTCGGGGAAAAGTTCAGGTACCCTGAAGACAGAGGAAAAATTTGCGAGTGGCTTCTGGACAGCATGAACGGTGCCATCCGTGTCCTCGAATTCGGAGGAACGATGCCCTGGACCTATGAAGGAACGCCTTATCAAAAAGTCATCGACCGGAACGGCGTGACGACGGAGTACATCCGCTGCCCCGACCCGAGCAGATCGGGAATTGTCGTCAAAATCACCCGGACGTCGCTCTAACAAACGCATGAAACTTCCTTACAAGACCGACGGAAAGGACAGCGTCAACCGGAAACGATTTTCCGTCATCCTCATTCGCCCGGAAAATCATGAGAACATCGGTCTCGTGGCCAGGGCGATGAAGAATACCGGGTTTGACGACCTTCGGCTGGTGGGCCTCGTCGGGCTTAAGCCGGAGGCCTACAGGACGGCCGTTCACAGCCAGGATATCCTGGAGGGAACTCGATTCAGCACGACCCTCAAGGAAGCAACCCGGGATCTCGATCTTGTGTTCGCCTCGACCGCGAGATTCAGGAAGACATTTTCCATCCTGACCCTCCCGGAAGCGACGGACAGCGATCCTCCATTATCCATCGTCCACCCGGATCGGCCTTCTTTTCGGGAACGAACGGACAGGTCTAACCTCCGAAGAGCTGGGCGCTTCCAATTTTGTCTTTTTCATCCCCCAGGCCTCTCGTCAGCCCTCTTACAACCTGGCCTCGGCCGTGCTCTTGACTCTGTTTTCTATCTTCAGCCGGTCCTCCACAGAATACGTTTCTCAGGCGCCAAAACCCCTGCCCCGAAAAGAACAGGAGGACAGCATCGGGCTCATTCTGAAGAAACTTGAGAACAAAGGGTTCATCCACGAGACAAACAAGGTCCATGTCACCGGAATGGTCCAGGACCTGTTCGGCCGGATCGCCCTGACCGAAAGAGACCGGAGATTCCTCCTGGCCCTGCTCAACAAAGCTGTCGACTGAGCTGGGAAGGGCCGAGGCGGAGAATCCTCTGATCGAGAATAAACCTCCATCTCGAGCGTCCCTATCTCTTGAAGATCATTCTCGAAATCCAAGGGGAGGCAAAAGATGAGAAAAAAAATGTCCCATGAGGAATTCGTAACCCTGGCTATTTTGAAGCTCAGGACCGGAAATTTTAAGGGAATCCATACGGTTTTCAGCGGCTTTAATGAAGGGTTCAAGCTCTATTTCGAAGGAGAAAACCCGGTCGAGGTCACCAGCGGGCTGGCCGATGAAGGAAAAATCGTCATCAGACCCGCCAAGCGCGGTGTCATGCTCTATCTTCCGGGCGAGGCCCCGCAAGGAAGCCGGGGAGAGAACGCCCTCAAAAAAATGGGCCTCCTGTGATCCTCTGGAAATAATCCGGGAAAATGCTTTGCCGAAAAGGAGAATTTCCTTGGCGACTATAAGCTCGTCGGCGAGATGTAGGAGAGATCCTTAGATCAACCGGGCATGCTCATTTGCATGAGGTGCTCGAGGATTCTCTTGTGCTCCGCGTCCTGTTTGGAGAGGTTTTTGAAGAGCGCCTCCAGCGAAGGTTCTTTGATGGTGACAGCCACGTCCATGTGAACACGTTCGAAGAGTTTTTCCAGCTCATGGAGCTCTCCTATCGCCGTGTTAAATTCGATAACTCGGCCTCGGATTTTGCGAAGCAGGTCCTCGGTCAGCCCAATCCCCGAGTCCATTTCTGTTTCAGTGGGCGTCACCTTGTCAAACAGATCAGGCTCCGCGAGCACGAAATTCTTCCCGGTCTTAAGGATGTTCGCATGATTTATCTCTTGGTAAGAGAGTGTTCTTAGATCCTTCGCTATTCCCTGCCCTTCCCCGAGTTGAATCATCATTTCATAACACTCAGAAAAGCACGTTTCAAGGCGGATGGCCTTGTCCATAAAGCCAATTAAGCTCGTTTTCATATCTATCTCCTGTTGAACCTAAATATTGAACCCCTGATCATTTTCAGTCAATCACCCTTGCGGATGATTCTCGCGGTGATTTCTGGCCTGTTTCTTTCACCCTTTTATGGGGGAAGCTCCGCAGGGGACACCCCCTGTCTTATATTCATTGACAACTGTTTTTCGGGGACTCTATACTCATAAGGGGAGTTCGGCTCAGTCATTGAGAGGAGGCATCGATGCAAAAAAAATGCTTTTTGTTCACTTTGATCTGTCTCCTGGCCATCGCCGCGCTTTATGGTCATGAAAAGCGGCCAAAGAGCAATATCATCGGCAGCAACATCGTCGCCCAGATTGGAGTGGTCGTAAAAAACATCGAGAAATCCTCAAGAGCTTACGCTGAGCTATTGGGGGTGGAAGTCCCCAAGTGGGAATTGACCGACCCGGTCGAAAAATCCCACACTCAATATCTCGGCCAACCCACCAAAGCCCAGGCCAAGTTAGCTTTTTTCGAGCTGGGAAACATTGTTATCGAACTCATCGAACCCGTCGGCGGACCGAGCACCTGGCAGGACTTCCTCAAGACAAAAGGAGAGGGAGTGCACCACATCGCCTTTGAGATCAAAGGCATGGATGCCAGGGTCTCCGACCTAAAGGCCCACGGCATTCCGCTGATCCAGCGGGGCGATTATTCCGGAGGCCGCTACAGTTATCTGGATGGGAGCCCGAAACTGGGACTTATCTTGGAGCTACTCGAGAACTTGCCCGAAAAAAAGCCTTAAACTCCAGTCTCGGGAAAGAAGATTAAGACTTTTTAAACGCGGCGAATAAGAACAAGCGCCTGCGCGCCCGGAGGATCAAGAGGCGGCATATGAAACACCCTTAGAGGATTTGAATTAGGGCACGGTGCCGTGCTATAAGAATAGGAAACTAGGAGGTTGGAATGGATATTGTTCTCCAAGTCGAAGGTCTGAAGAAATCCTACGGGACTTTAGAAGCGCTGAAAGGCATCGATTTCCAGGTCCACCAGGGCGAGATTTTCGCCCTGATCGGTCCTAACGGGGCCGGCAAAACAACGACTCTCAGGATCGTCTCCACTCTTCTGACTCCTACCGGGAGGGAAAGTGACTTTCTTGGGGCACGATCTCAAAAAGCACCCCGAAAAATTCAGGGAAAAGATAAGCTATCTCCCGGAGGAAGCCGGGGCCTACCGGAACCTGAAAGGGACGAAGTACCTCAGGTTCATGGCCAACTTCTATGCGGGGACAACCGCCGAAACGGAGGAATTCCTAAAGAGGGCCGCGGGCATCGCTGATCTTGGGAACCGCCTGAATGAAAAAGTGGGGACCTACAGCAAGGGGATGGTCAGAAAGCTTCTGCTGGCCCGGGCCTTGATGACCAGGCCGGCCATGGCCATCCTGGATGAGCCTACATCCGGACTGGATGTGATCAACTCTCTGGAGGTGCGGGAGATCATCAAGAAATTCGCCCAGGAGGGCATCTCCGTCCTCCTGTCATCCCACAACATGCTGGAGATCGAGTTTCTTTCCGACCGCGTCGCCCTTATCGACAAAGGCGTCATCCTCGATTCCGGGACCTCCCGGGAGCTCAAGGAAAAATACCAAGCGGCGAATCTGGAGGTCGTTTTCAGGAGTGCCCTGCGATGAAAAAGTTTACCAATCTTCTTTCCAAAGAGATAAGGGAACTGGTCACGCTCCAACTGGTCATTTCTCTGCTGTTTACACTCGTCTTATTCTATTTTATGGGCGAACTGGCCAAAAGCGAGATGAAAAAGGCAGCGGCCGTGCAAAAGATCTCTGTTTTTGACCTGGATCAGTCTGAGATTTCAAAGGGGCTGCTGGCCAGCCTTCAGATGACGAATTTCCAAGTCGAAGCGATCAAAGAGCAAGATAAAGAAGCGGCTGTCCAGACCGCCGGAAAGGGAGATACCAACCTCCTCCTGGTGGTTCCAAAGGGTTTTGGAGAATCTGTCGCCAAGTTTGAGCCTGAGAAAATAGAGACCTACACCTTTCTGAGGAGTTTCTCTCTGGGCAGCATCAGGAAGTCAGAGATCCTCAAGGCGGTCATCACGGCCACCAACAATTATCTCTCCAGTGATTTTCTGAAGAAAAAAGTGCCCGACGTGAATCCAGAAAACATCAAGAATCCGATCAAGAGCAAGGACTTCGTGATCGTCAAAGGGAGGATGGCCGAAGGCTCTGCGGCGGCGATTTCCGGGTTTGTATACGGCCAGTCGATCTTTGTGCCGATTATTCTTATGATGATTATCATCTACTCGTCCCAGATGGTCATCTCGGCCATCGCTATGGAAAAGCAGAACAAAACCCTCGAGACGCTCCTTACGGTGCCCATCCACAGAACAACGATCGTAACGACGAAGATGGTCGCCGCGGGCCTGGTGGGGTTGATCTCCGCGGCGATCTACATGTTTGGTTACAAATCTTTTATGGGCGGATTAATGGGCAATGTCAGGACAACCTCTGATATCAGCAAGGTTATCCAGAAACTGGGTCTTGCCCTTAACACGAACGGCTATATTATCCTCGGAATTTCACTTTTCTTTGCCATCCTCTGCGCGCTGGCGATGGCGACGATCCTCGGTGTCCTGGCCGAGGATTTCCGGAGCGCTCAATCTCTGCTCATGGCGATTGTTTTTCTCGTATTTATTCCTTATCTTCTCTCCTTTTTCTCCGATATCAAAACCCTGTCCACGCCCGTCAAGATCCTTGTCTGGGCTATCCCCTTCTCCCATCCTTTTCTGGCCACCCAGAATATCCTTCTCGGAGATTATTCGGGGGTGCTGTACGGGATTCTTTACATGGCGCTCTTATTCCTTATCTTAGTTGTTGCGGCCGCCAGGATCTTCTCCACGGACAGGGTCCTGACGATGAAACTCAGATGGAGAAAGAAAAAGCTGGTCTTATAAACCAGGCTCGCAAAAGGAGGTCGATGAATATGAAACACTTCCGCTGGCTCATCGCAACCATTCTCACCGCACTTGTCATTTCAGGCCCGGCGTACGCCCAGAAACTCTCCGATGATCCCCGGGTCGCTTCAGCCCTCGAGGTTCTCAAGGTCTGGCTCGACGCCCAGCGGGCTTACGAGCAGATCCCAGGTGTCTCGGGAGCGGTCGTCTACGATCAGGAGCTTGTCTGGAGCGGAGGCTCCGGTTATGCCGACCCGGCGCGCAAAGCACGCCGCGACACCGAGCACGATCTACAGCATCTGCTCGATCTCGAAACTTTTTACCAGCATCGCCGTCATGCAGCTGCGCGACGCGGGCAAGCTGCGATTGGATGATCCCGTCAGCAAACACCTGCCCTGGTTTACGATCAAGCGGACCTCGCCGGATGCTCCGGAAATAACGATCGAGGGACTTCTCACCCATGCCTCGGGACTGCCCCGCGAATCCGACTATCCGTATTGGACGGGGCCGGACTTCATATTCCCCACACACGACCAGATTGTCGCGATGATCTCCAAACAGCAGACACTCTATCCGGCCGAGACCTACTGGCAATATTCGAACCTCGGCCTGACTCTGGCGGGCGAGGTTGTCGCTGCGGTCTCGGGAATGCCCTATGCTGAATATGTGCAGCGCAAGATCCTTGATCCATTGGGGCTCACGAGCACGACGCCGGAAATCCCGGAGCGCCAGCGCGGAGCGCGGCTGGCCGCGGGATTCGGGGCCATCAACCGTGAAGGAAAGCGCATCGCCATGCCCTTTTTTCAGGCGCGCGGAATCGCCCCGGCGGCGGGTTTTGCTTCGACGGCGGAGGACCTCGCCCGCTTCGCCTCCTGGCAGTTTCGCCTTCTCCGCAAGGGCGGCGCAGAGGTGCTCAAGGCCAACACGCTTCGCGAAATGCAGCGGGTCCACTGGCTTGATTCTAACTTTGAAAACAGCTGGGGTCTCGGGTTTGAGGTCTTGAGGGCCGAGGGCAAGACCTTCGTCGGCCACGGAGGCTCCTGCCCCGGCTACCGCACCGGGATTTTGCTCAAACCCGATGAATTCGTTTCCACGGTCTTCATGTCGAACGCCCTGGGGGTCGAATCAGAGACGTTCGCAGGCCGGATGTATGATATCACGGCGCCGGCGATCAAAGACGCGGTCAAGAATCCCAAGGCCGCTAAACCGGTCGACCCGGAGCTGAAGAAATACTTGGGAAGTTATGACTCCTCGTTCGGGGGCGAGATCGCCATCGTCATTTGGGAAGGCGGTCTGGCCTCGCTGTGGCTTCCGACGATGGACCCGGCGAAGCAGATCACGAAGCTTCAAAAGACAGGCCTCCACACCTTCCGGCGCATCAGGCAGGACGAGGCCCTGGGCGAGGAGGTCGTTTTTGAAATGGGGCCGGACGGCCGCCCGACACGGCTCAAATGGCACAGCAATTATTATCCGCGGGTCCGCTGACCGCGATTCTTAAGGGGAGTCGCCTTCCTGGAGGTTGCGGCGGCCTTGGAGCCGGCTTTGACGAGTTTTTGCAGCCGGAGCCCGATCAATCTGACTCTCTTCAGCTTCGGGTTCAACCTCCTGTCTAAGAAAGGCATCAGCAGCTGCAAAGCGATCGTGCTGAGTTCGGAAGAGGAAAAGACGGCGTTTTTCAGGGTGAGAGACTTCGTTTTTGTCTCAAAATCGGCGAAACGGACCACCAGCACGACCGTGCGAAATCCTTGAAATGCCTCACCTTCCAGCCGGGAAAAGACATGTCTCGGCCATCTCCTTGAGTCTGGAGATGATAAAGCCCGACCTCGAGCGTGTCTTCCAGGAATGTCTCCTGCTCGCTGATGGATTTAACTTCCGTTGATTCCTCCACGGGAGAGTCGTCAAGTCCGCGGGCCATTTCGAGGAGGTCGCTTCCCCACCGGCCGAGTATTTCTTCGAGCTTAGCGGCCGAGGCCGACTTGAGCTGACCGATCGTCCGGAATCCGATGGCGTTGAGCCTGGCTTCCGTCTTGGGACCGATGCCCGGCAGTTTCCGGATGGACAGCGGCTCCAGGAATTTTTCCGCTTCTTCCTCTCTGATAACGGTCAGACCGTCCGGTTTGTTTTGGTCCGAGGCTATCTTGGCGATGAGTTTGTTGGGGCCGATGCCGATCGAGGCAGTCAGCCGCTCTTTTTGCCAGATCTCTTGCTTTATCTCCCGGCCGATTTCGGCCGCTCTTTCGTAGGAATCGGCAAAACTCAACTCCAGATACATCTCATCGATGCCGGCGCGTTCGATCTCGGAGACGTGATTCTTAACGATCGAGTAGATTTCGCCGGAAATTTCAACGTATCTTTCAAAGCGAGGAGGGAGGAATATGACTGCAGGTTTGCCTTGCCGGCGCGCCTGCTCGGACAGATGCCAGGCTTGGGAGATGGGGAGGGCCGACCTGAGACCGTACGCGCGGGCTGCGTAATTGGCCGTGGCCACAACACCTCTTCCCCTTCCGGCGCGCGGATCCGCTCCCACGGCGATGGGCAATCCCAGCAAGCTTGGATTGTCCTTTTCCTCGACCGCGGCAAAAAAAGCATCCATATCCAGGTGGGCGATGATTCTCATGCTGTTGCCACGTGTCCGTCCGGTTTCGATCGCCTGCCTTTAATCCTACCATTTTTTATTTTACCTGGATTAGGTCCCAAAATTCCATTGAGCGCCCTATTTGAACTGCGAGCGCCAGATTGCCTCGGCTAGCAGTAAGTCTGAGCAAGGGCTAATTTTTTATTTTGATTGTGACCAGCTTTTTGATGTTCTCAATATCGCCGGGCTTTTTGACCTCCAACCGCAGTCCCCTTCCTTCCGCATACTTCTTTGCGTTTCTCACTTCTCCGATCATATCCTTTGGGAGATCGCTCCGCTCAATGGCGGCGACGGCTTTATCCCCAAAAACAAAGGCAACCCGGAAATATCCCTCACGAGGAGTCAAAAAGAACAAGTTTCTCTTCTTGTGAAACGATTTCAATATCCATCCGGATTTCGGACCGTAATATTTCCACTCTTCCGTGAGCCCGCCGAATTCGGCTTCGAGAGCACTCTTGATTTCCTCCCAATATTTGAAGGACGCTCCGAGCGCTTCAGAAAGCTTCTTCTCAGTCGGCTTAACGGACTTATCATCGAAAATGCTGCTGGCCATCTTCCCTCTCTCCTCTTAGAGATTCTATAGACATACTAGGAATTGGACAGCCCCGGCGCCTCCCAATTCAGGACGACCGCCATGGCTTCTTCCGGAGTCCTGGCGGCCCGGAGAGCCTGGAGAAGATGGCGGTTCTGGGCGGCCCGGCTGGCAAGGCCCAGGAGCTGCACCTGTGTATCCGGAGATTCGGCCGGAGAAAGAATCAGGAACACGGTTTCGATCGGTCTCTCCGTGGAGACATCCGAGACGCCTTGCCTGGTTAACCCGAGCACGATAACCGGCTCCATAAGGCCATCGACGCGCACATGAGGGAAGGCCACACCTTCATTGAAAAAGGTCGAGCCCTGCTCTTCCCGTTTCATGATGTCCCGGAACAAAGCATCGGGGTCCTCGACCCCGCATTCTCTCCCGACGCTGGCCGCCAGGGTTCGAAGAACCACTTCTTTCTGGACTGGGACATCCCAGATGATGATGCGTCGAGCCGAGAGCGATCGGCTCAAGGTCGGCTGAACCGAAGCAGAGGATCCGGCTTCTGGAATCAAACAGGCGGCTTCCGTTTCTTCCGGGATTTCCGCCAGGGATTTGATGAGGGCGGGTTCATCCTTGCGAGTGTCGAGGACGATGACCGTGACCCCTCTTGCACTCCTGATCAGGTTTTTGACGATGTTATTGTTCTTGCCGAACCTCTTCCAGAAAGGCTTCGAGCTCGGGCTACCGACCACGATATGCCCCACACGATATTCCCTGGCAAACCTGAGGATCGTATCAGGCACATCCTCTCCTTTATAAGTGAAAACCATGGCGCCCAATTGCTTGGCCAGGGTGAGGGTATCGGACAGGATCCGCTGCGTCCGGGCATCGATGACCGTGGCTTCCTCAGACTGGGTTTGAACATAGACGGCGTACCAGTTCCGATTCAGTTTCCCCGCCAGGCGCGAGGCAAAGCGAAGCATTTTTTCGCTGTTGGGGCCGTGGGAGCTCAGACAGACCATGACCTGGTCAGGCGCGGCGACGGTTTCGTCCTCAGAGACAACGCGCCTTCGAAGGTCGATCTGTGAGGCCAGCTCGCGAAGCGTGAGTTCCCGGAGCTTCTCCAAGTTAGAGGTCGTAAAGAAATTGGCCAAAGCCGTCTCGATCCGTTCTCTCGGATAGATCTTGCCTTCCTCCAAACGTTTTCGGAGATCCTCCGTGGTCAGGTCCACGTCCACGATCTGGTCTGCTTCCGCCAGGACAGAATCAGGCAGGCGCTCGCGCACCTTCACCCCGACCGATCCTTCAACGGTGTTATAGAGGCTCTCCAGATGCTGGACGTTCATCGTCGTGATGACGTGGATTCCCGCCGCGAGAATGTCTTGAACGTCCTGGTATCTCTTCGGGTTCCGGCTGCCCGGAACGTTCGTGTGAGCGAGCTCGTCGATGAGGGCCACCTGCGGCCTGCGGCTTAAGACGGCATCCACGTCCATTTCTTCGACGGTGATGCCCCGGTACTCCTGCCGCCGCCGGGGGACGACCTCCAAGCCCTCGGCCAGCGTGGCGATCTCGGCTCGGCCGTGCGTTTCCAGAAGACCGATGACCACGTCGATGCCCTCATCCTTCAACCGGTGACCATCGAGAAGCATTTGATAGGTCTTGCCCACGCCCGCGCTGTACCCGAGGTAGACCTTTAGCCTTCCGCGCTGGGAGTGCCGGATCATCCGTAAGAACGCGTCGGCTCTATCTTCCGCCATCATTCATCCTAATCTATCTTATTGAGACGCCGTCCAGGGCCAGGTTCAGCCTCAGAACATTGACTCGGGGTTCTCCGAGGAGGCCGAGAAATCGCCCTTCCGCATGGACCTTGACCAACTTCTGTGACTTCCACTTCGCTCATCCCGCGCGCTCTTGCGACCCGGGAAGCCTGAACGAGGGCGTTCTTGAGGCTGATGTGGGGGTCGAGGCCGCTCGCCGATGTCGTCACGGCATCCACCGGCACCGGTTCGCTTGGAGCGAGGTTGTTTTCTGCTCTATAGGCTGAGACGCGCCGGCCGACTTCGTCGATCAGCTTTTTCGCCGTCGGGCCGAGATTGCTGCCGCCTGAGCTGGTCGCGTCGTAGCCCCTCCCGGCCGCCGAGGGCCGGGGGTGAAAATACTTGGGATCGGTAAACCCTTGCGAAATCAGGCTTGAGCCGATGATCCTGCCGCTCTTCTCGATCAATGAACCGTTGGCCCTCGCTGGGAACAATCCTTGGGCCAACACCCAAACGGTCAGAGGATAGATGCCGCAGAGAATAACGGCCAAGAAGATTGTGGCCAGCAAAGAGATGCGGATTTCCTTGAGGATGTTTTTCATGTCCAACTTTCTTTCCTCATTTTAAACAAGGTGAAGAGCATTCACAATCAGATCCACCAGCTTGATCCCCGGAAAGGGAGCGATGATGCCGCCCAGCCCGTAGATCAGGAGATTTCTCCTGAGGAGCGCATCCGGGCCCAACGGCCGAAACCGGACTCCGCGCAGAGCCAGGGGAATGAGGGCGATGATGATGAGGGCGTTGAAGATGACCGCGCTCAAGATGGCGCTCAACGGCGACTTGAGGTTCATGATATTGAGCGGGGCGATGACCGGAAACACGCCGGCCAGCATGGCCGGGATGATGGCGAAGTACTTGGCCACGTCGTTGGCGATGCTGAACGTCGTCAAGGCTCCCCGGGTGATGAGCATCTGTTTTCCGATCTCCACGACTTCGATCAGCTTCGTCGGATTGGAATCGAGGTCGACCATGTTGCCCGCTTCCTTGGCGGCCTGTGTCCCCGTATTCATGGCCACCCCGACGTCCGCCTTGGCCAGAGCGGGCGCATCGTTTGTCCCGTCTCCCGTCATGGCGACCAGGTGTCCCGCCGCCTGTTCTTTTCGGATCAGCGTCAGCTTGTCTTCCGGCTTGGCCTCGGCAATGAAGTCGTCCACCCCCGCCTCTCTCGCGATTGCGGCGGCCGTGAGCCGATTGTCTCCGGTGATCATCACCGTCTTGATCCCCATCGCCCTGAATCTCTCGAAACGATCCTTGAGTCCGCCTTTGACAATGTCCTTGAGATGAACGGCGCCCAGGACCCTGGCCCCGTCCGCGACCAGAAGAGGCGTCCCCCCGGAGAAAGAGATAAAGGTGACCGTGTCCAGGACCTCGGCCGGACAAGCGCCGCCGGCGAAGGCTCTGATTGCATCCGCCGCGCCCTTTCGGATTTGCCGTCCGTCGATATCGACACCGCTCATCCTCGTCTGGGCCGAAAAAGGGATGAATTTTGCGTGCGGCATTTCCGAGATCGAACGACCTCGGAGGCCGAACTTCTTGGCCAAAACGACAATGCTCCGTCCCTCCGGTGTCTCGTCCGCCAGCGAGGCCAGCTGGGCCGCATCGGCCAATTCCTCGACCGTGACTCCCGCGGCCGGACGAAATTCGAACGCCTGCCGGTCGCCCAGCGTGATCGTCCCGGTCTTGTCCAGGAGCAAAACGTCCACGTCCCCGGCGGCTTCAACGGCCCTGCCGCTCATGGCCAGGACGTTTTTCTGGACCATGCGGTCGATTCCGGCGATCCCGATGGCGTTGAGCAAGCCTCCGATCGTCGTGGGAATGAGACAGACGAGGAGGGCCACCAGAACGGTGACCGTAAGCGCAACGCCGGAATAGAGACCGAAAGGTTTTAGCGTCATAATGACGACCAGAAAGATGATCGTCAAGGCTGAGAGGAGAATGGTCAGAGCGATCTCGTTCGGCGTTTTCTGACGTTCCGCCCCCTCGACCAGGCTGATCATTCGATCCAGAAAACTCTCGCCCGGGTCGGCGGTGACTCGGACTTTGATCTCGTCGGAGAGAACGCGCGTGCCTCCCGTCACCGCGCTCCGGTCTCCGCCCGCCTCCCGGATGACCGGGGCCGATTCCCCCGTGATGGCCGATTCATCCACCGTGGCCACACCTTCGATGATCTCGCCGTCGGCCGGTATGATCTCGCCCGCGGAAACAATGAAGAGGTCGCCTTTCCGCATCCCTTCAGCCGGGATTTTTACGACCGTGCCGTCGGCCTCCAGGCGCTTGGCAATCGTCTGGGTCCGTGTTTTTCTGAGCTCTCTGGCCTGAGCTTTGCCCCTCCCCTCGGCCATCGCTTCGGCAAAATTGGCAAAGAGAACGGTGAACCAGAGCCAGAGGGCTATTTGAAAGATAAAACCCGCCGGCTCCTCTCCCGACCTGAAAATGAGCCCGAGTGTGGTCAGGACGGCGCCGACCTCGGTGACAAAGATGACCGGGTTTTTCATCAGGGAGAGAGGGTTCAATTTTTTCAGGGAATCGACGGCCGCCTGGAAGATGATCCGGCGGTCAAAGAGGGAATAGGATCTTGCAGCCAAGGTCCTCACTCCTTCAATAGAGCACCTTTGATCCCAGCATCAGAAAATGCTCCACGATCGGACCGAGTGCCAGAGCGGGCAGGAACGTGAGCGCTCCGACGATCAGGACCGTTGCCACCAAGATGAAGGTGAACGTCATCCCGCCGACCGGGAAGCTCGCGGCCGAGTCGGGGATCAATTTCTTCCTGGCCAAACTTCCTGCCAGGGCCAACACCGGGACCATCATGACGAAGCGCCCGAACAGCATGGCCAGGGCCAGCGTCACATTGTACCAGGGAGTGTTCCCGCTCAGCCCGGCAAACGCGCTCCCGTTGTTGCCCGTCCCTGATGAGAAAGCGTAGAGAATTTCGCTGAGGCCATGCGGCCCGGCGTTATTGAGGCCGGCCATTCCCCATCGGCTCACCACGGCCCAGGCCGAGAAACCGAGGATGCTGAAAATCAGGATGAGCACGGCGAGGACGCTCACTTTGACATCATAGGCTTCGATCTTCTTCCCCAGATACTCGGGTGTTCGCCCGATCATCAGCCCCGTTAAGAATACGGCCAGGACGACAAATATGAGCATCCCATAGAGCCCCGCGCCGACGCCTCCGAAGACGACCTCGCCCAATTGAATGTTGAATAAGGGGACCAACCCGCCCAGGGGCGTGAAGGAATCATGCATGGAATTCACCGCCCCGCAGGAGGCGTCTGTGGTGACCGTGGCAAAGAGCGCGGAATTGAAGATCCCGAAGCGAACTTCCTTCCCTTCCATGTTCCCCCCGGCGGGATCGATCCCCAGTGCGTGAAGGCGCGGATTGCCCGCGCTCTCGGCCCGCCAGCTGACCAGGACGGCCGCAAGAAAAAGAATGAGCATGGCCCCCCAGACGGCCCAACCGTGCCTCTGGTTTTTGACGGTCCGGCCGAGAAAATAGGTGAGGCCGCTCGGGATAAGGAAGATCGAAAGCATCTGGAAGAAGTTCGAAAGAGGCGTCGGGTTCTCGTAGGGATGGGCGGCATTGGCGTTGAAAAAACCACCGCCGTTCGTTCCCAGCATCTTGATCGCAACCTGGGAGGCCGTCGGGCCC
The DNA here is from genome assembly GCA_963770045.1 of Candidatus Aminicenantota bacterium. GTDB lineage: Bacteria > Acidobacteriota > Aminicenantia > Aminicenantales > CAVYOD01 > CAVYOD01. The sequence continues at coordinate 7,636 of CAVYOD010000006.1, read as the reverse complement.
TGGGCGATCGTCTGGGTTTCAACTCTCTTCCACACCAGTTCCTGCATCGACTGGCCCGGCCTCGGGACAATTGAGGATTCGCTTCGTCTCATAAGGCTTGAAATTCTGGATCATGCCCTGGGAGACCAAAAAACCGAAAACACGAGGCAAATCGGAAGAAGCAGATAGAGATTCATCCGGACCAAGTCGGCCCAGAAATTCCCGATGGTCTTGGCGGAATGCCGGGCGATGCCCGCGCACCAGGGCGGCCGCAACGGCAATCCCGGTAGCGGCGGAGACAAAGTTATGGAAGACGAGTCCGACCATCTGCGAGAAATAGGACAGAGTCGATTCTCCTCGCGTAATTCTGCCAATTGGTGTTGGTCGTGAAACTGACCGCCGTATTGAAGGCCAGGTCCGGGCTGACCGGCCCGAATCTCTGCGGGTTCAGCGGGAGAAGATGCTGAAGGCGGAGGATGGCATATGTGAACAATAATCCGACCAGGCTAAAAGCCAGCATGGAAAAAGTGTACTGCTTCCAATCCTGCTCCTTCTTGGGGTCCAAAGCGAAAAGGCGATACAGCAGCCGCTCAACGGGCTTGAGGGCCGGCGTCCAAAAAAGTTTTTCCTTCCGGGTCCAGCACGCGGACAAGGTAGAGGCCGACGGGTTTGGTGAGCGCCAAGAGCACAGAGATGAAGAGAATCAGTTGAAGCCAGCCATAAAGATCCATCAATCCATCCCTCCGCTAAAACTTCTCCGGCCGAAGGATCGTGAAGAACAGATAAACAATCAAGATAAGTCCGATGAAGATGCCTATGATATTAGACATTTTCTAGAGCCTTTCACAGGCGCGGGCATAAAGATAGCAGAGCCCGAAAAAAACGACCGCGACTAAAACGTAGATAAGGTCGATCAAATGATGATTCTCCTCTTCTGGAGCCCGGTCCGCCCTCCTGAGCGTAAAAGTGAAGGCGGACCCCTTCCCCTCTTGGCTTTCAACGCCAACTGTTCCGCCATGCGCTTCCACGATCTCCTTGACGATGGCCAGTCCGAGCCCTGCCCCGGACTCCGCTCCCTGGTCGGGGACGCGGAAGAACTGCTCGAAGATCCTGGAAAGATACTTGGCGGGAATGCCTTTGCCCGTATCGGAAACGGAGAATTGGACCCAGTCTTTATCAGCCTTCGCTGAAAGAGTGATGCTCCCCCCGGGTGGAGTGTACTTGAGAGCGTTCAAGAGCAGATTGCCGAAGACGTGTTTGATCCGGGTCAAGTCGGCCTGGACTTCCGGCAAATCATCCGGCACGTCAACACTCAGGGTCACTCCTTGATCCTGGGCCATCCTTCTGTACGGCTCCAGGCCGTCCAGGACAATCGAGCGCGGCGGGACCGGCCGGAGCTCCATCTGGACCCTCCCGGATTCGATGCGGCTGATATCGAGAAGGTTATTGAGGATCGTGTGCAGCCGGTCGCTGTCTTCTCTGGCCGCGACCAGAAGCTCAGCCTGTTTCTCGGTGAGAGGTCCGACCTTTTCGTCGAGCAGCAGATGGATGGCCATGCGGACAGACGTGAGTGGGGTTTTGAGCTGATGAGAGACGGTGGAGATGACGCCTCTCTTGATCTCATCCTGTTGCCGGAGTTGGGTCACATCGTGCACGACCAGCATGACCCCGGCGGGCTGTCGGTCGTTGTCCAAGATAGGGGTCGCGTCCGGACGAAAGTATCGTTCTTCTCCATTTACAAAATGCTGGACGACTTTTTGACCGTTCCTCGGCTTGACCGTGCGGCCATCCCAAAGAGCATCGTTGTAAAGATTGATCATCCATCCGAGAGGCAGATCAAAAATGAGCGTGCCCGGCTTGAGACCAAAAATGTTCCTGGCCGTCTGTGTCGCGACCTCTACCCGTCCCCCCAAATCAATGATGGCGACTGCATCCGGAAGTATATCGAAGGCCTGTTGGGTGGCGCGCTGGATCCGGAGGATCTTCGCCTGATCGGAGCGCCGGAATTCCCGAAGGCTGGCCGCCATGGCGTTGAACTCTTCGGAAAGATGTCCGATCTCGTCCCGGGAATCCCTCTGGACGACGAGGTCGAGGTTTCCTCGCTTGATTTCATCGGCCGAGCGGATGAGGTGATGAATCGGACGAAGAATCCACCTCCCCGTAAAAAGTATAAACCCGATGGCGATGGCCGTACCCGCAATCAAGAAAAGGTACATCTGCCTTCGCGCCCTGGCGGCGCTCTGCCGGGCTTCATCATTGGCCTCGTTCATATTCTGCTGGTTCATCTGGAGAATACCGTCCGCGGTGTCCTTGATCTCCCCGAACAACGGGAGGAGCTTGGCGAAATAGGCCTCCCGGCGGAGGGCAACGGGCTCTCCGGGATTTTCGATGCCCTGCAGAGTCGCCTTATACTGGGCATAGATTTTCTGAATGTGGGCCGCCTTTTCCCCCTCTCCCGGAACGGTGATGTTGTTCAGCTCTACCTGGAGTGCTTTCTCAAAGGCCATTTCGTTCTTCCGGATGAGACCTTCGCCTTCCTGGGTTTCTCCGAGGAGTTCAAAAAGCATCCCGCTGTCGATGCGTTCCAGGGCCTCTTTCATTTGCTGACAGGCGATGACACTTCGGTAGTTTTCGCGCAAGATCACGTCAATGGACGCTCCCAGCCTGCTGAGGTAAAGGATGCTCTGGACGCCTATGATCAGGATAATCAGTAAGAGCCCGCCGAATCCAAGGGATAGCTTTTGGCGGAGTCCTAACATCTCTTGCTCCTGGATATTATTATAGCAAGATGGGTGCCAACTAAAAATTGTGTCTAAGTTATTTATAAAATTATGGATATGAGGATCGGAGAAATCCAATACCTTGCATATTTCAAGGAGTAGGAGAAAAGTGCCGTTGAAAATTGCAAGGGGGCCGGGCCCAGGCGGGTGCGAAACGCCAGGGCGATCCTAAAAGGTGAAGAGGGCGTCCACGCTGAATGTCAACTGATCTTTGTCGCCACTGTTGAAGACCGGGTGGTTAGAGTGGTCGTAGCGAACTTCCGGTCTGAACAGCAACTTCGAGAGAAACTTGGCGTTCGGGAAAGGCTTGATGGCCACGCCCGCCGTGGACTCGTAGTAGCTGGCGCTGACGGGCGCACCGGTGGAGAAGCCATTGGCGGCGTCTCTATACCACTCCAGCCGGGTGTTGAGCGTGAAGTGCGGATCAAATGCGTAGCCGACGTAGCCAGCCACGCCTCCCCACTGCTTGGCACCGCTTGTTAAGCCGGGGATGTGCGGAGCATGGACGTAGTCAAGGCCCAAGCCGAGGCTCAACTTTTCAGTGATCTTCTGGATGGCAACCAGGTCCAGCGCGGTCCACCAGTGGTGGGCATCGCCTTTAGGCAGGTTGTGCCCGACGCCCGTCGGGAACTCCGGGCCTTCCGTCATAACGAAAATGATGGAGGTCTTGTCGCTGGGCGTAAAGGTCACGCGGCCCAAAAAGTCCAGGGCGCCGTTGGCGTCGCGGGTGGACTGGTTCCAGCCACGCGTGAAACCAGCGTCAAACGACCATTTGGGGTTCAGCACGTAGGTGACCAGAACGCCTGTCTGCGTGCCCGGCTCGGCATAGAGGAATTGGTAGCTGTAAGAATAGAGTGCCCTGGACGGATCGCCGAAGGCCCCGTAGATGTTGGCGCTGAAGTGCTCGAAGCCCGCCAGTTCGATCCATTTGCCTGCGCGGATTCGCACCGGCATGCCGGGGATGGTCATGTCCACGTAGGCTTGGAGAAGGTCCCATTGATATCGGCTCGTCTGCGTATCACCGATCCCATTCGAGTGGATGAACGCGGCATCCGCACCCCAGATACCTTCCATGTGGAAACCAAAGTCAAACTGCTTCTTGGTCGGATCGACCGTGCGCTCGACGTTCAAACTGATCTTGTCAAGGATACCCGTGTTCTTGAAACTGTTAAATCCGATGAAGGTTGGACCCTTATGAGCCTGCGAGGTGGCGTCATAAAAGTAACCGCCTTCGATGTAGCCGTAGATGTTGATCCCAACCTTGTCCAAAGGTTCGGCCAGTCCCGCCTTGCCCAAAGCGCTCATCAACAGCCCGGGCGACGGTGCCGCCGGGGCCTCCGACGGCTTTGCCTCTTGCGCCGCTGCCTTCGTGACATATATAAATATCATCAAGACCGCCAGGATCATACCTAATAATCTCTTTGCCATCTTATTTTTCCCCCTCTGAACAATTTTTCCTCAATTGGCGGATTATGGCAGCCCGCAATTTAAGTTGACTTCAAGCACGTTCACGAACTTTTCACCCGCAGGGTCGAGGCGTTCTCTCAGTAACACAGTCCCATCGCTTAATGCCCAAGAGAAACATCGCCGTGTAAATTAAGGTTAACTCACTGTTAGAGTATTAGCAAGATGGGTGCCAAATCTGGAAATGGCTTTAACATATTGAAACTAAAGAAGATTTAAGGGATAGAGAAATTTGGCAGGTTGCATTTTTCAAGAAGCAGCGGAAGGCGGCGTTGAAAATTGCAAGGGGCGTTCGGGTTCTAAATCCCGTACTTTTTCCGGCGCCGCCAGAGGGTAGCCTGATCAATGCCCAAAATATCGGCTGCTTCCTGCAGTGATTTTGCCTTGGCCAGAACGCGTCGGATGTGTTGTTCTTCGATCTTCTCCAGGGCGACGGGATCGCCCAGCTTGGGAGTGGAATCCCCGGCCAGCAAATTCTCCGGCAGGCAATCCAGGCCGACACGGTCGGATTGGCAGATGATCGCGGCGCGCTCGATGACATTGCTCAATTCCCGAACATTCCCCGGCCAGTGATATTGGACGAGCGCTCCGCAGCGCCTCGTCACGAAAGCCGGCGAAGGAACGATGATTGATCCGGCCGTAAAAGGCCAGTAATCGTTCGGCCAGGATCGGGACATCATCCGGTCTTTCTCGCAGGGGAGGAATCTCAACCTGAATGACGTTCAGACGATAAAAGAGGTCTTCTCGGAATCTTCCTTCCTTGACGGCTTTTTCCAAGTCCACGTTGGTAGCCGCGATGATGCGCACGTTGGCCTTGCGGGTGATGGTATCGCCAACACGTTCGTATTCCTTGTCCTGGACAAAACGCAGGAGCTTCGGCTGAAGCGAGAGTGGCAGGTCACTGACCTCGTCCAAGAACAGTGTTCCCCCCTCACAGGCAGCGATCCGGCCGGGGTTGTCGCGAACGGCTCCGGTGAAGGCTCCCCTGACGTGGCCAAAAAGCTCGCTCTCCAGGAGTTCCGCAGAAATGCAGGGACAGGACACGATGCTGATCGGATTCGCCGACCTGGGGCTCCAAGAATGCACGGCCCGAGCCAGAACGGTCTTCCCTGTTCCGCTTTCGCCGCGAAGAAGGATCGTCGCCTCGGAGGAAGCCACCTGGCGCGCCAGGTCAACCGCCCGCTGCATCGAGGCGCTCGTGCTTTTGAAATCGATCTCCGGATGGACCCGGCCCAGGTCTTCCTGCAGGGTCGCGATTCTTTGTTCCAGCGACCGCATCTCAAACACTTTGCGCACGGCCAGCTCTATCTGCGCCGGCGTAAAGGGCTTCGGAATATAGTCGGTCGCCCCGCGCCGCATGGCCTCGACGGCCGAGTCGACTGAAGCGTAGGCGGTGATCACGATGATTTTCAGCCAGGGCGTAGCCGCCAACAGAGCCGGGATCAGGTCGAGCCCATCCTCCGTCCCCAAGCGCAGATCGACAAAGGCGAGTTCAAAAGACTTCCGCGAGGCTTCGGCCAGGGCGTCCTGGAAGTTGCTGACGGCGATGACTTTGTGCCCTTCCGTCTCCAAATAAACAGAGAGGGTCTTGCGGATATTGGCCTCATCATCCACGACCAGGACGTTCAGGGCTCGGTTCATAGAGGTTCACCGATTCTGGCTCAGAAGCGCGCTGGTCCACATGCGGTCACCACGTCTCCGTGTTTGTCCCGAGATGCAACGATGGCGTTGGGTTCATCATGAAGGGGTCTCTCGGTTACCTTGGTTCGTGTTGAAATTATCCTACATCCCGGCGCGGGGAGAGTCAATACCCGGCGCACCGAAGCCCAGAGGCGGAAGCGTCTCCATCTCCGTGATAACCTTTATCTAGAATAGGGTCCTGTCACGGCGAATCCCCGTCCGTCGGACCTCTCCGGAGACACTGACCTGCTTCGAGGCCCTCCCTGAGAATTCGCAGGGAGGGTCAGGCTGGGTTAATGTCTAAGGGGTTTCCGTAAGGACATCGCTAAGTGAAAAACCGTAAGGACATCGATAAGCGATTTGCTCATCGCATAAACTTTTTCCCAAATCAACGGGAAGGAGCTTCTTGCGATGAGCATCAAGTGCGAATACGAGACTCGAAAGAAAGCCATTGAACTTTACCAGGACGGGATGGGATTTATGGAAATCATCCGGACCGTCCAGCGGAGCGGCTTCTGGATGGCCAAATGGCTCCGTCGCTATCGGAAATTTGGACTCGATGGGCTTCAGGACCAAAGCCGAACGCCGAAACGGGTTCCTCACCAAACGCCGGCGCCTTTGGTCCGAAAAATCTTGGCCCTGCGCGACGAACTGGCGGCCCACAAGACCCGTCGCGCCGCTTTTTCGGGCCTCGGCGCCGAAACGATCCATTTCGAGCTTCAACGACGGGGCTTCCGTCGACTTCCCGGCATCTCGACCATCGAGAAGATCTTGGCCCGCTCCGGGCGAACAAAAAAGATCAGGGCCAAACGCTCGTCCAACGGTCCTCCCTATCCCTATGTCGCGGCCCATCGAATGGGTGATCTTCAGCAAACCGATTTGGTCGGACCCCGTCATCTTCGCGGTGCCAAAGGAGTCATCCGGTTCTACTCCATCCATACCATCGACGTCGCTGGACAGACCGCAGCAGCCAGCCAGTTCCGTGACAAAAGAACGATCTCTCTTGGGCGTCATCTTGTTGATTCCTGGCGAGTTATGGGCCTTCCCCGCGTTTCCCAGATGGATAACGAGATGGCCGCGACGGGCGGGGGACGGTATCGTTATAGCCTCTCCCAGCTCATCCGGCTCCATCTCCTGTTGGGGATCCATCTTCTCTTCATCCCGCAGGGAGAGCCCGGACGGAACGCCGCCGCGGAAAGCTTCAATGGCCTCTGGCAGAAACGCGTCCTTATTCACACCTGCCCCGATCTTCGGGCTCTGCGCCGGACGAGCGAGCGCTTCCTTCGCTACTACCACATCCAGAAGCCCAGTCGAAGCCTCACCCTGGCCGATCATGGGACCCGGTTCCCCGGCGTTCTTCGCGATCGGCTCTGGACGACCCTCCACCATCTCCCGGACGGCTTCTCTCTCGATCAGTACATCGATGCCCGCAGTCACCTGGCTTTTCCCATCGCCAAGGGCTGCGTCTCGTTTGTCCGCAAGGTGGACGCCCACGGTTGCATCGAGTTCAACGGCGCCGAATACTTCATCCGCCGGAAACTGGAATGGCAGTATGTCGTGGCGACGCTCTCGACGTACCACCGTAGAGTTTTCATCAAGTACGATGGGAAGGTCATCAAGACGTTTCCATTTCCGTTCGCTGGAAAGGTCGTCGACCCAATCGCTTGAAGGCCGATCAGTTATCGATGTCCTTACGGTTTCACTCATTAAGAAACGCTTATCGATGTCCTTAC
>CAVYOD010000005.1:0-27727 GCA_963770045.1 Candidatus Aminicenantota bacterium | reverse complement strand
CTCCAGAAACGCGGTCTGGTGTCCAGGGAGCTCATGGCCAAGATCGGAAAAGCCGGGTCGATCCGTGAGATCGAAGAACTGCCGGCCGAACTGAAGAGGGTCTTTGTCACCGCCTTCGATGTGACCCCCGAGCAGCACCTCCGGGTCCAGGCGGCCTTCCAGGAACACACCGACAACTCTGTCTCTAAAACGATTAACCTCCCCGAGGAGGCGAGTGCCCAGGATATCCGGGCCATCTACCTCCTGGCCCACGAGCTCAAGCTCAAAGGCATCACCGTCTACCGCTACGGAACAAAGCGACAGCAGATCCTCGCTTTTGATTCGGGAGTCGGGGTCGAGGCCAAAGAGGAGCTGGATTTCGTGACCGCAAGCGCTGAGTATTCAGGCGGCTGTATCAGCGGACTCTGTTCGTTCTAAGGGGAAGGCCATGAAGAGCGCCAAGGAACGAATCGTGGATATCATCAGAATCCTTCGCAAGGAGTATCCGAAAGCGCGCACGTCCTTGTCCTTTGCGACGCCGCTCCAGATCCTGGTAGCGACAATTCTTGCGGCCCAAGCCACCGACCAGAGAGTCAACATGATCACGCCGGGGCTTTTTAAAAAATACCCAACAGCGGCGGATTTCTCCGGAGCAGACAGGGCCGAGCTCGAACAAGAGATCCGGTCGACCGGCTTCTTCCGCAATAAAGCTAAGAACATCATGGAGCGGCGAAGACGATCGTCGACGACTTCGGCGGCGAGGTCCCCGACACCATGGAGGAGTTGATCACGCTACCCGGCGTTGCCAGAAAAACAGCCAACATCGTCCTGTCCTCCGGATATCACAAGGCCGAAGGGATCGCTGTTGATACTCATGTGAGAAGGCTCGCCGGCCGGCTCGGGTTGAGCAAGGAGCACGACCCCAATAAAATTGAACGGGACCTGCTGGAGATCGTTCCCCGGCGGCACTGGCTCGATTTCAACTTTATGCTGGTCAACCACGGCCGGAAGATTTGCCAGGCCCGGAAGCCCAAGTGTCCCGAGTGCGTGGTCCAGCACCTCTGTCCGTCGGCCAAGTCCTTCCTCAAGGCCATGAAACATGAAAAGTAATTCGTCACCGGGAACTGGTTACTCATGGCCATCAGCCAATCAAAGATGGCCTGTGACAAATAACAAGTGACCAGTGACTAGTGACTATGCTAGTGTCGAGTGAGCACTCAATGATCAAAGAAGCGATGCTATACCGGGGACTGGAGGGGGGAAAGGTTTCCTGCTATCTCTGCGGGCATCTCTGCCTGATCGCCCCATCAAAATTCGGCGTCTGTGGTGTGAGACAAAACAGAGACGGGAAACTCTACACTCACGTTGATGGCGAGGTCATCGCGGCCCATGTCGACCCGATCGAAAAAGCCCTTCTTCCATTTTCTGCCCGGGAGCACGTCCTTCTCGATCGCCACCGTGGGCTGCAATTTCCAGTGCGGCTTCTGCCAGAACTGGCAGATTTCTCAGGCCACCAAGAAGGGAGAGGAAAGCCCGGGCGGCTACAAGATGATGCCAGAGGATGTGGTCAAGGAAGCCAGAGATCAGCACTGCAGGAGTATTTCCTATACCTACACCGAGCCGACGATCTTTTTTGAGTACGCCTATGACACGGCCAAGATCGCCAAACGGGAGGGACTCTATAACAATTTCGTCACCAACGGATTCATGACGCCCGAAGCTCTGGAGACGATTCGGGGCAACCTCGACGCCGCCAATGTCGACCTCAAGGCCTTCAAAGAAGAGACTTACAAGAAAGTTTGCAAGGCCAGGCTGGCTCCCGTGCTTGAATCCATCAGGCTGATGAGGAAGTTGGGCGTTTGGGTTGAGGTGACGACGCTTGTCGTACCCGGCCTGAACGACAGCGACGAAGAGCTGGCCGGAATTGCCGGGTTCATCGCCGGTGTCGACCCCGACATCCCTTGGCACATCAGCCGCTTCCATCCTGACTATGAGTACACTCAGGTCAGCGCGACCCCGGTCAAAACCCTGCAGCGGGCGAGTTCAATCGGGAAAAGAGCGGGGCTGCGCTACATTTACATCGGCAACGTCATGGGCGAGGGCGAAAATACTCTTTGCCCCAACTGCGGCCAGACGCTCATCCGCCGCCAGGGATTTTATGTCGAGGAGAACAAAGTCAGCGGGGCAAAGTGTCCCTTTTGCAGCACGGCCATCGCCGGGATTTTTTTTAATTTGTTATAATAATTATAATAAAGAAGGTCATGCAAGGCCTGGCGCTCCTGACGGATCTCTACGAGCTCACCATGGCCGCTGCCTACCACGACCATGGCATGTTCGAGCCGGCCACATTCAGCCTGTTTATCCGCGACTATCCGGCGAATCGGCGCTACTTTGTTTCCGCCGGGCTGGAAGATGTCCTTCACTATCTTCAAGATCTCCGCTTTGCCGCTGGCGACATCTCCTATCTTGAACGGCTCCGGCTCTTCAAACCGGAGTTCCTTGCCTATCTTGAGAAATTCCGGTTCGGGGGTGAGGTTTTTGCCATCCCTGAGGGGCGTCTCTTTTTTGCCAACGAACCCATCCTCGAAGTCACCGCGCCGCTCATTGAATCTCAGATCGTCGAGACTTTTGTTATAAACGCGATTAACCTCCAGGTGATGATCGCCACCAAGGCATCGCGCTGCAGCTACGCGGCCGGGAGGAGGGCGCTGGTCGATTTTTCCCTGCGCCGGACCCACGGGATAGACGCAGGGATGAAAGTCGCCAGGGCAAGTTACATCGGCGGGTTCATCGGGACGAGCAATGTCCTGGCAGGGAAGACCTACGGCCTTCCGGTCCTGGGAACGATGGCCCACTCCTATATTACGAGCTTCGGAGAAGAGGCCGATGCCTTCCGCGCCTTCGCCCGCACCTTTCCCGAGAATACCGTCCTCCTCGTGGATACTTATGATACGATCCGCGGGACCGTCTGTGCGGCGGGAATCGGGAGAGAGATGGCTCTTGAGGGCAAAAGTCTCAAGGGCATTCGCCTGGATAGCGGCGACATCGCCCGCCTCAGCCGGAGAGCGCGGAAAATTCTCGACCGGGCGGGTCTCCGGGAAACAGAGATCGTGGCCAGCGGCAACTTTGATGAATACAAGATCGAACGGGTCCTCAGCCGGGGAGGAGTCATCGATTCCTTCGGCGTAGGGACAAAAATGGGGGTCTCTTCGGACGCGCCTTATCTCGATATCGCCTATAAGCTGGTCGATTATTCCGGCCGGCCCGTGCTCAAGCTCAGCCCCGGGAAGGCCACACTGGCCGGCAAAAAACAGGTCTTTCGGATCTCCGGAGCCCGGGGAAAACTGAGCCGGGACATCATCGGTCTTCGAGACGACCAGCTGGGAAAAGGAGAGCCTCTGCTCCGGAAAGTGATGTCCGGCGGACGAATTCAGGTGGACCCTCCTCCTCTGGCGCAGGTTCGGACATGCTTCTTGGAGGAATTTGCGAAATTGCCTGACAGGCTGAAATCGGTCGTTCCCAAACGGGGCGATATCTACCCGGTCGGGCTTTCCCCGCGCCTGCAAAAAATTCAGACCCAGGTTATCCATAGAATCAAGGAGAAAAGATCTTGATTTCTTCCCCTCACTCCTTACCCCTCACCCCTCACCAAAGAAATGGAACGATATAAGATATTGCCTCACACCGCCGATGGGAAATTCCAGGCCTTCGGCCGGACCATGGAAGAAGCCTTCGCCAACGCTTCTCTCGCCCTGGCCTTCTTGATGTATGACTGGTCGCGGATCCAACCCAAAATCTCCTTCCCGGTCAAGGTCAGGGGCCATGACCTCGAGCAGCTGCTTGTGAAATTCCTGGAGGAGGTCATCTATCTCTTAGAGACGCGGTCATTCCTGCTCGCGTCCGTCGAGGGTCTGAGGATTCGAGGCGATCCGGAAGGCGCTTCCCTGGAAGCGTCTTTCTGGGGAGATCACGTCTCGGACAAATATGACCTCTATGGAGATGTCAAGGCCGTAACCTATAACGAGATGAGAATCGAGAAAAACGACCATGTCACCCTCCAGGTCGTAGTCGATATGTGAGGAGGAACCATGGAACTCCAAAGAATCAATGACAGCACCTGGGAGATTGCCAAGCAGGGGGATATGAAGGTACCGGCCCGGATCTATGCCTCCCGCAAGCTGCTGGAAAGCATCCGCAAGGACTTGACCCTCGAACAGGCCAGAAACGTGGCCTGTCTGCCCGGGATTCTGTGCACGTCCTACACCATGCCCGATGCCCATCAGGGTTACGGGTTCCCAATCGGCGGTGTGGCCGCTTTCGATCTCGACGAAGGCATTATCTCGCCGGGCGGAGTGGGCTACGACATCAACTGCGGGGTGCGTCTTCTCAAGACCGAGTATCTGGAAAATGACATCACCGCCAAGCGCAAGGAGCTGCTGGCCGAGATATTCAAAGAAGTCCCTGCCGGCGTAGGCAAGGGCGGAGTGACCAAGCTGAGCCGCAGTGTCCTCAAAGAAATCCTCGTCAAGGGCGCGGAGTGGGCGATCGAACACGGCTTCGGGGCTAAAGACGATTTGCAGATGACCGAGGAATACGGCCGGATGAAAGGCGCCGACGCCGGCTTCATCTCGGACCGGGCTCTGGAGCGGGGAATTCCGCAGCTCGGGACTCTGGGCGCGGGAAACCACTTTCTCGAGATTCAAAAAGTCGCCGAGATCTATGACCAGAATGTGGCCGAGGTTTTCGGCATCCATTCGGTCGGCCAGGTGACGGTCATGATCCATTGCGGGAGCCGTGGCCTGGGCCATCAGGTGGCCTCGGATTACATTGAGCTCATGGAGAACAAATTCGGGACGAAAGGACTTCCCGACCGAGAGCTGGTCAACGCTCCCATCAAGTCCGAGCTGGGCCAACGCTATTATAAGTCGATGAGCGCAGCGGTGAATTATGCCTTTGCCAACCGCCAGATGATCGCCCATTGGGTCCGCGACGTCTTCAAAAAAGTGCTGGGCAGCTCCGAGGGCATGAGCCAGGTCTATGATGTCTGCCACAACGTGGCCAAGATGGAGAGGCACACGATCGGCGGCAAAGAAAAAGAGGTCTGCATCCACCGCAAGGGGGCGACTCGGAGCTTCGGCCCGGGCCGGCCGGAGATTCCCTCCGCTTACAGGTCCAGCGGGCAGCCGGTGATTATCCCCGGGAGCATGGGGACCTCTTCCTATATTCTCGTCGGCACCCCGGAAGCGGAAGACCTGAGCTTCAGCTCCACGGCCCACGGCGCGGGGCGGATCATGTCCCGTCACGAAGCCCTGCGTCGCTTCCGGGGGGAGCAAATTCGGGACGACTTGGCCCGAATGGGAGTCGAGCTTCGCTCCACGAGCTGGAAGGGAGTGGCCGAGGAAGCGGCGGGCGCCTACAAAGACGTCGATGAAGTGGTTAGGGTTTCCCACGACGTTGGCCTGGGACGGATGGTTGTCAAGGTAATTCCCGTCGCCGTCATGAAAGGATAAAAATGTCCCTAAGAAAGGAGCTGCCATTATGAAAAGGATCTCACAGCTTGGTTCTGGTTTTTTGCTTTTCTTATTCATCGGACTCTTAGCGTTTCCGGCCCAGCAGGAGAAGGGAGGTTCGCCCGAGAAAATATCCAGCCTGGGGAAATATCAGGGATATTCAAAGCCGATCTGCAATGAATGGGTGAGGACCTCGCTGTATGTCCCGGCGCGGGACGGCACGAGGCTCGCGGTTGATATCCTGCGGCCGAGCATCGGGGGGAAGGCGATTTCCGATCCCCTCCCGGTCATCTGGACTGACAATCGCTATCATAGGGTTATGTATTCCCCCGCTGGCAAACTGATCACCATTTTGGACCAGATGCCCTGGCTCAAAACGATCTTGCAGCACGGTTATGTTGTTGCCTCTGTCGACATCCGGGGCAGCGGCGCTTCTTTCGGCTGGGTGAAAGGGTCGTTTACTCCGGAAGAGGCGCAGGACGGCTATGACATCACCGAATGGTTTGCCGCTCAGCCCTGGTGCAGCGGGAAGATCGGCATGTTCGGCATCTCTTATCTCGGCATCACTCAATACATGATCGCGAGCACGGCCCCGCCGCATCTCCGGGCCATCATGCCGGACATGGCCATGTTTGACCTCTATTCGTTCTCTTATCCAGGAGGTGTTGCCCAGGGTCAATTTCTCCAGGAGTGGGGCGACCTGGTGAAACAGCTGGACACAAAGATTCCTGTGCCGCCCGTAGATGCAGACCCCAAATCCAGGCTTCTGGCGCAAGCCATCAAGGAACATCAAAAAAACGTCTATCCCCAAGAAGAGGTTGGTCGCGCCCCCTTCCGGAACAGTTGGGACGAAAGGGCCCAGGTCCAGCCCTATATCGATTGGAGCCCACACAGCTATCTCAAGGGCCTGCAGGAAGCTGGCTCTCGTGTTGCGATCTACCATATCGCCGGCTGGTTCGACATGTGGCCTCGGGACGCTCTGACTTGGTTCAACAACCTGAAGAACCCGCAAAAGATTCTGATCGCTCCCTGGTCTCATAGCCATCAATTCGCGGCTGGATGGAAAAAGACCGTGGGCCCGCTCCTCCAGGGCGAGTTCAATTTCGATCTGGGAGCCGAGCAACTTCGTTTCTATGATTACTGGCTGAAAGGCATCGATAATGGCATCATGAATGAGCCGCCCCTCAATTATTACGTGATGGGAGCGCCGGAGGGCAAAGCCTGGAGGCAGGCCGGCCAGTGGCCGCTGCCCGAGCCTCAGCAATCCATCTTCTATTTTCAGGCGGGCGCCTCAGGGAGCGTCAAATCCGTGAACGACGGCCTCTTGGGTCAAGTGCCGCCCAAGACAGATTCGGGAGCGGATGAATATACCGTCGATTATGGGACCACGACCGGCAAGTCGACGCGATGGTACAACGGCCGGGGAGGGCAGTTCCTTTACCCCGACCGGGCCGCCGAAGATGCCAAGGGCTTGACTTATACGACCGCTCCACTCCGATCTGGCCTCGAAGTGACCGGCCATCCGGTCGTCCATATCTGGGTGACCTCGACGGCGGAAGACGGGGATTTCTTTGCCTACCTCGAAGAGGTCGAGGAGAGCGGATCTTCTCATTACATTACCGAAGGCCAGCTTCGCGCTTCTCACCGCAGGATCGGTCACGCACCCTATAACTATATGGGGCTTCCGTACCACCGGAGCTTCGAGGAGGACGCCGATCCGCTCCCGGCGGGGAAGCCGGTCGAGCTCGTCTTCGACCTCCACCCGACCTCCAACCTCTTTGATGCCGGCCACCGCATCCGGCTCACCGTGACCTGCGCGGACCGGGACAATTTTCAGACTCCTGAACTCTCCCCGGCTCCGAAGATCACCATCCACCGAAGCCGCGAGCACCCATCGAGCATCCGGCTGCCCGTTATTTCGCAACAGCCGAAGGAGAAGGCGGGGGAGCAGGCCAGGAGCGCTGTTTTTTTGATCGCCACCCTGGTCGTTCTGGCCATCATCATCGTCATCCTGGCGCTCTTCTTTTATCTCCGACGCCGACTCAAAAAATAGGGACTCCGGCGAGCCCTGAGCGCTGAGCCGTGAGCAGCATCAAAACAACCTGATTCTGTTCTTTGCCCGGGCCGCCCGCAACCTCGCCTGAGCAAAAAAATCTTGACAAACAGCATTTCATGTCCTATATTAATTGTATGTCACAATTATTTCATATAACAATAATTTGCAATTCAAGGAAATGAGATCATGACAAACGCTCAGGTCCAATTGGTCAAAGAAAAAGTCCGCCAGCTCGAACGGGTCCTGGCCCGGGAGGTTCTGAACGAGACAGAGTGCTGCGGAGTGAGCCTGCCCCAGCGCCACGTGCTTCTGGAAGTCTGGCGAGGGAAGGAAATCTCCCTGGTCGACCTCGCCGCGATCCTTGGGTTGGACACGAGCACTCTGAGCCGGACCGTCAACTCATTGGTCAATCTTGGCCTGGTCAGCCGGGTCCCGAACCCGAAGGACAGGCGCTATGTCCTGATCAGCCTGACCAAGCAGGGCAGGGCCGCCTGCGATCTGATCGAGCGTTCGAGCGACAATTTTTATCGCCGGGTCTTCACGTTTCTTCCCAAGGGCAGAGAAGAGCAGATCATTGAGAGCCTGATCATCCTGGTGGACGAGCTCGGGAGACTCCGGGAAGCGCCGGCTTGCTCGAATTCTGGCAAGAACAAAACTTGAGGGAGAGGAAAATGGGCGACAAAAAGGAAATGTCTTGCTGTTGCGGGCCGTGTGCTTCGTCGAACGAGGAGTTCATCGATTCCAAAGAAATGCCGTACATCTCGGGGACGGTTAAAACAGCCGCCGGGGACATTCCCAGGGTGGCCACAGAATTGACCGGGAGAGACAAGCTCGGCACATGGATGGCTCGCTGGGGCATAAGAAGGATGAGTTATCGAGTTCCGCCCGGTCTCTATGCTGTCGGGAATCCGGACGGCGGTTCTCCCGTGTTCGTTACGGCCAATTACAAGATGAGCTTTGACCGGCTGAGAAAGGAGCTCAAGGGAATCAACGGCTGGATCATGGTTCTGGACACAAAGGGGATCAATGTCTGGTGTGCCGCCGGGAAGGGAACATTCGCCACGGCCGAAGTCGTCCACCGAGTTTCCAGCGTCCGCCTTCCCGAGGTTGTGACTCACAGAAAACTCATCCTTCCTCAGCTTGCGGCGCCGGGTGTAGCGGCCCATGAGGTGCTCAAGCAAACGGGCTTTAAGGTCATCTTTGGCCCCGCGCGGGCCGAAGCTCTCCCGGCCTTTCTCCAGGCAGGACTGAAAGCGACCGAGGAGATGCGGAGAGTCAGGTTTGGCTTCAAGGACCGGCTTGTCTTGGTCCCGATCGACCTGGTCGGGACGCTCAGGTTCGCCCTCCCGATATTCGGGATCCTGCTCATAGTCGAACTCTTTCTTGCCAAACACTCCTCCTTCACCCTCACTAATCTGGTGCCATTCCTGGGGGCGATCATCGTCGGCAATGTTCTGACCCCTCTTTTGCTGCCCTGGATTCCCGGACGGGCCTTCGCTTGGAAAGGTTGGCTCATGGGCTTGCTTTGGGCGCTCGCTTTGGGTGCCTGGCATGGCCACTTTGAACCGACCTCGTTGCTCATCCTCCCCGCCTTGTCGGCGTTCCTGGCCATGAACTTCACCGGGGCTTCCGCTTACACTTCGCTCTCCGGCGTCCTCAGGGAAATGAGAATCGCCGTTCCCCTGATTATCATCTCGGCCGGGGCGGGAGTCATCGTTTTTGTTGTTCGGTTTTTTCTGAGATCTTAGGAGAGGTCATGAAGATGATGAGACATCAATATCTCAAGAACGTCGTCACCTTGGACTATGACCGGGAAAAATGCACGGGCTGCGGCATGTGCCAACAGGTCTGTCCCCAAGGCGTCTATAAAATAGAAGATCGCAAGGCCGTCATTCAGGACAAGGACTGGTGCATGGAGTGCGGCGCCTGCGCCCGCAATTGTGCCTTTTCAGCGCTTGGGGTCAGATCGGGAGTGGGCTGTGCCTACGGGATCCTGGTCGGCAAATTGAGAGGCACCGAGCCCTGCTGCGACTGAAATATCAGGTTACGACCTTATCGATATCCCCCTCCGCGTAATCCTCAAATTCCAGAGCCATGGCGTGCTCACTCTTGAGCATCTGGTAGTGGCTCTGCTCGACCTTGCTGAGATATTCAAGGATCTTCTTCTTTTCGTCTTTGACCTTCCCGGCCAAGCCGAGATAAAAATCCCGGGCCGATTGCTCGGAGGCCATGGCCTGGTAAATGATTTGGGCAAAAGAAGAAGAGGGCTTGATCACCACCGCGGGAAGAAGCGCAGGATCAACAGACTCGGGGACGACCATCCGGTCTCCCTCGTAGAGGACAAAAAAGAGTTTTTCGAGCACTTTCCGGTGCTTCTTCTCTTCATAAGCCAACAGATGGAATTTTTCTTTGAGCAAGGGGTTTCCGACCCGGTCGGCCAGTCTTAGATAGGTTTTATGGGCGCCGATTTCCGCCCGAGTGGCCATCCCGAGCAGGGCCTTGATGGAATATTTGGCAAGATTCATCTGCTTTTTCTCCTTTCGATATTAGAATTATACCATATTGACCTGCAGACGGCTGCGAGCGGAGAAAAAACGCAAAACGTGAAACGGAAGCGGTCGACCGTAACGATAACTATCTGAAGCTGACGTTTATCGCGGAGACGGCGAACGGGGCGCAACATGGCCGTGCCGATCATTGCGCATGGGATTCAGGACTCGATTGACTTTGTGCTGATCTTCTTCGGCAAATATCCCGGCGTGTAGGGCTTATCTCTCGTCTCATCGGATTATTTCTAAGCTGTCAAGAACTACTCGAGTTCAAATCGACCTTAGGTCCCATATAGTTTTGGCCGGGTATCAGAGCCGGTTCGAGCGAGAGTACACGTTCCTCCGGACGGACAGCTCCCGTTCGACTCAGACCATGGCCGCGTTGGCGTGATAAACCGCCATTCGCGATTCGGACGTCTGGGCCCTGGCGATCTGCAGGCCCTTCGACGGCTTGTACAGCCCGCCGCGGTTGTTGATCGTGTCGCGGGCCTGGACCAGCCAGTGGTTGACGCCGGGGAATGTGGGCAGGTGGCGCGTGTTGTTATCGATGGGATAGAGGACGTATTTGGCCGCCCAGTAGTCGAGGGCCACCGGGTCCTGGCTGGCGACAAGGGTGTTGGCCCGGAAGGTCGTGTTATCGGGGTAGCCCGTGATCGAGGCGTGGGACACCCAGATGGCGTCGATGATATTCAGGACCGGCGTACGGACCGCGGCCACCATCTTGCCGCAGGTCCGGCCCAGCATGGAATAGTGCCGGATGTCGCTGTAACCGTCGGACATGGACACGACCCCGTAGAAGTGTTTCAAACTGGCGGTGATCTCCGACCCGCCCTCGTCGTGGTGCTTGAGGACCGGGACGTTGATCAGCTTGAGCTTGGGGCTATAGCCGCTCCCTGTCCACACCCCTTCCTTGAGCTCGACGCGCCGGCCGCCGCTCGTAGTGAAACAGGGGTAGGAAACGTTTTCAAAATGGCGGAAGCCGTCCTGGACATGGTCGCTCTTGGCCAGGAATACCCCCCGGGCGGGGTCCATCAACTTGGCCGACACGCGGGGGTCGTTGAAAACCGAGTTGACCAGGTACAGAAACGACTGGTTCTCGTCGTTGGCGTTGGCATGGACCTCGGAATTCCCGTAGGAAGACGATGTGTCGCAGGCCAGGCTGCCGCGGCCCTGGCCGTTTTCGAACATGACCACTTCGCCCGTATACCCGTCGGGGTGGTCGAGGATCCGTTGGATGAGCCCGCGAATGACGTCCGAGTTGGTTGTGCCGCGGTATTTCCACTGGGCGTTGACCTTGATCAGGACGATATCGTCGCTCGCGATCAACCCCTTGGGCGCGCTGAGGGCTGTGGTCTGGGCTGAGCGATAGAACTTCAAACCTTTGGCCCCCTGGAGGTTGAGGAGAGCCTCGACGCCGGCGTGATAGTTGGGATGGCCGGAATCGATGAAGGGCGCGACGGGGATCTGGTCCACCCAGAAAATGGGGCTCTTGGTCAGGGCTACGGCCTCCGCCCGGCCCCGGAACGGCCCGGCGAGCAGGGAAGTCAATGCCGCGGCCGAGAGTTTCAGGAAGTCCCGGCGGCTCCAGAAATTCTCGAGCATACGATCAGTCATGGTCTCACCTCGTTCCTTATCTTATAACAATTGAGTCGCGAGGGGGCATAAAATTTAGAAATTTGATAGGAATAATAGACCGGGGCTGTACCAGGCTTTCGATCGTCGCCAAAGCGCGTCCGCCGAAGGGAGCGGGGACTATTTCTAAGGGCAGGTGATTTTGAGCGGGATGGGGATGGCAGTCATCAGTTTCGACGGAAACACGCTGTTTTATAGGAAATGTGCTGTTTAATAGGACAATTTTTTAGTCGCGAAAACAGCTCAATTCGTCTAACCGGAGGTTTTGAATTGCTGGTCACCCGAAATTCCGTCCTCTTTCAGATAGCAGATTTTTTGGCGTGGTTTCTTTTTTCGTCCGGTGGATATTTCCTGACATTCTGAACGCGGAAAGATTCTGGCATGAAAATTGCATTAACGTGAATGGCCTCTTCCGAGTCCATCGTGCCGTCCAATAACGGCTGGGAGCAGGACAGCGAGAGGCAAAAGAAAAAAAGGAGGTCAATATGCTTTGGACGATCTTAGTCATACTGTTTATTCTATGGGCTCTGGGGCTTTTCGCGTTCCACGCCGGCGGCCTTATCCACATTCTTCTGGTCATCGCCGTGATCGTTCTGATCGTCCGACTGTTACAGGGCCGGAGAGTTCTTTAGCGGGGAAAACGCCAAAATGATTTGGCCGAAGGTCCCGGCGGCAAGACGTGATCACGGCTTCCGATGCCGGGGGAGGCTATCTCTCCACGAGAGATCTCATCATAATGATAGCCGTCGGAGTTGGGGTCATCATACTGATCTTGGCTCTTTAGCTTTTATGCGTCCGACAGGACAAGCCCGTCCAGTCCCTCCGGTTACCTGAAATTCCGCCTTTTTCCAGATTGGGCTCCTCGGACTGATTGTGGCCTCTAGCTTGAGCGTGTCCGTCATCATCGACCCTCACAGTGATCGCCACCGGCATCTCTTCAACGCAGCTGGATGGCGGCCGTCCCCGCCGCGAGGGCTGGAGCCATTGAGGTCATAGCCCTGCGAAAGCTGGCCATCTAACCGGCGCATGTGGGCCGCTGGGCCTGGCGTTGGACGGGGCCGGATGCGCCCTCTGAGGCCATCCGATGTCGCACGCCTCGCGGCGCAACGGGCACCGAGAACAAGGTGGCGTGAAAAGGAGCATCATATGAACACGATCAGGACGAGTGAAAAACAGCACCGGGCTATTTTGCAGAGCATCGCCCAGCGAGCGATGATTGATCGAGGGTTACTCCCTGACTTTTCTCCCGAAGCGCTCGCCGAACTTAACAGGATTCAGGTCCCCGCCGCCGCGAACGGTGAGGCCATTCGTGACCTCACCAATCTTCTCTGGGCGTCCATCGATAACGACGACTCCCTCGACTTGGATCAACTGACCGTTGCCGAGATCATGCCCGGAGACAAGGTCAAGATCCTTGTGGCCGTCGCTGACGTGGATTCGATTGTCAAGAAAGGATGCGCCATTGACGATCATGCTCGCCACAATACGACCTCGGTTTATACCGCCGCCAAGATATTCCCCATGCTGCCTGAAAAGCTGTCCACCGACCTCACCTCACTGAACTTCAACGCCGACCGCCGATCCCTTGTCATCGAAATGATGATCGGCACGGATGGGTCCCTGCAGGAGTCCAATATCTCTCGGGCGCGTGTCCGCAATCATGCGAAGCTTGCCTATAACAGCGTGGCCGCCTGGCTGGAGGGGAATGGCGCTGTGCCGGAAGCCGTCGCGGCCGTCATCGGGCTTGATGAGAATCTGCGCACGCAGGACCGGGCCGCGCAGAGTCTGAGGAATCTACGGCATGTCCATGGGGCGCTGAGTTTGGAAACCATTAAGGCGAAACCGATCTTTGACGGCGATCAAATCCGTGATCTCGAAGTGGAATACAAGAACCGCGCCACGGACATTATTGAGGATTTCATGATCGCGGCCAACGGCGTGACCGCCCGCTATCTCGCGTCCAGAAAATTCCCTTCAATCCGCCGCGTAGTCCGTGAACCAAAACGCTGGGATCGGATCGTCGAGATTGCCGGGGAGCACAATTTTGGGCTGCCCGCTCGTCCGGATCCCAAAGCGCTGGATGAGTTCCTCATCAAAGAGAAAGCCGCCGATCCGCTTCGATTTCCTGACCTGTCCCTTGCGGTGATCAAGCTTTTAGGAGCGGGTGAATACATGGCCGAGCTTCCCGGCGACACGGCTCCGGGACACTTTGGGCTCGCAGTCAGGGACTATGCCCATTCCACCGCCCCGAATCGTCGCTATCCTGATCTGATCACCCAACGCCTTTTGAAGGCCGCCTTGGAGGGCGATTCCTGGCCCTATAGCAAGGATGAACTGGATGCCCTGGCGAAACACTGCACCGAAGAAGAGGATGCGGCTGACAAAGTCGAGCGGCAGGTCGACGAATCCGCGGCGGCGCTTCTTCTTGAATCGAGAATCAACGAACAGTTTGACGCCATTGTCACGGCTGCTTCTGATAAGGGTACCTGGGTGCGGCTCCTCCCTATGCCGGTTGAAGGTAAATTGGTTAGCGGGTTCGATGGCTTGGATGTCGGCGACCGGGTTCGCGTGCAACTGATATCGATCAATGTTGAGCGGGGCTTTATCGATTTCAAGAAAGCGGGTCCATCAAGTCACTGAGGCTGCGGCGGATGCCTTCCCTAAAAGTCTCCGATCAATTATTGGAAAAGGCGCGCACGGATACCAGCACGGCGCTGACAGATCTCGAATCGTGCTTGAGCGGACTCAGTGCGGCAGAAGTCGAGGCGCGCATCAAGCGCTACGGCTTGAACGAAATCGCGCGGGAGAAGCGCCAGTCTCCCCTGGTGCGTCTTTGGAATAACGTTAAGAATCCACTGGTCATCCTGCTGATCGCACTGGGCGTGCTGTCATATCTGACGGGTGATCTGCGGGCGACGACCGTCATTTTCGTGATGGTGGTGCTGGGCGTGGTGCTGCGTTTCTTTCAGGAGATGCGCGCCGATAACGCGGCCGAAAAGCTCAAAGCCATGGTTAACACCACGGCCACGGTCGTGCGAGACGGCAAAGATACCGAGGTGCCGCTCAAGCTGTTGGTGCCGGGTGACATCATCCGGCTGAACGCCGGGGATATGGTGCCGGCAGACCTGCGGGTTCTTTCCGCCAAAGATTTGTTTCTGAATCAGGCGGCTCTGACCGGCGAATCCCTGCCGGTGGAGAAAAAAGCCGCGCCCGCCTCCGCAGACGTTCAAAATCCGCTGGATCTGCCGGACATCTGCTTCCTGGGTTCCAACGTGGAGAGCGGCTCCGCGACGGGGGTGGTCGTCCACACCGGGGGTCGCACCTACTTCGGTTCACTGGCCGCCAGCATCGTCGGGCAGCGCCAGATGACCAGCTTCGACAAGGGCGTCAACAAGTTCACCTGGCTGATGATCCGCTTTATGGCGGTGATGGTGCCGGCCGTCTTCCTGATCAACGGACTGAGCAAGCACAACTGGGTGGAAGCTTTCCTGTTTGCCATGGCTGTGGCCGTCGGATTAACCCCGGAGATGCTGCCGATGATCGTGACGGTCAACCTGTCCAAGGGCGCCCTGATGATGGCGCGCAAGAAAGTGATCGTCAAACGCCTGAACGCCATCCAGAACTTCGGGGCGACGGACGTCCTGTGTACCGACAAGACCGGCACCTTGACCCAGGGCAAGATCGTCCTGGAAAAACATCTGGATGTTCACGGTGACGAAAGCCCGCGCGTCCTGCATTACGGGTACATGAACAGCTATTTCCAGACCGGTCTCAAGAATCTGATGGATGAGGCCATCCTCGATCACGGTCACCTGGAGGAGGATCTTAAGGTTAAAACGGACTACCGCAAAATCGACGAAATCCCCTTCGATTTCGAGCGGCGGCGCATGTCCGTGATCGTGGAGGACAAACAGAACCAGCATATCCTGATCTGCAAGGGCGCCGTGGAAGAGATCATGCGCCTTTCATCGCGTGTGGAAGTCGGAGGCAAAGTGCTGGATGTCCAGCCTGAGCACGACGCCCATCGCAAGCAGCTCGTGCAAGGATTGAACGCTCAGGGTTTCCGCGTGGTGGCCGTGGCCTACAAGATTATTCCCGGCGATGACGACGAGCCCCACTATGAAATGCAGGACGAAGCCGACATGACTCTGCTGGGGTTCCTGGCCTTCCTCGATCCGCCCAAAGAGACCGCGACCGAGGCTTTGAAGCGGCTCCACGCTTTGAATGTGGACGTCAAGATTCTGACCGGCGACAATGAAATCATCACGACCTACATCTGCAAAGAGGTCGGTATGCCGGTGGACAAGATCCTGCTCGGTTCTCAAATCGAAGCGATGAGCGAGGGTGAACTGGCTGAAGCCGCCAGCGTGACCAGCATCTTTGCCAAGCTGGCGCCGGCTCAAAAGGAACATATCATCCACGCCTTGCAAAGCAAGGGCCGCGTGGTGGGCTTCATGGGCGATGGCATCAACGACGCCCCGGCCTTGAAGGCCGCCGATGTGGGCATCTCGGTCGATAGCGCCGTGGACATCGCCAAGGAATCGTCCGATATCATCCTGATGGAAAACAGTCTGCTGGTGCTGGAACAGGGTGTGATCGAAGGCCGCCGCGTTTTCGGCAACATCATCAAGTACATCAAGATGGCGGCTTCTTCCAACTTCGGCAACATGTTCAGTGTCGTGGGAGCCAGCGCGTTCCTGCCCTTCTTACCCATGCTGCCGATCCAGGTGTTGACCAACAACCTGCTCTATGACTTCTCGCAGACCGCCATCCCCACGGATGCGGTGGACGCCGACTGGCTGACCAAGCCACGCAAGTGGACGATTGGCGCGATTCAGCGTTTTATCCTGTTTATCGGCCCGATCAGCTCGATCTTCGATTACCTGACATTCTACATCATGCTCTCTGTGTTCAATGCCCGGAGCAACCCAGCCCTGTTCCACACGGGCTGGTTTGTGGAGTCGCTCTTCACCCAGACGCTGATCATTCATGTCATCCGCACCAACAAAATCCCATTCATCCAGAGCCGGGCCAGCTGGCCGCTGATCGTGACTTCCATCATCATCGTCGCGGCAGGCGCCTGGCTTACAGTTTCGCCCCTGGCCGACACGCTCGGGTTTGTCCCGCTTCCGCCGCTGTACTGGCCGCTGCTGGCGATCATGCTGCTGGGCTACCTGATCCTGACCCAGTTGGTGAAGACCTGGTTTTACCGCAGGTTTGGCGAATGACGGAGAGCGTGAAGGGACCGAGTATTCCTCTTGTTAACCTTCTTTTTTAGGTTGCGAAAAATAGGGTCATAAGCATTCCTCATCCTTGGTCCCCATATTTACGGCGCCTTATTATTCTTTCGGATATCCTGTTCCTTATGCTCATTTTTAGATACAGGAACACAAGGGTTCGTTCCTTTAAAATCCATCTTGAAATGACCCGTATTATGGAAAAGACATTGAAAAAGGCATCCATAATCTCCCTCCTGGCCGCTATCGCTTCCTCCCTGGTAAAGTGCTTGAACTTTATGGACGGAACGTCTTTTCTGACTTCGTCCCAGTTGCGACTGGCCCGCCCTTCCTTTTCAAGACTCTCAAAGAATGGCGTCCCCGGCCATGCCGTAGCGAAGAAGACCCGGGGAAAATCCACACGGGCTTTTTTCATTTCCTTTATGAGGTGTTTGGGATAATTCTTCGCGTGGGAATCCAGGCCGAGTATAGTGGAGGCGATGACCGCAAGGTTGTGGTCGTGAAGTTTGGCGATGATCTCCTTGTAATCAAGCCCGATGTTATGGTTCTTTCGTATTTGTTTCAGCCCTTCTTCTTCCACAGACTCAAATCCGATAAAGACCGCCCGGCACCCGGAACGGTGCATCAACCCCATCAATTCCGGTTGCGTAGCCAGCGTTGTGGTCGACTGGCATCCCCATACGAACCTGTAATTTTTCCGGATCACTTTTTCAAGAAGGATTTTTCTATCCTGGAAATCCTTCTCCGAATAGCCGATAAAATTCTCGTCCGTCACGATGACCGCGAAATTGTTTTCAATGGAATCGAGGTCTTCCAGGATTGTCTCGTGCGGGATGGTCCGGTATTTTCTCTCCTTGAACACCGTGAGATAACAGAAGGAGCAACTGTAGGGGCAGCCGCGCGATGTCATGACCGATGGGTACTGGTAATTGGGATGACACAGATCCCTTCGCGGAGTGCCTAAATCATCCAGCGGCACGTTGCAGGGCCCATAATAGGTGTTCTTGGTTTTTCCTGATTCAAAATCCTTGAGGAACTGCATCCATGGCCCCTCACCTTCGCCGATGCAGACCGTGTCGTAATGCCGGAGGGCTTCTTCAGGAAGAGCCGTAACATGAGCGCCACCGACGATGGTCTTAATTCCCCGTTTTTTGAGGCGGTCACCGATGTCATAGGCGCGCCGGATTCCCGGCGTTATGGCGGAGACAGCGACCAGGTCCGCATCCACGGTGTCGGGATCGATATCGGTACCGACATATTCGTCATAAAGAGTCATTTTGTAATGATCCGGCGTATGCCTCGCCAGATAGCCGTGGATCAGAGGGCTGTACAGTAGTTCCGCACTTCTATTTTCTTTTATCCTGGAGGGGTAGACCATGGCAAGTTTTATCATTACGTTGATCCTTTTGCAGTCTTGGGATATGCCCCCCCGATTTTTGGACCAGTTGGAGTGCAAATTTGTGCTAACATCTTAGAGGGTCTTCAGCCTTTCTTTTTAAGATATTTCAGCGGTGCCAGGTTCCCTAGCGCCGAATGTTTGCGCTCGTCATTGTAATACATGATCCTCTCGTCAGCAACTCTCTTGAGTGATGAGGGACAGGAAATTCCTTTTCGCGCCCTATCGAAAATTACCGCTCCGCGCGCTGAATTTTCCCTCCTGATCACGCTGGAACAATATCGCCGGAGGCGCGGCGACGTTAACGGCCTCTCTCATTGCCGCCGAAGAGCAAATTCAGGCGAAAAGGCCTCCCGGGCTGGGGAAAAAACGATGGACTCCCGCTCCCGCTGATAATGAGATGATCAAAAATAGTCCGCGTTTTTGGTCGCCATGAGAGCGACCTGTTCAAAGACATGAGAAGGCGGCGGTTTCTCGGCGATGAACCGAAGCTTCAGGTGCTCGATGATCCGTAACGAAAGCCACGACTTTCATCGTGCCCCCGCACTTGGGACAGAGCATCGGGTCCCTTCATGCACTTTGTGGATCATGGCCGCCCAACCCTTGGATGGGATGGGCTTCAGGTCTTCCTCGATCATGCGGAGAACCTAAGTGTTCTGCACGGCCTTCTTCACCTTCCCCCGGTGGGCATTGGCCTAGAGCCTGTAATAACGGAACGTGACCTAGCCCTTATCGGGGATGTGGGAGGTGACGCGGGCGCTGAACTCCAGGTAGGCCATCGTCACATAGGATCAGTGAGAAGTCCGGTATATTTTGTTAAGGACTTTGCTGAGATCTATGAAATTATCCTTTTTTTGGCTTAAGAATCGCGGCAACAAGAGATGGGCGAGTTCGATTGTGCGCTTCTTTCGATCTGGGATAACAAGGACGACATAAATCTCCGTGAGCAGCCCGCGGAACAGCTGCATCTGCTGAAGCTCTTCTCGGTTCGAAGCTGAGAGAACTGCGATAGAATCCGGTTCTATTGGCATCCGGAGTCTCTCCCTGAAGTCATCCAGGGTTTTGAAGAGTTCTATTTTACTTTCTGGGATCACCTTATGAACTGCCTCCTCAAGTCTCTTTTTGTTTTGATCATCCCGACTTGAATAAAAAAGCAGCTGCATTTGGTTCAAATCTTACTTTAAAAACGAATCTAGGCCATTTCTCTTTATGCCTACTGAATCATATTCAAGAAACATGCCAAATTAATAAAACCAGACAACGAGTTTTTTATAGGGGTGAGAGAATCTTAATAGCGGCTTTCGCCCAGAATCGGCAGCAATTTGTTCTCTTAAATAGCACTTATTCCAATAAATGAGCACTCATTCTCTGTTTTTTAAAAGGCCAGGACCGGCATCATACCGGCCAACTTCCATCCGCTGGTCGGTATTTTCTGAGAAGAGTATAGAATCTTGAGCGAGACAAGCCGGAAATCCGGCAAGCTTTATTGATATCTCCGCCCGCAAAAGAGATCAGGTCCTTCAGATACTGTTGCTCTGCTTCAGAAACGGCTGCTTTCCGAATCTCTTTCCATTTGGGCGGCACTTTGGGAACGCTCGAACGTATCTCTGGCTTGCCCTGGCTTGCCGGCTTCTTCGGGAAAGAGTTCCGTGCCACCTGAATACGAATATACGTCGGAAGGTGTTTGGGGAACAGCATGGGTTCGTCTTGGGCCGAAATCAAAGCTTTTTCCAGGGCCCGAATCAGTTCTCGCACATTCCCCGGCCATGGATATTCGGTCACCACATTCCAGAATTCTGGAGAGAATCCTTTAGGTTTAAATCTCAACCGAGCGCACAAGGCGCTCGTATAATACTCCGTCAATTCCTGGATATCTTCAGGAATCTCTCTCAGCGGGGGTGATTCAATCACAAGGGTCCGGAGCCGAAAGAGGAGATCTTCCCGGAATCGTCCACGCAGGACCCTGTCCTCCAGATTTCGGTTTGTCGCCGCCACAAGCCTAAAATCGCTGGTGATTTCTTGACGTCCTCCGACAGGACGGAAGCTGTGCTCTTGAATGACCCGGAGGAATTTTTTTTGGATCAATAACGGAAGCTCTCCGATCTCATCTAAAAAAAGAGTCCCTCCGTCGGCCTGCTTGATCAACCCCGCCTCACGAGTTTGAGCCCCGGTAAAAGCTCCCCGCGCGTGCCCGAAAAGAACGCTTTCAACGAGTGTCTCAGGAAGCGCCGTGCAGTCAACAACCACAAAATTTCTTTTGGCCCTGGGGCTGTTATAATGGATAGCCTTTGCAAAAAGCTCTTTTCCGGTACCGGTTTCGCCCGTGATGAGAACACTGGCATCGCTGCTCGCTGCCTGGGCCAGAAGTTCCAGACAGGAATTGAGCTTTTGTGAGTTTCCGATAATGGCCTCCCTTTTTAAAACCATTGTAGGCTTCCCCGACATCCTTTCTGCGCGATATTCAAGAGCACGGATAACGGGAAGCTTTATGGCTTCGATTGAAGCCGGCTTTTCTAAATAATCCCAGGCGCCGCTTTTAATGGCGAGTTCGGCCTCATCGGGATCGCCGAGTCCCGTGATAACGATGATTTCAGGAAAGGATCGAGTGGCTTTGATTTTCGGAATGATGTCCAGGCCGCTTCCATCGGGCAAGCGCACGTCGATAAAAACGATATCGAATGGCTCTGATTGGGCTTTCCTGAGCCCCTCTTCGAGTGTGTGGGCATAAAATGAACTATGCCCCAACTGGGTTACGACATTCGCGATCCAATCGCAAATCAACTTATCGTCATCAATGATAAGAACTCTCGCCATCAGGTTTGTGCCCATTCTTGTTTTACGAAATTCTAAAAAATAAAAAAAGATTAGTCAAGCCCAGGCGGCGCGCCGGCCGGGATCGTGTCCAAGTCGTCCTCCTAGGGCAGGAGCCGCTGCGGGATGAGCGGGATGTCGACGGGCCGCCGTCAAGCCGGCGCTATCGGGAGGAAAAGGTGACGGCAAAGGATAGCGAGCTTTGGTCGACACCGGTCGTAGGGGGGGTGTGATGGCGGCGGCGGTGGTTGAGCACGACCAATCGGCCGATGACGTGGCCGAGGACGCCGCCCACCAGCACGTCCGAGAGCCAGTGCTTGTTCTCGGTCACCCGCGACAGCCCTACGCCCGTGGCCGTCGTATATGCCAGGATGGGCACCCAGACGCTCTTCCGATATTGCATGGCCACGACCGTTGCCAGGCTGAAAGCCGTGATCGAGTGTCCCGCGGGGAAGGAATTGTATTTTCCACTGAACCCCGATTGGAGCCTCTTGAAAAATCCGACCGGCCCGGACCAGTGGTCAACCCCATCGGCCCAGAACGGGCGCTGCCGTCCGGTCAACCCCTTGATGAACGAGGCCAGGACCGCGCTCTGCAGCATGGCGCTCGTAACGAGGGCCCCCGTCTCGACGGCCTTGCCGTCCTTGGCGAGCAGGCCGACGCAGAGGAATGCGGCGGCTGTTCCCCAAGCCCCGTAGGTTCCCATCTGGGAAATGACCGGGCTGACGGCGCGGACCCAAGCGTGTCTGTCCTGATAATCCAAAAACCCCCGGCGGATCGCCACGTCATTCCCGATCAGGAAACCGGTCAGGACCGCAATGCCTGCGATCGGCAGGATGTCCCGGGTCCGGATGTGGACCGGGTAACTCCAGATCTCGCCGGCGTCCTTCAGGAAATCGCGGGACAGGGATCCGAACGTGAATTTCTCCGACGCCGGCGGAGTCGATGGATCGAGCGCCGAGGAAACCGCCCGGGCGGGAATCGTCTGAGGGGCCGGAGTATAGTGAACCGAGAGCGAGAAATGGCGCGCCGGGCCGTCCTTCGGCTCCCCGGACATTGGACCCTGGGCAAACAAGGAAAGCGGGAGAAGGGTGAGCAGGAGAAAGGTCGCGGCCCCAGTTTTTTGCTTCTTCATCCCCATATCCTGTTCCGAATCCTAACATAAAACTCGGAGCTTGTGAATTCAGCGGATTAGGCTTGTTCTTTAAAGTAGAAAAGTGGAGAAGAGGACTCTGCTTTTTGCGATCGCTTATCCGAGTTTAAAAATGATCATAAGAATTCTAATAAATAACAGAATCCAGCCCAGGCAAACAATAATCCAGGCAATTTTTTTGGCGACACGAACGAGAACCATGAATAAGGTCAATATGATCAAGAATCCGAGGGGATCGACAAGACTTGCTGGGAAAATCAGCCGCGGAAATATCTGCTGAAGAAACTTGATGATCCATAAACCAATCTGATGGGGAAGAAAATAAATGAATGTGAGGATGTTGTGAAGGATCCCATTCAGAGATTTCATGTTCGCTGTTTCCTGCACCCATAAAATATTCATTGTGTTCGGCCCTCCCTTGCCAATCATATTTCCTGTTATTCAAATAAACAGGCATGTATTTAAAAATACAGAATCAGATAGAGTCTCTGCTCGTCGCCTCTTTTGCTAACATCCGGAAAATATCGAAAGTAGCTGTCCTTGTGGTACAATAAATATTCAAATCCAAGGCTGAGATTGCTGAAAAGTCTGACTGCAATTCTGGGTTTGAAGACCACAATGTTCTTGTATCCAGCCGGCCCGATATACGTATGAAGCCGGTAAAGGTAAAAGATCGCCGTCACTTGTCCTCTGTTCTCAAGATTAAGCGTGCCCTCAAACTTGGCTTCGGCTCCGCCGGAATAATCATAATTCCGGACATGGACTCCGGCCTCTACAATATCAATATTTGGCGAATTGCTGGCGGCGAGAGGGACGACCCCGAGATGGAGTGCGGATTGAAGATTAGAATTCTTGGACAACTGCCACTTCGCAATGATTCCTCCGCCAAAGCCCATAGTGCCGATTTCGAAAATCTTGCTGTCCCAGAAGTTATAATGTTGAAATACCCCCATCAGCATTTTCAGATTCCCGGAGTGAACGGTCTTGCCGAATAAAAGACCATATCCGATGACATTGTCCAGATAATTCTTTCCCACATTTTTTCCGTAATTGAAATCAATCCGAGCCTTGAAGAAATCAAAAGGTTTTCGGGGTCGTATTTCAAACGGATCTCCATAATCCAGATGAATGTTGAACATCGCGCTTGTGCTGCCCGTCCCGAAGCGTGTTCCCTTATTGAACCAATGGGCCCCGGCGGCCAACGTAATATTGAGCGCTTCTTTCTGATAGACCTCTTTCGGAGTGACTCTGTTCAGCTTTCCCTGCAGGAGCCTGCCGAAAGCTCTCCCGGGAATAAGAATCGCAGCCCCCAATTCCCGGAAAAATCTCTCCATCCCGGTCGTTCGATCATCCAGGATATTCGAACCTATTCGGTAAAGGATTTCTCCAAATAATGCGCCGCTGACGGTCGTGTTGATGATATCGTTATACGACGGCCGCGTCGTTTCCCCGAAATACTCCCATATCAAACTGCCCAAAAAGACAAAAGGCACAGATTCGAAGAAACCATATCCGTTCGCCCGAGCGGCACCAAAATAACCGCTCCCGCTCAGCGGATGAAAGAAAAAATTCATACCAAACCTGTCTGTATCCCATTCCCAGCCTATTTTTAAGTTATGGTTCCAGCTCTTAGGGCCTATGTGCGACCAGGAATAATTGAAAACAAACCGATCGACCGCCCAGGTTACAACATTCCCTGTGACAACCCTGAGACCAACCGCCCACAGAGGAGATTTCTTGTTATACTCCGGGTCGTCATCCCGCAACCGAACGGGCGCCTCCCTAAACGGTTGATTTTGGAGAGAAAATGTTAGGGGCCCAGAGCCGCCGGCATTCACGCTGTCGGTGTTTGTTCGAAAAGAAGATAAACAAAGATTCGCCGCATAAGAGGGCGTGGGTCGCTGCAAACTCGGTCGCGGAGGATTGCCGCTCTCGGATAATAGGCGCCCATACGCGGCTGATCCGCCACTGATGAAGGCCGCGAAACAGACGAAGGCCGGCAGCGCGAATTTCCATCTCAACCCGCAAAAACGTTGCCTTCCTTGTCCCGTCACGGTATCCTCTTCGTCAACGTCGGCCCCGATAAGATGCTTCTCGGGGCCGACGTGAAGGGGTTGATAAAGGCTCGACCCGCCCCGGCCCTACTCCTGATTGTTCTTTTTCTTTTTGACCGGCGGGGCCTTCTTCTCCTGCTTGACCTTCTTGACCTGCTCGGTATCCTGTTTGTGCCGTTCGGTCAACTGTTGCTTCTCGGTCTGATGCTGTTTCTGCAATTCGGCCGTTTTGGTCTGGTAGTCCTTCTGGATCTTCGCTTTTGCATTCGTGTCGCGGATTTTCGCTTGTTCCGCGGCGCTCTTGCGCTGCATGTCTTTCAGCTCTTGCGACTGGGTTTTCTCGAGGAGGGTATTTTCCTCGGCTTGCCGCTTCTGGACGGCTGCGGCTTCCGTGTTGATGGTCTGTTGTCCTCGGGGCTCGAAGACCTTGGCCGGAGCCAGTTCTTGCCGGGCCTGGTCCCTGTTCAAAAAGACTTTCGGTTTTGCGGCCTGATTTTGCCGGATGGTCGGCCGGAACATCTGGACCTCTTGGCCCACGACCCTCGTGCGTCCCGGCTGCTGGGCATTCTGCAGCCCGTATCTGGGGACGGCCCGCCCGGTGATTCGACGGACCTCATCAACCCCGATTCCTTCGTTGATGATCCTGTCGTTGCGGACGTAGATGTTGTTGTGGATAATTGTATAGTTGACGATCGTCTGGTTGCGTTCAAACGGAAGGACATAGGGATTGAGATCCCGGTCCTGAAAATGCGGGCCTTGGATGAAGACCCAGAAATTGAGGGGAATATCGATCGAAAGCGAATTGAAATTCATTCCGGCTCTGAACTCGACGCCAGGCGGAAGAGGCGCCCAGCCCATGTATTGGTCGTTCGACCTCCAGCTCACCCAGGCGGGGCCCCAGACCGTGCCGGGAACCCAAAACCAGCCGATCTCGTTATCCCAGCCCCAGCGGCCATAATGGAAGGGAATATCTCCCCATTCCTGGTCCGCGATCCAGGTCCAGCCGTAATCGGTCCAGACCCAATGTCCGTCGCTATAGGGCCGCCAGCGGTAGCCCATATGCCTGGGGGTCCAAACGTAGCCGTAGGGGTTAAGGTCGACCCAGTCTCCATAGGGGGACAAACGATCATAAAAGTAGGAAGTATCTTCATTTTGACCATACTGTTGAGGACTGTTAGGGTACTGTTGAACACCGGGGTCATTGTAACTTCCCCCGCTGGGGGGATAGCCGACTCCAGGTGAAGATAAATACCCAGCGCAGCTCGCCGTGATCACAAGAATCACGGGAATGATCCAGAGGCCTTTTTTCATATTTGTTCTCCTTTAATTATACGCTCTGCAAACTATGTGCCAATTCATTTTCGTTAATTCCTCGCTGTTTTCATGAATGCACTTGCTTTCAAAGCCCTGATAGCCACGTCACATGGGGTGAAAAGGATGGCCCGGTCCTGACAATCATTTCGGGGTAACTTGGCAGGCAATATGCTCTTTTATAGGAAATGTGCTGTTTTATAGGACAATTGCTTAGAAGGAAGACAGCTCAATTCGTAGGGCCGGGCTGCTCTTGATCCTAAAAGTGTGGTTCTCAACCTGCTGAGAATAGGGAAAGAATTTGGCATGAAAACCGCATTAACATTGGTGGCCTCTTCCCAGTCCATCGCGCCATCCGATATCGGAAGGGCGCAGGACGGCGAGAGGCAAAAGAAAAAAAGGAGGTTTATATGCTTTGGACAATCTTGGTTATCCTGTTTATTTTATGGGCTCTGGGGCTTTTCGCGTTCCACGCCGGCAGCCTTATCCACGTTCTTCTGGTCATTGCCGTGATCGTTCTGATCGTACGACTGTTACAGGGCCGGAGAGTTCTTTAACGGAGAAAACGCCAAAAAGAGAAGCCGGCGGCTATTTTCTTGAGGAAGGTCTAACGGGAAGTCCATCACTCGACTTGAATTGAAGAGGGCGTCTTCCCACAAAGGAGGACGCTCCTTCTTGAGCTGCTTGAGGCGGTTTTCAAATTGATCGTCGTGAAAATCGATGCTGCGGACTCAGGAAAGTCAGGGAGATGGCCCGAGTTTAAGGAGGAGGTCTAGGCCTATGAAGTTTGTGGGTATTATTCTCATCGTTCTGGGAATCTTGGCCCTGGTCTATCAGGGTATCCAATATACGACCAGGAAAAGTCCTTGATATCGGTTCCTTCAAGGTCACGACCGATAAGAAAAGAACCATCCCGCTGCCTCCCATCGTGGGAGAAGTTGCGTTGGTGGCGGGGATCGTGATGATCGTCTTAGACCGCAGAAAGACATCATAGGATCTTCGCGGAGCCCGCTCCCCACCAACAAGCGAGGAACGGCAATTTTCTTCCGCAAGAGGAGAATCAATAATGGCCAAGCTGGTCTATCAGGGTATCCAATATACGACCAGGGAGAAAGTCCTTGATATCGGTTCCTTCAAGGTCACGGCCGATAAGAAAAGAACCATCCCGCTGCCTCCCATCGTGGGAGGAGTTGCGTTGGTGGCGGGGATCGTGATGATCGTCTTGGACCGCAGAAAGACATCATAGGATCTTCGCGGAGCCCGCTCCCCACCAACAAGCGAGGAACGGCAATTTTCTTCCGCAAGAGGGAGAATCAATAATGGCCAGAGCTGCATCAGGTGTCAGAAAGAAAATTTGGAGAAAAGTTGTCGTTGCCCTGATGGTGGGCGTTGTTGCCATCGGCTCGATAATTTATTGGAAGAGAAACGAAATTGTCGTATGGTATATGGAAGGAAACAAAATAGCTCAAGAAATGGTGATCCTTCAAATGCTGGAAAACGCGAGACCGATCATTGAGAGAAACCTAAAAATGACTCTTCCCCAAAAGATACTTAGCACAATGACAGGCAAGAGAAATCAAAAAGAGAGACAGACAGGTGCTCTTAAAGATGTCAGAAAATTCGTCGAGTTATGTTTTGAGAATCATTGGCTAAAATTCAAAAATGTCCATAACTTAGGTTCTTTGAACGGTTTTGATCTCCATGGATTTGACTTTGCGCTGGACTGGGCCCGAGAAAATACGGAGGAAGTCTTAGAGGCCTTCAATGTCAATTTTTTAAAAGAGAAGTCGGCAAAATGCAAGTCAATCAAGATTGCCCTTTTTTCACCGAACTGAAAAATTACGTCGAGAAAAGAGCTAAAGAGAATTGATTTCCGGAGCATTTTTCATGACGGCAAGGATGCCGAAACGCATCGGGATCGCCGCCGGCCATGGAGGCTTTGAATTGAAGGAACAACTGGTCGGGACATCTTTCGCCGCGTGATGCAGCGGCGCCGAGCGTCATCGGCTTCGTCTGGTCAAAGTCGCAGGACTGGAAAG
>CAVYOD010000004.1:0-12326 GCA_963770045.1 Candidatus Aminicenantota bacterium | reverse complement strand
CCCTATTTCTGGATATTTCTTTTGACGTAGCCGGCCACTTCTTCGTGGGTTGCGAACCAGACGCTCTTTCGGCTGAGGAAATGTTCGATCAGTTTCTCGAGCATGACCATCCGGCTGCGGTGTCCGATGTACTTCGGATGCATGGTCAAAACGAAGAGAGTCCCCTCCTCATAGGCCTTATCGAACTCGGCCGCCCAGATGGACATCACGTCCATAGGGGCGATGTGAGGGCGGACGCTCGAGTAGCGCTCGAAGCCGAAGTAAGGGTAATCATCGAGAAGCCATTCAACGGGGAGCTCGACAACGCCGGTCGGGTTCCCGTCTTGGAGAATCTCGTAAGGACGATCATCGGCCATCAGGCTGCTGTCATAGAGAAGTCCCAGCTCTTTGATGATCTTGAGGGTCGAAGGGCTGAAATCCCATGAGGGAGTGCGGATCCCGGACGGGGCCTTGCCCGCCGCCTCCTTCAAGACGGCGAAGGATTTCTGCATGAGATCGCGCTCTTCCGCTTCCGAGAGAAGCGAATTGCGCTCGTGGATCCAGCCGTGCAGGCCGATCTCATGGCGGCCCTTGGCTGCGATGGCCTTTATCTCGGCGGGATGAAGGATGGCGGTGACGGCCGGGACGAAGAACGTGGCCGGAAGGCGGTACTTGTCGAGGAGCGTCAGGATCCTGGGGATCGCGACCCGGGCGGCATACTCTCCTTGGGAGAGAATCCCCGGAGACAGGTCGTCGTCCCTCAAGGCATTCGTTTCGGCATCGAAATCGAAGGACAGGGCGACTGCGACCTTCGCTCCATCCGGCCAGCTTTCGGGGGTCAGGTTTTTTCCGGCCCGGACATGATTGACCGCGGATTTGACTTTTTCCTGGCTCCACGGTCCAGGGCTTTTCTTGGGATTTCTCCTGAACGGCCATAACGAGCGCAGGGAGGCCGACGAATATAACAATGGAAGCGAAAAGAAGACCGGCTATTTTCATTTGTTCCCTCCTTGAAGACACTGGCGAGAGAATTTCGCTCAGGCAGGTTTACCCACAACGGTCATGAAGATCGCGCTCTCTTCGACGCCATCGGCTCCTACAACCGCGTTGACTTCATCGTCATAGAAAGCGGCGATCTGACACGAAGCCAGGCCCAGGCTTGTCGCCCCGAGAGCGACGTTCTGGGCGATGTGCCCGGCGTCAAGATAAACGTAGCGGTAAGCCCGCTCTCTGTACTTCCATTTGGATCGTTCGAAAAAAGCCGTCCAGACAAAGACGACGTTTCCGCTGCTCAAGAAATCCTGGTCCAGGGCGGCGGAGGCTATTTCCTCACGGACATCTCCGGCCCGCAGCTGGTCCAGGGCATGATTCCTGAACATCATAATGATAAACACCCTGCTGGAAATCCTCTCACGTCTTGGATGACGAGATATGTCTCAACTGGGAATAGGGCGCCAGCCGATGGAGCGGTCCGCAGGGCGTAACCCGATCGTGTTTCGGTGACCCCCTGGGCCGCCCAGAGGAGAAGAGAGAGATCTCGCTCGGCCAACGCTTCCGCCCTAAATCTTCTGACGCTTCTTCTCTTCTTGAGGACTTCCCAAAGGCTCCCGCCCCGGCCCAGGTCGGGGGGGCTCAACTTGAACTTGGGGACCCCGGAAAAGATCTTATAAGGCTCCGGTTTTTTCTTCCCGTCCGGGAAACCGCCGGGGAGCTCCCCGCGCCGATATTTTGTCTCCTTCTGGAACAAATCCCCCCTGCCATTCCTCATCTCTTGCTCTTCCTCTCAGGATGCCTGATCTTGGAGGAGAGTTCGTAATCAAAGAGCATCTCAGAAAACATGGCCGGCTGCCTTTCTTTGAGCTCGATGGCGTAATCCAAGAATCTCTGGATGCCGTCCCAGAGAACCTTTTGCACCTTGGACATCAATACTTGGTTACTCAAAGCCTCGCTCATGAAAAGCTGATCCGGGTTCCTTTCCTTAAACGCTTTGACATCGCAGACAAAATGGATGATATAGATCATGTCCAAAAAAATCTCTTCGAAATTGTAGGTGATGGCCCTCTCTAAGAAGTTGTGCCAGACCCTCTCCGCCCGCACATACTCCATGATCACCGGCTCCATAGCTTCGGGTGAGGCATATTCAATCTTTTCCGCCGCCGCTCTCATCTGCCGGAGCTCTTCAAGCGATGCATCCTTGATTTTCGAGATGGAGAGGGGCGGCGATTTCAGGGCGTGAAAATTGGCAATGAAGAGATCGCGCATCTCGCTCCGGAAGAGGTAGCTTTTGATGTACATCAGCTGCCTTCGTTTCTCCTTGGTCTCTCTTTTTTCGAGAAACTTCTCGACGATGAACACGGCGACCAGGACCTCGATGGGGATGGCGGCTAAGTGAAGAAAAAATTCGATGTGGGTCAGGCGCTCGATGACCAAAAAAACGGCCGACGCGGTCAGGAGCAAGGCATAATATTCGATATTCTTGACGTTCCTGAGAGAAAATATTCCCCTTGAATTATCCATGGGTCCGTCTTTTCGTAGTATATAGCATATGGAAAACTGAAAATCAAACGCGCCCGTCGATCGTCGTTGTTTAGCCGCAGACGGATTTGAAGACCCGCAAAAAGTTCGACCAGCAGATTTCCTTGACCTGTTTGTTCTTCAGGCCTCGATCGAAGAGACCGGTTCGGATTTGGGCGAAAACGCGGCAATCGTGGACATCTCTGGGGAGGTCGGGGACGCCGTCAAAATCAGAGCCAAAGGCAACGAATTCCGGGCCCACAAGTTCGACCAAGTAGTCAAGATGCCTCATGTATTGCTCGAGGTCGACGGCGTGCTCTTTCATGGCGGATTGGAAAGGAAGGGCAAAGCTATCGAGGACCTTGGCCAGTTTTTCCATGTCTTCCCCGGCCGCCTCCTCCGCCTTATTGAGCTCCGAGAAAAGATTCCCGCCGCGTTTCTCAGCGGCCTTCATGTAGGCAGGGTCGAGGAACCCCGGGAAAAGGTTCAGGCCGACCAGGCCGCCGCTTTCGGCCAGCCCCTGGATCAAATCGTCTTTCAGGTTGCGGGGGACAGGGCAGAGTTTGTGGACGCAGGAATGAGAGGCCATCACGGGTTTCCGGCTCAGGTTGAGGACTTTCTCGACCGTCCTATCGTGGGCGTGAGAGACATCGATGATCATTCCCAGGTCATCCATGGCCGCGATCACCTCCCTCCCCAAATCCGATAAGCCGTCAAACCGGGGGGAAGGATCATTCGAAGAGATGACCCAATCGTTGCTCCTGGAATGCACGAGAGTCATCAGCCTGACTCCTCGCTTGTAAAGCGCCTCCAGATTCTCGAGGCTGTTCTCGATGGCGCTGCCGTTTTCGATGGCCAGGATGGCCGCGATCTTGCCCCGGGCCTGAGCTTCTTCGACCTCGGCGGCGTTTTTGCAGATTTGGAGGGCTTCGCTGTGCAGAGCGGCGTTTTGCTCAAAGCGATCGAGCATTCGCTGGGCCAAGGGGAAACTGCGCCCCTGGGGTACGGTCACCGGAACGTAGCAGGCAAAGACCTGGAGACCTACTCCGGCTTCCCGGAGGTAGGGCAGGTTGACATGGAGTGACGGGTCGTTCAGGTCCGCCCCGGCCATGAGCTTGAGGATCGTATCACAATGCAAATCACAGATCGGGACCTTTTTTTTCATGATTTTGCTTATATATCAGCGATTCCCGGTTGTCAAATTGAGCCCCCCTCCCGGCCCGGTTTTTTGACAAAAAGCGGCCTTTGGACTATCATCTCTTGACTCTAGGCCTAGAAATACACTTTGGAAGAAATTTATAGAATTCCAGTCTAAACTGTATGAACCCTTGATTGAAAAGACGGAGGCCTTGGTCGCGTTAAGATGAAAAATGACAACATGAGAACCCGGAAAAAGCTCCACTGGGCAGTCTTTGTTTTCCTGGCCTTTATTCTTTTCCCTTCCCTCGGCAAGGCCGAAGATGAGGTCCTGACCTTGGACTTGGCCATCCAGATGGCCTTGACCAGGAATGAACAGGCGCTTACAGCGGATCAGCAAATTGATGTTGCTAACGCCCAGGTCGTCCGCGCCCGCGCCTTTTTTCTTCCGAACGATAACGGGAACGGGAACCTATACGCGCCGACCCTTCCAAGTCGTCAGAACGATCGGAAGCCAGCAGATTGCCGTCCAAAAATATAACGCCATAGCCGGGGCGATTGCGCTCAACCTCACGATTTTTGACTCTCAGAGCATTCCGGCCTTGATGCAGGCGAGATCCGGCAGGAGTGGCGCAGGAGTATGCTTCCGCAGAAAGCAAAAGAAAATTGGCTTTTGAAGTCAGCAACGCCTTTCTCACCAGCCTGAGCGTGACGCAGGTTCTGGAGGCCGCCAAGCGCCGAGCGGATTTTGCCAAACAGGCTCTGGAGGCGGCCAAGGCTCGATATTCAGCCGGGCTCGTTTCTGTTCATGATGTGACCAGGGCGGAGCTTGAGTATGTCACAGCCCAAGCTGCCATTATCCAAGCTAAAGGCCAAGCGGACACGACCCTCATCCAGCTCGGAAATTTGCTGGCGGACACAAGTACGGCCAGGAAGACGCTCAAGAGTCCTGATTTTTTGCTTCAGGCGGCAGAGGAGAAACAGATCGAAGAGGGGTCGCTGATCGCCGAGGCCCAGAACAGACGACTCGACCTCAATTCCCTCCGCTGGACCGCCAAGGGACAGCGGGCCCTGCTCATTGCGCCGACTCTGAAGTGGTTTCCCAGTCTGGCCCTGACCGGGCGCTATACCTATACCAACGAATCCGGATTGACCGGAAGGCCGACAAACTGGAATGCCGGGCTCACCCTGACCTGGAATCTCTTTGACGGTTTTAACCGGAATGCTGATTACATCGAGCAGAGGGCGCTGACGAATATTGCCGACTTGAATGTCAAAGCCGCGCTGAGACAGGTCGACCTCGATGTCCGCGATGCTCTGGTCTCCCTGGCGAATCAACGGGATTCACTCAAACAAGCGACGATCGCCGATGAGGTGGCCAAAAGAAATGCCGCGGAGATCACCGAACTCTATCGGCAGGGGCTCAGCACGGCCCTGGAAGTGGCGGACGCAAATGTCAGTCTTTTTGAAGCTGAGGTTGAGCTGGTCACGGCTCGGTACGGGCTGGGCATCGCCTATCTTAATTTGGAAGCTGCGTTGGGATTAGACCCCTTCGGCAAGGAGCCACAACTTTGAACAAGAAATTCGCCATAGTCTGGTTTTTTTTCTTTTTGGCCTTAGGCCTTTTTTTTATCCATTGCGGGAAAGGTGCAAAAGGTTCATCCTCTTCTGGGAAAGGCCGGTCGCTCTTCGATAGATCCAAGATCGCTTTTCCTGTCGAAACAGCCCCGGTCGAGCTCCGTTCACTGATCTATTCAGTCAACGCGGTCGGATCCATCGAGGCCTTTGAGAAAGTCCAGGTCACGGCGCGCGTCTCCGGAGCCGTGGACCGGGTTCTCTTTTCGGAAGGTAACTATGCGAAGGTTGATCAGGTCCTGGTGGAGATCGAGACCGAGCGCTACCATCTGGCCGTGGAAGCAGCCCAGGCCGCCCATGATAAAGCCGTGGCTGCCCTGGCCGACGCCGAGGCCGGATTGAAACGCCGCGTGGCCGCGGTTACCCAAACCCCCGGGCTCATCCCCGGCGAGGAGGTCGAGACCTGGCGGACCAAAGTCAGTCTGGCCAAGTCCGACGTGGGCCAAGCCAAAGCGGCCCTCAATCAAGCGAATCTTAACCTCCACGATGCTTATGTCAGGGCTCCTTTTTCCGGAATCATCCAAACCCGGACTGTCCAAACGGGCCAGTATGTTCAGCTGGGAATGGTCCTGGCAACCCTCGTCCGCCGCGACCCCCTGCTCCTGAGATTCAAAGTGCCGGAACGCGACGCCGCTCAAATGCAGCCAGGGCTGAATGCCCTTTTGAGAGTGAGAGATAATGAGCGCGAGTACAGCTCGAAGATTGTCCATGTGGCCGCTTCGGCCGATCCGGTCACGAGGATGGTCGAGGTCACAGCGGAGATTAGCAACGTAAAAGACGAAGCCCTGCGGCCGGGGGCTTTTGCCGAGGTTGTTGTTCCGGTGAGCAGCTCCAGGACAGCCCCGGTGGTCCCTCTCACCGCTGTTCGTCCGAGCGAACGCGGGTTTCTTGCCTATGTCGTTGAGAAGGATACCGCGGTGGAGAGGATCGTGACCCTGGGAATGAGAACGGCCGATGGCCAGGTGGAAGTCCTCACCGGCTTAAAACAGGGAGAGATATTGGTCATCCGCGGCGGTGAAGCGCTGCGAAATGGCGCCCCGGTCAAGTTGGGCAAGGCTCCGGCAGAAGAAGTGACAACCCGCTAAGGTGGGAAGTGTGTTATTGAGAGGTGCCTGGTTATGAATCTCACGGAAGTCTGTGTACGCAAACCGGTCCTGGCCTGGATGCTCATGGCGGCCACCGTCGTCTTCGGCGTCGTCGCGGCGTCACGTATCGGCATCAGCCAGTTCCCCGATGTTGATTTTCCCACCATCCAAGTGTCTGTAGTCTGGGAGGGCGCAGCGCCCGAGGTCATCGAGAATGATGTTGTTGATCCGCTCGAAGAAGCCCTCGTCCAGGTAGAGGGTGTGAAGACGATCACGTCGAGCTCCCGGATGGGGTCGGGCAACATAACCATAGAGCTTGAGCTCTCCCGGAATGTCGACCTCGCCCTCCAGGATGTCCAGACCAAAGTCTCCCAGGCGGCCCGAAGGCTTCCCCGCGACATTGATCCACCCGTCGATCTCCAAGATCCAACCCGGAAGACAACCCCATCATGATGATTTCTTTGGCCGGGCCTTACCCCCCGCGGGTTCTCAGTGATTATATTCAGTACCGGTTGAAAGAGAAGTTGCAGACAATTCCCGGCGTCGGGGAAATTGTGCTGATGGGCGTCCTGAGCCGGAATGTGCGTGTCTGGCTGGATTCCAGCAAGCTCGATGAAAAAGGGCTGACCGTCCAGGACGTCATCACGGCCTTGCAGCGGGAGCACATTGAACTTCCGGCCGGCCGCCTGGAGACCTCGGGAAGAGAGGTAAATGTCCGCGTCCTGGGCGAGGCAATCGACCTGGAGACACTTCGTCACATCGTCATCCGCGAGGTCAACGGCAGTCCGATCTATATCAGTGATGTCTCTCTGGTCGAAGACGGCTTCGAGGATATCCGCCGGGTGGCCCGGGTCAACGGGGTTCCCGCTCAGGCTATCGGTGTGAAGAAACAACGCGGAGCGAATGCGGTGGCCGTGGCCACGGCCACACGGGAAGCCCTGGACCGAGCTTCAGAAAACACTGCCCGAAGGAATGAAGGTCGAGACGGTTTTTGACACCACCAAGTTCATCCAGGATTCCGTCAAGGAGATCCAGCTCGAGCTCATCCTTTCCGTCCTCCTCACCGCCCTCGTCTGCTGGATGTTTCTCGGCTCTCTCTCGAGCACGCTCAATGTTGTTCTGGCCATACCGATGTCCCTGATGGGGACGATCGCCATCATCTACTTTCTCGGCTTCACCTTCAATACGTTTACACTCCTGGGATTGGCCTTGGCCGTGGGCATCGTCGTCGACGATGCCATCATGGTCATGGAGAATATCTTCCGCCACCGGGAGGGTGGCAAAGGACTCGTCCCCGCCGCCCTCGAGGGAACCAAGGAAATTGCTTTTGCCGCCCTGGCCGCGACCCTCGCGGTTGTGGCCATCTTTGTCCCGGTCGTCTTCATGAAGGGGATCATTGGGCGGTTTTTCCTTCAGTTCGGAATCACGCTCTGCCTGTGCGTTCTACTCTCCTATGTTGAGGCGGTGACGCTTGCTCCCGCCCGGTGTTCTCAATTCTTGAGGACGTCTCGGGAAGGCCGCAGCCGGATCGGGCTCGCGGTCGACAGGGGCTTTCGCAGGCTTGAAAAATCCTATGCTGTTGTTCTCCGCCGGGGGCTCCGCCGCCCCGTCCTCATTCTTATTCTGGCCGTCATTCTCTTTGCGGGGGCGCTCGTCGTCCTGAAGATGCTGCCCGGCGAATTCGTGCCTTCCCAAGACCTGAGCCGGATGTCGATTCGGCTTCAGACCGCGGTCGGATCCGATCTCTCCGAAACGAACAAACTTATCACCAAAGCCGAATCTATAATCGCCGAGCGTCCCGAAGTGACCCAATTGTTCAGTTGGGTGGGCGGCTGGGGAGCCGTGAATTCAGGGCAAATGTTCGTGACCCTGGTCCCTCCCAAAGAGCGCAAACTCAATCAGGCCCAACTCTCGGCCATCTTGCGACGGCAATTGAATTCCATCCCCGGGTTGCGGGCGGTGATCCAGGACCTCTCCCAGCAGGGGTTTACGGCCCAGAGGGGATTCCCCGTGGAGTTTTCTGTGCGCGGGTCGAATTGGGACGAGCTCGTCTCTCTCAGCCAGAAGCTCATGAGCCAGGTCGCCGCCAGCGGGCTGGTGGTCGATCTCGATACGGACTATCAATTGGGAATGCCCGAGTTAAGGATTTCGCCCGATCGGGCCATGGCCGCGGATATCGGTGTCCCGATCGACGACGTGGCGACATCCCTCAACGCCTTGGTCGGCGGGATTCGAGTCGGCAAGTACAGCACGGGGGGAAGACGAATCGACGTCCGGCTCAAACTCCTGGCCGCGCAGAGGTCGCGTCCGGAGGATATCGCCCGCCTGCGGGTGAGGACCCGGTCCGGGGAGCTCGTGCCCTTGTCGTCACTCGTCACCTATCGGGAAGAGCCTGCCCTCCAGGCCATCACCCGCCGGGAGAGAGAACGGGCCATAACGGTGTATGCCAACGTTGCCCCGGGACATTCCCAGGATGAAGCGATCAAGTACGTGGGAAGCCTTTCCAAAGGCCTGCCCGTCGGCTACCGCGTCGTCCTAGGAGGCGCCAGCTTCGCCTTCCGCGAATCGATGAGCAGTCTTATTTTCGCTCTCTTTTTGGGGATTGCCATCGCCTACATGATTCTGGCTTCTCAGTTCAATTCCTACAAAGACCCGGTGACGATCATCACGATCTTGCCTCTGTCCATCGCCGGAGCCGCTTTTGCCCTCCTGGCTAGCCGGCCAGAGTCTGAACATTTTCAGCATGATCGGCCTCTTGCTCCTGATGGGGATTGTCAAAAAGAATTCCATCATTCTGGTGGATTACGCCAATAACTATAAATGCCAGGGTCTCAGCGCCAGGGAGGCGATGGAAAAAGCCGGGCCGGTCAGGCTCCGGCCGATCGTGATGACGGCCACCGCGACCCTGATGGCCGCCATTCCTCCGGCCCTCGGCCTTGGTCCCGGCTCGGAAATCCGCGTGCCCATGGCCATCGGCGTCATCGGAGGGTTGGTCGTTTCCACGGCCTTGAGTTTGATCGTCGTGCCTTCTTTTTATGTGATCGCCGACAGGCTTTTCAAAAAACGGCCAAAGAAGGTCGAGGCCCAAGCGCCGGTTAAAGTGGAAATCGAGCCTGCGAAGTCAGTTTGAGATATTGCTGAGTACGATCCCCGCGGCGAGG
Organism: Candidatus Aminicenantota bacterium; assembly: GCA_963770045.1. Taxonomy (GTDB): domain Bacteria; phylum Acidobacteriota; class Aminicenantia; order Aminicenantales; family CAVYOD01; genus CAVYOD01. The sequence goes on along the minus strand of CAVYOD010000004.1, from coordinate 2,815 downwards.
GGCTATCCTCAATTTTTTAGCCGCCCACAGCTTCCTGCTCACGGGAGCGGTTGATTGCTGAGATAGTTCTTCAGATACCGGGCGGTGATGGATTTTTCGGATTTAGCCACCTGTTCGGGTGTTCCCCGGGCGACGACCTCTCCTCCCCTCTCCCCTCCCTCAGGCCCCAGATCGATGATCTGATCGGCGCACTTGACCAAGTCAAGGTTGTGTTCGATGACCACGACCGTGTGCCCTTTTTCGACCAGCCGCTGGAAGCAGCGGAGCAGCACCGAGACGTCATCCAAGTGGAGCCCGATCGTCGGCTCGTCGAAGAGATAAAGAATGTGCTTCTCCCGCTCATGGACGAGATGGAAGGCGAGCTTGATCCTCTGCAGCTCTCCGCCGGAGAGAGTCGTCGTCGGCTGGCCGAGCTTCAAATAGCCCAGCCCGACCTCCTGGAGCGGAGAGAGCTTCTTGGTGACATGAGGTGTAGAAGAAAAGAAGGCGAGGGCTTCGTCGACGCTCATGCCCAGGACCTGGTCGATATTCTTGCCATTGTAGCTGATCTCCAGGATATCGCTTCTGAACCGCTTTCCTTTGCAGGTGTCGCACGTGAGGACGACATCGGAGAGGAATTGCATCTCCACGACCTGGTAGCCGGCGCCTTTGCACTCCTCGCATCGTCCGCCCGGCGTATTGAATGAAAAAAAGCCGGGCTTGTAGCCCATGGCCTTGGCTTCTCGTGTTTGGCTGAAAAGCTCTCGGATGCCGTCCATGGCCTTGGTGTAGGTTGCCGGAATCGAGCGGGGCGAGGTGCTGAGGGGTGACTGGTCGACCATGATGACCTTATCGACCTGTTCCCTTCCGATAATCTCCTTGAAGCCGTTAGAATTTTCGCCGCTCCAGCCCTGATAAAGAACATCGTAAAGGAGAGTACTCTTTCCCGACCCCGAGACGCCGGTGACGCAGGTCAGCACGCCCAGGGGAATCCTGAGGTTGAGGTGCTTCAGATTGTGCTTGTAGGCGTCGCGGATCGTGATAAACCCCCTGGGGCTCCGTCTCCGGGCCGGGAGGTCGATCTTTTTCTCGCCCCTCAGATATTGTGCCGTCAGGGATTTTTGGTCCTTCCTGAACTCGTCCATCGGACCTGAGAAAATGACCTCCCCGCCTGCCTCTCCCGCTCTCGGCCCCAGTTCGATCATCTGGTCGGCGGCGTTGATGATCTCCGGATCGTGCTCGACAACCAAGACGGTGTTGCCGAGGTCCTTGAGCGACCTGAGGATTTCGATCAGCCTGTGGTTATCACGGGCATGAAGGCCGATGCTGGGCTCGTCGAGCACGAAGAGGGTCCCGACCAGGGCGGAGCTCAGGGCGGCGGCGAGGTTGATGCGCTGGGCTTCTCCTCCGCTGAGAGTGAAGGTCATCCGATCCAGGGTGATGTAGTCGAGTCCGACCTCGAGGAGGAACTTCAACCGGTTCTGGATCTCGACCACCAATTTCTCGGCGACCTGCCTCTGAAACGGACTGAGCTTGAGATGGCCGAAAAAGTCAAAAGCCTCCTTGACCGTCTTCTGGACGAGCCTGCCGATAGGGGATGTTCGTGATCTTGACACTGCGAGCTTTTGGGTTCAGGCGCGTCTTTTCGCAGGACGGGCAGGGACACTTTCGGTACCGGCTGAGAAGGACGCGGACCTGGACCTTGTATTTTTTCGTCTGGAGCCACTCGAAAAAGCCCTTGACCCCGTCATAGCCGCCTCCTCCGTCCAGGATGAAACGTTGCCATTCTCTTTTTAAGTCCTTGAAAGGAACGTTGGTGGGGATCCCCCGCTGGTGGGCTTCCCGGAGCATCTCTCTCATCAGGCCCCGGGAGAGGGGAGTCGTCCACGGCTGGATGGCCCCTTCTCCAAGGATCTGTTTTTATCCGGAACGATCTTGTCTTCGTCGAGAACGGCCAAGTCGCCGAAGCCGTGGCAATCCGGGCAGGCCCCTTGGGGGCTGTTGAAAGAGAAAAGGTTGGGAAAAGGTTCGTCACAGAGAATCTGGCAGGCTTTGCATTCCAGCTTTTCGGAAAACACGAATGTTCGTGTTCGGCGGCGCGAACCTTGACCTTGCCGCCTCCCTTTTTGAGCCCGAGCTCGAGGGAATCGACCAGTCTCTCTCTTTCTTCCCGGGTGAGAACAAGATTATCGACGACAACCTCGAGGTCCCCGCCTTTTTTAAGATCGGCTTCCTCTAGGTTCCTGATCTCACCATCCTGGATGAGGCGGAAAAAGCCTTCCTTCTTGAGCCGGGCTGTGCCTTTTTCCCGGGGCCAGGAGAACGTGATCAGGGCCTTGCTCCGGGGGGGCAATCCGTAAAGCGTCTCGACCATGGAGTCGATCGTGTCCCGCTCGACCGGTCGGCCGATGCAAGGCAATGGACTCTCCCGATTCTGGCATACAGGACCCGAGGAAATCATAGATTTCCGTGACCGTGGTGACCGTCGAGCGCGGGTTCTTGGTCGCCGCTTTTTGCTGAATCGCGATCGCCGGAGTGATGCCTTCGATGACATCGACATCAGGCTTTTCCATCCGTTCGAGGAACTGGCGGGCGTAGGCCGAGAGCGATTCAATGTAGCGCCGTTGCCCCTCCGCGTAGAGTGTGTCGAAGGCCAAGGACGACTTGCCCGACCCGCTCACCCCGGAGACGACAATAAAATTGTAGAGAGGAACATCGAGGTCGATGTTCTTCAGGTTATGAACCCTGATTCCTCGAAGGACAATCGTGTCTTTCATTTTTTCATATTATAGCAGAAAAGACGTCTATCTCGTCTCTCTGGTCATCTCGTCTAGCT
>CAVYOD010000003.1:0-13141 GCA_963770045.1 Candidatus Aminicenantota bacterium | reverse complement strand
CCCGAAATTGCCGAAAGACCGTTTATCGCTCTCCGATGGATCTAGATTCCGACGGGTGGCGAGGTTCGGGGGCCCCCCGACGACCGGAGTGTTTAAGGCCACGGGCTATCCTCCTGCAAAGTCAGCAAGATCGTCCATGAGGACGGCGGGGGTGAACCGAAGCAGGACCCGTCGGGAATTTCTGTCGGCAATTTCGAGTCGAAGCCGAGCGTCGCGGCCACTGGCTTGAGGACTTGGGAATCAGGAAGATTCTTTCCTCAACTCTGGTCGTGAAAAACGACCTTGATCATGAGGATCTCTGAACGGCCCCCCGGTCCGACCCCAGGCCCCCACAGCTGAACGCCGCTGGTCACAAAAAAATGCGTCTGCCGCTTTTTCTTGTAGCCCCAGGAGAGTTCATATTGTCGTCTGGATGATGAAGTTGACCGGGAACAATTGTCCGTTGTGGGTGTGACCGGAGAGCTGGATATCGACGTGACTTTGATTCACCGATCAAGGTCCGTCGGACGGTGGTCTAATAGGATGACCGGCAAATCGGTCGGTGTGCCGGACAGGAGTTCGTCAATGGATTTTCTTTCTCTGGAACGATGTACTTTTGCCCGGCTAGATAAAAAGCCGCGTCTATTTTTTCGACCTCGTCCTGCAGGAGCCGGATTCCGGCCTGGGCAAAGAAATCGACCCTGTTGCCTCCGTACATTTCGTGATTTCCCGGAACCGCATAAACCCCGTACTTCGATTTGAGGCGCCGGAATTGGGTGATGAACCCGTCCATTTTATCGGCCCGCCCATGTCCCTCCATACGTCGCCCCCGATCAAAACGATGTCGGGATCGAGAGCATTGACTTTGTCGACAAAGCCCGCCATAAAATTCTTGGTCGTCATATCTCCGAGGTGGAAATCAGCCGCAAAGGCGATTTTGAGCCGGGCGATTTCTGATGACCTCCGGGGGACCTCAATCGAATATTCCTTGATCCGAAGGTGATAGTAGTTGGCGATGCCGAGACAAACGATAATGACCGGCACGGCCAGCACAAAACAGAGCCTGGCTTTCGAAATTCGGGAGCCCGAAGCGTTTCAGACGAGACGAGTCGGGAGAGATGGGTGGCTCCGATCATAAGATCAGTGAGGATGACGGCCAGAACGAGATATAGCAAAAGGGGTAAAGAATAATAGCCGGTGATCATGAGAGATCTCGCCCAACCCCTCCCTGAATTGTGCGAAATGATTTCGGCTGCCGGAAAAGCGAGGCAGAGGAGAATAAAGAACGCGGCAAATATTCTCTTGCAAAGCGGGCCGGCGATGAGCTTTCTGATGCGGAAATAAACATAAATCAGGAGGGGCGATAAAAAAATCAGCTCATTGAGCAGAAACACGTCATCCCAGCCTTAAGAGAATTTTTGCTTCGCCTATCGGGGGCAATCCTCAATTTCGGGGATATTATAGCCCTACTGCGGCGGGGTGCTGTGCGCGCCGGGCCCCGCCCGGCCGTCACGTCGCCGCCGTGGGTCCGATTTCCTCCGCTCGCGGCCGCCTCCCCGCATTCATTAGACAGGGGGGCTGTGGTTGGGAGGGAGGGTGTGAGGTTCCGATCGAGAGAATGCGGCTACAAATGGTTAGTCATAAAGTGCGAGGGGGGGGCGGTGGGGGTTCCTGCTCATGGTGGTGTCGAGTCAAGGAAAATTGAGGTCGTGTTCCGGAATTTAACCGGCGGCGAGCAATCTCAGTTGTCCCAAGGGCGCGGAATCGGGCCTGAGAGTCTTTCCTCCGCTCCTGCTCTCGAGACAAGCGCCCATATGACCTTTCAAGAGGTGAAAGACCCAGGGTGGATTCGCTGGTCAGACGCCTCCCTATAGTTTTTGCCCCCGGAGGGGGGAGGGAGGGGGGAAGGGAAGAGGATAGGAAAAGACACAGCTCTCTGTTTTTATCTTTGACAAGACGACGAGATAGACGTCTAATAAATTTGTTCTGTCTTTGACGAGATGGGGCTAAAATGACGAGATAGACGTCTTTTCATTCATACTCTTCGAAGAAGACCTCAAAGAGCGGTGGGAACCCCCCCAGGAATCCGAGGACGATGAGGATCATGGTGATGGCGAAGATCTTCCGGAAATTGATCTCCCGATTCTTCCAGAGTTGATGCAAAACGATCCAGACCAGCAGCCAGACGACGACGGCGACGGTCGTCTGGCCGCTCAAGGGACCTGTGGGAACATGGAAGGAGAGGATTTTTTTTATGACTTCGCTCGAAGCCTTGAGGGTTGTGGATACGCCGAGTGTGAAAATCCCGATACCGGCCGCAAGGATTGCCGCACCTGCCGCGCCGTTCGTAAGCCCAGAATTCGGCTTGTTCATCGTTCCTCCCCTCTCCTAGCGGACGGGCGCGACCCTGGTCACCAGAGCTCCCACAAGCCCCCCGACAACGCTCGCGATGAAGGCGATTGTCATAAAGACGACCGCCGCTTTAAAAAGCCGCGGCTCTTCGACAAGATTTTTTCTGTAGCGGGCGACAAGAAATGAGACAGCGGTCATCAGAACGGGAGCGAACCAACTGAAGTGCTCTTTCCACTCCATCCCGTAATCTTCCCAAAAAGCGAGGTGGGGATCTGCGAGGAGAAAGGCTTGCGGATATCTGCTCAGGTCTGCCTGCGGCGGAGGCACAGCCCGGAACCAAGGATAGGAGAGATAGGTTCCGGTGATGACCGTCAGCCAGGCCAAGATTGTCAGGGCCCAGATGCCGAGGCTCAAAATCCTTAAGTGCTTAGGCCTGACCGTATCGGTCTGACCGGTCGAGCGCAGGCCCCATAGGCCGACCAGCACTCCGCTAAAACCCAGGAGCAGCAGCCCTCCCAAGACCATGCCATGAATGATCGTCCAAAGCTCACGGCTCGAGAATCCCATCTTTGCTCCTCCATCGCCAGGAATTTGTTATCGCTGTTCCCTTATTATATATCTTGATTTGCTTTCACAAACAAGAACGCCTGGCACCCCGGAATTGCCGATAGCCGCTGATCGCTCTCTGATAAAATAAATTCCGAAGGGGTGGCGAGGTTCGGGGGCCCCCCGACGACCGGAAGGAGATTTATAGTGTATTTCAAGTTACGAGCTATCCTCCCTGTAACAAGCTTGACAGGATCGCTCCATGAGGACGGCGGGGGTGAACCGAAGCAGGACCCGTCGGGAATTTCTATCGGCAATTTCGGGGGTTCGATTCTTTAAGGGCTTGGCGAGTCATTCCGTGTTGACAAAAGCCGTCGATGGCGATAGAAGAAAGTTGACCAGTATGGCTGAGATCTGATAAATCAGCCCAAAGGAGGAAGAACCATGAAATTTGCTCTCAGCGCGATTCTGCTGGCCTTGGTCCTGTTGGTCGGCGTCGGGAAATCCGCCAAACAAACACAAGGTATCCTGTTCAAGGATGACGTCGCCTTCCTAAAACAGCACACCAAGGTTGTCGTGCTTTCTGGCAAAAACAAACTGGCGCAGATCGCGGTCAATCCGGACCTCCAGGGCCGGGTCATGACCAGCAGTGCGGCCGGACCGGAAGGTCTGAGTTTCGGCTGGATCAACCGCGAGCTTATCGCCTCCGGCGAGAACAATCTGCATATCAATGCGTTTGGCGGCGAAGACCGTTTCTGGCTCGGCCCGGAAGGGGGCCAGTTTTCGATATTTTTCAAGTACGGCGCGGCCTTCGACCTCGACCACTGGTTCACTCCGCCTCCGATCAACGAAGGAGCGTACGAAGTCGTTTCCCAAAATGAAGCCGCCGTGCGCTTTCGAAAGCCCATGCACTTGGTGAATTACTCCAAGACCGAGTTCGACCTCGAAGTCGACAGGCTGGTGCGCTTGCTCGATGAAAAGGAAGTCTCAAGCCTGGGCGTCACAGTCCCGGCCGGAGTCAAGATGGTGGCTTTTCAATCTGACAACAGGATCACGAACAAAGGCGCTAAGGCGTGGACCAGAGATTCGGGACTCCTCTCCATCTGGATCCTGGGCATGTTCAATCCCTCGCCCGCGACGACCGTGGTGATTCCTTTCAGACCGGGGCTGAAATCGGATCTCGGACCTATCGTCAACGATGCTTACTTCGGCAAAGTGCCCGCCGACCGCCTGGTTATCAAAGAGAGTGTGCTGTTTTTTAAGGGGGATGGCCAGTACCGGAGCAAGATCGGAATCTCTCCGAGGCGGGTGATGCCTTTTCTCGGAAGCTACGACGCCGCCAATCAGGTCTTGACGATCGTCCATCTGACCATTCCGCCGAACGCCCGGGACTATGTGAACTCGATGTGGAAGATCCAGGACAATCCTTTCGCGGGCGACGTCGTGAACAGCTATAACGATGGGCCGGCTTCCCCCGGAGCCAAGCCGTTGGGGCCTTTCTATGAGCTCGAATCCTCTTCGCCTGCAGCCGCCCTCGGGCCCGGGGAAACTCTCGGCCACATTCAGACGACTATTCATATCCAGGGAGACGAAAAAGCGCTGAGCCAGATCGCCAAGAAGATCCTCGGGGTCGAGATCGACGAAATTGTAAGCGTATTCAAAACGGGGAAAAAACCATAAATCGTAAAACGTGAAATGCCGTTGATAGATGCATAGCCCATTTTACGTTTTGCGTTTTCCGTTTTCAGCGCTAAAGATGAGGAGTCCGACGGGCATGAAACAAAAATCAAAACGATTCTTCGTACTCATCTTGATCCCCTCTTCCCTCCTTCTGGCTATTCGCCCTTCCCGCGCACAACAATCACCCGCAGAAAAAGAGGTTCGTGATGTCCTCAAGAAATTTCGGCAGGGAGTCGAAACGGGAGCCAGGGCCCTGGGCACCACGCTATTATCCAAGGAATTGCTGAGCTTTTATGATTCCCTGGCCGAAGTCTACGGTCCGGCCAAGATGGTCTTCCCTTTCGAGGTCGGCCACCTCAAGATTCTCAGAGACGGCCGGGCCAAGGCAGAAGTCTATCTGAATGAGGCCAAAGACCTGTTTATTTTTACTCTGACCAATCAAGACGGCGCCTGGAAAATCAGCCACATCGAGGGCATCCGTTTTCCGCTCTATTCCGTGCCGGCTCTTCCTTACACGGAGGTCTATTCTATTCCCCAAGAAAAAAGGAGCTGGATGATGGCTGAAGAGGGGATGGCCTTTAAGAGCCGGGTTTATTTCGAACTCAAAAAAGACCGCGGCGAAGAATCGGCGCAAAAGTTCTTTCTCGACGGCCAGGGTTATAAAGTCTCGATGGATGCCTGGCTCCCCTTCATCGAGGGCGCGGCCCAATTCACTCTTTATTTTGCAATCCTGGAAACCAACTACCACGGCTCTCACTGCACTATCACCAAAGCCAGCTACGCGGAAGCCGAGATTCGTTGCACGCCCCTGATCGAATTCGAGGTCCTCAAGAGGGCCTTCTTTTATCCCAAGTTTTCGCTCGATGAATACACCAGGCTTTACACCCGTATCATGAAAGACCGGGCTAGAAGCTGCGGACTCATGCTGGATATTACTTTTGACGGGTCAAACTGTGTCTTAAGGCTGACTACTTCGCGGCCTTGATTTCATCCCAGATTTTTATATAGAGCGCATTCCCAGCGCCCAGGTCGCCGATAAACTCACTCTTCGCTCTGATCTCCGGCTTCAAAAACAGCGCGGGATTGTTGCGAAGGTCCGGGCCCAGCAAGGAATAGCAGTCCTTGTTGGGGCAGAGATACTTGATGAACTCAGTGTTTTCCGCCGCCACGGCCGGATCGTGGAGGAAATTGATAAAGGCATAGGCGAGCCTGACCTCTTTTGCGCCCACGGGGATGACCAGGTCGTCGCTGGATATGGAGGTGCCTTCCTCGGGCACGGCAAAAGTCACGTCCGCATTCTCCTTCTGAACCTGCAGGATATCTCCGCTGTAGCCGTGGACGAGCAGGAACTCGCCCGAAGCCAGGCCGGTCTTGTATTGTTCATTCTCAAACTTGGCCAGGTTCTTTTTCCAGCCCAGGATGACGGCCTTCGCCTCCCGGAGCTCTTTTTCATCCGTGGTGTTGAGGCTGTATCCCAGGAATTTGAGTCCGGCGCCGATGACCTCGCGCATGTCGTTGAGCATGGTCATCCGGCCCTTCAAATCCTCCCGGCCGAGCATCGACCAGGACGGCTTGAAATTCTGGACCTTGCTTTTCAGGTAGGCCAGGCCCGTCGTGGTCAGCATGTAAGGCACCGAATGATCCATAGTTTTGTCGATCGTTAATTTGAGAATTTCGGCATCGACATGGCTCAGGTTGGGGAGCAGGCGGTGGTCGAGGGACTGGATCATCTTCTGGGCGTGCATCAGACTGACCATGTAGGAACTGGGAGTCAGGACGTCATAGCCCGTGGCCCCGGCTTTGAGTTTGGCATACATCGCCTCGTTCGATTCAAAGGTGTCGATCTCAACCCGGCAGCCGTTTTCTTTTTCGAAACGCGAAAGAAGACCCGGCTTGATGTAGTCCGCCCAGGTATAGACATTGAGCACGGGTTTAGACTGGCCGCAGGAGGTGAGGGGCAAAGTCACGGCCACAAACAGAAGGAGCACCGCCCACCCGAAAAGCCCCAATCTCGATCTGCTTTTTCCTATCAAGCGCGCGCCTTGTTTTTTGACCGGCTCAACCTCTGGCTCAACACCACGGCGGTGAAAGTGATGGCCAGAAGAATCGTGGAGAGAGCGTTGATCAGGGGCGGCGAGCCGTGTTTGATCATGCTGTAGATCCGGATCGGGAGCGTCGTCGATCCCGGCCCGGTGACAAAAAAGGTGATGACGAAATCGTCGATCGACAGAGTGAAGGCGATCAAGGCCCCGGCGACGAGACCGGGAAGAAGGAGAGGAAGAAGGACCCGGCGGGTCGTCTGCCACCATCCGGCGCCCAGGTCCTGGGCCGCTTCGACGACGGAAAAATCAAAGTCCTGGAGACGCGAGAGGACGACCATGGCCACAAAGCTGATGCAAAAGGTGACGTGGGCGAGGAAGATCGTGACCAGCCCGAGGCCCACCCCGGCCAGGACAAAAAACATCAGCAGGCTGATCCCCATCAAGATCTCGGGCATGACCAACGGAGCATAGACGATCGTAAAATGGAGACGCTGGAGCCGGGTCTGGGCGAAGCGATGCAGGGCCAAAGCGGCCAGCGTCCCGAGGAGGAGAGAGACGGCCGTGGCCGTCAGGGCGATGATCAGGCTGTTCCGGGCGGCCCGCCAGATCTCCGGCTCGTGGGCCAGGCGGGCATACCAATTCAAGGAGAATCCCTGCCAGCCGGTGCCGAAGCGCGAAGCGTTGAAAGAATTCGCAACCAGGATAATGATTGGCAAATAGAAGAAGAGGAGGACCGCGACGGTCACAACGAGGGGCAAGCGGCTGCGTTTCACATCTTCTCCTAAAAGATCTCCGGCCTCTCTTTTTTTCGCTGCAGGATAAGGACGGCCACAAGAGGCGCCAACACGGAGAGAATGAGGACCACTGAGAGCGCGCTGGCCTGGGGAAGGTTGCGGTCGACAAAGACCCTCTGGGCGATCTTGTTGCCGATCATCTCTCCGGCGGGTCCGCCCACGATGTCGGGAATGACATAAGAGCCCAACGAAGGGATAAAAACAAAAAGAATCGCCGTAAAAAGCCCTCGGCGTATCCCGGGAAGGAAGATCTTATAAAACGCCTGAAAGGGCCTGGCTCCAAGATCTCGGGCCGCATCGAGGAGTTGGAAATCGAATTTATCGGACGCGGCATAGATGGGGAGGATCGTGAAGGGGAGAAAACTATAGATCGAGACCAGGACGACGGCGGCCGGATGATAAAGAAGAGTGGTCTGTGGCCCAGTCAATCCCAGGGACATGAGAAGGTGCTTGATCAGGCCCTCCGGGTGGAGAAGGACTTTCCAAGCAAAGATCCTGATCAGAAAATTTGTCCAGAAGGGGATGATAACCAGCATCAAGACAAAGTTTCGCCAGCGTGAGGAAATCCGGGCCAGATGATAGCCGACGGGGACAGCCAGCAAAAGACAGCCTGCGGTCGTGAGGGCACTGATCCACAGCGTGCGCCAGGCGACGATCAGGTAACTTGGGTCGGCCAGGCGGCGCAGGTTTTCGAGCGTCCAGCCCTGTCCCATGCCGCCGTATGGGCTCGCCGGCCGGAGGGCAAAAACGAAGACAAAAAGGGTCGGGACGAGAAAAAACAGGGCGAGCCAGAAAAGGGAGGGAAAAGAGAGGATCCACTCCTGGAATTTGCCCCGGCTTGTCCCGCTTCATCCCACCTCGCTCTCAGTCTTATCCGGGGCTTTCCTCGGGCTCTCCCACCTTCTGCGGCGGGACCGCGATCAGGCTCTCGTCCACCTCCCGGTAGCGGTCGAGCATAAACCCGTCGTCGGCGTGCCACCAGATCCAGACATCGTCGTTCCAGCGGATGGGCTTTTCATCCAGGAAGAACCTGAAGTGCTGGCGCAGGATCTGAATCCGGAGGGCGCCTGTTCTAACCCAATATTTGGTCGTCGAACCCAGATAGATCATGTCCTCGACCACGGCGGGCATGATATTTCTTTTGGATTCCTCTTCTGGCCGGTCGCGGGAGATATGGACCTTTTCGGGCCGGATGCTCAGGAAGACCGGACTCCCGGGTTTCATCGACTTGTCGTTGAAACAGACAATCCCTTGGATCCCGGCAATCTTCAGGCGGCAATATTCGTTGTTCACTAGCTCGGAGACCTCTCCCTCGAGGAAATTTGTATCCCCGATAAAGGCCGCGACAAAACTCGTCCGCGGTGTTTCATAGATCTCGGCCGGAATTCCGACCTGCTCAATGTGGCCCGAGTCCATCACGGCGATCCGGTCGCTGAGGCTCATCGCCTCACCCTGGTCATGAGTGACGTACAGAAATGTGATCCCAACCTGATCGTGGATCATATCGAGCTCGATCTGCATCCGCTGGCGGAGCTTGAGGTCGAGCGCAGCCAAGGGCTCGTCCAAGAGAAGCACCCGTGGCTTATTGATCAGGGCCCGGGCGATGGCCACGCGCTGCTTCTGTCCGCCCGAGAGGAGGTCAGGTTTTTTGTCGGCTTCTCCGGTCATCCGGATGAGATGGAGCATTTCCTCGACGGCTGAATAGATCTCAGCCTTGGGACGTTTGGCGATCACGAGGCCGAAGGCGATGTTGTCCCAGACACTCAGGTGTGGGAAAAGGGCATAGCTCTGAAAAATGGTGTTGACCTTGCGTTTGTTCGGGGGGAGATCCGTGATGTCCTCGCCGTCGAGCAAGATCCTCCCGCGGTCGGGATTTTCAAAGCCGGCGGCCAGGCGGAGCATGGTCGTTTTGCCGCACCCGCTCGGCCCGAGCAGGGAAAAAAACTCCCCCTTTTTTATCTCCAGCGAGACATCATCAACCGCTTTGATCGTGCCGAAATACTTCGAGACGTTGTGGAACTCTAGAAATTCGCTCAACCAGCCGGCTCCTCACGACACCCAAGCCGATTTATTATGGAGAAAACCGGCGCCATTTTCAAGGAATAAAAGGGGACAGACTGCTTTTTTACACATTCTAATGCAAACGCGATAAGCAACTTGACATGGTCAAGGTTGCGCCGGAGGCCACCCTCTGGCCCCCGGACCCCAGGAACCAGTCCCGTCGTCCCCCTCCGCTCGGGGTCCAAGGGTGGCCTCCGGCGCAACCTTGAACGGAGAGGTCGCATTAGTTATTGCGTTTGTATTAGTAAAAAAGTGACCTGTCCCCTTTTTGCATATCGCCTCACCTCTTACCCCTCACTCCTCACTTTTTAGGTAACCATTTTTGACGAAGAGAGGGATCGGCGAGCATCTTGGCGAACACGCCCCCGACGACGGGACGAGCCCGAAAGCCCACCTGCTTGGCGTTGTTCGCCCAATACCAATCGGTCAGCGGCACCCGGTCGGGCGTGCGATTGAGAAAATCGTAGGCGGGATTGAGCAGGGCGGCAAAATCTCCCTCCGAATCGGAGAGGGTCGCCGTCCAGAGGATCCAGTCCAATTTGGTCCACTCCTTCCGGTTGTCGAGAGGAAGCCCGTAGGCCAACTGAATTTTTTTATAAAAGGCGATCTCTTTGCGGACGACCGCGGCCGGAAACAGATTGAACCCGAAGATCTTGTCCCAGACGAAGTTGTATTTCTGGCTCCAGGTGCCCGGCTTATCAAAGGCCAGACGAAAATGGTCTCCATCGTCCGCCTTCTCGATCCATTCGGCGGCAAAATCCCGGGCTGTCTTAGAATAGGTCTCGGCTTCGTCTTTTTTCCCCGCTTTGTCGCAAAGTAAGGCGTACGCCCTGAGGGCGAGGATAGCTTTGGCCGATAGGTTAGCGTTGTGGGCCAGGTGGCCGGCGAAATCATCCGTGCACAACTGGTTTTCGGGGTCGAGACCTTTTTCTTTGAGATATCGCGCCCAGCGGTCAATCTCTTCCCAATACTTCAGAGCCAGGTCGACACTGTCCTCAACTTTGGCTAAAGCCGCGATCATCAGCAACATGTTCCCGCTTTCCTCGACCGGCATTTGGTCCTCCTCGGTCTTTGCTCCTCCCCCGTAGACCTGGCCGTTGGCCTTGGGGTAGGTGCCGAGGTCGTGAGGCGCGAAGGGGAATTTCCATTGAGGACTCTTGGCATAATCCAGGACGGGAACGAGGAGGGCCCGGAGGAGAATCGGATTGAAGAAAAGATACATGGGCGATTCGGGATAGATGACGTCGACGGTTGAGATGCAGCCGTTGCTGAAATTCTCTTTAGGGAAGAAAAGCGGCGCGCCGTCGATGTCGGCGGCGAGCTTGTGGGCGGCGAGGGACTGCGTGTAGGCGAGCGTTCCCAGCCGGGCATACTTTTCGCCCCCGATTCTTTCCATGTCGGCCATAAGCTGCTCGTCAAACTTCCTGCACCGCTGGCTCAGCGATTCATAATCTCTGGCCGAGGCTTCCAGGAGGTCGCTCACTTCCCAGCCCGCCCGGCGCCAATAGGGCCGGAGTTTTCGATAGAAGTACTCGATCGAGAACTGATCATCATAGGCCAGCATGAGGAAGCGAGATACGGGTGTGGGACCGACCGGGCCGAGGTCAAACTCAGCCGCCGCCACAGGATATCCGTCCTCGGCCGCTCTCGGAAGACGCATATCGTCGCCGTGCCGCAGCCGGCCGTTTTGAATGAAGCCTTGCCGGCATTCGCCGGATCCGGAGAGAACCGTATCGGGCTTCTCATCACGGGGGACGGCCAGATAAAAATAGCCCCAGTCGATGCGGAGGTCATCGCCAGATTTTTCCAGCACGGGCTGTTCCCGGGAGCCGAAGGATAGGACTTCAAGATTGGGCAACTGAAATCGTGACCAAACGACTGTTTGATCGGGCCGGTCCACGGCGATCTCACCCGAGGCATCAAAATAAAAGGCAAGCGTATGATTTCCGCCATCCAAGGAGCGCGCCCGGGCCACGAGATAAGTCACCGGCCTGGCCAGGATATCAAGGTCAGGCGCCAGAAGCGGCGAAAGGAACTCGAGCTCAAGCTCCACGCCGGCGTCACTGAAAGTGTAGACCGTACGGGTCGGAAAGAGCTTCAGGTTGGTCTGCGCCATGGCCGGGACCCGGCGCTGGCTCAGGCCCCATCACCCGGAAGGTTCGGTTATCGATTCTGAGCAAGGCCGCAAGATCCTGGCGCTTTCCCGTCCAGTGTCTTGTCCAGTCGTCGGTCAAGCGGTCGGCCATGGACCAGATGCTGAAGTAGGGGTCGTGGACGACCAGCGGAACCGCGGGCGGACGGAAGGGAAGGACCGCCGGGGTCGCTGTCAATTGAGAACAGAAGAAGGCCAAGAAAAGAAGTATAAGGGGCGGACGGCCCGGACCGAACATCGGCTCCTCCTTCCCGAAGATTTACGGATCTATTTTATAATAAATAGATGGCGAGGCAACATCTATTCCCTTATTCTTGACATCGGTTTCGGAGGTACATGCGGCGATCCGCGGAAATATGTGTTGTCTCCCCCGATTGTAATCGCTTATCATAATAACCCAAGATCATGGGTCATGACTTTGAAATCACAATCGTTGGCGCCGGCGTCTGCGGCCTGGCCGTGGCGGCCGAAATCTCGGGCGGAGGACGGGAGGTCTGTCTCGTCGAAAAAAACGAATCCTACGGCCTGGAGACAAGCTCCCGCAACAGCGAAGTCATTCATTCGGGGATCTATTATCCCCAAGGCACACTCAAAGCCAGGCTCTGCGTCCGCGGCAAGCAGCTTCTTTATGAGCTCTGCGAAAAGCACGGCATTCCGCACAGGAGGCTGGGCAAGCTCGTCGTCGCCAGCAGCCGAGAGGAAATCCAGGAGCTTCGAGAGCTCAAAGAGAACGGCCAGAGAAATGGCGTTGACGACCTTGTCCTTGATCGGCCGGCAGGAACTGGCGCGCCTGGAACCTCATGTGGCCGGGGAAGCGACTCTTCTGTCGCCTTCGACCGGCATCATCGACTCCCATAGCCTAATGAGATACTTCGAGCAGGTGGCGAGAAGAAATGACGTGACTTTTTCTTACAACGCCGAGGTCGTCGGCTTGAGCCCGGAATCAGGCGGATATCGCATCGGAATCCGGCAGGGCGACGAAACTTTTTCTTTCCTCTCACGGCTCGTCGTCAATTGCGCCGGGCTCTGGAGCGATCGGGTCGCGGCTATGGCCGGGATCGATATAGCCAAGGCTGACTATCAACTCCACTGCTCCAAAGGAGAATATTTCGGCGTTGCGGGGCGACCAGAGACTCAGGTGAACCATCTTATCTACCCTGTTCCTCAGTCGGACAACGGCTGGTTGGGCGTCCACATCACCTTGGACCTGCAGGGACAAATGAAACTCGGCCCGAGCGCCCAGGACGTCGAGGCGATCGACTACACGGTCGACCCCGGCCACCAGAAGATGTTCTTTGAGGCCGCCCGGAAATACTTGCCCCACCTGGCCTATGATGATCTTCGGCCCGATACGGCCGGCGTGCGGCCTAAGCTGGCCAAAGAGGGTGAGGGGTTCTGGGATTTTATCATCCGCGATGAGACCGACAAGGGACTGCCGGGATTCATCGACCTCATCGGCATCGAATCGCCCGGGCTCACCTGCTCCCCCGCCATCGCGGCCTACGTCGCCGATATCGTGAAAAAGATACTCTCGT
>CAVYOD010000002.1:0-48916 GCA_963770045.1 Candidatus Aminicenantota bacterium | reverse complement strand
ACCGGCTTATGAGGGGAAGGGTGCCAAAGGAGGATGGCGATGACGACAAGAACAACGAGGCCAGCGGCGGGAATAAGGATTTTCTTGGGAGTAAACTTAATCGTGAGTTCGCGGGAGGTGACGGGCTTGCGGCCCGGAAGGACCCGTTCGGTCGTGGGCAGGCCTTCCTCGATGCGAGCGAGGTCGGCCAGAAGCTCCTCAGCCGTCTGGTACGTTTCGTTTTGTCCTTCTCCAGGCAATGGAGGATGAGCCGGTTCAGGCCTTCGGGGATTTGGGGAGCGAGTTTCTTGGGAATGGGCGGCGGCTCGCTTTTTTGTTTATTGGCGATGCTGAAGGGCGTATCGCCCTCAAACGGCACCCTCCCGGTCACCATCTCGAAGAGAATGATTCCCAGGGCATAGATATCCGCCCGCTGGTCCGCCTCTTTCCCTTCGACCTGCTCGGGGGACATATACTCGGGCGTTCCGATAATTGCTCCCTCGCCCGTAATCCCTTTCTCCTGCGATCGCCCGGGCGATCCCGAAGTCCATGATCTTGGCCTGGCCTTCCTTGTCGATCATGATGTTGCCGGGCTTGAGGTCCCGGTGGATGATGCCCAGTTTGTGGGCCTCGCTCAAGCCTTCGGCCACTTGCCGGGCGATGGAGAGAGCCGTCCCGACGGACAGGATCTTTGTCCTGTGGATCAGACTCTTTAGGTCCTCGCCCCGGACATACTCCATCGTCAGGTAGAGGGTCTTGCCCTCCTCGTGGAAGTCGTGCATCCGGCAGACGTTCTTGTGCCGTGATCTTGCGGGCGATCTTGAGCTCGTTGCGGAAGCGTTCGACCGTCCTTTGTTCGGCGCGCGATCTCCGGCCTGATGAGCTTGAGGGCGACTTCCTCGTTGAGCTTCGTGTCGTGGGCCCGGTAGACCCGGCCCATGCCCCCGGCCCCGAGCTCCTCGATGATTTCGTAGCGGCCGGCGAAGAGCGTCCCTCGCGCTAACTCATCGACCCGAGTTTCCAGCGTCCGGGTGAAGGAGGCTGCGTCAGCCGAATCGAACTTCGTCCCGCACTTTCCGCAGAAGATCGTGTCCCCGGGATTCTCATGCCGACACTTCGGACACTTCATGTCTAGTCCCCCGTTCTTGCGAGCACAGAATATCTATAAAGTGGAATCCAGTCAAGCCAAAGCTTAAAGCAGAGGGGCTACTCAAACAAGGGGGACATCAAAAAATAATGAGCTGGTTTTTATTAGAGAAGGTTGGCGATGAGGCCGCCAAAGACGGCTCCGTAAATGACCGATAGATAGATTGCCGTCATTCTGCGGCGCCGCTCGACATCTCGACTTCATGTCGGAAAATAAAGAAAACGCAAAAAAAATCGAATACGCTTTTTGCTCTTGACGAGATAGACAGCCGCCGAGATGGACCAGATAGACGATTTTCCGGGTTTTAATACATCCCCGTGCTGCCGAAACCCTTCTCACCTCGAGAGGTGTCATCCAGCTCTTCGACTTCGGTCACCGCGACCGTCTCGACGGGCTGGACGAGAAGCTGGGCGATCTTCATCCCCGCGGTGATGACAAACGGCTCCCGGCCGAGGTTGGCCATGACGACCTGGACCTCTCCGCGGTAGCCCGCATCGATGACCCCGGCAAGCCTGTGCACTCCCTTGAGCGAGATCCCGCTCTTGTCCCAGACCAACCCGACATAACCCTCAGGGATCGCGACCTTTATCCCGGTCGAAATAGGCTTCACTTCTCCCGGTCCAAGGACCAGGTCGATGCAGGAAAAAAGGTCCAACCCCGCATCCCCCTTGTGCTGGTAGAGCGGGAGCCGGGCCTGGTTGTTGATCCTTTTGACTCTTAGCTCCATGTCTCACGCACCTTCCACTCGGACCTCGGCAAAATAGCGACGCACCAAACCCGCCATCTCCTCGATCTCTTCGCGGCTGAACGGGTCGACCTGGAGGAACTGCCTGTCGACCGTGTTTGCGGGGACGAACGGCTGGATCTGGAAGACATCCTCTCCCTCCAGCATCTGGGCGATCTTCAGAAGATCGTTTCGCCCCACTAATCCGGGGACGACGGTCGTCCTGAAGATATGTCTGACCCCTGAGCTCCGGACGAGCTTGATCGTCCTCGAGATATCTTCCGGCCTAACCTCCGAGCGCGTCACTTCTTTGTATCTTTCGAGCGGGGCCTTGACATCCATAGCGACATAGTCGACGAGGCCCTCGCGAAAGAAGTCTTCAAGCCTGGCCGGAAGAGACCCGTTGGTGTCCACCTTGACCAGAAGATTGCGCTCCTTCACGACCCGGATCAGATCCTCCAGGTCCGTCTCCAGGAGAGGCTCGCCGCCTGATATACAGATGGCTTCGAGCCAGTTCTTCCGGGCATCCAGGTAACACAGGAAATAATCAAGCGGCAGCGTGGGCAGGCTCTCGGGCCTGAGCACGAGATCGGCGTTGTGGCAATAGGGGCAACGAAAATTGCAGCCCCCCAGGAAAACGGTCGAGGCGATATAGCCGGGAAAATCCTTGGCCGCGAATTTCTCTAGGCCCTTGATTTCAACCACGTCTCCACTTCCTCTGCCGAATTCAAGACCACCGCGGCACCCCCCTGCTCATGGGCGACGAGAGTCGGAATGATGATGGCCCCGGAGTCGTCTCGTTTGATCTGGCCCAGGAACTCTCTGATCTTGAGCTTGCTCTCCCGCTCGACCAGGTTGTGTTCCTTGAAGGGGAGTGAGATCTCCTTGAGGTATGTCTTGATTTTCTCACACTTCAGGCAGCTCGGATAAGTGAAAAGAAAATAGTCCATGGTCTAATCGATCTTAGTGTAAGGGGTCCTGTCCTCAAATTCTTTCTGTTTCCCGTCATTCCAGGTCCTGACCGGCCTCAGGTAACCGACGATCCTGGAGTAGACCTCGGTCTGCGCTCCGCATTCCGGACACTTCGGATGCTGCCCCTGCAAGTACCCGTGGCTCACGCAGACGCTGAAGGTTGGGGTGATGCTGAAATAAGGGATCTTGGTCTCGGCGATCTTCCTCACGAGCTTCTGGCAGGTGACCGGGTCGATGGACTCGGGGAGAAAGGTGTGGAAGATCGTCCCCCCCGTGTAGAGGGGCTGGATATCTCTCTGATGACTCAGGGCTTCGAAAACGTCGCGAGTGGCGTCAACATTGAGCTGGGTGGAATTGGTCAGGTAGGGAAATTTTTCCGTTCCCGAGGTTACGATGCCCCTGTACTTCTGCTTATCCAACCTGGCCAGACGGTAGGAGGTGGATTCCGCCGGCGTCGCTTCGAGGTTATAGAGGTTGCCCGTCTCCTCCTGGAACTCCCGCAGAACGCTCCGCATATAGTTCAGCGTTTCGATGGCGAAGTCTTTGCCTTCGGGAGTGCCGATGCCCTTCTTGAGGAAATTCAGGCAGGCCTCGTGCATGCCGCAGACTCCGATCGTCGAGAAATGGTTGTCGAAATGGCCGAGATAGACCTGGGTGTAGGGCATGATCCCGCGGGCCAGCATGTTGTTGACCACTTCCCGCTTGGTTTCGAGCGATTCCTTGGCCAGGACCATCATCTCCTTCAGCCGGGCAAAGAAGTCTTCTTTGGAGGTCGCCTCAAACCCAATCCGATTCATGTTGATGGTGACGACTCCGATCGAGCCCGTCGAATCGCCGGGTCCCCAGATGTTGCCGGGCCGCCTCATGAGCTCCCTCTGGTCCAGGTTGAGCCGGCAGCACATGGCCCTGATATCACCGGGATTGAGGTTCGTCCCGATATAATTTTGAAAATAAGGAATGCCGTACTTGGCCGTGGCCTGGAAGAGGAGCCTCGCGTTGGGCGAATCCCAATCGAATTCAGGGGTCAGGTTGTAAGTCGGGATCGGAAAAGTGAAGACGCGGCCCTGATGGTCTCCCTCGATCATGAGCTCCAGGAAGGCGCGGTTGATCATGTCCATCTCTTCCTGGTAATCCCCGTAAGTCGTAGTCCAGCTCTTCGCCGCCGACGACGACGGCCTTGTCTCTCATGTCATCGGGAACCGTCCAAGTCGAAAGTCAGGTTGGAGAAGGGCGTCTGCCAGCCCCAGCGGGAAGGAACATTCAGACCGAAGATCAGCTTCTGAATGTCCTGCTTGACCCGCTCGTAGTCAAGCTTATCGGACCGGACGAAGGGAGCGAGGAGCGTGTCCACGCTCGAGAAAGCCTGCGCCCCGGCGAACTCACCCTGCATCGTGCCGATGTAGTTCACCATGTGGAGGGTGGCCGTCTCCAAGTGCTTGGCCGGAGAAGAATGGACCTGGTTGGGGACATGGCCGAACCCGATCCGGAGGAGCTTGTCCAGCGACCAGCCGGCGCAATAGCCGACGATCGGATAGGAGAGGTCATGAATATGGAAGCCGCCGTCCTGATGCGCCTTTTTGACCCTTTCTGAATAGAGCTGGTTGAGGGCAAAGGTGGACAAGACCTCTCCCGAAACCCGGGCGTTCAGGCCGGAAAAGCTCATCACCCCTTCGTTGCTGTTTTCCCGGATTTTCCAGTCGGCGTCATTGATATAGTCCTTGATCAGGCGTTCGAGGTTGATTCCCGTCGACTTGGCCTCACGGATGGCCTTGTGCTTTTCCCGGTAGAGAATATACGACTTGGCGACCTCGAGATAGCCCTGCTTCATCAGGACCATTTCGACGATGTCCTGGATCTGCTCCACCGAGGGGATGGTATAGCCGCCGAACTTGTCTTCGAGCATGAAGGTCGCGATGTCTGAGGTCGTCTTGGCGAGCGGCGCGTTCGGTGAGTCCGCAGGATTCCATGGCCTTATGGATCGCAGTGGTTATTTTTTCTTGGTTAAAATCGACGACAGACCCATCCCTTTTCTTGATTCTCGAGATCGCCCTCACCATTGAAGCCTCCTTTTCCTTGAACTTGAAATACAAATAAAAAACGCTCCATCTTTCACGATGGAGGTGCTAAAATCCTCTTACTTAAACCCGCCAGGAAAAACCAAGCCCTTGAACACGATCAACCATATCTGGTATATGTTCTAGGCCGTAAATACAAAATCTTGTATCTACGGCCTAGAATTTACTCCCAATTCCGGGTCGTGTCAAGTCTTTTTTTTGATTTTTTTTGGATGGCAAATTCTCCTTCTCTGTGCTATGGTTTCACTTTGGGGGAGAGCATGAAAACTATTGAGCTTCAGACTCGTCACAAAGAGGAATTTGTCGATATCAGCTCGGAGATCCAGGAGGCGGTGCGTGCCTCAAAAATCGAGAGCGGCATCTGCCTCGTCTATGTTCCCCACACCACGGCCGGGCTGACGATCAATGAACACGCCGATCCCGACGTCACGACCGATATCCTGATGGCCTTGAAAAGACTCGTTCCTGATTCCCTCTCCTGGAACCACAGCGAAGGAAATGCCCCGGCCCATGTCAAGGCGAGTCTCGTAGGGTCTTCGGTCCAGATCATCGTCGAGGGAGGGCGGCTGGCCCTCGGGACCTGGCAGGGGGTTTTTTTCTGCGAGTTCGACGGCCCGCGCAGGCGCCGGGTCTATTTAAAGATGCTGGCCGATCGCCAATAGGAAAACGGGGACGTTCCCCAAAGGGACATCCTTAAGATTTCCGAGTGATCAATCCAGGCTGGTGAAGCAGCAGATTTTTGCGGGAAGACTAAAGGGTGTCCCCTTGGGGAACGTCCCCCAGTTCGAGGCCGAGGGCGGCGAGCTGAGCTTCCAGGTCTGTTTCCGGACCATAAAGGATTCCCTGAATCCCAACCTTGGCGGCTCCCTCGATATTCTCCTGAAGGTCATCTATGAAAACGCTTTCTTCCGCCCTGGCTCCGGCCTTCTCAAGCGCGGTGAGGTAGATCGCCGGATCGGGCTTCAGAATTCCGAGCTCAAACGAAAGCACGCGGTGATCAAAAATCAAGATCTCCGGAAACCTCTTCTTAACAAAAGCAAAGCGGCAGATGTCGGTATTGGAGAGGAGAACGAGGGAATATTTTCCTCTCAGTTTTTTGAGGACTTCCAAGACCGGAGAATTGAGCGAGAAGACATCGCAGTACACCGAGTAGAATTCCTCCTCCGAAATCCTGGCCCCGAGCCGGTCCACCGTGCCCGCATAGAATTCATGAGGGGATATTTTCCCCGAATCAAAAAGGATGACGAGATCAAAGTGGATGTGGGCCAGTTCTCTGATCTGTTTTTCCGAGTGATCGCAGTAAGCCGTCATCTTCTTGAAAAAAATGCCGTTGTCAAAATAGAGGATGACGTTTCCCAGGTCTGAGATAACGGTCGTGATCATCGACCCGGCTATACCGGCTTCTTCCGGGCGGCCTCCAGGACGCCCCCCTCTCGTCCGTCCGCGCGCCTGAGAAGGAAGGCAAAGGTCAGCCCGAAAAGCCCGAGGCTCGCGAACATGACGGAGCTGGCCGTGTAGCTCTTCGTCAGATCGCGGAGCAGGCCGTTCAGAAGCGGGAACAGCCCGAGCCCGACATTCTGGATCGCGGTCATGAGCCCGAAGGCCGTGCCGACGCGTTCGCTGCGGACGATCAGGGGCACAGACGGCCACATGGCGGCCGGGACGAGCACAAAAGCCGCGCCTAGGAGAACCATCGGATAAGCGGGATAGATTTTGGTCAGGCCCATGGACAGGT
Organism: Candidatus Aminicenantota bacterium; assembly: GCA_963770045.1. GTDB lineage: Bacteria > Acidobacteriota > Aminicenantia > Aminicenantales > CAVYOD01 > CAVYOD01. The sequence goes on along the minus strand of CAVYOD010000002.1, from coordinate 42,284 downwards.
GGCAGGGAATCAGAATCAAGGAGCCGATGATCATCAGAGTCGCGCGCTTGCCTATCTTGTCCATCAAGCCCCCGGCGAAAGGAGCGAAGATCATCGAGGCAAAGACGATGATGCTGCTGATTCCCCCCGCGGTGCTGAACATGTGCCAGAGATTATTAAAGACCTGATGGATGAACCCGCCGGCGGCCTGCGCGGTCCGGGCGATCCCCCATTTGTCGACGAAGAAGTCGGTCGAGAGCGCCGTAAAGGGGAAGATGGCCGAATAGAACGTTAAGCACAGAAAAGTCACATACCAGAATGTCGGCCTGAACTCCTTGATATCCTTGAACCGGATCTTTTCCGCGACGCTTTCAACTTTCAGCTGGAGGATCCGTTCGCCCCGGCGGTCCATGACGATGTAGACGATGTTTCCGAGCAAGGAAATGACGCAGGCTCCCACGGCCGCGAACAAAGCGTAACGAAAGCTGCCGAAGTAACTGGTGATGAGCTCGCCCGTATTAAAGGCAAACAATGATCCCAAACGGCTGACGGTGAGGGTCAGGCCGAAAGAAAGGGCCAGCTCCTTGTTCTTGAACCAGCGGGCGATCATGGCGCTCTGGGCGACAACCAGAGGCTCGGAGCCGGCGCCGAACACAAACCGGCCGAGAAAAAAGAGAGGGATGGTCTTGGCCCGCCAGACGATCGCCGCGCCGAGCAAAACAAGAAGAGAAAAGAGGATGCTCGCCTTGCGCGTCCCCATTCGGTCTACGAGAATACCGCCGATGAACACGGCCAGGACGGCCGCGACGCTGTACATGGTGAAGAACGTCCCGACGGTTCCGCGCGCGGCGTGGAGCTCCTCGACCAGAGTCGGCGCGATGGCGCTGACAATGTCGTAGGCGAAATAGCTCCCGAAGGAGAGGGAGGCGATAAAAAACAGGTTCGTAAAGCGGTAGAGGCCTCTCGAAGGATGAAAAAAACCAACCGGCTGGTCGATTGCAGTCATCAGACCCTTCCTTTCCCGAGTCTCACGGTCGAGGGCAAAATATAACACTCATCGCGCGAGTGTCAAGAAGATTTACCGGGAGATATCGCTTAGCTGCAATCAGATATTATCTGCTCACAGCTCAGTGCTCACTTCTTTTCGCGGGTCGCCGAGGCGGAGACGCTGCCAACCTGGTCGTTGCTGAATGAACCGTCCATCTTGTCCTCCCCAACGGCGAAACTCGCTGTCCAAGGTTTTTCCAGTCCGTCCGGAGGAGTGGCCACGGTGATTTCAAAGCCGAGGTTTTGACCGTCGAACTCGATATTGGTCAGGGGCGCGTCTTTGAACATTCCGGACTGCTCACTCATCGTACCGGACAGCTCTCCGCCTGACTCTGCGATCGTCATGGTCAGATAGTAGTATTGTCCGTTGCCGTTGACCTCGACTTTCCACTCGCCGATGACCTTTCCATTGCTCTTCTTTTCCTGGGCAAGCGCCGAGCTCGATAGGCAGAGAATCAGAACAGCTAAAATGGTTACCAGAGTAAGTCTTTCAAACCTCTTCATGGGATTCACCTCCAGAAATCTGTTATATATTCCAACGATAGGAGAATTTAATCAAGAAAATATTATCGCCCGCCGTCCGGAAGAGCTGGCCCAGGTCACGTCCGTATTGAAATTCGCCGGGAAAGGCATAGTCGGTCCGCTCCTGGGTCCAGACGAGATAGATGGTGGATCCGGGGGCATACTCCCAGCGGAAAACGACTGTGCCGCGCAGGGATTTTAAGTTAAAATCCGGATTCGGAAATGAAAAGGGGGCCGCCGGACCCGGCCCGTCCGGATCCACAGTGTAGAGACCGGAGGCATAGGAAATCGTCGAACTCCCCGTCCCGTAGAAATTGAAATCAAAGGTGCGCGGCCGGGCGAGCTCTTTGAAAGGCCCGTACTTCCCAACCGAAACGAATGGCTGCAGGTACATCTGAAGGCTGGCGCGGGGGGTGAAAATCCAGTTCAAACGCAAGGAGACCGGGACCGAGTTCTGCTTGATCTCTCCAAAAACATAGCGGCTGCCATAGGTAGCAGTCAGGGAAGGGTCCGGGATCCGGGTTATCCACTGGACCACGGAAAAATCGCGATGATATCCTGGCCCCAGCTCGAAACTGATGTTTGAGCGTATTTTCCACTTGATGATGAAATCAAGCGCCAGGTTATAGCTCCCGCTCTCTGTTCTTCCATAATCCGATTTCAGGCTGAGGGTGATCGTCTTCCGGTCGTCAGACTCGACTTGGAATTGGATCTCTCGGCGGGGGAGAGTTGCGACCAGAGGCCCTCCCCTCGTCAGGCTGTTATCCAACCTCCTGGGGACATAGCTCAGCACCAACTGAAAACTCCAGTAGTTGAGCAATTGGAAGGAGGGGAAGAAAAAATAGCCGCCGCTGATCTTGTTTCCCCCAAAATCATAATGCCTGAAGGTGGCCAGCATGGCGCTCCAGTTACGAAAAATCTTTCCCGGCTTGAATTGGATATAGCCCAAGGCCACATGTCCGTTGATCAGGTCGCCACGCATATGATAGCCAATATCGTTGGTTTCAAAGCCCGGCGAGATGGCCCCGAGAGCGGCATTGAACATAAAATTCCCGCTCTGCTTGTTGAGAGTGAAGCGGCCGGCCCAGCCGCTCATCGAAGTTGCGTTCGGGTCAAGATGGAGATAAGTTGCGTCGGGACGCTGAAAATAGTGCTGGGGAGCCTGTTGGAGCCGGAAGATCTCCTCCCTTGTCCCCTTGACCTGACTCGCGCCCAGCCAGCCATTGAGGACCCAGGTTCGGGCCGCATCCAGAAAAGCCCAGCCGTCCGCCGCTAGCGAAAAGGCATTCTTGTTCAAGATAGACTGTAGTCCGGGAGTCCGGAGGTCCCTGACCACCGCAGTGGACATGAGCCCGATTCCCTGGCGGCCTTCGTTGAATTCCCGGAATCCCCGCATGACTCCATAATAGGTCAAGGGCTCGACCTCTTCCTCCGACCGTCTTCCCGCGGAATCGATCTCTGCGTATTCCCGTCCCGTGAGCGCGCTCAGAAAACCCAGGTTCCAAACCGAGGCGAGCTTGCCTGAGATCTTGGCCGCGCTGAGGATCGTCGTCCTGTCAGGGAAGTTAACGAAGCCATCCTGCGTGACCGATCCCTGGGGATACCGTCCGATGCGGCGGCTGTAAAAGAAATTCGGATTAGACCAATTGAAGCTCATCGAGCGGTTAACATTGCCCTGGCCGAAGTTGAAGATGCCGGCCCCCTCGATGAAGAAGGGCCTTTTCTCCTCGTAAAAAGTCTCGTAGGCCGTGAGGTTCACAACCGCGGGGTCAACCTCGACCTGGCCGAAATCCGGATTCAAGGCGGCGTCGAGGGTGAGATTGGTCGCAAGTCCGACTTTCACATCGGCGCCGAGATTGCCGCCGAACTTCTGGCCCGCGCCGAAGGGATCGCCGGGCACGGCAGGCTTGAATTCGCTCCGGCCGACCGCGTATGGCGTAACCTCCAGATGGGCAGGCGGATTTATCGACCGAATTCCTTCCAGCCTGGCGAAACGGGAGACGAGCCCGCTCTCGTCTTTGGGGATCCAGACAAAATCATCGATCTCTTGCTGGCGAAAGGTGGACCGCCGGAAAAAGATGCCCCAGGTGTATTCATCTTTATTGGGAAAGCGGAGCTGGTCATAGGGAACTCGGATTTCCACTGTCCAGCCCTCGGCGTCGGTCCGTGCCGCCCAATTCCAGACACCGTCCCAAGTCCAATCCACTTTCGTATCATTGGAAATCGTGCCGTCCATGATCGAACCCGCCGGCTTAACGGCAAAGCGAATCTATTGCCTTTCCGGAGCAGAAGTGCATCCGACGCGATGCTCTAAAAAAGAGTCTCTGGTAAATTTTTCTTTTATGGTTACTGCTCCCAGCTCACTGCTCACTGCTCTAGGCCCTTGACAATGCCGGTCAATCGTTTAAGATTGGGCCAGCCGATCCCAAGCACGATGGACAAGGACCTTTAGTGCCATGACCGATCAAATGCCGGGTATGAAGAGTTTATGGACTCCGCCCCTGGGAGAAAGACATTCGGCTGGCCCTGCGAGATATTTCCGATCAGAAAATCATCGGCCGGATTTGGAGAAAGGACTGGACAATCTGGGGAAAGAACCCGGAGGAAATTTCGAACAGGCTTGACTGGCTGTCCGCTCCCGACGAGGCTAAGGAATCGCTTCCTGAGATTTCCAGGCTGGTTGAAGCAGGTCCGCAAAGCCGGCTATACCCGGGCGGTCGTTCTGGGCATGGGAGGCTCGGTCCTTCCCGCAGAGGTCTTCAGCCGGGTCTTCAAAACCGCCCCGGGTTATCTGGAAGTCGAATCTCTCGCCACGACAGACCCGCAGGCGATCCTCAATCTTCAGAAAAAATTGAGCCCGCGAAAAACACTCTTCGTCGCCTCGTCCAAATCCGGGACGACGGTCGAGACGAGCTCGCTCCTCAGTTTTTTCTTCACCTGGGTCCGGGCAAGACTGGGAAATGAAGAAGCCGGAGCCCATTTCGTAGCCATCACGGACCCGGAGACACCGCTCTCTAGCTTGGCGCTCAAGCACAGGTTTCGAGCGACACTCCTGGCAAACCCTCAGATCGGGGGTCGTTTTTCTGTGTTTTCTCCGTTCGGCCTATTTCCCGCCGCCCTCAAAGGGATCAGCCTGGAGGCCATCCTTCGAAGCGCGGAGGAGACGGTCCGGATATCGGGGAATCCGAGAGCCCAAGACAATCCCGGTGTCTATCTCGGAACAATCCTCGCCGTTCTGGCCCGGGCGGGCCGAGACAAGGCCACTCTGAGCTTTTCCCATTCTCTGAGAGGCTTTGCTCCCTGGTTGGAGCAGCTTCTGGCTGAAAGCACCGGAAAGAATGGGCTGGGCATTGTGCCGGTCATCGAGGACGATATCGCTCCCGTTGAGAGTTACGGATCGGATCGTTTTTTTATATTTTTTGACAGAGGGAGCGGCAAGTCTCGGGAGAGCAAACTGAAATCACTCCTCGAGGCCCACTTTCCGGTCCTTTCATTTTCGGTTCCTGACTGCCAATCCCTGGGAGGCCAGTTTTTCCTCTGGGCCATGGCCACGGCCGTGGCCGGATACAAACTCGGGATCAATCCCTTTGACCAGCCGGATGTCGAAGCTTCAAAAATAAGGGCCCGGGAATTCTTAGAATCTCGAGCAGAAAGAAGAGGCCGCTTCAAAGAGAGGCCGCAGCTCAAGGCAGCCGCCGCCTCAAAAGATGACCTCCTCGCCTTCCTGAGCTCCGCCAGTCCAGGGGATTACATCGCGATTCAGGCATTTTTGGAGCCGCAGCCACAGATTATTGCCCTCCTCCGCCGGCTGCAAAAGAGGCTCAGGGACAAGACGCGCTTGGCCGTGACCTGGGGCTTCGGGCCGCAGTTCCTGCACACGACCGGGCAGCTCCATAAGGGAGACGGGGGGAACGGACTGTTCATCCAGCTGACCGGCAAAGACATTCGAGACATTCCTATTCCGGAAGGGCTAGAAGCACCCATGTCTTGCCTTTCATTCTCCGACTTGAAAAAGGCACAGGCCTGGGGGGATTGGGCAGCATTAAAAGAATCCGGCCGGCGGGTTCTCCGTGTTGATCTAGGAAGGGATCATCTAGGCGGGTTGAAGAAAATGATCGGCTTTATTAGAAGGTAAGGGGTAAGGCCGAGAGGGAATTCAAAAGCCTCGAAACCCCGCCGCAGAATTTCTAAATGAAAAATGGCAACCTTAGAATTCTGATTGTGGTTTTTTTATCGGGATACGGAGCACGGGGAACGGGGAACGTTCTCGACTAGAAGAGTCCGATGAAAAAGACATCGGCGTGAAAGAGCTCGTGGCTCTTGGCCCGGATCTTCTTGTCCACCGTATCTTTGATGTTGAGATAGAACCAAAACTTATCAAAAAGCCTTAATTTCTGAAGACTAGTACTGTGTATAATCAGTGAAACTGTCGACGATGATTTTGCCGATCTCCTTGCCCTTGTCATCCGAGAGAACGACATAGGTGATCTCTTTCTGAGCGCCGCCTTCTGTGACCGTCGCCTTGAGCAGCTTGCCGAAAATTCTGACCTTGCCTTTCCCTTCCCACTCCTCCTGTTTGTTGAAATTCGTGATCGTCAAAGCCGCATAGTTATATCTGTCTTTTGTATCCAGGTAGTCGTTGAGCACAGGTTCTTCGGTCCTGGTGAAGGCTGTTCTCCACTGGCCGCCCTCCTTGACGTCTATGCTGTCTGCGATGTAGATCGAGGCTTTGTCTTTGGAGATTTGCCCCTTCACTCTGATGTCTTTTCCGATGAGGGCCGAGGCGTCGCCGGAACCAACCTTCCCCTGAACGACGATGTCCAGTCCCTGAGCTGTGGGGAGGTAAAGGTACTTTCCCAAGGCGACTTTCACGGTGCCTTCAAATTCATTGGTTGCTGCCGGTGCCGCCGCTTGCTCGCCGGGCTTAGTCGCCTCCGGCGCTTTCTTGCAGGAAATGCCGCCCGCGATGACCACAGCAAAAGCTAAAAGGCTCAGCCCTACGATCAATCCCTTGCTTTTCCGAGAAGTCATGGCTCATACCTCCAAAACTGAACTCATTCCTTAGAATGACCGGCGTTGTGCAGTGAGGATAATTTATACCACCGAAAAAAACAAAAGTAAAGAACAAAATCGTCCATTTCGGCGTCTGGTCTTCTCGTCAAAACGAACACGGTGAGGAGTGAGGGGTGAGGAGTAAGGGGTAAAAAACAAAACGCCAAGCTTTTGGGCAAAAAATAGGGGGCAGGCGGCATCGAGGCGCCGTCCGCCCCCATTTATCTGGAAAATGGAACCTGAATTACTTCTTTCGGACGCTTCCTGAATGAGAGTGGGAGGAGGACGATGAGGAGCTTCGGGAAGAGCTCCGGGAGGAGCTCGACGAGGAACGGGACCGGGAGCTGGAGGAGCCGGAGGAATAAGATGGCCGGCTATAAGAGGAGGACCCGTAGGACCTTGGTGAAGAATAAGACCTTGAGAAGATGAATGGAGATGAATAAGAAGGGCTTCTCCAGGAAGAAGAGCCGCTGCGATAGGGATAGGAATAAGAACGAGACGGCGAAGAGTATTGGGGAGAGTAGGAACGAGAGTAGGAACGGAAACGGTTGCCGGAATTCCCCTGGTCCTGGGGGAAGTAGGCGCTTGAGGACCGCTTCTGGGTCGAGGAAGAAGAAGACCTGTCGCGACTATAAACCCTGTTCGAAGAACGATATTCACGCACGCGGGACGAGCCGGCTGGGGAGCCGGAGCGATAAGAGGAACTTGTTCGGGAGGAGATAGAAGAATCGCGGCTATAGGATCTTATATTCCTGGAAGAATTTGAAGGATTCGTCCTCGAAGAAGCGCCTGAGAATCTAGAAGAGAAGAACGATGAAAAACTCCGGCGGGAGGGGTACGTTTTGATGACGGGGTTGGTTCTGATCCCCACTTGAATCCAAGGACGATCTGGGGACCGAGCCCTGAGGTTGTCCCGTTCCGGGGGAATTCCCTTACCGTAGAGCGATCGCGGACATTTCCCTGAGACATCTGGGGAGCCCGCAGGTTGTTCTGCATGCCGCTCTTGATTGTGGAGGGTCTGAGCCCGGAAGGAGTCAAGGTCCTCCCCACTCCCCGGAGGTTAGACCTGTCAAGGGTCTTTTCGGCCAGAGAGCGATTGAGTCCGACGCGCTCGGTAAGCGGACGGATGTTCGGCTGCTCGTGCCCGAGGGAGACCCTCCCCAGGGCCTGGACTCTATCCCCGGCCAGGGCGTGTCGATAGACGTTTGGCGACTGAAGGTGGTCCCTATGGACGACCCTCAGCGCTCTGGAATTGAGCGGGTAATCGCGGCCATGGAAGCGATCATAGAAGCGATTGTTGAGGATCACGCCCGGAGTGTTGTAGTAGCTGAGAGGAGACCAACCGACGTAGTCATTTCCCCAGCACCAGTCGACCCAACCAGGCCCCCAGATGGATGTGGGGATCCAGTACCAGCCTAGTCCGAACCTCCAATGCCAGCGGCCGTAATGATAAGTGCTCCATCCCCACGGCTCGCTTGAAATCCAGGTCCAACCGGCCATCGGGTACCAATCCCAGCGCCCGTAGGAATAAGGCGCCCAATCGGAATCATTGACATTCGGAACCCAGACATTTCCGTAGGGCTGTTCGTTGGTCCATCGGCCGTTGTTGTCAAGTTCCTCTTGATACTGATCCAGCTCGGACGGGAGATAAGACCGCGTGCTCCTCTTAGCGAAGACCGCATCCCTCGACTCATTGAAGCGGCTGAACTCGTCACCAGCCCCGGCGTTGAAACCGGCCGGTCCGGAGACGGCGGTTCCGTTTGAAGCCATCAGCCGCTCCCCGCCCTTGACCACCTGAGAGCCTTGCTCGAGGGCGGCTTCTGCCGAACCTTCAAAGACGCTGATCTCCGTTTCCCGGTTTTCCCGGACGTCCACCCGGTAAAGCCCTCGATCGAGAATATAATAGGATGCGTCCGGAGTGTGGACCTCGATGCCTTTTTCTGAGCCGAGCTCATTCACTCTCAGATAGATGCTCCCTGAGAGGAGATGGAGCTTTATCACATCGGAAGAATCATTGGGGAGAGCGACCACGTCCAACTGGGTGTTACTGTTAATGCGCAGATAATTCCTGTTTCCGATTTGGATCTCGGCCTGGCCGTCCCTGCTTCCCAGCTTATCCCCTTCCGTTAAGGCCAGGTTAATCTCACCCTGCTCGTAACCCAGGTTCTGACCCCTCTGGATGTAGACATCCCCTTTGACATAACTCATTCTGGCAAAACCAACACCGTTATAGCTTTCTGATCCTGAAAACGCGAAAAGAGGAACGAGGACCATGAAAGCGATGATGGCCACAATTTGTTTTCTCATTTTCTTCTCCTTCCAATCTCCCCTAAAGCAAGAACTGTGCCAATCAATCTCCCAGGGAAGAAGGCCCAGGCACCCCAAATGCGTCCTCTTTTAAGGACATATGACCAAAGGCCGAATCTGTCCATCTCGTCCATCTCGTTCATCTCGTCAAAAAAAAACATGAATGGTTGGGCATGAGGAGTGAGGAGTAAGGAGTTCAAAAACCAGAACTCTATTCTGGGCCAGGTGGATTATGGTGAAATGGAAGGGTCGGCATTAATAAGCGCAAAATGGTCGAATCCCTTTGCGAGGATGGGGCCCAGGCGGCAAACCTAGTCGGAGGGTGCTAGGGTGCGATGAGCAGGGACCCCATCCTCTTTTGCGTAAGAAGCTCTGGAAAACAAAATAGCCTATTCTTGCTAAATCTCTCCGAAAAACCAGTGCCTGGAATATCCCCGGTTTCGGTGGAAATGGTGTCTTCTAGCCCCGCTCCAATCTCTCATCCGCTCCTTGAACCTGTCCAGTTTGGCCAGCTGTTCTGGGGTGAATATCTTTCTCAGTTCGGTTCGGCTGTGATACATCCCCTTCCAGTGATTTGCCCTCAGGCTGGCCATCTCGTCGATCAGTGCATCGACTTTTTTGGGATCCGCCTGGGGATCACGGCGAATTGCCCTCCAGTCTTCTTCGAGTTTTCCCATTTTGTCGCGGAAGGCTTGGTTCTCCGCCCTTCGCACCTCCCTGTATTTCTCGAGTTGGGTTTTCTGTTCCGGAGTCAAGTTCAAGAAATGCCGCCCCTTCTCCTGAGGTTGGTCTTGGCCGGTGGCAAAGATAAGGCCACAGCTGAGGATGATCGCCGCCAGCGCCAAACCCATAATTGATTTCTTCATCTGAGACCTCCAGTCGTAAATTATTCGTAACATAATTTAGACAACCGGCAGGTAAAATCCTTGGCGGGCTAAACAGCCCAGGCCGTTAGCCCTTCCGAAGACAAGGAGATGGGCAGGGGCTTGATGCCCTTTCCCAGGGAGTCGATGTCACGGAGCATCCGGCGCCTGAGGTCATCATCGGCGCTGGCGAAAACGGTCATTGAGCCGCCCTGGCCTCCGGCCCCGTTGACTTTCCACCCCAGGGCGTTGAATTTTCGGGCGATGCCGATGACCGCGTCCGCCTCCTTGGAGATGAGCCCCGGACACAGTTCCCTCTGGCACTCGTTATTCTGGGCCATCGCGTCCCCATAGTCTTCCAGACGCCCCTGCAGCAAAAAGGACTTGGCCTTGATCGCGAGATCGCGCATCTTCCGGATCTGCTCGAACCTGGCGCCCCCAGCTTCGAGATGGGCGATCACCTGTTCATGGATCGAGGAGGAGCGATGGGGTTTCCCGAGATAGATCAAACAGATCCTGCGGTCCAGCTCCTGCCAGACACTTTCGGAGAGCCTCAATTTTTCGACTTCATAGTCCGGATAATTGTGCATGTGGATGTAGCATGCCCCGCCATAGGCGGCGCAGATCTGGTCCTGGATTCCGCTCTGTTGCTTCAATTTTTCAGTCTCCACTCGGTGGGCGATCGAAGCGATCTCGCCCGGGGTATGCCCCTGGTCCGTGAGAAGGTCGATCGCTCCGAGGAGGGCGACACAGACCGAAGCGGATGTCCCGGCCGAGATGCCCGCCGGAACCGGGGAATGGATGTTGACTTCGAGCTCCAGATTTTTGGGAATCGGGAGAGACGAGAGTGCAAATTGGAGCAAAGGATGGCGTGCGGCCGAAGGGGCTTCGGGATCGACGCGAAAGCTTTCGCCGTAGTTGTCGGCCTGGACCAGAACCCTTTTGCTCCTGTTTTTTTTGTTGGCGAAGACTTTGACCTGAACCTCCACCGAAGGACTGACGGCCAGGTTCAGGACGTTCCCCTCCTTGGCGAACCAGGTGTCGGTCCAGCCGCCGATATCGTTGATGCGAAGGGGGGCGTGGGCGTGGAGAAGCCTGAGCGCTTCTCTTTTTTGTCCTGTCTTTTTCATCCAGGCCCTCTAGCTCTCCCGGCGGTGCCGGAACTGGTCCAGGCTGACGGCAACAACGATGATGAATCCGATGATGATCTCCTGGATGTAGTTGGGCCAACCCATCATGGTGCAGCCGTTCCTCAAAAAGGACATGATGAATACTCCGATCATCGATCCGAGGATGCTTCCCTCGCCGCCGCTCAGACTCCCTCCGCCGATGACCACCGCGGCGATGATATCCAGCTCAAGCCCCACGGCCACGGTGGGGTCGCCGACCGTCAGCCGGGAAAACTCCATGACCCCGCTCAACCCGCAGAAGAGCCCGGCCAGAGTATAGATTACGATCTTGGCCTGTCGGGTCCGGATGCCGCAGAGCCTGGCCGTAGCCTCGCTGGAGCCGATGGCAAAAATATGCCTGCCGAAGACGGTATAGCGCAGAACGACCGCCATCACGAGAGCCAGCCCGATCATCAACCAGATCCCGGGGGCCATCAGCAGCCAGGACGGGCGGGGGCTCTTGGCCATCAATTCATTCACCCAGGTCAGAGGAGCGTCGATTTTCTGGTTGCCCGCAGTCCACTTGGCCAACCCTCGGGCGATGCCCATCATCCCGAGAGTTATAATAAACGGAACGACTCGCAGAGAAGTTATCAAGCTGCCATTGATGAAACCAACCAGCCCGCCCGTCAAGATCCCCAAGCATATGGCGAGAAGAGGAGGAACTCCGGCGTTAATCGCAAAGGCGGTAATAACGCTTGAGAAAGCTATGTTGGACGCAGCCGAGAGATCGATCCCGCCGCTGATGATGACCAGAGTCATCCCCAGAGCGCCGAGAGCGACGATCACCGACTGGGTGGCGACGCTCTTAAAATTGGCCAGGCGAAGGAAGCGGTCCTGGATCTCCGGGATGGAAGCAAAAATGGCGACGACGAGGATGAGCCCGATAAAAGGGCCCAGCCAGTTGATCAAGAACCGGAGCTGTTTTTTCCCTCTATTGGCCATGTCTGCCTACTCTCCCTGGGGCGGCTGGCTTCTCTCAACCGACCGGCCTGTCGTGGCCGCGGTCATGATGCTCGGGGCATCCCAGGCCGAGGCCTCGCGCAGATCGACTAGACCGACCCCGGTAAAAAACGGCGATCCGGTCGCAGACTGCCCAGGAGCTCGGGGAGATAGGAGCTCACAAAAAGAATCGCTTTACCCTGGCCGGCGAGGCGCCCGATGAGATCGTAGATCTGCGCCTTGCTGACGACATCGATGCCGCGCGTGGGTTCATCCAGAAGAAGGATATTGGCCTTCTGGTGGAGGAGACGGGCCAGAGCGACTTTCTGCTGGTTTCCGCCGGATAAGCTCGCCACCGGCTGGACCGGGCTGCGGGCCTTGATCTTGAGCTGTTCGACCCAACCCCAGACCGACTTGTTCTGCTTCTTGACCTGGAGAAATCCCAACCTGAGGTAAGGAGAAAAATCGCTCAGAGTTACATTATCCGCGATCGATTGGGGCAGAGCCAGCCCTTCCCCCTGCCTGTCTTCGCTCAGGAGGCCGAGACCTTCGGAAATCCTTTCCCAAGGCGCCCGCTTGGCCGATCTTCGGCCGGCGACTTCAAGCGACCCCCCTTCCACCGGGTCGAGCCCGAAGACCGTTCGCAGCATCTCCGTGCGCCCGGCACCGATCAGCCCCGCGATTCCCAGGATCTCTCCCCGATGCAGATCGAGGCTGACCTCGGCCTGCATTTTTTTCCCCTTGAAGTGGTCAAGAGACAAGACTGTCTCACCGACCTTGTGCTCGACCTTCGGAAACATCTGCCCGAACTTCTGGCCGACCATCATCTGGATCAGATCTTCCAGGGAGGTCTCTTCCATCTTGCCGGAGCCGACTTTCCGGCCGTCACGGAGAACAGTGTAGGTGTCTGCGACTTTCCGGACCTCCTCCAAAAAATGGCTGATATAGATGATACTTACGCCCTGGGTCTTGAGACTCTGGATGATGGCAAACAGCTGTTCGCTGTCCTCCTGTGATAGGCAGCTCGTCGGCTCGTCCATGACCAGGATCTTGGCCTTGTGCATGAGCGCCCGGGCGATCTCGACCACCTGCTTGACGCCGACGCTCAGCCTCCTGACCGGGACCTCAAGCGGAATCTCAGGATGGTGGACAAGTTCCAGAGCCTCACGGACTCTTTTCTTTTGCTCTCTGGATCTTAAGATTCCGGCGGTCCGGATTTCCTGCCCGAGCAGGATATTCTCCTCCACCGTCAAGTGGGGCGCGAGGGTCAGCTCCTGGTAGACGATCGAGACTCCGGCCCGCCGGCCGTCCAGAGGGCCGGCTGGGGCGTAGGGAATTCCCTCGATCGACATCGTCCCAGAATCCGGCTTGATCGCGCCGCTCAGCACCTTGACCATGGTGCTTTTGCCGGCGCCGTTCTCGCCGAGCAGGGCATGGACCTCTCCGGGCCGAAGCTCAAAATCGACCTGGTCCAGGGCACGGGTCGCCCCAAAATTCTTGCCGATGCCTTTCATAAAGAGGGGAAGGGCTGAGGCTGGGGCTGGAGAGCATCAATCTAGGTATTGGGACAACTCGGGTTGGAGCAAGGATTTAATCTCGGGCTCGTCCATGTTTTCCTGAGTGACCAGATAGACGCCGGTGTCGACGCGCCTCTCGATCTTCTCCCCTCTCAGATGTTCGACCATCAGCTTGACCCCGAGATAGCCCATCTTTAAGGGATCCTGTAGGACGAGACCGTGGATTTGGCCGTCGCGCAGACCCTTGACCAGTTTAGGGCTGCTGTCGAAGCCGACGAACTTGACTCTCCCGGCCAGGTTAGCCTCCTGCAGCGCCCGCAGAGTCCCGAACGTGCTCGACTCATTGGGACAGAAGATTCCGTCGACATCGGGAAAGCGGCTGAGGAGATTCTCCGCCAGCTGGTAGGCCGTTTCTGTCGTGGCGCCCGCGTATTGGTCCTGGACGAGAAGCTTGATCCCCGGGCTTTCCTTGGTGATTGTGTCAAAGAAACCCTTTTCCCGGGCCATGGTGCTCGCCGAGCCTTCCTGGTAACGGATGAGAAAGATCTTTCCCCGACCCTGGAGAAGCCGGCTCATCCTCGTGGCCGCGAGGACCCCGCCCTGATAGTTATCCGTGGCCACGAAACTTATGTAGTCCTCTCCCTGCAGGCCGGAGTCGATGATGAGGACGGGCATGCCTTCGCGCGCCGCGTCCTGGACCGGACGCAGCAGGGCCCGGTCGTCAAGAGGAGCGAGGACGATCCCGTCCACGCGGCGGCTGATGAAGTCTTCAACGACCGTGATCTGCTGGGCCCGGTCGTCTTCTTTTTGAGGCCCTTTCCAGAAGATCTCGACACCCAGCTCACGCGAGGCTTTGATCGCCCCGGCGTGGATCGACTTCCAGAATTCGTGGGTTGTGCCCTTGGGGATGACCGCGATCTGGAGCTTTCCCTTGTTGATCGAGGGAGAAGCGGCCTTGTCTTTCTTCCCGCAGCCGAAAAAAACGATCAGAAGACAGAGAGAGAAAAGGACGAATCTTTGCGCTCTCAGGCTCATTCTCAAAGTATACGCAGATGAAAATGAGGAGTCAAAAGAAATAAGCGGTAAAGAGGTTCCTCCCCCTTTGTTTACAGAAACCTATTCTCAGAATTCAAACCCGAAAAAAATCAAAAGCGGCTATTTCTTCTTCAGGATCGGCATGCCGGTCTTGGCAGTCTCGATGACCTTGTATGCGGCCGGGACTTCATTCATCGCCCCCGGACGGACGTCTCGAGCGAAAAAGTAGATCCTCTGCTTCCGGCCGCCCTTCAGGTTCACGTCCTTGGAATGGAGATAGTACTTGACCCCTTTTTTGTTGGTGAATTCGAAAGCCATTTATTTGTCCTCCTAATGAATTTTATGGTCTAGAATACGAAGCCCAAACTGATACCGATCAGATTCGCCGACAAAGAGTAGACGCCCTCTCCCAGATTCCCATTGCCTGGGATAGCATAAATATTGCGATTGGGAGATGTCCGGTCACTGAAGACTTCGTGGTGGAAAGCTAGCATCGATCACGAAATGGCCGAATTTATAGCCAAAGCCGCCGGTGATGGCCACCCGGTTCGCATCCGGGAGGTTGGGATCGGCGCTCTCCGCCGGCTGGGGCGTCTGGTCCCATAAGATGCCCGCCCTGAGAGCCAGCTTGTCGGTGAGATCATACTGAAGGCCACCGCGAAGAATGAACGAATCCTTCCAATTTTCCGTCACGGTCTCTTTTCCAAAACCGGGAACTCCGGTCGCCACGATGTCATAGCTCTTGTAGGTGCTCCAAAGAATGTAATGGACGTCCGCGGTGATGAGAAACTTCTGGGTCAGGTTAAAAGCCGCCCCCACTCCGAGGATGCTCGGGAAGTGGAAAGTCGTGGCGACGTCCCCCGAGGTCGGCAGCTGAATTCCGAGAAAGCCAAGGATCGCCTTGACATTAGGGGGTACATTTGACCAATCCAGATTCAATTTGCCCTTGTAATCGATTTTGAATCCACTTCGCCAATTGACGCCCAAGGAAAAGTTCTTTTCTTTGTAGAGGGCTCCGGCGTTGAACCCCACGGCGGAACCGTTGGCGTCCTCTGCTGCAACAGGCACATCGTATGATCCGAGCGCTCCAAAATCTTCCAGGCGAACGAGATCCAGGGTCAGGGTCGAATGAATATAGGAAACGCCGACGCCGATAGCAAATTTCTCGCTGAGCTTAAAGGACACCGTCGGGTTGATGAAATAGGTCTGCATGTCGGATTTTGTCCCGATGTAGCGGAGGGGAAATGTGCTCGGATTCGTCCACTCGGTCCCGAGTCCGTAGGGAAAAAAGACGCCGATACCGGCCGTCACCGTGTTGCTGAACTGATGAGTCAGATAGAAGTTCGGAATGACAAAAGTCTTATCTTTCTGTTTGATGGGCGTGCCGTTGTACGGGGGATACGGCCAGTTAGGAAGCGTCACCGAACCGGTGGGCAGGATGAAGGTACTCCCCAAGGATATCTGAGTTCCCTTTAACCAGGCCAGGCCGGCCGGGTTGTGGAAGATAGCCGTGGGGTTATTGGCGATCGCCACAAAAGCGCCTCCCATCGCTTGAGCCGCAGCGCCGTGCTCATAAATCAGGAATCCTGAGCCGTGCGAAAAAGGAGCGGCCCCGATGATGAGAAGAGAAAGCACACTCACTAGGCAAAATTTCTTCACGCGAACCTCCTGCCTTAAGTTTCTTCCCGATGCTGGAGATCTTGCTTGGGTTGTTTGTCCTCGGTTCATTCCCATAAGCTTGATCAAGTATTTATAAAAAATCGCCGCCGATGTCAAGACAAATTTTGTTTTTTGTTCAAGAGCTTCTCGGGGAAAACAGCCTTTCTCGGCCTAGTGGATGAAGCCCACCGACGGCGGCAGATCGGCCGGGATGATCGGCCCAAAATTCTCTTCGTAGTGTTTGACGTTGGCCTCGAGGGCCTCCAGGAATCTCTTCACGTGGGGCGGGCTCAGGATAATGCGGGAAACCAGCTTGCCCATCGGTCCGTCGGGAAAAATGAAGGCAAAATCGAAAATGAATTCTTCCTTGGAGTGGCGGATGGCCGCCAAGTTCGAATACTGACCGACGGCGATCGTTTCGTCCACTTTGATATCGATCTTTTTTTCTTCCATGGAACCTCCTGGATTTGCTTGCCTGAGTGGCTCCTATTCTGAGGAAAAAGAAAAGAAATTTCAACCGCCGTCATCGGCCGGACTGCGGACCCGGAACTGTGTCTCTGAATAAATTGTTTATTTTCAGTTGTTTAGCCAGGAGAAAAAAACTTTGATTTTTTTTAAAAAAATACTTTACAAACGACAGTTCTCTGCTATAATGATATTGGCTTTCTTGAGCGGGCTGGAGAAAGCCCCCACCTTTTTGGTTCCCATCATCAACCCCCCTTTTGCTGACAACAGCCCGCACCTCTCCTCCTCCCCGCCGGAAGCTTTTGTTCGGCACGCCGTGGCCAACACAGGCCGGTGACCGCATCGAAATTGTTAGGGTTCTTGCCGGGGTTTTGATCGGACCCGGTGGAGATCGAGAAAGACTCTGTCAGCGGATGGGTTCTCCATCCTGATAGCTATCGATGACTTCGGCCGGAACCTCGAAGACTCTGTCCCACCCCCCGAATCGTTGAAGCACTTGAGGACTGGTGATTCCCCGTTTCTGCCTGTTCTGGATCAAATAGACGGAACGGTTGGGGCGGGTGCTCTGTTCGATGACCAGATTGCCCTCAAAGGTAAGGTCGATCATTTCCCCAGCCCGCATTTTCATCAGAGTGTCCTCGGAGACTTCGACCAAGGACGTCCAGGGATCCTTCCCCCGCCGGAGATCATAGTTGTAGCGATAGATACTCTCCAGGTTCTTGAAGGGGTGGCGGACATAGACGCCCGCCGCCTTGCGCTCGATCATGTAGACCGTATCGTCACTGGCTTTGACGTATTTTTGGTGGAGGTAAGCGAGATTGTCCGGCGCCGGCCACTGGGAAAATATATTTTCCATTCGATCCAGGATTCTCCGGCAATCGGCCAGCGCGTAGGGCATGACTCCGCCGCGCCTCATCTCCTCCTCCAGCTCCCGGAACGATCGGGCCAAGTAGACAAAAGCGTTGTAGAGGTTTGTTCTTAAATAGCCGGCCCTGAAGTAGCCGGATTGCTCTTGGCTAAGCCTCACGAAAAGCCGGGCCGACGAGGCAAACGACTCGGACTTAAAAAGAACGGCCTGCTCCTGATCGGAGATTTCTCCCTCCCAGCCCCGGAAATGGTCAAAACCGCTCAGGGCCAGCTCGGCCGCCTGTTTCTCCAATTGCAGCGCCAGACCGCCGACCTCGTCCCTCTGACCAGAGGCAGACAAGAGGATCAGCGGAACAAGCATGGAACCAATGAGCAAAACTGTCTTTAAAACTCTGGGCATTCTTCCCTCCCGGATGGATGCATCACTTGGAAGATAAAAAATTCGCCGCGGAAAGTCAATACGCACTCGTCTGTCTTGTCTATCTCGTCTCTCTCGTCTAGAAGCAAAGGATCCCCCAGTCGCGGTGTTTTTCGATCTTGGTAGAACTCTTATATAATTATCTTGCCGAGAAAGACGGAAGGGACGAGATGAACGAGATAGACGGTTGTGTTGACGATTGTTTCCCGGGGATGATAAATTGGTTATAGACGGGGAAAACGCATGATAAGAGACGAGATTCTCGCCAAGAGATATGAGCGGATCTGGCTTCAGCTTCAAGATCTGTTTCAGGAAACCGGAAACAAGATTTCCCGGATGGCAACCGCGGCCGCGCTTCTTCATCACAAGATGCCCCATTTTTTCTGGACCGGATTTTATGTCCTGACCGGGGAAGAATTGCTGGTCGGTCCCTATCAGGGGACTCTGGCCTGCCTCAGCCTTGAAAAGAATCAAGGGGTCTGCTGGGCGGCCGTTCGGCGGCGAACAACGATCCTCGTGCCCGATGTTCGCCAGTTTCCCGGTCACATCGCTTGCGATAGCCGCTCGAAATCCGAGGTCGCCGTTCCGTTGTCTGGGCCTGACGGGAACGTCTGGGCGGTTCTGGACGTCGACAGCCGTCGGTTGGGTGCGTTCTCGGAGGTTGACCGGGAGTGGCTGGAGAAAATCGCGTCGCTTATCTAGAATTCAGCGCTCACTGTTCACTCGTTAGTCTGTGTAATGCCCGATCACCCGGATGACCGCCTGCTCGCAGACTTTGCAGAAAGGCTTGGCGCCCCTCGAGAACATCAGGCAATCGACCATGGGCCGGTAGAGCCCCTTGGAGGCGTATCCCGCGCCCTCGAAAGCGCCCACCTTTCCCCAGTACCTGCTCTTTCGGAGATAGTCGTCCACCTGCGCGGCATTCTCTCGTGAGAGGCGTTCGGATTCGTCCTCCGCTTTAGCGATCTCGGCCGGAGGCGCTCCCTCTCTTTTCATCCTGGCAATCTTCTGGTTGATTTCCCGGCGAGTCGTCTGGTAGGCCAAGTCCATTTTTTCGAAGCCCTCCTTCTCCCAGGGCGTGGGAATATCTGTGCCGGGGCTGACCAGTTTTTTCCATTTGATGTTCTTCGGGTCCAGGAGGGCGGTGATGTTCGGCTCGGTCGGCTCCACGCCTTTGGGATAAAACTCGTTATAGGCAACATCGGAAGTGTAGTATTCGTCGGCGAGCCCGGCGAAGGCATGACCAAATTCATGAAGGAAAAGGTAATCAAACCACTGGTTATCGACCGTGAAAGTGCAATAGAGGTTGTAGATCCCGCCTCCCCCGTAGCGCTTGTGGTTGACCATGATGAACAGGGCGTCATAGGGAACATGAGCCGCGATGTCGCGGAGGCTCTTGTTATCCTCGACCAGAAGGTAGCGCTCGGAGCCCAGAGAATCAAAACTCGAGCTGAGCACCGTGTTTTTGAAGCTGCCGTGGCTGGGTTCGTCGCTCCCACTTTCCTCCGATGGCTTGAAGACGCCGTAGAGGTTGAACTTATCCTTGCGCGATTTGTAGGGTTCGTGGTTGAAAAAGACGCCACGGAACCGCTCGAGATCCGCCTTGAGCTTCGCTTCTTCCCGGATGGTGTAGCCTTCGGCGATGAAAGCGACGTCCACTTTTTGGTGGGGTGGCCCGCTCTTGTGAAGGTCGAAGACCTTGACGCCGGAAATCGGGTTCTCCCTGATAATTGTCAGCCCGGCGGGGTCGATCTCCTGGCTGAAGATGGGACTGAGTGAATTGTCCCGGCCGCGGAGCTCAACCGTGAATTTTATCTTTTTTCTGGGGTAGGGGACCAGAGCGGATTCGTGGTAGGTCCGGCGGATTCCCTGGAGCGCCGGTTCCGATGTCCTGTATTCGCCAAAATAACTGTCAAATCCCCTGGAGAAGATGAGCTGTCCCGAGCCCGAATCGTAGACTTTGACAAAATAGCGGCCGGTGTCATAATCATCGATCAGATTCTTGAGACTGCCGGCCCAGAGCCCCTGCTCATAGACCTGGTCGAGAGTGATCCATTCTTCCTTGGCGCTCCCGGCGTGGTCATAGTCGATGCGCATCGTCTTGTCCACAAAGTACCGGTCAAACTCCACCCTTGCCGTTGCCAGGAGAGGGACCACTGCCAGGACGAGTGAAATGATTATAAGTATGTGGCGCATCACGCTCCCCCTTTTATGATTTTGCCGGCGACTTCTTTGATGATCTTGAAGGCCGCGACGGCCGTGATCCCGGAGGGATCTCGCGAAGGGTTGAGCTCGACCACATCCAGGCCCACGATCCTGGCCTTCAAGGCGTGAATGATCTCAATCGCCTGCCTGGTGGACAGGCCGCCGGCTTCGCGATTGGAAACTCCGGGAGCAAATGCCGGGTCGAGGACGTCGAGGTCAAAGGAAATATAGAGAGGATGCTTGAATTCTAGACCCAAGGCAGCGGAAATGGATCGCATCTCGATCATGTCGATTTTGTATTTATCGGCCTTCGCCCTCTGATGGGCCGTGGCGGCCCGGATTCCTACCTGGACGAGACGCTGGACCAGCCCCCCCTCCATGATCCTGGCCATCGGGCAGGCATGGGAAAGGCGATCGCCGTAGAGCTCGTCATAGAGATCCGGGTGGGCGTCAAAATGAAGGAGATCAAGCCGTTTGTGCTTACGAGCAAAAGCTTTGATGACGTGATACGTGATCGAATGGTCACCCCCGAGGACAAAGGGCACCGCCTTTTTCGCCAAGATCTGACTGATGGCTTTTTCGGTGCGCTCGAAAGACTTGTCGACATCTCCCGATGTGTCCACATCCCCGACGATCCACCATGATCGCATCCTTTTCGAGATCCACACCGAGTTCCGTGCCCGGATTGTAGCATTTCCCAGTTGAGGCCTGCCGGATCGCTGCCGGCCCAGCCGAGGCCCCTCTCAGATAGGACGACTTTTCATCAAAGGGAACCCCGATCAGGGCGATTTGATAGTCAGGAAATTCGTCGACTGGGTTTGATTGCTCCACCAAAGTCAGACATGGCCATCCTCCAGATCGATCGTTTGTCCTTTTTTGGAACGGATTATACACGAAGCATGGCCGTCTATCCAGTCTATCTTGACAAATTGAGTGAGGAGTCAGGGGTGAGCGGTAGGGAGTAGATCTAAAAAGGCGATTGTTCCACTGCTCAGTGCTCAGTGCTCACGGCTCACTTCATTTGGTAAAGATGATGCCGGCAAAGCTGACGGCTGACTGAGTCTCTTCCTCCTGCCAAAATGCATAGTCCAGGAGATACCCTTTGGCCCCGGGGAGGATTTCGAGGAGGCAGGCCAGGCTGGAGAAACCGCAGACATTGTACCTGTCCCCGACTTTTTTCGATTCCGTCCAGAAGCCTTCGGTGTCTCCGCGCAAACAGGCCCCGATCAAGCGTCGGTCATGCTCTTTGGCCTCTAGAAGAAGACTGGACGCTCTCTCCCGGTGGCCGAACTTGGGGCCGATATGAGAGAAATCCACCCCGGCTGCGACCAGGGTTCTTCCCGGCTCGCCTTCCGCAAACTCGCCCAAAAGGCTCAACGGTTCGGCCAGGCCCGGGATTTCCAGAGGCCGCCGGGCCCGATTCAGCATGGGCTGAAAAGATCCGAAAAGAACGGGGACCAAGGAAAAGTCGGAGCCAAAAAGGTGCTGGAGAAAGATGAGCTGGAACTCCAGGGAATGTTCCAGGCGAAAGGCCAGATCGTGAGGGGCGACTCCGGGTCCCCCCGACGACTTGAGTTCCCGAACAAAATTCTTATCCGTCCTGACCAGGCCCAGGGGGGTCTCAAAGTCCTTTTCGGTCAGGCTCATCAATCCTTCCTCCAGGCTGTGACCAGTCCCGAGGAGCAGGACCCGCTGCGGTCTCAGGCTGCTGGCCGCTTGATAAACCTGGCCGTAGATGGCCTTCCCGGTTTCAAGGTCGATGTGCGGTGAAACAAGGGCCCGGATGGCCCCATCCAAGGCCGGAAGGGGTCGCCCCCGGGCGAGTTCCAGGATGGAGGACAGGTACACCTTCAGCTGCGCCGGGTCGGAAGGATAGCTCAACCCCGCATGGCTCGCCTTTTGGACCGGCTCTTTCAGGTAGGAGGCGATAAGCTTCTCCTTCTCCAGGCGATACCTGGGCCCCTCCAAGAGCAAAGCTGCATCCAGCTCGGAAAGGAAGCTCTCGACGAAGTCGGCCTCGACCAGGACACCCCCTCGCAGGCGAATGAAGTCGAGCTTGATGTCCGTGATGTTCCGGCGGCCGTCGATGAGACCGATGATGCTCAGGGCTTCCCCCTGGAGAATGACTGGGTTCTGAATGGTGCCCAGACAATCTCGGACCAGGAGAGCTCTCCGGCCTTGGTAGGTCGTCGGGGTGATCTGGAGGTCTTGGCGAAGCCTGGGGATAAATTCGGGCATGAGTCAGAATAGATATACCTAATTTCCGCTAAAATCAACCGCGTCCGTCATCTCGTCGTCTGGTCTTATCGTCATCTCGTCAATAAATTCCGTGAGCCGTGAGCACTGAGCTGTGAGTAGTGAGAAGTCAAAAGAATAAGACGGAGCACGGCCCGCACGGCGTAAGTCTTAAGCGTGGAATTCTCGCTGCCAGGAGCGATACGCCTTGATCTTTGGGTTGAAACACTGAAGAATTGGCGGAGGGGTGATGCGGAGGGAACCAGAATGTGACGAAAAATCACCCCTGATACCCCCCTAAAGGGTGATTGACCTATGATTGGGACAATGTGAAGATTGATGCAGGTTCGCAGCCTTAACGGCTTTAAACGTACCTCATCCAAGGTAGCCGAGGTTGTGGAAAAGGAAGAGGGAGAGGATTCCTCTCCCTCCCCTCTCAAAAACCTCCTTCCCCTCCTTCTCCATCGGTAAGGCGAGATAAATTATGCTTGTCTTAATTCTGCTCACCGCTCACCGCTCACTGCTTTACTCTTATTTTATAGTTTGCTTTTCTTTTTTGGATGAGCCGATTATAATAAACTGAAAATCAGGAGGACAGATGGAAAAAATCACCAAAGTTGCAACCACGGACGACGTTTTCAAGCTGCTCAATGCTGCCCTCGAGCACGAGTGGGCGGTGAGCTTCGAGTATCTGATCCATGCCTACTCAATGCCAAAGGGGAGATTTTTTTATGCCGACCCGGTCATGAGGCTGAGGGCCGACGCGCGGGCTCAGACGATCCAAATCGGGATTGACGAGATGTATCACTCGCTCCAGTTAGCCATCATTATCAAACAAATGGGCGGGATCCCCTCGTTCAAGACGGATGAGGTTATCCGTTATCCCAAAATCATCGATAATCTCAAGAGAGATAAGATGACCGAGGATGCCGTGACCGATCTCTATCAATCCGCGGAATTCGGGGAGGGAGCCTATCCCAAGATCCAGAACATGGTCCTCAATATTTCTTATGATGAGGTCCGCCACTCCCGCCAGTTCGAGGCGATGATCGAGACAATGAAGAAGGACGGCTTTGACCAGGCTCTCTGCTTTGAGCCCGATCCGGCTAACGCTCGAAAGGCGGAAGTTCAGCTCCTCCATGAAATCACACGCCTGGAGAACGAGATCATGCACCGCTATCTCCACTACGTTGTCCTTTTCAGTGACCACCAGGACCTCAGCCAGCGGCTGTTCAAGAACTCGATCAATCACATGCGCCATTGGGACAAGACCGCCGGCCTGCTCGTCAAGCTCGGCGATGTCATCCAGATCGAGAACGCCGGGAGGGACTCGAGCGGCCGCGAATTGAGTCTCAACCCGATGCCGGCCATCCATCCGGGCCCAGACCGATTGAGCGCGCTGGAGACCCTGGTCCCGGCCGAGGAAAAGCTCATCGCCGAATATGAAAAAGCCGTCGCGCTCTTCCCGGCGGGAGAGATCAGAGATCAGCTCAATCTTCAGCTCGCCCTCTGCCGCGAGCACCTCTTCACTCAGGAATGGCTCCTCAAAAACGCCCGGCGGATCAAGGGCCTGGAATGATCTCCAGGTTGCCCCAAAAAACCATTTGTTCTTTGGCCGTTCTCTTGGCCCTCCTCGTTCCGATGAACTCCGTGAGCCCGGGAGAACAGCCTTCCGAGGCTCCCCGATTCAGGATGACGATCGAGAACATCATGCGCGGGGAAGAGCTCATCGGCGGCGAGCCCTCGAGCCTGCTCTGGTCGGTGGATGGGAAAAAGCTCTATTTCTCCTGGAAAAGGGCGGGAGAGAAAAAAGCCGAGTTCTATGCCCTGGTCGAGCACGAGACGACGCCCAGGAAGATCTCCCTGGAAGAGATTCTCAAGTCCCCTCCCGTCCGCTCCGGCGCCTTTTCTTTCTTCCGCTTCTCCGGCCGCGGGTCCATCGGCGCCGAGGTGAATTTTGACAACGCCAAAAAAAGAGCCGTGATCGTCAGGAGTGGAGATCTCTATCTCCTTGATAGCGCGACCGGAAAGATGACCCGACTCACCTCAACAGACATATCGGAGTCGGGGGCGTCTTTTTCGTTCGACCAGAAAAAGATCGTTTATTCGGCAGGAGACAATCTGTTCCTTCTTTCCCTGGAGGAGCAGAGCCTGAGGCAGATGACCTCCTTCGTCAAGAAGAGCCCTCCCCCCGAGCTCAAACCAGACGCAAGGGCGAAGTGGTATGAGGACCAGCAGAAAGAGCTCTTCCAGGAGTTTCAAAAAAAGCAGGACAAAATGGAAACGCCTCCCGCCCCGGCCAACCAGCCGAAAAGAAAAACCTTTCTTTCTCGGTGACAACGATTCGGTCGCCCGCCTGGAACTCTCTCCCGACGAAAAATTCGTCCTTTTCATGATCTCGGAGAACCTCCCCGATGTCAAGGAGACGATCGTCCCCTTTTATGTCACCAGGTCCGGCTACACCGAAACGAGGGAATCACACCCCAAGGCCGCCTACTATTCCGAAAGGTACAAGGCCGGGGTTATGGACGTCATAACCGGGGAGGTGAAATGGGTCGACTACGGTCAAGGAGAGAGGAAGGTCTTCCCGGCCGGCGTCTTCTGGTCCCCGGATGGAAAGGAGTGCGTGGTCACGGCCCGCGCTCTCGACAATAAGGACACCTGGCTCCTTCGCCTGGATGTCAAAACCGCCAAGGCAACGCCGCTCGAGCATGTTCACGACGAGGCCTGGGTGGGGGAGCTGAGCCTGACCAACGTCTTCTGGTGGCCTGACAGCCGCCACATCTCCTACATTTCGGAAAAAGACGGCTTCGCGCATCTTTACCGGATTTCCCTCGATGGCCAGGAACCCGTGCAACTGACCAAGGGACGATTCGAGGTCTATGACGCGCGGCTCTCCAAGGACGGCCACAAGATCTATCTGACCTCGAATGAAGAACACCCGGGCGAACATCATTTTTACATGATGCCTTCGGAAGGCGGAAAACGGACCAGGATCACTTCGCTGGCCGGCCAGAACGAAGCCGTCCTCTCACCGGACGAATCCAGCCTGGCCATCCTCTATTCTTATGCCAATAAGCCGGCCGAAGTCTATCTCCAGCCCAACCAGCCCGGAGCCGAAGCGAAAAGGATCACCCTTTCCACGACCGAGGAATTCAGGTCCTACCCATGGTATGACCCGGAGGTTCTTACCTTTAAGGCGCGCGACGGCGTCGATGTCTATGCCCGTCTCTACAAACCCAAAAACTGGCATCCCCAGAAGCCGGCCGTGATATTTATCCATGGAGCCGGATATCTGCAGAACGCCCACAGAGGCTGGTCGACCTATTCTCACGAGTATATGTTCCACAACTTCCTGATGGAGCAGGGCTATCTCGTATTCGATGTCGACTACAGAGGAAGCGCGGGCTACGGCCGTGACTGCCGGACGGCCATCTATCGCCACATGGGAGGAAAGGACCTGGATGACATCGTCGACGCGGCGAAATTCCTGGTCAAAACCTGCGGCGTGAATCCCGAGAGGATCGGCACTTACGGCGGGAGCTACGGGGGATTCTTGACCTTGATGGCCATGTTCAAGACGCCCGACGTTTTCAGGGCGGGAGCGGCTCTTCGCCCGGTCACCGACTGGGCCCACTATCATCCCTGGTATACTGTTGATATCCTCAACCTCCCCCAGGACGACGCCGAGGCCTACAAACAGAGTTCGCCGATCTATTTCGCCGAAGGGTTGCGGGGTGCGCTCCTGATCTGTCACGGGATGGTCGACACCAATGTTCATTTCCAGGATACCGTCCGCCTTGCCCAGCGGCTGATCGAACTCGGCAAGGACAACTGGTCGGTATCTTTTTATCCTGTCGAGGACCACTCCTTCCAGAACGCCTCCTCCTGGACCGACGAATACAAACGGATTTTCAAGCTGTTTGAAACGAACCTCAAGTAAATGCGTCTTTCTCGGCTTCCCGTCATTTCGTCAAGAATAAAGAAGTTGGCCGGGCAACGGCGCGCGAGGATCCAGGCACGGTCCGAACGCAATGACAACCGAACCGAGATGACGATATAACGAGATGACGAGACGACGAAAAAGCCCGATTTGATTTTGCTTTCTTTTCCGCTTTTCATATAATAAGAACAAGTTTCATGACGCCTGCGCTCAAGATCGAAAACCTTCACAAGACCTTCAGCCTCGGCTTCATTCCCAAGAAAAAGCAGATTCTCAAAGGCATCTCCTTCTCCGTCCAGGAAGGCGAGATCTTCGGTTACCTCGGCCCGAATGGGGCCGGGAAAACGACCACCCTCAAGTGCATCCTGGGCCTGATCTTCCCCGATCAGGGCGTGATAGAGATTTTTGGCAAACCCCATCTCGCCTCGGAGGCCAAGGAGCGGGTCGGGTTCCTTCCCGAAAATCCCTATTTCTACGATTACCTCACCGGCTTCGAGTTTTTGAGCTTTTATGCGGACCTGTTCGGGCTCAAAAAAACCGAAAAGGAAAATAAGATCAGGACTCTTCTCCAGGCCGTGGGCCTGGAGCGGGCGCGCAACCTCCAGCTCCGGAAGTTTTCCCGGGGCATGCTGCAGAGGATCGGGCTGGCCCAGGCCCTGATCAATGATCCCTCCCTTGTCTTCCTCGACGAGCCCTTGGGCGGTCTCGATCCCCTGGGACGGAAGGAAATCCGGGACATTATCGTCGGCCTGAAACGGGCGGGCAAAACAGTCTTTCTTTGCTCCCACATCCTCCAGGATATCGAAATGATCTGCGACCGTGTGGCCATGATCGTCGGCGGCCGGATCATCAACCAGGGTGCGCTGAGCGATCTTATCTCGGAAAAGGTCTTGTTCACGGAGGTGATTGTCTCGGGCGTTGAAAAAAGCGAGTTGGAGCGTCTGGGAGAAGCCTTCTCGGTCAGCGGGGGCAGGGTCCTCCTCAAGATCGTTGAGGAAAGGGATGTCGAGCAGACACTCACTCTCGTCCAGTCGAAAAAGGGCAAAGTTCACTCCCTCATTCCCCGGACTGAGACCCTGGAAGATCTGTTCGTAGGAATGGTGAAACAGCAATGAAGGTCCCGGTCATCGCCCTGAACACGTTCAAAGAAGCCAAGCGGGACCGGATCCTTTACCTCTTGCTCTTTTTTGCCGCGATCAGCATCATCTTTTCGCGCCTGCTCGCGGTTCTGACCGTCGGCGACCGGGTCAAGATCATCAAAGACATCGGCCTGGCCTCGCTCTCCTTCTTCGGGGTGCTCATGGCGATCCTGATCGGAACCGGGCTGGTCTACAAGGAGATTGACAAGAAGACGATCTTCACCCTTCTCTCCAAGCCGATCCAGCGCTATCAGTTCCTGCTCGGCAAGTTCTTCGGTTTGGTCCTGACCATTTTTATCATGCTGGCGCTGATGTCGCTCATCTTCCTGGCTCTCATCTTTTTCCACAACTTAAGGATTGAATGGGGAATGCTGGCCGCCATCTTTTTCATTTTCTTCGAGCTCGTCTTGATCACGGCGGTGGCCATCCTCTTCTCCTGCTTTTCGACCCCCATCCTTTCCTCTATCTATTCACTCTGCTTCTTTCTGATCGGACACCTTTCCTGGGGCCTCGAGGCGCTGATCAAAAAAATGCGGCCGGGCGCGGGGAAGATCCTTGTCCGATTCCTCTACATGGTCCTGCCGGACCTGGAGAATTTCAACTTCCGGACCGAGGTTGTCTATAACCTGCCGATCCCCATCCAGTCCTATCTTTATTCCACGGCTTACGGGATCTTCTACACCATCTTTATCCTCGCGCTGGCCATGCTCGTTTTCAGACGGCGGGATTTTATCTAGGGCCATGAGGAAGAGCTCTGGCGCGAAACGGGGATCGGGCCTTTCAGTCCTGCTGATTATCCTTCTTCTCTCCTGCGGAGCATTCTCCGGCCTCAAGATCAAGACGGACCAGATCCTTCGCAAAAAAATAGCCGGCTCGTCCATCATCTACATCCCGTCCGGAAAGTACCTCAAGTTCGCGACCTTCGGCTACTCCTCGGTCGTCGCCGACCTCATCTATCTCTGGGCCATTCAGTACTACAGTGATTACTCCATCCCCGACAGGTTCAAATATCTCGACCATATCTTCTCCATCATCGCGGAGCTCGACCCGCGCTACGTCGACCCTTACGAAATAGGCGCCCTCATCGCCGCGGCGGAAGCCCAGGACATCAACCTGGCCTTCAAGATACTGGACAGGGGCTTGGAAAAGAACCCGAACCAGTGGATCTTCCCGTTCGAAGCCGCAAGCTTCGCCCAGATGACCAAAAAGGACTTTCAGCTGGCCCGGGCCTATTACAAAAAAGCCATGGACATCAAGGGGTCACCCGACCTCATCAAGAGGCTGTACGCCAATGCCGCCTTCAAGGCCATGGACTTCAAGACCTCCTGGGAGACGTGGCTGGAGGTCTACAACACCGCCAAAGAGGATTGGATCAAAAAGATCGCCTCCAACCACCTCTACCAGGTCAAAGCGGCTGTGGACATCCAGGCCATCCAGCAGGCCTTGGCCAAGTTCAAGGAAAAGTATGGGCACAATCCCCCCGACCTCGACGAACTCACCAAAACCGGATGGCTTTCCTCGATTCCCAAAGACATGGACGGCAAGGACTATGTCTACGATCCTCGGACAGGCGAAGTCAGATCGGCGACGATCCCATGGAAAAGATGATTCTGATCATCCTCTTCGGCCTCGCCTGGGGGAGCTTCCTGAACGTCGTCATCTACCGGCTTCCCCGGGGGCTGAACCTCTCGCATCCTCCCTCAGCCTGTCCTCTTTGCCGGACCAGGATCAGGTTTTATGACAACATCCCCATTCTTTCTTTTATCCTGCTGGGCGGCAAATGCCGGGGCTGCGGCACGAGGATCCCGCTCACCTATCCTCTCGTCGAGATCCTGACGCCGGTGAGTTTCCTGATCCTTTACAACGAATATTCCTGGAGTCTTTTTTTCCTGGCTTCGTGCCTTTTTGCGAGCGCTCTCATCGTCCTTGGTTTTATCGATTATTATCATCAGGTTCTGCCCGACGAGATCACGCTTCCCGATTCTCGTTCTCGCCCTCGTCTATTCGCTTTTCCGCACCGACCTACCCCTGAGACAAGCCCTCGTGGGCGCGGTCGTCGGGTCGGGATTTCTGCTTTTTGTTTATGGCGGTTATTTCCTGCTCCGGAAGAAGGAAGGCATGGGGATGGGAGACGTAACGATGATGCTGATGATCGGGGCCTATTTGGGCTGGGTCCAGGCGTTTTTTACGCTCATCCTGGCTTCTTTCGTCGGGGCGCTCGTCGGCGTTTTTTTTGTTCTCTTCAAGAAGAAGGATCTTCAGTATTCGCTTCCCTTTGGGACGTTCCTGGCTCCGGCAGCTTATGTTTCCCTTGTCTGGGGGCACAGGATCGTCAACGCCTACCTCCAGCATTTCAAAGGGATAAGATAACGACTTATCTAATTATCTTATAGATTTCTCTCCACGATTTTATGATCAGCGAGTTCTGGGGGACCGGTTGGGCCAGAACCTGGCTCGGCGGTTCAGGTCCACTGCCGCCGGACGGCTGAGTGAAGCTCTGGATGTAGACTTTTCTTTTGTTGACGTCGGCTGTCCTCCCTGGGTGACCGTCTGCGTGCCGCCGACCGTCACGGCCGAGCGGACTTTTTGAGCCGTTTGCAGGTACTCGATCGTCGCCCCTCCCGGACCCATCAAGGCCGAGCCGCCGACATTTGTCCCTGGACATTTCGGGCATAGATTTTGCCTGACGCCGGTCAGATGCCAGGCAGGGATTGAGGCTTTCGATACTGCCGGTCAGAGTGGCAATGTAGCAGATCCGGTCGGAAATGACATCGTCCGCCCAGATTTTCTCTCCCTGAGCAAACTGACCTCTCTTCAAGCTGATATTGATCCCCAGTTGGGTGGCCAGGTCGTCGGGTCCCATGAACCAATCCACGGTCGCCGGATTTCCGTCTTTCAGAGCCATAAAGGAATAGTAGGCCGTGCTTGTAGCCCAAATCGTCTCCGCCCGTTCCAAAGTGAAGATGAACGGAGCCGGTCGTCGGGTCGATATAGACGGCGGGTTTGGTGATGATCGGATAATGATAGGGGTCGTGGTAGATGGCCGTCGGCGCCCACTGATTGACTCCCCGGGTCAAGTCGATCTTCCAGAGCCGGCCCGAGCAGATCTCCGAAATACGCCGACTCAACATATCCGTCGGTGTCCGAATCCACGAGAACCGGCGAGCCGGGGATGGTATTCTGAATGCCGAAAGGACTGGCCGGATCGGGAGTCTCCGCGACGGGCATGGACTTCAAGATCTGCCCGGTGGCCACATCGACGGCATAAAAATAGTTGCCCAGGACCTGGCTGGGGTTGTTGTCCTTATCGTAGCCCGAGCCGAAGAAGGCGACCCACTGACCGGTGGACTGGATCTTTCCGATGGCCGGCACGGACCAGGTCTCGCCCATGTGGTCTTCGGTGAGCTTCCCACAGAGGAAGGGGCGCCGTCGGGTCGGTGACGTCAAGGCAAAAATAATACCACTTGTGGTCTTTCCCCCAACCCGGTCCCTGACCGGTGATGAGTATCAGTATGCCAGCCGCCGTTGAAATAAACGTCCTGGATCGACCGGCCGTGCCGTCGACAAAGAACTGATGGGACAGATAAGCCCCGCAATCAGGATCGACGATCTTCATTCTCTTCAGCTTATAGAGCAGGTTATTGGGAATGAAGGCCCACAGTTCTTCAAGAGTCGCCGCGTCGAAGCAGTGGAGCATGCCGTCGTTTGCGCCGGCGAGGATCGCTCGCTGACGGTTGGCATTGGCCGTCTTGAAGGCATCATATCCGCTCCCCATCAGGGCGGCATTGCCGTCGGGCGGATCGAGAGATTGAGGGGAGGAATGATTGATATCGCCCAGTTTCCAGCTCCGGCCGCCGTTCTGGCTCGGATCGCCGAGAACAAACCTTATCAGCGGTTCGACTTCCGGACTGCCCTGCCCTACACCCAGAAAATTGTCAATGATGGCCATATTGGAACTATTCGTGTCAAAATTCAGCCGGTTGTTCATGACATTGTCGGCTTCCTGGTCATAAGCCGTGTACACGACCCTGGTATTCCAACCCCTCGTGCTCAGAAGGGTGCCGGCATCGACGACGAATTGGGCTCCGACGTCTTTAATATCGGCCAGCTGCGATTGTCTCGAGTAAGTGAGGTTCAAGTTGGTGACATTCCAGGAGCGGAGGTGTCCTTTCCAGGTGGGGAATTCAAAGGAAGCCGAATAAAGCACCTCCTCGTTGGTCGTGTCGCCGTTCACATCCGCCATCGTTGTGGCGTGCGACGTCCGGGAATATTCCCTCTTGCCGATGTATTTATAATCGATCCTGATCGAAGAGACCGTCGGCGTGAAGGCTTCATTGGTCGTTGTGAAAACAACCTGCCATCTCAGGAAACTGCCGGGGCTGTCGAAAGTATATTCGACGTCGGGTGTCACGCCGCCCCACGGCGGGTTGGGGCAGGCGGATCAGCCCGTTCCCATTTGGGATTCCCGTATTCATCATTGGAATTGGATAAATAATATCTGATCGTGGTCCCTGCGGGGGTCGAGTCTGTTTTATGAAGAGTCGCAGACACAATCGCATTGTCCGAGGTGATGAACGAGCATGGGAGCAGGTTCTTGGAGTTGACCGAGCCATGGTCGACATAGGTGGGATAGGTCTCGTTCATGAAGAAATAAACGTTTGTCGAATCGTTGCCGTCGGCGACGAAGAAGTCAAGGTCGCCGTCATTGTCAAAATCGCCGATCGCTCCGGAATCCAAGTCGTTGGAAGAAGAAGTTCGCGCTCCACTCGAGGGAATGGGGTTCCTGGTGAAATGACCGGTCCCGTCGTTTTTATACCAGTAGACATATCCGCCGTGTTAGTAGCCATTATGCGCGTCGTCGGTTGAGAGGACGAAATCGACATTCCCATCGCCATCCAAATCTCCCGCGCTGAGAAATGAGGTTGTCCCGTGGTTGGCCTGGATGGTTATCCTTCGTCGTCGCATCCTGGGTGAAATTCCCGAGGCCGTCGTTTTTATAATAATACAAATAAATCCCGTTGCCGTCCGCGCCACTTCTCCCCGCAGATCCGACCATAAAATCAGTATCACCATCTCTGTCGAAATCACCAACGGCCACTCCGCAGACTCCGTACTGATCGCTCGGATAGGGATTGATTTTATCCTGGGGTCGCGTGGACAAAATCGGCGTGAAAGTCCCGCTGCCGTTATTGATGACTCTTATCACCTCGCCATAGCTTCCCGTATTTACGGGGATACCGACGAGCAAATCCAGATCACCATCCCTGTCGATGTCCACCGAAGCGATATTGCTCTCCCACCGGTACTTGGAGCCTCCGGAGCCGTACTCTCCGTAGCCGTCGTTGATCAGGTCGGCCACCAGGGTCGGCGTGGAATTAAAGACAGGTATGCTCCCGGGTGCAAGGTGATTCTCCACATAGAGGTTCTTGAAGATCCAGAGCCTTCCCTGCCAGCTCAAGGCGGCGATGTCATTATCTCCATCCCGGTCATAATCGCCAGCGCCGAGAGCCATGATTTCGTAGGTTGTGAACCGGGACAGATAGTTAATATAATAAGGGCCGTCGAATTTGAACCGGGTCGGGTTGGCCGGGAGGGTCCTTCCCCCGGCTGACAAAGATGGACAAGTTGGTGTCCGTCGCATTCCCGTTGTTGTCACACTCGACGGCCTCCTTCTGCCAAGATCCACGAGGCCGTCTCCGTTAAAGTCCGCAGCAGCAGCTGTCATTCGCAAATTTGTCGAAACCGGGTAACCGCTGCTGGTCACAAAGTTCGCCCCTTTGTACTCCAGCCTCAACTTCAGAAGCTGGGTATCGTTGTCGATCCCCAGCATCGAGGTCAGGTTCAGCGTCGAGGATCGCCTCCGGTATAGCCGACACTCGTGCCGCTCTGCGTATCGCACTGCTGGGCCCGCGCCTTGAGGAAGACGACGTCCCCAGCGCCACCGCCAAAATCAAAAAGCCCAAAAGATATTTTTTCATGGGTTATCCCCCTTCCTTCCTTTCATTGCAGCTGGATCTGAATCACTATTTCCAGACGACTGTAAGTGTTGCGCGGACCCTTCCCGATGCAAACCAGGAGGGCATCCATGTGATCGGGCGTTTCTCTAGTGGACTCGTCATTGACCAAAAAGCAGGTATAACTGAACCGCGGGTCGTCAGGCATCGGCTGAGAGTCAAAAAGGTAATTGTCGTTGTGCCTGGCCACATCTGCGACCAGTTGCTGGTCCGTCAACCGGCGAAAATAATTCTGGTAGTTCGGGCTGAGAACATCGGCATCATCGAGCCCCGGCTGGCCGTTATAGGTCGTCCGGTAGAGCGGTGGAGAAGTCGCTGAGCCCGCCGCCCGCGATAGTGTTGCTGATCGATGTCCAGGCCGCATCAAACCCTGCCTCAGCGGCGTTGAAGGCCTGATCCTGGAGCCTCATGTTCCCCGCGACGCCGGGACCCGTGCTCGTGATCGTAACCAGACCCGATACCCACGGTCAGCATGAAGGCCATCACCAGGATGACGATGATCAGGCTGACACCCCTTTCCTTTCTGTTGATTTGAATAGGCATCTTCATGGTGCGCCCTTCTTATCTTTCACCGGTATTATAGATGTTCGCCGACATGTTCCTGATGTTGGCCGTTGACTCCAGCAAGAATCGCTTGCGCATATCGTCCTGGGTGGCGCCGGGGTATTGGCCACGCGCCGGCCGCCGGTAGAGGAAAATATTGTTCGGTGGAGCGCCGGAAACGCTGACCATGCGATTCGGCGTGTAGCCCAGGACGAGGACCCGGATCTCCCGGACCTGGGCTATCTGTTCGAGTGTCCAGGTCGAATTCCAGGGCTGGAAACCATCCAGACTGTGCTGGGGGTCGGTCGCATAATTAAAATCGCCGTTATACTCGAATTGCAGGTTCTCGACATTTAAAGCCAGGGGCATATGGACCCCGTTTTCGGTCTTATAAAGGATCCCCCCGTGCCCGTTCCCGATGTATCCGTCGGACCCGGCCGTAAGACCGGGATAATGCCCGGTCACGTCCAGCCAATACTCTATGAGATTGGCGAAAACAACCGCACCCCCGTCGTAATCGCTGGATTGTGAACAAGTCCCGGACAGACCCCCTGGAGGGTTGATCCCGGGCGCCAATCCTGGTGAAAAGTTCAATTTCTCGTTGGTGTCGGGCTGACTGTGTGTCACGTGAGTGATCCATCTGAGCTCGCCCGCCCGGCAGCCTGAGCTCGGATTAGGAAGGACCAAAGCCAATTTGTTGTCATAAAAACCATCGGGGTAGGGATACTCCTCAAAGCTGAAATCGTTGAGATCCACGGTGACGGAAGATCCCTGGTAGCCATGTATTTTTAAGAGCAGCGGGTCTTCGTCATTCCCGATCATCTTCAGCCTGTCCGTACGAACCGCAGCCTGAGTATCCGTCGTGTCGTTATCGACCCCTTCCAGGAAGTAGCCCATGAATTCGCCCGGAAGGTTACACCCCGCCATCCGGGCATCCCGGGTGATGAAGTACATCCCGGAGCGGACGTCGTGCTGGACCTGGGCATATTGCTGCTGGTCAACCGACACCTTATTGCTGCGGCCATATATGTACAGCGCCGCCAGGATGGTCACCAGCATGATCGTACTTCCGATGAGGAGCTCGATCAGGGTAAAACCGCGACTCTGTCTTTTGTGTTCTTTCCCCATCATTCGCCTCACTTTATTCGCAAAAACGCCATCGGCGTCACCGGTAAATCATGGTGTTGATCCGGGCCTTGACCTGATATTGCTCGGGGTTGGCGATCAGCTGGGCCTGGGCCGTATCGCCAGCTGCTTCGCCGGAAAGACCAGAATTCGGACACTGTAATAGGAGATCGCGGGAGTGACCTGGGTGATCCTCCGAAAATCGATCGTTCCATCCCCGTTGAGGTCTATCTGCTCATCGCTGATGGCCGGATAGACGCTCAGCTCGTTAGAGACAAGAGTGCGGAGATTATCGATTCGCTGCTGGGCCAGAAACGTGGCGTTGGTGATCTCACTCGACCGCAGATTGTTCATAACGCTCAGGGTGAACAGCTCGGCCAGACCGACCAGGGCGATCGCGACCAGCGTGATCCCCACCAGGACCTCGATCAGAGAAAATCCCCTTCCCTTCCTCGTCCTTTTCTTGACTCTCATGTTCTCACTCATCCCATCCGTTCACTCTCCCCTCAGAGTTTCGTATATTCGATCGAACCCCCAAAGTAGATCGTGATCAGCCGCTGGCCCGGCACCCCCAAGGCCACAAGCTTCGGGTAGACCAGCGAGATCGTGTGCTGGGTGTTATTGTAATTGGACACGTATCCCGTCGGAGAGTAGGCCACCGTCGTCAGGTCGGGCAGGTTGACCGTCACCGTGAACTTGGTCGGGATCGTCTTCGGGACGTAGTTCGGAAGCATGCTCCAGGTGCCGGCCGTAACTTCCTGTTCGACCTGGAAGGACCAGCCGCCGCCGGTGTTGATGAACCTCACCCGGTGTTGGATCTTCTTGTTGACGGACTGGAATTTCGCCCCCTGGAGGGTCGTCAGGATGTCCCTGGCCGCGCTCTCCAGGCTCCTCTTGTCCAGTGTCTGCTGGACGCTCGGGTAGGCCGCCAACATCAGGATGCCCAGAACCCCGACAACGACCAAAACTTCGATGAAAGTAAATCCCTTGGCTTTGATCCTCATGCTCGCTACCTGCCCAGCTCCGAATGCCTTATAAAATTTCGTATATTCTAGCATCATACAGCCTGTTTTCTTCAAGAAAAATATTTTCCATGGTTCGAAGACCCTTTTATGGCACTGTTATCGTCCTATTTTCCAGGTTCGGCTCAATCCCCCCTTAGGATGAATTTTCAGGTGATTTTGACGCAAGGGATCTCATCCTTTTCGACCTAGCTCTCACCCCTAAAGGCTAGCCCTTATTCTTCCTGTCCAGATAAGAACTGGACTTTGCCAGCTGCGCTCTTTTGAGGGGGGTGAGAGCAGCCATCCGTGCCCCTACTGCATTTCTCTTAGCCCGTTCTCTTACCCCGTTACTCCTTATGCTCCTTGTTTTGTCTTCAGCGGAAAGACGAGATGACAGACGACGAGACGGCGGCTTTTGTTGAATTTTGTGCTTGTCTATGCTATTGCTTAGGCGATGATCCAGGAAAGAAAGCTTGTTCTCTCTGCCATTGCTCTGGTCTTCCTCTTTTTCCTGGGCTTCTCCTTGTTCATCAACCTCCCCCCCATCCACGATGGCTTTCTTTTTGCCGACCAGGCGACTTACTTCGCCATGAGCCAGAGCATCGCCTATGACGGTGATCTCGAGTATACGACCAAAGACCTGGCCCGATACTACCGCGATTTCTGGGCCGGGCCAAACGGGATTTTTCTGAAAAAAGCAAAAGACGGCAGACTCTTTTACGCAAAATCTTTTGCCTACCCTCTTTTCGCCGCTCCGTTTGTTCGGATCTTCGGCTACAACGGATTGCTTGTTTTTCATTCATTCCTCCTTCTTCTGATCCTGCTGATGGGGTTTTCCTACCTCTCCCTGTTCAACAGGCCGATTCTCTCTCTGGGCTTGCTCCTGACGTTTCTCTTCGCCTCTGTGGCCGGGGTTTATTACCTCTGGATTTCGCCCGATTTCTTCAACCTGGCCCTTGTCTTCATCATCCTCTTCCTCTTGATCTACAAAATCAGAAAGAAAGAGGCTCCCCCTCCGGAACCCGACGCCCCCAAGAAAAACAATCGACTGGAACGATTTCTGCTCTCCGACTGGAGTGATTATCTGGCGGCGTTTCTGGCCGGGATCGCCGTTTATTCCAAGCCGGCCAACGCCGTTCTCATGGGTCCGATCGTTCTATTTGCCCTGCTTCGGAAACGATGGGGAAAAGCGATTGTCATTGTTCTCTTTTTCGTCCTGAGCGCCGGGATCCTCTTCAGCGCCAACTTCCTCCTGACCTCGGACTGGAATTTTATGGGCGGAGAGCGGAAGAGTTTTATCAGGACTTTTCCCCTGGAGAAGCCGGATAAGACCTTTGATTCCGTTCAGGGCGCGGTCATGACGGCGGAAAACTACTTTGAACGGTTTCTCCTGCCCCCGAAGTTCATCGTTTACAATCTGTTCTACTATTTTTTCGGGCGCTTCACCGGGATTGTCTGGTATTTTTTCCCCGCCGTTCTCCTCTTGCTCTGGTTCATTTTTTCTGACCGGCCCCGGCGCCGCCTTGAGCAGTGGTTTGTCCTGGGCGCCCTCGCGGGCGAGATTCTCATCTATGTCATCCTCATGCCCGACAACTACAGCGGCGGTGGGGGATCACTGGCCAACCGGTATTTCCTGAACATCTATCCGCTTTTCTTCTTTCTGCCGCGCCTGAAAATCAGGCCCAGACAGCTCGCCCTCTGTTGGGCCGTAGCGGCGATTTTTATCTCCCAAATCCTGGTCAGCCCTTTCCGCTCCTCCGCCCTTCCCGCGACACACGCCAAAAAATTCCCCTTCAAGGCCCTCCCCGTGGAGATGACCCTAATCAACAATATTCCGACCAACACCAATCCTTACGGCTTTCGAATCACCTTTGGCACCCCTCCGAACATCGGATACATGCATTTCCTGGACGATAATTTTTTGCGCAAGCTCGAGCCGACGGGCGTATGGACGAGAGGAAATGGCACGGCGGAGATGATCCTCAAGACCTATTATCCGGTCAAGGAGATTGTGGTCCACCTTCTCAACAATCCCCGCCGCGACAATGAGATCAGAGTCGTAGTCGAGGGCCGGACCCAAAAAGTCAACTCTGGAATCAAAGCAGAGGACGACCCTCGTCTTTCCCGTCGGCAACGGGTTCCAAATCAAGATGGCGCACCTCTACAAGCTCAAAATCAGGGCCTCCAAAGGATCGATCCCCTATTTCGAGGACAAGGAGAGCGACGAGCGTCGCTACCTCGGCGTCTTTTTCGAGCTGGAGATCATCCCGAGACAATAATGTGCGGCATCTGCGGAATCGTCCGGACCGACGAAAGTGAGCCGATTCCCCAATCCCTTCTCTCGGCCATGTGCGGGACAATCGTCCACCGCGGGCCCGACGACCAGGGGATCTATCTCGACCCAAAGGCCGGGCTGGGGGTACGCCGGCTGAGCATCATCGACCTCGAGAGCGGCCACCAGCCACTGTCCAACGAAAACGGTTCCGTCTGGGTCGCCTATAACGGCGAGATCTACAATTTCCCCGGCCTCCGGCAGGAGCTCATCTCCCGAGGCCACTCCTTCGCCACCAGGACGGACACCGAGACGATCGTTCACAGCTACGAGGAGTGGGGGGAGGATTTTGTCCAGAGATTCCGAGGCATGTTCGCCTTTGCTCTCTGGGACCGCAAAAAAGAGAAGCTCATTCTGGGACGTGACCGGGTCGGCATCAAGCCCCTCTACTATACGCGGCTCGCGGAAGGGACTCTCGTCTTCGGGTCGGAGCTCAAGGCGGTCATCGCTCATCCGCGGGTCGAGCGGGTGCTCGAACCGAGGGCCCTGGACCTTTTCTTAACCCTGGAATACATCCCCGCCCCTTTTTCTATCTTCAAGAATATCCACAAGCTTCCGGCCGGCCATCTCTTGGTCTACCAGCGCGGAGAGGTCAAGCTCAGCAAGTATTGGGATGTGCAACCGGAGCCGGAGGCTGCGGCTGAGACTCCGAAACAGAGCTTATCCTCGCTGACCGACGAGCTTTACGCGCTGCTCAAAGAGTCGGTCAGGCTTCGGTTGATCAGCGATGTCCCCCTGGGCGCCTTTCTCAGCGGAGGGATCGACTCCTCGACGATTGTCGGCCTGATGAGGGAGAGCGGAGCCTCGCCGCTCAAAACCTTTTCTATCGGCTTCAAAGACCAGTCCTACAATGAGCTGGAATACGCCCGCCGGATCGTCCGCAAGTTCGAAACCCAGCATGAAGAACTCATCCTGGAGCCCCGGGCATTGGAGCTCACCGAAAAGCTCGTCCGCCACCTCGATGAGCCCTTCGGCGATTTCTCTATTTTTCCGACCTATCTCGTTTCAGAGATGGCCCGCCGGCAGGTCAAAGTCGCCCTCTCGGGGGATGGCGGGGACGAGGTTTTTGGCGGCTATGAACATTACCAGGCTCAGAAAATCTCACGCCTGCCGGGGGTGCCTCCGGTTTCCCGCCTGCTCTCCGGGATAACCAGGAGGATGCGGCCTTCCGCCCAAAAAAAGGGGACCTGGAATAAGCTCAGGCGCTACGTCGAAGGATTCAGCCACGACCCCGGTCTCCGACATTTCCGCTGGATGATGTTCCTGTCGCAGGAAGCCAAAAGGGAGCTCTACGCGCCCGGCTTTATAGACGCTCTGGGCGGGTTGGAGGATATTTCTCAAAGGGAGCCTTTCCGAGATTTTTTCCCATCGTCCCGCTCTTTTGACCGCGTCAACTCCGAGCTTTATCTGGACCTCAAGACCTACCTGGTCGATGATATCCTGGTCAAAGTGGACCGGATGAGCATGGCCGCCTCGCTCGAGGCCCGGGTGCCCCTCCTTGATCACAAACTCATCGAATTCGCCTTCCGGCTGCCGGGCAAGCTCAAGCTTCATGGGCTCAGTACGAAGTGGATCTTCAAAAAGACGGTCGAACGCCTCCTGCCCAAAGACAACATCTACCGGCCCAAGCAAGGCTTCAGCATTCCGATCAAACACTGGTTGAAAACGGACCTCCGCGACTTGCTCCTGGATTCGTTGGGCGAAAAACGCGTCCGGGAAGAAGGGTTCTTCAACTTCGCCGCGGTCCAGAAGATGATCGAGTCCCATCTGGCAGGCCGGGAAAACTACAGCCACCAGCTCTGGGCGCTTCTGGTGTTTGCAATCTGGAAGGAAAGCTATCTCTAGACGTCTATCTCGTCATCTCGTCAATAAACTAATGCAAACGCGACAAGTAACTTGACATGGTCAAGGTTGCACCGGAGGCCACCCTTGGGACCCCGTAGCGGAGGGGGGCCCGTCGGCTTGTCCGATGGGGGAACCGACGGGACTGGTTCCTCGGGGTCCGGGGGCCAGAGGGTGGCCTCCGGTGCAACCTTGAACGGAGATGTCGCATTAGTTGTTGCGTTTGTATTAGTGAGCTGTGAGCCGTGAGCACTATTTTATTTCGATCAAAAAAATGTCCTTTGTCGATTTTTTGACCTTGAAGGCCTCGGCAACCGGACAGCCCGGGACCCAGATGATTTTGCCGCCGGAAACAAAGACGGGCCGGGAAGCCCTCTCCGCCTCGGGAATGCCTTTCGCCCTCATGATCTCTTTGAGTTTTTTCCGTCCCGGCGCCCCGAGGGGCCTGTAGTGGTCACCTGGCTTGCGATTGCGGACGAGGAGAGGAAATTCGAGCTTTGCAAAGTCCAGGTAGGCTCTCCTGTTGTCGTCGAAAGCAAATGGAAATGCGTGGCTTTTTTTCACCTTCTTGGCCTGGACTTCGAGGCCCGCTCCTGCCAAGCGAAGGGTCTTCCTGCCATCCCAGCTTCGTTCGAACTTCGCGGCGGGGGAGCTCTGTTCCTTCACGATGATCAGGTCTTTTTCTCTTTTCAAGGCCAGGCCTTTGGGCAGAGTTTTCTCTTTTTCATTTTCTAAGCCGAGGATGTCCTCGACATCGGCAAAAGAGACGCGCCTCAAGTCGCCTTTGACCGTGAGGAGAAACCTGCGGACGAGGCGCCTGGCGAGCGCCGGCGGCAATGCGGAAAGGATGCGGACATCCAAGGCCGGCTGACCGCCTCTTGAGAAAATCGCTCGCCGGGCGTGTTCATCCGTCACGACTTCCAGGAAACTCTCTTCTTCGCGAAGGATTGAGGCCAGCCGCGCGAGGTGAGCCGCTATCCCTCTGGCATAATTTTTCTCAAGCTCAGGAAGAAGATCGAGACGGATGCGATTGCGGAGGAAACGGCGGTCGAAATTGCTTTCATCGACGCGGTAGGAGAGGCCACGCCTGCGGAGGTAATCCTCGATCTCGGAACGTTCTATTTCGATCAAAGGCCGGATGATCAGCCCCTCCAGGCTGGGAGCGATTCCTCCGAGACCCAGGAGTCCGCTTCCCCGGAAGAGCCTCATCAGGACCGTTTCGGCTTGATCGGTCATCGTGTGGCCGGTCGCGATCTTGGTGGCACCGGTTTGGACGGCCGCCTTTTTCAAAAAAGAATAGCGCAGCTCTCTGGCCGCTTCTTCCAAGTTTCGCCGTCGGCGGCGAGCGTAGGACCGGACATACCGGCCGAGGACGATGAAGGGTAAGCCGCGCCGGGCCGCTTCGCTTCGGACAAACTCCTCATCCTCATCGGCGCTCGGCCGAAGCCTGTGGTTGAAATGGGCCAACACCAGCTCGAGTGAAAGCTCGTGGCGGAGTTCAAGAAGGAGGTCCAGCAGGGCCGTCGAGTCGGCGCCGCCCGAACAAGCCACCAGGACTTTATCTCCGTCTTCAAGAAGGCGGTATTTGGCGACTGTGGCCTTGAACTTTTTATAAATCATCAATTCGATGAGCTGGTAAGGAGTTGGATTTCTTGCTTTTTACGTTTCACGTTTAAGGCAAAAATGGCGGTGGAGGGATTTGAACCCCCGACACTGCGGATATGAGCCGCATGCTCTGACCAACTGAGCTACACCGCCAGAGGTGGTTCAGATTCTAGCGGATTGCCCCAAGCAAGTCAATTTGCTGGAAGACGGCTTTTGTCGCCTGCAGCGCCTCTGGGGTGGCAGGAGTAACAGGCCTGGCTGTTGTAGGAATAGCCGCCGACGTCACTGTGGTGTGAGTCCGTCGTGCTTCTGCTATGAGTGTGGCAATCGATGCAGTTCCTTCAACTGTGTTCTCCGCATGGGCCAGGCTCACGGCTACGGAAGCTTCCTCGGGATTTCGCTCTCTGAGCGGCGGTCCAGGCTCCCATCAGAAGGACAGTGGCCAATTCCACGGC
>CAVYOD010000001.1:0-15769 GCA_963770045.1 Candidatus Aminicenantota bacterium | reverse complement strand
GTGGTCACGACAGGGACGGGAAGTCCGTGGGGATCGTCGAAAAGCGCTATCTGACTTTTGCCGAGCCTCCCGATGAGCTTGTCCTCGAAAGCGGACAGAAACTCGGTCCCATCACACTGGCCTATGAAACCTACGGCCGGCTCGATACGGAGGCCGGCAATGCGGTCATGGTGTTCCACGCCCTGTCGGGGAACTCCCACGCGGCCGGCACCTATGCCGAAGACCGACGAGAAGCCCGGCTGGTGGGACAACATGGTCGGCCTGGGAAGGCATCGATACGGACAAGTACTTTGTCATCTGCTCGAACATCATCGGGAGCTGTTACGGATCGACGGGACCGGCCTCGCTTGATCCCCGGACGGGGAAGCCCTACGGCTTGGGCTTTCCCCTCTTCACAATCGCCGACGTTGTCAGGGCTCAGAAGAAGCTGGTGGACCATCTCGACATCCTGTGAAGCTCCTCTGCCTCATCGGTGGGTCGATCGGCGGCATGCAGGCGCTGCAGTGGGCAGTCGACTACCCGGAGATGGTTCGCTCGGGCGATCCCCATCGCCAGCACCGCCAAGCGGACGGCCCTGTCCATCGGCCTGAGTGAAGCCCAGCGCCAGGCCATCATGGCCGATCCCAACTGGCGAAACGGCGATTATTACGGACAGGAGCCCCCGAATAAAGGGCTCGCCTTGGCCCGCATCATCGGCCACATCACCTATCTCTCCGAAGGTTCGATGGAGAGAAAGTTCGGCCGGAAGCTTCAGGAAAACTCCGCCTTCAAGTTTGATTTTTCTCCCGATTTTCAGGTCGAGAGCTACCTCCACTACCAGGGAAAAAAATTCGTCGAGCGCTTTGACGCCAACTCCTATCTGTACATCACCAAAGCCTCGGACTATTTCGACCTGGGTGAACAGAGAGGGGAAGCAGGCTCGCTGGTCAAAGCCTTTTCGCGAACGGCGGCGAAATTCCTGGTCATTTCCTTCTCCTCGGACTGGCTTTATCCGACGGCCCAGTCGAAGGATATGGTCACGGCCATGAAGAAGGCCGGGCTGGATGTCAGCTTCTGTGAAATCCAGGCCGACTTCGGGCACGATTCTTTCTTCTTGGCTCACGAGCAACGAACCCGGCTGGTCTCGGGTTTTATGACCAGGATTGCCAACGGACCCCGGGAGCCCGGCGCTGGAAAAACGATGAGGGGACGAGGGATGCGATTTGACCTGCAGATGATCGCCTCCCTGGTCGGCCCCAGGAGCCGAGTCCTCGACCTGGGCTGCGGCCAGGGCGACCTCTTGAGTATCTTCAGGACGACAAGGGAATCCTGGGAACCGGAATCGAAATCGATGAGCGGGAGGTCATCGAGGGCATCGAGAAGGGGCTCTCGGTTATCCAGGGCGATCTGAACGACGAATCCCGGGATTTTGCCGACCAAAGCTTCGATTACGTGATCCTGAGCCAGACGCTTCAACAAGTCTATAATCCCGAACGGGTCATCGAAGAGATGCTCCGCATCGCCGGGAGAGGGATTGTCAGCTTCCCCTGCTTTAACCACATCGCCATCAGGTTGCAACTCCTGTTACCAGCCAGGCCCCGGTAACGAAGGAATTCCCTTATGAATGGTACGATACGCCGAATATCCGGGTCATCACCTGCCGCGACTTCCACGAGTTCTGCTCCGACCGAAGGATCAAGATCCTCAACCAAATCGCTATCTCCACCCACTACCGGGCGACTTCGGGAAAGATCGTCAAATTCTTGCCCGATTGGTTCGCCAAGTACGGAATCTTTTTGCTGGCCAAGTCCCCGAAAGACTGAGTGCCAGGCCCGGATGCCTCTATTCTTGTCCCGGTTTTCCGCCCTTCGTTTTGAGCAGGTCCAGGATGGATTGGGCTTCCAGAAAATCGGAGTGCAAGCGGGTGTTTGAATAATTCGTCAAGAGTCTGCGGGCCTCTTTGACTTTGCCCTGCTGCCAGAACTTCATGGCCTCCCTCTCTAGA
The DNA here is from genome assembly GCA_963770045.1 of Candidatus Aminicenantota bacterium. Classification (GTDB taxonomy): domain Bacteria; phylum Acidobacteriota; class Aminicenantia; order Aminicenantales; family CAVYOD01; genus CAVYOD01. Next base: position 13,785 of record CAVYOD010000001.1, on the reverse strand, counting down.
GCGCCTGCCTGCTCCCACCCTTTTTTCTCAATCTTGTCCCAGCGCCCTCGGACGGCTCTGGCCAGTTGGCTTTCCAGAATGCGGGGTCCGGATCATTCTTAGGGGCCACGATGCGCTGAATATTTTCGAACGTCCACCAGGCAGATTCCGGACTGAATGAGTCCTTTCCTTCCTGCCACTCGGCAACACTCTTCTCATTGTGTCCGGCCCAAATCGGCGCGTAAACACCCAGGCAGGGAGAGCTGGCCGACGACCACATGACGCACCCGAGGGCGGCGGGCATGCTCGATCTCAGATGGTAGATCTGGGTGGATTGGGTTCCGCTGACGCAGATGGGACGGCGTGGGGCTTTCTTCTTGCTGTGAGGGGTGTCAAACCAAGCCTTTCCTTCATAGTGGTCCTTCATGACTTCGGTCAGATCCTGGACGGTGACCGTTCCCAGCTTTGGCATCAGCAATTCCCCGGCCCGATCCTCGCGCATCACGTTAATGGGCTTGCCCAGCTCCGAGCCGTAAGCTTCTCGAAAATTGAACTTCTCTCCGGACCTCTGGTCGAACCAACCCTTGCTTTTGGCGAACGGGATCAGGTCGGCTGAAGCCATGTCCCAATCTGTCGTGATGAGGGCTTGGTTGGCGTAGAAGATGCCTCCGTCATCCGGGCACCTCTTCGCGACCCAGTGGTGCCTCGTGACCTCCATGATCCAACCCTCATTCGGATCCGCGATCATAAAGGCAAGGTTTTTGCAGGATGTCGCCTCAAAGCCGTTGAAGCTGTAACGGTCAACCAGCTTGCCGCAGAGTTCGACCGCTTCACGGGCTGTCTTGCATCTTTCGACGACGAGCTGGCCGATCTCGGGCCAGCCCAGGCCAACATTATTTGGACCGGTCGGCTCGCGGCAATCAATGCAGTTGCTCCCCAGGGAGAGACCGTATTCGTTCATCCCATCCAGGAACTTGGCCGGAGGCATGCCCAGCCGGTCTCCGGAATACATCTCAATCGCTGTATAGGCATACGTGATCGCGACCTGAGGCACTTTTTCAAACGCAAAGCTCATGACCTCTCCGGGCGCGTGGTTCTCCCTCGAGTGATAAACGAGATGCAGGCAATCGCTGGCGCCATAATCTTCGTTGTGGGCCATGATCACACTGCCGTCCGCCGTCGCCTTCTTGCCGATGATGACGGTTGTGCAGCCTGAGGCTGCTTTGCAGTCGTTCCGGATCTCCGTCTGCCCGGAAAACACAAAGAGCATCATAAGCCCTGCTCCGAGCCAAAAGCGCCTCGATTGTTTGAGCATGACCTCCTCCACGACAGATCATATTTATATCTATTTTTTTATCGATTCGTCCGCTTTGATGCCGAGCTTTTTGTAGAGATCCCTTCGTCCCGCCTTGTCTTCCTCCAAGATTTTCCTCGCGTACTTGGCCACGGCTTCCGCCTGATGGCGCGGCACGACGACCACGCCGTCGCCGTCGGCCACCACCACGTCGCCCGGGACGGACCCGCACCCGCCGACCACCACCGGCCGGTTGACCGATTCGATCTCGTTCCGCCCCCACCGAATGTCACGTCCCGGCTTCTGAAAATAAAGGGGATCCGCTTGGTCGCGATTTCGTCCGTGTCGCGGGCGGTCGCGCTGTGACAACGCCGGTGCAACCAAGGCCCTTCCATTCCAGGATGTTGTAAGAGCCGATCGTGCCCACGTCAGATCCTGGGCGTCCTCGATCACCAGGGCCGTGCCCTTGCGAATCAGGGGCATAAAAGGCTCACCCGACCGCTTCTCATACCAGTCTCCGGCCCAGTCGTCGTAGGCCGCCGGAGTCATTTTCCCGGCCGGAGAATTCTGAGTCGGGACGTATCTGGCCGTGACCGCCACTCCTGCGAACCGGTGTTTGAATAATTCCAGATCACGCCAGAGGGCATGGATCTCCTGATCCATGAGGCCAATGTTCTGCAATCCCACGGCATCCATCCCGTCGACGACATCAGAAACTCGCAAGCCGGCATACAAAGCCAGGACCCGTTGGTCCTCCGCTTCGGAATAGACCGGCGTTACCAGAAAGTCTTTCCCCGCCCGCAGTACATCCGGAGGCGCGGCTTTTTCATCTGCCGCCGGACCCGAACCGGGCCCTGCGGCCATCAAAAAGATAGCCGCCAAACTCAGGCTCAAAAGACAAATCATTCTCGTCTTCATTGTTTTTGCACCCCCTTTTGATTGTGATTCTTTGAAGCTTTGCTCCAACGCCTTATATAATGGCCGCAAAACAGTGTCAAGCCCCTTTATCACAGAAACAAAGATGCTGACATTCCCCTGGAATTTTTTGCGGAATTATATTAAGTTTATCTACAGCCATAAAAGATGTTGATCGGAAAGACTCTCAAACATTATAAGATCGAGGCGTTCCTGGGCAAGGGCGGCATGGGCGAGGTGTACCTTGCCCGTGACCTCCGACTGGACCGGCCCGTCGCGCTCAAGCTGCTCAGGTCCGACCTGACCGCGAACCCGGAGCGTCTGCAACGTTTTGTTCAGGAGGCGCGTGCCGCCGCGGCCGTCACTCATCCGGCCATCGCCCAGGTTTACGACATAGACGAAGCCGAGGGCACGACTTTTATCGCCCTGGAATATGTCGAAGGCCAGACAGTGGGCCGCTTGATCGCCAACCGGGAACTCGACCTCCTGGCGGCAGTGGAAATCGCCCTTCAAGTTGCGGAGGGACTTGCCAAGGCGCACAAAGCGAACATTGTCCACCGCGATATCAAATCGGACAATATCATGGTCACTCGCGAGGGGCATGCCAAACTCCTGGATTTCGGATTGGCGAAGCTCATCGAACCCGAGATTCATCCTTCTGGGGATGAAGCGGCAAAAATCGTGGCTCAGACGGCGACGCTGGCGCAGACTCTCTCAGGAGCCGTCGTGGGCACAATCAATTATATGAGCCCCGAACAGGCCCGAGGTCAGGCCGTTGACCAGCGCAGCGATATTTTCTCGTTGGGCGTTGTCATCTATGAGATGGTCACAGGGGAATTGCCCTTCAAAGGCGAGAGCCCTCTGGATACCATGCACGCCATCGCCTTCGAGGAAGTCAAGCCGGTCACGATCATCCGCAAAAACCTCCCGCCACAGCTCCATCGAATTGTTTCCCGCTGCCTGCGCAAACGCGCCGAAGATCGCTATCCCGACGCCCAGGCTGTGGCCGCGGACCTTAAACATCTCAAGCAGGACATCGAATCAGGCACTCAGATCTCCATCTCTGCCGGCCAACGGATTCTGAGCTGGATCGAGTGGCTCAAGACTTCGCTTCCTTTCGGCTCCAAAGGGAAAGTCGCTCTGGCCATCGCCCTCATTCTGGTGGCCATTCTCGTCTTTACCAGTATCCGGTGGGGAAGCCTGGCTTCGCTGGCATTGGTGGGGTTGTTGGTTTATCGCTATATCCGCAACAGAAAAGGCCGCATGCTCTCTCGCTTGGCGGCCAAGGTCTCGAAGTTTCCGGCGGTCCAGGCCATCGTGATCAGGGAAAACCTGGTCACCGTCGTCCTGGACAGGGCCCAGGCCAAAATCTATCTCCGGATCAACGACCTCCTCGAAACCGTCAACAAAAAGCTTTACTTCGGGAAGCCTGTTTCCTCAGTCGTGAAGGATGACCTCTCGCCGGAAGAATTTCAAGCCCTGCTGAGGGAGCCGGGGGTCGTTTATGTGAGGGAAGATATCTTCCTCGAGCCCTCCAAAGAAAAAAAATAAAAGAGGACCCGTCTCGCCGGAAAAATGGAAACGTGAATGGCGATTTTGATGCCCGACTGAACGTGGGGACGAATTGACTTGCGAAACGGCCAGGGATATATTGAATTAATAAGGCAAAAATGGAACCGAAAACCCTGTCCGTGAATCGCGCTCCCGTTCTAACCCTCTGGGCCAGTGTTGTGGCTGAGCGGCTGGGATTTGATCACGAGGCTTCGCTTTCGCTCGGGAAAGCCCTCGCCGGACTCAACGCTCAAACGAAGGGACGGAGCCTCGGCATTTTTAAGCCTGCCCCGAAACCCGGGGGCGCTCGGCCGAAAAAGGCCCGGCTCGGTGAGGAGTTCTGGGTCGAGCTCCTGGGACGCCCTGTGCCGGCCAAAACCACCGAACACGGAATCCGGGCCGTCGTCAAGGATAAGCCTGTCGAGCCTGATGGGGTCGAGCGTTACCTTGAGGATAAGTTTGGGCCGGAGCTTCGGGCGGTTCGTAGAGTTATGGAGGCCTTGACCAAGGCCTTCGAGCCAGAACAGTTGGCCGTGAAGGCATTCACTTTGTATGAGCGGTTCCGCCCGGAGATCCCACCCGGAGTGAGGGGCTGGGGAGCCAAAGGGAGACTCGATCTTGACCTGATCCGGTCGCTGGCTAAAGAATCCAAATAAAACTGCGCCCGCAGCTTCAGAAGCGCGACTTGGAATGCTCGTCCAGGGGCCCAAGGGCATGGCCCTATTTGCCTTTTTTCCCCTTATCCAGCTCTGAAAACTGTCCAGATAGGTGTAGATGACCGGAGTGACATAAAGGGTCACCAGCTGAGAAAACAGCAGCCCTCCCACGACCGCGAGCCCCAGCGGCCGCCGGGCCTCGGCTCCTGCTCCAAATCCCAGGGCGATGGGCAGTGTACCGAAGAGTGTGGCCATCGTCGTCATCATGATGGGACGGAACCGAACAACGCAGGCCTCAAAGATCGAGTCGAATGCATTTTTCCCCTGGTTTCTCTCGGCGGCCAGGGCGAAGTCGATCATGATGATGCCGTTTTTCTTCACCAACCCGACGAGCATGATGACGCCCACATAAGCATAGATACTGAGTTCTGTGCGGAAGATCATGAGGGTCAATAGAGCGCCGAATCCGGCGAACGGGAGTGCCGAGAGGATGGTCAAGGGATGGATGAAACTCTCATACAGGATACCCAGGATCATGTAGATGATAAAAATTGTCAATAACAAAAGAAGACCCAGTCCCTGGAGCGACGCCTGGAAGGCCTGAGCCGTCCCCTGAAAGCTCGTGCTGATCGTTAAAGGCAAGTTCGCGCGGGCGAGCTTTGTGACCTCGTTGACGGCGTCGCCGATGGCCACTCCGGGCTTCAGGTTAAAAGATATGGTTACGGACGGAAGCTGGCCGGAATGATTGACCGAGAGAGGCCCGATGCCCCTCGTCAATTTGGCCACGGAGTCCAGCGGGACCGGAGTTCTCGACTTGGAAAGGATGTAGAGCTTGGAAAGCTGGGAAGGATCGGCTTGGTATTGCGGCAAGAGTTCCATGATGACCTGGTACTCGTTGTTGGGAGTGTAGATCGTCGAAATCTGTCGCTGGCCGTAGCTGTAATAAAGGGCATCCTCGACCTGCATAGGAGACACGCCGAGAGCCAGGGCCTTGTCCCGGTCGATATCGACCGTGACTTGGGGGTTTTGGAGCAGCATGTCACTCGTGACCTCCTGAAGGCCGGGGAGCGACCGCATCTGGGATTCAAACTGGGTTGCCTTCTCATAGAGAAGGTCGGTGTCGGGGCTCTGGAGCGTGAACTGATAAAGACTCTTGGTGAAACGGGCCCCGATCTGGATCGGTGGAGGGTTCTGCAGAAAGGTGACCATTCCGGGTATCGTGAAGAGCTTTGGCCGTAACTCCGCGATGATTTGGTCGATGCCCAGCTTCCGCTGTGACCTTGGCTTCGTTTGAACGAACATCCGTCCCTGGTTTGTGGAGCTGATTCCGCCGACCGAGGTGACAAAGGTCGCAACGTTCGGGTCCTTGATGATCACATCGGCGACCGTCAACTGGTGTTTGACCAGGGCATCAAAGGAGATTCCCTGGGCCGACTCCGTCACAGCGATGAACTGCCCCGTGTCTTCGCTGGGGATGAAGCCCTTGGGAATCCTGATGAACATGATGACCATGAAGACCAGGATGAAGAACGAGAAAACCATGAGTGGGAGGCGGTGTCCCATGGCCCATCTCAAGGTGACCTTGTAGAACTCGAGAACATCGCGGAGGAGTTTCTCGACGGCGAGATACAGCCGGCCGTGTTCGGTTTTGGGCGGTCGCAGAATACGGCTGCTGATCATGGGGGTCAGGGTCAGCGAAACGAAGCCCGAAATGAGGACGGCGGCGGCGATAGTGATGGCGAACTCGTGAAACAGCTTGCCCAGGATCCCGCCCATGAACAAGATCGGGACGAAGACGGCGGCCAGGGACAGGGTCATGGACACAATCGTGAAGGCGATTTCTTTCGAGCCGTTGAGCGTAGCTTCCCGGGGCCCCTCCCCGAGCTCTTGATGCCTGAAGATATTTTCGAGCATAACGATCGCGTCATCTACGAGGAATCCGATGGACAGCGTGAGAGCCATTAACGAGAGGTTGTTCAGGCTGTATCCGAACAGGTACATGACGGCAAAGGTGCCCACGATCGAGAAGGGCAGGGCCAGGCTCGGGATCACGGTGGCCGTCAGGTTCCGGAGGAAAAAGAAAATCACCAGAACAACCAAGACGACGGCCAGCAATAGAGTGAACTCCACGTCGTTGACCGAGGCTCGGATTGAAACCGACCTGTCAAAGAGGACGCTGAAATTGACCGCGGCAGGGAGTTGGCCCCGGAACATCGGCAAGAGCTTTCTGACGCCCGCCGCCACCTGGACGGTATTCGTCCCGGGCTGCCGTTGAATTGCCAGAATCATCGACCGCTGCGGGCCCCGGCTGCTATAGAACCAGGCGGCGACCTTGTCATTCTCGACGCTGTCGATCGCCCTTCCCAACTCCTTCAAGCGAACGGGCGAACCGTTTCGATACGTGACGATGAGGTCCCTGTAGGCGGGGGCATTAAAGAGTTGTCCGGTCGACTCGATCGTATACGCCTGGTGGGCGCCGTACAGCGTCCCGGTCGGCAGGTTGACGTTCGCGCTCCGCACCGCCTGGGCGACCTCGTCGAGACCGACTCCCCGCGAGGCCAGCGCGTCCGGGTTAAGCTGGATGCGGACGGCGTACTTCTGGGATCCAAAGACCATAACCTGGGCAACCCCGCTGACCATGGAGATGCGCTGGGCCATCATGGTTTCCGCATATTCGTCCAGGGTTGAGAGGGGAAGTGTCGGGGAGGTGAGGGCGATAAACAAAATGGGAGATGAAGCGGGATTGACCTTCTGGTAAGCCGGAGGGGCAGGCATCTCGGGCGGCAATTGGGTCATGGCTCTCGAGATCGCGGCCTGAACGTCCTGGGCTGCCGCGTCGAGATTGCGCCGCAGGGAAAACTGAAGAGTGATCTGGGAGCTTCCCAGGATATTCGTGGACGTCATGGAATCGAGACCGTCGATCGTCGAAAACTGTTTTTCCAGGGGTGTTGCGACCGCAGAGGCCATGGTCTCCGGGCCGGCGCCGGGAAGGGCAGCTGAGACCTGGATTGTGGGAAAGTCAACGTTGGGCAGGTCATTGACCGGCAAGAGACGGAAGGCCATGATTCCGAAGACGAGAATGGCCGCCATGATGAGGGTGGTCATGACCGGGCGTCTGATGAAGGGTTGCGAGATATTCATAAGGAGTTCTCCTAGATGGCTTTCTTGATCACGACCCGGGAACCGGGAGCCAGCCTGAGCAGGCCGTCTGTGACGACAGTTTCTCCCGGTTTGAGACCCGAACGAATCACGGAGTTCTCCCCGTATATTCTCTCAACTTCGATCGGCCGGGAATCGACCGTCATATCGCTCTTGACCACCATCACATATTGTCCTTTTTGGCCCGTCTGGACGGCCTGGGAAGGAATGGTGATAACGTTTTTTTCGACGGTCAGGGTTAAAATGACGTTCAGAAACTGACCCGGCCAGAGAGCCCTGTCCGTGTTGGGGAAAGTGGCTTTGAGGTTAATCGTCCCGGTTGTCGTGTCTATGGCGTTGTCCACGAATGTTAGGACGCCGGGAATGGGGCTCTCCTTTTCGTTCACAACCGCCCCGGTTTTGATCTCTTCTTGGGCCATATGTTTTTTGATCTGGGGCAAGTTTTGTTCGGGAACAGAGAAAGAAACGTAGATGGGGCTCGTCTGGTAGATGACGACAAGAGAAATGGTGTCGTTGGCCTTGACGATGTTTCCCGGGTGAACCATCAAACTCCCGGTTCGCCCGTCAATTGGAGACCGGATGGTGCAGTACTCAAGTTGGAGTCGCGCATTTTCGACGACCGCCTCGTCTCCCTTGACCGATGCCCTTAGGACTTCGGCATTGACGACGAGTTGGTCGTAGTGTTCCTTGGTCACATAATCCTTTTGGGCGAGGTCGGCATAGCGTTTGACTTCGTCGTCGGCGTTCTTCAATTGAGCCCTGTCCCTGGCCAGATTGGCTTCGGCCTGTTCGAGCCCTATTTGAAAAGGTCGGGGGTCGATTTTGAAAAGCAAATCACCTCTCTTGACGTCCTGTCCTTCTTTGAAGTGGACGCTGATCATCTGTCCGCCGACCAGGGCTTTGATCTGAACTGTGGAGTAAGCTTCGACATTCCCGATCGCCCTTATCTGCAGGGGAACATCCATCGCGTTGACGTTGGCCACACTGACGGGGATGGCCAGGCCCGCCCCGGGAGCGCCTTTCTGCTGTCCTTTGGAGGAGCATCCTGTGATCAGAAGAGTACCTGAGAGTAGATAACAAGCGCTGAGAATCAGCCACAAGATACGAATCTTTTTCGAAGTCATCATGCTCAATTGTCTCCTTTCTTGGCCGGTGCTGAGGGAACAGCCGAGGGAATCTCCTCCGAGAGTCCGAGCGTCCCCGTGTCGTGTGCGAATTGCACGAGAGCCAGAAGCCAGTCTGTTTTAGCCTGGATCAGCTGGACCCGTCCACTCTCTAGCGAACTCTGGGCAGACAGGAGGCCCAGAATGTCTCCGACGCCCTCTTTATAGGTCGCCAGCGCGACCTCATAGGATTGTTGAGCCGAATCAAAGAGGTCCTGGGAAGTTTTGATTCTTTGGGCCGCTGTGTTCACGTTGTAGTAGCTCGTCCAGACCTGCAAGGTGACATCCTGCACCAACTGCTGCATCTCAGCCTTGGCCGTCTCGGCGTCGACCTTGGCCTGGAGAATCTGATAGTTATTGGAGAAACCCGTAAAAATGGGGAAATCAAGAACGATCGACGCTCCAAAGGTGTTCGAGGGTTTGGGACGATTGCTGTAATAGGTGCGTCCGATATTCCCGTTGGCGACAAGAGTCGGAAGGCCGCTCGACCGGACCGTCCGGATGTGGGCTTCCGCCCTGAGGGCCCGAGACCGGGCCGCGGCCAAGTCCGGACGCATGGCCTGTGCTTCCTGGATGAAATGATCGACTTCGCCGGAAACCCGCTCCAGGGGAAGCGATTCCGGCATTTGGTCGGCGACCTCAAAGATCGTGTTCGCGGGAAGGCCGATGGAATTGGCCAGGCCACCCACAATGGTTTGGATGAGTCCTTGGGTCGAGACAACGGCCAACTGTGTGCTTGAGGCGGCCGTCTTTGCTTGGAGGACATCGGCGATCGTCGCGACCCCCGCCTGATGGCGTTGGTTTGCGGCGTCCAGGTTGGTCTCCGCTTCTTTTAGACTGGCCTCCTGCGCTTTCAAAAGAGCTTTGGCGGTCAAGTACTGATAATAACTCTCCTCGATTTGAAGGATCACATTTTGGATGACCGCATTGTGGGTCCAGTTAGCGGCGGCGAGCGCCTGTCGGGCTTCTTCATAGCCAGCACCTCTCCCTCCAAAATCAAACAGGAGAAGGCTCAGGCCGGCTGCCGGATTGAGGCTGCTGTAATTGAACGTAAATAATCCCCCCGCGACCGACCCCTTGGTCCGGCCCCCGGTCAGGTCCGCGGTCACCCTGGGGAAATAGGCGCTTCTGGCGCTGCCCAGGGCAGCGGCCGCGGAACGGGCCGCCGTCCAAGCTGCCCGGGTCTGCATGTTGTTGCTCAGCCCGATATCAATAAGATTGGCCAGAGTCCAGTTCTGCTTGGATTGAAGAAGCTCTGGAGGGATCTGGGCGGGCGGGGAAGTGATAACCGGTTTCTCGCTCCCGGGAGGTGGTGTCCACGGCACTTGAGGAGCAGGCGCTGTCCTTGTCGTCAGGCTGTGCATGCCGACGCAGGCGGGGAAGCTAAGGAGCGCCAGCACGAACCCGGAAAGGCTCACCAATCGGGCGAGCTGAGCATGAGCTCTTTCATCTTGCCGACGGAGCTTAGAGATGCCATTGCCGCGGCAAGGTTCCTCGACAATTCCCATGATAGACCTCCATTCCTCGTCTAATTTCTCCTTTGATTCTTCGCCGTTCGGGCTGTTCAAGCCCCGATTGCGATTACGATATTACAATATTATGTTAATTCTTCTGGAGACAAATTTCAATTTAGGAGCGCGACTGAGGGTTTGGCCGCCCGTAGAGGAACCTGAAAGCGAGGTTTTTTAAATTGACAGTCTATCGGCGGCAATGATAATTTTAATTATAGGCACTGGGAAATGGCCTTTGAGCCAAAAGGGAGGTGGCGGATGCCTGAACGAAGAGAACCTAAGATAGAGAATTGCTCCGGCCGCGGAGTCTTCCCCGGTCGAGCGGCACGGCTGCTGGCTACCCTTCTGGTCATGTTCCTGGCTGGCGTTGAATCGAGCTTCTCCTATCAGTTCCGGATAGAGATCCACGGCGGACTCAGCATTCCGAACATCAGGGGCGGCAATACCATTCAGAGCCAGGATTACACGTCGCGACTGGGCCCCTTCTTTGGAATTTCCGGAGAATGGATGCTGACCAATCGCTTTTCCTTGTGCGGGGAGGTCAACTATGTCTCGCAGGGAGGAAAACGGAACGGCATGCAGCCCATCACTCCCGATCAGGTGGGCGGCCTGCCCTTGCCTCCAGACTTGACCTTGTACGCGAATTTCCACAACGAAACTATAATCGACTACGTGGAAATTCCTCTGATGGCGAAGTTCAATTGGGGACGGACGTGGCGAGTTGTTGCCGGCGCCGGCCCGTCCATCGGCTTCCGCGTTCGGGCCAAGACCGTAACCAGCGGAATGAGTTCCTTATATATAGATTCATCCGGCACTCCGCTCATCATCCCCCCGGCAAACGAGCCTTTGCCTCCTGTTTCCTTTGATGCGACGACGGACGTCAAGAGCGAGATCCATCCCATCAATGTCGGGTTCACCGGCGGAGTCGGTCTAGAGGCGCCGTTCGGACCTGGCGATATCGTCCTGAGCGCCCGTTTTTCCGTCGGCCTGACCAACATCCAAAAGAATCCGGAGGTCAACGGGAAAAACAACACAGGCGCGGCGATCGTGTTTGTCGGCTATGTCTATACGTTCTGACTCCTGCGCGTTGACCGCCTGCCTGTAGCCGGAGGGGAGTCAGCTCTCTTTTCCAAACCAGGGTTCCATTATGATCGGGGAGAAACGCCTGTCCGGAAATCTAGAATTGTTGACAGAAATTCATCGCCTGAGATACATTGATATTCCGATGATTTCTCATCTCCCCTTGAGTTCCCGAATTCGAAGTGCCTCGCCTCTGTTCCCGGCCTGTTCCGGGACAAATCGCTGGCCAGTGGCTCGGCATGATCTTTCTATCATTATGATCATCCTTGACCGCGATTTATCCAAAGTGGGGGAGGCCGACTAATGAAGCTTGAACCCGGAAGCATTCTGACTCACTATCGCCTTCTCGAAAAGGTCGGCGAGGGCGGTATGGGGGTCGTTTGGAAGGCGCGCGACCTCAAGCTCGACCGCGATGTCGCCATCAAGTTCCTTCCCGAGGGCGTGGCCGACGACCCTGAGCGGCGCGCCTGCTTCGAGCGCGAGGCGAAAGCGGTCGCAGCGCTCCGGCATCCGAACATCGTCACGATCCATGAGATTGCCGAGGGTGAAGGGACCTACTTTTTTACCATGGAGCTTGTGGAGGGTGATCCCTTATCAAAGTATATCGTCCACGGCGGCGTGCCGCTCGACCGCTTTCTCGAGATTGTTCTCCCGATCGCCGACGCCATCGCCGCCGCCCACGAGCGTGGGATCATCCATCGGGACCTGAAGCCCGGGAACATCCTGGTGAGTCCGGGCGGAGAAGTCAAAATCCTCGATTTCGGCCTCGCCCGGATGTTCGACTCGGTTCCTTTTCTCGCCGCGGACAAGAATGCTACGACGGCGACCCTTAAGGAAGGCCTCTGCGGGACCATCTGTTACATGTCTCCCGAACAGCTGCGGGGGGAGCCGCTCGACCACCGCACCGACCTTTTCTCGCTCGGGATCGTCCTGTTTGAGTTTGCGACGGGCGAGCGGCCTTTTGAAGGGAAAACCAGTGCCGAGGCGATCGCGGCCATTCTCAAGGATGAGCCTCGCTCAGCCGTGCAGCTGAACGCTCGGCTGCCCCTGCAGCTCGACCGGATCCTCCACCATTGTCTCGAGAAAGATGTCCGCTTCCGGATGGCTTCCGTTCTCGAACTTTGTCACCGAGCTGGAGCGGCTGAAGCGGACGAAAGAGACATCCGCTTCGGAGGAGATTCCATCCATCGCAGTGCTCCCCTTCGTCGATATGAGCCGTGAAAAAGACCAGGCTTATTTCTGTGAAGGGATCGCCGAAGATATCATCAACGCCCTGAGTATTTTGCACGGACTGCGCGTCGCGGCCAGGACCGCGTCTTTTCAATTCAGGGGGGACATTCAAACCCCAGGAAATCGGCAGCCGGCTTCGCGTCAAAACGCTTCTCGAAGGGAGTGTACGCAAGTCCGATAACCGTCTCCGGATCACCGCACGACTCATCGACGCCGAAAAAGGCTCCCACCTCTGGTCGGAGTCCTTCGACCGCGAGATGCGGGATATTTTCGAGATCCAAGAAGAGATTGCCAAGAATATCGTCCGTGCGCTCCAAGTGACATTGAGCCCGCAGGAGAAAGGAGCCCTTCAGAAATCACCGACCCGGCACGTCCAGGCCTACGATTATTATCTGCGGGGGCGGAGCTACTACTACCGATACGGAAGGCACGACATCGAGTTCGCCCTGCAGTTCTTCGCTCGGGCGACGGAGCTGGATCCCGGATACGCCCTGGCCTACGCGGGACTGGCCGATTGTTGGTCCTTTATCTACCGCTATTCCGAGCGCAAGCCGTTGGTCCGCGAGCAAGCCGAAACCGCGAGCCGGCGCGCCGTTGAGCTGGCTCCAGACTCTGCTCAGGCCCAGGCGTCCTCCGCCGTCGCTCTCTCCATCGGGGGGCACAAGGAAGAGGCTGAACGGGGATTCGAGGCCGCGATACGACTCGATCCGGGCCTCTTCGAGGCTTGGTACTTCTATGCGCGCCACGCTTTTGTTTGCGGCGAGATCGAGAAAGCGGCCCGGCTCTATGAGGAGGCGATCACGATCCGCCCCGGCGACTACCAGGCGCCTCTTCTGGTTGCTCAGATCTATGACGCCCTGGGACGTTCTGAGGATGGTCGCGCCTCCCGCCGTCGCGGCGTGGCCCTTGTCGAGGAGCGGATCGACCTTCATCCCGACGATGCCCGGGCCATCTACATGGGCGCGAACGGCTTGGTCGCCCTGGGAGAAAAGCAGCGCGGTCTCGAATGGGCCAGCCGAGCCAAAGCCATAGCTCCGGACGAGCCCATGGTTCTTTATAATCTGGGCTGCATTTATTCACTTGCGGGTGAGCTCGACGAGTCGCTCAACTGCCTGGAGCGTGCAGTCGACCACGGCCTCACTCAAAAGGGATGGTTTGAGCATGACAGCAACCTCGACCCACTCAGGCAGCTCCCGAGGTTCAAGTCTCTCATGGAGAGACTTGGCTAAGAGGCCATCTGGGAAGAC